>NZ_JAIOJZ010000012.1 GCF_020404845.1 Streptomyces hyderabadensis | reverse complement strand
CCCCCCCGCCCCTCTCCCACCCCCCCGCCGCCCCCCCCCCCCCGGCCCGGGGCCGCCCCCCCGCCTCTTCGGCGAGCCGGTCGTCCTGCCCCGGCGCGGCAAGGCCTCCCCGGCCGCTTTCCCGGAGATCGAGACGACCGCCGACCGGCTGGAGCTGGGCGGCCGGTTCGGGATGGAGCACGAGGAGTGGCTGCGGCGCCGGCGCCACACGCTGCTGCGCGGCTGGCACTGCGACCACGGCGCCCGCGTCGACCCGCCGGCGGCCACGATCCTGCGCGCCGAGACGGTGCCCCCCTACGGTGGCGACACCACCTGGGCGAACCTCGCCGCCGCCTACGCCGGGCTGTCCGCCCCGCTGCGCGGCTTCGTCGACACGCTGCGCGCCGAGCACCGGCTCGGTGTCGGCTACCAGCCCCGGCCCGGCGACGACGCCTATGTCCGGCACCTCCTGGAGCACCAGACCGCGTCCGTGCACCCGCTGGTCCGCGTCCACCCCGAGACGGGGGAGCGGGTGCTGTTCGTCAACGGCTACTACGTCGAACAGATCACCGGGCTCTCCCGCCCCGAGAGCGCGGCGATCCTGGAACTCCTCGTCGAGCAGGCCACCCGCCCCGAGTACACCGTCCGCTTCCGCTGGGAGCCCGGCAGCGTCGCCTTCTGGGACAACCGCGCCACCATCCACCTCGCCCCCGGCGACACCGCCCACCTCGGCCATCCCAGGACCATGCACCGGGTGATGCTCACCGGCGACGTGCCGGTGGGGGTCGACGGCACCCCGTCCGAGCCCGTCGTCGGCAGCGAGGCGGGCCGCTGGTGAGGCAGGGCCCCGGCGGGGCCGGCGGTCACACGAGGGGGATCGTCACCTCGTCCTCGACCGGCGGGTCCTCCTCCTGGGCCCGGTTGCCGGTGGCCGCGTAGCAGCGCAGCCGGACCGCCTCCGGTGTCACGTCCAGACGCAGGAAGCACTTGAAGAAGGGCGGGCTGTACGTCGCCGAACCCGGCGAGAACACCGACGTGTAGAGCTTGCGCACGGGCAGCCGGAACCGCTTGCGGCGTTCGGGCCGCCGCGCGGTGCCGAGCAGCCCGGCGACGATCCGGGTTCGAGGGGTGACCCGTGCGCCGCCGCCCGGGGCGCGTCCGGTGCGGATGCCGAGGCGTTCGGCGATCACGGCCGTCGCCTCGGCCTCCGTGAGGGTCAGCAGGCGCCGCAGCCGCAGCCGGCGGCCGTACAGCGCGCTGTAGAACGCGAGCGAGTCGCCGCGCAGCGGATAGGAGCGGAAGTCGTCCTCGGTGACGCCCGCCACCGAGACGCGCGGAATGGTGTGGGTGGCGTGCATGAAGGCACCCCCGCCGCCCGCCACGACGTACTGCACGGTGCGGCCGTCCACGTCGACCGGATAGCGCTGGTAGTTGTGGATGTCGCCGCCGATCGCCGCGACGTAGCGGTGGGCGGGGTCGCGCACGAGGTCGTCGACCGTGCCGCCGCCCTCGATGGCGCACGGGTGGTGCTCGCCGTCCACGTACAGGGGCGAGCCGGTGACGAGGATCTTCGGCCGGTCGCCCGCCGACACCTCGCGCAGCCAGGCGCCCTGCTCGGCGTCGACGGTGCCCAGCAGCCCCGTGTCGATGCCGACGATCCGCACCGGACCGGCGTCGACGGCCCAGTACGGTCCGGGCTGCGCGGCCAGTTGCTCGGGCGCCGAACGCAGCTTGCGCGCCTCGTCCAGGTCGCGGCCGTCGTCCGGGCGCGGCCGGTGCCACAGCAGGGAGCGCAGCCGGGCGCGGGAGAACGGGCGCGGTGCGGGCGGCGGCGGCAGGGGCTCGGTGTCGTCGCAGAAGACGCGCATGAAACCGCCGAGGTCCTCGTACCAGTCGTGGTTGCCCGGTATCGCGTAGATGGGCGCCCGGTAGTCGCGGTAGGGACGGAAGAACTTGGTGCCGTAGTCGTCGGCGCTGCCCACCGGGTAGATCACATCGCTCGCGAGCACCGCGAACCGGGTGTCCCGGCCCGCCTTCAACAGCCCCGGCACGACGGCGTACTGGGGATCGTCGCCCTCTCCGGTGTCGCCGACGACCAGGAAGGAGAACCGGTCGGGGTCGTCGCGCCGGATCACCTTGTCGGCCGGTGCCCCGGCCGCCGCGCGCCGCGCCACCCAGCGGGAGCGGGTGTGGCCCGTGGGGTCGCCGAGCCAGGAGGCCAGTACGCCGTTGCGGGCCGCCCACAGGGTGCTCGGGTTCAGCCAGGACAGCTTCTCGGTGCGCGGCGGCATGAGCGCCCGGTAGGCGCCGGGCTCGGCGGAGCCCCAGCCGGCGCCCTCGGCGGAATCGCGTGAGGAGTTGGACACCCGGGCACGGTAACAACGCCCGGACACCGGGCCGCAGCGGGGAAGGCCCGCCGACTCCCGCCCGCCGGGGGCGGTTTGGCGCCCGCCCGGGTCACACCGTGCGCTTCAGGAGGTCGAGCAGGGCCGCCCAGTGCCGCTCGGTCGCCTCGGCGTCGTAGGCCGCGGTGTCGGCCTGCGTGTAGCCGTGGTGGGCGCCGGGGTAGACCTCGCAGCGGTGCCGTACCCCGGCCGCCGTCAGGGCCGCCGCCAGGCGCTCCTGCTGCTCGGCGTCCATGCCCGGGTCCTGGTCGGCGTGGGCGAAGTACGCCTCGGCGGTGATGTCCCCGGCCACCAGGTGCGGGCTGTCCGGCCCGTCCGTCGCCAGGTTCGCGCCGTGGAACCCGGCCACCGCGGCCACCCGGTCCGGGAACGTGCCCGCGGTACGCAGGGCGAGCCCGGCGCCCATGCAGTAGCCCACGAGCGCGACCGGGCCGTCGGCCGCCTCCGGCAGGTCGGCCAGCCACCGCAGCCAGGCGTCGGCGTCCCGCATCGCCCGGTCCGGGGTCAGCGACCGCATGACCGGACCGAGCCGCTCGAAGATCTCCGGCCGTGCCCGCGGGTCGATGAACTCCGGCAGCTCCACGACGGGCGTCCGTCCGCTGCGGTGGAAGACGTTCGGCACCAGGACGGTGTACCCGGCGCCGGCCAGCCGGTCGGCCATCGCCCGCAGGGACGGGCGCAGCCCGAACGCGTCCATGTACAGCAGGACCGCGGGACGCGGCCCCCCGTCGGCCGGGTGGGTCAGGTAGGCGTCGGCGGTGCCGTCGGCGGTGGGGATGTCCACGGCGGTTCCGACTGTGGCGGTCATGTACGTGGTCTGCCTTTCTCGGTGACTGAGGCGGTGGTGCGGACGGTCCGGCTACTCGAACCGGGTCGTGTCGCCCGCGCCCCGCCGTACGATCTCCGCCTCGCCGCCGGAGAAGTCGACGACCGTGGTCGGCTCGGTGCCGCAGTCCCCGGAGTCGACGACCGCGTCCAGCACGTGGTCGAGCCGGTCCTTGATCTCCCAGCCCTGGGTCATCGGCTCCTCCTCGTCGGGCAGCAACAGCGTGCTGGACAGCAGCGGTTCGCCCAGCTCGGCCAGGAGCGCCTGGGTGACGACGTGGTCGGGGATGCGTACGCCCACGGTCTTCTTCTTCGGGTGCTGCAGCGCCCGCGGCACCTCCCGCGTGGCGGGCAGGATGAAGGTGTAACTGCCGGGTGTCGACGCCTTGATCGCCCGGAACACGTCGTTGTCGATCTGCACGAACTGCCCGAGCTGGGCGAAGTCCTGGCAGACCAGGGTGAAGTGGTGCCGGTTGTCCAGGCGGCGGATCGACCGGATGCGGTCGATGCCGTCGCGGCTGCCCAGGCGGCAGCCCAGCGCGTAGCAGGAGTCCGTCGGATACGCGATCAGCGCACCGGAGCGGATGCTGTCGGCGACCTGGGCGATGCTGCGGGGCTGGGGGTTGTCGGGGTGCACGTCGAAGTACTTCGCCATTCACCGAGCTTATGCCCGCTCGCCCGCCCCGCCCGACAGGCCCGCCCCCGTCCGACAGGTCCGCCCCGTCCGACAGGCCCGCCCCCGCCCGACGGGCCCGGCGCGGCCCGGCCGCCGGCTCCGGACGGGGCCCGCGCACAGTGCCATGGGGTAACGTCCCCGGCCTGGGCCGGGGACGGGCGAGACGAGGAGAAGGCCGACGTGGCGGGCCGAGAGGGCGACGGACGGCAGCGGACGTCCGGGGCCGGGGAACAGGCGGGATGGGCGCAGGAACTGCTGGAGCACCTGCGGCCGGCCGGGCGTGACCTGAACCGGGTGGTGGCCTGGCTCGGCGGCACCGCGCACGCGACCGTCTCGCTGCGGGACGGCACCGGCCGGCTGCTGGCCGGCACCCGTGTCGAACTGGACGAGACGCTGGTCGCCGACGTCACCTCCGGCCGGATCGCCTCCGCCGCGCTGGAGGACCGGGGCCGCCATCTGCGGCTCGTCCGCGTGGAGCGGTCCGGTCCGGCGCCGGCCGCCGTCCTCGTGGTGGCCCGCGCACGGCCCTTCGACCGGAGCCTGTCCGACATCGTCACGCACGCCGCCCAGGTGCTGGAGCTGCTGCTGGCCGGCCACGAGTCGACCGCGGCCGGGCAGCGGCTGCGGCGGGCCACCGCCGACCTGCGCCTGGCCATCCTGCAGCTGCTGATGGTGGCGGACACCGTCTCCGCCCGCCGCGTGGCCGCCGGGCTCTGGCCCGGCCTCCTCGACACCGACACGGCGTGCGTGTACGTCGTGGAGAGCAGCCCCGCCGCACGGGACCGCCTCGCCGAGGAGTGCCTGTCGGCGACGGGGGAGCGGGCGCTGGTCGTGCGGTGCCCGGCGGTCGACGGACACGTCATCGTGCTCGCCCCGCGCGACACGGCCGGACAGGAGCTGTGCTCGCTGGTCGCCCGCCGCCCCGGGGTGTTCGTCGGCGGCAGCGCCCGGCAGGGACTCGCCCGCACCGCGGCGGCCTACGGACAGGCCGTCAGCGCCCTGGCCGTGGCCCGGTTCCGGCCGGGAAGGGCGGCCCGGTACGCCGAGCGGACCCATCCCGAGCGGCTGATGGACCCGGCGGTGCTGCACGACTGGACGGCCGGGGTGCTCAGCCCGCTCGACGGCCTGTCGCACCACACCCGCGCCGAACTGCTGGCCACCACCCGGCTCGGCCTGGAGTTCACCGCCGTCAACGCGGCGAAGGTCCTCGGCGTCAGCCGCAACACGGTCCGCGCCCGTATGGGCCGGGTCGAGTCGCTGCTGCGCACGGACTTCGCCGACCTGACCGCCCGGGCCGCCGTCCACCTGGCCCTGAACGTCCAGGTGGGCCTCGCCGAACCCCCGCCGGGCGCCGGCGCCCGGGCCGGCGCCGCCCGGCTCGCCGACCTGCTGTCCGGGCCCGCGCTGCGCACCTGGGCGGTCGAGCTGCTCGGCCGCCTGGACCCGGACGGCCGGGACCTGCGGCGCACCCTGCGCACCTGGATCGCCGCCGGCGGAAACGCCGAGCGCGCCGCCCAGCGGCTCGGCATGCACGCGCAGACCGTCCGTGAGCACGTCCGCAGCGCCGAGCCCGTGCTCGAACGCCAGCTGCTCGCCGCCGGCGGCGACCTGTACGAGGTGGTACTGGCCCATCTGGCGGCCGGGGACCTCGACCAGCCGGTCCTGCACGGGACGAAACCGGGTCATCCGGACTCACCTGTGCACGAGTGAGTCCCCGGGGCCCGGCAGCGGGCACCGGCACGATTCACAACGGCGGACCCGTCCACGTAGGTTCGGCGGGACGGGGGCACGACCGGAACGGGGGACCGGTCGCGCCCCCTCGGCCCTCAGCCGTGCGGCAGGATCACCGCGCGGCCGTTGACCTTGCCCTCGTGCAGCCGCTCGTAGGCGAGCGGGGCGTCGTCCAGGGAGTACGTCTCGGTGTGCACCGACACGGCACCCGAACGGGCCAGGTTCAGCACCTCGATCAGCTCGCTGCGGCTGCCCCAGTACGGGGCGTTGACCGACACCTCGAACGGCAGCATGCCGAAGCCGACGGGCAGCGAACCGCCGCCGATGCCGACCAGGGTGACATCGCCCTCGACGGCCGCGACGGCTCCGGCGGTCTTCACGGTGGGCGCCACGCCGACGAAGTCGAACACGGCCTCGGCGCCCAGACCGCCGGTGATCTCGCGCACCGCGTCCGCGGCCTTCGCGTCCGACAGCACCGCCTCGTGCGCGCCCACCTCGCGGGCCAGCCGCAGCTTCTCCTCGCTGACGTCCAGGGCGACCACCCGGGCGGACGTCAGGGCGCGCAGCAGCTGGATGGCGACGTGGCCGAGACCGCCGGTGCCGATGACCACCGCGGTCGAGCCGGGGACCAGCTTGGGCAGCGACCGCTTGATCGCGTGGTACGGCGTCAGTCCGGCGTCGGTGAGCGGGACCGCCGCGACCGGGTCGAGCCCGTCCAGCGGGACCAGGTGCCGGGGGTCGTCGATCAGCAGGTACTCCGCCATCGAACCCGGACGGCCGAGTCCGGGCGGGCGGATGCCCAGCTCGTCGGCGCGCAGGCAGTAGTTCTCCTTGCCCTCCGCACACTTGGCGCAGGTGCCGCAGCCCCAGGGGCCGTACACGGCGACCGCGTCGCCCTCGGCGAGCCCGGTCACACCGGCGCCGAGCGCGGCCACGGTGCCGACGCCCTCGTGCCCGAGGGTGAGCGGCAGCTCGTACGGGAAGCCCTCGGCGGGCCAGCTCATCACCGCGATGTCGGAGTGGCAGACTCCGGCGGCGGTCACCTTCAACAGCACCTGGCCGGGGCCGGGCTCCGGGTCGGGGACCGTGACCACCTCGGGCGGGGCCCCGATGGTGCGGTACTGCAGTGCCTTCATGGTCGAACTCCTTTGTTCTCTCCCCCCGGGCGGGCGGGTGCTGGTCAGACGGCGGTGTAGGCGCCGTCGACCAGGTGGTAGCTGCCGGCGACGAAGGACGCGCGGTCCGACAGCAGGAAGGCGATCAGCTCGGCGACCTCCTCGGCGCGTCCGAGGCGGCCGGCCGGGTGCAGGGCGACCAGGCCGTCGTAGGCGGCCTGGTCCATGGTCTTCAGCAGCGGGGTGTCGATGAAGCCCGGGCCGACCGCGTTGATCCGGATGCCCCGGGCGGCGTACTCGGCGGCGGCCGCCTTGGTCAGCCCGACCACACCGTGCTTGGCGGCGACGTAGGCGGGGGAGCCGGCGAAGCCGACCGAGCCGAGGATGGAGGCGACGTTGACGATGGCGCCGCCCTTGCCGGCCGCCTCCATCGCGGGCAGTTCGTAGCGCATCGAGTAGAAGACGCCGTCGAGGTTGGTGTGTACGACGCGCTGGTAGGCCGCCACGTCGTACTCGCCGGTCGGGGCGCTGGGGCCGCCGATGCCGGCGTTGTTGACGGCGAGGTCCAGCGAGCCGTAGGTGTCGACGGCGAACTTGACGGCCGCCTCGGCGGACTCCGGACGGGTGACGTCCAGTTCGACGGCGGCGGCCTCGACGCCCTCGGCCCGCAGCTCGGCGGCGGCCTTCTCGGCGCCCTCGGCGTTGTAGTCGGCGACGACGACCCGGGCGCCGCCGGCGCCGAGCCGGCGGGCGGTGGCCAGGCCGATGCCGGAGGCGGCGCCGGTGACGAGGGCGGTACGTCCGGCGAACTCGGCGGCGTGGCCGGAGGCGGGAGCGTTGGCGGGGGTGGTGCCAGTGGTGCCGTTGGTGCTCATGGTGCTGTTCTCACTCTTCGGTGGTGGTGCTGTCGGGGGTCGCGGCCGCGGCCTCCGAGGTCAGGGCGTCGTAGGCCCGCTCCACGAGGGCGGCGAGGTCTGCGGCTCCCGAGTCCCCCTCAACGCCGCGCGCCCACAGGCGCAGGGCGGCGATCAGGACCCCGGCGGCGGCGTCGACGACGACGGCCGGGCGCACGTCCCGGGCGTCGTCGCTGCCGAGCCGGGCGGCGACGATGCGGATCGACTCCTCCTGGGCGTCGACCCGGATGCGCTGGTAGGCGGCGAACAGCCCGGGCTCGGTGTCGGCCAGGGCCAGCAGGCGGCGCATCCGCGGCCGCACGTGCCACGCCGGGTCCTCCCGGTCGTCGAGCCAGTCCCGCACGGCCCTGCGATAGGCGAGCAGCGGCGGCTCTTCGGCGGGGCGGGACCGCAGCAGCGCGTTGATCCGGTCGCCGTCCCGGCGGACGAAGTCGAGCGCCGCGTCCTCCTTCCCGGCGAAGTGCCGGCTGAACGTGCGGCGGGTGACGTCCGCGCGCTCGGCGATCGCCTCCACCGTGGTCGCCGCCGGACCGCGCTCCAGGATCAGGTCGCAGGCGGCGGTGGCCAGCGCGTCGCGGGTCTGCCGCGCCTTGCGCTGCCGCCGGTCCTCGGTGGCGGGGGAGGGCTTCGTTGCCGTCATGCGTCCGAGCGTACACCTGAAAATGTCTCAATGGGACACATGACGCACTGAGACATGTGACCCGTCGGGACATCTAGGGGGAGCCCCGGGATCGTGGCGTGGTCGTGTCGTGGCCCGGCTGCGGCCGACCCGGTGAAAACCGCCCGGTGCGCCGATCGGACCCCCGGGGCGCGGGGGAGCAATGGGACTATGACCAGTTCAGCCTTCCATCGCACCATCGTCCTGCCTGCCTCCGTGTGCCAGCAGGCCGCGCACCACCTCGAACAGGCGGTGCACAAGGCCATCGACGGTGCCGCCACGCCGTGGCGCGCCTTCCGTGGCGCCGACGGCGACGACTTCGCGTTCTCCGTCCCGGTCGTCGAGCAGGCCGCGGGCTGTCTGCTGGTGCTGGCCGCCGAGAGCGCCCAGAGCCTGCGCCCCTCCGCGCTGCGCGCCCTGATCTCCGTCGCCCTGCACCTGCGGGACGCCGCCGAAGCGGTCCGCCGCCCCGCGGTACCCAGCCCGGCGTGGTGAGCGGGGAAAACACCGTGCCCCCGATCTGAACCTGTGTTTGGCTCGACGGCATGGAGTTCTCCCGCTTCCTCGACTGCCTCGCCGCCGACCACGACCGGCTGCGGACCGTCGTCGGCACCGACGCCGACGCCCCGGTGCCCACCTGCCCCGGCTGGACGGTCGCCGACCTGACCCGCCACGTCGGCGAGGTGTACCTGCACAAGACCGCCGCCATGCGCGACGGCGCCGAGCCCGAGCCCTGGCCGCCCAGGGAGTTCGCCGACGAGGCGCCGACGGCGCTGCTCGACCGGGGCTACACCGCGCTGCGCGCCGAGTTCGCCACCCGCGCCCCCGAGGACCCGGCCGGCACCTGGTACGGCCCCGACCAGAGCGTCGGCTTCTGGATCCGGCGGATGGCGCAGGAGACCGTCGTCCACCGCATCGACGCCGAACTGGCCACCGGGGCGCCCGTCACCGCCGTACCGGACGACCTCGCCGTGGACGGGGTCGACGAACTGCTCAAGGTCTTCGCCGGGTACGCCGTGGCCGAGTGGGGCGAGTACTTCACCGAGATCCTGGACGGCTCGCCGGGGCACACGTTCCTGGTGCGGGCCGGTGACGAGGCGGCCTGGCGGGTGCGGACCGGACCGGGCGAGTTCACCGTCACGGACGGCGCGGGCGACGGCACGGCCGACGTGACGCTGAGCGGCTCACCGGAGGGCGTGCTGCGGTCGCTCTGGAACCGGGCGGGCGCCGACGGGGACCGCGGTGTCACGGTCGAGGGCGATCCCCGGGCCGTGGCGGAACTGAGGCGCTGCCTGGTCGTCGCGACCCAGTGAGCCGGCGCCCGGCACCCGGCGGCGCCCCGGGCGCCGGGCACCGGTGAGGCGTACCGGTCGTCAGGCGCCGATGAGGCGTACCGCCCCCCACAGGGCCACCGTCGACGCGGCGACCGCGGCCGGCACGGTGAGCAGCCCCAGCACGGTGAACCGGCCCAGCTCCACCTCGACGCCGTGCCGGTGCAGGATGCGACGCCACAGCAGGGTCGCCAGCGAACCGACGTAGGTCAGGTTGGGACCCAGGTTCACGCCGATCAGCACGGCGAGGACCGGGGCCGGTCCGCCGGGCGCGGCCAGCGGGAGCAGCGCGAGCACGGCCGGCAGGTTGTTGACCAGGTTGGCCAGCACCGCGGCGAGGGCCGCCACCCCGAGCAGGGCCGGCAGCGAGTCCCCGTCCGGCAGCAGCCGCCCGAGCCCGGTCGCCGGCGCGCCCGTCACCACTCCCTGCACCACGATGCCGAGGGCCAGGACGAACAGGCAGAACAGCGGCGCGGCGGCGCCCACCAGCTCCCGGGGCGTGACATGGCGCCGGGCCAGCGCCCGCACCCCGAGCACCAGCACACCGCCGAGCGCCGCCCAGGCGGGGTCTACCCCGGCGGGCGAGGCCACCGCGAACCCGGCCAGGGTCAGGGCCACGACGACCACCGTGAAACGCGGCACCGCGGGCGGCGCGGCCGCCGGGCCCGGCCCGTCACCGGGGGCGCCGCCCGGCGTCCGCGCGGCCACCGGGCCGGCGGGTCCGGGAGGGACGGGGACGGGGCCGACGCGCGCGGGGACCACGGACACCGGCTCGGCCAGGTCCGCGCGGAAGAAGCGCCGGAACACCACGTACTCCACGGCGATCGCGGCCAGCCAGGGCAGCGCCATCAGCGCGGCGAACCGGGTGAAGGTCAGCCCACTGGCCGTGAACGCCAGCAGGTTGGTCAGATTGGAGACCGGCAGGAGCAGCGAGGCGGAGTTCGCCAGGTGCGCCGTCGCGTACACGTGCGGGCGGGCCCGCGCACCCGCCCGGGAGGCGGTGGCCAGCACCACGGGGGTGAGCAGAACCGCGGTGGCGTCCAGACTGAGCACGGCCGTGACCGCGCAGGCCACGGCGAACACCCCGGCCAGCAGCCGCCGCGGACTGCCGCCGCACCGGCGGGCCACGGCCGCGCCGACGGCCTCAAACAGGCCCTCCTTCGCGCACAGGTACGCCAGCATCAGCACCAGCGCGAGGAAGACCACGACCGGCAGCAGCGTACGGGTCTGCTCCCACGCCCGGTGCGGTGACACCAGGCCGAGCGCCACCACCAGCACCGCGGCGGGCACGGCGGCCACCGCCTCCGGCAGCCCCCGCGGGCGCAGCACGGCGAAGGCCAGGACGCCCAGCAGCAGGACGACGGGCACGGCCTCGGAGAGGACGGCGGTACTCAGGACTTCTCCTCCACACCGGTGATCCGGGCGGGAACCCGGTGATCGGCGAACCCGCTCCAGGGTCGCATCCCCGGGCCGGGGCGGGGCCCGCAGGGCGGGGTGTGGCCGAGGCCACGCCCGGGGCGGGAGCCGGGCCATGTTCCGCGCGGCGCGGCGCGGGCTACGGTTTCCACGGACCCCGTGTTCCCCACCACGAGCAGTTCGGACGGCCCGGCAGTGCACACAGATCTCTCTCCCGTCATCGCGGCGACCGCGCAGTGGCTCACCCGCGCCTATCCGGCGTCCGGCGGCGCCCTGGCCGACGCCCTGTGCGAGGTGCAGGCCCGGCAGGCCGTGACGGCAGCGGCCCGGCTGCGCTACCCGACCCCGATGGACGTGGCCCTGCTGGGCGTGGCGGGCCCCGGGGGTTCCGCCCGGCTGGACTGGATCACCGGTGCCGACCGCGCGACGCCCGCCGACCCGGACGCGGACGCGTGGCGGACCTGGGTGGACGAGGTCGTCGCGAGCTGGGCGGCCTGCCTGCTGACCGACCCGGCGCTCGCCGGACCGGCCGTGGCCGCGCTGGCCGAGGGCGGCCCCTCGGCCGGGACACCGGCGGAGTTCCGCCGCCTGCTGGCCCCCGACGACGCCGACCGCCGGGCGGCGGCGCTGCTGCGCCATCCCGACCTCGTCGCCCCCGTCGCCGCCCTGCACCGTGCCGGGCTCACGGCCCGGCTGGACCCGGGCCAGGCCCTCGTCGCCTGACCCGCGCGGGACGGGGCCCGGGACTTCCGGCCGGTCCCGGCCCGTCCCTCAGGCAGCCGTCTCCAGGTTGGCCACCGGGGACACCCGCGGCACCGCCGCCACCCGGCGTTCGCGCAGGAGGTGGCCCGCGCCGATCGTGCCGGCGATGATCAGTCCGCCCGCGATCAGGGCGCCGCGGGCACCGGCCAGCTCCATCAGGAGGCCCAGTGCGGGCGGCCCGCCCAGGCTCCACACCGTGCCGATGCTGCCCCACACCCCGAGCACCCGGCCCCGCAGGTGCGCGGGCGGATCGGTCTGGAGCACCGCCGTACCGGCCGTGTCGGAGACGGACTCCACGACGGCCATGGGCAGCACCATCACCAGCAGGACGGCCAGTGACGGCGACATGCCCGCCACCACCTGGAGCAGCCCGCCCGCCGCCGCCAGCGCGCCCACCAGCCGTACCGAGGGGCGGCGCAGCCGGGCGCCCAGGACGGCACCGACGATGCCGCCGGCCGCCAGCACCGTGGAGACGGTGCCGAAGGACCCCGCGCCGCCCGCGAGCGGCCCGGTGACCAGCACGGCCAGGGTCAGCTGGTAGTTGCGCCCGAAGACCGCGCTGACCCCGGTGACACCGGCCAGCGCCAGCAGCCGGGGGCGGCGGGCGAAGAAGGCCAGCCCCTCGCGCACGCTCATGGTGTCCTTCGTGCCCCGGTCCTCGGCCGCCCCGGTATGCCTGACCGCACCCCGGGCCGGGCGCAGGAAGGGGATGACCGAGGCCACGAAGAGGAACGACAGCCCGTTGGCGGCGTACGCGGCGGCCGTGCCGAGGAAACCGACCGTCACACCGGCGAGCGCGGCGCCGGTGAGCCGGCCCGCCTGGTGCACCAGGGCGCCCACCCCGATCGCGGAGGGCACGTCCTCGCGCGGCACGAGGTCGTTGCCCAGCAGGGAACAGGCCGGGCCGTCGACCGTGGCGATCACGCCGGTGACGGCGGCCAGCACCATCAGCGAGGTCACGTCGAGCCGGTCGAGCGCCACCATGAGCGCGGTCACGAACGCGACCGCCCCGAGCAGCGCCTGGCTGACCGCGGCGGTCAGCTTGCGCGGCCAGCGGTCGACGGCCGCACCGCCGAACACGCTGATCAGCAGCGCGGGCGCGGCCTGCACGGACATCGACAGTCCCGTCGCAGCGGCGGAGCCGGTGATCTGCAGGACCAGCAGGTTCTGCACGGTGAGCTGCATCCAGGTACCGGCGTTCGACACGAAGTTCGCGACCGACCACCAGCGCATGCTGCGGTGCCGCAGGGACCGCCACGGCGAGCGGGACGCCGACGCGGACGGCTCGGAAGGCCCGGGCGACGCCGACGGCCCGGACGGCGGGGCGGCAGGGGGCGGCGGGGCGGAGACGGAGGAAGAAGACACAGTGCGCCACTCGAAGGCGGGTCGCGGGACCCGAAGGGAAGACGGACGGGAACGAGTAGGCCGGCTGCGCTGCGCGGTCGTTCCACCGATCCGGACACGGCGCCGACCATCGTGGCAGAAGGGACCGGCGAGTCGTCGCCGGTCCGCGCCCCCGCCCCCGGCCCGGACGGGCCAACCGTCCCCGCCCCGGGGCACTTGACGGACCGAGTGTGCTTGATCACAGCGGCCCGCGGGCGGGTGCCGCACCCGTCGGCCGTGACGGCGGTCACGGCGTGCGGCCGCACCGGCGGACGCCGGAGCATGCGAGTGCCTCGGCGGGGCACCCGGGGCACGCTGTTCAGCGCTCCGAGGGAGAAAGGTCGTCCTCATGATGCCGATGGCGGCGTTCGGTCCACGGGGAGAGTCCCGCACGCCCTGGGACCGGGTCCTGGTGACCGGCGGCGCCGGATTCCTCGGCTCCCACCTGTGCACCCGGCTGCTCGACGCGGGGGCCGAGGTCGACTGCCTGGACAACCTCTCCACGGGGCGGGCCGAGAAGGTGGCCCACCTGGCGGGCCGCCCCGGCTTCCGCTTCCTGGAACGGGACATCTCCGCACCCGGCTGCGCGGACGACCTCACCGGCCCCTACGACCTGGTCCTGCACCTGGCGGGCCCCGCCTCCCCGGACGCCCGGCCGGACCGGCCGGTGGCGGCCCTGGACGCCGGCAGCCTGGGCACCCGTACCGCGCTGGCCGTCGCCGGCCGGGACGGCGCGCGGTTCCTGCTCGCCTCCTCGCCCCCGGTGGCCCCCGACGCCCGCGGCGACGCCCCGGACGGAGCCGACCCGGTCGGCCCGCACCGGGCCTGCGCCGAGGCCGTCCGGTTCGCCGAGGCACTGGTCGCCGCGCACGCGGGCGCCCACGGCGCGAACGCCGGGATCGTCCGGCTGTTCGACGGCTACGGACCCGGCATGCGGGCGGACGGCGGGGGCACGCCGGCCGCCCTCATCGAAGCGGCCCTGGCCGGCCGGCCGGTCACCGTCCCCGGCGACGGCAGCGCCACGCACCCCCTGTGCTACGTCGACGACATGGTCGACGGCGTACTCCTGGTCGCGGCCGGGCGATCGGTGCGGCCCGTGGACATCGGGGGCGACGAGGAGCCCACCGCCGCGGAGATCGCCCGCCGGGTCATCGAGCTGACCGGCTCCCACTCGCCGCTGGCCTTCACCGGGGACGCGGAGGACGGGCCCGCGCGGCCCCGGCCGGTCACCGGCTTCGCCCGCGAGATCTTCGGCTGGCTGCCGAGCGTGACCTGGCGGGACGGCCTGGAACGCACCGTCGCCGCCCTCCGCGGCCGGCCCGAGCCCTTCCCGGCACCGTGCGGGCAGGAGGCGACGGACCGGCGCACGGGCGAGGAGTGGTGGGCCTGAGCACCCGATCCGCCCGGCGAGCCGTGCGATCCGTCCGGCGCGCCGGACGATCCGGCCCCGCCGCTCCCGGCGATCCGCACAGCGGTGCCCGAGGTGTGGCCGCTCAGCCCGGCTTGCCCCGTCCCGACATGGCGTCCCGCACCCGGTCGACCATGCCCGCGCCCGGGGCGAGGAGCTTGTTCATCGGGGGCTTGTCCGGAGCCGACGGGTGCGGTCGCGTCGGCGCCGTCTTCTTCGCCTGCCGGACCTTGTCGCCCAGTTCGTCCAGGGCCTGCGCGGGGCACGCCTCGCGCAGCCGCGGGAACAGATTGCCCTCCTCGTCGGCGACGTGCTCGCGGATCTCGCTCATCAGCATGCCGATCAACCGGTCGAACTCGGCGTCGTCCGCCGCGCAGCCCTCCAGATCCTTCATGATCTGCTCGGCCTCGGCGTGGTCCGCCAGCTCCTTGTCCGCGAGCGCACCCCCGCCCGCCACGTGCTCACGAACCGCCGGGTAGAGATACGCCTCCTCCGCCACCGAGTGCCGGATCAGCTCGATCGTGGCCTGATCGGCGTACAGCTTGCGGTCCTTGTGGCCGGGCGGCAGCGCCTCGATCCTGCCGAAGAGCTCCTCGACCTCGCGGTGATCGGTCGTCAGCTCGTCGATGACGTCTCCTCCGTGACCCATGCTCCACCTCCAGAACGTCGTGGCGGCCGCGGGACCGGCCGTCACGGCCGTCGGGTCCCCCCGCAGGAGGCGGGTTAACGCCCGGTCAGACCCCCAGCCTCGCCCGGACACCGCCCGCCCGCGCCGCGGGGCCGGCCGTGGCCCGCACCGAGCGGCGCACCAGGTGGGCGTCGTGCCGCAGGTCGTGCGCGGCGTGCCGGCCGCGCCACAGCAACGAGGGCGCGCTGCCCGTGTCGTCGGCCGCGATCAGCAGTCCGCCCAGCATGGACAGGTTCTTGATGAAGTGGATGCGCTGCTGGGCGCGGTCGGAGGGGTCCTCCGCCTCCCAGAACCGGTGCGCCGCCAGCGTGGTGGGGACCAGTGTCACCGCGAGGGCCAGCGCGGCCAGCCGCGGACAGCGGCCGAGCCCGAGCATGATCCCGCCCACCACGTGGACGGCGCCGTTGAGCCGGACGAGTTGTTCGGTGCTGTCCGGCAGGACCGGCACGCGGTCGGCCACCGGCCGCACGACCGGCTCGGCCGCCGGTGCCACGTCCTGGGGCCTGAGCAGCGACTGCAGGCCGCCCGCGACGAACATCGAGGCGAGCATCGGCCGGCCGGCCAGACGCAGAAGACTCATGACGCTGTCTCGCTCTCTCCCGGGGTCGGGGTCCTTGGGTGAGGGGTGCCGACGGGACGCCGGCGGGGTGGTGCCCCACCGGGATCATCAGGGGCCCCGGCCGGCCGCCGCCATTCGGCGTCCGTCGGCGCACCCGTGCCTGCCGGCGCCGCACCGCGCGGGACCCGCAGGTCACAGGCTGGTGAGGATCTGGGGCGACAAATTCTTGATCATGGTGTTGGTCCAGCGCATCTGGCGCAGTGTCTGCGGGTGGCAGGAGGAGGCGAGCGCCAGCAGCCCGCCGTCCCGCGACGCCTGGGCGGCCTGGGCGGCCTGGGCCAGCATCTCCCAGTGCAGTGAGTTCTCCGCCGCCGCGACGTGCAGCTCCCGCAGGTCGCGCAGGAGCAGCAGACCCGGCTCCGGCCGGTGCACGACCGCCTCGGACGCCTTCTCGCGCAGCGTCGCGAAGACGCCGTCCGAGGAGGGCTCCGGTGCCTCGCCCAGCCGCACGCCGCGCTCCGCGGCGGTCTGGGCGAGCCGCCGCACGTGCTCCCGGGACCAGCGGGCGAGGTCGGTGGCGACGTGGTGGACCTCGTGCTCGGTCGTGTGCCGCTCGGCCACGGTCACCAGCTCGTGGGCCAGCCGCCGTTCGCCGCGGTGCAGCGTGCGCAGGGTCAGGTTGACGCCGTTCACCGGGCGCCCTCCTCGGAGCCGTGCGGGAACCCGGCGGGCTCCCGCTCCGTCGTCCGCGCCGCCGGACCGCCGGAGGTGGGCGGGACGGCTGCGGCGGCCGGTGCCGAGGCGGTGGTCGTCGGTGCCGGGGAGGGCCGGCCGTCGCCGCGTTCCACGAGGGTGAGCGCGGCCGCGGCCGTCTTGAACAGCGGCTGCTTGGAGACCGGGTCCCAGTCCGTGACGGTCGTCTCGTTCGCGGCCCGCCCGGGAGTGTCCGGGCCCGGCCCCGACCCGCCCCCGGTGTCCCAGTAGCCGTAGTGGAACGGCACGAACAGCAGCCCCGGCCGGATGCCGGTCACCCGCAGCCGTCCGCGCAGGGAGCCGCGCCTGCCGGCGACCTCGACCAGGTCGCCCTCGCCGAGGCCGAGCCGCTCCGCGTCCGGGGCGGAGACCTCCACCCACACATCGGGGGCGGCGCCGTTCAGCTGGGGCGCCCGCCCGGTCTTCGTACGGGTGTGGAAGTGGTAGAGCGTCCGGCCGGTCGTCAGCTGGAACGGGTACTGCTCGTCCGGCTCCTCGTGCGGCGGCAGATAGGCGGCCGCCTTCAGCATCGCCCTGCCGTCCGGGTTGAGGGAGCGGTACTCCACGACCTCCTGCGAGGCGCCGGTCTCCAGGTCCTTGCCGTAGCTCTCGCACACGTCCGGGTGGGCCCAGTCGATGCCGTCCGTGTAGAGCCGCGCGGTGCCCTCGGGGGCCCGGTCGTGGCAGGGCCACTGGATGCCGCTGGTGTCGCGCAGCTTGGCGTAGGACAGGCCCGTGTAGTCGCAGGGGCGGCCCGCGCTGCACCGCTTCCAGGCCTCGAACGCCGATTCGGGGCCGTCCCAGGTGATCAGCGGACCGCCGTCCTTGTCCTTGAAGTCCATGCGCCGCGCGTAGTCCAGGAAGATGTCCAGGTCGGACCGGGCCTCGCCGGGCGGCTCCACCGCCTTGAGGGACAGGTGCACCGTGCGGTCCGCGTTGGTGAGCGTGCCGGTCTTCTCGCCCCAGGTGGCGGCGGGCAGCACGACATCGGCCAGCTGCGCGGTCTCGGTCAGGAACAGGTCCTGCACGACCGTGAACAGCCGCTCCTGGGACAGGATCGAGCGCATGCGGGACAACTCGGGCATCGAGACGGCCGGGTTGGTGCCGCTGATCCACAGCATCCGCAGCGAGCCCTGCTCGGCGTAGCGGAAGATCTGCATCGCGTGGGTCGGCGGCGCGAAGTGCGGGACGGTCTCCGGCTCGACGTTCCACACCTTCGCGAGGTCGGCGACATGGGCGTCGTTCTGCCAGTTGCGGAAGCCCGGCAGGTCGCCGTTGGCGCCGCACTCGCGGGTGTTCTGCGCGGTGGGCTGGCCGTTCATCTGGAGGAGGCCCGCGCCGGGCCGGCCCAGCATGCCGCGGATCAGGTGCAGGTTGTTGACCTGGACGGCGGCGGCGGTGGCCTGGTGGGACTGGTAGACGCCCTGGAGCACGGTGGAGACCAACGCGTCGGTGGTGCCGACGAGTTCGGCGGCCTCCTCGATCAG
Organism: Streptomyces hyderabadensis; assembly: GCF_020404845.1. Classification (GTDB taxonomy): domain Bacteria; phylum Actinomycetota; class Actinomycetes; order Streptomycetales; family Streptomycetaceae; genus Streptomyces; species Streptomyces hyderabadensis. The sequence goes on along the minus strand of NZ_JAIOJZ010000012.1, from coordinate 146,960 downwards.
GGCGGCGGGGACGTCGCAGATCTCCGCCGCCCACTTGGGCGTGCAGTCGGCGACCCGGGCCGCCAGTTCCTCGAAGCCGACGGTGTGCGCGGCGATGAAGTCGCGGTCGATCCGCTCGTGCCGGATCGTCTCGTGCAGCAGCGCGTTGAGCAGGGCGACGTTGGTGCCGACCCGGGGCGCGAGGTGCACGGCGGCGTGTTCGGCGACGCGGGTGGGACGCGGGTCCACGCACAGCAGCCGCGGCGGGTCGGCCCCCTCCAGGCGGTCGAGGAGCCGCATCCACTGCACGGGCTGGGTCTCGGCGATGTTGTGGCCGAACAGCGCGATCACGTCGGCGTGGTCGAAGTCGTCGTAGCTGCCGGGCTGCCCGTCGCAGCCGAAGGTCTCCTTCAGCGCCTCCGCGGCCGTGGCGGTGCACAGGCGGGTGTTGCCGTCGAGGTGGTGGGTGCCGATGCCGGCCCGGGCCAGCACGGTGAGCGTGTAGTACTCCTCCAGGAACAGCTGCCCGCTGGTGTAGAAGCCGATCGAGCCCGGACCGCGCGAGTCCAGCAGGGCGCGGGAGCGGTCGGCCACCAGGTCCATCGCCGTGTCCCAGTCCGTCTCCACCAGCCGCCCGTCGCGCCGGACCAGCGGGCGGGTCAGCCGGTCGCGCGAGGCGTTGGCCTGCCAGCCGAACAGGTCCTTGGGGCCGAGCCGGCCCCGGTTGACCCGGTCCGCGTCCCGGCCCCGCACACCCACCATGCGGCCGTCGGCCACCGCGACGTCCATGGCGTCGCCGTCCGAGTGCAGGATCGACGCGGACTGCACCCAGCGCTGCACCGCGCCGGGCTCGACCCCCTGGGCGAGGAACGTGTCCACCCGGGTGGGCCAGGTCTCGTGCCGTCCGTAAGGCGCCCGTGCGCCCCACGGCCGCGCGATCCGGTCCGTCGTGTCCTCCATCACCGGCCTCCCGCCGACTTCCGCCGCACTGCCGGCCGCCGGGTACCCGGGCGCCGTTGATTGAAGCGAACCACTTGTGGGAGCGCTCCCAAGCGGGCAGGATGCTGCGGTGACAGCGACTGCCTCCGTACGCCCCTACCGCGCCGCCGACGCCCCGGCCCTCGACGACATCTGCATCCGCACCGCGCACAACGGCCGGGACAGCCGGCCCGTGTACGCCGACCCCGCGATCCTCCCGGCCATCTTCGCCGCCCCCTACGTCCATCTGGACCCGGACCTGGCCTTCGTGCTGGACGACGGCGAGGGACGGGCGGTCGGCTACATCCTCGGCACGGCGGACACCACGCGCTTCGCAGAGGAGTTCCGGACCAAGTGGCTGCCCCGGGTCGCGCACCGCCACCCGGCCCCCGAGGGCCCGCCCGGCGACCGCACTCCGGACGAGGTCATGGCCGGGCTGCTGCACGACCCGGAGCGGATGATCATCCCGGAACTGGCCGCCTACCCCGCCCATCTGCACATCGACCTGCTGCCCGCCTGGCAGGGACAGGGCCACGGCCGGACCCTGATGCGGACGTTCTGGCGGGCCCTGCGCGAACGCGGCGTCCCGGCCGTCCACCTGGTCATGGCGACGGCCAACACCCCGGCCAGGGCCTTCTACGACCGCCTGGGCTTCCACGAGATCGCGGCGGCGGGCCTCGATCCGGCGGACGTCACCTGCCTGGGACGCACGACCGAGGACACGGAAGGGACCTGACGGCCGGACGGGCGGTCAGTCCGCGCCCAGTCGGTAGACGTTGAAGGCCCGGCGGATGACGGGCTGCGCCACGTTGCGCACCCGGACCCCGCCCGCCGTCATCCCGTGCTCCGAGCCCAGGTGGGCGTGTCCGTGCACGGCGAGATCGGCGCCGGCCGTGTCGATCGCCTCCGCCAGGAGGTAGCTGCCGAGGAACGGATGGATCTCCGGCGGCTCCCCGGCGAGCGTGTCCGCGACGGGGGAGAAGTGCGTCAGCGCCACCCGCGCCGCGCAGTCCTCCTGGTCCAGCTCCTTGAGCGCGGCGTGCAGGCTGTCCGCCGAGCGGCGGGTGGTGCGCACGAACTCCTTCATCACCGGCTCGCCGAACTCGCCCGCGCTGCGCCCCACGAAGCCGCCGCCGAACCCCTTCGTCCCGGCGATCCCCACCCGGCCCCCGGCGCACTCCACCACGGCCGCCTCGCCCTCCAGTACGGTCACACCGGCATCCCGGAGGACGGCGGTGACCTCCTCGGGCCGTTCGTCGTGGTGGTCGTGGTTGCCCAGGACCGCCACCACCGGCACCGGCAGGCCGCGCACCTCCCGGGCGACCACCCGCGCCTCCTCCACGGTGCCGTGCCGGGTGAGGTCCCCGGCGAGCAGCAGCAGGTCGGCGCAGTCGGGCAGGGTCTCGAACGCGGGCCGCAGCAGCCCCTGGCTGTCGGGTCCCATGTGGATGTCCCCGACGGCGGCGACGCGGATCATCACAGCTCCTCGGCGTGATCGGGGCGGGTGGTGTCCGCCACCACGACGTCGGCGTGCACGGTCAGCCCGGCCAGCTCCTCACGGGCGATGCGCAGCACGGTCTCGCGGCACTGCGCCGAGGGCACCGTGCCGGTCAGCGCGATCGCCCCGGCGCGGACCTCGGCACGCACACCCAGTTCACCGAGTTCCTCCGCGGCGAGACGGTCCTGGAGGTGGGCCACCCGGTATTCGACGTTCTCGGGCTGCTCGGGATGCCCGGAGTCTCCGGGCCTTCCGGGCGCGGGGGCGGGGCCGCTCGCCGCGGGGCCCCGGTGTCCGACGGGGTCGCTCATCGCCGGCCCTCCTTCGATGCGGTGGCCGGGGGACCGGCCGGAGGGATGATCTCCAGCCGTTCGAGGATGAAGAAGAACGCGGCGGGCATCGGGGCGTCGCCGCAGTCGCGGCGCAGCGCCGCCCAGTCGATCTTCTCGCGCAGGGTGCGGGCGATCGGCAGCACCGCACCGAAGTCGCAGTGGTGCTCCGAGAAGGCCGCCAGCAGACCGCGCAGCAGGTCGGTCGGCGCCAGGACCGGCATCAGCACCGAGTCGACCGACAGGTCCTGGGCCCGGGCCAGCAGAGCCGTCGTCACGGGCTCGTGCGCCAGCTCGAAGATGAGGTCGACCTGCTGTCCCAGGCAGTCCGCCTTGAGCAGCCAGTCCTCGGGCGGGGTGTAGACCGTCAGCCCCGCTTCCCGCAGCGTTGCGGCGACGGCGTCGGCGTCCTCGGGCCGGATACAGAAGTCGACGTCGTGCTGGAGGTTCTGGGTGCCGCCGTGCGCGTACACGGCGACACTGCCGGCCAGCGCGAACGGGTGCTCCGCCTTCTTCAGGGTCGAGCCCACCTGCTTGGCGGCCTGGAGGATGGCCTGGTTGCGGTCGAGCGGCAGGTCCTCGCCCGTCGCCTCGCTCCGGGCGGCGGGACCCCGGTCACCGGCGGCCGGGCGCAGCTCGAAGACGCCGCCCCGTCGGCCGGTGGCGTGGTCGTCGGCGGGCTGCTTCATCGTGTCCCCTTCCCGGGCTGTCGCCGTCGCGGAACGGACCGGACCGGCCCTCCCCTTCACGGGTCGGGTACCCGGCGCCGCACCGCCGACACCGCGGCCCGTGCCGGTGTGGGGCGGCGAGGATCGCGGGCACTCGCCCGGCATGAGCGACGAGCGGATGCGACAGCGGACCGACACCGCCGACCGCCGGACCGTGGAACGGCTGGTGGCGGCGTGGCTGGCCGAGACCGAACGGCACGATGCCGAGGCCGCCGGCGAGGCACGGGAGGGCTGGGAACGGGACGCGCTGACCGAACGGGCCGCCCAGGACCTGGCCACCTGGGTCACCGCCAGGGTCACGGACACCGGGTTCACCGAGGACGAGGGCCCCTACGTGGCGGGCGAGGTGCGGATCACTCCGGCGGACAAGGACACCGTGCACGCCTGGCTGCGCGCCCATGGGCACGGCGTGTGAGGCGGACAGCGGTGCCGCCTCAGGAAGGCGGCCGCCACTCGAACATCAGCAGCGTGGCGTCGTCCCGCAGCCGGCCGTCCTGCATGGCGAGGAGCGAGTGGATCAGCCGGCGCAGCGACTCCGGCGCCAGCTCGCCGCCGGCCGTGGCCCGGATGACGTAGTCGGCGAAGCGTTCGAGGCCCAGCAGCTTGGCCTCCCTGGTCCGGGCCTCCACGACACCGTCGGTGTACATCAGCACCCGGTCCCCCGGCTCCAGCGCGATCTCGTGCGTCCGGCGCGGGTGCGGGCTCAGCAGGAACGGCAGGCCCATGGGCGGGTCGGCCTCCCGCTCCATGGCGTCGATGATCACCCGCTGGTCGCGGATCAGGATCGGCGCGGGGTGTCCGCAGTTGGCCCAGCGCAGCACCCCGGTGGCCAGGTCCAGTTGCGCCACCACCGCCGTGCAGAACTTGTCCGGGAGCCAGCTGGACAGCGCCTCGTCCACGCTGCGCACCAGCGTGGGCAGGTCGGCACCGGTGCGCCGGGCGTTGCGGCAGGCCGCCAGCGAGACCGTGGTGGTCAGCCCGGAGGCCAGGTCGTGCCCCATCGCGTCCAGGACGGCCACGTGCAGGGTCGTCTCGGTCAGCGCGTGGTCGAAGGCGTCACCGCCGACCTCGTAGGCGGGCTCCAGCACGGCCGTCGACACGACGTTCCCGTCGCCGATGGTGCGCGGCGGCAGCAGGGCGCGCAGCAACTCGGCGGGCAACTGCATGCGCTCGGTGCGGGTGCGCCGGACGAAGGAGTCCTCGTAGGCCCGCTTGGACGTGATCATCATCGCCAGCAGCGAGGCGAGGGCCCGGCCGCGGGTCAGCGAGGAGGCGGTGAGGGCCGTCTCGTGCACGGCCAGCACCCCCAGCCGCTCGGCACCGTCGACGAGCGGGAACCAGGCGGTGATGCCGCCGCTCGCCCCGGACTCCTCCACCCGCAGCGACTGGGTGCGGTACGCCCACCCGGCCAGGGAGCCGTCGACCGGGGCGGGCGGGGCCACGGCCGTCTGGGGGACCAGCTGGCGCTGCTGGATGTCGACGAGGTAGACGACGGCGCGCCGCAGCCCCAGCGCCCGGGCACAGTGGGCGGTGGCGGTGCGCAGGTCCATCGTGAGATGGGCCGGATCGGCGAGGAACCTCCACAGCCCCGCGTCGTCCGGGTCCGGCGTGGACACCTCGTCTCCTCTCGTCGCGGGCCCGCCGCGGCGGGGACGGTGCCCAGCAGTCTGGCACCGCCCGTCCCGCCCCGCCCGTCGGGCCGCCCGCCCGCGTGGCGCTTCGGCCCCGGCAGAAGGGGCACGCGTCACCTCGTACGACCCCGAGCACCGAGGAGTGGTGCCGCATGACCGAGTACGAGCGTTCCCGCACCATGCCCGCCCAGCCCGAGCAGGTCTTCGACCAGGCCGCGAACGTCGGACAGCTGGAGACCTGGCTGCCCCGGGACTTGCACGTGGAGCCGGAGGAGCCGCCCGCCGTCACCGTGCACGAGGACCGCACCGACCAGGACACCGCGGCGCTGCTGAGCGCCCGGCCCGAGCAGATGCGGCTGGAGTGGGGCACCCGTGAACAGGGCAGCTACGCCGGCTGGCTCCAGGTCGCCGGACTCGACAGCGGGGCCAGCGAGGTCACGGTGCACCTGTCGTTCTTCGACGAGGGGCACGACCCGGGCCGGCGGACGGTGGCCGAGGCCCTCGACGGCAGCCTGCGGCGGCTGGAGGAACAGGTGAGGATGCGCACCGACAACGCGGCCGGCTGAGGAGGACGCCGAGGACACCCGGGGCAACCCATGGCGGCCCTGCCGTGTCGTACGGGGAAACCCGGGCGACGCCGATGAACCGGACGACCGGTCCGCGGGGTCGTCGACCGACACGCCCGCCATGGGGGAGACATGTACGTCCGTGACCGAGGAGCCCGTGCCGCCCTGACCGCTGTGGTGGCCGGTGCCGCGCTCGCCGTGGCCGCCGTCCCGGGGACCGCGGCGGCGCCGCACCCCGGGACGGCGGACTCCGCGCCGCCCGCCTTCCTGGAGCCGTCCGAACTGCCGCCGCACCCCGCCTCCGACTGGTACGCCGGACCGGTCACCGCCGGGCAGCCGGACCCGGCCCCGATGTGCGTGGGCGACGCGCTGCCGTCCACCTCCTCCCACCGCAGGTACTGGACCGAGTACGACACCGGCGCCCTCCAGGTCACGGTGGTCGAGCGGAGCACCCGGCGGGCCGAGCGGTTCGCCGCCCTGCTGCGCGCGGATCTCGACGACTGCGCGCGCACGGTGATGGAGCGCAACCCGGAGGTCACCGCCACGCAGAAGTACTACGGCCGCCTGGACGTGGAGGAGGGCGCCCACGTCTACGGCGTCCACACGGTGACCGAGTGGGGAGCCACCGACATCAACCTGTTCTCGGTCGGCCGGGACGGCAGGACCGTCACCCTCGTCCAGTGGGGACAGATGGGCACCTTCGAGGACGCCCGGGTGACCGACTTCCGGACCACCACCGCCACGGCCGTCGACAAGCTCTCCTGAACGCGCCCCTCAGCAGCCCGGAACGCCGGCGATCTTCTTGCCGCCCCGCCGCTCGGCGCGACCGGGCCGGCCTTGTCGTAGGAACGGGCCGCGACGGTGGCCGTCGCGGTGAGCGGGCCGAGCAGCGCCAGTGCTCCGGCCCCGACGAGCGCGACCCGGGCGAACGGGCGAACGGTCATGTGCGGAACCCGGCTCGCCCCCCCCGCACTCCAGGGACGACCGGGACGCCGGTGTCCGCTCGCCGTGCCGGGGCACCCACCCGCCATGGACGCTCACCGCCGCCCGCTGATCGACCGCACCCCGGCCCTGCTCGCCGAGGGCTACGCCTGGCTGCCCAACCGCATGCGCGAGACCACCGGGTCCGTGCTGAGCACCCGGCTGCTCGGCCGTCCCGCGCTGGCCGTACGGGGTCCGCGAGCCGTGCGCTTCTTCTACGACGAGTCGCACGTCCACCGCCACGGCGCCGTCCCGGCACCGGTGCTGGACACCCTCTTCGGGCAGGGCGCGGTCCACACCCTCGACGGCGACGCCCACCGCGCCCGCAAGGAGCTGTTCCTGCCGCTGCTCGAAGCCGACCGCGTCGCCCGCCTCACCGACCACGTCACCGCGGCCTGGGACGAGGCCGTGCGTTCCTGGAGCGAGCGCCCGCGGGTCGTGCTGTTCGACGAGGCGGCCGTCGTACTCACCCGCGGGGTCTGCGACTGGGCGGGGATCCCGCCGGGGGCCGTCGACGCCGAACCCCTGGCCCGGGACCTGCTCGCGATGGTGGACGGCTTCGCCACCCCGGGGCCGCGCCAGCTGCGGGCCCGTCGCGCCCGCGCCCGGCAGGAGACCCGCACGGCCCGCCTGGTCGAGGAGGTCAGGTCCGGGGCCCTTGCCGCCCCGGCGGACTCCATGCTGGCGCGGGTGGCCCGGCACCGCGACACCGCACAGGGCCCGTTGGACTCCCGCACGGCGGCCGTGGAACTGCTGAACGTCCTGCGCCCCACCGTCGCCGTGAGCTGGTTCGTGGCCTTCGCCGCCCACGCCCTGCACCGGTGGCCGGCCCACCGCGAGCGGCTGCGCGGCGGGGACGGCGCGTTCGCCACCGCCTTCGCGCACGAGGTCCGCCGCTTCTACCCGTTCGCCCCGTTCCTCGGCGGCCGGACCGTGCGGGAGCTGACCTGGCACGGCGAGTCGGTCCCGGCCGGCGGGATCCTGCTGCTCGACGTCTACGGACAGAACCACGACGAGGAACTCTGGGGCGACCCGTACACCTTCCGGCCCGGGCGGTTCCTGGACCGGCCGCCCGCCCCCGACGAGCTGATCCCGCAGGGCGGCGGCGACCCCGCCCACGGTCACCGCTGCCCCGGCGAGCGCGTCACCGTCGGCCTGCTGGAGTCCCTGGCGGTCCGGTTGGCCCGCCTGGAGTACACGGTCCCGGGGCAGGACCTGCGCATCCCGCTGCGCCGCGTCCCCACCCGCCCCCGCAGCGGCTTCGCCGTAACCGGCGTGCGCGCGCCCTGACCGGGCGTCAAGGGGCCCGTCGACGACACGTCACGCGACCACCCGTAGAGGGCCGGTTGGCTGATCGTTTGCAGCCCTGAGGGTGGGCGCCCACCCCGGGCGGCCGACAGCGGCCGTCACCCGAATGGACCCCGCGCGCTACTGGTCACGGCCGAACCGGTGTCTCCTGGAGAGTGTCAGCGGCGTCCAGGCTGGGAGGCCGATCATGTACGAAATGTGCGTGGGCCCGGAGAAGGCGGGCGGAGCGTTGGTGTGGCACGTACTGGCCAAACAGGCCGCGGCCACACTCTGCGGACAGCAGCTCCGCGAACGTATCGAGGCATCCGACGGTGAACGGGCGCGTCACTGCCCGGACTGCATGGCTTCCTTCGAGAAGTTGATGGCAACCACACCGTGCTGACGGACCGTCCGCAAATCGTCCGCCCCGTCGCATCCCGCGGCGGGGCGGACGGCGTACCCGGGTCGGCGTGAATGTCGGCTGGGGGCATGGTCATAGAGCTGGGCCGCTTCGGTGAAAGGAGGGCCCCGGCACCGCGGTTGACCTCAGAGCCGCGACGATCACTCGGTTGGTGCAGTGTCAGGGCGGGGAGCCGGGGAAGTCGCCGGTCATGCCCCGGTGCGCGTCGTCCTCCCGTACCCGGGGCCGCAGGACGCGCCGCGGCCGGGATCCCCGAGTCGGCCGCGACGCGTCCGCCCCGGGCCGCGGAGCCGTCCTGCACCCCGGGACGATGGGTGTCGGCCGCCGGACCATTTGGGTGTCGTCCCCGATGGCCGTGCGGGGGCCCGGCGTGTGACCGTGTACCGACGCCGCGCCCGGGGGGCTTTCCGGGCGCCGGGCAGGGTGCGGGCAGGCGCGTCCCGCCCGGTTCACGCGGGTCGCCGCGTCGTTCGTACGTTCCGGGTGCGCCGTGCGCACCCGTGTGCCGGGGGCGGTGTCAGGGGCACCGGCGCCCCGGGCCGACGCAATTCGGCCGTCTGCCTGCCCGTCAGCTCGTCAGCCCGTCCGTCCGAGTGCCCGCCCGTGGGCCGCTGCCCGCCTGATCGTCGGCGGTGCCGCCGCCCGCCCGACCGCCCACCCGTCCGACGACGCAACCCCTACGAAGGAGAACCCGCATCCATCCCCGTCAAGTGAAGCCCTCCCGAACCTCCGCGCGGTCGAAGGCGGTGACCCGTGGGACACGCTGACACCCTGCTCGCCATGGGCGGTGCCTTCGTCGCCGCCGCGTTCCTCGCCCGCCTCGGCGGGAGGATCGGACTTCCGACGATCCCCCTGTTCATGCTCGCCGGCATCCTGCTCGGCCCGCACACACCGGGCTTCGTCCTGGTCGAGGACGCGCACGACTTCGAGATGCTCTCCGCGCTCGGACTGGTGCTGCTGCTCTTCTACCTGGGGCTGGAGTTCCACCTCGACGACCTCAAGAGCGGCGGCAAACGGCTGCTCACCGCCGGGGGCATCTACCTGCTCCTGAACGTCGGCGCCGGACTCGGCTTCGGCTTCGTCCTCGGCTGGGGCGTGCGCGAGGCACTGGTCCTGGCGGGGGTGCTCGGCATCTCCTCCTCCGCGATCGTCACCAAGATCCTCATCGACCTGGGACGGATCGGCCGCCCCGAGACCCGGCTGATCCTCGGTGTCATCGTCGTGGAGGACATCTTCCTCGCGCTGTACCTGGCCGCCCTGCAGCCGGTGATCTCGGGCGCGCACGGCGTCGCCGAGACGGCACTCCAGGCCGGCAAGGCCTTCGGCTTCCTGCTCGTACTGGCCGCCGCCGCCCGCTACGGCACCCGGCTCGTGGGCCGTCTGATCGACACGCGGGACGACGAACTGCTCGTCATCAGCTTCCTCGGCGCCGCGGTGCTCGTCGCCGGCGTCTCCGAAGTCCTGGGCGTCGCCGACGCCATCGGCGCCTTCATGGTCGGTCTGATCCTCGCCGGCACCCCCTCGGGGCCGCGGATCCGCGAGTTGGTGCACCCGCTGCGCGACGCCTTCGCGGCCATCTTCTTCTTCGCCTTCGGACTCGCCATCGACCCCGGTGACCTCGCCTCCGTCGCCGGTCCGGTCGCGGCGGCGGCCGCACTGACCGTCGTCATGAACGTCGTCGCCGGGCTGTGCGTCGCCCGGGTCTACCGCTACGGTGCCGAACCGGCCGCGGAGATAGCCACCACCCTCGTCGCCCGCGGGGAGTTCGCGCTGATCCTGGCCGCCATGGCCGCGGGGGCCGGACTCGACGCCCGGCTCGCTCCCTTCATCGCCGGTTACGTCCTCGTCCTCGCCGTCCTCGGACCCGTGGTCGCGCAACGCGCCCAGGTACTCGCCGGTGCGCTGCGCGCCGTCGGCGGACTCCTGCCCGGGGGGAAGCCGCCGGCCGAGGTGGCCGGTGGCGGGACCGGAGCGCAGACGGAGGGGGACGGCCGCCCGGAGCCGGCCGCGGTGCCGGTGCCGTGCCGGGCGGCCTCCGCCGGGTCGTCGTCCTCCCCGGAGCACCCCGAGGCGGAGCGCTAGCCGGGGACGGGAGGGGCGGGCGCCGGGGGCCCGGGTCCGCAGGGCCGAGGAACGGCGCCCGGTGGCCGGTCGTCGCCCCGGGCGGCACGGCGCCGAGGCCGCCGGTGGGACAATCTGCCCACAGGTGCGTTGCCCGACACCGTGGTCGGAGGCGTCCGGGACCGGAAGGAGCCGTCAGCATGATCGAGTGGGTGCCCCTGGGCAGCGGTGCCAGACCCGTTCCCCGGCCGGTCGCGGCTCCACTGGTGTGGGCGGGGGCGTTCGGCGGCGCCCTGCTGCTGGTCGCGCTCCTCAACGGCATCGTGGGCGCGGGGCGTCCGGGACTCGCCCTGGTCGCGCTCTCCCTGCTGGCGGCCGTGCTCGGGCTGTGCGCCCGCTTCACGGCCGCGCCGGGGACGGCGGTGCTGTGCTGGCTGTCCCTCAACGGCTTCGCCATACCGCCGGCCGGCACGCTCACCTGGGCCGGGCGGCGCGACACGGTCTGGCTGGCCTGTCTGCTCGGCGCGGCCCTGGTGGGCACGGCGCTGGCCCGTCTGGTCCACGCACGGGCCGCCTACCGTCGGCTGACCACGGCGACGGGCCTGGAGGCGCCGGAGCCGGGGACCGGCCCCGGCGACGTCTGAGCCCGCCGCCCGGCACGTCGTCGTGCCGGGCCGCGGGCACCGCGGCCGGGGAGGGCCGGACCGTCGACCGGACCGGCCCCCCACCGCCGTCAGGCCGTGTGCAGCGTCAGGCCGTAGCGGTTGAGGATCTCGTTGACCGGCTGGAACCAGGTCTCCCCGCCGCTGGAGCAGTTGCCCCAGCCGCCCGAGGTGACGCCCTGCGCCTGGTCACCGCTGATGAACGAGCCGCCGGAGTCGCCGCCCTCGGCGCACACGCTGGTCTTGGTCAGCTGGTGCACCACCGAGCCGTCGCTGTAGTTGACCGTCTCGTTGTGGGCGAGCACGGTGCCGCAGTGCCAGTGGGTGGTGGAGCCGGAGCGGCAGATCGAGGCGCCGACGGGTGCCACGTTCGAGCCGCGCACGAGCTGGTCGGAGACCGTGCCCCAGCCCAGCACGACCGGCACGGTCCACCAGCCGCTGCCCACGCTGACCCACGCGTAGTCGTTGTCGGGGAAGGACGAGCCCTGGAACGTGCCGATGTACGAGCCGTCCCAGCCGCTGACCCCCGCGCCCGCCCGGCCGCAGTGCCCGGCGGTGACGAACCCGCCGTGCACCGAGAAGCCGATCGAGCAGCGGACGTTGCCGGTGTAGTACGGGTCGCCGCCGACGGTGCCGGCCGCGAAGGTCCGCGGCGCCGACGGCACCGTCCGCACCGCGACCGGCGCGGCCTCGCGGGCCTGCTCCAGGAAGCCCTGGACATCGTTGTCAGCACGCTCGCCCGCGACCACGTCCACGACGACCTTGTTGGCCGCCTGGTCGACGCGCCAGCTGCTCACGCCGGCCGGTGCGTCGAGACGGTCCAGGCGTGCCTTGGCCGCGTCGAGCTGCTGTGCGCTGTGCTCCACGGTGCGGACCTGCGCGCCGGTGGCGCGGATCGCCTGCAGGGTCGAGGGTGCCGCGTCCGAGGTGACGGCCACGGTCAGCTTTCCGGCGTCCGCGTCGAACCACGAGCCGCCGAAGGCCTTCCCGGCCGCCCGGCGTGCCGCGGGCTCGATGCCGGTGGCCTCGCGTTCGGCCGCGAGCCGGTGCTCGGCCTCGGCCCGGGTGAGGCCGAAGTCCTGCTGCATGGCGTCCAGCAGGCCGGCCGAGGCCGGCTGCTCGGAGGACGAGGTGGAGGGGGAGTGGGCGGGGGCTTCGGCCGCCGAGGCCGGCAGGGTGCCGACCGCGGTCAGGCTGCCGAGCACGAGGAGTCCGGCCAGGCCGAGGTGCCTGAGTCTGCTGCGTCTCACGGAGTTGCCCTTCGTCGTTCCAGCAAGGTGGGGGTGGAACAGATGGCATGGAACAACCGCGGTTTGAGAGCGCTCTCATCGGGTCGCTCCGAGCTTAGCCAGCGACCCGTCATCAGGTCCATGCCAATGCACGGCCTTTCCCTTCCGCGCCGCTCCGCGCCCCGGCGCCCCGCCCTTCTGGTTGGCCGTCCGCGTCCGGGGCACTCAGGCTGCGTCCTCGCAAATGACGGCCGTACGACGGCCACCGGACGTGGGAGGCACGCGTGGCGGTTCGGCACAGGCTCATCCAGGCGACCCCGGAGGCGGTCTGGGACGTCCTCGCGGACGGCGATCTGTATGTGCAGTGGGTCGTGGGGCCCTCGGCAGTCACCCCCAGGGACGGGCAGTGGCCCCAGGTGGGCGCGACGATCGCGTACGAGGTGCGGCTCGGGCCGCTGCGGCTCAACAACGAGTCGGTGGTCAGACGCTGCGTACCTGGCTCCGAGCTGGAGCTGGAGGCGAAGGCGGGCAGGCTCGGCACCGCCCGGATCGCCGTCGAACTGCGGCCCTGGGGCGAGCAGTGCCTGGTGATCGTGGACGAACACCCCCTGCGCGGTCCCGGCGGCCTGCTGCACAACGTCGGCGTCGAGGCGCTGATCCAGGTGCGCCACCGGGCCATGCTCGCCAGGCTCGCGAGACTGTGCGAGTCCCGGGCCGGTGACGGGTGCCGTCCCGACCCGCCCGACGCGGTGGGGACCGTCGAGTACCGTCCGGGAACCGGCCGTGCCTGACGCCGTCGTGGTCGGCGCGGGCCCCAACGGCCTGGTGGCGGCGAACCTGCTGGCCGACGCCGGCTGGAGCGTGGCGGTCCTGGAGGAGCAGCCCGAGCCGGGCGGCGCGGTGCGGCACGACAAAGAGGTCGCCCCCGGCTTCGTCAACGACCTGTTCAGCTCCTTCTACCCGCTCGCCGCCGCCTCCCCCGTACTGAGCGGGCTGCGGCTGGAGGAGCACGGGCTGCGCTGGGCGCACGCGCCCCACGTACTGGCCCACCCCCTGACCGACGGGAGCTGCGCCGTCCTCGACCGCGACCTCGCCGTCACCGCGGCCTCCCTGGACGCCTTCGCCCCGGGGGACGGCGCCGCCTGGGAGCGGCTGCACGAGGTGTGGGACCGCTACCGGGCCGACATCCTGGACGCCCTGTTCACGCCCTTCCCGCCGGTGCGGGCCGGTGCCCGGCTGGCCCTGCGACTGCGCGGCGCGGGCGGGCTCCGGCTCGCCCGCACCCTGGTCCTGCCGGTGCGCCGGATGGGCGAGGAGGAGTTCCGCGGCGAGGGCGGCAGACTGCTCCTGGCCGGCAACGCCCTGCACGCCGACCTCGCCCCCGAGGCGGCCGGCAGCGGCGGCTTCGGCTGGCTGATGTCGATGCTCGGGCAGACCTACGGCTTCCCCGTGCCGGTCGGCGGTTCCGGCGCCCTCACCGAAGCCCTGGTCCGCCGGCTCCGCGCCCGGGGCGGCACCCTGCACTGCGGGCGGCGCGTCGAACGGGTCCTGGTCCGCGACCGGCGCGCCGTGGGCGTGCGCACCGCCGACGGCGAGACGGTCACCGCCCGCCGCGCCGTCCTCGCGGACGTCTCCGTCCCCGCCCTGTACGGCGAGCTCGTCGCCCCGGCCGACCTGCCGGACCAGGTCCTCGCCGACCTGCGGCGCTTCCAGTGGGACTTCGCCACCTTCAAGGTGGACTGGGCGCTGGACGGGCCCGTGCCCTGGCAGTGCGCGGACGCGGCCCGGGCCGGCACCGTGCACCTGTCCGACGGTCTCGACGAACTGACCCGGTTCGCCGCCCAGATCGCCATGCGGCAGGTCCCCGACCGCCCCTTCGCGCTGTTCGGCCAGATGACCACCACCGACCCGACCCGCTCCCCGCGCGGCACGGAGTCCGCCTGGGCCTACACCCACGTCCCCCACGACGTCCGCGCCGACGCGGGCGACGAGGGCATCACCGGCAGCTGGGACGCCCGGGACCGGGAACTGATGGCCGACCGGGTCGAGCGCCAGGTGGAGCGCTTCGCACCGGGTTTCCGCACGCTGGTCCGGGCCCGCCGCGTGCTCGCCCCGCCGACGCTCCAGGCCATGGACGCCAACCTGGAGGGCGGCGCCATCAACGGCGGCACCACCGCCATGCACCAGCAGCTCGTCTTCCGGCCCGTGCCCGGCACCGGGCGGCCGGAGACGCCGGTGACCGGCCTCTACCTCGCCTCCGCGGGCGCCCACCCGGGCGGCGGGGTGCACGGCGCTCCGGGCGCCAACGCCGCGCGCGCCGCACTGCGCCGGCACCGGTTCGCGGGCCTCGCCCGGGCGCAGCGGGTCCTGACCCGGCGGGACCGGACCGGTGACCGGCGGTGAAGGCCCGCGAAGCCCTACGAAAGCCCGGGGCAACGACGGAACCCGAGGAAAGGGCCGCCCCATGACCGACAGCCCCCTGCAGAACCGCACGGTCGTGGTGACCGGCGCCGCGCGCGGACTCGGCGCCGCCCTGGCCCGGGCGTGCGCGAGACGCGGGGCCCGGCTAGCGCTGCTCGGCCTGGAGAAGCCGCGACTGGACGCCCTGGCGGCGCAGCTGCCGACCCCGGCGCTCGCCGTCGAGACCGACGTCACCGACCCCGCCGCACTGGCCGAGGCGGCCGCCGAGACGCGCCGGCGGCTCGGACGGCCGTCGGTCGTGGTCGCGAACGCCGGTGTCGCGCACGG
Organism: Streptomyces hyderabadensis; assembly: GCF_020404845.1. GTDB lineage: Bacteria > Actinomycetota > Actinomycetes > Streptomycetales > Streptomycetaceae > Streptomyces > Streptomyces hyderabadensis. The sequence continues at coordinate 131,862 of NZ_JAIOJZ010000012.1, read as the reverse complement.
CGGACCGTTCGCCGCTTCGGACCCCGCCGAGTGGCGCCGGACCGTCGACGTGAACCTGACCGGCAGCGCCCACACGGCCCGCGCCTTCCTGCCGGACCTGCTCGGCACCGCGGGCTACCACCTCCAGATCGCCTCGCTCGCCTCGCTCGGCGCCGCCCCGATGATGAGCGCCTACTGCGCCGCCAAGGCGGGCGCGGAGGCCTTCGCCCACTCGCTGCGCGCCGAAGTGGCCCACCGCGGCGTCGCCGTGGGCATCGCCTACCTCAACTGGATCGACACCGACATGATCCGCGACGCCGACCGCTACCCGGTGCTGCGCGAACTGCGCGCCCACATGCCGCCCCCGGCCCGCCGCACCTTCCCGGCGGAGGACGTCGCCGCCCGGCTGGTCCGCGCCGTGGAGCGCCGCCGTACCGCGGTGTACGTGCCGGGCTGGCTGCGGCTGGTCCAGCCGGCGCGCGCGGCCCTGCCGCCCGTGGTGCTGCGGCTGTCCCGCCGCGAGCTGCCCCGGATGGAGGCCGAGGAGGCCCTCGGCCCCACCGGTCCGCTGGGCGCGGGCGGGCTGGCCGACCACGCGGCGGACCCGCGCAGCGGCACGGGGGAGTAGCACGCCGGGCCGGCCACCGGTCGGTGCGGCCCCTGTCAGCGGGCCCCGAACCGCCGCGCCAAGGCGCGCAGCGGCGCGGACCGGCCCCGGTCCGGCACCGTCCACAGCGTCTCGCCCCGCACGCCCCACCGCTCCAGCAGGGCGCCCGCCGCGAGGAACCCGGAGGTCGCGGCGCGCTCCATCAGCGCCACCGGCAGATCCGTACGGACCAGGTCCCCGGCGACGACGACGCCCGGGTCCGGGGTGCGGACCGTGGGCCGGTCGCGGTAGCCGCCGACGGTGAACAGCGGGCAGTCCGCCCGCCACTCGTGCCGGGCCGCGACCACCCGGGCCCGGCGGGTCTCCGGATACACGCGGTGCAACTGGTCGACGAGCCGCTTCTCCTCGACCTCCCGCACGGCCCCCGACGGCACGGCGTACGCGTGCAGTTCGACGACGCTGCCGCCGGTGCGCGCCGCCCAGCGGGCCGCCTCGCCCTCCCAGTGGGACAGCACGCTGACGTTGTCCAGCGACCCGTACCCGCTGGTGCCGAGGAACCCCGGCCGGCCGGAGGCGACCGGGCGGTCCAGCCACAGCCGGGAGACCAGGAACGGCGGAGCGTTCCGCAGCCGTGCCACCCGTGCCCGCCAGGCGGGGTCGCCCAGCTCCGGCGACCGCCGCACGAGGCCCTGCAGCCCGGCGACGTCCAGGGCGAGCACCACGGCGTCGTACGACCGGGCCCCGGCGGCGTCGACGACCAGGTGGGAGCCGGACGGCCCGGGCCGGACCGCCTCGACGGAGGTGCTCGTGCGCAGCTCGGCCCCGTGCCGTGCCAGGTGCGCGGCGAGGGGATCCCACAGCGCCCGCGGAAACGGCTCGCGCGGCACGTCGAACAGCAGCCCCTCGCTGGAGCCGAGGAAGTAGATGTGGAACATCAGCGCCATCTCCGCGGCGGACAGCTCGCGCGGGTCCGCGAAGAAGCTCCGGGAGAACACCTCGAAGGCCAGGTGCCGCGCGGCCGCGGGAAAGCGCAGGGAGTCGAGGAAGTCGTGGGCGCTGACGTGGTCCAGGCGCTCGTGGACGGGGCCGGTACGGACGTCGAGGAGCGGCAGCGCGGCCGAGGGCCGCAGGGCCGCCAGGTCCCGCAGCCCGAAGCTGGGGCTCAGCGCGACGAAGGCCAGGGCACTGAACGGGGGAGTGCGCGGAACACGCCGGAAGCTGTCGCACAGCCCGCTGCTGTGCCGCAGCGGGTAGTCGGGCAGTCCGGTCAGCATGCCGAGGCCGGGGTCGCAACGGCGCAGCAGGCTCCGCAGGTTGTAGTACTGACGGAAGAAGGCGTGGAAGCCCCGGCTCATCGTGGCCGGCGTGCCGTCCGGCAGGGCGATCGTCCGGCCCCCGACCCGGCCGCCGAGCACGGGCTCGCGCTCGTGCAGCACGACGCGCACGCCGCGTTCCGCCAGGGCGGTCGCCGCCGCGAGGCCCGCGATGCCGCCGCCGACCACCGCCACCGACGGCGGATCGCCCACGACCCGTTCCCGCCCCGCGGCCGGACGCAGCACCCGCGCCCGCCGGTCCCTTCCCGGCAGCCGGTCCTCGCTCCCCGGCCCGCCCCCGCCGCGCCGGATCACCACCCACCACCGGTGCGCGCCCCGGCTCCGCCGCTGTCCGGGAGGTCTGCTCGGCCGGCGGCGCGGCGGAGGCAGGAGTGGGTGCGCGGTTCCGGGGCGGGTGGGTGGACGGCGCGGTCCGTGCCGGGGGTGGCGGCCGGTCTCGTGGCGGGCATCGTCGCGCCGACGGGCGACTCCCCAGGCGTCCGGGCTCGGACTGACGGGCCCCTGTCGCGCGTCGGGAGCGGGGCGCGGGACCCGGCGTCGCCGTTGACCGGGAGGCCTGTCCGGCCGCCCGGGCGGTCCGTCCCCAGGGCGCGGACGGCGGGCGGCGGGGTGGCGGGTGGCGAGGGCATCGGGGGCTCCGGGTGGTCGGCGGTCAGGGGGCCGGCAGGTGGTGGCGCCGCAGCCACGGCAGTTCGGCCGCCGTGCGCACCATGGGCAGGACGGGGACGCGCAGGCCGACCGCGAGGTCCTCGTACAGCCGCGACCGGCCGTCCAGGAAGCGCAGCAGCCGGTCGGCGGGCACCCGGTCGAACAGCCGGAAGAAGAGGTCGGGGCCGTCGACCCGGCCGGTGTCCAGCGCGCGCAGCAGCACCGCGTCCATCAGCCGGGCCCGCGCCGGGTGCGGGGGCGGGGGCTCGGGTCGGTGGCCCGCGCGTACCGCACGGGCCACGGCCTCGGACTGCCGCTGCACGGCGGCGAACGCGTATCCGGTGGACGCCCGGGTCGCGCCGCCCGCGACGCCGATCCGGAAGACCCGGTCGCAGCCCCCGGCCCGCCGCTCGAAGACCGCGTCGGTCATCGGGATGACCCCCTGCTCCGTCGCCAGGACCTCGAGGGCCCCCGTGCGCAGGACACGACGCGTGTAGTCCTCCAGCGCCTCGTCGTACGCCTCGGTCGTCAGGGGTGCCGGGCCGAACTCGGTGTACTCGACCAGCGCGGTGTGCCGTCCGGTCGGCAGCACGTATCCGAACGACAGGCCCCGCGCCGGCTGCACGGTGCGGAAGTCCATCAGGTCGACCGCCTCCGGGTCGAAGACCGGCCGTTCGGTGCGGACGAACCAGCCGCGGAAGTGCTGGAGCAGACGTGTGCGGGCGGCCGGCAACCGGGTGGGCGGACGGGAGTCGAAGACCCAGCGGGCGCGCAGGTCGAGCGGCGCCCCCGCGGCGTCCGTCGCCGCCACCCGCACCGTGGCGTCCGGCAGACCGGTCACGGCGCCGACGGTGGCCTGGACGCGCCGCAGCCCCGGACGGTCCTTCAGGTCCCGCTCCACCAGCGCCTCGAAGTCGTCCGAGCGGATCATCTTGTAACGGGCGGGGGCGATGTGCCGCCGGACGACCCTCCCGTCCCGGCCGTGCAGCCGCAGCCACTCCCACGACGCCGTCGCCGCCCGGTCGAAGCGGCCGGCCCCGGCCTCCCAGAAGCACCAGGTGCGACGCGGCGGCCGCAGCGGCCCCGGCGGCGGGTCGACCAGCACGACGGAGGACACCGCACCGGGCGACTCCCGGGCCGGGAGCCGGTGCGCCAGGCAGAGACCGGCCGCCCCGGCACCGACGACCACGATGTCCGCGTCGAGCACGCCCGCCTCCTTCCCGCCGATCCGCCCGCCCGGTCAGCCCGGCTCAATCGGTTTTCCTCCGGTTCGCCCCGGTTCGGCGGAGTATTCCGCCCGGGGCCGTCCGCGGACGTACGGCGCGCGGGACGGCGCGGCACCGGTACCCGCCCACGGACGCGATACCGCCGGGCGGGTGACTGCGGGACCGGAACCGGTCCCGCCGGCGTCGGGCCGGAAGCGAAAGGGGAAGGCATGTCGCCGACCAGACGAGAGGACCCGCGATGCGCCCCAGCACGGTCGAGCACGGCAACCACCGGCCGGACACACCGCCCGCGGTCCGGGGGCCCCGGTGACCCGGACGGTGCCCGGTCGCACCGACCACGTCGTGGTCGTCGGCGCCGGACTGGCCGGGCTGTCCGCCACCCTGCACCTGCTGGGCGCGGGACGGCGGGTCACCGTCGTGGAGCGCGAACCGCGGCCCGGCGGCCGGGCCGGGCGGCGCGAACTCGGCGGCTACCACCTCGACACCGGTCCGACCGTGCTGACCATGCCGGACCTGGCCGACGAGGCCTTCGCGGCCGTCGGCGAGCGGCTGCGCGACCGCGTCGACCTGCTGCCGCTGCACCCCGCCTACCGGGCCTGCTTCGCCGACGGCACCGCCCTGGACGTGCACACGGACGCCGAGGCGATGGAAGCCGAGGTGGAACGGTTCGCCGGAGCCCGGGAGGCGGCCGGGTACCGGCGGCTGCGGGACTGGCTCGGCCGGCTGTACGCCGTGCAGCTGCGCCGGTTCATCGACGCCAACTTCGACTCGCCGCTCGGCCTGCTCACCCCCGACCTGGCCCGGCTCGCCGCCCTCGGCGGCTTCGCCCGGCTGGAGCCGCGCATCGGACGGTTCCTGACGGACCAACGGCTCCAGCGGGTCTTCTCCTTCCAGGCCCTCTACGCCGGGGTCGCCCCGGCCCGCGCGCTCGCCGCCTACGCCGTCATCGCCTACATGGACACCGTCGCCGGTGTGTACTTCCCGCGCGGCGGCATGCACGCCCTGCCCCGCGCCATGGCCGACGCCGCCGTCGACGCCGGGGCCGACCTGCGCCTGGGACGGGAGGTCACCCGTCTGGAGCGGTCCGGCGCCCGTGTCACCGCGGTCGTCACCGGGCACGAGCGCATCCCGTGCGACGCCGTCGTCCTCACCCCCGAACTGCCCGTCGCCCACCGGCTGCTCGGCCGCCGTCCGCGCCGCCCCGTCGCCCTGCGGCACTCGCCCTCCGCCGTCGTGCTGCACGCCGGCACCACCCGTACCTGGCCGCACCTCGCCCACCACACGCTCTCCTTCGGTGCCGCCTGGCGCCGCACCTTCGACGAACTCACCAGGACCGGCACCCTCATGACCGACCCGTCCCTGCTCATCACCCGGCCCACCGCCCACGACCACACCCTCGCGCCCGAGGGCCGGCACCTCCACTACGTCCTCGCGCCCTGCCCCAACACCGACATCGGCCCCGGCGCCCACGCCTGGAGCGACCTCGCACCCCGCTACCGGGACCGCCTGCTCGCCACCCTGGAACGCCGGGGGCTGACCGGCATCGCCGCATCGGTCGAGGCGGAGTGCCTGGTGACACCGGCCGACTGGACGGCACAGGGGCATGCCGCGGGCACCCCGTTCTCGGTCGCCCACACCTTCGCCCAGACCGGGCCCTTCCGCCCCCGCAACCTGGTGCGCGGCACCGACAACGCCGTCCTCGCGGGCTGCGGGACCACCCCCGGCGTCGGCGTCCCGACCGTGCTGCTCTCCGGGAAACTGGCCGCCGCCCGCATCGCCGGACCGCGGGCCCGCCCCGCGGCGGCCGGGGGCGGGCACCGATGACCGGGCGCGAACTCGACGCCGCCGGCATCACCGATCCGCGCCTGCGGGCCGCCTACACCCGGTGCCGGCTCCTCAACGCCCGGCACGGACGCACCTACTTCCTGGCCACCCGCCTGCTGCCCGCCGACCGCAGACCGGCCGTGCACGCCCTGTACGGGTTCGCGCGGTGGGCCGACGACATCGTCGACGACACCGGGGCCGGCGCCACGCCGGCCGAGCGCGCCGCCGCCCTCACCCGCCTCGACCGACTGCTGCGGCGGGCGCTCACCGGCGGCGGAGGGGCCGACGAGCCCGTGGTGCTCGCCCTGGCCGACACCGCCGACCGGTACGCCATCGACGCGGCGCACTTCACCGACTTCATGGCCGCCATGCGCGCCGACCTCACGGTCACCGACTACGCCAGCTACGCCGACCTGCGCGCCTACATGCACGGCTCGGCCGCCGTCATCGGCCTCCAGATGCTGCCCGTCCTCGGCACGGTGACCGCTCGCGCCCTGGCCGCCCCGCACGCCGCCGCACTGGGCGTCGCCTTCCAGCTGACCAACTTCCTGCGGGACGTCGGCGAGGACCTGGACCGCGGCCGGGTCTACCTCCCCGCCGACCTGCTGGCCGCGCACGGCGTCCACCGGGACCTGCTGCTGTGGAGCAGGCGCACCGGCCGCCACGACCCGCGCATCACCGCCGCACTGCGGACCGCCGAGGACCTCACCCGCGGCGTCTACCGCGAGGCCGAACCCGGACTGGCCATGCTCGACCCCGTGGCCCGGCCCTGCATCCGCACCGCGTACCTGCTCTACCGGCACATCCTCGACGCCATCGCGGACGGCGGGTACGCGGTGCTGCACCGGCGCGCGGTGGTCTCCCGCCGGCGCCGCGCCGCGGTCGCGGCCGACGGGCTGGCACGGGTCCTGTCCGCCCGGCGCGCCGCCCGACGCGCCGCCACGCCCGCGCCGGTGCCCTGCCGCGGTGACACCCTCGACGCGAAGGAGCCCCGATGAGCACGGACCCCCGCCCGCGCCGGGGACGCGTTCCCCTGCGGCTGCGGCGCCACCCGGTGCCCTGGCGGCACCAGCGGCCGACCTGGCGCGAGGCACGCCCCGCCGTCATCGCCGCGGCCCTCGCCCGCGCCCTGGCCCGCCCCTCGGGCAACTGGTACGTCCTCGGCGCGAGCACGGACGTACGCCCCGCACGTCCGCTGTCCGGCACCGTCGCCGGGGCCGAAGTGGTCGTCTGGCGGGACGCGCGGGGACGTCTGGTGGGCGGCCCCGGCGCCTGCCCCCACCTCGGTGCCCCGCTGGCCGACAGCCCCGTGCGGTGCGGCACGCTCGTGTGCCGTTGGCACGGACTCGCCCTGGACGGCGCCCCGTTCGCCGGCTGGGAACCGCTGCCGGTCCACGACGACGGTGTGCTGGTGTGGGTGCGGCTGGACACCGTGGGGGAGGAGCCGCCGACCGCGGCGCCGCTCGTGCCCGACCGGCCGCCCCGGACGACCGCCCTGACGTCCGTGTGGCGCGGGGCCGGGACCTGCGAGCCCGAGGACGTGGTCGCCAACCGGCTCGACCCGTGGCACGGAGCCTGGTTCCACCCGTACTCCTTCGTGGACCTCACCGTCGTCGAGGCGCCCGGGACCGCGCGCGACGACGGGGGCGGCGACCGCTACGTCGTGGATGTGTCCTTCCGGCTCACCGGCCGTCTGGTCGTCCCGGTACGCGCCGAGTTCACCGCGCCCGGGCCCCGCACCGTCGTCATGCGCATCACCGACGGCGAGGGCACGGGGTCGGTCGTGGAGAGCCATGCCACACCGCTCGGACCGGACGGCAGCGGCCGGCCGCGCACCGCGGTCGTCGAGGCGGTGCTCGCCACCTCGGACCGGCCCGGATTCCCGCTGGCCCGCCGCATGGCACCGGTGCTGCGCCCGCTGCTGCGCGCCGCATCCGGCCGGCTGTGGCGCGACGACCTCGCCTACGCCGAACGGCGCGGTCACCTGCGCGCCCGCGGCCTCTTCCCCGGCTGAACGGAGCGGCACCGGCATGCAGACCTTCCTGCCCCACCCCGGCTTCCGGGAGTCGGCGCTCGCCCTGGACCGGCGCCGGCTGGGCAAACAGCGGGTGGAGGCGCTCCAGGTGCTGCGCGGCCTGACTGTCCCCGGCTACGGCTGGCGGCACCACCCGGCGGTGCGGATGTGGGCGGGCTACGAGGAGGCACTGGTCCGCTACGGCCTGGACGTCTGCCGGGTCTGGCGCGAGCAGGGCCACCAGGACAGCTGCGCGGCCTCACTCGTCGCCGGGCTCGCCGAGGTCCGTCCGGGCGAACCGGTGCGCGACCAGCCCGAGCTGGCCGCCGCCGGGGAACTGCCGCCCTGGCTGGGCGACGCGGACTTCCACCGCAGCCACCGCTCGGCCCTGGTGCGCAAGGACCCCGACGTGTACGCCGGACGGTTCCCCGGTGTCCCCGACGACCTGCCCTACGTGTGGCCGCGTTCGGACCGTGAGCGCGGGGCGGCGGGGAGCGCGGGCTCCTAGACGATCAGGCCTGCTGGCCGCCCGCGATTTCCTTCATGTCGACCGTCTCGCCGGCCGGCGGCTGCTCCGGGTCCACCGTCTCGCCGTACTCGCTGAACGTGACGCTGCCGGGGTTCTTGCCGCCCTCGGTGGTGGTCTTCAGGATGTACGGCTCGCCCTCCGTGGCGACGTAGAGGGTGAGCTTCTCGCCGCCGGAGGCGTCCTTGGTCAGCTTCAGGGCCTCCTCGCCGTTCACCTCCGTCGTGGAGCCGCGCTTCATGCCCTGGCGCTCGGACTCGTCCTCGTCCATGGCGGCGACGAAGCCCTGCTTGTCGCAGACCCCGGCGGTGGTGGCGTCGTTCGCCGGCATCTTCACCCACTTGTCCTGGAGCTTCGGCGCCAGCTTCCGCGCCGCGCCGGGCTGTTGCTCCAGGGCGGTCTGCCAGTACTGCTCGTCGCCGCGCAGGTAGAGGGTCGCGTCGGTGTGCCGGACGTCCGCCCGGGTCCCGCCGGCGCCGATGGTGCCCTGGCAGTTCTTCTGCTGGTCGACCGAGACGTCGATGGTGACGGTGCTGCCGTCCTCCAGCCGGGTGTCGCCCTTCACGTGCATGGACTTCGCCTGCCGGGTGGCCTCGACGGCCTTGGCGGCGATGTCGTCGGCACTCTGCCCCTCGAACGGCTTGCCCTCGTCACCCGAATCGCCGCCGCAGCCGGCCAGCAGGGCGACGGAGACGCTCGCGGTCACCACGGCCGTGGTCACTGTGCTGGTGCGCACTGCAAGTCCTTCCGCATGTCTGAACATTGCCGTCAAATCCCTTGATTCACCGATGTGTTGGCACCGGGACCTTTCGACTACCCCGATCTCCCGTGACATGCACGTGGTGGAGAAGTCGTGACGAGCCGGTGAGCGCGCTCCTCCCCGATTGGTCCCCGACAGCGCATGCGAAGTGGACCCCGTGGCGGACCGCCACGCTCCCTAGCGTCGTCGGCATGAACGCCGCCACCACGCGCGGGGCCCTGCTCGCCGCGCTCGCCTGCCTCCTCGTCGGAGGGTCCTTCACCGCCAACAGCCTGCTCGGCGACTACCCGTACGCGGGCGGCCAGTTCCTGCGCTACGGGCTGGCCTTCCTGCTGCTCGTCCCGCTGGCCGGGCCTGGTGCCACGGCCCGGCTGCGGGCGCTGGGCGCCGGGCAGTGGGTGCGCCTCGCCCTGCTCGCGGCCGTCGGCATGGTCGGCTTCAACCTCGCCGTCCTCGCCGCGGAGCGCACGGCGGAGCCCGCGGTACCCGGCGTCCTGGTGGGCTGCGCGCCCGTGGTGGTGGCCGTCGTCGTCCCCCTCCTGGAGGGGCGCCGGCCGCGCCGGGCCGTCCTGTACGGGGCGTCGTTCGTGGCCGTGGGCGCCTTCACGGTCCAGGGCTGGGGACGCACCGACGGCGCGGGCCTCGCCTTCTCGGTGTGCGCGCTGGCCGGAGAGGTCGGCTTCGCGGTGCTGGCCGTGCCCGTACTGCGGCCGCTGGGCCCACGGCTGCTGTCCACCGTGGTGTGCGGCCTCGCGGCGGCCGAGTCGGCGCTGGCGGGTGTCCTGGCCGACGGGACCGGGTGGCTGCGCCGGCCGGACGCGGTGGAGGCGGGCGCGCTGCTGTGGCAGGCGGTGGTGGTCACCGTCGTCGGGTTCGTGTGCTGGTACATGGGCATGCAGCGGATCGGGGCCGAGCGCGCCACCCTGTTCTCCGGGCTGATCCCGGTCGCCGCCGCCTGCACGGCACCGCTCGTCGGCACCGGCTCCTACGGAGCCGCCCAGGGGGTGGGCAGCGTCCTGGTCTTCGCCGGGGTCGCCGTGGGATCGGGCGCGGTACTCCCGTCCGGCCGCGGACGGGGGCCCGCGGCGAGGCGTCAGAGGGCGCCCGAGCGGTCCTTGGAGAAGCTGTAGAGGTCCTTCGAGGTGGTGATCAGCTCGCGCTGCTCCTGCCGGGAGCCGACCATGGGCTGCGAGCCGCGCAGCGGCACCTGGGCGCTCTCGGGCAGGAACCGGACGGTCACCAGGCCGATGGCGCCCGCGACCATCAGGTAGTAGGCGGGCATCAGCTCGTCGCCGCTGATGCTCACCAGCGCCTCCGCGACCAGCGGTGTGGTGCCGCCGAAGGCCGCCACGGCGAAGTTGAAGCCGATGGCCATGGCGGCGTAGCGCACGGCGGTCGGGAACAGCGCCGGCAGGGTCGCGGCGCTCGGCGCGGCGAAGCAGGCCAGCAGGGTGGACAGCAGCAGCACCCCGGCGACCGGCGCCCAGACGCCGTCCGACTTCAGCAGAAGGAACGCCGGGACGGCGAGGACGATCATCGCCGCGGCCCCGGTGGCGTAGAGCGGGCGGCGGCCGACGTGGTCGCTGAGCCGGCCGAGGAAGGTGATCAGCAGCACGATCCACACCATGCCGATCAGCACCAGCACGTCCGCGAAGCCGCTGGAGCGGTCCAGGGTCTCCGTCTGGTACGTCGGCAGGTAGCCGGTGACCATGTAGTTGGTGACGTTGTAGAGCAGCACCAGGCCCATGCACACGAGCAGCGGCCGCCAGTGCTCGCGCACGATGGTCTTGAACTCGCTGCCCGCCGACTCCTGGGCCAGCCCCTTCTCGTGCTCGTCGAGCTGCTGCTGGAAGGCGGGCGACTCCTCCAGCTTGAGCCGCATGTACAGGCCGATGACGCCGAGCGGACCGGCGATCAGGAACGGCAGCCGCCAGCCCCAGTCGAGCATCTGGGCGTCGGTCAGCGACAGGTTGAGGACGGTGACCAGCGCCGAGCCCAGGGCGTAGCCGACGAAGGTGCCGAAGTCGAGCCAGCTGGAGAGAAAGCCGCGCCGCCGGTCGGGTGAGTACTCGGCGACGAAGGTGGTGGCGCCGCCGTACTCGCCGCCCGTGGAGAAGCCCTGGACCATTCGGGCGAGCAGCAGCAGGACCGGGGCGGCGATGCCGATGGTGGCGTAGCTGGGGATCAGACCGATGGAGAAGGTGCCGAGGGCCATCATGATCATGGTGGTGGCGAGCACCTTCTGCCGTCCGATGCGGTCCCCGAGCGGCCCGAAGACCAGGCCGCCGAGCGGGCGTACGACGAAGGCCGCGGCGAAGGTGGCGAAGGAGGAGATGACCTGGGCGGCCGGGGAGGCGCCCGGGAAGAAGACCTTCCCGATGGTGGCGGCCAGATAGCTGTAGACGCCGAAGTCGAACCACTCCATGCAGTTCCCGAGCGCCGAGGCCCCGACCGCGCGCTTGAGCAGCGGTGCCTCGACGACCTGGACGTCCTCCTCGCCGAAGGCCCGCCTGGTGCGGCGGAGCCGGCGGGCCAGCTCCTCGCGCACCTGCCGGGGCAGGTGCGCGACCGTACTCGGCATCTTCGCCCCGCGCGGGGGCCCGGACCCGCCGTCGGGCTTCGCGTCCACCACGCCGTCGCCTCTCCGTCGCTCCGCCACGATTCGCCTGAGCGAATTCTGTGCAGGAACCCGGGGCCGGCGCATGCCGGGGACGGGGCTCAGGGCTGTACGGGCATGCTCCAGCAGTTGGAGCCGGCGGGCTCGCCGGAGAGCCGGTCGGTGAGCCAGGAGATGGCGTTGCCCTGGTCGGTGAGCAACGGGGCGAAGTGGTTGAGCAGGCCGCTGCCCACGCCCGGCAGCAGCACCGGGACATAGGTGACCTGCGCGCCCTTGCCGCACCAGTCGACGGCCAGTTGGCGGGCCTGGCCGTGCGGGACCAGGTCGTCGCTGGTGCCGGTGGCCACCCGGACCGGTCCCGCGGGCTTGAGCGAGCCGATGCGCTGCTCGGCGAGGAAGGTCTGCAGCACCGGCTCGGCGCGGATGACGTCGCTGATCGACTGCCCGGTCTTCGTCCAGTGAGTGCTGCTGTCGCCGCCGTACCCGAAGAGCGCGTCGCCCACGCACATGGTCGACAGGTCCTTCAGTGCCTCCTGGCCCGCCTCGTTGATGTACCGGTCGGCGATGGGCCGCAGGGCCGGCTCGGTCTGCAGGAATCCGTTGAGCGACCAGCCCAGGGCGCCCGCCAGGTCGCTGCCGTCTATCGCCTTCGTCACCTCGGTGAGGTCGGCGGGCGGGGCACCGGCATAGGTGCCGGCCAGTTGGACGTCCGGGGCGTAGGAGGGCTGCAGCTCGGCCGCGGCCGCCGTGGCACCGCCGCCCTGGCTGTACCCGAACAGACCGACCCGGGACTCGGAGGTGACGGACGCCGAGTCCAGGGCGCGCGCGGCGCGTACGGCGTCCAGTACGGCGTGTGCCCCGTCGACACGGTTGACGTAGGTGTGCAGCCGGTCGGTGGTGCCGAGGCCGACGTAGTCGGTGACGACGACGGCGACGCCGCGCAGCAGCAGCCGGTAGACCGAGAGGTCCTCGTAACCGACCGAGACCGTCTGCCCGTTGAGCTGCAACGGGTGCTCCAGGGCCATCGAGGCGGCGCACTGGTCGCCCTGGCCCATGGTGCCGGGCGCGACGGCGACCAGGGGGCGGGGCCCGTCGCCGCGCCACTTCGCGGCCGGTTCGATGTAGGCGCCGGTCACGGCGACCGCCTCGCCGTTCGCGTCGGTGGACTTGTACATGAGCCGGGTCGCCCGGCCCGGGAGCGGGCCGTCGATGCCCGGCAGGCTCAGCGCCAGCGGGAGCGGCTCGTGGCGGATCAGGGTGCCGTCGGCGCCGGGGAGTTCGGACGGCGGGTTGTAGAAGGCGGGGATCTCGATGCCGCGGGACGTCGTGGGCGACGAGTCGCCGGCCGGGCCGCCGGCCGCCGCGGCCGGGACGGCCTGGGCGCCGAGGGCGAGGGCGGCGACGATGGCCGCGGCGAGCATGCGGGGACGTGGGGGCATGGCGAACCTCCTGGGGAAGGGCCGGATCCGGTCGTCCGCGGTCCCGTGGGGTCGAGGCCGTGGTCGCGCTGCTCCTGTGGGGTTACGGGACCGTAACCTGACGGGGGTTACCGCGGGTAGCACTCGGCTTATTACGGTTCAGTAACTTGACGTCGCGTCTAACAGGAGCCGGGCCAGGCACCCCGGCCGGCCAGCCGGAGCACCAGCGCCGCGATGTTCCAGGCGTCGTCCACGCCCCGGTGGTGCCGTCCCTCCAGGGGCAGTCCGGCGATCTCCAGGGCCTGCGCCATGCCCGGGCGCCGGCGCAGCCCGTGGGCCTCGGTGAAGACCGCCTTGGCGTTGGTGTGCGTACGCTCGGCCGGGAAGCCGAACGGGTAGGGGACCCCGTCGGCCGCGCACTGGCGGACGAACTGCTTCCGGTCGTAGTCGCCCCAGCTCGCCCAGGGCCGGGCGTCCGCCCCGTGTTCACGCACCAGCGTGTCGCAGGCCCGGGCGAGACTCACGCCGCGGTCGGCCTCCGCCTGGGTGATGCCGGTCAGTTCGGTGCAGAAGGCGCTGACGCGGGAGCGGGCGGGCCGCACCAGGATCCGGTGCCGGCCCACCCGCTCCCGGGTGTCGAGGTCGACCACGGCGAGCCCGATCTCGACGATCTCGCTCACCTCGCCGGGCGGCGGCTGCCTGTCCCAGCAGGTGGCCTCCAGGTCGATGACGTTCAACAGGCCCGCGTGGCCCCCGTCCGTCGCGCGCCGGTCCATGGCGGCACCGTACGGGGGCACGGATCCCCGGGCACCCGGTTTTCCGGCCCGGGAGTCCCTAGCGACGGCTGCGGACCAGCAGGTACAGGAAGTACGGCGTTCCGATCACCGCCGTCATCAGTCCCGCGCCGAGCTGGGCGGGGGCGATGACCGTGCGGCCGAGCAGGTCGGCGGCGCAGACCAGCGTGGCGCCGAGGAGGATCGCGACCGGCACGACCCGCACGTGCCGTCGGCCCACCAGGGCGCGGGCGGCGTGCGGGGCCACCAGCCCGACGAACCCGATGGTGCCCGCGCAGGCCACCGCGGTGGCGCTGAGGACGACGCTCAGCACCAGGAACCCGAGACGTCCCGGAGCCAGCCGCAGGCCGAGCAGCCGCGGCGTGTCCTCGTCCAGCGAGATCAGGTCCAGCTCCGTGCGCCGGGCGACCGCCACCCCGATCCCGACGACCAGCGCAAGGGCGACCGGCACGATGTCCGGCATGGTCCGCCCGTAGGTCGAACCCGACAGCCAGGTCAGCGCCTTGGTCGCGTTGAACGGGTCGGTGAGCACGATCAGCAGGCTGATCAGCGCCGCCGTCCCGGAGGCCACGCCGATGCCGACGAGGACCAGCCGGTTCTGCCGGAAACCGCCCCGGGCGGCCAGCCCGAAGACCAGGACGGCGGTGACGGCTGACCCCGCGAACGCGGCGCCCGCCACGCCCCACGTCCCGGCGGCCGGGACCGTGGTCACCAGGATCACGGCGCCCAGCGCGCCGCCTCCGGTCACGCCGAGCACGTTCGGCTCGGCGAGCGGGTTGCGGGTGACGGCCTGCACGAGCGTGCCGGCCAGCGCGAGCGCGGCGCCCGCGCCCAGCGCCGCGAGCACGCGCGGCACCCGGGTGTCCAGCACGAAGGAGACGGTCCGGCCGGCCCGTCCCTGGGCCCAGTTGAGGACGTCACCGAGCAGCAGCTTGCTGTCGCCCACCAGCACGGCGGCGATCACGAGCCCCACCAGCACCACGACCAGCACGGCGACCGTGGCCAGGAACACCGCCCGGCTCGGGATCCGCAGCCGGTCCGGCGCCCCGGCCCCGGCGGTGTCCCGCACCCGCAGCGCCATGGCGACCAGGAACACGGCGCCGACCAGGCTGGTGACGACCCCCGTGGGCACGGACACCGAGCGGTCGGCCGAGACCACGGCCCGCAGCAGCACGTCCGAACCGAGCACCAGGGCCGCGCCGGTCAGCGCCGCCGCGGGCAGCGCCGTACGGGACCGGGTGAAGCCGCGGAACCGGCGGGCGAGCGGGCGCACCAGGGCGGGTGCGCACAGGCCGACGAAGCCGATGGGCCCGGCGAGCGTGACCGCGGCGGCCGACAGCAGCGCCGCGAGCACGACGACCGTGACCCGGGTGGCCCGCACCGGAACGCCGAGACCGCGCGCGGCGTCGTCGCCCAGGGCCAGCGCGTCCACCCGGCGGGCCGTCAGCATCAGCCCGGCCAGTCCGATCAGGGCGACCGGCAGCATCTGCAGGACGCCGTCGAAGCCGTTCTGGGAGATGCTGCCCTGGTTCCAGGCGTAGAGGCCCTCCGTCTGCTCCGGGAAGAGCAGCAGCAGACCCTCCGTCATGGAGTTCAGGCCCAGCATCAGCGCGGTGCCGGCCAGCACCAGCCGGACGGTTCCGGTGCCGAGGCCGGAGAGCCCGAGCACGACGGCGGCCGCCGCCAGGCCGCCCACGAAGGCGATGCCGGAGGAGGCGAGCATCGGCAGCGAGACGCCGGTGGCACCGGCCAGTCCCAGCGCCAGGTAGGAACCGGCGTTCACCGCGAGGGTGTCGGGAGAGGCCAGCACGTTCCGGCTGACCGCCTGGAGCACGGCTCCGGCCATGCCCAGGACGGCGCCGACCAGGAGTCCCGCGGTCATCCGGGGCAGCCGGGAGGCGACCACGACGGACGCGTCGTCCGGATCGGCATGCCCGGTCAGGGCCTTGAGGACCTCGGACGGTCCGACGGCGGCGGTGCCCTGGGTGATGTCGACGACGGCGAGTACGGCGACCAGCAGGACGATTCCGGCCGTCACCGCGGCCGCGCCCGACCGGGACGTGGGAACCGTCGACGGACGGGCCGCGGTGGGTTCGGTTGCGGTGACGGCCATGGCCCCGCTACTTCGTCAGGGCGCCGACGACGGCGTCGATGTACGCCTCCATCGACCCGGGACCACCGAACATCCAGATGCCGTCGTCGAGACGGTGCACGTCCCCGGCCTTCACGAACGGCAGGGACTTCCACACCGAGTTCTTGGCCAGCTCACCGGTGAACGGGGTGGCGCTCGGGTCCTCGTCGTTGCCGATGTAGGCGAACTGGGTGTCCTTCGGCAGCTTGGTCAGGCCCTCGACGTCGGTGGTGCCCAGACCGTAGGCCGCGTCGCCCTTCACCGTCCAGGCGTTCTTCAGGCCGATGGCCTCGTTGACCTCGCCGATGAGCGAGGTGGCGGTGTAGGGGCGGATCGAGACCTGGTTGGAGGCGACGTAGCCGTCGGCGAAGGCGAAGTCCTTGCCTGCCATCCCCGCGTCGGCCAGGGCCTTCTTGCCCTCGGCGACCTTGGCATCGAAGTCCGCGCGCAGCGCCTTCGCCTTGTCCGTGGTGCCGGTGGCCTTGGCGATGAGGTCGACGTTCTCCAGCATCTGGTCGATCTGGCCGGTGCCGTCGGCGGACGTCACCTCGATCACCGGGGCGATCTCGCGGAGCTGCTTCACGGCGGCGGGCGTGAGGTCGGTGGTGGCGACGATGAGGTCGGGAGCGAGAGAGGCGACGGTGTCCATGCTCGGCTCGCCGCGGGTGCCGATGTCCTTGGGCTCGTTCTTCAGCGGAACGGAGCTGTCCCAGGTCTTGTAGCCCTTGACGTCCGCGACGCCGACCGGGTCGACGCCGAGCGAGACGAGGCTCTCGACGACGTTCCACTCGGTGGCGACGACCTTGGTGGCCGGCCCGTCGAGCTTCACCTCGGTGCCCTTGCCGTCCTTGAGCGTGATGGCCTCGGAGGCCTTCTTCTCCGTCTTGTCCGCGGCGGGTTCGGTGGTGCCGCAGGCGGCCAGGGTGAGCGCCGCGGCGGTGGTGGCGGCCGCGGTGAGCAGGAGGCGTCTCATGAGGTGGTGCCGAGCCTTTCGGGGGTGCGTATGTGGTGGCGGCCGATCGGGCGGGTGCGCAGCCGGCCGGTGAGGGGGTCGGTGTCGACGTCGATCCGGATGCCGTAGACGGCGGTCAGCCGCTCCGGCGTCAGCACGTCCTCGGGCGGGCCGTCGGCGACGATCCGGCCCGCTTGGAGGAGCGTGATCCGGTCGGCGACGGCGGCCGCCTGGTCGAGGTCGTGCAGGACGACGCCGACGGCGATGCCGTGGTCGTCCGCCAGGTCGCGGATCAGGTCGAGGAGTTCGACCTGGTAGCGCAGGTCGAGGTAGGTCGTGGGTTCGTCCAGCAGCAGCACGCCGGTCTCCTGGGCGAGGCAGCTCGCGAGCCACACCCGCTGCAACTGCCCGCCGGAGAGGTGGTCGGCGCCGCGGTCGGCGAGGCCGTCGACGCCGGTGAGCGCGAGCGCCCGGTCGACGGCGGCCGGGCCGTCCGGATCGGGCCGCCCCCAGCGGCCCCGGTACGGATAGCGGCCGAACTCCACGACGTCCCGCACGGTCAGCCCGCCGGGCGTGGGGCGCCCCTGCGTCAGCAGGGCGACGTACCGCGAGAACTCACGGGAGGTCAGCGCCAGTCCGTCGGTGGCGCCGTCCAGGCTGAGCGTGGCACTGCGGGCCCGCTGCAGCCGGGCGACGGTCCGCAGCAGCGTCGACTTCCCGCTGCCGTTGGGGCCCACCAGGACGGTCACTTCGCCGGGCCTGAGCCGGACCGCGGCGTCGTGCACGACATCGACACCGTCGTACGCGACGGTCACGCCCGTCGCCGAAAGCTCATGACCGCGCAGGCGCGGGGCACCGGCTGCGTCTTCACCAGATCTCACGTGGCGAAGGTTAGCCTAACCTAATAACTGCTGGTAGAGACGGGGCTCACACTGACTCGGCAGCGGTCGCGCCGTCCTTCGCTCCCCGGCCGAGCCGCAGGCTCAACTCGCTTGCTGGGGCCGGGGTTTCCACAGGCCCGCCCGGTTCAGGGACATCGGGCAGTGGAGATAGATCTCGTCGATCTCCAGGAGCAGAACCAGGTCCGGGCGCCGCCCGTCGCGCGCCATCGCGTCGAAGAAGGGCGCGTCGGTGAGGACCCGGGCCCGGCCGTTGACCCGGAGCACCTCCTTGCCGCCCGGGATCAGGTAGAGCAGCCCGGCGTGCGGGTTGTCGAGGATGTTGTGGAAGCTGTCCCCGCGCCGGTTGCCCGCCCGGTCCGGCAGGGCGAGGGTGCGGGAGTCGAGGACGCGGGTGAAGCCGGGGGTGTCGCCGCGGGGTGACACGTCGCAGTTGCCGCCCGCGTCGGAGGTCGCCAGGAGGCAGAAGGGGGAGCGGTCCAGGATGTCCCGGTCGTCGTCCGTGAGCCGGTCGTGCACCTTGTCGATGACGACCGGCCAGGGCTCGCCGAGCAGTTCGCGCAGTTGCGCGTGTGAGCCGAGTTCGACCCAGTCCTGCCCGGTGACGGTCCGCGGCCCCTCTCCCGTCGCGTCGATCGTGTGTGGCAAGTCCGGCTCCCCGGGTGTGCTTTCGGAAAGCGGGCGCTTCCGACGGTCGGTGTACCGGCCACATTATCCGACCTCGGCCTCGCCCTGCCCGAGAGGCAGGGAGCGCCTCCTGCCGCGTCGGCGGCAGCGAAATGGTGCCGTGTCACGCGGCCCGTCGGGGGCATACGCGAGACACGGCACCACTCCGGTGCCGCCGACCCGAAGGGATGTACACCGTGCTCGCCATCGTCGCGGCGGTCCTGTTCCTCATCGCCTGGCTGATCAACGCGGCGGAGGTGTCGACCAACGACGTCTTCACCGCCACCAACGTCATGCTCATCGGCCTCGCCCTGCTGGCCCTGCACGTCGCCGGGATCGGCAGCGGCTGGGCGCCGCGCGGACGCCGCCGCTGAGCCACCGCCGCTCGCCCCGACTCCCGCTCCGTCAGGGGATGCGCGCCACGCCCGCGTAGATGCCGCTCTCCTCCGGCGCGGGCGGCTCCTGGCCCTCGCCGTACCACTCGGTGGCCGTGACCAGGCCGGGCGGCACCAGCTCCAGGCCGTCGAAGAAGCGGGCGACCTCCGCCCGGGTGCGGAAGCCGAGCCGGATGCCGCCCTTGGCGTACTGGGCGATCACCTGCTCCGCCAGCTCGGGGAAGAGGTCGATCGCGGCGTGCGAGAGGACCAGGTGGCTGCCCGCGGGGAGGGTCTCGACCAGTCCCCGCACGATGCCGTGGGCGTCCTGGTCGTCCGGAATGAAGTGCATCAGGGCGATCAGCGACAGCGCGATCGGCCGGTCGAAGTCGAGGATCCCGCGGGCGTGCCGGACGATCTCCTCGGGCTCGCGGACGTCGGCCTGGATGTAGTCGGTGGCCCCCTCGGGGCTGCTGACCAGCAGGGCCTCCGCGTGCCGCAGCACGATCGGGTCGTTGTCGGCGTAGACGACGCGGGCCGTCGGCACCGTCCGCTGGACGATCTGGTGCAGGTTGGGCTCGGTCGGGATGCCCGTGCCGATGTCCAGGAACTGGTCGATGCCCTGCGCGGCGAGGTGCGCCACCGCGCGGTTCATGAACGCGCGGTTCTGCCGCGCCGCGTCCCGCGCCTCGGGCGGCAGGGTCTCGCCCACCGCCTCGTCGACCGGGTAGTTGTCCTTGCCGCCCAGCAGCCAGTCGTAGACCCGCGCGGGGTGGGCCCGGCCGGTGTCGATCCGGGGAGGCTGGGTGTGGTCCGTGGTCATGGCAGGCTCCGAGGTGGGAGGTGACGCTCGCCGCAGTTTTCGATCATCGTACTGCGGTGCCGCCCCGCCATGTGCCGGGCGGACGGCGGACGTTGCCGGCCGGTGGGTCAGCCGTCCCGGCCCGGGCCCAGGGTGCGCGGCGGGCGGTAGGTCCACTCGCGGTCGGCGTCGGTGATCTCGCGCAGCACCCGGGCCGGCGTCCCGGCGACGACCGTCATCGGCGGCACGTGGGCCGTCACCACACTGCCCGCCCCGACCACCGAGCCCCGGCCGACGGTCACCCCCGGCATGATCAGCGCGCCGGCCCCGATCCACACGTCGTCCTCGATGCGCACCGGCGCCGAGAACTGCGTACCGTCCCTGCGCAGTTCCGGGTGGACGGGATGCCCGGTGGTGCTGACGGTCACGTGGGGGGCGAACATCACCCGGTCCCCGACGAAGACCTCGACGTCGTCGACGAGGGTGAGGCCGAAGTTGGCGTACACGTCGTCGCCCAGGTGCACCCGGTTGCCGTAGGCCACGTGCAGCGGCGGTTCGATCCACACGCCCGTGCCCAGGGAGGCGAGCAGTTCCTTCAGGAGCGCCCGGCGGCCCTCCTCGTCCCGTGCGCCGGTCCGGTTGTAGGCGTCCGCCAGCTCCTTGCCGCGCAGTCGCTCCTCCGCCAGGCCCTCCAGGCCCGGGGCGGCGTCCGAGTACAGCTCCCGGGCCGCCATCCTGCGGCGGACCTCGTGCTCACGGGGGTCGGTGGTCATGGGTCTCCTCGGGTCCGTGCGGGTGTGCCGGAGGTACGGATCCGGAGCGGGTGCGGGCCGCTCCGGGTCCGTGGGTGGTGCCGGTGCGCGCTCAGGCGCCGGGCGTGCGCAGGACGGCGACGTCCCTGGGCGCGAGGACGACGGTGCCGTCCGCGTCGGTGCCGCCCACCAGGACCTCGCCGGTGAGGCCCGGGACGGGCACGGCCTCGTCGGTCCGGTTGACCAGGAACAGGAACCGGCCGCCGGGGCCGCGGCGCACGGTGGCCTCGACCCGGCCCCGCGCCCCCGGGGGCAGTTCGCTCGTCACCCCGGCCGGACCGAGCAGCCTCGGCAGCAGTCCGGCGAGCCCGTCGGCGCCGAGCCGGGTGGAGACGTAGGCGGCCGAACCGCTGCCCGTGGGGCGCCGGGTGACGGCGGGGCGGCCCGCCTGCGCGCCGGTGCGGTAGTGGGCCAGGACCTCGGTCTCCGGCGCGGTCACGGTGATCCGGTCGGTCCACAGGTCCCCGGGGCCCGCGCCGTCCAGCTCCACACTCTGCCCGGCGGGCAGCGGGCCGAACTCCTCGACGCGGATGCCGAGCAGCTCCCGCAGCGCGCCCGGGTAGCCGCCCAGCCAGACGTGGTCGTTCTCGTCCACGACGCCGGAGAAGTACGTGGTGACCAGGTGCCCGCCCTGCTCGGCGTAGCGCGTGAGGTCCTTGGCCAGCCCGGCCGGGACCAGGTGCAGCACCGGGGCGATCAGCACCCGGTGGCGGCCCAGGTCGGCGCCGGTGGTCACGACGTCGGCGCGGATGCCCAGGGAGAGCAGCGCCGAGTACCAGTCGAGCGCCTCCCGGTGGTAGTCGAGCAGGGAGGTGGGGTGCGAGTCCTGCTCGCCGGCCCACCACGACTCCCAGTCGAAGAGGATGCCGACCTCGGCGGGCTCCCGTTCGCTCCCGGCGACCGGCGCGAGCGCCTTCAGCGTGTCGCCGAGCGCGACGACCGAACGGAACAGGTCGCTGTCCGCACCGGCGTGCGGGACCATCGCCGAGTGGTACTTCTCGGCGCCGGCCGCCGACTGGCGCCACTGGAAGAAGCAGACCGCGTCCGCGCCGTGCGCCACGTGCGTCAGCGAGTCCCGGGCCATCTCGCCGGGCAGCTTGGCCAGGTTGACGGGCTGCCAGTTCACGGCGCTGGTGGAGTGCTCCATCAGGAACCAGGGCTTGCCGCCCGCGATGCCGCTGGTGAGGTTCGCCGAGAAGGACAGCTCGTCGCGGGCCCGCGGATGCGGCACCACGTAGTGGTCGTTGGCGACGAAGTCCACCTCGCCGGCCCAGTCCGCGTAGTTCATGCCCTTGGTGCCGGGCATCACCATGAAATTGGTGGTGACGGGGACGCCGGGGGTCAGCTCCCGCAGCAGGTCCCGCTCCGCGCGCAGGTGGTCCTTGAGCGCGTCCGAGGAGAAGCGCTTGAAGTCCAGCTGCTGGGTCGGATTCGGGTGGGACGCGGCCAGCCGGGGCGGCAGGACTTCCGCCCAGTCGCCGTAGCGCTGCGACCAGAACGCCGTGCCCCAGGCGTGGTTGAGGGCGTCCGTGGTGCCGTACCGGGCGCGCAGCCAGTCACGGAAGGCGCGGGCCGCGTCGTCGGAGTAGTCGTAGACGTTGTGGCAGCCCAGCTCGTTGTTGACGTGCCAGGCGACCAGGGCCGGGTGCTCGGCGTAGCGGGTCGCGAGCTCGCGGACCAGGCGCAGGGCGTGCTCACGGAAGACGGGCGAGGTCGGGCGCCAGTGCTGGCGCGCTCCCGGCCACAGCGTCTCGCCCCGCTCGGTGACCGGGAGGATCTCCGGGTGCGCGGTGGTCAGCCAGGGCGGAGGGGAGGCGGTGGCCGTCGCCAGGTCGACGCCGACGCCGTGCTCGTGCAGCAGGTCCATCACCTCGTCGAGCCAGGCGAAGTCCCAGGTGTCCGGGCCCGGCTGGATGCGGGCCCAGGAGAAGATGCCGAGCGACACGATGTTCACGCCGGCCTCGCGCATCAGCCGTACGTCCTCCTCCCACACCTCCCGGGGCCACTGCTCGGGGTTGTAGTCGGCGCCGTAGGCGAGCCGGGGGGCGGGGGCACCGTCCGCCCCGCGGTGGATGCGGGAGTGGAGGGTGGAGATCATGGCGGTCCTTCCGGTGTGGGGGCGTGCGCTACTTCTCGACGGTGAAGCCCTGCTCCTCGCCGTACTCGACCGAGGCCTGCTGCCAGGAGGCGAAGCCCTCGGCGAGCGTGGTGCCGGAGACGTAGGCCTTGCCGACGGTGTCGTTGAAGACCGAGTTCGCGTACACCTGGTAGGGCAGGTACGACCAGTCGTCGGGGACGTTCGCGGCCGACTCGGCGAAGACCTTGTTGGCCTTCTGGCCGCCGAAGTACGGGAACGCGGTGTCCTGGAACTTCGTGGACTGCAGGTCCGCCGTGGTCGCCGGGAATGCGCCGTTCTTCAGGCGGGTCTGCACGCCGTCGCCGGCGTTCGCGTACTCGACGAAGGCGTACGCCAGCGCCTCGTTCTTGCCCAGCTCGGGGAGCGCGAGCGCGCTGCCGCCGTTCTCGGCGCTGACCTGGCCGCCCGCGGTCCACTGCGGCATCGGGGCGACGCGCCAGTCGCCGGACGCGGCCTTCGCGCCGGACTCCAGGTTGGCGGGCATCCAGGCGCCGGTCGCCAGTGTCGCGATGCTGCCGTCGGCCAGGCCCTTGTACCACTCGTCGGTCCAGGCGGGGACCTCGGCGAGCAGCTTCTCGTCGATGAGCTGCTGCCATGTGCCGGTGAAGGTCTTGGCACCCTGGTCGGAGAAGTCGATCTTCACCTTGGTGCCGTCGACGGTGTAGGGCCGCGAACCGGCCTGCCAGAGCATGCTGGTGGCGAACCCGGCGTCGCCGTTGTCGGCGGTGATGTACGCCTTCGGGTCGGCCTTGTGCAGGTCGCGGGCGGCGTCCAGGTACTCGGCCCAGGTGGTGGGGACCTTGATGTGGTACTTGTCGAAGACCTTCTTGCTGTAGAACAGGGCCATCGGGCCCGAGTCCATGGGCAGCGCGTAGACGCCGTCCGAACCGGCCTTCACCCCGTTCCACGGACCGGGGGAGAACTTGGCGGAGAGCTTGCCGGCGCCGAAGGCCTTGAGGTCGGTGAGCTGCTCGGTCAGGGCGAACTGGCCCATCGCGTAGTACTCGATCTGAGCGACGTCCGGAACGCCCTTCTGCGCCGAGACGGCGTTCTGCAGCGCCGTGTACTGGTCCTTGTTGGTCCCGGCGTTGACGAGGTTCACCTTGACGCCCGGGTGGGCCTTCTCGAAGTCGGCGGCGACCTGCTTGAGCGTGGGCTCCCACGCCCAGACCGTGATGGTGCCGCCCTCCTTGAGGGCCGCCTGTATGTCCGCCTCGGAGACGGCCTTGTTGCTCGACCCGTCGTCGGAGTCGCCGCAGGCGGTCGCGCCCAGGGCGAGGGCGCAGACGAGGGCCGTGCCGCGCAGGAGGCGGCGCGCGTGCGTGGTCAGGTGTGTGGGCATGGGTGGGCTTCCACTTCTTCGTGGCCGGAACCGGCACCGTCGGGGGTTGGCGGGGTGGTCGGGGAGGGGCGGGAGCGGGGGAGGGGAGGGCTACTCCTTGACGCTTCCGGCGGCGAGACCGGACTGCCAGTACTTCTGGAGCAGCAGGAACGCGGCGATCAGCGGCACGATGGTCAGGAGCGATCCGGTGACGACGAGGTTGAAGACGGCCTCGCCGCCCGCGGTCGCGGCCTGCTGGTTCCAGCTGTTGAGGCCCAGGGTCAGCGGATACCAGTCGGGGTCCTTGAGCATGACCAGCGGCAGGAAGTAGTTGTTCCAGGTCGCGACCATGGTGAACAGCGCCACCGTGACGATGCCGGGCGCCAGCAGCGGCAGGGCCACCTTGAAGAAGGTGCGCACCTCGCCCGCCCCGTCGATGCGGGCGGCCTCCATGAGCTCCGCCGGAATGGCCTCGGTGGCGAACACCCACATCAGATAGAGGCCGAACGGCGAGATCAGGGACGGGACGACGACCGCCCAGGGCGTGTTGGTGAGGCCCATCTCGCTGAACATCAGGAAGGTCGGCACCGCCAGCGCCGTCCCCGGCACGGCCACCGCGCCGATGACGACGGCGAAGACGGCGCGCCGGCCGGGGAAGTCGAACTTGGCGAGCGCGTAGCCGCCGAGCACGGCGAGGAAGGTGGCACCGCCCGCGCCGAGGCCCACGTACAGCAGGGTGTTGAGCAGCCAGCGGGTGAAGACGCCGCCGTCGTAGGTGAACGTCTCGGTGATGTTGTCCCAGAGCGCGAAGTCGCCGTCGAACCACAGGCCGAAGGAACGGGACAGCCCCTCCTGCGTCTTGGTGGCGCTGACGGCCAGCCAGAGAAGCGGCACCAGGCTGTACAGCAGCACCAGCGAGGTGAGCGCGGTCAGCAGCACGCTGCGCCGGGGCCGGTCGGCGGAGTACCGGCGCCGGGGCGTACGCAGCCGGGGCACGGAGCCCGGGGTGCCGGAGGGCGCGGGCGCCGAACGGCCGGACACGGTGGCGGCGGGGCTGGTCATCGTGGACTCACACTCCCTTGCGCATGCCGCGCAGCTGCACGGCGTAGGCGACGGCCATGGTGATCAGCCCCATGACGATGGCGACCGTCGCGGAGTAGTTGTGCTGCTGCCCGTTGAAGGACAGCGCGTAGGTGTAGTAGTTCGGCGTGTAGTCCGTGGTGATGGCGTTGCGTGCCAGGGGCTGCAGGATGCTGGGCTCGTTGAAGAGCTGGAAGCTGCCGATGATCGAGAAGATGGTGGCGATCACCAGGGCCCCGCGGATCGCCGGGAGCTTGATGGCGGTGATGACGCGGATCTGGCCGGCCCCGTCGATCTGGGCCGCCTCGTACAGCGAGTGCGGGACGACGCGCAGCGCCGCGTAGAAGATCAGCATGTTGTAGCCGACGAACTCCCAGGTCACGATGTTGCCGATGGAGGCCAGCACCAGGTCGGGGGAGAGCGGGTCGGGCAGTGAGACGCCCAGCGCGCCGTTGATGTCACCGACCAGGCCGAACCGGGTGCCGTACATGAAGCCCCACATCAGGGTGGCCACCACGGCGGGCACGGCGTACGGCAGGAAGATCGAGATGCGGAAGAAGTCCCGGCCGTAGAGGCGGCCGCTGTCCAGGGCCAGGGCCACCAGCAGGGCGATGCCGAGCATGACCGGCACCTGTACGGCCAGGAAGAGCGAGACCCGGCCCAGCGAGGCCCAGAACCGTTCGTCCTTCAGCGCCTCGGCGTAGTTGTCGAGGCCGACGAAGGTGGTCCCGCCGATCAGCTGGTCGCGGAAGAGGCTGAGGTAGACGGAGTACGCGATCGGCGCGAGGAACACCAGGGCGAACACCGCCACGAAGGGAGCGAGGAAGCCCCATCCGGTCCAGGAACGGCGGTCCCGCCGCACCGGGGGCGGGACCGGCCGCGGCTCGGCGGCGGCCGGCGGTTGCAGCGTCGTCATGTCGTTCCTCGCTCGTCACGTCCTGGAACATCGCCGATGTTTGCGTAAACATCCCGCATCGCGAAAGGGTGCCGAGCTGTTATGTTTACGTAAACATCCGATGGCGGCATGTCTACACTGCCCCGATGACGACGGTCAAGGGTCCCTTCGCAGCCGGACCCGGCGACGACAGAGAGGCGGCTGACGGCGAGTGAGCACGGCTGAGGAAGTCCCGACGAGCGCACCCGCGCCTGCCCGGCGCGGCCGGGACCGCACGGCGTCCATGGCGGACGTCGCCCGGCTGGCGGGAGTCTCCTCGCAGACCGTCTCCCGCGTCTCCAACGGCTACGCGGGCGTCACCGAGGAGACCCGGCGGCAGGTGCTGGCCGCCATGAAGGAGCTGGGCTACCGGCCCAACAGCGCGGCCCGGGCCCTCAAGCGCGGCGAGTTCCGCACCATCGGCGTCATCACCTTCACGCTGGCCACCACGGGCAACGTACGCACCCTGGAGGCCATCGCGACCTCCGCGGCGAGCGAGGGGTACGCGGTGACCCTGCTGCCGGTCGCCGTCCCCACCCAGGACGAGGTGCGCGGCGCGTTCTCCCGCCTGGAGGAACTGGCCGTCGACGCGGTCATCGTCATCATGGAGGTCCACCTCCTGGACGCGGCGTCCCTCACCCTGCCGCCGCACGTCCAGGTCGTCGTGGTCGACTCGGACGCCGGGGACACCCACACGGTCGTGGACACCGACCAGGCGGGCGGCAGCCGTGCCGCCGTACGCCATCTGCTCGACCTCGGGCACGACACGGTGTGGCACCTGGCCGGCCCCGAGGGTTCCTTCGCCGCCCAGCGCCGCACCGACGCCTGGCGGCGCACGCTCACCGAGGCCGGCCGCACCCCGCCGCCCCTCGTGCGGGGCGACTGGTCCGCGGAGTCCGGCTACCGGGCGGGCCTGGAACTCGCCGCGCGCGAGGAGTGCACCGCCGTCTTCGCGGCCAACGACCAGATGGCCCTCGGCCTGCTGCGCGCCCTCCACGAACGCGGCCGGCGGGTACCCGAGGACGTCAGCGTCATCGGCTTCGACGACATCGCCGAGGCCGGCTCCTTCCTCCCCCCGCTGACCACCGTCCACCAGGACTTCGCCGAGGTCGGACGGCAGTGCGTGCGGGCCGTGCTGCGCAAGATGCGCGCGGCCGGTCCGGAGCGGGGCACGACACTGGTGCCGACCCGGCTGGTGACCCGGGCGAGCACGGCACCGCCGCCGGCGCGGGAAACGGGGCGCGAGACCGGCCGAAGGTGACGGACGGCCGGTTTAGGAGCGGTCGCGGAGGTAACCCCACAAGCCGACCGTCGTCCCACCACGTCCGGGAGAGCCCCATGACCCAAGTCGCCGACTACGTGCTCCAGCGCCTGTCCGAGTGGGGCGTCCAGCGGGTGTACGGCTATCCGGGTGACGGCATCAACGGACTGCTCGGCGCGTTCGACCGGGCCGACGGCGACCCGGAGTTCATCCAGGCCCGGCACGAGGAGATGGCCGCGTTCATGGCCTGCGGCCACGCCAAGTTCACCGGCGAGGTGGGCTGTTGCGTCGCCACGTCGGGCCCGGGCGCCGTGCACCTGCTCAACGGCCTGTACGACGCGAAGCTCGACCACCAGCCCGTGGTGGCGGTGGTGGGCCAGCAGAAACGGCTGTCCCTGGGCACCCACTACCAGCAGGAGATCGCCCTCGACCAGCTCTTCGCGGACGTGTCCGAGTACTGCCAGATGGTCGTGCACCCGGGCCAGGCCCGGCACGTCATCGACCGGGCCTTCAAGACCGCGCTGACCACCCGGGGCGTCGCCACGATCATCATCCCCAACGACATCCAGGAGGAGGAGGCCCAGCCCTCCCCGCCCAGGGAGCACGGCTCGGTCTTCTCCAGTGTCGGCTGGAGCCGGCCCCGGGTCCTGCCCGACCTCGACGAGCTGCGCAAGGCCGCCGACGTCCTCAACGCGGGGAACAAGGTCGCCATGCTCGTCGGCCAGGGAGCGGCCAACGCGGAGGCCGAGGTGATGGAGGTCGCCGAACTGCTCGGCGCCGGTGTCGCCAAGGCCCTGCTCGGCCGCGAGGTGCTGCCCGACGACCTGCCCTACGTCACCGGGCCCATCGGCCTGCTGGGCAGCAAGGCCAGCGACGACATGATCAAGGGCTGCGACACCCTGCTCATGGTCGGCAGCAGCTTCCCCTACTCGGAGTGGCTGCCCGAGGAGGGCCAGGCCCGGGGCGTCGAGATCGACATCGACGGCCGCATGATCGGCATCCGCTACCCCATGGACGCCCACCTCGTCGGCGACTCCAGGGAGACCCTGCGCGCCCTGATCCCGATGCTCCAGCGCAAGGAGGACCGGGGCTGGCGGGAGAAGATCGAGAAGAACGTCCGGGAGTGGCACGACCTGTGCGACCGCTGGGCGGGCGAGCACTTCGGCAAGACCATCAACCCCCAGGCCGTCGCCGCCGAACTCTCGCCCCGGCTGCCCGACGACGCCATCCTGACGGCCGACTCCGGCTCCGGCACCAACTGGTGGGCACGCCACATCCAGCTGCGCGAGGGCATGCGGGCCTCGCTCTCCGGCACCCTGGCCACGATGGGCCCGGGGACGCCCTACGCCATCGCGGCGCGGTTCGCCTACCCCGAGCGCCCGGTGATCGCCTTCGTCGGCGACGGCGCCTTCCAGATGAACGGCATGAACGAGATGATCACCGTCAAGCGCTATCTGGACCGCCTGTCCGGGTCGGCACCGCTCATCTTCTGCGTGTTCAACAACCAGGACCTCAACCAGGTCACCTGGGAGCAGCGCGCCATGGCCGGCGACCCCAAGTACCCGGGCTCGCAGGACATCCCCGACGTCCCCTACGCCGCCTTCGCCGAACTCCTCGGCCTCAAGGGCATCGTCTGCGCCGACCCCAAGAAGGTCGGCTCCGCCTGGGACGAGGCGCTCGCCGCCGACCGGCCGGTGGTCCTGGAGTTCAAGGTCGACGCGGAGATCGCGCCGATCCCGCCGCACATCATGAAGGACCAGGGCAAGAAGGCGATCAAGGCGGCGCTGCACGACCCGGAGCTGGCCGGGATCGCCACCAAGGGCGTGCGCCAGAAGCTCACCGAGTACGCCGAGCACCTCCCCGGCCGGGGCAGGAAGTGAGCGGCACCCGGCACCGGGGCGGGGACGGCGCCGAGGTCGTCGTCGTCACCGGCGCGACCGGTGGCGTCGGCCGGGCCACCGCCCGCGCCTTCGGCGCCCGCGGGGCCGCGGTGGCCCTGCTCGCCCGGGGCGAGCACGCCCTCCAGCGGGCCGCCGAGGAGGTCGAGGCGGCCGGCGGGCGCGCGCTGCCGCTCGTCGTGGACGTCGCCGACGCGGCGGCCGTGGACGCGGCGGCCGGCCGAGTCGAGGAGGAACTCGGCCCGATCGACGTGTGGGTGAACGCCGCGTTCTCCACCGTCTTCGCGCCCGTGCCGGAGATCCGGCCCGAGGAGCTGAGGCGGGCCACCGAGGTGACCTACTTCGGCTTCGTCCACGGCACCCAGGCCGCCCTGCGGCGCATGACCCCGCGCGACCGCGGCACCATCGTCCAAGTGGGCTCGGCCCTGGCCGAGCGCAGCGTCCCGCTGCAGGCCGTCTACTGCGGCGCCAAGCACGCCATCCAGGGGTTCACCGAGTCGCTGCGCTGCGAGCTGCTGCACGACCGCAGCGGGGTGCGGGTGATCATGGTGCAGATGCCCGGGCTCAACACGCCCCAGTTCAGCTGGGTCCTCACCCGGCTGCCCCGCCATCCGCGCCCGGTGGCCCCCGTCTACCAGCCCGAGGTGGCCGCCCGGGCGGTGCTGCACGCCGCGGACCATCCCGAGCGGCGCATGTACTGGGTCGGCGGCTCCACCGTCGCCACCCTGCTGGGCCAGAAGCTCGCTCCGGGGCTGCTCGACCGCTACCTGGCCCGCACCGGCTACGACGGGCAGCAGACGGACGAGCCCGTCGACCCGTCGCGGCCGGTCAACCTCTGGAAGCCGCCGGACGACTCCGCCCCGGACGACTACGGCGCACACGGGATCTTCGACGACGAGGCCCATCCGCGCAGCGTCCAGTTCTGGCTCTCCCGCCACCGCCGCCCGCTCGCCCTGACCGCGGCCGCGACCGGGGCGGTGGCCGCGGCACTGGCCGGCGGACTGCGCAGGCGCGCCGCCTGACCGTCCGTCCGGCCGCCTGACCGCCCGCCGGCCCCCCGGGGTCAGTCCGGTCTGCGGTCGATGTTCCGCGCCCACCAGTGGTGCTCGCAGAACCAGTGCCCGACCATCGCGCCGCCGAAGACCACGAACCCGACCCCGATCAGCCAGGACTCCACCACCAGCACGATGCCGACCGCGCCGTAGCTGAACGCGTTGTCGAGGATGAGCGGCGTGAAGAAGAGGTACGAGAAGCCGCGCAGGCCGATCAGCCCCACCATCGTGGCGAACGCCCCCGGCAGCAGGTCGCGCCAGCGGACCTGGCCGCCCAGCAGGAAGTGCTGGCCCCACCAGAAGAAGAGCATGCCGCTGGCGGTCGACAGCGCGATCCGTGCCGTGCCGTGCAGCGCGGTCCGCGTCTGCACCTCCTGGTAGAGGTAGGCGGTCAGCAGGATCACCCAGGTCATCTGGCGCCAGATGCGGTGCCACGGGCCGGAGGGCAGTTCCCAGATGCGCTCGTAGCCGTTCTGCACGCTCGCCGCGAAGGACACGCCGAACACGCCGAGCAGGATGCCGCCCCACACGCTCGTCGTGCCGACCACCTTGGTCGGCGGGCTGATGATGTCGGTCAGCACCTTGGCCGACCGCCCGGACAGCCCCATGCCGTCGGCCAGCCAGGAGGCGAAGCCGCCGCGTCCCAGCGGGTCGGCCGCGGCCACCACGATCAGCAGCGGCGCGAGCGTGACCAGGGCGAGGGTGGCGAACCCCATGGCCCTGTGCATCAGCTCCAGGTCCCGGCCGCGCCGGACCAGGGCGGACGCGGCCAACCAGTCCCACGCACGGTGGAACGGCCGCCACAACCGGTTCACGGGGTGCTCCTCGGGCGTCCTTTCGATGGCACGCGACGGGGAACTGAGTGACCCGGCCCGCGCCCCGACAAACGTCGGTTGACCCGGACGGCCCGCGCATGGACCGCACGGCGCGGGGAACCGGCCCCGGGTACCCGAAGGCGAGGGAGTGCGCGATGACGTCGCTGACCGGCCCGGAGACCGGGGCCCTGGCGGGGTGCGTGGTCGACGCGGTCGACGTGCACGCCTTCGAGATCCCCACCGACGGACCCGGGGGGCGGGAACAGGACGGCACCCTGGAGTGGGACGCCACCACCCTCGTCCTGGTCCGCGTGCACGCCGGCGGCCGCACCGGACTCGGCTACACCTACGGCGACGTCTCGGTGGCGTCGTTCGTGCGCTCCGTGCTCACGCCGGTCGTCGAGGGCGCCCCCGTCTCCTCGCCGCCCGCCCTGTGGGAGCGGATGGGCGCGCGGATGCGCAACGCCGGCCGGCCCGGCGTCGGGGCCATGGCCCGGTCCGCCGTCGACGTGGCGCTGTGGGACCTCAAGGCACGGCTGCTGGGGCTGCCGCTGGTCCATCTCCTGCCGGCCCACCACGACCGGGTGCCGGTCTACGGCAGCGGCGGCTTCACCAACTACCCCCTGGACCGCCTCACCGACCAGCTCGCCGGCTGGGTCGGGCAGGGCATCGGCCGCGTGAAGCTGAAGACCTCGCGGGACCCGGACGCCGACCCGCGGCGCCTGTCCGCCGTACGCCGGGCGGTGGGCGGCGAAACCGAGCTGTTCACCGACGCCAACGGGGCGCTCGGCCGCAAGGAGGCCCTGTACTGGGCGCACCGCTTCCACGACGAGTGGGACGTGCGGTGGTTCGAGGAACCCGTCGGCTCGGCGGACCTGGCGGGGCTGCGGATGCTGCGCGAGCGGGGCCCGGCCCGGCTGGAGATCACCGCGGGGGAGTACGCCTTCACCGCCCAGGACTTCGCCAACCTGACCGAGGGACCGGAGCCCGCGGTCGACTGCCTTCAGGCCGACGTCACCCGGTGCGGCGGCATCACCGGAGTGCTGGAGGTGGCCGGGCTGTCCGCCGTCCGGCACCTGGACCTGTCCGCGCACTGCGCGCCCGCGGTGTCCGCCCACGCCTTCTGCGCCGTGCGCCGGCTGCGGCACCTGGAGTACTTCCACGACCACGTGCGCGTCGAGCGGCTGCTGTTCGAGGGCACCCTGTCGCCCGCGGGCGGTGCGCTGCGCCCCGACACCTCGCGGCCGGGGCTCGGCCTGGAGGTGAGGTGGGCCGACGCGGAGCCCTACCGGGTGCACGGAGAGCGGCCGCCGCACTGAACCGGGCCTGCCCGGCGCCCGGGCACGCCGCCCGGGCCCTCAGGGATCGCTGCGTTCCTGCGCCTCCCGCATGCGCTCGTTGTGCCAGGCGACGGCCGCGCGTATCTGGGGCTCCTGGAGGCCGGTCCGGCACCCGAGCTGGTCCATGGACAGGGCGGGCGGGCCGGTGGTCAGGGCCCGGGTCAGCTTCGCCGCCCACAGCTCCTCGTCCACGAAGGGCCGGCGCGCGTAGCCCTGCTTGATCACGTCGAAGTGGTCGTCGGAGCACGTGGTGATGAGCCGCAGCCCGTCGAACCACTCGTTGGTCTCGTGCACCGCGGAGGAGTCCGGCACGTAGCCGGTCACGGACTCGTCCTCGGGGAAGACCCTGGCGCACAGGTCGCACAGCTCCACGGGGACCGGCTTGGCGGTCCGACGGCCCTTTCTGCCCTTGCGCTTCCACATGGCGACTCCCGGGGAATCGGTGTCCGGAATGCCGGAGTTACCCGCGGGGCGGGAAGCAAACGCCCCGCGCGCTCAGGGCATGGCACCGCGTTCGCAGACCCGGGCCGCCACGTCCCGGAGCTTGACGTTGTGGTCCTGCGAGTACCGGCGCAGCGCTGCGAAGGCCTGGTCCTCGGTGAGGCGGTGCCGGCCCATGAGGATGCCCATGGCCTCCCCGATGGTGTGCCGGGTGCCGATGGCCTCCTGCAGCTGGGCGTGCGTACGGGCGCTGGAGAAGGCGACCGCCGCGTGGGACGCGAGCAACCAGCCGGCCGTCTCGTCGGCCTCGGTGAAGGCGCCGGGCCGGAAGGAGTACAGGTTCAGGGCGCCGAGGTCCTCGTCCTCGGTGAACAGCAGGAAGCCCATCATGCTGCCGAGGTTCAGCCGGCGCGCCTCGGGGACGTACTTGGGCCAGCGCACCGCCTCGTCGGTGAAGTCGGCGATCCGGAACTGCCGCTCCCCCGTGGAGGTGCGGGCGGCGTCGAAACAGGGGCCCTCTCCGACCCGCCCCTGCAGCTCGTCGCTGTCGATCACCACCTGTTCCGTGGGGGCCAGCGACTGCACCTTTTTGCCGCGCAGGATGAGGATGCCGGCGGCGTCGCAGTCGGCGATCAGCTCGGTGGCGGACGCGGTGATCCGCCGCAGGGTGTCGTTCACAGATTCCTGGGCCAGCAGATCGCGTGCCAACGAGGCCATCTGCTGCGCGAAGCCGCGCCAGTCGTCCATACCGATCCTCCCGGGCTCTCCTGACGAGTGCCCCGGGGGCGGCCGGAGGCAACGGGGAGCACTGCCCCGAACCATCTTGTTTCACAGTACATCTAAATGCATAATGCGCTTATGGATGAGGACGACCTGATCATCGCCGTGGAGCAGATGGTCCGGTACGTGCGCCAGAGCGCCAGGACCGGCGGCCTGAGCACCGCCGCCGCCTCGACGCTGGCCAGGCTGAGCCGAGAGGGCCCCCAGCGGCTGACCGAGCTGGCCCGGGCGGAGGGTGTCTCCCAGCCGAACATGACCCAGCTCGTCACGCGCCTGGAACGCGCGGGCCTGGCCCGGCGCACCGCCGACGCGAGCGACGGCCGCGGTGTGCTCGTGGCGGTGACGCCCACCGGACTGGAGGTCCTGGCGGCGCGGCGCGCGGAGCGGTCCCGGGCCCTGCGGCGGCTCATGGAAGACATGACCGGACCGGAGCGGCAGGCCACCACGACCGCCCTGCTGGCCCTGGCCCGGGTCATCAACAACCGTCCGCACACCCCGGAGGAAGACCGCGCATGAGTGCACCACACGCAACGGCCGCCAGTCCCTTCCGGCAGCCCAGGGCCGTCTGGGCCGTCGCCTTCGCCTGCGTCATCTCGTTCATGGGCATCGGCCTGGTCGACCCGATCCTGCCCGCGCTGGCCGAGAACCTCGACGCCACCCCCAGCCAGGTCTCCCTGCTGTTCAGCAGCTACCTGATCGTCACCGCCGTCGCCATGCTGTTCGTCGGCTGGGTCTCCAGCCGCATCGGCGCCAAGCGCACCCTGGTCACCGGCCTCGCCGTCATCGTCGTCTTCGCCGCCCTGGCCGGCGCCACCGACTCCATCAACGGCATCGTCGGATTCCGGGCCGGCTGGGGACTGGGCAACGCGCTGTTCATCGCCACCTCCCTCGCGGTCATCGTGGCCTCCGCCAGCGGCGGCTTCAGCGGCGCGATCATCCTCTACGAGACGGCCCTGGGCCTCGGCATCGCCGTCGGCCCGCTGCTCGGCGGCGAGCTGGGCGGCATCAGCTGGCGCGGCCCGTTCTTCGGCGTCGCCGCCCTGATGGCCGTCGCCCTGATCGCCACCCTCGCCTTCGTCCCCGACCTGCCCAGGCCCAAGCGGGTCACCTCACCGCTCGCGCCCCTGAAGGCCCTGCGCCACCGCGGCCTGCTGACCATGGGCATCATGGCCCTGCTGTACAACTGGGGCTTCTTCACCATGCTCGGCTACGCCCCGTACCCGATGGAGCTGGACGCCCACGAACTCGGCCTGGTCTTCACCGCCTGGGGCCTGCTGGTCGCCGCCTTCAGCGTCTTCTTCGCACCCCGTCTGCAGGCCCGCTACGGCACCGCGCCCGTCCTCTACGCCAACCTGCTCGGCCTCGGCATCGTCATGGCCGTGATAGCCGCCGGCGTCACCGACCCCACCACCGTGATCGTCGCGGTCATCGTCAGCGGCGCCTTCATCGGCATCAACAACACCCTCACCACCCAGGCCGTCATGCTCGTCTCCCCGGTCGAGCGTCCCGTGGCCTCCTCCGCGTACGGCTTCCTGCGCTTCATCGGCGGCGGACTGGCCCCCTACGTCGCCGGCAAGCTCGCCGACGCCACCGACCTGAGCGTCCCCTTCTACCTCGGGGCCGCCACCTTCCTCCTGGCGATCCCCGTCCTGGCCAGCGGGCACCGGCTGCTTCGCCGGGCCGAGACGGACACCGGCGAGGCAGAGCCCGTGACCCCGACGCTGACCCCCGTCGGCACCCCGGCCCCGGCCGACGCGCCGCCCGTGATCGTGGCCGTCGGCGCCCACCACCAGGCGGCGGCCGTCGTGGACGCCGCGGCCCGCCTCGCCCGCGACACCGGCAGCCCGCTGGAGGTCGTCCACGTACGGCAGACCGCCGTCGTCGAGGAACAGGCGGCCGACACCGAGACCGAGGCACAGGCGCAGGCCGCCGTCACCGCGCACCTCGACCGGCTGGGCGGCCTCGGCGTGGCCGCCCGGGGCCAGATCCTCACCGGCGTCGGCGACCACGCCGCCGCGGGCCGCGCCCTGGCCCGGCACGCCGCCGAGGCCGGGGCCCGCACGGTCGCGGTCGGCCGCTCCCCGCGCGGCCCGCTGACCCAGTTCGCCGACGGCAGCTTCACCAGCGCCCTCACCCACGCCGCCACCTGCACCGTCGTCCTCGTCGACCCCGACGAGGAGCCGCGCCCCCTGACGGCACGCTCGCTCACACAACTGCGCTCCGAGGCACGGTGAGCCGCCCCGCGCCGCCGCCCGCGCCCTGATCAGGCACCCTCGCCGAGGGACCGCCTCAGCCGGTCGGCGGCCTCCGGGGGCTGGATGCGCAGGCCGGGCCGGCGGCGGTGCACGGTCAGGTACGTCACCCCGTCCGGCCCGGCCAGGACGGCCCGGGTCGAGCCGTGCGGCAGCCAGGTCAGGGCGCCCGTGCGCAGGGGGTGCTCGCCGTCGGCGGAGTCGAGGCGGGCCGTGCCGTCGAGGACGAGGAGCAGGACGTCGAGGTCGGGCTCGGTGTGGGTGTCCACCCGTCCCCCGGCGGGCAGGCGCACGACGTTGGCGTCGAGCTGCCGTCCGGGTTCCGCCAGCTTCCACAGGACGCCGGCCGCGGCCTCCCCGCCCGGGGACGGCAACCGCGCCGTGTCGCACAGCACCCGGGGCAGGGGAGGGGCCGCCGGGCCCCAGGGGTCGCCGTCTTCCGCTGCCATCGGGTGTTCCGCCGTTCCGTGTGCCCAACCGTGCCCGTATCCCGCCCTGTTGCGCGGTCCGCTCCGGGTGCGGCCGGCCGGTGACGCACGGCACAGGCCCGACCGCCCGGGTAAAGACGAACCTAGCATGCGCATTTGATAGCGTCCTGGTGTGCGGCTGACGAAGTTCACCGACCTGGCGCTGCGTTCGGTCATGCGCCTGGCGGTGGTGAGAGACGGTGACGAACCACTGACCACCCGAGAGGTGGCCGAGGTCGTCGGGGTGCCGTACACGCACGCGGCGAAGGCCATCACCCGCCTGCAGCACCTGGGGGTGGTGGAGGCGCGGCGCGGTCGCGGCGGCGGGCTGACCCTGACCGACCTGGGACGGCACGCCTCGGTGGGCCGGCTGGTGCGGGAGCTGGAAGGCGACGGCGAGGTGGTCGACTGCGAGGGTGACCGCCCCTGTCCGCTGCGCGGGGCCTGCCGGCTGCGCGGGGCGCTGCGCGACGCCCAGGAGGCGTTCTACGCCGCGCTCGACCCGTTGACCGTGACCGACCTGGTGGCCTCGCCGACCGGCCCGGTGCTGATCGGCCTGACGAACCGCCCCTCGGGCTGACGAACGGCCCGTCGGGGTGACGGGCGGCGGTCCGGAAGGGCGCCGAGCCGTGACCAAAAACACGCATCTCATCTACCAATTAAGGAGTCGCTGTGCTCTCCGAACAGTCCGTTCCCGTGGTCCGAGCCACCCTTCCCGCCGTCGGGGCGGCCATCGGCGACATCGCCGACCTGTTCTACCGCAAGCTCTTCGACGCCCACCCCGACCTGCTGCGGGACCTGTTCAACCGCGGCAACCAGGCCAGCGGCGAGCAGCAACGGGCCCTGGCGGGCTCGGTCGCCGCGTTCGCCGGCCTGCTGCTGGAGAATCCGGACGAGCGCGCGGACGTGATGCTCTCGCGCATAGCGCACAAGCACGCCTCGCTCGGCATCACCCCCGACCAGTACGCGATCGTCCACCGGCACCTCATGGCGGCCGTCGTCGACGTGCTCGGCGACGCCGTCACCCCCGAGGTCGCCCGCGCCTGGGACGAGGTCTACTGGCTGATGGCCCACGCGCTCATCGCCCTGGAGGCGCGCCTCTACGCGCAGCGGGGCGTCGAAGAGGGCGACGTCTGGCGGTCCATGGAGATCCTCGACCGGGTCGAGGAGAGCACCGACGCGGTCTCGCTCGTGCTGGGACCGGCCGACGACCGTCCCCTCGTGCCGTTCCGGCCGGGACAGTACGTCAGCGTCCAGGTCGAACTGCCCGACGGAGCCCGGCAGATCCGGCAGTACAGCCTGTCCGCCGCGCCCGGCCGTTCCGGATGGCGCATCACCGTCAAGCGCGTCCGGGGCGGCGGGCTGCCGGACGGCGAGGTCTCCTCCTGGCTGCACGCGAACGCCCGCAAGGGCGACGTGCTCCGCGTGTCGCTGCCGGCCGGCGACCTGACCCTGACGGAGCACGACGGACCGCTGCTGCTGGCCTCCGCGGGCATCGGCGTCACACCGATGCTCGCCATGCTCGACCACCTGGCCGCCGCCGGCGCCGCCCGCCCGGTGACCGTCGTGCACGCCGACCGCACCCCCGACGACCACGCCCACCGGCAGGAGCAGCTGGACCTGGTGCGGGCACTGCCCGACGCCCGGCTCCACCTGTGGTACGAGGAGCCCGGCGACGGGGCGCCGGAGGCGTCCACCGGCCGCGCCGACCTCACCGGCCTCGACCTGCCCGAGAACCTCACCGCCTACCTGTGCGGCCCGGTGCCCTTCATGCGCGCGGTCCGCGGTGACCTGCTGCGCCGCGGGGTGCCCGCCGAGGCCGTCCACTATGAGGTCTTCGGTCCCGACCTCTGGCTCGGACGGCAGTAGCGGCGCCCGCGGCCGCCGCGGAACTCCGGTGCGGGCGTTAGGCCGCCGCGGTGAACGCGGTGCTGATCGCGGTGTCGGCGCGGGCGTGCACCACCAGGCGCGGCCCCGAGGTGTCGGCGTTGTCCTCCAGCAGCCGCCGGACCGGCGCGCTGTGCGTCACCACGGACATCAGAACACCGAGCCGCGCACACCACTGGTGCGCCCGGAGCACCGCGCTGACCGCGGCGTGGCCGCCCGCCGGCTCGGTCAGGACGATGACGACGGGGGCCGGCTGATGGGCGTCGACCAGGTTGGTGATGTACGTGGTCAGCGTGGCCCGCCCGTCGATTCCGGGGTCCTGGTCCACCGTGATGACCAGGACTCCGCGCTCCAGGGTGTGGGACAGCATCGCGGCCTCCGATCCGTCGCCTGGCGGCGAAGTTGTGTTCAGTGAAGGTGCCCGGACCCGGGTCCGCAATGCGCCCCCGACGGACCGGCCGGCCGGCCGCCGCGGCACCGGCACTGAGTACGATCGTCCGGACCGCCTCCGGCCTTGGCCGATCACCGCTGGGAGATTCCGACCCGTGCCCGCCCTCCTGCCGCCGCCCCGCACCGGGGCCGCCCCGCTCCTGGACCCGGAACAGCTGACCCGGGCGGAGGACGGGGAACGGCTGCACGCCCTGCTGTGGCGGCCGGGACCGGGCTGGCGGATGGTCAGCAGCGCGGTGCTGGGCGGCGGGATCGGCGCACGCGCGTGGGTGCTCAACGCCCAGGTCGCCCACGGCTACCGGCGCACCGACCCCGCACGGCACCTGGCCGGCCTGGCCCGGGACGCCGGTGCCCGCGGACCCGGCGTGGGCCTGATGACCGCCGCCGACGTGTCCGCCCACGGCCGGGCGCGGGACGGCGGCGCGGAGGCCGTGGCGACCGCCGGAATATCGGTGCGCGGCTGGGCGGCCGCACCGCCCGGGTACGCCACCGGGGCCGTGCCGCAGGAGTGCGCGGGCGGGGCCACACCGCCCGGCACCGTCAACATCGTCGCCGCACTGCCCGTGGCGCTGACCGACGCCGCCCTGGTCAACGCGGTGATGACGGCGACCGAGGCCAAGGTCCAGGCGCTGCTCGACGCCGGTCTCGACTGCTCCGGCACCCCCACCGACGCGGTGTGCGTCGCCGCCCGCACCCCGCGCGACGGCGCCGACGTGCACGCTTTCGCGGGCCCCCGGTCCGAGTGGGGTGCCCGGCTCGCCCGGGCCGTGCACCGGGCCGTGCGCGCCGCGC
This sequence comes from Streptomyces hyderabadensis, assembly GCF_020404845.1. GTDB lineage: Bacteria > Actinomycetota > Actinomycetes > Streptomycetales > Streptomycetaceae > Streptomyces > Streptomyces hyderabadensis. The sequence continues at coordinate 92,572 of NZ_JAIOJZ010000012.1, read as the reverse complement.
TTCCCGCCGTCGCCCACCCCTGATCGGGGTGCGCACCGGCACACGCGAGTGTGGGCGGCCCGGCCGGGCCGCCCACACTCGCGTCTGCCGCGGACGTCAGCGCTGGGAGGTCTTCTCCAGCGCCTTGTCGAGGGCGGCCTGGAAGCCGTACGCCCACAGCTGGTTGACCCGGCTGCGTTCGTTGGCGTTCGGGTAGGGGTTGGTGCAGGACGGGCCGGGGCCGCCGCCCGACATCAGCTCGCTGCACGGCCCGGAGTAGTGATCGGGCAGGCCGAGCACGTGCCCGGTCTCGTGGGCGGTCACGCGCGTCGAGTCGTACTGCTGGTTCTGGCGGTAGTCGAGGAAGATGTACCCGCTGCCGTGCCCGTCCGTGGAGGCGTACGAGCCGCGCGAGTCGTTGCCCTCGTAGTACGCGAAGTCCGCGCCGGAACTCGACTCCGCGAGCCGCACGTTGGACACCGAGCTGTTCCAGATCTGGGCGGAGCGGGATATCTGCGAACGGAAACTGGGCGCGTTGGTGGCGCTGTAGTAGACGGTGACGGCCGCGGCGGCCGACGGGTTGGCGGCACGCTTGGCGGCGACGGACTTGACCACCGCCTCGAAGAACGCGCGGTTGGCGGCCGCGTCCTCGCCCGAGCCGGCCGAGGGCTGGTAGCCGAGCTGGGCCGCCCGGACCGGCTCCTGGGGCGCCGCGGCCGTCGCGGCGGGGCCGGTGAGCACGGCCGCCGTCAGGCCGAGACCGACCGCGGTGGACAGCAGGGGCAGGCTGATACGCATCGATGACTCCTTGAGTGGGGGAGTGGGGAGAAGTCGTCACCGGTGAGTGTGGGGCGCCCATGAGCCCGCTGTGATGATGGCAACAGGTGATAGGGCCGGGCTATCACCCACCCTCCGGCCACTCGTCGCGGCTTCGGCCGGAGTGCAGAACTCGCCCTGATCCGCCGCGTTTTGTTCACCTGGCGCAACCAACTGTTCCGCTTTACGCTCCCTGCATGGAGCTCGAGGTGAGGCACCTACGCGCGCTGTGCGCCATCGCCGACGCCGGCAGCCTGCACCGGGCGGCTCGTCAACTAGGCGTCGCACAGCCCACGTTGAGCACCCAACTGACCCGCATCGAACAGGCCCTGGGCGGCCCCCTGTTCACCCGCGAGCGCACCGGCTGCCGCCCTACCCCGCTCGGCCGGACGGTCCTCGGCCGGGCCCGGCCGCTGCTGGCCGACATGAGCACCCTGGTCCGCGAGGCCCGCGCCGCGGCGGCCGGCGGCGACAGCAGGCTGCGGGTCGGGTCCACGGCCAGCCGCGCCCTGGCCGGCTGGCTGCGCCGGCTCAGACGGCCGGGCCTGGAACCGACCCTGCAGATGGACGTCTCGGCCAACGCACTGCTGCGCCGGGTCGCGGAAGGACAGCTCGACGTCGCCTTCGTGCACGAGGTCGAGGGCAGTGCGCTGCACGTCCCCGAGGGACTGCGGATGCGGGTCCTGGTCGAGCGGGAACCGCAGTTCGTCCTGCTCCCCGCCGACCATCCCGCGGCCGGCCGGTCCGTCGTCCGCCTCGCCGACCTCGCCGACGACCGGTGGATGGTCGACCCCACCGTCGACGGCGAATGGGACGGCGTGCACCGCATGCTCCGTGCCGTCGGCCTCAACCCCCGGGTGCTGCACGGCGATTACCACACCGCGGCCTCCCTGGTCGCCACCGGCGAGGTCGTCACCGTCTGCCAGCCCAGCTCCCAGTCCCGGCCCGACATGGCGGTGCGGCGCCTGTACGGCGACCCGCTCGGCGTACGCCTGCTGCTGGCGGCCCGCACCCGGGCCGAGCTGGACGCCGTCTTCCCGGCGCTGGAGGACGCGTACTGGGAGGTCGCCCGGCAGTCCACCGCGTACCGGGAGTGGCTGGAAGGGGGCGGCATCCGGACGCTGCCCCGGTGCCCGGTGGCCGCCGCGGGAACCGGACGGGTGGAGTTCGTACGGGCCCGCTGAAGGCAGTCCGCCCGCTGTCCGCGGGGTCGCCCCGGTCCCGGCCAATGGGGTGATTTTCATACCGGAGCGGTGTGTCTGCGTGACGAAGCGGTTACGGACAGCATCATGAGCTCTGCACGACGACTTCCCCCCGTGCGTTCGCTGGCCGCGGCGGCTGCCCTGGGCGCCTCCGCCCTGCTGCTGACGGCCTGCACCAACGCCGATACGACCCGTTCCAGCGTCGCGGAGGCGGCTCAGACCGAGTCCCCCTCCCCGACCGGTACCGATACCCAGTCCCCGTCCCCCACCGGCTCTGCGTCCCCCTCGATGAACGAGGACCAGACCGAGCGCAAGGACCTCGTCTCGGCGGCGAAGGTCACCTGGGACAAGGCCGCCGACACCGCGGTGAAGGAGGTCCCCGAGGGCAAGCTCGTGGACCTCGAACTCAAGCGCGTGGAGGCCGACACCACCGCGTCGCCGACGGGATCCCCGACCGGCCAGGCGAGCCCCAGCATGCCGAACCCCGCGCCCAGCGAGGGCGCCCCGGAGTGGGAGGCCAAGGTCGCCCAGCCCGACGGCACCCTGCACCGGATCGACGTCGACGCGGTGAGCGGCAAGGTCTTCAGGACCATGGTCGACCCGGACCAGGACGCGGACGACAAGACCCAGGTGACCGACTGGCTGGACAAGGCCAAGCAGACGCCGGAGCAGGCGGTCAAGGCGGCCACCGCCAAGGCGAAGGGCACCGTCACCCACGTCGAACTCGGCGACAACGACGACCAGCAGGTCGTCTGGGGCGTCGACGTGGTCGACAAGGGCAACTGGAACAAGACCACCGTCGAGGTCGACGCGGCCAACGGCAAGGTGCTGGGCCAGAAGGTCGACAACGACTGAGTCACACCCTCCGGACACCGACGGGAGCAGCGGGCCGCGGCCCACTGCTCCCGTTCCTCATGCGGTCAGGGCCTCACCCGGCCGGAGCGGCGGACGGCGCGGCTCCGGCCTCGGCCTCGGCCGCTCCGTCCCCGCCGCCGCGCGGCAGCGTGAGCACGGCCAGGAAGCCCAGGACCGCCACCGCGGCGAAGAAGTAGAAGCCCCACGGGTGCCCGACCCCCGAGGCGACCAGCGCGCCGGTGATCGACGGGCCGACGATGGAGCCGATCCGGCCGATCCCGGACGCCGAGCCGAGCGCGGTGCCGCGCACGGACGCCGGGTAGAAGTGCGTCACGTAGGCGTAGACGAGCACCATGGCCGAGAAGACGAACACGCCGGTGAAGAAGACGACGACGTTGAGCAGCAGGTCGCTCTCCATCTTGATGCTCAAGCACCCCAGCATGAGCACCGAGACCGCGAACCAGACCATGGTGGTGCCCTTGATGCCCCGCCGGTCGGCGACGTACCCGCCGAGGACCAGGCCGACGACGCCGCCGATGTTGAGCACCAGGAGCTGGGTGACCGCCGTCGGCACCGGGTAGCCCGCGTCGTTCATCAGCTTCGGCAGCCAGGTGTTGAGCCCGTAGACCAGCAGCAGCCCCATGAACGAGGCGACCCAGATGCCGATGCCCGCACGCAGGTACGCCGGCTTGAGCAGTTCGGTGAACGGCACGCGGTGTGCCCCGTCCTGCTTGGCCCGCTCGAAAGCCTCCGACTCCGGCAGCTTGAACCACTGGATCGCGGCGATCACCAGGCCGACGACACCGAGCAGGTAGAAGAGGATCTCCCAGTTGTCCGTCACCTGCAGCGCCAGCAGCGAGGTGATCACCGCACCGGTGTGGTAGCCGGTCATCGTCAGGGTGCTGGCCCGCGCCCGGCGGCTGGCGGGCATGTGCTCGGCCATCATCGTGAGCGAGACCGGCATGCAGGCACCCAGGCCCAGACCGGCGAGGAGGCGCAGCGCGGCGAACATCGCGACGGAGTTCGCCAGCGGCACCACGATGGTGAGGACCGAGAAGAGCACGACCGAGCCGATGAGCAGGCGGCGCCGGCCCAGCCGGTCGGCCAGCGGGCCGACGCAGACCGCGCCGATGGCGACGCCCACCAGCGAGAGCGTGGCGATGGTGGTCGCGTCGCCCGCGGTCATGCCGAGGTGGTGGGTCTTGAGCAGGGTGGGGATGATGGCGCCGAGGACGACGAGGTCGTAGCCCTCCAGCAGGACGGTGATCCAGCACAGGATCACCGTCCAGGTGCCGCCGGTGGCGCGGCCGGTCTGCGCGGGCGCGCCGGACGTGGTGGTGGAAGCCATGGTGAGTCTCCCCCCGGGGACGGGTGTGAGTGAGCGGAGCAGGACCGGCCGGGGCGGCCGGGGGCGGGACCGGTACGGGTGACCGGAGGGATCAGAACGGGTAGTCGGCGATGTCCGGGCGGACCGTGAGCCACTGGGTCTCGGTGAACGCCTCGACGTTGGCCGCGGCGCCGCCGAACCGGGAGCCGGTGCCCGATGCCTTGACCCCGCCGAAGGGGGCGTTGGGCTCGTCGCTGACCGTCTGCTCGTTGATGTGCACCTTGCCGGAGTCGATCCGGTCGGCGAGCTTCATCGCCGTGCCGACGTCGCCGAGGATGCCGACCGACAGCCCGTACTCGCAGTCGTTGACGATCCGCGCGGCCTCCTCCGTGGTGGAGAAGGAGATGACGGGCGCGACCGGGCCGAAGATCTCCTCGCGCCAGGCCGGCATGTCCGTGGTCAGGCCGGTCAGCACGGTGGCGCGGTAGCCCGCGCCGTCGATCTCGCCGCCCGCGGCGACCTTGGCGCCCGCCGCGACGCTGTCGGTGACGATGCCGTGCACCCGCTCCAGCTGCCGCCGGTCGATGATCGGGCCCAGCGCCACGTCCTCCCGCGCCGGGTCGCCCACCGGCAGCGCCTCCGCCTTCGCGGCGAGCGCGGCCGTGTACTCCTCGACCAGCGACTCGTGCACGATGTGCCGGCCGGTCGTCATGCAGATCTGCCCCTGGTGCAGATACGAGCCGAACGCCCCCGCCGAGGCCGCCTTCGCCACGTCCGCGCCGGGCAGCACGACCAGCGCGTTGTTGCCGCCCAGCTCCAGGTGCGCCCGCTTCAGCAGCCGCCCGGCCTGCTCGCCGATCGCCCGTCCGACCGGAGTGGAACCGGTGAACGAGATCACCCGCACCTCGGGAGCCTCCACCACCGCCCGGCCCACCGACCCGTCGCCCGGCAGCAGGTGCAGGACGCCGGCCGGAAGCCCCGCCTCCTCGAAGATCCGGGCGATGACGACACCGCCGCTCACCGCGGTGCGCGGGTCCGGCTTCAGCAGCACGGCGTTGCCGAGCGCCAGCGCGGGGGCCACCGAACGCAGGCCGAGGATGAGCGGGAAGTTGAAGGGCGCGATCACGCTGACCACACCGGCCGGGCGGCGGCGGGCCAGCGACCAGCGGGTGTCCTCCGAGGTGAGCACCTCGCCCTGGGGATGGGTCGGCAGCCCGGCGCACTCGAAGCACTCGCCGATCGCCAGCCCCGCCTCGAAGCCCGCCTTGGACCGCACCGAACCGGCCTCGCGCACCAGCCAGTCCTCGATCTCGGCGGCGTGCTCGGTGAACAGCTCGCCCGCGCGGCGCAGCACCGCGGCGCGCCGCTGCGGCGAGGTCGCCGCCCAGGCGCGCTGTGCCTCGGCGGCCCGGGTGGCGGCGCGGTTCACGTCCTCGGCCGTGGCGAGGCCCACCGTGCCGAGCCGGTCGCCGGTGGCGGGCTCGGTCACCGGCTGCTCGGTGGGGGAGTCCTGCCAGCCGTCGCTGTAGAACGTCCCGCCCCAGACGGCGCTGTCCAGGAGTGTCATCGTCTTCCCTCTCGTCGGGATCTTCGGTGTGGTGCTTGCGATTCGGTTCAGGAGGGCGTGGTGAGCGCCGTGTCGACCTGGATCAGCCGGGGGTGGTCCGGCGTCTCGGCGAGCGCGGCGCGCAGCTCGGCCACCCCGGCGACGTGCTGGGCGCGGACGCCGTAGCCCTCCGCGATGCGGGTGAAGTCGAGGCCGGGGATGTCGAGGCCGGGCGCGTCCGGAACGCCGAGCAGCCCGCCGAACCAGCGCAGCGCCCCGTACGTGCCGTTGCGCAGCAGGACGACGGTGAGCGGGACCCGGTGCTGCGCGGCCGTCCACAGCGCGGTGATGCCGTAGTTGGCCGAGCCGTCGCCGATCACCCCGACCACCGGGCGGTCGGGCTGGGCCATCGCGACGCCGACCGCGCCCGGCAGCCCGAAACCGAGGCCCCCGGCCGCCGGGAAGTAGTAGGAGCCCTGGCGGCGCAGGTCCATCTGGCGCCACCACGCCGCGTTGGTCGACGTCGACTCGACGACGTAGGCGGTGTCCTCGGGCATCTCCTCGCGCAGCGCGGCGAAGACCTGCTCCGGATGGAGCGCCGCACCCTCGGCGGTGAGCGGCTCGGGCACCGGCCGGTAGGGATCCGCGGGCCCGTCGGCGGCGTCGAGCGCCTCCAGGAGCACGTCGATCACGGCACCCGGGTCGGCGACCAGCGCCTCGCCCATCGGCGCCCGCGCGGCGGCCGAGGCGTCCTCGGTCACCTGGATCAGCGCGGTGCCCTCGGGCAGGTACCGGCCGGGCAGGTGCTCGTGGTAGCGGAAGACCGGCGCGCCCAGCACGAGCACCAGGTCGTGGCCCTCGAAGGCCTCGCAGACCGGCGCGATCCCGGCGGGCAGCACGCCCCGGAACTGCGGATGCCGGTTCGGGAACGGCAGCCGGAACTGCGAGGGCGCCGCCCACACCGGGCCGCCCAGCCGCTCGGCCAGCCGCACCGCGTCGTCGAACCGGCCGGCCGAGTCGATGTCCCCGCCCAGCACGAGCGCGGGGCGCCGGGCCGAGGCGACCCGCTCCGCGAGCCACCGGCGCTGCTCGCCGCTCGGCGCCGAGGCCCGCCCGACCCGCCGGTCAAGCACGGCCAGGGCGTTGTCGTCCGCCTCCGCCGACCAGTCGTCGTACGGCACGGACAGATAGGTCGGCCGGCGCTGCAGCCGCGCCTCGAAGACGGCCTGGGCGAGGGCGCGCGGCACGTCCCCGGCGCACGCCGGCTCCGCCGCCCAGCCGACCAGCGGCTTCATCAGGGCGGGGGCGTCGACGCTGGCCAGGTTGGCCTCGGGGCCGATGGCCGGGCGCACCTGCTGACCGGCCACCACCACCAGCGGCGTACGGGAGGCGACGGCGTTCGTCAGGGCACCCATCGCGTTGCCGGAACCGGAGGCGGCGTGCAGGTTGACCAGCACCGGGCGGCCGGTCGCCTGGGCGTACCCGTCGGCCATGCCGACGACGGCGCCCTCGTGCAGACCGAGGACGTAGCGGAAGCCGTCGGGCAGCTCGGCGAGGAAGGGCAGCTCGTTGGAGCCCGGATTGCCGAAGACGGTGGTCAGGCCCTGGCGCTCCAGGAGTTCGTGGGAGACACGGCGCACGGATGGCACGGACATTCCTTTCGAAGTGACGCGGGACACGCTAGGCACCACGCGACATGGGCACCAATAGATGTTTCGGCGCTCCGATATAGACTCCGTCGATATGGCCACCTTCGATCTCAACCTGGCCCGGGTCTTCGTCCTGCTCTACGAGACCGGCAGCGTCACCGCCACCGCCGAGACGCTCCACGTCACGCAGCCCACCGTCAGCTACAGCCTGGGCAAGCTGCGCCGGCACTTCGACGACGAGCTGTTCCGCCGCAACGGACGCGGGCTGACCCCCACCGCCGGCGCGCGGCGGCTGTACCTGCCGCTCCAGCGGGCGCTGGCGGAGATCGACGGGACGGTCCGCCAGGGCGACCTCTTCGACGCCGGGACCATGACGGGCCGCTTCACCATCGCCCTGTCCGACCTCGGCGAGGCCACCCTGCTGCCGAGGCTCGTGGCCGCCGCGCGGGAGCGGGCGCCGGGCGTGTCGTTCACCGTCCGCCCCTTCGACGTGGAGGACGCCGAGGGGCAGCTGCGCCGCGGCGACCTCGACGCGTTCGTGGCCACCCCGGTGATCACCTCGCACCTCACCGTGCGCATCCCGCTCTTCCGTGAGCGCTACGTCCTGATGGTCGCCGCCGACCATCCGCGCGTGCGGGGCGACGCGGTCACGTCGGCGGACCTCGCGGCGGAGCACCACGCGACGGTGTTCGGACCGAGCGGCCACGTCGCGCCCAGGGCCCTGCTGGGCGCGCACGGGCTCCTGGAACGGGTGGCGGTGGACGCCACCCGCTTCTCGATGCTGCCCTATCTGCTGGAGCAGACCGACCTGGTGGCCATCGTCCCCGAGTACGTCGGCGAGGTCTTCACGGCCTCCCACCGGGTGCGCCTGGTCCGGCTGCCGTTCGAGACCGAGCCCATCGAGATCGCCCTGTACGCACGGCACGAGTCCTCGCGCAGCCCGGCCCAGCGCTGGCTCGTGCAGTTCCTGGCCGAGGTGCTGGGCGAGCAGGTGAGCGCGGCCCAACTGGCGCCGTCCAGCCCTCGTTAGGATCACCGCATGACGGCACCGCAACCCACGATCCTCGCCACCTCGGGCGGCCACCGCGCGGGCGGCCGGACCATGGTGGCCTTCGACGCCCTGGTCCACCACGCGGTGGACCTCTCGGGCGCGCACGGCCGACGCCCCCGCGTCCTGTACGTGGGCACCGCCATAGGGGACGCCGAGCACTTCACCGCACGCATGACGGAGGCCGCCCGCGTCGCCGGGTTCGATCTGACACCGCTGCACCTTTTCCCCATGCCCAACGTCGAGGACGTCGAGGAGACCGTGCTCGCCCAGGACGTCGTCTGGGTCATGGGCGGATCGGTGGCCAACCTGCTGGCCGTGTGGCGCGTGCACGGCCTGGACCGGATCATGCGCAGGGCCTGGGAGGCGGGCGTCGTGCTCAGCGGTGTGAGCGCGGGCTCGCTGTGCTGGTTCCGGGGCGGTGCGACCGACTCCTTCGGCCCCGAACTCCGCCCGGTCACCAACGCGTTGGGCCTCCTGCCCTACGGCAACGGCGTCCACTACGACGTCGACCCCGGTCGCCGTCCGCTCATCCACCGGCTCGTCGCCGACGGCACCCTCCCGACGGCCCACTGCACCGACGACGGCGTGGGCCTCGTCTACCGCGGCACCGAACTGGTCGAAGCGGTCACGGAGGTGCCCGGCAAGGGCGCCTACTTGGTCGTGCGCGACGGCGGCACGGCGCTGGAGGAGCGGATCGAGCCACGGGAGCTGCCCGGCCCGCGGCGGTGAAGGGCCGCACCGGGGAAGGGGACAACGCCCCGACGGACCGGCCCCGTTGAGCCTGCCGACCGGTCGTGGCGCACCGGTGCGGGACGTCCGCGTTTGCCGACGCGGTGAGGGGCAAGGCGGAGTCCATGAGCGATCCGGACAAGGACACCAACAAGAAGCCCGCCCGCACCAGGACCGTCGAGGCAAAGGCCGCTGACGCCGCGTCGGCCGCCGAGGCCGGTGCCCGGCGTTCCGCCGACGCCGCGAGCGGCGCCGCCCGGACGGCGGCCAAGGGCGTCGCGGCCGGCCGCCAGGCCGTCGCCACCACCTCGGGACAGGTCGCGGCCACGGCGAAGACGGCCTGGACGGTCGTCGCCCACCGCAAACTCGTCGCCGCCGGTGTGGGCGCGGGTCTCACCGCCGTGACCGCGGTGTCGTACGCGATGGGCCGCCGCGCCGGACGACACACGCACGGTCCCCTCACCCGTCTCACCGGCGGCCGGATCTGACACCGGCCGCCACGCACGGCGCCGCGCCCCGGACAGGGGAAGATGGGACCCGCGAGCGAAGTCCCGACCTATGCGGAGGAGTGGGCGCATGCAGCACGACCGAGCCGGGAAGCCGGCCGGCCCCGAGGACCTGATCGACGTCGCCCGGCTGGTGACGGCGTACTACGCCCTGCACCCGGACCCGGCCGAGCCCGCCCAGCGTGTGGCCTTCGGCACGTCCGGGCACCGGGGTTCGTCCCTGGCGGCGGCGTTCAACGAGGACCACATCGCCGCCACCAGCCAGGCCATCTGCGAGTACCGCTCGGCACAGGGCACCGACGGCCCGCTCTTCCTGGGCGCCGACACCCACGCCCTGTCCGAGCCCGCGAGGGTCACCGCACTGGAGGTGTTCGCCGCCAACGACGTGACCGTGCTCATCGACAGCGCGGACGGCTACACCCCCACCCCGGCGGTCTCCCACGCCATCCTCACCCACAACCGGGGCCGCACCTCCGGCCTCGCCGACGGCGTGGTCGTCACCCCCTCGCACAACCCGCCCGCCGACGGCGGCTTCAAGTACAACCCGCCGAACGGCGGCCCCGCGGGCTCGGACGCCACCTCCTGGATCCAGGACCGGGCCAACGAGATCATCGCGGCCGGACTGAAGGACGTACGACGGCTCCCGTACGCGCGGGCCCTCGCCGCCCCCGGCACCGGCCGTCACGACTTCCTCGACGCCTACGTCCGCGACCTGCCGAGCGTCCTGGACCTCGACGCGATCCGCTCGGCGGGCGTGCGCATCGGTGCCGACCCGCTGGGCGGCGCCTCCGTCGCGTACTGGGGCCGGATCGCCGAGCAGCACCGCCTCGACCTGACGGTGGTCAATCCGCTCACCGACCCGACCTGGCGGTTCATGACCCTGGACTGGGACGGCAAGATCCGCATGGACTGCTCGTCGCCGCACGCGATGGCCTCCCTCATCCAGGGGCGCGACCGCTTCGACATCGCCACCGGCAACGACGCCGACGCCGACCGGCACGGCATCGTCACCCCGGACGCCGGGCTGATGAACCCCAACCACTACCTCGCCACCGCCATCGCCTACCTCTACGCCCACCGCACCGACTGGCCCGCCGACGCGGGCGTGGGCAAGACACTGGTGTCCTCCGGGATGATCGACCGGGTCGCCGCCGACCTCGGCCGCCGCCTGGTCGAAGTCCCCGTGGGCTTCAAGTGGTTCGTGGACGGACTGGTCGACGGCTCCCTCGGCTTCGGCGGCGAGGAGTCCGCCGGGGCCTCGTTCCTGCGCCGGGACGGCTCGGTGTGGACCACCGACAAGGACGGCATCATCCTCGCCCTGCTCGCCTCCGAGATCGCCGCCGTCACCGGCAAGACGCCCTCCGAGCACTACGCCGCGCTCACCGCCCGGTTCGGCGAACCCGCCTACGCCCGCATCGACGCCCCCGCCACCCGTGAGGAGAAGGCCCGCCTGGCCAAGCTGTCCCCGGCCCAGGTCACGGCCGACACCCTCGCCGGGGAGGCGGTCACCGCCGTCCTCACCGAGGCGCCCGGCAACGGCGCCCCGATCGGCGGCATCAAGGTGACCACCGAGAACGCCTGGTTCGCGGCCCGTCCCTCCGGCACCGAGGACGTGTACAAGATCTACGGCGAGTCCTTCCTCGGCGCGGACCACCTCCGGCAGGTGCAGGACGAGGCCAAGCTGGTCGTCCTGGGCGCCCTGGGCGGCTGACGCCGCACGTTCGTCGGGCGGGCCGCCCGTCCGTCCCCGGGCCGACCCGGGGGCGGACGGCCCGGAAATCGGGTGCGCCGTGCATGCCGCCGTGCGAGGCTCCGCCGGTGGACCGACAACAGATCTCCCGGCTCGCCCACGCCGACCACCCGATCGCGGCACCCCTCGACGACGACTCGGTAGGCCGGCTCCTCGCCCGCGCCGTCCCCGGCGGCTCCGCACGCGTCCTCGACCTGGGCTGCGGCGGCGGTGAGTGGCTGCTGCGCGCCCTGGCCGGACATCCGCGTCTGGTGGCCGAGGGCGTCGACGTCTCCGAGACCGCGCTCGGCCGGGCCCGCGAGGCCGCGGCCCGGCTCGGCGTGGCGGACCGGCTGACCCTGCACCGTGCGGACGTCGCGCGGTTCGCCGCCGCGCACCGCTTCGACCTGGTGCTCTGCGTCGGCTCCACACACGCCTTCGGGGGCCTGCCCGCCACCCTCGCCGCCGCACGCGAGCACCTGGCGCCCGGCGGACGCGTCCTGGTCGGCGACGGGTTCTGGGAACGCGACCCGTCTCCCGAGGCCGTCGAGATGCTCGGTGACCTCACCGACCTGCCGACCACCCTGGACCGGGTCGTCGCGGACGGCTGGTCGCCCGTGGGCGGGCACATCAGCACCCGCCGGGAACTCGACGACTACGAGTGGTCGTGGACGGGTGCACTGGCGACCTGGGCCCTGGACCACCCCGGCGACCCGGACCGCGCCCAGGCGCTGGCGACGGCCACCGCCCACCGCGACGGTTGGCTGCGCGCCTACCGGGACTGCATGGGCTTCGTCTGCCTGGTACTGCGCCCGACGGACGGCCAGCAGCCGTCCGGGCGCCGGGAAGGGCGCGGTGGGGCGGGTGATGTTTGCCGGAATCGGGGGTAGACGGCCTGGCGTAACGGTCGAGGCTCAGGAAGAGGGCGGATCGGATGGACGGGGCTGCCCATACGGGGGAGCGGCTGAGAGACGTGCCGGTCAAGGTTTCGGCGGAGTACCAGGGCATCCCCGGCGACATCGCCAGGGGCCGGGAACTGGCCCGGCGGTTTCTGGCCCGCGTGCGCGCGGCCCAGGGCACCCCGGTGTCCGACCGCGCGGTGGAAGTGGTGCAACTGGTGGTCAGCGAGCTGCTGACGAACGCGTGCAAGTACGCGCCCGGCCCTTCGCTGGTCGACCTCGAACTGGCCGAGGACCGGGTGGAGGTCACGGTGTGGGACAGCGCGCCGGCGCTGCCCGTGCCCGAGACCGCGGACCCCGCCCGGATCGGACGGCACGGGCTGGAGATCGTCATGGCCGTCTGCGAGAGCTTCGAGGTGCACCGGGAACCGGTCGGCAAGCGCATGCGCGCCGCGGTCGGCCTGACGGACCCGGCCCCCCTCGCCCACCCGGCCTGACCCGCCGCCCGAACGGGACGACGGCGACGTACGCTCTCCCGCGCGGCACCGCCGTGCCCGTCCCGGGCTACCCGGCCTGACCCGTCGCCCGAGCGGGAGGACGGCGACGTGCGCTCTCCCGCGCGGCGCCGCCATGCCCGCCCCGACCGCCCGGCCTGACCCGGACCCGCCGCCCATGCGGCGAGGGCAGCGGCCCGTGCGGTGATGCCAACGGTCCGCGGGTGGCGACCGCCACGGCGTGACCAGTACGGCTTCCTTCGGCGGGCCGGCCTGACGTGTTGCCGCCCCATGCGGCGAGGGCAGCGGCCTGTGCGGTGATGCGTCACGGTCCGCGGTGGCGACCGCCACCGGCGTGAGCGGCACGGTTTCCCTCGCCGGGTCGGCCTGACGTGTTGCCGCACGCGGCGAGGGGCACTGGTCCGTGCGGCAGCATGCGTCCGCCGTTGTGCGGTGGCGGGCTCCGACGTGGCGTTCGTCGTCTCGCCGAGTGGCTGCCCTCATCCCGTAGCCCACCCGGTGCCGGGTCTGCCGACCCCGGCTGCCCGGCGCTGCCCGGTCGCCCGTCCGGCGTCCGGCGTCCGGTGCACGGTGTCGTGCCCGGACCGGACCCGGCGAGGGGTACAGCCGCCTGCCGGCACCCGCGGCAGCGGGCCGCACGGCCTCCGGCGTCGGCGGGCCGCCCCCGTTACCGCCCGCCCGGCCGGTGGTCCCCGGCGCGGAGCCGGTACAGGACGGAACGGCGCAGTGGGCTGCCCTCGGGGACCTCCGGGTCGTCGAAGTCGTCGGCCGGGTCGCGGGTCATGCCGAGGCGGTCCATCACCGCCCGGGAGCGCAGGTTGCCGGCCGCGGCCACCGCGAGCACCTCCGGCAGCGCGAGGCACTCGAAGGCGTGGGACACCACCGCCCGCGCGGCCTCGGTGGCATAGCCGTGGCCCCAGGCCGGGCGGGCCAGGCGCCAGCCCGCCTCCACCCCGGTGAACGGCATGCCGTCCTCAACGGGATCCAGCCCGGTGAACCCGACGAACTCGCCGGTGGCGACGACCTCCACCGCCCACCAGCCCCACCCCCGCCGGTCGAGGTCGGCCTGGAAACCGGCCACGGACGCCTCGCTCTGCGCCCTGGTCAGGACCTCCGGGAAGTACTCGCGGACCACCGGGTCGGCGTTCATGGCCGCCCACGGGTCCAGGTCGGACGTCCGCCAGTCGCGGAGCACGAGACGATCGGTTCGCAGTTCGGGCATCAGGCGACGGTACGGGGTCCGGCCCGGCGGAGCCACCGGATTACCGGCGGTCCGGGCCCTCCCCCCTTCGGCCGTGCGGAGCGGTTCAGCCCCGCCCACCGGGGGAACCTGGCGGGATGGACGGCATCGGAAGGCTGTGAGGGTCGTGACGTCACGCTGGGCGGGCCACCGGGACGGCGAGGAACCAGGGCACGACGCTGCGGACGGGCCGGACGGCGCGACCGAGCCCGCGGAGCCCGACTTCCCCCGCGCCGTCCTGCGCGCCCTGGGCGCCGGTGTCCTCACCCTCGGCCCCACCGCCCGGATCACCTCGGTGAACCCCTGGGCCGAACAGATGCTGGGACGGTCGGAGCAGGAGATGCTCGGCCACGACGCGCACGACCTCCTGCACCGGCACGCCGACGGCACCCCCGTGCCGCGCGAACGCTGCGCGCTGCGCCGCCCCCTGCACGGCGTGCCCGCCGAGGAGGGGAGCGACGAGTACTTCCAGCGGGCCGACGGCACCACGGTCCCCATCATCTGGGCCACCACCCCCCTGCTCCGCGAGGGACGCCGGGAAGGGCTGGTGCTCGTCTTCCACGACTTCAGCCTGCACCGCAGCGCCGCCGAGGAGACCGAGGCGCGGACCACCGCCCTGGAGGCCCTCACCGCCCAGCTGAACCTGGTCGCCGAGATCTCCACGGTGCTGGTCCCCACCGAGCGCACCTCCACCACCCTCCGCCGTCTCGTACGGCTGCTGGTGCCGGAACTGGGCCAGTGGGCGGCGGCCGACCTCTACCCGGGCCAGTCGGACGTACTGGACCGGGTGGCCGTCCGCAGCAGCGACCGGCCGGAGCGGGCCAGACCCCTGCGCGGGCCCATGACCTCGCTGTCCGACCAGGCCCGCGCCGCGCTGACCCTGCTGATCAAGGGCGACCGGCCCGTACCGCTGAGCGCCGACGAGCTGTTCCTGGACCCCGAGCACCCGCTGGCCGCCACCCACCGGGTGCTGTTCGAACGGCTCGGCGGCCACGCGGCCGTCGCCGTCCCGCTCCGCACCCGGCAGCGGTCCTACGGAATCCTGACCGTGGCCCGCGCCGGGGGCCGCCCCGCCCACACCGAGGCCGAGGTCGCCCTCCTGGCCGACATCGGCCGCCGCGTCGGCATGGTCCTGGACAACGCCCGGCTCTACCACGAGCAGCAGAACGTCGCCGAGACCATGCAGCGCCAGCTTTTGACGCCGCTTCCGCAGGTCGACCACCTCCGGATGGCCGCCCGCTACTGGCCCGCCGAGAGCGCCATGGAGGTCGGCGGCGACTGGTACGACGCCTTCCTGCTCGGTGACGGCGTGATGGCCCTGGTCATCGGCGACGTGGTCGGACACGACCTGCAGGCCGCCGCCCACATGGCCGAGGTCCGCAACATGCTGCGCGCCCTGGCCTGGGACCACCAGGAGCCGCCCAGTGTGATCATGCGCCGTCTGGACGAGGCGGTGACCAACACCAGCGACGCGCCCATGGCCACCCTCGTCTTCGCCCGCGTCGAAGGGGCCGAGGGCGGCCCCTGGCGGCTGCACTGGGTGAACGCCGGACACCCGCCGCCCCTGCTGATCACGTCCGACGGCGCGACGCGCTTCCTGGAGGGCGGCCACGGCCCGCTCATCGGCATGAGCGCCACCCTGCGCCTCGGCCTGAACTGGCCCGACACGCGCGAGGACCTCCCGCCGGAGAGCATCCTCCTGCTCTACACCGACGGCCTGGTGGAGAGCCGCGACCGTCCCATCGACGTGGGCATGGACCAGCTCCGCCACCACGCCGGCGTACTGGCCGGACGGGCCGACGGGGGGAGCGTCGACGACTTCTGCGACGAGCTGCTCGCGCGCATCGCGCCCCGCGGGGACGACGTCGCCCTGCTCGCCCTGCGGCTGCCCGCCGCCGGCATGGGCGCCCCCGGCGACACCGAGCCGCCCCCGCCGCCCCAGTCCGGGCAGAGCGAGGCCGCCCCCGACCGGGCCGCTCCCGGGTCCATGCGCCAGGAGGCCGAGGTCGAGGACCCGACGCACCCGGCCCCGGAGGAGTAGCGGACCCGGCGCTCCGGCCGGACGGGGGTGACGGGCCGTCGCCGGGTGACACCTCGTCCGGCCTGCCCAACTCCACAGCCGTACGGACGTGTTCGCGGCCCGCGGCGCAGCGTTCCCGGCACCCGAACGGACGGGCTGTTCACCCGCGTGAGCGCCTTGAGTGGTGCGAGACGGGCGGCGGGCTGACGGTGATTCACGTCGGGGCCGGGTCACCTCAGCTGACGAAGCACCAGCTGCCCGGTCGTGACGGAAGGAACCTCAGATGCGTTCTGCTCGCATGCTCCTGACCACGGCGGCGGCCTCGGCCGTCTTCGTCCTCGGCGCCCCCGGCGCCTACGCGGCGGTCGGTGGCGACTGGGACCACGACGACTCTTCCTACAGCAAGGAGCACGACAACGGAAGCAAGCACGACGAGCCGCGCGGCGGAATGCACACCGGCGGTGGCGCGCTGGCCGCGGTGACCGAGGGCGACTGGGACCACGAGGACGCCTCCTCCGGCAAGGAGCACGACAACGGAGGCAAGCACGAGGACGGCGGCAAGCACGAGGAGCCGCGCGGTGGCATGCACACCGGCGGCGGTGCGCTGGCCGCGGTGAACGAAGGCGACTGGGACGGCGGCGGCCGTGAGTCCAAGGACAGCGGCTCGCAGACCTACCGCCAGGACGAGGGCGACAGCTCCCGCGGCGGCGGCGAGCACGAGAAGCCGCGCGGTGGCATGCACACCGGCGGTGGTGGCCTGGCCACGCCGACCACGACCGCCGGCGGGCTGGCCGTCCTCGCCGTCGCCGCGACCGGCCTGTACGCCGTCCGACGCAAGAAGTCGGCTCACGGAGTGGCGTAAGCCGTGCCGGGCGCGATAGCAGCCGGGCCGCCACCCAGGATCCACGGGGCGGCCCGGCTCGCCCCGTCGCCCACCGTGTCCGTCCCGCCGCCGTGCCCAGTGAGGTCGTCCCCGATGCCAGTCCTCCCCCCTTCCGCCCCCACCCCCGCCGACGACGAGACGACGACCGGTCAGGGTTCCCGCTCCGGCCTGATGGTGCTGAGCGCCGTGGCCCTGCTGGTCCTCGCGGTGAGCCTGGTCGGCGGCAACGACACCTCCGCCGACTCCGCCCGCCCCCCGCTGCCGGCCCACCCCGGCACCACCGCCTCGTCCGCCCCGCCCGAGACCGGCGCGCCCGCGACCGGCGGGCCCGGGGCCGCGCTGCCCCGGTCGAAACCGGTGCGCCTGCTGATCCCCGAAATCTCGGTCGACGCCCCCTTCACCGACCTCGCCATCGGCGACAAGGGGCAGCTCGAACCGCCGCCGGCCGGCGACACCAACCTCGTCGGCTGGTACGCCAAGGGCACCTCCCCGGGCGAGAAGGGCACCTCCATCATCGCCGGGCACGTGGACACGAAGACGTCGGCCGCCGTCTTCGCCCGCCTCGACCAGCTCGACAAGGGCGACAAGTTCCAGGTCGAGCGTGCCGACGGGCGCAGGGCGACCTTCGTGGTCGACAGCCTGGAGACCTTCGCCAAGGACGAGTTCCCCAGCGAACGCGTCTACGGCGACGCCGCCCGCCCCGAGGTGCGGCTCATCACCTGCGCGGGCGACTACGACCGCAAGGCCAAGGACTACACGGACAACCTGGTCGTCTTCGCGCACCTCGCCTGAGGCCGAGCCGACCGGCCGTGAGCGGCGCCGGTCACCCGCGCAGTGCACCCCGGTCGCGCGCCACCCGGGCCGGGCACAGGATCGAGGCGAGCCGGCGTCGCACCACCGCGGCCGACGTTCAGTTCCGCCCCCGCGAAGGAGATGTGCGCCAGATGACCACCACGCCCACCCCCGCTGCCGGACCGCTGGCCCCCGAACGGCTGACCCGAGAGGTGTCGCACCAGGTCTCGCAGTCCGTGTTCGACGGCTCCCGCCTGCGGGTCGTCCTGCTGGTGGAGGTCTACGACGGGGCCCAGCAGCAGTTCCTCGAGACGTACGAGAACCTGCGCAGCCACGTGGAGTCCGTCCCCGGGCACATCGGCGAGCAGCTGTGCCAGTCCATCGAGAACCCCTCCCAGTGGCTGATCACCAGCGAGTGGGAGAGCGCGCCGCCGTTCCTGAACTGGGTGAGCAGCGAGGAGCACGTGCGGATGGTCAAGCCGCTGCACAGCTGCGTGCGGGACACCAGGTCGCTCCGCTTCCACGTGGTCCGCGAGACCGGCCGTCCGGAGACCGGCGCCGACCCCGCCCGGGGCGGACTGCAGGCCGCCCCCCGCGTCGGTGACGGCGTCATCCGGCACGCGCTCACCTTCACGGTGAAGCCGGGCAGCGAGGAGGCGGTCGGCAAGATCCTCGCCGACTACGCCTCCCCGGAACCGCGGGTGGACGACACCACCCGACTGTGCCGCACGTCCCTGTTCCTGCACGGCAACCGCGTGGTGCGGGCCATCGAGGTGCGCGGCGACCTGCTCGCGGCCCTGCGGCACGTGGCGGAGCAGCCCGAGGTGAGGGCGGTCGAGGAGGCCATCAACCCGTACCTGGAACAGGACCGGGACCTCGGCGACCCGGAGTCCGCCCGGGTGTTCTACACCCGGGCGGCGCTGCCCGCCGTCCACCACGTGACCGCGGGCGAGCAGCGGGGCGAGGCGCAGCGGCACGCGCTGTCGTACCCGGCCCGGCCGGGTTGCGGCATGCGGCTGGCCCAGCTGCTCGCCGAGCACGACGAGGCGGCGGCCGAGGATCCGGGCAGCCCCGTCCTGTGCAGCACCATCTTCCAGCGCGACGACGTCGTGGTGCGCCTGGTCGACGTACGCGGCGACCTGCACGAGGGGGATCCGGCGGTGACCCTCGGCCTTCCGGACGCCGAGCGGGTGTCGGAGCTGACGACCCTGCTGGACGGCTTCACGGACGCCGGTTCGCCGACCGGCGGCGGACTCGTCCGGGCGCTGGAGGGCGCCCGGATGGAGCTGGTCACCGACCGGCGCGCGCCGGAGGCCTGACCGGCCCGTACGCACGCGTCGGCCGCCGGACCGCGACACGCGGTCCGGCGGCCGACGCGTGTGGGGCGTCCGCGGATCGGCTCACTCGGGCACGGTGCAGTCGAACGCGTGCAGGTAGGGGTTGACCGGGCGGATGTCGTCGATGACGAGACCGGCGTCGGTCAGCCGGCCGACCATGCTGTCGGTGGTGTGCTTGGCACCGCCGACGTTGAGGAGCAGCAGCAGGTCCATGGCGGTGCTGAACCGCATCGACGGGGTGTCGTCGACGAGGTTCTCGATGACGACGACCCGGGCTCCCGGACCGCCGGCCGCCATGACGTTGCGCAGCGCGCGGGCGGTGCTGTCGTCGTCCCACTCCAGGATGTTCTTGATGACGTACACGTCGGCCCGCACCGGGATGGCCTCACGGCAGTCGCCCGGCACGATGCTGACCCGGTCCGCGAGCGCACCGCCCTCGCGCAGCCGCGGATCGGCGTTCTCCACCACCCGCGGCAGGTCGAGCAGCGTGCCGCGCATGGCCGGGTACTTCTCCAGCAGGCTCGCCACCACGTGCCCCTGGCCGCCGCCGATGTCGGCGACCGAACTGCTCGCCGACAGGTCGAGGAGGGCTGCGACGTCCTGGGCGGACTGCTGGCTGGACGTCGTCATGGCGCGGTTGAAGACCTCGGCCGACTGCGGCGCGTCCTCGTTGAGGTAGGTGAAGAACTCCTTGCCGTACAGGCCCTCGACGACGTTGGAGCCGGTGCGCACCGCCTCGTCGAGCAGGGGCCAGGCGTCCCAGGTCCACGGTTCGGTGCACCACAGGGTGATGTTGCGCAGGCTGTGCGGGTCGTCCTCGCGCAGCAGGCGGGACATGTCGGTGTGCGCGAACGTGCCGTTCTTGTGCTCGGTGAAGACGCCGTAGCAGGTCAGGGCGCGCAGCAGCCGGCGCAGCGGCTTGGGCTCGGTCTTCACGGCGGCCGCGAGGTCCTCCACGGCCATGGGGGTGTCGCCGAGCGCGTCGGCGACCCCGAGCCGTGCGGCCGCGCGGAGGGCGGCGGCACATGCCGCCCCGAACACGAGCTCCCGCAGTCGCATGGGCGGGGGCGGGGCAGTCTGTGCGGTCGTCATGTGCCGCTTTCCTTCCTTCTTCGGTCCATGGGCCTTCTTCGGTCCACGGGTGGTTACGGCCGGCTCAGCACAGGCCCGCGGGCTTGGAGGCGCCGCAGGTGTTGCCGGTGAAGGTGTTGCTCTTGCCGGTGTCGCCGGTCCCGGCGTTGACCAGGTCGGCGGGGGAGTTGTCGCGCAGCCGGTTGCCGTTGACCTCGTTCTTCGCGTTGGCGGTGCCGACCATGCTCGCGGCCAGGACGATGCCGCCCGACATCGAGGACTTGCCCGAGTTGCCCTCGACCGTGTTGTCGGCGACCAGGACCTTCTCGACGCCGGTCAGGACGATGCCGGAACCCTGGAGCGCCTCCAGCCGGTCGGTCTTCGGGCAGGACTTGTTGTTGCGCACGACGTGGTTGTCGCGCACGACCAGGTCACCGGCCTTGGGCGCGTTCTCGTCGCC
The DNA here is from genome assembly GCF_020404845.1 of Streptomyces hyderabadensis. Taxonomy (GTDB): domain Bacteria; phylum Actinomycetota; class Actinomycetes; order Streptomycetales; family Streptomycetaceae; genus Streptomyces; species Streptomyces hyderabadensis. The sequence continues at coordinate 71,966 of NZ_JAIOJZ010000012.1, read as the reverse complement.
GACGACGAACACGCCGGCGCAGTTGCCGGCGATGTGGTTGTCCTGGACGGCGAGGTTGCGCAGCCGCCGGACGGTGACGCCGATCCGGTTGCCCTCCAGCCGGTTGTGCGCGACCTCCGTGCCCTCGGTGTCGGCGGCGCCCTCCTCGGTCTTGACGGTGTTGGCGAGGAAGATGCCCGCGTCGCCGTTGTCGCGGGCGGTGTTGCCGCGGATGATGCCGTGGACCGACCGCTCCTGGGCGATGCCCCACACGCCGTTCTTCACGGCGTTCACGTTCCGGACCGTCAGCCCGTCGGTGGCCATCGAGAACACACCGGTGCGGGTGAACCCGGTCACCGTCAGGTCGGAGACGGTGACGCCCTTGACGTTCTCGTCCTTGGTGCCGATCACACAGATGCCGTTGCCGCCCTCGGCACAGGTGTTGTCGGCCGCCTTCTCGGTGCTGGGCCGGATGACCGTGCTGCGGCCCATGCCCCGCAGGGTGAGCCGGGGGGTGCTCACCTTCACGCTCTCGCGGTAGGTGCCGGTGGTGACGAGCACGGTGTCACCCGGCTGGGCGGCGTCCACCGCCTTCTGGATCGATTCTCCCGGGTGGACCAGGTGGGTCCTGGGGACGGAGGACGCCGGGGCCGCGCCGAGCCCCGTCCCGATCATGGCTGCGGTGCACACCAGGTACACGACATGGCATTTCTTCATATTGCGCACGTTATGCCCGAGTTATTGGACCGCGGGCGGGATGCGCCATCCGACGGCGTGTCATGAAAGGCCGCCGACCCGCACTCCGGTCGCGGTGGCAACCTGGGCGGCATGGGCAAGACCGCGCTGATCGTCATCGACATGATCAACACCTACGACCACGAGGACGCCGAGTTCCTGATCCCCGCCGTGGAAGCCGTACTGCCGAACGTGACCGGACTGCTGGACCGGGCGAGGCGGCAGGGGGTCCCCGTGATCTACGTCAACGACAACTTCGGGGAGTGGCGCTCGCACCACGGCGAGATCCTCGACAAGGCCCTGTCCGGGCCGCACTCCCGGCTCGTCGAGCCGCTGAAGCCCGACGACTCCTCCCTCTTCGTGGTCAAGGCACGCCATTCGGTGTTCTTCGAGACCCCGCTGACCTATCTGCTCCACCAGCAGGGAATCGACCGGCTCGTGCTGTGCGGGCAGGTGACCGAGCAGTGCGTGCTCTACTCGGCGCTGGACGCGCACATCCGCCATCTGCAGGTCATCGTGCCGCGTGACGCGGTCGCCCACATCCACGCCGACCTGGCGGACGCGGCGCTGCGCATGATGGAACGGAACATGGGCGCCCGGGTGTGCGACAGCGGCGAGTTGTGGACGTGAGGCGAATCGCCGCCTTGCCGGGGCCCGGGCGCGCCCGGGGTCAGCCGCGCAGGGTGCGCACGGGCAGGACGAGCTGCGCCGCCGTGGCCAGCGTGTCCTCGTGGTTGGCGAAGGCCGCCACCGCCGCACCGTCGCCGGGCTCGCCCCCGGACCAGGGCCGCGTGGCGAAGACGAGGCAGGCGTACCCCCGCCGGTCGGCCGCCGCCCGCCACTGCGCGGTGGGCACGAACTGGGCGTTGACCCCCGGCATGGTGAGGGCCGCCGCGCCCGGTACCACGAGCAGTCCGATCGGCAGGTCCGGCAGCACGGTGGCATCGAGGACGGTGTCGCCGCCCACCGCGATTCCGGAGCGGCTCAGCAGCCCCTCGACGGCGGCCGGGGCCGCCTCCGGGCCGCCCTCCCCGTCGCCGAGGGAGCAGGCGAGGAGGAAGGGGACGTCGCCGTCGGGCGTCTCACGGCTCCAGGACATGATGACGAGGGTGCCGAGGTCGGCGGTTCGCAGGGGGCGCGGGTCAGTGGAGATCGAGGTCACCGCGAAACGGTAAGCGCGCGCGACGGCGCACCCGCCCGGCCCTCACCCGACTGGGCGACACCCTGGCGCTTCTTCACACGAACGAGGGTCGCCCGCCGCCGGTCCACGGGCGCCCGCCGACCGGTCAGTGCTGCGACAACCGCCCGCGGATGTCGTCGAAGTGCCGGTGCACGGCCGTCTCGGCGGCCTCCGCGTCACCGGCGCGCACGGCCTCGACGATCCTGGCGTGCATCCGGGCCAGCTCCTCGCCGTCGGCCGCCGAGCCGAGCCCGCGGGCCTGGGCGCGCACCCGGTGGAAGGCGCTCCAGAAGGCGTCGAGCAACTCGCTGAGCAGGTCGTTGTCGAGCGAACGGTGCAGCACCCGGTGGAAGGCGCGGTCGGTGCGGGACGCGATCTCGCCGCCCTCGCGCACCTCCGTGTGCATCCGCTCCACCAGCGCGTCCAGTTCGGCCAGGTCCTCGTCGGGCAGTCGCCCGGCGAGCTGGTGCATCAGCCCCGCCTCCAGGGCCTCGCGCAGTTGCAGCAGTTCCAGCAGGCTGCCGTGGCCCCGCCGGTGCCCGACCACCGTGCGGAACGCCATGGCCTCGGTCATCGGCTCCAGCGACATGGTGCCGACGTAGGTCCCGAAACCGCGGCGGATCTCGACGATGTGCATGGCCTGGAGGGACTTGAGCGCCTCGCGCAGCGAGTTGCGGCTGACGCCGAACCGCTCCATCAGCTCCGTCTCGGTGGGCAGCGGATCGCCGGGGCCGAGGCCCTGTTCGACGATCAGCTCCTTGATGCGCTCCTCGGCGTCGGCGGCGACCGAGCCCATGTGGCGTCCCCTCTCGACCCTTGACATCCCCTGCTCCGGCATGTGTCACTCTAACAGGACGTAGGACATCCTACGTCCCCCGTCACCAGGGCCTCGGCGTGCTGCTGCCCGCATCGGTCCCGGGACGAGCACAGCACGACCTGGAGTACCGCATGCCCATCCCCACGCCGCTGAGCGGCGTCGTCCCCCCGGTCATCACCCCCCTCACCCCGAAGGGGGAGGTGGACACCGCCTCGGTGCGCCGGCTCACCGAGCATCTGATCACCGCCGGTGTGCACGGCCTGTTCCTGCTGGGGTCCAGCGGCGAGGCCGCCTACCTCACCGACGCCCAGCGGCTGACCGCGCTGGAGAGTGCCGTGGACGCCGCCGCGGGCCGCGTCCCCGTCCTCGCCGGGATCATCGACACCACCATGGCACGGGTCCTCGACCGGGCGGCCGACGCGGTCCGGGCCGGCGCCGACGCCCTCGTGGCCACGGCACCCTTCTACACCCGCACCCACCCCGTGGAGATCGCCGACCACTTCCGGCGGGTGCGCGAGGGCGCCGGCCTGCCGCTGTTCGCCTACGACATCCCGGTCGCCGTGCACACCAAGCTGCCCCGCGAGGTGGTCCTCGACCTGGCCGCGGACGGCACCCTCGCCGGCCTCAAGGACTCCAGCGGCGACGAGGGCTCCCTGCGCCGCCTGCTGGTCGCGCTGCGCCGCCGTGTCCCGGGCTTCACCGTGCTCACCGGCTCCGAACTCACCGTCGACGGCGCGCTGCTCGCCGGCGCCGACGGCGTCGTGCCCGGCCTCGGCAACGTCGACGCCCACGGCTACGTACGCCTCTACGCGTCCGCCCGGGCCGGGGACTGGGCCGCGGCCCGGGCCGAACAGGACCGGCTCGCCGCCCTGTTCGACCTCACCGACGCGGGCGACCCCGCGCTGATGGGCGGCAGTTCCAGCGCGCTCGGCGCCTTCAAGGCCGCCGCCCACCTGCTGGGCCTCATCGACTGCCCGGCCACCGCCGCACCGCAGGTCCCGCTCGACGCGGCGGCCGTGGCCCGGGTCCGCGACCGGCTCACCGAGGCCGGACTGCTGTGACCCCGGGACGGGCCGGTGACCGCCCGACCCGGCCCCACCCCCGTCCCCGACGCGCGTCTTCCCACCCGCATAGGATCGCCATGTCATCTGCGCGCACCACCCCGACCCCCCAGCCCTGGTACCGGGAGATCACCCGGGAGAAGTGGAAGTCGTTCTTCGCCGCCTGGATCGGCTACCTCCTGGACGGCTTCGACTTCGTCCTCATCACCCTGGTACTGACCGAGATCGCCGACGACTTCGGGCTGTCGACCGTCGAGTCGGCCAGCCTCGTCTCCGGGGCCTTCATCACCCGCTGGCTCGGCGGCGCGGTGCTCGGCGCGCTCGGCGACCGGTTCGGCCGCAAGAGCGCCATGGTGGCCAGCATCCTGCTCTACTCGGTCGGCACCTTCGCCTGCGGCTTCGCCTGGGACTACACCAGCCTGTTCACGGCCCGCCTGCTCATCGGCATGGGCATGGCCGGCGAGTACAGCGCCAGCGCCACCTACGTCCTGGAGAGCTGGCCCGCCCGGCTGCGCAACCGCGCCTCCGGCTTCCTCATCTCCGGATTCTCGCTGGGCGGCGTCCTGGCGGCCGAGGTCTACGAGCACGTGGTGCCCGGGCACGGCTGGCGCTGGCTGTTCTACATCGGCCTGTTCCCCGTCGTCGTCGCCCTGTGGGTGCGCCGGGCGCTGCCCGAGGCCGACGACTGGGAGGCACGGGTCGGGGCGAGTGGGAAACGGCCCAACCCCTTCCGGCCGCTGTTCGCCGGCCGCCGCCGGGCCACGGTCAACACGGTGCTCACGGTCGTCGCCACCGGTTCGCTCTTCGCGGTGTTCACCCCGCTGGGCGCGGGCGCCGTGCCCGTCCTGTCCGTCCTGGCGACGGCCTGCCTCGTCGCCTTCGCGGTGCAACTGGGCGGCCGCAAGCGGTGGGTGCTGTTCGTCGCGCTGTGCGTCACCGTCTTCTGCGCCTTCCTCTACAGCTGGCCGGTGCAGGCGCTGCTGCCCACCTATCTCAAGACCGAGCTGGGCTTCACCCCGGCCCAGGTCAGCGACGCGCTCTACTACGCCGGGTTCGGCACGATGGCGGGCTGCGTCGTCACCGGCTTCGTCGGCGACCGGTTCGGCACCCGCAGGGCGTACGCCTGCACCCTGGTGGTGGGCATCGCCTTCGTCTTCCCCGTCTTCGCGATCCGGGACAGCCAACTCCAGCTCGGCATCCTGCTGTTCCTGATGCTCGCCTGCATGCAGGGGATCTCCGGGCTGCTGCCCAAGTTCATCGCCGGGCACTTCCCGACCGAGACCCGGGCCGCGTCCCTGGGCTTCACCTACAACGTCGGCGCGCTGGGCGGCGCCGTCGCCCCGGTGCTCGGTGCCAAGCTGGCATCCACCATGTCCCTGGGCCAGTCGCTCGCCGTGCTCACCTTCTCGCTGACCCTCGTGGTGATCCTGCTGATCGGCTTCGACGTGCCGAGCCGGCTCAACCGGCTCGTCGACAAGGAGGCGGTCCCGGACTACCTCGCCGCCGAGGCCGCGGTGCCGGACGCCGCGGGGCGCGTACGGTCGGCGCCCTGAGACGGGGGCGGACGGGGGACAGGCGTGCTCCGACTGGCCCAAGACGCGACGGCCGGCGCGGCGGCGGGCGGTCACCTGGTGTACCAGTCTTCGTATGATCTGTAGACGAAATGATCGTCGGAGCGACGTGCGCGGTTCGCGTGGCCGCAGGATCCGCACCGCCGCGGTGACCCTGGTCGCCGCGACCGCCCTCGGCGCGACCGGCGAAGCGGTCGCCGCCCCCTCGGTCCCCACGCGCACCGACTGGGACGCGATCGCCGCGTGCGAGTCCAGCGGCAACTGGCAGGCCAACACCGGCAACGGCTACTACGGCGGGCTGCAGTTCGCCCGGTCCAGCTGGATCGCGGCCGGCGGCCTCAAGTACGCCCCGCGCGCGGACCTCGCCACCCGCGCCGAGCAGATCGCCGTGGCGGAACGCCTGGCCCGGATGCAGGGGATGTCCGCCTGGGGCTGCGCCTGACCGCGGCTCGCGGGCCCCGTCCGCGCGGAGTTGACCGGGATGCCCCGGTGCGTGTGCACCGGCCGTCGGTGACCGTGCGCCCGGTTTCCCGCGAGCGGCGCACGGGCAGTCCCCGGCGGGGGAGCCGAGCGGCGGTCCCGGACGCCGGGTGCGCCGATGCGCCCGGGGCCGCCCTCGCCCCCTCCTGGACGTGTCAGTCTCCCGACCCGCGGCGGCCCGAGTAGGCCGACCAGCGGCCGTGGTGCCGGGCCACCGTGATGTCCCGGCCGAAGCACGCGGTCAGCAGGGAGTCGGTCAGGACCTCGTCCACCGCGCCCCGGGACAGGATCCGGCCCTCGCGCAGCAACAGGGCGTGGCTGACGGCCGGGAACAGCTCCTCCAGGTGGTGGGTGACCGTCACGGTGGCCAGCTGCGGCCTCCCCTCGGCCAGTTGGTGCATCGCCTCGACGAGATCCTCCCGGGAGGGCAGGTCCAGGGCGTTGAACGGCTCGTCCAGGAGCAGCAGGGCGGGGTCGGCCATCAGCGCCCGGGCGATGAGGACCCGCGCCCGCTGCCCGCCCGAGCAGACCCCGTACGGCCGGTCGGCCAGCTCCTTGACCCCGAGTTCGGTCAGCAGGTCGCGGGCGCGCAGCCGCACCTCCTCGTCGTACGTCCGCCACAGCGGCTGCACGGTGCCGCTGTGGCCGGTGAGCACGACCGCGTGGGCGGACAGGTCCTGCGGCACCCGCTGGGCGGCGTTGACATGGCCGATCCGGGCCCGCAGTTCACGCACGTCCACCCGGCCGAGCCGGCTGCCGAGGACCTCGACCGTGCCCGTGGTGGGGTGCATCAGCGCGCCGGCCAGCCGCAGCAGGGTGGTCTTCCCCGCGCCGTTGGCCCCCAGCAGCGCCCAGTGCTCGCCCGGCCGGACCGTCCAGTCGACGGCGTCGAGGATCAGCTGGTCGGTGGTGAGGCGGCGTACGCTCACGTCCTGGAGCCGGAGCACGGCCGCCCCTGCCTCGTCGGACTGGGAGCTGGCTGTCTGGGCGGTCATGCCGGGACTCCTTCGCGCGCGGTACACCATCGGTCGTTCACCGGGAACACTAGATGTACCGACCACACTCCTGCCGGGCCGTCCGCTTCCTGGACGAGGAGTGGCGGCGAGCGGGAGCGGGGCGCGAAGGAGCCGTGTCACACCAGGGGGTCCTGCGCCCGCCTCCGGGGTCACGGGGCGGGCGCAGGACCGGTGTGCCGGCGGGAGGCGTCAGACGCCGGCCACCGACTGGATCCAGGAGCGGTAGGCCGTCACGTTGGTGTAGGCCGTGGTGGTCTGCCGGTCGCTGGTCGAGGCGACGCCCACCTGGACACCGCCGGCCATCATCGGACCGCCGGAGTCGCCGCCCGCGGTGATGCCGTCCACGGCCCGGGCGCATATCGCCTGGCCGTTGTAGGCGTCGTAGCACCCGCGTGTCACGCTCACGTTGGCGACCTTGAGGTACTGCGACTGGCAGTTGATCTCCGAGCCGCAGCGGGAGGTCGCTCCCCAGCCGTAGACCTGCACGGTCTGGCCGACCCGCACCGTGCCGGGCTGCCCGAGCTGCGCGTAGGAGGCCGAGACGGAGCGGTCGAGGCGGACCAGCGCGAGGTCCGCCGAGGGACTGGTGACGGTCTGGACGCCGTTCGCCACCGTCCCGCCGGAGCCCTGGTTGAGGCTGCCGATCCGGAAGGACAGGTTGCCGCCGCTGACGCAGTGCTTGGCGGTGAGGATCCAGGTGGGGGAGATGATGGTCGAGGTACAGGTCTGCTGGCCGTTGGAGAACAGCCTGGCCGCCCAGGGCCCGCTCTGCGCGTAGCCGCCGCCGATGATCGGCTGGGGGCCGCCGTCACCGGGCCGGGGCTCCGCCGCCGAGGCGGACGGCGCGAGCGTGAGGGCGGACAGCAGCGCGGCCACGAGCGCGGCCAGCAGGGCGGGGACGAGTCTCGTTGTTCGCAAGGCTCCTCGATTCCGACGACACGCGCCGGGGCGCGTGCAGGTGTGTGGGGGCGCCCCACAGCATGTCGGGCCCGGCCACCGCCCGAACAATCCCGGCCTCCCATAACGCGGTGTTATGCCGGTGGACTCGCGGGGCCGGCCCAGCGCGTCGCGGGCGGGCCCTAGCGGAGCAGCAGCTGCACGAGGGCGACCGTGCCGACCGTCACGACCAGGGCCCGCAGGACCGCGGGGCTGAAGCGGCGGCCCACCTTGGCGCCGGCGTAGCCGCCGAGGCCCGAGCCGACCGCGAGCAGCCCCACGGCGGCCCACTCGAAGTCAGCGGCGAAGAGGAAGAAGAGCGCGGCGACGGTGTTGACCACGGCGGCGAGGACGTTCTTGACCGCGTTGAGCCGCTGCAGGGGTTCGTCCATCAGCATGCCCATCAGGGACAGGTAGATGATCCCCTGGGCGGCGGTGAAGTAGCCGCCGTAGACGCTGGCCAGCGTCAGGCCGGTGAAGAGCAGCGGTCCGCCGTCGCGGCGGGGAGCGGTGCCGTTGCGGGCCCGGTGGCGCTGGACCAGCCTGCCGATCTGCGGCTGGAAGGCCACGAGGAGCAGGGCGAGGCCGACCAGGACCGGCACGATCGTCTCGAAGGCGTCGGCGGGCAGCGACAGCAGGAGCGTGGCACCCGCGAGACCGCCCAGCAGCGCTCCGGAGCCCAGCTTGAGCACGCGCCGCCCCTGCCCGCGCAGCTCCTTGCGGTAGCCGATGGCCCCGCTGATGGAGCCGGGGATGAGGCCGAGCGCGTTGGAGACGGTCGCGGTGACCGGCGGCAGCCCCGTGGCCAGCAGGACCGGGAAGGTGATCAGGGTGCCGGAGCCCACGACGCTGTTGATGGCGCCGGCCCCGACGCCCGCCGCGAACACCGCGGCCATGGCCTCCGGTGTCACCCCGGGCCGCCCGGCGCCGGGCCCGTGCTCGGCCGGAAGGTGACGTGTGCATCTTTCACGGGGCCGACTGTACCCACCGCCCCGGGCGGCGCGTCCGCCGGTCCCAACCGGTCACGCATGAGCGCTTCTTGACGTGAATTCACCTGATCATGCGGTGATACGATCACCGCGTTTGCGGAGCGGGCGGATGGGTGAAAGACGGCATCCCCGAGGTCAGGGGCAGCCCGGGCAGCTACTCCCGGTGCGGGCACTCCACCGGGCCGCCCGCGCGGACGGGAATTCAGCAAGCCGGCTGCCAGTCGCCTGAAGAGAGTCTTATGACGGAATACACAGGGAACCCATTGCTCTGGGTCGCCCTCGTCGCCCTCGTCGCCGCCGCCGTGCTCATCAGCCGCCAGCGCAAGGCGGCCCGGGCGTTGCGGCAGCAGGTCCAGGGGCTCAGGGATCACTACACCGAGCTGGAGAACGATTACGGGAAGTCCGTACGGGCCGCCCAGGAGCGCGCCGAGGACGAGACCAAGACGGTGCTGAAGTCCGCGATGCGGACCCTTCAGGGCCTCGCCGCCGAACAGCAGCTGGTGCTCTCCCGGCTGCAGAACAAGTACGGCGACTCGGCCCTCCTCCAGGACCTGCTGGAGATCGACCACACCAACTCGCAGTTCGGCCGGCGCGCCCAGTCCATCGCCGTGCTGTGCGACGGCTGGCTCGGCGGCCGGCGCGACACCGCCTCCGTCTACGACGTGGTGCGCAGCGCCCAGGGACGCATCCGGCACTTCCGCCGGGTGGACATCCTCTCCCAGGTCGACTTCGGCATCACCAGCCGGGCCGTCGAGCCGGTCGCGCTGGCCCTCGCCGAACTGCTCGACAACGCCACCAGCTACTCCAGCCCGGACACGGTCGTCGAGATCAACATCCGGACCGTCCCCAAGGGCATCTGCGTCGTGGTCGACGACGCCGGTGTCGGCATGAGCGACGAGGAGCGGGTCCGCGCCGACAAGCTGCTCGCCACCGAGCGCGCCTCGGGCGTGGCGGGGCTCGGCAACCCGCCGCAGTTCGGCTTCGCCGTCATCGGCCTGCTGTGCGAACGATTCGGCTTCGAGGTGTCGGTGGACTCCTCCTCCCCCTACGGAGGTGTACGGGCGGTGGTCCTGCTGCCGCACGAACTGCTCACCGCCATGCCGGAGAAGAAGGCGCCCGCCCCGGCCGCCCGCGGCACGGCGGCCCGGCCGGTCCCGGACGCCGGCGGACCGGAGGCCGCGTCGCTCGCCCCCTCCCAGACCGGCGACGGCCTGCCCCGGCGCCGCCGCAAGCGGCCGATGGCCATCGTGCCCGGCAGCGCGTCCGCCCCGCGCGCCGCGGCCCGCTCCGACTCCGAGCAGGCACAGGTCATGGGTGCCTTCCAGCGCGGAACGCAGTCCGGCCGGACCACCGGGCCGGCGAGCCCGGACGACGCCGAACGGACCAGCGACACACCTGGTGCAAGCAGCGAAGGACATGAGGTCTCGTGAACGACGATCTGTCATGGATGCTCGACAGCGCCCTGGAGATTCCCGGGGCCCTGCACGCGGTCCTGATCTCCGCCGACGGCCTGCTGATGGCCCGGACGCAGGACTTCGACAAGGACGACGCCGACCGGGTCGCCGCCGCGATGAGCGGCGTGCAGTCCCTCAGCCGCACCCTCGCCTTCTTCTGTGAGGACCCCAGCCAGACCTGGCGGCAGACCCTGGTCGAGTTCGACGGCGGCTGGGTGTTCCTGATCTCCGCCGGCGAGGGCGCCTACCTCGGTGTGTCCGCCTCCCCCGAGGTCGACATGGCCGACATCACCTTCCGGATGCAGCAGCTCGTCGCCCAGCTCGGCAAGCGGCTGACCACGCCGCCGCGCGAGAACCTGGGCGCCCGCTCATGACCGGCCAGGACGGCTGGCAGCCCGAGGCGCCGGAATTAGTACGGCCGTACGTCATCACCAAGGGGCGCGGCCTGCCCGACGAGGACGACCTCTCGCTCATCACCCTGGTCACCGCCTCCGCCGGCCAGTCGCAGCGGCCGGCCCGGCTGTCCCCCGAGGAGCAGAGCCTGCTCGACCTCTGCTCGGCCGGCTACCTCTCGGTCGCCGAGATCGCCGGACACACCCGGTTCCCGCTCGGCGTCGTACGGATCCTGCTGGCCTCCCTGATGGAGGGCGGGCACCTCATGACCCGCCCGCCGGTGGCCCGCGCCCGCCTCGCGGACAAGGAGATACTGGAGGAGGTGCTCAATGGGCTCCGCGCCAAGTTTGGATGAGCGGGACTACGTACGCCAGGGAGCGACCCAGACGGCGGTGAAGATCCTCGTCGTCGGGCACTTCGCGGTGGGCAAGACCACCCTCATCGGCTCCATCTCCGAGATCGAGCCGCTGTCCACCGAGGAGACGATGACGCAGGCCGCCGAGTCGGTCGACGACCTCAAGGGGGTCCAGGGCAAGACCACCACCACGGTCGCCATGGACTTCGGGCGCCTGACCATCAGCGACCGCGTCGTGCTCTACCTCTTCGGCACCCCCGGCCAGCAGCGCTTCGTGCAGATGTGGGAGGACATGGCGCGCGGCGCGCTCGGCGCCCTGGTGCTGGTCGACCCGGAGCGGCTGGCGGACTCCTTCCCGGTGATCGACCTCATCGAGCACTACGGTCTCGACTACGCCATCGCCGTCAACCACTTCGACGGTGCGCCGCTGCGCGACGAGCGGGCGCTGCGCGAGGCGCTCGACCTGCTCGACGACACCCCCGTCGTCACCTGCGACGCCCGCGACGAGAAGTCCTCGGCCGCCGCACTGACCACCCTCGTCCGCTACTTGCTGGACCGCACCCGCTAGGAGCTGGGAGCAACATGAACGCCCATGACACCGCCCCGGTGCCGCCGCCCGGCTGCCCGGCCCACGGCTCCGGCGCCCGGGTGCCGCTGCACGGGCCGGAGTTCGCCGCCGACCCGCAGGCGTACTACGAGTACCTGCGCCACTACGGGGCCGCGGCCCCCGTCGAACTGGCCCCGGGCGTCGAGGCGACCCTGGTCACGGACTACGCGGCGGCGCTCCAACTGCTGCAGGACTCCGGGACCTTCCGCAAGGACGCGCGCCGCTGGCGGGCCTTCAACGAGGGCAAGATCAGCCCGGACAGCCCGGTCGCGCCGCTGCTGGCCTACCGGCCCAACTGCATGTTCGCCGACGGCGCCGACCACCTCAGGCTGCGCCAGGCGGTCACCGACAGCATGGCGCGGGTGGACACCCGGCGGCTGAGCCGCAGCACCGAGCAGATCTCCGGCTACCTCGTCTCCCAGTTCGGCGCCCGCGGTTCGGCCGACCTGCTCGGGGACTACGCCAAACAGCTGCCGCTGTTCGTGTTCAACGAACTCTTCGGCTGCCCCGCCGACATCGGCGACCGGGTGCTGTTCGGCATCTCCGGCATGTTCGACGGCGTCAACGCCGAGAAGGCCACCGCGGTGCTCTTCCAGGCCGTGGGCGAACTGGTCGCGCTCAAGCGGCGCAAGCCCGGCGACGACGTCACCTCCTGGCTGATGCGGCACGAGGCCGGGCTCGACGACGAGGAGATGGTCCACCAGCTCGCCCTGCTGCTCGGCGCGGGAGCCGAACCCCTGCGCAACCTCCTCGGCAACACCCTGCACCGGCTCCTGACCCACGAGCGGTACGCCCGCGAGGGCGGACTGATCGACGAGGCCCTCGACGACACGCTGTGGGAGAACCCGCCCATGGCCAACTACGCCCCGCACTACCCGGCCGCCGACACGGAACTGGCCGGCCAGCAGCTGCAGGCGGGCGACCTCGTGCTGGTCAGCTTCGCCGCGGCCAACACCGGCCCGGCCCTCAAGGCATCCCGCCAGGCGGGCAGCAACCGCGCGCACCTCGCCTGGAGCGCGGGGCCGCACGCCTGCCCGTCCAAGGAACCGGCCCGGCACATCACGGTCACGGCCATCGAGCACCTGCTGAACGAACTGCCCGACGTCGAACTCGCCGTCCCCGAGGACAGCCTGACGTGGCGTCCGGGCCCCTTCAACCGGGCGCTGGCCACGCTTCCGGCCCGGTTCACCCCGGTGCGTTCCGCACGCCGCGGCGAACCGGGACCGGCCGCCGCGGCGGCCGAGCAGGAGAAGACGGCGGGCACGGCCCGTCCGGCCGAACACAAGGGGATGTGGAGCCAGTTCCTCAACTGGCTCACACGGTGATCTGCGCAACACCCTCCCAACCCGCCCCATTTGCATGAAGATCGAACGGCACGGGTAGTGAGCAACGCGGTATGCAAGTTGCTTACGAGTCAAAGGAGGTGTCGTGGACCACATATCCACGAACGCCGCTTTCCCGGCGCCGGACCCCCTGATACCCGCCCCCCGAGGCGGGTATCGCTTTGTGCGGCTCCGGCCGGGGACGGGCCGGTGAGGGCCGCGCCGACGGGCGCGGACCCGCGGGGCACACCCACGCTCGGCTCCTTCACCGGCGGCCAGCTGCGAAGACTCGGCGCGGTCGCCGGCCTGTCCCGGACCGACGCCGAGACCTACGCACAGGTCCTGGCCGACGCACTGGGCCCGGTGGCCGAGCGGCCGCTGGACCTGGCGCCGCCCACCCGCACCTTCCTGTCCGACGACCACACCCCCGTGGAGTTCTCCCTCTCCTTCCGGCCGGACGCGGCGCCCGCCATGCGGGTCCTCGTGGAACCGGGCTGCGGCGCAGACAGCCTGGCTCACAACGGCCGTGCCGGCTTGGAGGCGGTCCGGACGATGGCGCGGCGCTGGCACTTCTCCGCCGACGTCCTCGACGAACTCCAGGACCTGTTCCTGCCCCCCGCCCCGCAGGGCCCCCTCGCCCTGTGGTGCGCCCTGGAACTCAGGCCGGGCGGCGTCCCCGGGGTCAAGGTCTACCTGAACCCGGCGGCGAGCGGGGAGGAACGTTCCGCCGCGACGGTGCGCGAGGCCCTGCACCGGCTCGGGCACCACCAGGCCTTCGACAGCCTCCCCCCGGGCGGTGGATACCCGTTCCTCGCCCTGGACCTCGGCGACTGGGCGGAACCCCGGGCGAAGGTCTACGTGCGCCACGACCACCTCACGGCCGGCCAGGCCGGGCGGCTGTCCCGGATGGACGCGGGCCCGGGGCCCGCGGCGGTCGAGGGCTTCTTCCGCACGGCCGCGGGCCTCGGCCCCGACGCGCGGGGGCTCGGCGGGCGGCCCGGACTGTCCTGCCACTCCTTCACCGCCACCGGCACCGTGCGGCCGAGCGGATTCACCCTGCACATCCCGGTCAGGGACTACGTCCGGCACGACGGGGAGGCGCTGGCCCGGGCGTCGAGGGTGCTGCGCCACCACGGCATGGACGCCTCCGTGCTCGACCGCGCCCTGGCCGCCCTCACCGAGCGGCGGCCGGAGGACGGGGTGGGCCTGATCGCCTACCTGGCCCTCGCCCACCAGCGGGACCAGCCGCCGCGGGTGACGGCGTACCTCTCCTCGGAGGCGTACGCGGTCCGGCCGCCTGCCGTGGAGACCGTCCGCCGACCGGTGCCGGTGGCCTGACCGGGCGCCCGCACACCGGAGGGCTCCCGGTGCGATCCACCGGGAGCCCTCGGCAGGGACGTGACCGGGCGCCGTCGCGGACGGTGCGGCGGCGCCCGGCGGAACACTCACACGGGCAGCGACTCCCGGAACTCGGCCAGGTACGGGCCCACGTCGACCTGGATCGAGGCGCCCTCCGTCCGGCCGTAGCGCTCGACGATGCCGGTGAGGTACGTGCCGATCTCCTCACGCATCTCCTGGGCCGGGGGCAGTGCCGCGGTGCCGTCGACGATCCGGGCCACCCACTGCGCCTGCGCCTCCACCAGCCGGGTGATGGCGCCGACGGGGCGCACCAGTCCGACGAAGTACAGACCGGGCCGGTCGGCCGGGACGACCCGTCGGTACAGCTCGACCGAGCCGTCGGCCGCCACCGGGCAACCGGCGGGCAGGAAGGGGAAGGTCATGCGGAAACCGGTGCAGTAGACCACCGCGTCGGCGGTCTCGGAGCTGCCGTCGGCGAACACGACCCGGTCGCCCTCGAACGAGGCGATCGCGGGCTTCGGGGTCACCGCCCCGTGCCGGATCCGGCTGAGGATCTCGTCCGAGAGGGTCGTCGCCGAGGAGAAGACCGGGTGGTCGGGCTCGGGCAGGCCGTAGTCCGACAGCCTGCCGCGGGCCACCAGCAGGGCCTGCTCCACCCACCGGCGCCGCTCGGCGAAGGACATCTCGTTCCACCACGGGGCCTCGGCGATCTCGTCGACGGACATCCCGAAGAGCTGCTTGGGCACGATGTGCAGTCCCCGGCGCACCGAGAGCAGGGTGCGCTCCGCGTGCCGGGAGAGGTCCGCCGCGATGTCCACCGCCGAGGCGCCGAGGCCCACCACGACGACACGCCGGCCGGCGAAGTCGCCGCCGTCGCGGTAGTCGAGGGAGTGAAGAATCGTTCCGGCGAAGGAATCCGCACCGGCCGGAAGCGGATCGGGCAGGGCCGGGTCGGTGTGGTGCCCGGAGGCGACGACCACCTGCTCGAACCGGCGGGAACGCCGCGTGCCGTCCGCGCCGCGGCTGACGACCGTCCAGGTGCCGTCGGCGTCCTGGCGGACGGACAGCACCTCGGTGCGCAGCTCGACGTGGTCGAGCAGCCCCGCCCACTTCGCGAAGGACCGCAGGTAGGCGGCGACCTGGCTGTGCCGGGGATAGAGCGGGTACGAGTCCGGCATCGGGAAGTCCGCGTAACCCGTCAGCTGCTTGGCAGTGTTCAGGTGCAGGGTCTGGTAACCCGGGCCCCGCTCGCCGGCCTCCGGCTGGCGCCAGATCCCGCCGACGCCGGGTGCCTTCTCCAGGCAGACGAAGGAGATGCCGCGCTCCTTCAGGGCATGGCCCACTGCCAGCCCCGACAGGCCTGCACCGATCACACACACACGCACGGGATGTCCCCCCAGGATGTCCTCAACCTCCCCCGATCATGCCTTTACTGCCCATCCGTTTCTTCCCGCACACCAGCACGACCCGTGAACAGACGTGTCCGTGCTCACGTTTCACCGCCCCGCAGGTCCCACACCCGGCGGATCTTCCCGAGCGAGCGCTCCAGGGTCTCCGGCTCGACGACCTCCACCTCCACGGTCACGCCCACCCCGTCCTTGACGCCCTGGGCGATCGCCCTCGCGGCGGCCTCGCGCTGCTCGGGGCCCGCGTCGGGCCGTGCCTCGACCCGGACGGTCATGTGGTCCATGCGGCCGCGTTCGGTGAGCCGGATCTGGAAGTGCGGGGCGACAGCCGGGGTGCGCAGCACGATCTCCTCGACCTGGGTGGGGAAGACGTTCACCCCGCGCAGGATGATCATGTCGTCGCAGCGTCCGGTCACCTTCTGCATCCGGCGGAAGGCGGGACGCGCGGTGCCGGGCAGCAGCCGGGTCAGGTCCCGCGTGCGGTAGCGGATCACCGGGAGCGCCTCCTTGGTGAGGGAGGTGAAGACGATCTCGCCCTCCTCGCCCGCGGGCAGCACGGCGTCCGTGAGCGGGTCCACCACCTCGGGGTAGAAGTGGTCCTCCCAGATGTGCAGCCCGTCCTTGGTCTCCACGCACTCCTGGGCCACGCCCGGGCCGATCACCTCGGACAGTCCGTATATGTCGACGGCGTGGATGTCCATCCGCTCCTCGATCTCGCGCCGCATCTCCTCGGTCCACGGCTCGGCGCCGAAGATGCCCACCTTGAGCGAGCTGGTGCGCGGATCGACGCCCTGGCGCTCGAACTCGTCGAGCAGGGTGAGCATGTAGGAGGGGGTGACCATGATGATCTCGGGCCGGAAGTCCTGGATGATCTGCACCTGACGTGCCGTCATGCCGCCGGAGGCGGGGATCACCGTGCAGCC
Source organism: Streptomyces hyderabadensis (assembly GCF_020404845.1). Lineage (GTDB taxonomy): Bacteria > Actinomycetota > Actinomycetes > Streptomycetales > Streptomycetaceae > Streptomyces > Streptomyces hyderabadensis. The sequence goes on along the minus strand of NZ_JAIOJZ010000012.1, from coordinate 55,383 downwards.
GGCGCGCTCGGCGCCGTAGTGGGCGCCGAGGCCGCCGGTGAACAGGCCGTAGCCGTAGGAGATGTGCACCTTGTGGCCCGGGCGGCCGCCGGCCGCGCGGATCGAACGGGCTGTGACGTCCGCCCACATGGACAGGTCGTTCTCCGTGTACCCGACGACGGTGGGGCGGCCGGTGGTGCCGCTGGACGCGTGCACGCGCCGCACCTCGGACATCGGGACGGCGAACATGCCGAAGGGATAGGTGTCCCGCAGGTCCGCCTTGGTGGTGAAGGGGAACCGGGACAGGTCCGCCAGGGTGCGGCAGTCCTCGGGCGTGACCCCGGCGGCGTCGAACTTCTTGCGGTACAGCTCCACGTTGTCGTAGGCGTGCCGCAGGGTCGCGCGCAGGCGCTCCAGCTGGAGCTCGTGCAGCTGCTCGCGGGACAGGCGCTCGGCGGCGTCCAGCAGGTCGTGGGGAAGGGGCTCGCCCGGTCGGGGTGCCGGGGCGGCCCCGGTCGTCGGCTCGCTGCTCATCGCGACTCCTTCGTCGTCGTGCCCGGCGTCTCGCGCGCCGTGTCGTCCCGCGCGCCGCGGCCGCGCCCGTCGTCCCGCACGCTGCGGCTGCGGCCGCGGAACTCCGCGATCACCTCGTCGCCGCGCCGCACGCTCACGTCGTAGATCCCGCTGCGCCCGTAGCGGGCACGCTCCTCGGCGAGGGCCACCAGCACGTCGCCCTCGCGGGCCGGGGCAACGAAGACGATGTCGGCGCCGGCCGCCACGGTGACGGGTCCGTGGCTGTTGCAGGCGCAGGCGAAGGCGGTGTCGGCCAGCAGGAACAGGAAGCCGCCGTGGGCGATCCGGTGGCCGTTCACCATCGCCGGGGTCACGGTCATGCGCACCACAGCCCTGCCCGCACCGTGGTCCACCAGCTCGATGCCGAGCCCCCGGGAGGCCTCGTCCGCGCGGAACATCGCCTCCGTGGGCGTCTGCTCAGTGGCCTGCGACACCGTACCCACCACCCTGTCTCCCGACCGACCATTCGGTTAGCTCGCGGCAAGGCCAAGTAATCCAGCCACGCGGCGGCGCTGTCAAGAGTGTGACCGGCAGGGTAGGGCTCTTGCCCGGCGCGCGGAAACACGTCACACTGATACCGAACGAATGGTCGGTTGGGAAGCTGGTGACGATGACCACGACACACGCCGCCGAGGCGCCGCCCCCGGACGCACCGGACGGACTCCAGGAGCACTTCGACGCGACGATCGCGCGCGACCAGCGCATCGAGCCGCGGGACTGGATGCCCGAGGGCTACCGCAAGACGCTGATCCGGCAGATCGCCCAGCACGCGCACTCGGAGATCATCGGCATGCAGCCCGAGGGCGAGTGGATCACCCGGGCCCCGTCGCTGCGCCGCAAGGCGATCCTGTTCGCCAAGGTCCAGGACGAGGCCGGACACGGGCTGTACCTGTACTCGGCGGCCGAGACCCTCGGCGCGGACCGCGACGACCTCACCCGGCGGCTGATCGAGGGCCGCCAGAAGTACTCCTCGATCTTCAACTACCCGACCCTCAGCTTCGCCGACGTCGGCGTGATCGGCTGGTTCGTGGACGGCGCCGCGATCTGCAACCAGGTGCCGCTGTGCCGCAGCTCCTACGGCCCCTACGCGCGCGCGATGGTGCGCATCTGCAAGGAGGAGTCCTTCCACCAGCGGCAGGGCTACGAGCTGCTGATGACCATGATGCGCGGCACCGACGCCCAGCGGGAGATGGTCCAGGACGCGGTGGACCGCTGGTGGTGGCCGTCCCTGATGATGTTCGGCCCGCCCGACGACGCCTCGCCCAACTCGGCGCGCTCGATGGCCTGGAAGATCAAGCGGCACAGCAACGACGAACTGCGCCGCCGCTTCGTCGACATGACCGTCCCGCAGGCCGAGAAGCTCGGCGTCACCCTGCCCGACCCTCAGCTGCGCTGGAACGAGGAGAGCGGGCACCACGACTTCGGCACCCCCGACTGGGACGAGCTGATGCGCGTCATCAAGGGCGACGGACCCTGCAACGACCGGCGGATGGAGCGGCGGCGGACCGCCCACGAGGAGGGCGCCTGGGTGCGCGAGGCGGCCACCGCCCACGCCGCCAAGCAGGCCGCCCGCGCGGAGAAGGGAGCGGCGGCATGAGCACCGAGCAGGCCCACCGGCCCGACCAGCGGGGCTGGCCGCTGTACGAGGTGTTCGTGCGCGGCAAGCGCGGCCTCAACCACGTCCACGTCGGCTCGCTGCACGCCGCCGACGACGCCATGGCCCTCACCCACGCCCGCGACCTCTACACCCGGCGCAACGAGGGCGTGAGCATCTGGGTGGTGCGCTCCGAGCACATCGCCGCCTCCACCCGGGACGAGAAGGACCCCTTCTTCGCCCCCAGCGCGGACAAGGTCTACCGCCACCCGACCTTCTACGACATCCCCGACGACGTCCCCCACATCTAGGAGCAGGGCATGAGTGACGACCACGTCTACCTCACCCTGGCCGAGGGGCACGAGGACGACGCCCGCTGGGCCTACGGCACCGGCTTCGAGGACCCGCTGCACGGCGTCGACACCTCCGTGCCCGAGGGCGTCGACGCCGGTGAGCTGGCCGCGGCGTGCGTGGCGCTCGCCGACGACGCCCTGGTGAGCGCCCAGCGGCTCGCCGAGTGGGTCACCCGCGCGCCGGAGCTGGAGGAGGAGGTGGCGCTGGCCAACATCGGGCTCGACCTCCTCGGCCAGGCCCGCCTGCTCTACTCCCGCGCCGGGCAGGCCGACGGCACCGGCCGGGACGAGGACGCCTACGCCTACTTCCGCGACGCCGCCGACTTCCGCAACGTCCGCCTGGCCGAACTCCCCGGCGGCGACTTCGCCTTCACCGTGGTGCGCCTGCTGGTGCTCTCCAGCTGGCGGCTGGCCCACTTCCGGCGGCTCCAGGCCCACCCCGACCCGGTGCTGGCGGCGGTCGCCGCCAAGGGGGTCAAGGAGCTGACCTACCACCGGCAGTACGCCGCCGAGTGGTGCGTGCGCCTGGGCGACGGCACCGACGAGTCGCACCGCCGGATGCGCACCGCACTGGACCAGGTCGCCCCGTATCTGGGCGAGCTGCACACGGCGTACGACGTCCGGGACGAGGTCGCCGACGACCTGCGCCAGGTCACCGAGGCCGCCGGACTGACACTGCCCGTCTACCGCCCGCTGCCCGGCTCGGGCCGGGCCGGCGAGCACACCGAACACCTGGCGCCGCTCCTGACCGAGCTGCAGGGCGTCGCCCGCGCCCACCCGGAGGCGACATGGTGACCGGCACCCCCGCACTCCTGGACGCCCGCCGCGCCCGCCAGGTCGCCGAGCAGGTGCCCGACCCCGAGCTGCCCATGCTGACCCTCGCCGACCTCGGCGTCCTGCGCGACGTCGAGGTCGGCGCCGACGGCACCGTGGTCGCCAGCCTGACCCCAACCTACTCGGGCTGCCCGGCCATGGCCGAGATGCGGGCGGACGTCGCCGCGCGGCTGCGGGAGGCGGGGTATCAGCGCGTGGAGATCCGGACCGTCCTGGACCCGCCCTGGACCAGCGACTGGATCACCGAGGCGGGCCGCCTGAAGCTCGCCGAGCACGGCATCGCCCCGCCCGGACCCGCACCCCGCGGCGGCCCCGTCCCCCTGGTCCTGTCGCCCACCCGGCCCGCGGTGCCCTGCCCCCGGTGCGGCTCGGCGGACACCGAGGAGACCTCCCGCTTCGCCGCCACGTCCTGCAAGGCGCTGTGGCGCTGCCGGGCCTGCCGCGAGCCGTTCGAGTACGTCAAGGAGATCTGATGGCCCCGACCGCCCCCGTCCCGGCGCCGCCGGTGCGCACCCGCCGCCGGCCCGCCTTCCACCGTCTGCGCGTCGCCGCCGTCGAGCGGCTGTGCGCGGACGCGGCGGCCGTCAGCTTCGAGATCCCCGACGAACTGGCCGGGGAGTTCGCCTTCGCGCCCGGTCAGTCGCTCACCCTGCGGCGCGAGGTGGACGGCCGGGACGAGCGCCGCTCGTACTCGATCTGCGCACCGGCCGGTGCGGCGCCGCGCATCGGAGTACGGGTGGTGCCGGGCGGACTGTTCTCGGCGTGGCTGGTCGACGAGGTGCGGCCGGGCGACACCGTCGAGGTGATGGCGCCCACCGGACTGTTCACGCCCGACCTGACCACTCCCGGCCACCACGTCCTGATCGCGGCCGGTTCGGGCATCACCCCGATGGTGTCCATCGCCGAGTCGGTGCTCGCCGCCGACGACCGCTCCACCGTCACCCTCTTCTACGGCAACCGCCGCACCGACACGGTGATGTTCGCCGACGAGCTGGCCGACCTGAAGGACCTCCACCCGACCCGCTTCCACCTCGCCCACGTGCTCTCCCGCGAACCGCGCGAGGCCGAGGTGCTCTCCGGGCGCCTGGACGCGGAACGGCTGTCGGCGCTCATCGGCTCGCTGCTGGACGTGGCGGGCGCGGACCACTGGTGGCTGTGCGGACCGCAGGGCATGGTCGCCGACGCCCAGCAGGTCCTGTCCGGCCTCGGCGTCCCGGCCGAGCGCGTCCACCGCGAGCTGTTCTACGCCGACGACGAGCCCGTGCGGGAGGTGCGCCACGAGGAGAGCGGCCCCGAGGGCCCCGTCAGCGAGGTCACCATCACCCTGGACGGCCGCTCCACGACCGCCTCGCTCTCCCGGGAGCGGTCGATCCTCGACGGGGCCCAGCAGACCCGCCCCGACCTGCCCTTCGCCTGCAAGGGCGGGGTCTGCGGAACCTGCCGGGCCCTGGTCACCGACGGCAGCGCCGACATGCGCCGCAACTACGCGCTCGAAACCGCCGAGGTCGACGCCGGCTACGTCCTGACCTGCCAGTCGTACCCCGTCTCCGAGAAGCTGACCGTGGACTACGACAGCTGACAGGGCGTCGGCCCGGCGTCGGCCCGCGTCCGACCGGGCCTAGGCGGGGTTGTCGCCGTGGGTGAGCGTCTCCCAGGCGACGAAGAGGTTGTTCGTGCCGGAGGGGCGGGTGCGTTCGGTGAGCGCCTCGGTGTTGTCCATGGCGAACCCGAGGCGGTTGTGCAGGGCGTTGTAGCCGACCTCGGTCACCGGGCCCAGGCCGAGGTCGACCTCGCCCCCGCACAGCCAGCTCGGGACGGCTGCCCCCTGCTGGTACTTGGCCTGGAAGCCGAGCGCGTGCCGCAGCCGCTCGCCGACGTCGGTGCCGTACAGGTCCTGCCCCTGGATCCGGCTGGTTTCGGCGACGTGCGAGATGGACGAGATGCCGTACCCGGTGTGGGTGAAGTCCCGGCAGGTCTCCTGGGTGAGGCCGGTGACGAAGGTGGACTGGCCCTGCCAGTACTTGACGATCTTGTCCCGGGTGTCGAGGTGCTGGCTCGGCACGGTCTTCGGGAGCTCTCCGTCGGAGTTCAGGTACACGTACGCGGCCGTGCGGGTGCGAAACCTGGCCATGGCCTTGTCGTAGGAGGTCCTGTCCTCCAGGAAGACGGAGATGCCGACGGCGGCCTCCATCATCGTCAGCTCCCAGTTGCCGTTGGAGTTGGAGCCGTTGGTGATCTCCGGCAGGTAGACGTCGCGGAGCATGGTGGCGAAGCGGCCCGAGTTCGCCCAGGTGCCGTCGTACGTGTACTTGATGATCTCGGCGGCCTTGGGCCAGGACGACCCGGCCCACCCGGTCTGCAGCGGCGCGTTGCTGTTGGTGTGGTCCCGGAGCACGGCGGACCAGGCGTCCATCAGCTCGATGGACTTGCGCGCGTACCTCTCGTCCCGGGTGAAGTACCAGGCCAGCGCGTTGGTGTAGGCCGCGATCGCATCCTCGCGCTCGTCGGTGCAGCCGTAGTTCGGGTTGGAGTAGGACCCGCACTCCACCACTGCGCGGGGCTTCGGGGTGCGGTTCAGGTCGGCGTACCGGCTCGCCATCATCTGGTCGAAGGCGCCCTTCCAGGGTTGGGCCCCGGCGTCGACCTTGGCGCGGGCGAAGTCGAGTTGACCCTGGGAGACGGTGACTCCGGGATGTGTGGTGCGGCGTCCGCGCGGGGGATGACCGAGCCGGGCCCGGTCAACAGGGCGCCGGTGAGTGCGGCGGTGAGGGTGGCGAGGAGGACGGCGCGGGATCTGCGGTGCCGACGCGGGGGAGCAGAGGACATGTGGGGGGTCCATCCGTTCGAGTATGTGAACGTTGAGTGTTGTTCTGAACGTTCGACTGGGCGGTGACGATAGGTAGAGACCAATGGGGCGTCAAGAGGCCACGCAGGAACGCGCGGAGTTCCGGACGGGCGGACTCGGCGAGGCTCGGCGAACACTATGAACGCAACAGCCGAAGGGGTGGCTCCGGATCCGGGGGATTCCTAACATCCCCGCTCGCAGCGCGACTTCGCGCCGGCCCGCCCGCACGTACAGGAGCCGCACCTTGACCACACCTCCCGCTCCCCGGCACGACACCCGGCCCACCCGCCGCAGAAGCCGATCGGCGGTGGTCGCCGCCGCGCTCGCCGCCGTCTTCCTCGGCACCCTCGGCAACGTCGCCGCCGCCACCCCCGCGCGGGCGGCCGGGCAGCCGGCGGCCGCCGACTGTCCGCCCGCCCTCGCCGAGAAGGCCACCTGTTACACCGGCCAGGACGCGCACGGTGCCTACTACACGATGGCCGTGCCCCACCGCTGGAACGGGTCCCTCGTCGTGCACGCCCACGGCGGCCCCGACCTCGGCGACGCCGCCGACCCGGACCGCAGCACCGAGGACCTGGAGCGCTGGGCGGTGATGGTCGACCAGGGCTACGCCTGGGCCGCCTCCTCCTACCGGCGCGGCGGCTACGGGGCCCGCATGGCGGCCGCCGACACCGAGAACGTGCGCCGCCTGTTCACCGACCGGTTCGGCCGGCCGGAACGCACCTATCTGCACGGCCAGTCCTGGGGCGGGAACGTCGCCGCCAAGGTCGCCGAGACCTACGGCCGGCGCCCGGGCGCCTACGACGGGGTGCTGCTGACCAACGGCGTGCTCGGCGGCGGTTCGCGCGGCTACGACTACCGCGTGGACCTGCGGGTGGTCTACCAGTACTACTGCCACAACCACCCGCGCCCGGCCGAGCCGCAGTACCCGCTGTGGCAGGGCCTGCGCCCCGGTTCCACCATGACCACGGCAGGACTGCGCGCCCGTCTCCAGGAGTGCACGGGCTACGCCTCCGACCCCGCGGAGCGGACCGCGCTCCAGCAGCGCAACCTCGACGACATCCTCGCGGTCACCGGCATCCCCGAGCGCACCCTGGAGTCCCATCTGCGGTTCGCCACCTTCACGTTCCGGGACATCGTGACCAACCGGCTCGGCGGACGCAACCCCTGGAGCAACCGAGGGGTGCGCTACTCGGGTTCGCACGACGACAAGGCGCTCAACGCGGGCGTCGAGCGCTTCTCGGCCGACCCCACCGCGCGGCGCGACCTGTCCTGGGACAGCGACCTCACCGGCCGGGTCTCCCTGCCCGTCCTCACCCTGCACGCCATCGACGACCCGACCGCGTTCGTGGAGCACGAGGCCGCCTACCGCGCCACGCTCCGGGGCGCCGGCCGGGACCGCCACCTCGTCCAGACCTTCACGCGGGAACACGAGCACAGCTCGCTGAGCGACTCCGAGTACGCGGGCTCGATCTCCGCGCTGGACTCCTGGGTGCGCACCGGCCGCAGGCCGAGCCCGCGCTCGATCGCCGACTCCTGCTCCGCCTTCGACGCGACTTACGGCGAGGGGTGCTTCTACGACCCCGGATTCCGCCCGTCTCCGTACGCCTCACGGGTGCGGCCCCGGCCGGGCGGTCTCGCCTGGCCCGCCATGACGGCCGCTCAGGAGCGGGCGTGGAGCAGGACCGAGGGCGTGGGGATCGCCCCGTAGGCCGCGGGACCCGGCCGCAGGGGCGCCGTCCTAGCGGCCCTCCGCCTCCGCCAGCACCGCCCGGATCACGTGCCGGGCGTTGCCGGCCATCGCGGGGTTGGTGCTGCGGTAGTACGGCAGGGCGATCAGCGCCTGGGAGAGGGTGCGGCCCCGGCCGCGCCGCCAGGACGCGTCGTCCACGCCGAGCGCCTCGCGGAAGACCTCCCTCGCGCCGGGCGGCAGCAGGTTCCACGCCGGGAAGAGGTCGCAGGCCGGATCGCCCACCCCCATGCACCCGAAGTCGATCACCGCGGAGAGCCTGCCTCCGCTCACCAGCAGATTGCCCGGCATCAGGTCCGCGTGCAGCCAACCGGGCGGCCCCTGCCAGGCCGGTGCGCGCAGCGCGTCCTGCCACACGGCGGCCAGCGTGTCGCAGTCGACGTCCTCTTCGGGGAGGGCGCGCAGTTTGTCGAGCGCGGCCCGGGTCGGTGCGTCGAGCACGGTGAGCGGCCCGCCGCGGTACGCCTGCGGCGCGCCGGGCAGGGAGATGCCGCGCATCGCCGCCACGAAGGCGGCCAGGTCCTCCGCCAGGCGCACGGGATCGGCCAGCGCTCCTGCCTCGGGGATCTCGCCGGGCAGCCACCGGTAGACCGACCAGGGCCAGGGGTACCCGTCGGCCGGCACTCCTTCCGCGAGCACCTCGGGGACAGCGGTGGGCAGCAGGGGCGACAGCCGCGGCAGCCACACCCGCTCCGTCGCCACGTCCGCCACGCCGCTCGCGACCAGCGGCAGCCGCACGACCATGTCCTCGCCCAGCCGGTACATCGCGTTGACCGTGCCGCCGGAGGGGAAGCGCTCGACCGGCAGGCCCGACCACCGCGGGAACTGCCCGTCGACCAAGCGCCGTACCAGACGGTCGTCGACGCGGCACCGGGCCGGATGCGTATGCCCTGAACTCATGGCGCTCATCCGACCCTTCGACGCGGACGGCCGTCAAACGCTTTCCCGGCCGAGGACCAGTGCCCCGGCCGCCGCCGTGCCCGCCGCCAGGGCCAGCGCGCCCGGCAGGGACCACGCGGCGAGAGGGCCGGCGACGGCCACGCCCAGGGCGAACGCGCTGATCTTGAGGCTCGCCCCGGTGGTGAAGACCTGGCCCCGAAGGTGCTCCGGGGCCTCCCGGTGCCGTACCGCGAAGAGCGCGGTGAGCTGGGGACCCTCGCCGAGGCCGAGGACGAGCACGGCGATCACGAGCGGCACCGGACGGCCCGTGGCCGCCAGCGTCAGGGCGACCGCCTGGAGCAGGGCGCCCGCCCGGACGACCGTGTCGGGGGCGGCGGCGAGCGGGCGCCGGGCGAGGACGGCGTTGGCCGCCAGGGCGGCGACCGCCGCGCCGGAGAACAGCAGGACACCGCGCCCGGCCGCGCCGAGCACCTGCGCGCCGAGCAGCGGGACGCAGGCCGCCAGCATTCCCTGGGCGAGGCAGGAGACGACCGAGGTGAAGGTCGCCCGGGCCAGCAACGGACGCCGGAGAACGACCCGGAACCCGGCGGCGAGGGTGCCCGCCACCGGGGCCGGCCGCACGTCCCGGTCCGGGGCGGTGCGCCCCGGCAACCGCCATGCGACGGGCACCGCCGCCGTGATCAGCGCCGCGGAGACCACGACCGCCGACGAGGCCCCCAGCAGCTCGGCCACACCCCCGGCCAGGGCCGGACCGGCCAGGCTCGCCGCGCCGAAGGTCATCGCGTCCAGCGCGTTGGCCCTGGGCAGCCGTGCGTCCGCCGCCACACGGGGGAGTTGCGCGGTCCAGCCGCCCGACAGCGCCGGGCCCAGCAGCCCCGTGAGCACGGCGAGCGGGACGGTGCAGGCCATGGGAAGGCTGCCGAGCCCCGCGAGGATCGCCGTCAGCCCCGTCGCGTACAGCGCCAGCGCGCCCGCCAGCAGGCGGCCCGGTCGCACCGACCGGTCCAGGAGCGCCCCGAGCAGCGGGCCGCCGAGCGCGGCGGAGACCGTGAGCCCCGCGAGCAGTGTGGACGCGGCGGCCGTCGAACCGGTGACGGCGAGGCCCGCCAGCAGCAGCGCCGGTCCGGACATCTCGTCCCCGGCGCGCGCGGCCGTCGCCGCGGCCAGGTAGAGGCGAATCGAGTAACCCTTCGGCACCGCCAAGACGTTACGGAGGTAACTCAAAACTCCGCAATATGCGTTACATTCGCCCCGTGTCCACTCCCCGCGCCGCTGACGCCGACGCTCACGACGACGACTGGTCCACCAGGCACTCGGTGCTGTCCACGGCGCGGCGCACCGCCGCCCTCGTCAACGTGCTCGGTGCGGGCCCGGCCGACACCGGCCCGGGCCCCGCCCCCGACGCGGTCGCCGAGGTGCTGCGCGCCTACGGCGAGAAGGAGCCCGTCGACCTCACCGTCCGTGACGTGGAGGGGATGCGCGAGGCCGCCGTGCTGCTGCGGGAGGTCTTCGCGGCGGAGTCCGCCGACGCCGCCGCGCACGTCCTCAACCGCCTGCTCGGTACACACACGGGACGCCTGCGCCTGTCGTCCCACCAGGGCGGCTCCCCCTGGCATCCGCACATCGACCACGCCGACGACGCGCCCTGGCCCGAGTGGTTCCTGGCCTCGTCCTGCCTGGCATTGACGGTCCTGGTATGGGACCGGCAACGCCCGCCCGGCAGGGTCTGCGCCTCCGGCAGCTGCCGGAACGTCTTCATCGCCCGGGGCAGTGGTCCGGAGCGCCGCTACTGCTCACGTCGCTGCGCGACCCGGGAGCGGGTCGCGGCGCACCGGCGCCGGGCGGAGGGGTGATCAGACGCCGAACTCCGAGGGCGGGATGTTCAGTGCGGTGCACGCCTCGCGGATCGCGTACTGCTCGGACTGCTCGAAGGACCCGTCGGCTCCCGCGACGACCATGCCCGTCTGCACGACCGCCCGGGCCTCCGCGGGCTTCTTGGCGGCCTTGGCGATCACCTGGAGGGCCTCGGCCTTCCCCTGCTCGAAGTTGGCGAGGAGCCGGTCCACGTGCTGGTTGAACCGCTGGCGGAGCTGGTCCGCCGGGAAGTTCTGCAGCACCTCGTTGGAGACGATCAGCTCCTCCACGCGCTGCCGCTCGGCCGGCTCCACCCGGCCGTCCGCGGCGGCGACCAGCGCGCACATGGCCATGCTGGCGTCCCGGTATGCGCCGCTCTTCAACTCGTTCTTGGCCGAGGCGAGCTGGGACTTGAACATCCCGATCAGCTGGGCCTTGGAACCGCCGGAGGACGAACCCGACCTGCCGCCCCCCAGGGGCCCGTGCGAACCCTGGCCGGATCCGCTCGCTCCCCGAGTGCCCTGGGACTGCTGGAAGGTCTTGGCCTGGTCCTTGATCTTGTCCCACATCGCCACTCGTGCCACCTCGGCTTCTGTCGCTGTCCATCGGTCTGTCCTCGGCCGCGATCTCCCGCGGTCACCACGATGAACGCGCCCGGGAACCACAGGGTTCCCGAAAGGCAAAGAAAAGGCAAAGCCCCTGGTGGGGTCGTAGTACGCTGCGCCACCGGTGAGTTCGTCGACGGATCGGTTGGGTGGGGCGCGCGGTGCGGTCGCGGGAGGTCGGCTGGTTCGTCACGATCGGCGTCGCGTCGACCGCGGGACAGGCGCTGCTCTACTGGGGGCTGCGCCCGTGGACGCCCCCGGCGGTCGCCAACCTGGTCTCGCTCCTCGTGCTGACGGTGCTGAACACCGAGGCGAACCGGCGGCTGACGTTCCGTCACGCCGCCACGAAACCGGTCCGCGCGCACCTGGGAGCGGGCGTCCTCTTCCTGCTCGGCTACCTGGTCACCTCCGGTGCCGTGCTCTGGTTCACGCACCGGCGGCCGGACGCCTCGCCCGCCGCCGAGACCGCCGTCCTCGCCACCACGTCCGTCGCCGTCACCGTCGTGCGCTTCGTCGTGCTGCGACTGGCCGTCTTCCGCGGCCCCGACCGCCGACGCGCCTGATCCGCGCCGCGCGACCCGCTGAGCTGTTCGGTCACCCTGGGGTTCCCCAGTCACCGAAAAGTGCGTTCTTCCATGTCAGCGGTCACTCTCCTACGGTTCCCGAGTAACCACAAGAGAGCGCATGGGCAAGGAGAAAGAACACATGGCCATCACCCTGGTGAACCCCGCCGGGCTGCCCGAAGTGGACGTCTACCGACAGGTGTCGATCGCGTCCGGAACGAAACTGGTCTTCGTCGCCGGGCAGGTCGCCTGGGACGCCGACGGCGTCACGGTCGGCGCGGGAGACCTGGCCGCGCAGGCCGAGCAGTGCTACCTCAACGTCGCCACCGCCCTGGCGGCGGCCGGTGCCTCCTTCGCGGACGTCGCCAAGCTGAACGTCCACGTCGTCGACTGGGCACCGGAGAAGATGCCGCTCCTGCTGGCGGGCATCGAGCGGGCGGCCGCCCGGCTGGGGGTGACCCCGGCCGCCCCGGCCACCCTGCTGGGCGTCGCGGCACTGGACGTGCCCGAGCACCTGATCGAGGTCGAGGCCACTGCCGTCGTCGACTGACCCCTTCGTGGCCCCGGGCGGCCGTACGCGACGTGCCGGCCCCTCCTGCCTAGCCGTGCACGGCCCGGTCGAGGAGGCTCTGCAGGTACAGGCCGCGTCCGGCGTCGACCGGCGTCGGTGTGCGGGTGCGCACGGCCGTCGCGAAGTCGCGGCGCAGGACGGGCCAGCACTCCTCGTGGTCGATGCCGGCCGTGTCGTAGACCAGGGGCTCGGCCGGACCGAAGAGTTCGACGCGGGTCAGCGCGCGGGGGACGGCCACGGAACCGGACAGCGAGGCCTGGCTCACGGCGCCGTTGTCGTGCTCGCAGGTCAGTTCCACCCAGCGGCGCGGGTCGCCCGTGGCGCGGACGGCGGTGACCGGGGCGACCGCGGCGTCCAGCAGGTCGAGCAGATGCGGGCCGAGGTCGAGCAGGGCGCCGTGCTCCAGGCGCCAGCCGGTGGCGAACTCCCCTTCCAGGAAGGCTCCGTGGAGGTAGCAGGAGCGCGCTCCGGCGACCTCCACGGAGCGGGCGGCTTCGAGGAAGGCCCGGGTGGCCGGGTGATAGCGCTTGGTCAGCACGAGCTGGGAGACGACCCCGGCCTCGGCGACCGCGTCGGCCACCCGGCGGGCCGCGGCCAGATCGGGGCCGAGCGGCTTCTCCAGCAGCAGGTCCTTGCCCCGCTTCGCCGCCTGCGGCGCCAGCTCCGCCTGGACGGCGGGCGGCACGGCGAAGGCCACGGCCTCGCAGTGGTCCAGCAACTCCTCGAAGGAGTCCGCGACATGAGCACCGTAGGGGGCGGCGGTCTCGCGGGCGGCCTCGGTGCGGCGGGCCCAGACCGCGGCGAGCCGGGTCTCGGGACCGGCGGCGAGCACCCGGGCGTGCATGGCGCGGGCCCAGGGGCCGGCACCCACGAGCCCGACCTCGACGGGCCGGTCGGTCCAGGGGGCGGGGACAGCGGTCACGGCGTTCCTGTCTGCGAAGGTCTCCCGGCGGCCCCTCGGGGACGGCGGGCGGCGGTCATGAGGCGAGGCGTTCCAGCCGGGCGTCGGCGCCGGCGGGGGAGTAGAGGTGCTCCACGACCATGGCGGCGGCACCCACGAGGCCCGCGTGGTCGCCGAGCCGGGAGGTGACGACCTGGAGGTTGGCGGTCGCGCGGGGCATCGCCCGCTGGTAGACCAGCTCCCGCACCCCGGTGAGGAAGGGCACCCCGGCCAGCTCTCCGGCGATCATGAGGACCCCCGGGTTGAGCAGGGTCACGACGGTCACCAGGACCTCGCCCACCCGCCGCCCGGCCTCGCGGGCCAGCCGGACCGCGTCCGGGTGCCCCTCGTTGAGCAGCCGTCTGACGTCCCGTCCGGACGCGGTGTCCTGACCGAGCGCGGCCAGTTCCCTGGCGATCGCCCGGCCACTGGCCACGGCCGCGAGACAGCCGTGGGAGCCGCACATGCACAGCGCGTCGGACCGGTCGTGCAGCCGGATGTGCCCGATGTCGCCCGCGCCGCCGTCGATGCCGCGGTAGAGGCGGTCCCCGATGACGACCCCGGCGCCGATGCCGGTGGACACCTTCAGGAGCACGAAGGAGGCGCAGTCGCGGTGGTTGGCCTGGTGCTCGGCCAGCGCCATGAGGTTGGCGTCGTTGTCCACCAGGACCGGCACGGCCTCGGCGGCGGCCGGGTCCAGGTCCAGGCGGGACGCGTACGCCTCCTGCAGCCGTTCCCGGATGGGATAGCGGTCCCAGCCGGGCATGATGGGCGGCTCGATCACCCGGCCGGACTCCCAGTCCACCGGTCCGGGCACGGACAGGCCGATGCCCGCCACGTGGGACGCCGGGACACCGGCCGCGGCGATCAGGTCCGGGAACCAGTCGGCCAGACCCTGAAGGACGCGGTCGGGGCCCGCGCCGACGTCCATCGGGCCGGTGTGCTCGGCCAGGATGTTGCCGGCCAGGTCGAGCACCGCGGCCCGGGCGTGCCGGGTCTCCAGGTCGAAGGCGATGACCGAGGCGTGGCCCGGGTCGAAGACGATCCGGTGGGAAGGGCGTCCGCCGGTGGAGGCACCCGTGCTGTGGCGCAGCCACCCGGCACGGTTGAGCAGGTCGAGGCGCTGTCCGACGGTGGAGCGGGACAGGCCGGTCGCCTGCTGGAGGTCGGCCCGCGTGTTGGCGCGACCGCTGCGGATCAGGTGCAGCAGTTCGCCGGCGCTGGCCTGACTTGACGTCATCATGGAGTCCCCCACGGCTAACTCTTGTCGGCGCCGCTGGTCAGCCCCTCGGTCAGCAGGCGTTCGGCGGCGAAGAACAGAAGTACCACGGGGATCGTGAGCACCACGGAACCGGCCATGAGGACGGTCTTGGGCACCTCGATGCCGTTGGACAGCTGGGCCAGGCCCAGGGAGACGGTCCACTGGCCGGGGTCGGCGGCCAGGAACAGCAGCGCGAAGAGGAACTCGTTCCAGGCGATCATGAAGACGTACAGGCCGGTCGCCATCAGCGAGGGCAGGGCGAGCGGCAGGATCACCTTGCGGACGGTCTGCAGCCGGGAGCAGCCGTCCAGCGCCGCCGCCTCCTCGATGGAGGCGGGGATGGTGACGAGGTAGTTCTTCAGCATGTAGATCGACACCGGCACCGTCTGCGCGACGTACACGACGGCCAGACCGACCAGGCTGGAGGAGAGACCGATCTTCGCGAAGATGACGAAGAGCGGCACGGCCAGCAGCGTCGCCGGGAACAGGTAGACGGCCAGGAAGAGGGCGCTGACCTGGCGGTGGCCGAAGAACTTCAGCCGGCTCACCGCGTAGGCGCCGGGCACGGCGGCCACCAGGGTCAGCACCACCGTGCCGAGCGAGACCAGCGCGGAGTTGAGCAGGAACCGCAGGAAGCCCTGGCCGCCGTCGTCGGTGGAGCGCAGCACGTCCCGGTAGGTGGAGAGGGTGAGGTCCTTGGCCGAGACCCACAGGGAACCGGGGTCGAGCAGCAGCGCGTCGATGGGCTTCAGCGACAGCAGCACCATGTAGTAGAACGGCAGGATGGTGATCACGGCCAGGAACGCGATGACGATCCAGCGCGCGACGCCGAAGAACCTCTCCTCGAACCGGGCCCGGGTCAGGGCGGTCTTGCCACTCACGCTTCCTCCTGGACCTTGTTGCCGAAGAACTTGAAGTAGAAGCCCAGCAGGATCATCAGCGAGAGGGCCAGGACGAGCGCCTGCGCGGCCGCCGCCCCCACGTCGTAGCGGGCGGTGAGGAAGTCGTACACGCGCACGGCGGCCACGTCGGTGCCGGCGCCGCCGCCGGTCAGCAGGTAGACGTCGTCGAACTTGTTGAACGTCATGATGAAGCGCAGCACGCACAGCAGCGCGATCACCGGCATCAGCTGGGGCAGCAGCACGTGCCTGAACCGCTGGGTCGGCGTGGCACCGTCCACCAGCGCGGCCTCCTCCAGCGTGTCGGGCACCGCCTGCAGCCGCGCCAGGATGAACAGGAAGGCGAAGGGGAAGTACCGCCAGCATTCGAAGACGATGACGGTCAGCAGCGCCAGCGGGATGTCGAAGTGCAGGCCCGGCAGGTCGACCTCGTACTGGCGGGTCGACAGGAAGGCGATCGGGTCGTCCCAGCCGAACAGCCGCCGGCCCCAGTCGTTGACCACGCCGTACTGCGGGCTGAGCGCGACCTCCCAGACGAAGGCCACGGCGACGACCGGCGCCACGTACGGCAGCAGCATCGCCGCGCGCAGCAGCCCGCGGCCCTTGAACGGCCTGCGCAGGGCGAGCGCGGCGACCAGGCCGAGGACCACAGAGCCGAGCGTGGCGCCCGCCGTGTACAGCAGGGTGGTGCCGAGGCTCGACCAGAAGCCGGCCGAGTCGAAGACCTGCGAGAAGTTGTCCAGGGACCAGTTGCCGAACAGGCCCATGCCCTGGATGTCGACGAGCCGGGCCTTCTGGAAGGCCAGCAGCACGGTCCACGCGATGGGCAGCACGACCACCACGAGGACCACGACGAAGGTGGGGGAGACGAACGCGAGTCCCGCGCGGTTGGCGCGCCGGCTGGCGGTGAGCGGGCGGCGGCCCGCGCCGGCGGACCGCTCCCCGGACGGGTCCGTGGACCGGTGGCTGGTGTCCCGGCGCTGCGGCGCGCCGGCTGGGGCTGTGGGCATGAGAGACCTTCGTGATGTGCAGGCGGCGGGCGGCTACTGCAGGGACTTCTTGAGGGCGGCGACCTCTTCGTCGGCGTCGCGCGCCGCCTCGGACGGCGAACTCTGGCCGCTGGTCATGGCACCGATGGCCTTCGGCACGGGCAACTCGCCGTTGGTGGCGCCGACCAGGGCGCCCTCGCCCTGGGTGATGCCCCAGCGGCGCATGTTGCTGACGCCGTCGGCGAGCTGGTCCAGCAGGGAGGTCGGGAAGACCTCGTCCAGGGGCTTGCGGGTGTCCACGCCGATGTCGCTGTGCCGCCAGGCGTCCAGGTAGCGATCGGGATCGGCGGCCGTGCCACTGCGGACCGGGATCTTGCCCTCGGGCGCCATGCCGAACCAGGACTCGTAGCCGGTGCCCATCATGTACTCGATGAACTCGCGGGAGGCCTCCGTCTCGGCCGTCTTGGTCGTCACCCATGAGGTGATCTCGCCGAACTGGGCCGCATCCTCGGCGTCGGGACCCTGCATGGCGGTGACGATGCCGCTGTGGTCCGACAGGTAGCCCGGGTCCTTCGCGCACTGGGGGCAGCTGGGCAGGGCGTCCTTGCGCAGTCCGGCGAGTTCGTCGAGCAGGAACGAGGACCAGATGACCATGGAGGACCGTCCCGCGAAGTAGGTGGCGCGGGTGGAGTCCACGGTCTGGGTGCCCGGGGCGCCGTAGGTGCGGGCCAGCTGATCGTATGTGCGGAAGGCCTCCTGGCAGCGCGGGGAGTCGAGGGCGACCTCGTGCCGGTCGTCGACCAGCTGGCAGTCGTTGGCCAGGGCGAGGCTCTCGAAGCTCTGGGAGGTGAAGACGTCGCTGGGGTCGGTGGCCGCCGAGATGCCGTCGTGGCCCTTGGTGGTGAGCGCCTTGGCGGCGGCCAGCGTCTTCGCGTAGGTGTCCGGAGCGGGCAGACCCTCCCGGGCGAACTGGTCCTTGCGGTAGACCAGCAGCTGGAGCCAGGCGTCGGAGGGCACGCCCAGGCTGGTGCCGCCGTCGGAGGTCAGTTCCAGCGCGTTGGCGTTGAAGGTGTCGCGCCCCAGCCCGTCCACGATCCGCTTGGGGATGTCGGTGTTCAGCAGGCCGTTGCTGTACATCTGCCAGACCTGGCCCATCGGAGCGGCGCCGATGACGTCGGGCAGGGTGCCCGAGGCCGCCGCCGACATGATGAGCTGCGGCATCTGCCCCTCGTCGACCCCGACGAGCTTCACCTTGACGCCGGTCTTCTTCTCGAACCCGTCGATGACCTTCTGCGTCGCGGCGACGCGGTCGGGCAGGTTCTCCTGCGACCAGACCGTGATCTCACGGTCCGGCTTGCCGGGCCCGGTGCTGCTCGCGCAGCCCGAGAGCAACCCGATTCCCAAGGCTGCCGTGACGCCGACCGCGGTCGTCCTCGACCGCAGGGTCCTGATGCGCATGGAGTGTCCTCGTTCCGCTTACGTCTGCTCGTCACGCATCACAGCATCACTTTTGCTTGTTGACAAGACATAAGTTGCGGATATTGTCGACGCAACCGCATCAGCAACCCTTCCGGAGCCGTCCGTGTCATCCGTGCCGCCCGTGCCGCCCGTACCGTCGGTGTCATGCGTGCCGTCCGCGTCGTCCGTGGAGCGCGTCGTCCAGTTCACCGGGCCCCGCCAGGTGGAGGTGGCCGAGCACACCCGGGCCGAACTGCCCCCGGGCCACCTGCGGGTCCGCACCCGCTACTCGGGAATCTCGGCCGGCACCGAGCTGACCGCCTACCGCGGCACCAACCCGTACCTGACCCGGACCTGGGACCCCGACGCACGCCTCTTCCGCGACGGCGCGCCCGGCATCGAGTACCCGGTGGCCGGCTGGGGCTACTCCGAGGTCGGCGAGGTCGTCGAGGTGTCCCCGGAGCTGGCCGGGGCCCCCGGCCTGCCGGTCCCCGGCGACCTGGTGTGGGGCATCTGGGGCCACCGCAGCGAGGGCATCGTCCCCGCCGAGCGCATGGTCGGCCACACCCTGCCGGCCGGCCTCGAACCGCTGGCCGGAGCCTTCGCCCGGGTCGGCGCCATCGCCTACAACGCGGTCCTGGCCGGCGACATCCACCTCGGCGAGGACGTCGCCGTGTTCGGGCAGGGCGTCATCGGCCTGCTCACCACCCGGCTGGCCCGGCTCAGCGGCGCCCGCGTCACCGCCGTCGACGCCCTCGACGGCCGCCTGGAGACCGCGAAGCACTACGGCGCCCAGCACACCCTCAACGCCCGCACCGACGCCGTCGCCGAACGCGTCCGCGAGGCCACCGGCGGCCTCGGCGCCGACCTCGCCATCGAGATCAGCGGCGCCTACCCGGCCCTGCACGAGGCGCTGCGCTCGGTGGCGGCCGGGGGCCGGGTGGTGGCCTCCGGCTTCTACCAGGGCGACGGCATCGGCCTGCGCCTCGGTGACGAGTTCCACCACAACCGGGTCCAGCTCATCTGCTCCCAGATCGGCGGCGTCCCGCCCCAGCTGTCCAACCGCTGGAGCGTCGAACGCCTCCAGCAGACCTTCCTGCGCCTGGTCGCCGAGGGCCAGGTGGACGTCGACTCCCTGGTGAGCCACGTCGTCCCGGTCGCCGACGCCGCCGACGCCTACGTACTGCTGGACGAGCGGCCCGCCGAGGCGCTGCAGGTCGTCCTGGAATTCTGAGAGTCCCGAAAGGCATCCCCATGCTCAAGACCGCCGTCCAGGAACAACTCGTGCCCGGGGACACCCTCCAGGCCAAGTGGGACTTCGCCCAGCAGGCCGGCTACGACGCGATCGAACTGCGCGGCAAGGGCGACTTCCACTTCGCCTCCCGGCGCGAGGAGTTGCGGCAGGCCCACAAGGACGGCGTCGTCATGCCGACCGTCTGCGTCGACATGCTGCACTTCCTCGGCGCCTTCGACGAGGAGCTGCGCCGCGACGCCGTCGCCCAGATGAAGTCCCAGCTCACCGTGATTGCCGAGATCGGCGGCGTGGGCGCCCAGACCCCCGCCTCGTACGGCATGTTCTCCCGGCGCCTGCCGCCCTTCGAACCGCCGCGCACCGAGGAGGAGGACCGCGAGGTGCTCCTCGCCGGGCTCACCGAACTGGGCGAGCACGCCCGCAGCGAGGGCGTCACGCTCTTCCTGGAGCCGCTCAACCGCTACGAGGACCACATGGTCAACCGGCTCGGCCAGGCCGCCGACCTGATCCGCGCCGTCGGCCTGGACTCGGTCCGGATCGGCATCGACAGCTACCACATGAACATCGAGGAGACCGACCCCGCTGCCGCGATCGTCGCCCACGCCGACGTCATCGGCCACGCCCAGGTCTCCGACTCCAACCGTTTCCAGCCCGGCGCCGGCCACTTGGACTGGCCCGCCTGGCTCGGCGCCCTGCACACCGTCGGCTACGACGGCCACCTCGCCCTCGAATGCCGGCTGACCGGCGACCCCGTCGAGGCCGTGCGCTCCGTCCCCGCCTTCCTCAAGAGGTCGGGCGCGTGAACTCCCCCCTGGACCTCCTGGACCGGCCCGCGCCCGCCGCGCCCGCGGACCTGACCCTGCGGCGCGGCGCGGCGCGGGTCCTGCTGGACAACTGGACCGGCGCCTCCACCGTCCCCTCCCGCTCCCTCTACCCGCACCAGTGGAGCTGGGACTCCGCCTTCGTCGCCGTCGGACTGCGCCACCTCTCGGTGCGCCGCGCCCAGCGGGAACTGGAGTCCCTGCTGGCCGCGCAGTGGGCCGACGGACGCGTGCCCCACATCGTCTTCAACCCCGCCCTGCCGCACGACGCCTACTTCCCGAGCCCGGACTTCTGGCAGTCCTCCACCGCGGGCCGGACCGCCGGTGCCCCCGCGTCCGTCGAGACCTCCGGCATCGTCCAGCCGCCCGTGCACGCCCTGGCCGCCTGGCTGGTCCACCGGGCCGACCCGGCCGAGTCCCGGCGCCGCGGCTTCCTGGCCCGCGTCCGGCCGAGGCTCGCCGCCTGGCACGACTACCTGCTCGGCCGCCGCGACCTCGGCGGGGGCGGCCTCGCGGCCGTCGTCCACCCGTGGGAGCCCGGCATGGACAACAGCCCCGGCTGGGACCGTGCCCTGCAGCGGGTCGAACCCAGCCCGCCCGGCACCTTCCGGCGCGCCGACCTGGACCACGGCCACCCGGCCGACCGGCCCACCGACCTCGACTACGGCCGGTACGTCCGGCTGGCCACCGAGTACCGCGAGGCGGGCTACGACGACCGGGTCGTACGGCACCGGTTCGCCGTGGAGGACCCCGCCTTCAACGCGCTGCTCGTCGTGAGCGAACTGGCCCTGGCCGCCATGGCACGCGAACTGGGCCTGCCCGGGCAGCCGCACACCGAGCGGGCCGCCGGGCTGACCCGGGCGCTGGTGGACCGGCTCTGGGACGAGCGGGCCGGCCTGTTCCGGGTGCGCGACCTGCACACCGGAGAACCGGTCGACGAACGGACCGTCAGCGGCCTGATCCCGCTGCTGGTCCCGCAGTTGCCCGAGGAGATCGTCCGGCGCCTGCGCAGCACGCTCACCGGACCGCGCTTCAGCGCCCCGGCCACGCACCTGGTCCCGAGCTACGACCTGACCGGCCACGCCTTCGACCCCACCCGCTACTGGCGCGGACCGGCCTGGTTCAACACCGCCTGGCTGATCGAGCGGGGACTGCGCACCCACGGCTTCCAGCAGGACGCCGAACGCCTGCGCACCGGCTTCCTCACCGAGGCCGGACGCTCCGGGTTCGCCGAGTACGTCGACCCCGCCACCGGCGCGGCCCGCGGCACCCGGCACTTCTCCTGGACCGCGGCCCTCACCCTCGACCTGCTGAGCACCGACCCGGAGGAGGCCGGACCATGACCGCGGCCGACCCCCGCGTCCAACTGGTGCGCGACGCCACCTTCGTCCGCCTCCGGGCCGACGGCGACATCAGCGGATCGGCGCCCGACGGGCTGTTCGTCCAGGACGCCCGGCACCTCAGCCGCTGGCGCCTCACCGTGGACGGCACCGCGCCCCTCGCCCTCGTACCCGCCGCGGCGGACACCGACGACACGGCCGCCGCCGTGCTGACCCCCGAGGGCACCCGGGACCACCCGCCCGCGTACACCGTCTTCCGGCGGCAGAGCGTGGCCGCCGGGACGTTCACCGAACACCTGAGCCTGGTCAGCAACCGCCCCGACGCCGTGACGGCCCGCCTCGGCCTCACCGTCGACGCGGACTTCGCCGACCTCTTCGAACTCCGCGCCGACGACCGCCACTACGCCAAGCCCGGCGCGGAGTACGACAGCCGCGCCACCGCCGACGGAGTGCTCTTCGGCTACCGGCGAGCCGACTGGCACGCCCGGACCGAAATCACCTGCGATCCCGCCCCGGACACGGTGGACCCAGCACCGGCCCGGCCGGGCGGCACCGCCCGGACCCTCACCTGGCACCTGCCCCTCGACGCGCACGGACGGGCCGAGCTGCGGCTGACCGCCCGCGCCCACCCGCACGGACGCGCCCTGCCGCCCGCCCCCGAGCCCGCCCCCACCGTCGTACGACGCCCCGAACGGGCCGACGGCGCCACGGACGACCTGACGCGCACCTGCGAACGCGGGCTCGCCGACATCGACCTGCTGACCATCCAGGTCCCCGGAGTCGACGGCGAGGACGTGCGCGTCCCGGCCGCCGGCATCCCGTGGTTCCTCACCTTGTTCGGCCGCGACTCCCTGCTGACCGCCTACTTCCTGCTGCCGTACCGGCCCGCGACGGCCGCCGCCGTCCTCAGCGCGCTCGCCGCCACCCAGGGCACACGGCACGACCCCTTCAGCGGCGAGCAGCCGGGGCGCATCGTCCATGAGACCCGGCACGGCGAACTCGCCCACTTCCGGCAGGTCCCGTACGGCCGGTACTACGGCGCCGTCGACGCCACCCCGCTCTTCCTCGTGCTCCTCCACGCCCACCACGAGACGACCGGCGACCGCTCCCTGGCCGTACGCCTGGAACGGCACGCCCGGCGGGCCGTCGACTGGATGCTCACCGACGGCGGCCTGGAGCAGCACGGGTACCTCGTGTACGAACCCGACCCGGGCGGGCTGGTCAACCAGAACTGGAAGGACTCCGCAGGCGCCGTCTGCTTCCGCGACGGAACCCAGGCCACGGGGCCCGTCGCCGTCTGCGAGGCACAGGGCTACGCCTACGACGCGCTCCTGCGCACCGCCGAACTCGCCGACACCGTCTGGCGGGACGAGGCCTACGCCGGCCGGCTGCGGGAGAGCGCCGCCCGGCTGCGGGACCGTTTCACGGCGGACTTCTGGATGCCGGACGCGGACTTCCCCGCGCTGGCGCTGGACGGGGAGGGCCGCCAGGTCGACGCGCTGGCCTCGGACGCCGGGCACCTGCTGTGGTCGGGCATCCTCGACCCGGAGCGCTCCCGCCGGGTGGGCAGAAGACTGCTGGAGCCGGACTTCTTCTCCGGCTGGGCGATCCGCACCCTCGCCTCCGGCCAGCGGCCGTACCATCCGCTGTCGTACCACCGGGGCAGCGCCTGGCCGCACGACAACGCGGTCGTCGTCCTGGGCCTGGCCAGGCAGGGCCTCACGGACGAGGTGCGCACCGTCGCTCAGGGACTCGTCGCGGCGGCGGCCCACCACGGCCACCGGCTGCCCGAGGTCCTCGCCGGATACGACCGCTCGGCCACCGCCGCACCGGTTCCCTACCCCCACTCCTGCTCGCCGCAGGCCTGGGCCGCCGCCACCCCGCTGGCCCTGCGCACGGCGCTGGGGCGGGAGCCGCTCGGCCGCTGACCCCGTTACTGCGAGGCCGGACGGGCGCGGCCCGGGGCACCGGCGTGACGGCGGCAGCCCGCGTCGTGCCGCGCGCCGAGCGAGGTCCACCACCGTTCGCAGCAGTCCTCGGCCAGCGGGACGGGGGCGGCCGCCGGGCCCAGGCACTCCGGTCCGTGCACGACACCGTCGGAGTGCCGCCAGAACGCGCAGCACGGCTCGAGACCGTGCGCGAACGGATCCGCCTGTCCGGCGGGCCGGGCCAGCAGCTCGGCCCGCCGGGCCCGGGCGACCCGGCGCCGGTGCTCGGCGCCCTCACGGGCGGCGCACCAGGCGAACACGGCGGCGGTGTACAGGCCGGGCAGGGCGAGCCAGGAGTGGCGGGTGGCCGCGTACGCGGCGGCGGCGACAAGGAGCGCGGCGGCGGCACGGCACGCGCGGGCGGTGCGCAGGCTCGGCGTCACAGGGAACTCCCGTGGGTCGGCGGGGGAGAAGGCCTCGGGACATCCGTATGCCCCCGGTTCGCCGTCGTACGTCAATCCCGGCCCGTCGGGCGGAAAATCCGTTGCGGTCGCCCGCCGCGTGCCCGACTCTGCTCCTCATGCCCACCGCCGACCTGCGACCGGCCACCCTCGCCGACGCCCCCGCCATCACCGCCCTCCTCAACGAGATAGACCGGATCGAGATCGGCCGCCCCGAGACCGACCAGCACACCGTCGAAGCCGACCTGAAGCACCAGCAGACGGACCTGACGCAGGACTCGTGGCTCGCCCTCGACGACGGCCGGCCGGTGGCGTACGGCCTGCTGTGGGACGAGTCCGGCGGGGAGCGGATCGACATCGACCACTACGTGCTGCCCGACCACCAGCGGACCGGGCTGCGGATGCTGGCGGCCATGGAGGCCCGCGCCCTGGCCAAGGCACGGGCCAACGGCGCGGAGCGCGCCGTGGTGCACCTGCACCTCAACACCCGGCCCACGACCGACACCGCGCTCCTCACCGAGCGCGGCTGGAGCGTCGTGCGCACCCACCACGTACTGCGCCGTGCGCTCGACCCGGCAACCGACCTCCCGCCCGAGGCCCCGGCGGGCGTACGGGTGCGGGCCTGCGCCACCGAGGCGGACCGCGTCCGGGTGCACGAGCTGTACCAGCGGACGTTCGCCCAGCACTTCGACTTCCAGCCGCGCCCGTACGGGCTGTGGCTGGACGACATCGACGCCGCGGGCCTCGACTGGTCCCTGGTGTGGATCGCCGGGACCGACGACCTGGGGGACGCCGGGTTCCTGCTCGCCCGGGACGACCGCGAGGCCATGGGCTGGATCCGGAGCATCGGCGTGCTGCGCGAGGCCCGGGGCCGAGGGGTGGGCGGGTTCCTGCTGCGCCACGCCTTCGCGGCCTTCGCCGCACGGGGCCGGGACACCGTGGGCCTCGGTGTCGACACCGCGAACGCGACCGGCGCCCCGCGGCTGTACGGCCGCAACGGCATGACCGTCCACTTCGCGGTCGACACCTGGGAGGCCGTGATCGCCTGACGGCTGACGGCGCCTCACAGCACCATCGCTACCACCACCGCGCAGAGCAGCCCGACATACGTCCAGGCGTAGAGGCGGTCCGGGAGGTGCGGCGGGCGCCGGCGCAGCACCGCGATCACCGGCAGGGCGCCCAGCAGCAGTGCCCCGGCCGCGCGGAGGTCGACCAGGCCCACCAGGGCCGCCTGCGCGTGGGCACCGGCGGGGCCCCCGGAGCCGCTCAGGAAGACGACGGCGGCCGGGAGCGCGATCGCCAGGGTCAGCGGGTTGGCCAGCGCGGTCGCCACGTGCATCGTGTGCCCGGCCCGCCGCATCGCGGGGACGGTCAGGACGCTGCCGCCCACCCCGAGGAAGGCGGCCACCGCGCCGACGGGTGCGCCCACCGCGGCGGGCAGCGGCCGCGGCGGGCCGGCCGCCGCCTCGGCCGGGGCGCGCGGGCGCAGGAAGCCGGGGCGCAGCAGCAGGTCGGCCACGGTGAGGGCGACGTACGCGACGAACGCCCAGCGGATCAGCCCGGCCGGGGCGTGGCGCGCGGCGAGCGCCCCGGCCACGGCGCCGACGCCCAGCAGCACGAGCAGCGGGCCGCCGCCCCGCAGGGCGGCCAGCACCCGGCGGGGCGTGACCGCGGTGGCGAAGGCCGCGTTCACCACCATCACCAGGGCCGAGGTGGCGGTCGCCACCCTCATCGCGTCCGCGCCGAGGGCGGAGTCCGCCCACACCACGACCGGGACGGCGACGAATCCGCCGCCGAAGCCGAACAACACGGTGGTCACACCAGTCAGGAGCCCGATTCCGAGCAGAGCAACAACATCCACGCAGGCCACTCCACCAGCTCGGCGGCGCTGCCCGCATTCGATGCCCGGCACCGTTCCTTCGCGACCCGGCCAGGGCGGACGTAGAGTGACCAGGTGAAGAACGTCCCCCTGGCCGACGTCGACCACGTGGACCGGGCCGTGCTGCCGATCGGCACCGACTACCCGCCCGGACACGTCCTGGACTGGCACGAGCACCGGCGCGCGCAGTTCCTGTACGGCGCCACCGGTGTCATGGTGGTCGACACCGACGACGGCAGCTGGACCGTACCGCCCGAGCGCGCCGTGCTGATCCCGGCCGCCACCCGGCACCGGGTGCGGATGCTGGGGGTGAGCACCCGCAGCCTGTACATCGAGCCGGACGCCGTCCCGTGGTGGCCCGGCACCTGCACGGTGGTGGACGTGCCGCCGCTGCTGCGCGAACTGCTCCTGGCGGCGGTCGAGTTCGAGCCCGACTACAGCCTGTCCGGGCGGGAGGGGAGCGTCGCCGACCTCCTCCTGCACGAGATCGCGGCGCGCGCCCCGCTCCCGTTCCACGTCCGCATCCCGGTCTCCGCCGACCTCGCGGCGCTGTGCCGGGCGTATCTGGCCGCCCCCGACGCCGGGGTCACCAACGCCGTGTGGGCGGCGCGGACGAACCTGAGCGAGCGGGCCTTCACCCGGCGCTTCCGTGCCGAGACGGGCGACAGTCCCGCCGTCTGGCGGGGCCGCGCGCGGCTGCTGGCGGCCGTGCCGCTGCTGCGGTCCGGCTCGGTCAGCGAGGTCGGCGGACGGCTCGGCTACGGCTCGCCCGCCGCGTTCACCGCCGCCTTCACCCGCACCTTCGGCATTCCGCCGTCCCGGTTCACCCGGGGCCACCGGGGGCATCCCGGCTGACGGCCCAGGAGCGCTCCTGCGCCAGGTGGCCCAGGGCCGCGCTGCGGCTCGACGCCAGGTGGTGCAGGACCAGTTCCTGGACGCGGTCCACGTCGCGGGCCGCGATGGCCCGGTAGAGGGCGTCGTGTTCCAGGGCGACGGCCAGCAGGTCGTCGTGCTGGCCCAGGAGCCAGCGCAGCCGGCTGCGCAGCACCCGCTCCAGCTCGTTGAGCAGTTCGTTGGCGGCCAGGGAGACGACGGTCTCGTGGAAGTCCGCGGCCGCCCGGCGGGCCCGCACCGCGTCGTTGGCCCGGGCCGCGTCGAGTTCGGCGTCCACCGTCGCGCGCAGCCGCTCCAGCCCCTCGCGCGTGTGCCGCTGGGCGGCGAGCCGGAAGCCCAGGGTCTCCAGGCCCGAGCGGACCTCGTCCAGGTCGGCGATGTCGCTCGTGGTGAACTCCCGCACCACCGCCCAGCTCCGTGGCCGCGGGGTCACCAGTCCCTCCGCCACCAGGGTCTTGAGCGCCTCGCGGACCGGGAGCCGGCTGACCCCCAGGGACTCGGCCAGCTCCCGCTCGACCAGGCGGCTGCCCGGGGCCCGCACACCGTCGATGATCTCGTCGCGCAACCGCCGCGTGACCCGCTCGGACTCGGGCGTGAAGCCCCCTGACGCAGCCATCGCCGTCCTTCGTCTGTTCCCGTTCCCGGCCCGCCGACCGCGCCGTGCGGAGCGGCGGTCGGGCGGCCCGTCAGGATACCCCGGGGCCCGCGGACGGCCCGGTGGGGACGACAGAGGGCGGGTCAGCCCGCCTGCGGGGGCCAGTTGACGATCCGCTTGGGACGCGGGCGGGCGTAGGTGCGCACCTTGGACGTGGACAGACCGAGCCGGACCAGGGACTCGGCGACCGTCACGGCGGCGGCGACCCCGTCCACCACGGGGACGCCGGTACGTTCCACCACGCGTTCGGCGAGACCCGCCATGCCGCCGCAGCCCAGGCAGATCACCTCGGCCCGGTCGTCCTCGACGGCGCGGGCGGCCTGTTCGGTGATGGCGTCCACGGCCGCCTGCTCGTCCCGCTCCAGGTCGAGCACGGCGAGCCCGCTGGCCCGCACGGAGGCACACCTGGCGCTCAGTCCGGCCACCGCCAGCCGCTCCTCGATCAGGGGGACCGTGCGGTCGAGGGTGGTGACGACGGAGTAGCGGCGGCCGAGGTACTGGGCGGTGCTCGCCGCCGCCTCGGTGATGTCGACGACCGGTACGTCGAGCAACTCCTGCAGGCCCTCGCGGCCGTGCTCGCCGTAACCGGCCTGGATCACCGCGTCGAAGGGCTCCGGGTGGGCGCGCACGGCCTCCATCACGGCGACGGCGGCGAGGTAGCTCTCGTAGTTGCCCTCCACGGACTCCGCGCCGAAGGCCGGGGTCAGCGGCACGATCTCGGTGCCGGGGGAGGCCGCGCCGGCCGCCTGCTTGCCGATCGCGTCGGTGATGGACTGCGTGGTGTTGACGTTGACCACGAGGATGCGCATGGCGGGGCCTGGGCCTTCTGCTCGGACGGGGCGGGATGAGAGGGGGCGGATCGGGGGAGGGGAGCGCGGGGCTACTCCGCGGCGACGGCGATGGCCTCGCCGTCCACGTCGCGGAAGACCGACGCACGGTCGGCGACGACCGCGTACAGCGCGGCGGCGACGATCGCTCCGATGAACCAGGAGAACCCGGCCGCGGCGTGGAAGAAGGGGACGAGGGCGACGACGACGGCGATCGCGGCGGCCGGGACGAAGGCGGCGACGGCCCGCGGGTTGTAGCCGCGCCGGTAGTGGTACTCGGCGCCCGCGTCCTCGGTGTAGAGGGCCGGCACGTTCACGCGGGACCTCCGCAGCAGCCAGTAGTCCGCCATGATCACGCCGAACAGGGGGCCGAGCAGCGCGCCGAGTCCGCCGAGGAAGTAGTTCACGACGACCGGGCTGTTGTAGAGGTTCCAGGGCGTGATCACCAGGCCCAGCACCGCGCTCACCAGACCCGCGCGGCGGAAGTCCAGCCGGTGCGGGAAGAGGTTGACCAGGGCGTAGATCGGCGCCACGAAGTTGGCCAGCAGGTTCACCGCCACCGTGAGGGCGATGAGGCACAGCGAGGCGACGGCCAGCAGGAACATGTTGGGGATGGTCCTGACGATGTCCGTCGGACTGGTGATCACCCGCCCGTCGAGGGTGAACTGGGCCCCGCTGAGCACCGCCACGATGACGGCGAAGAAGAGCATGTTCACCGGGATGCCGATCACGTTGCCCCGGACGATGGAGCCGCGGCTGCGCGCGGACCGGGTGAAGTCGCAGAAGTTCAGCACGAACGTCCCGTAGATCACCACCCACAGGGCGGCGGCCTGGAGCACCTGGAGCCACATCGCGCCACCGGTCAGCGGGTCGTCGATGGACACCGAGACCGACCCGTCGGCCCGGACGAACATCCACACCGCGAGGGCGCACATGGTCAGCAGGGTGGTGGGCGCGGCGAAGGCCATGTACCGGCGGATCATCTGCATCCCGTAGCTGACGATGAGCACCTGGAGGGCCCACAGCACCAGGAAGGTGATCCAGCCGAGCGTCGACTGGCCGAGCAGGGAGTCCGTGTCCAGGGAGGCCAGGGACGGGAACATGGCCACCAGGAGGGCGCTCAGCACGGCGGATGCCAGATAGGTCTGGATACCAAACCAGGCGATGGCCACGGCGCCGCGGACCGCGGCCGGAATCTTCGCTCCCCTGATGCCGAAGGCGATGCGGCTCATGACGGGGAACGGGACGCCCGTCTTGTGGCCCATGAACCCGGAGAGCGTGAGCAGCAGGAAGAGCAGGACCGAGGCGAGCGCGAAGGCGGCCAGGATGCCCCACACGTTCAGCCCGAGGGCGAACAGTCCGATGGCGAAGGCGTAATTGCCCAGGCTGTGCACGTCGTTGGCCCAGAGCGTGAAGACGTTGTAGGCGCCCCAGCGGCGTCCTTCCCGCTTCGTCGGGGCGAGGTCGTACGTGTAGAGGCCGGAACTGGTGGCGGTGTCGCCGGTCCCGGCGGACGAACGGCGGTCTTCCAGGGCAGTCATACGGGACTCCTGGGATCAGGTGCGGGGAGTTGGAGAGTTTCACAAAGCGGAAGCTGCTTTCCGGTGAACAGAACGTAGTTTTCGCCAAACCGCACCGTCAAGAGGTCTGCGGCAAATGGAATACCATTTTTGGCGCTGTTGACAGTCCTCCCGGCCGTCCCTACCCTGACGCCCCGTCATTACATCGATGTAAAGGCCCCGGGAAAGGACCCCCACGTGCTTCCCAGCCCCGCACACCGTCCCCGCGCCCGACTCGGCCCGCTCCTCGCCGCCCTCCTCGGGCTGGTCGTGGGCCTGCTGCCCGGCGTAACCGGACCCGCCGCCGCGGCGGCCGCGGCCGGATCCCGCGCCCACACCGCGGCGGCGGGCAGCTTCCGCAACCCGCTCAACAGCGGGCCCGACCCCTTCATGACGCACTGGAAGGGCGACTACTACCTCACCACCACCCAGGGCGGCAGCATCCGGATGTGGCGCTCCCCGTCTCTGGGGACCCTGGCGGCCGCGGACCCGGTCACCGTGTGGACCGACACCGACCCGTCCCGCAACCGCAACATCTGGGCCCCGGAGTTCTACCGCTTCGGTGACCGCTGGTACCTCTACTACACGGCCGACGACGGCATCGACGACCACCACCGGCTGTACGTCCTGGAGTCGGAGCGCGACGACCCCACCGGCCCGTACCACTTCAAGGCCAAGCTCGCCCCGCCCAACCACGCCGACGACTTCGCCATCGACGCGGGCATCCTCCAGCTCGGCGGCCGGCTCTACCTCGCCTACAGCGGCATCAACCAGTACCAGCACAACGGGATCAACATCGCCCCGATGTCGAACCCGTACACCGTCTCCGGCGACGCGGTCGCGATCGACGCCGCGGGCGGCTGCCCCGAGGTGCGGGAGGGGCCCGAGTTCCTCTACCGGGGCGGCCGGGTCTGGATGACGTACTCCACCTGCGACACGGGGAAGCCGGACTACCAGGTCTGGATGATGTCGATGCCGCTGGACGCCGACCCGCTGGTGCCGGGGAACTGGCGCCAGCACCAGGGCCCGGTCTTCTCCCGCGCCGACGACCGGGGTGTCTTCGGGCCGGGCCACCACGCCTTCTTCACCTCGCCCGACGGGACCGAGGACTGGATCGTCTACCACGCCAAGACCACGTCGGCGTACACCTACACCAACCGCACCACCCGGGCGCAGAGGTTCACCTGGCGGGCCGACGGCAGCCCCGACTTCGGCCGTCCGCTCGCGATGGGCGCCACCCAGGACCTGCCCTCCGGCGATCCCGGCTCGGGCAACTACTGGATCAACGACGACGGCCGTTCCAGCGGCCCCGGCCGGGTCACCTACACCGGGGCCTGGAACTTTGGCACCGGCTGCGCCGCGCAGTGCTTCTGGAGCGACGACCACTGGAGCGACCGGGCCGGTGCCACGGCCACCTTCTCCTTCACGGGCACCCGGATCGTCCTGCTCTCCGTCAAGGACACCGGCAACGGCTACGCGGGCATCAGCATCGACGGCGGGCCCGAGCAGCGGGTGGACTTCCACCACTCGATCCGCGTCGGCGAGGCGGTGCAGTACGTGAGCCCGCGGCTGGCGAACGGCGGTCACACCCTGCGGATCCGGGTCACGGGCGAGCACAACTCCCAGTCGGGGGCGTCCTTCGTGAGCGTCGACCGGGCCGAG
Organism: Streptomyces hyderabadensis; assembly: GCF_020404845.1. Classification (GTDB taxonomy): domain Bacteria; phylum Actinomycetota; class Actinomycetes; order Streptomycetales; family Streptomycetaceae; genus Streptomyces; species Streptomyces hyderabadensis. Next base: position 24,137 of record NZ_JAIOJZ010000012.1, on the reverse strand, counting down.
GTCTACACGAACTGACCGGTACCGACCGGCCGAACCCCGGCCGGTGTCCGCCGGTCAGTGCCGCGCGTGGCCCTCCGTGCTCTCCCGCAGGACGAGCCGGTGGGCCACGATCCGGTCCTGCGGCGCCTGCACCCCCGACACGGCACCGTCCGGCGCCGTCGCCTCCTCGATGCGGTGCTGGAGCAGCTGTACGGCGACCTTGGCCACCGCCGCCTTGTCCGGCGCCACCGTGCTCAGCGTCGGGACGCTGAACCTGCCGCCCTCCACGTCGTCGAAGCCGATCACGGCGACGTCCCCGGGCACCGAGACCCCGCGCTCGTGCAGGGCCCGCAACGCACCCAGCGCCAGCTGGTCGTTGAGGCACAGCAGCGCGTCGGGCCGCGCACCCTCCTCCAGCGCCCGCGCCACGGCCCGCGCGCCGTCGGGCATCCGGAAGGACGCGACCGGCAGCAGCGCGGCCGGGTCGTAGGCGATGCCCGCCTCCGCCAGGGCGGCGCGGTAGCCCCGGGTGCGGGCCTCGGCCGTCCCCAGTCCCGAGTCGTCGCGCCCGCCGACGGCGAGGATCCTGCGGCGCCCGAGCCCGATCAGATGGCGGGTCGCCTCGCGCGCGGCACCCTCGTTGTCGATGGCCACGTGGTCGGCGCCCTCCTCCAGCAGCTCCCCGAGCAGCACGGTGGGCGGGAACCCCGTACGGTCCCGCAGGTCGTCGGCGGTCAGCGCGAGCGGACTGAGGATGATCCCGTCCACGAACGTGGAGCCGAACCCGGCCAGCGCCGCCAGCTCGTGGGCGCGGTCCCCTCCGGACTGGTGGATCAGGACCGTCAGGGACCGCTCCTCGGCCTCGCGGATGACATGCCGGGCCAGCTCCGCGAAGTACGGTATGTCCAGTTCCGGGACGATGAGCGCGATGATGCCGGTCCGGCCCTTGCGCAGATGACGCCCGGCCAGGTTGACCCGGTAGCCGAGGTGTTCGATGGCCTCGCGGACCACCTGCCTGGTCCGGTCGGAGACATGGGCGTAGTCGTTGATGACATTGGACACCGTCTTCTCCGAAACGCCCGCATGACGTGCGACGTCCTTGATCCTGGGCCGTGCCACCGAGACCTCCCTGCCTCTTTCGCGCTGCCCGAGTCTATGTCCCCGTGCCGATCACCCGCCCCAGCTCTTTACAGCCAATGTACATCGATGTAAAAACTAGCCACCGCATGAGCTCCGGCCGTCGAAAGGTCCGTGATGAGTTCCCGTCTGCCTGCCCAGGGGGTGCCGGCCGTGTCCGATCCGGTCCGCCGCCCCAGCCGCCGCCGGTTGCTGCGCAACGCCATGGCCGGGGCCGGAGCCCTGCTCGCCGCGGGTCCGCTGTCCGGCTGCGCCTCACCGGCCTCGGCCTCCGGGGCGTCCGACCTGAGCGTCTGGGACCTCTTCCAGGGCGGCGACGGCCTGCTGATGGACGACATGATCGAGGCCGTGTCCAAGGGGGCGGGAGGAGCCAAGGGCTTCGACGTCGACCGCACGATCCTGGACTGGGGCCCGTCGTACTACACCAAGCTCGCCATGTCCGCGGCCGGCGGCCGGGCCTCCGACGTGGCCGCCATGCACCTGTCCCGGCTGGCGGGCTACGCGCCCGGCGGACTGGTGGACGCCTTCGACCTGGACCTGCTCGCCGAACACGGCGTGAGCGAGAAGGACTTCACGCCGGCCGTCTGGTCGCGCACCCGGCACGAGGGGACGGTCTACGCCATCCCGCTGGACGTGCACCCCTTCATCGTGTTCTACGACAAGAAGGCCGCGGAGCAGGCCGGACTCCTGGACACCTCCGGCGAACTGGCCCCCATGGGCTCGCCCGAGGCCCTGCTGGAGGCGGGCAAGGCCCTCGCCGAGGCGACCGGCCAGGCGGGCATCCTGTTCGGCCACGTCACCGACACGGCGCAGAACTGGCGCCTGTTCGCCGGGCTCTACGCGCAGACCGGCGCCGCCTTCGACCTCCCGGACGGCGGCCCCCCGGAGATCGACGTGGACGCCGCGGTACGCGTCGTGACCCTCATGACGCGGCTCTTCGACGGGAGGACCAACCCCAACAACCTGGACTACAACGGCGCGCTGGCCGCCTTCAGCAGCGGCCGCGGCGGCATGGCCATGCTGGGCGAGTGGGAGCTGCCGACACTGAAGAAGTCCGGCATGGAGCTGGGCGCCGCGCCCTTCCCGCAGGTCTTCGAGAAGCCGGCCGTCTACACCGACAGCCACAGCTTCGTCCTCCCGCACCAGGACAGCCCCGACCCGGCCCGGCGCCGCGAGGCCCACCGCTACGTCGCCCAGATTCTCAAGCAGAGCCTCACCTGGGCGAGCGCCGGACACATCCCCGCCTACCAGCCCGTCCTCGCGGAGCCGGAGTACGCAGCCCTGGAACCCCAGTCCTCCTACGCCGACGCCGCGAAGGTGGCCGTGCTCGACCCGCCCAACTGGTTCGCGGGCGCCGGTTCCAACTTCCAGAACCGGATGTGCCAGCCGCTCCAGTCGGCGCTGCTGGGCAACACCACCCCCGAGAAGGCGGTGCGGCAGATGGTCCGCGAGGCGGACACGCTGCTGCGGCAGCCCAACCCGGTGGCCTGACCAGCGAAAGGAGTGACCGACATGACCACCACCGCACCCCTCGGCGCCGAGGAGCAGACCGGTTCGCCCGCCGCCGAGGCGGACGGCCGCCGCCGCACCGCTCCGGGCCGCCTGCGCGCCGGAAACGGCCTCGTGTTCGTCCTGCCGTTCCTGCTCGTGTTCGGCCTCTTCATGGTCTGGCCGATCGTGCAGGGGCTCTGGATGAGCTTCACCGACAGCTCACTCGCCCTGCGTGACACGAGCTTCGTCGGCCTCGACAACTACACCGAGGCGTTCGGTGATCCGGACGTGTGGAGCAGCCTCGGCAACACCGTCTTGTTCACCGTCATCTCCAGCGTCCCGCTGGTGCTGGTCGCGCTCGCCATGGCCCTGCTGGTGCACAGCGGACTGGCCGGGCAGTGGGCGTGGCGCCTGTCGTTCTTCGCGCCCTACCTGCTGCCCGTGACCGTCGTGACCATGATCTGGACCTGGCTCTACCAGCCCGAACTGGGCATGGCCAACCAGCTCCTGGACGCTCTGGGGATGGAACCGGTGGGCTGGCTGTCCGACGAGTCCGTGGCCATGTGGTCGGTGGCCGCCCTCACCGTCTGGTGGACGGTCGGCTTCAACTTCCTGCTCTACCTGGCGGCGCTCCAGTCCCTGCCCACCACCTTCGACGAGGCGGCGGCACTCGACGGGGCCGGTGCCTGGCGCCGCCTGTGGTCCATCACCCTGCCGCAACTGCGCCGGACCACCGGCCTGGTGGCCATGCTCCAGATCCTGGCCTCCCTCAAGGTCTTCGACCAGATCTACATCCTCACCAAGGGCGGACCCAACGGTTCCACCCGGCCGGTCCTGGAGTACGTCTACGACGTGGGCTTCACGGGATACCGCCTCGGCTACGCCTCCGCCGTCTCGTACCTCTTCTTCGCCCTGATCATCCTCGTCTCGCTCGTGCAGCTCCGCCTCTTCCGCCGGGAGGACTGACCGTGTCCGCAACCGCCACCACCCTGAGCACCCGGCGCCGTCCACCCCGCGAAGCGGCCGGCTCGCCCCTGCTCCTCGGCCACGGCCGGCTGCCCCGCGTCCTGGCCGGGACGGCCCTCGTGGTCCTCGCCGTCGTCTGGCTGGTGCCGTTCGTGTGGGCGATCATCACCTCGGTGCAGAGCGAGGAGGACATCAACACCACCGGGCTGTCCCCCTTCAAGGGCGCCTTCACCCTGGACGCCTACCAGCAGATCCTGGAACGCGGCAACGTCACCGTCTGGGCCTTCAACAGCTTCCTGATCTCCGCCCTGGTCACGCTGATCACCGTCGCGGTCTCCACCCTCGCCGCGTACGGCTTCTCGCGCGGCACCTTCCGCGGGCGCAAGGCGCTGCTCGGCGTCACCGTCGCCGCCATCATGGTCCCGCCGCAACTGCTCGTCGTGCCGCTGTTCGACCAGATGACCCTGTTCAACCTGGTCGACACCTACGCGGCCGTCATCCTGCCCCAGGTCGTCGCGCCGATGATGGTCTTCATCCTCAAGCGGTTCTTCGACGCCATCCCCAGGGAGCTGGAGGAGGCGGCCCGGATCGACGGCGCCTCCGAGTTCCGGGTCTTCCGGTCGATCGTGCTGCCGCTCTCGCGGCCGGTCGTGGCCGCGGTGGCGATCTTCGTCTTCATCGGCGCCTGGAACAACTTCATGTGGCCGTTCATCGTCACCAACGACCCCGACCTGATGACCCTCCCGGTGGGCCTGGCCACCGTCAAGGACGCCTACGGGATCCAGTACGCGCAGTCCATGGCCGGCGCGCTGCTCGCGGCGCTGCCGCTGATCGTGGTCTTCCTCCTCTTCCAGCGCCGCATCGTCAACTCCGTGGCCACCACCGGCCTCGGCGGCTCCTGAACCCAACCCGGCTGTACCCACGGGCCCGGCGTTCGCGTGCCCGGCCCACCGATCGACTGGAGCATGTGTGCCCACTCACTCCGTACCGCGCCCGGAGTACCCGCGACCGCAGTTCGTGCGCCGCGACTGGCTCAACCTGAACGGCGCCTGGCAGTTCGAGACCGACCGGGGGGACAGCGGCCTCGAACGCGGTCTGCTCGACCGCGAACTGCGGGACGAGATCCTCGTCCCGTTCCCGCCCGAGTCCGAGCTGTCCGGCATCGGCGACACCGACTTCCTGCACGCCGTCTGGTACCGGCGGGCCCTCACCCTGCCCGCCGCCTGGGCCGGACGCCGCGTACTGCTGCACTTCGGCGCCGTCGACCACGACACCACCGTGTGGGCCGACGGCAAGGAGGTCGCCCGGCACCGCGGCGGCTTCACCCCCTTCACCGCCGACCTCGGCGACATCGCCGGGGCGGGGGAGGAGGTGGTCATCACCGTGCGGGCCCGCGACCCCAAGTCCGGCCCGCAGGCCCGCGGAAAGCAGGCGGTCCAGTACGCCAACCACGACTGCAACTACACCCGGGTGACCGGCATCTGGCAGACGGTCTGGCTGGAGCCCGTCCCCGTGACGCATCTGCGGCGCCCCCGGATCACCCCCGACCTGGCCGGTTCCGCCTTCCACCTGGAACTGCCCCTGTCCGGCAACCGCCCGGGCCACCGGGTCCGCGCCGTCCTCAGCGACGCCGACGGCGAGGTGAGCCGTGCCGAGGCCCGCGCCGACCTCGACCTCGCCCCGCGCCTGCACCTGCCGGTGCCGGAGGACCGGCGGCGCGAGTGGGGGCCCGAGGACCCGCACCTGTACGACCTGCGCCTCGAACTCCTCGACGCGGCGGGCCAGGTGGTCGACAGCGCCGACAGCTACGCCGGCCTGCGCGCCGTCGGAGTGCGCGGCAAGGCCGTCCTGCTCAACGGCCGCCCCGTCTTCCAGCGCCTCGTCCTCGACCAGGGCTGGTACCCGGACGGGCTGATGACCGCCCCGACCGACGAGGCCCTGGTACGGGACATCGAGCTGGCCATGGCGGCCGGCTTCAACGGGGCCCGGCTGCACCAGAAGGTCTTCGAGGAGCGCTTCCTCCACCACGCCGACCGCCTCGGCTACCTGGTCTGGGGCGAGTTCGGCGACTGGGGCTGCGAAACGGGCGGCTCCTCCGGCGACAACCAGAAGCCCGACGCCTCCTACGTCGCCCAGTGGCTGGAGGCGCTGGAGCGCGACTACTCGCACCCCTCGATCATCGGCTGGTGCCCGCTCAACGAGACCTACCAGAAGCTGCACGACCGCATCACCCAGCTCGACGACGTGACCCGGGCGATGTTCCTGGCCACCAAGGCCATGGACACCACCCGCCCCGTCGTCGACGCCTCCGGCTACGCCCACCGGGTCGCCGAGACCGACGTCTACGACTCCCACAACTACGAGCAGGACCCCGCCGCCTTCCGGCAGCTGATGTCCGGCCTGGCCAAGGACGCGCCCTACGTCAACGCCCACGAGAGCGGCGCCCCCTACTCCCAGCCCTACCGCGGCCAGCCGTACTTCGTCAGCGAGTTCGGCGGCATCTGGTGGGACCCCGAGGCGGCAGCCGCACAGTCCGGCGAGGACCGCACCGTCTCCTGGGGCTACGGGGAACGCGTCCGGGGCGAGGACGAGTTCCACCAGCGGTTCAGCGGCCTCACCGAGGTCCTGCTCGGCGACCCCGACATGTTCGGCTACTGCTACACCCAGTTGACCGACGTCTTCCAGGAGCAGAACGGCATCTACCGCTTCGACCGCGGCGAGAAGCTCGACGTCGCCCGGGTGCGCGCCGCCCAGCTGCGCCCGGCTGCCATCGAGGAGCCGGAGGCCTAGCGGGACCGGGGGCCGGAGACGCGTCGCCGCCTCCGGCCCGCCGCCCGGGGGATCAGAAGGGCCGGTCGCCCTCGATGGCGACGCGCTCGGCGACCCGGCGCTCGGACCCGTAGTCACCCACCGCGTAGTGCTGCGTGGCCCGGTTGTCCCAGAACGCGATGTCGCCGGGCTGCCAGCGCCAGCGCACCTGGTACTCCGGCACGTGCGCCTGCTGGAACAGGAAGCGCAGCAGCCGGTCGCTCTCGTCGCGGTCCATGCCGGTGATGTGCGTGGTGAAGGACGTGTTGACGAACAGCATGCGCCGGCCCGTCTCCGGATGCGTGCGCACCACCGGGTGCTCCACGGGCGGGAACAGGTCCTGGTGCGGCAGCAGCCGCTCGGGCCCGTAGAACCGGGCGAAGCCGGGGATGAAGTCGTGCACCGCGCGGGCGCCGTCGATGCGGTCCTTCACCTCCCGGGGCAGGTTGTCGTAGGCCGCCGCCATGTCCGCCCACATCGTGTCCCCGCCGAACGGCGGCACCTCGCGCAGCTGGAGCACCGCGCCGAGGGCGGGCCGCTCGCGGAAGGTGACGTCGGTGTGCCACACGTTCTCGTACGTCGGCGCGGCCCCGGCGCCCTTGTCGAACCGGACGACGTCCTCGCTGGAACCGGCGGCGAGCAGCGGGTTGGTCTCCAGCTCGCCCCAGTTGCGGGCGAAGGCGCGCTGCTGCTCGGAGGTGAGGTGCTGGGCGCGGAAGAACAGCACCTTCCACTCCAGCAGGGCGCGGTTCAGCTCCTCGCGCAGCGCGGGGGTGAGCGGGCGCGAGAGGTCGACACCCCGCAGTTCGGCGCCGATGGTGCGGGCCTGAGGGACGACCTCGACGTGCTCGTAGGGCCGGTCCTGCCATCCCTCGGGCAGGCGGCGCAGAATGCGCCGGCCCTCGTAGATTCCGTCCCCCGGGATGCGTGCTGCGCGCAGAACGGTGCTCGGACCGACGGACGTGACGGACATGGGAGTCCTCCCCTTGTGTGACGGTACGCGTGACATCCGGCCACGGGGTGGCGCGAGGCCACCGCCGGACGGCCGGGGAAACGAGGGTGCTGCGGATGCTCCGGGCCGAGGACCGGAGGGAACGCCGACGGGCTACGACGCGACGGGCGTCGGACGGTCGGTGCGAAGGAGGCCGTTAAAGGCCGGAACGCTCACAGCCGGTCCGCTCGGGCACGCGGGGACACTCCGCGGTGGTGCCGAACCGGTGTGTGGTCATGGCACCGATTGTGTGATCTTCGCCCGTCCGTGTCAACAGGGTCACGGTTGACGCGGAACGAAGGGGAGCAGGTCGTCCCCCTCCGGCTGGACGACGCCGTAGCTGCTCTCGGGCACCTTGTTCCACACGCCGGGCAGGTCGCCCAGGGGCTCCGAAACGATCAGGCGCGTGCTGTCGGAGGCCTCCTTGAGGAACGGCAAGGAGGGATGCAGCGCGCGCAGGCTCTCCACCCGGCTGCTGTAGTACAGCGACCGCGACTGCGCCTGGCTGGAGTAGCGGAAGGCCCACAGGCGGTGCCCGTCGGTGACGGCGACCGTCATCTGCAGCGGGAACTCCACGCCGTGCTCGTGGCCGATCTCCTCCACCAGCCCCGCCATCCGGGCCACGGCTCCTGGAGGGTCCTCCTCCAGGCCGAGCGTGAGCGCCAGGTAGAACATCATCTCCGAGTCCGTCGACCCCTCGATGTCGAGGTACAACCGCGGATCGACCGCCAGGGCGAGGTCCCGGCGCAGCCGGTGGAACTCGGCGATCGCGCCGTTGTGCATCCACATCCACCGGCCGTGGCGGAACGGATGGCAGTTGGTCTGCTGCACGGGACTGCCCGTGGAGGCCCGGATGTGCGCGAAGAACAGCGGAGAGCGGACATGGCTCGCGATCTCCCGCAGGTTGCGGTTGCTCCAGGCCGGCCCGATCTCCCGGACGATCGCGGGCGTCGTCATCTCCGGCCCGAACCAGCCGACCCCGAACCCGTCCCCGTTCGTCGTCTCGACGCCCATGCGGGCGTGCAGGCTCTGGTCGATGAGCGAGTGCTCGGGCTGGTAGAGCAGGGTCTCCAGGAGGACCGGCGTCCCCGAGTAGGCGAGCCATCGGCACATCGCTCCGTCGCCTCCCTAGCGGCCTGGGCAGCCCCGGACGTCAGTCGACCGGCCAGGTGTGGACCGGGGCGTTGAGGTGCATGTAGTCCATGTACTGCTGGGTCATCCGGCGCAGCGCCTCGTGGCGGCCGGGCCGGGCGGTGGCGTCGATGTGGTGGAACATCTCCTTCTGCCACACCGCGCCGTTGCGGCCGGTGACGCACCGCTGCTCGATGATGCCGAGCAGCGGCTCGCGCCAGGCGGAGTCCATGCCCGACAGTTCCAGACCCCGGTGCGCCAGCGGCAGCAGCCGGCGCAGGACCAGCTCGGGCACCGTCACTTCGCCCGCTCCGGGCCAGTACAGGTGTGCCTCGATGCCGTGCCGGGCCGCGGCGTGCAGGTTGTCCTCGGCGACCGAGAAGGACATCCGCGACCACACCGGCCGCTCCTCCTCCACCAGGGCGCGGGTGAGCCCGTAGTAGAAGGCGCCGTTGGCGAGGGTGTCGGCGACGGTCGGTCCCGCGGGCAGCACCCGGTTCTCCACCCGGATGTGCGGTTTGTCGTGGGCGACCGCGTAGACGGGCCGGTTCCAGCGGTAGATGGTGCCGTTGTGCAGGGTCAGTTCGCCCAGCTCCGGGATGTCGCCGCGGTCGAGGGTCTCGGCGGGGTCCTGCTCGTCGCACAGCGGCAGCAGCGCCGGGAAGTAGCGCAGGTTCTCCTCGAACAGGTCGAAGACGCTGTTGATCCACCGCTCCCCGAACCACACCCGGGGCCTGACCCCCTGGGCCTTGATCTCCTGCGGCCGGGTGTCGGTGGCCTGTTCGAACAGCGGGATGCGGCTCTCGTGCCAGAGTTCCTTGCCGAGCAGAAAGGGCGAGTTGGCCGCGAGGGCGACCTGGACCCCGGCGATGGCCTGCGCGGCGTTCCAGTAGCCGGGGAACTCCTCCGGGGCGACCTGGAGGTGGAACTGGGTGCTGGTGCAGGCGGCCTCGGGCGTGATCGTGTCCGCGTAGGTCCGCAGGCGGTCGACGCCGTCCACCTCGATGTGCAGGTCCTCGCCCCGGGCGGCGAACACCTGGTCGTTGAGCAGCCGGTAGCGCGGGTTCTCCGACAGGGCGGCCTCGCCCACGTCCTGCTGGCGCAGCGTGGGCAGGGTGCCCACCATGATCAGATGGGCGCCGACCGACGCGGCGCGGTCCTCGGCGTGGTTCAGGGCGGCACGGATCTCGGTCTCCCAGGCGTCGGGGCCGCCCGCCGTCAGCCGCCGGGGCGGGATGTTGATCTCCAGGTTGAACCGGCCCAGCTCGGTGGACCAGGAGGGGTCCGCGATCGCTTCCAGCGCGTCGCTGTTGCGCATCGCGGGCTCGCCCGCGTCGTCGACGAGGTTCAGTTCGATCTCCAGGCCGACCTGGGGCCGCTCGGTCTCGAACCGCGACTCGCGCAGCATCTGCGCGAAGGCCTCCAGGCACTCCTGCATCTTGATCCGGTACCGGCGGCGGTCCTCGCGGGTGAAGACCAGCGCCGGGACGTCCCGTCCCATCGGTCCTCCCGGGGTTGCCTTCCTCGGACGCTCCTCCACCCCAGCGTCGCACCACCCGGCGCACCCCACCAGACGGGACGCGGACGGGGGTCCGCCGCACGGTGTGCGGCGGACCCCCGTCGGTCGGGTTCCTCGTGGGCCGATCAGGCCTTACAGCTTGCCGGAGGCGCGCACCGTGATCTTCGCGGAGGTCCTGCCCTCGGGAGAGGAGCCGTAGCCCTCGATCTTGTCCACCACGTCCGTGCCCTCGACGACCTTGCCGAAGACGACGTGCTTGCCGTCCAGCCACGGGGTGGGAACCGTGGTGATGAAGAACTGCGAGCCGTTGGTGTTCGGACCCGCGTTGGCCATCGACAGCAGGTACGGGCCGGTGTGCTTCAGCTGGAAGTTCTCGTCCTCGAACTTCGCGCCGTAGATGCTCTTGCCGCCCCGGCCGTTGCCCTCGGTGAAGTCGCCGCCCTGGAGCATGAACTGCGGGATCACGCGGTGGAACGGGGAACCCGCGTAGCCGAAGCCGTGCTCGCCGGTGGCCAGCTCGATGAAGTTCTTCGCGGTCTTGGGGGTGACGTCCTCGAACAGCTCGAAGACGATGCGGCCCGCATCCTGGCCGTCGATGTCGATGTCGAAGTAAACCTTGGAATTGCTCATCGCACCATTGTTACGTGTGACCCCCGGTGATGCCGAATCGGCTGCCCGTTCAGTGTGCGGCGAGCAGTACGAGGGTGTCGATCACCCGGTTCGAGAAGCCCCACTCGTTGTCGTACCAGGCCACCACCTTGACGTGCCGGCCGTCCACCCGGGTCAGTGCCGAGTCGAAGATCGACGAGGCCGGGTTGCCCGTGATGTCGGAGGAGACCAGCGGGTCCTCCGAGTACTCCAGCACGCCGGCGAGCGGGCCGTCCGCGGCGGCGCGGTAGGCGGCCAGCACGTCCTCGCGCGTCACGTCGCGGGCCACGGTCGTGTTCAGCTCCACGATCGATCCCACCGGGACCGGCACCCGGATCGAGTCGCCCGACAGCTTGCCGTCCAGACCCGGCAGGACGAGACCGATCGCCTTGGCGGCGCCGGTCGTGGTCGGCACGATGTTCACCCCGGCGGCGCGGGCGCGGCGCGCGTCGCGGTGCGGGCCGTCCTGGAGGTTCTGCTCCTGGGTGTAGGCGTGCACCGTCGTCATGAAGCCGTGCTCGATGCCGGCCAGCTCGTCGAGCACCGCGGCGAGCGGCGCGAGGGCGTTGGTGGTGCAGGACGCGTTGGAGACGATCGTGTGCGCGGCCGGGTCGTAGGCGTCGGTGTTCACGCCGTAGGCGAGCGTCACGTCGGCGCCGCTGGACGGGGCGCTGACCAGGACCTTCCGCGCGCCCGCGGTCAGGTGGGCGCGGGCCGCGTCGGCCGAGGTGAAGCGGCCGGTCGACTCCAGCACGAGGTCGACGCCCAGCTCGGCCCAGGGCAGCTGCGCGGGCTCGCGCTCGGCGAGCACCTTGATGCGGTGCCCGTCGACGACCAGGGTGTCCCCGTCGACGGTCACCGGGCGGCCGAGCCGGCCGGCCGTCGAGTCGAAGGCGAGCAGGCGGGCCAGGGTGGCGGGTTCCGTGAGGTCGTTGACGGCGACGACCTCCAGCTTCGTGTCGCGTTCGAGCAGTGCGCGCAGCACATTGCGCCCGATGCGGCCGAATCCGTTGATGCCGATGCGAGTCATGAGCGGTGTGTCCCTTCGTTCGCCGCCACTTCCTTCGCCACCAGGCTCGCGCACGCCGGGCGGGCGTGGCAGCGGCGTGAGTGCCACGGTTCGCAAGGATCACGCCAGGCGAGGGTGGACGGCGCGCGGCCCGGCTACTCGCCCCTGGCGAAGGTGCGCCGGTACTCGCTGGGAGTGGTGCCGAGGATGCGCTGGAAGTGCAGCCGCAGGTTCGCCCCGGTGCCGAGGCCCACGTCGGCGGCGATCTGCTCCACGCCGCGCTCGGAGCGTTCGAGCAGCTCACGGGCCAGGTCGACACGGGCCCGCATCACCCACTGCATCGGCGTGTACCCGGTGTCCTCGACGAACCGCCGGGACAGGGTGCGGGCCGACACCGCCGCGTGCCGGGCCAGTGCCTCCAGGGTGAGCGGTCGGTCGAGCCGGCGCAGCGCCCACTCGCGGGTGGCGGCGAACCGCTCGCCGAGCGGCTCGGGCACGCTGCGGGGCACGTACTGGGCCTGGCCGCCGCTGCGGTAGGGGGCCGCGACGAGACGACGGGCCGCGTGGTTCGAGGCGGCCACCCCGAGGTCGCCGCGCAGGATGTGCAGGCACAGGTCGATGCCGGAGGCGGCGCCCGCCGAGGTCAGGACGCTGCCCTCGTCCACGAACAGCACGTTCTCGTCCACCCGCACCCGCGGATGCTTCGCCGCCAGGGCCCGGGTGTAGTGCCAGTGGGTGGTGGCCCGTCTGCCGTCGAGCAGGCCCGTGGCGGCGAGCGCGAACGCGCCGGTGGAGATGGCGGCGAGCCGCGCGCCCCGGTCGTGGGCCGCCGTCAGCGCGTCGACGACGCTCCGCGGCGGGTCGTCGACGTCCGGGGACCGGTAACCGGGGAGGAAGACCACGTCGGCCCACGCCAGGGCGTCGAGGCCGTGGGCGACGTGGTACGACAGGCCGTCGCCCCCGGTCACCAGGCCGGGCGCGGCACCGCACACCCGTACCTCGTAGGGCATGCTCGCGCGCGTCGTGAAGACCTGCGCCGGGATGCCGACGTCGAGCGGTTTCGCGCCTTCGAGCACGAGGACGGCGACGCGGCGCAGGCGGGGGGACGGCACGGGAAGAGCCTACGCGGGGGAGGGAGCGCGGGGGTCAGCCCAGGCCGAGGACGCTCATCGTGTGCTCGGCCATGCGCCGCTCGCCGAGGGCGTTGGGGTGCACGGGGACGAGGCTGTGCCCGAACAGCAGCGGTTCGATCCAGCGGGTGCCGGGCGCCTCGCAGGCGTCGTGGCCGTCGGAGACCCCGGAGAAGTCCACGTAGGTGGCGCCGGTCTCCTCGGCGGCGCGCCGGACCGCGTCGTTGAGGTGCGCCTGGACGGCCCGCAGGTAGGGCACGTCACCGGCGGCGACGGGCAGTTCGGCGAAGCAGGCCGGGTCGGCGGTGGCCGGGGTGATCCACGGGTAGCCGAGGGCCGCCACCCTGGCGTGCGGAGCCCTGGCGCGGACCTTGCGGAGCGCCTCCTTGAGCGCGGGATACGTGTTGGCCTCGATCTGGTCGTCGAAGGAGGTGCCGTGGCGGTCCTTGCAGGGGCTGCCCTTGCCGCCGCTGAGCACCCCTGCCGTGCCGCAGGCGGTGATGGCGTTGATGAACGTGTTGTTGTCGTTGCCGCCGATGGTGAGCGTGACCAGGTCCGTGCCGGTGCCGAGCGCGTCCAGCTGCGGTGGTGTGCCCGGGTACTGGGCCTCGGTGAAGTGCGAGGTCTGGGCCGCGCCGCAGGTGACGTCCTTGAGCCGGGCGCCCGTGGCGGCCGCCAGGACGTGGGGGTAGTTGGCCGTCGAGCGCAGACAGAGCAGGTTGGTGGGGTCGATGGGCAGGACGCCCGAGCCGGCGCTGTAACTGTCGCCGAGGGCGACGTAGTCGAGGGCGGGCGTGGCGTGGGCGGGCGCGGCGTGCGCGGTGGCGTCGGTGAGGCCGAGGGCGAGCGCGCCGACCGCGGCGGCTGTCGCGGTCATGACACGGCGAAGGGCATGCTTCGGCATGTGCTCTCTCTTCTTCGGGAGGAGTGCGGCAGCGGGTTACCCGGCGGTTCTACTTTTAAGTAATGTGCAGGGCCGTTGACTCCAAGTCAACGTTGCTGACGGAACTTCTCGCGGGCGGTGTGCCGGTCGCCGTTCGACCAAGTCGATTGATTTTCGATCGATTCCCATTGAAGATCGATACATGCACCGACTCTTCATCGCCGCACTCCGGGCCGGCATCGCCGCAGCGATCCTGCTCGGCCTCTTCGGGCAGATCGTCGTCATCCCCACGACGGCAGCCGACGAGGCCGACCGCTTCCCGCCCTACGAACCCTTCGCCGTGCCCTACGCCACCGTGGCGATCCTCGGCGTCGCCTGCGTCCAGGTGGTGCTCGCCGCCGTGTGGATGCTGCTCGACATGGTCGAGCGCGACGCCGTGTTCTCCCGGCGGGCGTTCCGCTGGGTCGACACCGTCATCGGGGCTACGGTCGTGGCCACGCTGCTGGCGTTCGGCGTCGCCGTGCACCTGGCCGTTGCGGAGATCCCCTCTCCCGACGACGGCATGCAGGTGCTCGGCGCGCTCGGTGCCGCGGTCGCCTGCGTCGGCGTCGGCGCCGCCTTCGCCATGCTCGTCGTCGTCCTGCGCGGCCTGCTGAGCAAGGCGACCGCGCTGCGCAGCGAGCTGGCCGAGGTGGTCTGACGCCGCCTCAGCCAGGGACCGGGTCCTGCTCCCTGCGGGGCACGGCGGCGGTCCGGGCCGCGCGGGTGCGCGGTCCGAAGAGGCTCAGCGCGATCGCACCGACCAGCCAGGTGCCGGCGATGAAGTAGAAGACGCTCCGGTAGCCGTGCGCGTTGTAGAGGGCCGCCACGATCAGCGGCCCCGCGGCGTTGGACAGCCGGCCGAGCCCGTACGACACGCCGGTGCCCAGGGACCGTCCGCGCGTGTCGAACAGCTCGGGCGAGTAGGCGTAGCCGAGTGCCGTGTAACCGCGCTCGAAGAGGTTGACCAGGAAGCCGAACACGATGATGAGCACCGGGTTGAACGTCAGGCCGTACAGGAGCCCGCACACGGCGATCAGCGTGCCGAACGCGGCCAGGCACCACTTGCGTTCGAACCGGTCGGTCACGAGGGCGGCCAGATACGAGCCCAGCGGCGCGCCGACGGTGGTCAGCGCCACGTAGAAGACCGACTTCTCGACGCTGAAGCCCTCCTTGGCCAGCAGCGTCGGCGCCCAGCTCGAATAGCCGAAGAACCCGATGGTCTGGGTGACCCACAGCACGGTGAGCAGCAGCGTCGGCAGCAGGTACCTGCGCTGGAGCAGCAGCCGCAGCGGGGCCTTGGTCACCGGCTCCTCCTCGACCGGGGGCGCGGGCGCCGGCAGCGGGCCGTGCTCGGCGGCCACCGACGCCTCGATGTCGCGCAGCACGGCGTCCGCGCTCGCGTGGTCCCCCCGGCTCTCGTGCCACCGCGGCGACTCCTTGAGGCGCCGGGTGAACAGGACCAGCAGGATGCCGAGGGAACCCCACAGGTAGACCAGGCGCCAGGTCCAGTCGGCGAGCGGCACCACCCCGCTCGCGACGAGGTTGGTGACCGGGGTGCCGCAGATGCCGATGACGATGGCGTACGCCTGGTACTTGCCGCGCACGGCCGACGGGTACATCTCGTTGACGTAGATGACCGCGACCACGGTCATCGCCGCCAGCCCCGCCGAGGTCAGCACCCGGAAGACGGTCAGCGACACCAGGTCCCAGGAGAACGCCGACGCGAACGAGAAGACGCCGAAGAACAGCGTCGTCAGCAGCAGCGTCCGCTTGCGGCCCAGGCGGTCGGCGACGGTACCGGCGACCACCGAGCCGAGGAACATGCCGACGAACGACAGCGAGGTGACGTAGGCGACCTGGTCGACCGAGATGCCCCACAGGTCGACGAGCTTGGGGGCGGTGGTCGCGAAGGTGTTGATGTCCGCGAACTCGAAGAAGTAGGCGAACGACACGGCGAGCAGGGTGACTTTGTGGAACCGGGAGACCGGCAGCCGGTCCAGCCGGTTCAGCGCGTTGGCGTGCTGCATGACGGGGTCCTTGTCGCGGGGATCGGGGACGGCGACGGCCACGGGGACGGCCGGGAGGGGGAGCGGCTCACCGGTCGCCGGGCCAGTACAGGCGGGCCGGGTTGTCCACCAGCAGCCGGCGTTGCTGCTCCTCGGTCACGGCGATCCGCCGTACGTGGTCGACGAGGAGACCGTCGTCGGGCATGTGGTCGGTGAGGTTGGGATGCGGCCAGTCGGTGCCCCACAGCACGCGGTCGCCGAACTCCTCGACGACGCGGCGGGAGAAGGGCAGGACATCGGCGTAGGGCTCGCGCTCCCCGTCCAGCGCGGCGGGACCGGTCACGCTCAGCCGCTCGGGGCAGGAGACCTTGACCCACACGTCGGCCCGGTCGGCGAAGCGCAGGAAACGGGAGAACTCGGGGCCGTCCACGGGCTGCGTGACGTCCGGGCGCCCCATGTGGTCCACGACCAGCGGGGTGGGCAAGGAGGTGAAGAAGTCCGCCAGTTCGGGCAGGTCGGCGCTCTCGAAGTAGAGCACGACGTGCCAGCCGAGCGGGGCGATCCGCCGCGCGATCGTACGCAGGGCGTCCTTGGGCGACGCGTCGACCAGCCGGCGCACGAAGTTGAACCGCACCCCGCGCACCCCCGCCGCGTCCAGCGACCGCAGCTCGGCGTCGGTGACGTCCGGCCGGACGGTCGCGACACCGCGCGCCCGACCGCCGCTCGCCCGCACCGCGTCGAGCATGGCGCTGTTGTCGGCACCGTGGCAGGTGGCCTGCACGATCACCTGACGGTCGACGCCGAGGTGGTCGCGGAGGGCGAAGAGCTGGTCCTTGCCCGCGTCGCAGGGCGTGTACTTGCGCTCCGGGGCGAACGGGAACCGGGCCTGCGGACCGAAGACGTGGCAGTGGGCGTCGGCGGTGCCGGGCGGCAGCCGGAAGGAGGGCCCGGACGGGGCCGGGTGCCAGTCGAGCCAGCCGGGGGTCTTGGGAGCCAGGGTCGTCATGTCAGCGCCCCTGTCGCTTCAGCAGCGCGTCCAGACGCGGGTACACCGCTCGCGCGTTGTGCTCCTGCACGGCGGCGACCTGCTCCGCGGACAGGGCGGACGCCTCGACGTAGCGCCGGGTGTCGTCGAAGTGGTGGCCCGTGCACGGGTCGACGTCCCGCACCGCGCCGATCATCTCGGAGGCGAACAGCACGTTGCGGGCCGGGACCACGTCGAGCAGCAGATCGATGCCGGACTGGTGGTACACGCAGGTGTCGAAGAAGACGTTGCCGAGGACGTGCTCCTCCAGCGGCGGTTTGCCCAGCGCCATGGCCAGACCGCGGAACCGGCCCCAGTGGTACGGCACCGCCCCGCCGCCGTGCGGGAGCACCAGCCGCAGGGTGGGGAAGTCCGCGAACAGGTCTCCCTGCACCAGCTGCATGAAGGCGGTGGTGTCGGCGTTGAGGTAGTGCGCGCCGGTGGTGTGGAAGGCCGGGTTGACGCTCGTGCTGACATGGACCATGGCCGGCACGTCGTACTCGACCAGCTTCTCGTAGAGCGGGTACCAGGAGCGGTCGGTGAGCGGGGGAGCGGTCCAGTGGCCGCCCGAGGGGTCGGGGTTGAGGTTCACCGCGACCGCGCCGTACTCCTCGACGCAGCGCGTCAGCTCCGGGACGCAGGTGGCCGGATCGACACCCGGCGACTGCGGCAGCATCGCGGCCGGGACGAAACGCTCGGGGTAGAGCCCGGCGACGCGGTGGCACAGCTCGTTGCAGAGCGCCGCCCACGCGGCCGAGGTGCGGAAGTCACCCACGTGGTGCGCCATGAACGACGCCCGGGGCGAGAAGACGGTCACGTCGATGCCGCGCTCGTCCATCATCCGCAGCTGGTTCGGCTCGACGCTCTCGCGCAGTTCGTCGTCACTGATCCGCAGGTCGGCGGGCGAGGGCGGCGCCGCGGGGCCGGTCAGGGCCGCGGTCTGCCGCTCCCGCCAGGCGGCCAGGGCCGGCGGTGCCGTGGTGTAGTGACCGTGACAGTCGATGATCATGGGGCTGCGTCCTCCGGGATCGGGTCGTCGTCGACCGCGGCAGCCTCTCCGCGGCCGCCGGGCGGCCGGGAGACGTCCGGACACAGAACTAACCTCCCCTTAACAAGGGGGTCGCCCCGACCGTCCACCCTGCGGACCAGGCGCAACGTGCCGCCGAGCGTGGTCTACATTCGGACGCAGACATCCGGACGCAGGCATTCCGACCTGGCTGCTGCGACCGGGGAGGGAGGCGGCAGGATGCAGATACTGCTGGCCGAGGACGACGACGGAGTCGCCGGAGCGCTCGTGGAGGTCCTGTACGACCACGGCCACGTCACCCGGCGGGTCACCCGAGGCAGGGACGTGCTGACCTACCACCGCAGCTCGGACCTGCTCCTCCTCGACCTCGGCCTGCCCGACGTGGACGGCCTGGAGGTGCTGCGCAGGCTGCGGGCGGTCAGCGACCTGTCCGTGCTGGTGCTGACCGCGCGCGGCGACGAGCGCTCGGTGGTGCGCGGCCTGCGGCTCGGCGCCGACGACTACCTCGTCAAGCCGGTGCGGCTGACCGAGCTGCTGGCCCGCATCGAGGCCGTCACCCGGCGCACCGCCGCCGCCCGGGCGCCGCGCACCGCCCGGACCGTGCGGGTGGGCGACGTGGAGATCGCCCTCGACGCGCGGCAGGTCCGCGTCGACGGGACCGAGGTGGAGCTGACCACCAAGGAGTTCGACGTCCTGGCCGTGCTGGCCCGCCGGGCCGGGACGGCGGTCAGCCGCGAACAGGTCCTCGACGAGGTGTGGGGCGACGCCTACCACGCCGTGTCCCGCTCCCTGGACGTGCACCTCACCCAGTTGCGGGCGAAGCTGGGCCGCCCGGAGCTGCTCACCACGATCCGGGGCTTCGGCTTCCGGCTCGGCGACTGAGGACCGGCGCGTGCGCACCCGGGTACAGACCGTGCTGCTGCTGTTCGGGGTGCTGGCGGTGGCCGCCTTCGCCGTCCCGCTGCTGCTGTTCACCGCCTCCGACCGCACCCAGCAGCTGGTCCTCGCCCGCAGCTCCGACCTGGACCGCTTCGCGTCCCTCATGGACCGGGCGGCCGCCAACGGCGACACCTCGGCGATCGCCGCCGAGGCCCGGCGCTACACCCAGCTCTACGGCGAACCCCTCGTCGTCACCGACACCCGCGGCCACCCCGTCGTGCAGACCGGCGGCATGCGGGCCGCCGACCCCGCCGTCGCCCGGCTGGTCGACGCGGCCCTGCGCAACCAGAGCACGCACCCGCGCGGCGCTCTGCGTCCCTGGTCCCGCGGGCACCGCCTGTTCGCGACCCCGGCGGGCACCGGCACCCAGGTCTCCGGCGCCGTGGTGCTGCGCGCCGACGTCGACGCGGCCGCCGGGGACATCGCCCGGCGCTGGGCCGCCGTGCTGGCCGGCACCGCGCTGGTCGCCCTCGCCTGCACCGTGCTGGCCCGGGCGGCGACCCGGTGGGTGGTCAGCCCGCTGCGCCGGCTCGACCGTGCGGTCGGAGAGCTGGCGGCGGGGCTCCCGCCCGAGCACACCCTGCCCGGCGGCCCGCCGGGACAGCGCGGCTCCGTCTCCGTCGGCGGACCGCCCGAGCTGCGTCAGCTGGCCACCGGCTTCAACCGCATGGCCCGCACCGTCACCGCCGCACTGGAACAGCAGCGCCGGCTGGTCGCCGACACCTCCCACCAGATGCGCAACCCCATGGCGGCCCTGCGGCTGCGGGTGGACGCCCTCCAGACCCACCTGCGGCCCACGGGCGAGCGCACCTACGCCGGGGTCAACACCGAACTCGACCGGCTGGAGACGCTGCTCGACGACATCCTGGCCCTCGCCGCCGCCGAGCACCGGGCCGGGGAACTCGCGGTCACCGACGACCCGGGCGCCCACTGCGACGCCGCCGAGGTCACGCTGGGCCGGCACCGCCTGTGGGAACCGGTCGCGCGCCGCGCCGCGGTCCGGCTCACCGCCGAGGCGGCCGGGCCGGTCCCGGCCGCCTGTACCGAGCGCGAGCTGGCCCAGGTGACGGACATCCTGCTGGACAACGCGATCAAGTACGCGGGCGGCGGCGCCCGTGTCCGGCTGCGCTGCGCCGCCGAGGGCCGGTACGCCGTCGTCACCGTCACCGACGACGGCCCCGGGCTGCGGGCGGAGGAGATCGACCGGGCCGCCACCCGGTTCTGGCGCTCGGCCCGGCAGGCCGGGACATCCGGCACGGGCCTGGGCCTCGCCATCGCCGAACAACTCCTGACCGGCCGCGGCGGCCGCCTCGAACTGGTCCCCGCGCACCCCCGCGGCCTGCGGACCCGCGCGATCGTGCCCCGCGCGCATACCGCGGGAGCCGAAGGAGGGGCCCGGTGAGGCGGCGCACGGTCCTGCGGGCCGCGTTCGGGGCCGGCGCCGCGGGCGTCCTCGGCGGGGTGCTCACCGGTGACCTCGCGCACGGGCGTGCCGAACCGGGCGGGCTGCTGCGACTGGCCACCGGTGAGCCGACCGCCTTCTACGCCGCGTTCGGGCGGCTCCTCGCCGAGCAGGTGGAGGCCGCCCACCCCGGGCTGCGCTGCCGCGTGCGGACCACCGCCGGGAGCATCACCAACATCGAGCTGCTCCGCGACGGCGAGGCCGACCTCGGCCTCGTCCTCACCGACACGGCCCGCGCCGCCCAGGGCACCGGGCTCTTCCCGCGCCCCGTGCCCCTGAGGGCGATCGGCCGGGTCTACGAGACCTACCTCCAGTTCGCCGTGCGCGCCGACGCCCCCGTGCGCAGTGTGGCCGACCTGGCCGGACACCCCGTCTCGCTCGGCGCCGTCGGCTCCGGCGCGGCTCACCTCGGCGCCCGGCTGCTCGGCGCCGCCGGGCTGACACCCGGCACCGGCGTCCCGGTACGGCACCTGCGCCTGGCCGACGCGGCGGCGGCCCTGCGGGCGGGCTCCGTCGTCGGGCTGCTGGTCGCGGGCGGCGTGCCGCTGCCCACCCTCTCCGACCTGGACCGCGACCCCGGGCTGCGCTTCCTGCCGCTGGCCGGCCTCCTGCCCGGGCTCGCCGGCGGCCGGGACGGCAGGGCCGCCTCGGGACTGGAGGAGGTGTCCCTGCCGCAGAGCGCGTACCGCGCCTCGGCCGGTGTCGCGACCATCGGCGTCTCCAACCTGCTGGTGTGCCGCCCCGACCTGGACCCCGCCGTGGCCGGCATCCTCACCCGCCTCCTGGTCCGGCGCGCCCCCGCGTTCGTGCCCGACCACGCCGTCGGGGCCCAGTTCCTCGACGTCCGCAGCCTCATCGGCACCGGCGGCGTGCCGCTGCACCCGGGGGCGGTCGCGGCGTACCGGTCGCTGCACGGCTAGACGCTGTCGCTAGGCTTCCCGAGCCTCGTACATCCCGTCCGCCCGCCCCGGAGGCCCCGTGCAGCCCACCGAGTCCGAACTGGCCGACGCCGTCCACCGGGCGGCCCGCGCGGCGCTGCTCGACCTGTTCCGCGCCCACCCCGGCCACCGGTTCTACTACTGCACGTTGGTGACGTCCGGGGAGGGCTACGGGCCCGCGCTGTCCGCCTGGTCGGTCGAGGCCCTGGCCGCCGAGTCGGAGCGGCAGGGATGCGCGCCGCTCGACATCAAGTGGTCGTACGCCGACTCCCCGTTCTGCTGCTACGGCGAGGAGCACCTGGAACCGGTCCGGCCCCTGTTCGAGGCCCGGGGCGACCTCTTCGACCTGCCGGACGACGAGGCGGACGCGGAGTTCGAGCTGCGCCTGCGGGCGATGGAGACGGCCGTGGCCCGGCTGGACGCCGAGGGCGTCTTCGGCACCGGAGCCGACCGGCACCGCGTCGTCGTCACCGTCGAGGTGCCCTCCGAGGAGGGCGACGAGGAGCGGACGCGGCGGCTGAATCCGCCGGAGGCGCTGACGGACTGGGCGAGGGAGACGGGCACGGAGGTCGCCTGACCGGCACCGACGGCCGCCCGGGCTGTTCTAGAGTTTCCCCCACCAGTGCAGACGACTCTGTGGACCAGTGAGGTACTCACCAGCCATGACGACCGAAACGTTTGAGTTCCAGGTAGAGGCGCGTCAGCTGCTTCAGCTGATGATTCACTCCGTCTACTCGAACAAGGATGTCTTCCTGCGCGAGCTCGTCTCCAACGCCTCCGACGCGCTGGACAAGCTGCGCCTCGCCACCCTGCGCGACGACGCCCCCGACGCCGACGTGAGCGACCTGCACATCGAGCTGGAGATCGACAAGGACGCCCGCACCCTGACCGTGCGGGACAACGGCATCGGGATGTCCTACGACGAGGTCACCCGGCTGATCGGCACGATCGCCAACTCGGGCACCGCCCAGTTCCTCCAGGAGCTGCGCGAGGCCAAGGACGCGGCCGGGGCCGACGGGCTCATCGGCCAGTTCGGCGTCGGCTTCTACTCCGGCTTCATGGTGGCGGACGAGGTCACGCTCGTCACCCGGCGCGCCGGCGAGACCGAGGGCACCCGGTGGACCTCGCGCGGCGAGGGCACGTACACCCTGGAGCGGATCGGCGAGGCCCCCCAGGGCACCGCGGTCACCCTGCACCTCAAGCCCGCCGACTCCGAGAACCAGCTGCACGACTACACCTCCGCGTGGAAGATCAAGGAGATCGTCAAGCGGTACTCGGACTTCATCACCTGGCCGGTCCGCCTGCTGCCGGAGCCGGGCAAGGCGGGCGACGGCAAGGACGGCGACGGCGCCGAGGCGCCCGAGCCCGAGACGCTCAACTCCATGAAGGCCCTGTGGGCGCGCCCGCGTGACGAGGTGTCCGACGAGGAGTACCACGAGCTCTACAAGCACATCGCCCACGACTGGCGCGACCCGCTGGAGACGATCCGGCTCCAGGCGGAGGGCACCTTCGAGTACCAGGCCCTGCTCTTCGTGCCCTCGCACGCCCCGCACGACCTGTTCACCCAGGGCTACCAGCGCGGCGTCCAGCTGTACGTGAAGCGCGTCTTCATCATGGACGACTGCGAGGAACTGCTGCCGCCCTACCTCCGCTTCGTCAAGGGCGTCGTGGACGCGCAGGACCTCTCGCTCAACGTCTCGCGCGAGATCCTCCAGCAGGACCGCCACATCCGCATGATCCAGCGCCGCCTGACGAAGAAGGTCCTCGCGACGGTCAAGGACCTCAGGACCTCCGCGCCGGACCGCTACGCCACGTTCTGGCGGGAGTTCGGCGCGGTGCTGAAGGAAGGCCTGGTGACCGACTCCGACAACCGGGACGCGCTCCTCGCCGCCTGCTCCTTCGCCTCCACGCACGACGCCGACGAGCCCACCGCGCTCAAGGACTACGTGGCGCGGATGAAGGACGGGCAGGACGTCATCTACTACATGACGGGCGAGTCCCGGCAGGCCATCGAGAACTCCCCGCACATGGAGGCGTTCCGGGCCAAGGGCGTGGAGGTCCTGCTGCTCACCGACGCCGTCGACGAGGTCTGGGTCGACGCGGTGGGGGAGTACGAGGGCAAGGCGCTGCGCTCGGTGGCCAAGGGCGAGATCGACCTGTCCGGCGGCGAGGAGGACAAGAACGACGCCGAGAAGGAGAAGCAGGGCGAGGAGTACGCCGGGCTGCTCGGCTGGATGACCGAGCACCTGGGCGAGGACGTCAAGGAGGTCCGCCTCTCCTCCCGCCTCACCGTCTCTCCGGCCTGCGTCGTCTCCGACGCGGGTGAGCTGACCCCCGCCCTGGAGAACATGTACCGGGCGATGGGCCAGGAGGTGCCCAGCGCCAAGCGGATCCTGGAACTCAACCCGGAGCACCAGCTGGTGAAGTCCCTGAACCGGGCCTGGACCGACCGGCAGGACCGCACGGAGCTGACCGAGACCGCCGATCTGCTGCACGCCCTCGCGGTGCTGGCCGAGGGCGGCCGGCCCAAGGAGCCGGCCCGGTTCGTGCAGCTGATGGCGGACCGCCTGGAGCGCACCCTGTAACCGGCCGGACTTCGGCCCCCTCAGAGACCGGGACGCCACGCCGTCCGCCATCCGCATGGCGAGACGGCGTGGCACCCGGAGGGCACTCCTCCGTATATTCGTACGCATGTATGCATCGGCTCCGCTGCTGTGCCTCGCGCTCTTCGCGTGCTCGGCGTGGTGCGTCGACGACGGCCTCTGTCGCCGCTGAGCCCCGGACCGGCCGCGCTCCCCGCGCCGCCGGTCCGCCAGCGCCCGCCGTCCCCGTGCACACCACCCCGGAGATCCTTCCGTGACCACCGCACCCCCGGCCGGGTCGTCCCCGGCCGCGCCGCCGCGCGCGCCCGCGGCCCTGTTCGCCCCCTCGCCCACCTCGTCGGCCCGGCCCGAGGCCCCGCCCCTGCCGCCGGTACGGCGGACCCCGCTCGCCGTGTCCGCGCTGC
>NZ_JAIOJZ010000119.1 GCF_020404845.1 Streptomyces hyderabadensis | reverse complement strand
CGGCCTACACCCTTACCCCGGGACAACCACCGCCCGGGATGGACTACCTTCCTGCGTCACCCCATCACTCACCTACTAACCGCTTGGTTCAGCGGCTCCACCACTCCGAACCACGTCAAAGACGGGGCCCGGCGGCTTCACGGCCTTAGCATCACGATGCTCGATGTTTGACGCTTCACAGCGGGTACCGGAATATCAACCGGTTATCCATCGACTACGCCTGTCGGCCTCGCCTTAGGTCCCGACTTACCCTGGGCAGATCAGCTTGACCCAGGAACCCTTAGTCAATCGGCGCAAACGTTTCTCACGTTTGTATCGCTACTCATGCCTGCATTCTCACTCGTCAACCGTCCACAACTACCTTCCGGTGCTGCTTCACCCGGCAGACGACGCTCCCCTACCCATCACGATCCCCGTTAGAGGTATATATCGCAATGACACGACTTCGGCGGTACGCTTGAGCCCCGCTACATTGTCGGCGCGGAATCACTAGACCAGTGAGCTATTACGCACTCTTTCAAGGGTGGCTGCTTCTAAGCCAACCTCCTGGTTGTCTGTGCGACTCCACATCCTTTCCCACTTAGCGTACGCTTAGGGGCCTTAGTCGATGCTCTGGGCTGTTTCCCTCTCGACCATGGAGCTTATCCCCCACAGTCTCACTGCCGCGCTCTCACTTACCGGCATTCGGAGTTTGGCTAAGGTCAGTAACCCGGTAGGGCCCATCGCCTATCCAGTGCTCTACCTCCGGCAAGAAACACACGACGCTGCACCTAAATGCATTTCGGGGAGAACCAGCTATCACGGAGTTTGATTGGCCTTTCACCCCTAACCACAGGTCATCCCCCAGGTTTTCAACCCTGGTGGGTTCGGTCCTCCACGACCTCTTACAGCCGCTTCAACCTGCCCATGGCTAGATCACTCCGCTTCGGGTCTTGAGCGTGCTACTACAGCGCCCTGTTCGGACTCGCTTTCGCTACGGCTACCCCACCCGGGTTAACCTCGCAACACACCGCAAACTCGCAGGCTCATTCTTCAAAAGGCACGCAGTCACGAGAACAAGGCAAGCCTTGTTCCGACGCTCCCACGGCTTGTAGGCACACGGTTTCAGGTACTATTTCACTCCGCTCCCGCGGTACTTTTCACCATTCCCTCACGGTACTATCCGCTATCGGTCACCAGGGAATATTTAGGCTTAGCGGGTGGTCCCGCCAGATTCACACGGGATTTCTCGGGCCCCGTGCTACTTGGGTGTCTCACAAGCAAGCCGCTGACATTTCGACTACGGGGGTCTTACCCTCTACGCCGGACCTTTCGCATGTCCTTCGCCTACATCAACGGTTTCTGACTCGCCCTGTTGCCGGCAGACAACAGAAGTGAGATCCCACAACCCCGCACACGCAACCCCTGCCGGGTCTCACACGTGAACGGTTTAGCCTCATCCGGTTTCGCTCGCCACTACTCCCGGAATCACGGTTGTTTTCTCTTCCTGCGGGTACTGAGATGTTTCACTTCCCCGCGTTCCCTCCACACTGCCTATGTGTTCAGCAGCGGGTGACAGCCCATGACGACTGCCGGGTTTCCCCATTCGGACACCCCCGGATCAAAGCCTGGTTGACGACTCCCCGGGGCCTATCGTGGCCTCCCACGTCCTTCATCGGTTCCTGGTGCCAAGGCATCCACCGTGCGCCCTTAAAAACTTGGCCACAGATGCTCGCGTCCACTGTGCAGTTCTCAAACAACGACCAACCACCCATCACCCCGGGATCAAAACACCCGAGTGCACTGGGGCCGGCAACTGAGGGTTCGTTCCCTCAGACACCCAACAGCGTGCCCGGCCCAGCCCCGTCCGGTGATCGTGCGTTCCACGCTCCGAAGAGCAGTACTGGCAGCCACCGGCCCGAGTCAGGACCGAATAGTCAACGTTCCACCCATGAGCAACCGTGCAAGACACTTGCCTGCAGTCGGCTATGTGCTCCTTAGAAAGGAGGTGATCCAGCCGCACCTTCCGGTACGGCTACCTTGTTACGACTTCGTCCCAATCGCCAGTCCCACCTTCGACAGCTCCCTCCCACAAGGGGTTGGGCCACCGGCTTCGGGTGTTACCGACTTTCGTGACGTGACGGGCGGTGTGTACAAGGCCCGGGAACGTATTCACCGCAGCAATGCTGATCTGCGATTACTAGCGACTCCGACTTCATGGGGTCGAGTTGCAGACCCCAATCCGAACTGAGACCGGCTTTTTGAGATTCGCTCCACCTTGCGGTATCGCAGCTCATTGTACCGGCCATTGTAGCACGTGTGCAGCCCAAGACATAAGGGGCATGATGACTTGACGTCGTCCCCACCTTCCTCCGAGTTGACCCCGGCGGTCTCCCGTGAGTCCCCAACCTCCGAAGAGTTGCTGGCAACACGGGACAAGGGTTGCGCTCGTTGCGGGACTTAACCCAACATCTCACGACACGAGCTGACGACAGCCATGCACCACCTGTACACCGACCACAAGGGGGCGCCCATCTCTGGACGTTTCCGGTGTATGTCAAGCCTTGGTAAGGTTCTTCGCGTTGCGTCGAATTAAGCCACATGCTCCGCCGCTTGTGCGGGCCCCCGTCAATTCCTTTGAGTTTTAGCCTTGCGGCCGTACTCCCCAGGCGGGGCACTTAATGCGTTAGCTGCGGCACGGACAACGTGGAATGTTGCCCACACCTAGTGCCCACCGTTTACGGCGTGGACTACCAGGGTATCTAATCCTGTTCGCTCCCCACGCTTTCGCTCCTCAGCGTCAGTATCGGCCCAGAGATCCGCCTTCGCCACCGGTGTTCCTCCTGATATCTGCGCATTTCACCGCTACACCAGGAATTCCGATCTCCCCTACCGAACTCTAGCCTGCCCGTATCGACTGCAGACCCGGGGTTAAGCCCCGGGCTTTCACAACCGACGCGACAAGCCGCCTACGAGCTCTTTACGCCCAATAATTCCGGACAACGCTTGCGCCCTACGTATTACCGCGGCTGCTGGCACGTAGTTAGCCGGCGCTTCTTCTGCAGGTACCGTCACTTTCGCTTCTTCCCTGCTGAAAGAGGTTTACAACCCGAAGGCCGTCATCCCTCACGCGGCGTCGCTGCATCAGGCTTTCGCCCATTGTGCAATATTCCCCACTGCTGCCTCCCGTAGGAGTCTGGGCCGTGTCTCAGTCCCAGTGTGGCCGGTCGCCCTCTCAGGCCGGCTACCCGTCGTCGCCTTGGTGAGCCGTTACCTCACCAACAAGCTGATAGGCCGCGGGCTCATCCTGCACCGCCGGAGCTTTCGACTCTCACAGATGCCTGCGAGCGTCAGTATCCGGTATTAGACCCCGTTTCCAGGGCTTGTCCCAGAGTGCAGGGCAGATTGCCCACGTGTTACTCACCCGTTCGCCACTAATCCCCACCGAAGTGGTTCATCGTTCGACTTGCATGTGTTAAGCACGCCGCCAGCGTTCGTCCTGAGCCAGGATCAAACTCTCCGTGAATGTTTACCCGTAATCGGGTGACACCACGAGAGCGGAACATCGGGAGGAATAGTCCCGACGTTCACAGCGTCCTCGCTGTGTGTTTCAAAGGAACCTCAACCCGATCAGAGATCCGATCAGGTCGGGGTATCAACATATCTGGCGTTGACTTTTGGCACGCTGTTGAGTTCTCAAGGAACGGACGCTTCCTT
>NZ_JAIOJZ010000118.1 GCF_020404845.1 Streptomyces hyderabadensis | reverse complement strand
ACGGCACCGGCCCCGAGATGCGGCTGGCCGGGAGCAGCTGGGTGTGGCAGCGCTCCGGCCTGTCCGTCGCCGACGTGGAGTACGCGCACGGCGTCACCGTCCACGGAAGCTCCTCGGTCACCATCGACCTCAACCGCGACTGCTCGTCCTACGACGCGCTGGTCGGCATCGACGACCTGACGATGAAGCTGGGCAAGGTCCACTTCTCGGTGTGGGCCGACGGCGTCCGGCTGTGGAACTCCGGGATGGTCAAGGGCGGTGACCCCGCGGTGCCGGTCCACGTGGACATCACGGGGCGCGAGACGCTGCGGCTGGTGACCGAACCGCACAGCCCCTTCGACTCGTTGGCGCTCGCGGACTGGGCCCGGTCCCGCTTCACCTGCGTGTAGCGGCGGGCTGTCCCACCGCCGCCACCAGCTCGACGGTGACGTCCCGGGGCGTGAGGACGGCACCTGCGGCCAGTTCGGCGGCGTACCGCCGGGAGCCGAGGGCAGCGCGGGCGGCGGCCTCGGCCCGCTCGGCGTGCGCGCGGTCCGGCAGGGGACGGGGACGGTCGCCGCGCCAGTGTCCGGCCGCGCCCAGCAGCCGTACCGCGCGGCTCTGGTCGCCGAGGTCGCTCAGCAGCCCGGCCGCGCTGTCCACGAGGGTCGCGAGGACCAGCTCGGCGCACCGCTCCTCGACGGCCACCCGCAGGGTGTCCGCCAGCAGCGGCAATGCCTCCCGCGGACCGGACTCGCCCGCCGTCACGAGCGCGTCCACGAGCCCCAGCATGGCCAGGAACTGCGGCGGCGGCGTGCCGCGCAGGCACTCCTCGCGCGCCGCCTCGCACAGGACGCGGGCCCGTCCGAACTCCTCGTCCACCACCGCGAGCCCGGCCCGCAGCATCAGTACGAAGGCCTTGGAGTCCACCACGCCGTACCGGTCGGCGGCGGCGCCGGCCTCGTCGAGCGCGCCGAGCGCCGTGCCGCGGTCCCCCTCGCGGTAGGCGATCTCGGCGAGCCGGGCGATGAGGAACGGCGCCTCCGCGAAGGCGCCCACCTCCTCGGCGAGCCGCAGCGCCTCCTCGTACTCGGCCCTGGCCTCCTCGTAGCGGCCGCGCACCATGGCGGCCTCGCCGAAAGCGCTGCACACCTGGGCCTCCACCAGACGGTCGCCGACGCGCCGGCTGAGCACCCGCATCTCCGCCAGGTCGTCGTCGATGCCCGCCGGAGTGCCCGAGATGTCGACCACCGCGTGCGTACGGAACATGAGGCTGGCGGCGACCTCCCACTCGCCCCCGTAGGCACGGCAGTTGGCGACGGAGGCGTCCATGGAGCCCCGGACGTCGCCCGAGTCGCTGACGAAGAACTCGGTCAGCGGCCACACGAGCCCGGGCACCCGCGCCGCCTCGGGGCCGCCCACCGCGAAGTGGTCCCGCACTCTGCGCACGTACCGCCGCATGCGGTCGTCCAGCAGCCGTTCCCTCGACTCGCTCTCGAAGGTGAGGAGGATGTGCATGATCCGCACCCGCATGCGCAGCGGGTCGAGCGGATGCGGCGGATCGCCTTCCGGCACGGCGAGAAGCGTCGCGAGGGGGTCCGCGTCAGCCGTCCGCCGGGCGAGGACGTCCGCCGACGGCACCCGGCCGCCCTCCGCGTCCAGGGCGGCGCCGAGGCGCAGCACCCGGTCCAGCCACCTGACCCCCTCCTGGCGGTAGTTGCGCAGCCACCAGAACCAGCCCATGGCGAGCGCGAGGGCGGCGGCCTCGGGCTCGTCGCCCGCGGTGAGGGAGCGGTCGAGGGCCGTGCGGAGGTTGTCGTGCTCGGTCTCCAGGCGCGAGATGTACGGCAGTTGCCCGGCCGAACGCAGTTGCGGGTCGGCCTCCTCGGCCAGGGCGCGCGCCCACGCCCGGTGCGCCCGCTCGGCGGCGTCCCGCAGCCCCGGAACCTCGGCGGCGCGTTCGTCGGCGTACTCGTGGATGGTCTCCAGCATGCGGTAGCGCATGCCGGCGCCTTCGGGGCCCGGGTCGGCGACGACCAGGGACTTGTCCACCAGGGCCCCGACCAGCTCCGCCGCGGGCCCGGTGCACACGGTCTCGGCGGCCGCGAGGTCCCAGCCGCCCGCGAAGACGGACAGCTCGCGCAGCATGGTGCGTTCCGCCTCGTCGAGGAGGTCCCAGGACCAATCGACGACCGCCCGGAGGGTCTGCTGGCGGGGCAGGACGGTGCGGCTGCCGGAGGTGAGCAGGCGGAAGCGGTCGTCGAGCCGGTCGGCGATCTCCCGTGGGGTGAGCAGCCGCAGCCGGGCGGCCGCCAGCTCGATGGCGAGCGGCAGTCCGTCGAGGCGCCGGCAGATCTCGGCGACGGCCTCCTCGTCGCGCAGGACGACGTCGGCGTCGGGCCGTACGGCAGTCGCACGCGCGGTGAAGAGACGGATCGCCTGCTCGGGGCTGAGCGGCTCGACCGGCCGCACTGATTCACCGGGCACGCCCAGCGGCTCCCGGCTGGTGGCGAGGACGGTGAGACCCGGGCAGCGGGTCAGCAGCGTCTCGGCGAGCCGGGCCGCCGCGCCGATGAGGTGTTCGCAGTTGTCGAGGACGAGGAGTTGACTGCGCGGGGCGCAGTACTCAACGAGCAGAGCGACGGGATCGTCGTGAACGGCGGGCCGGTCCCCGGTCAGCAGTACGGTCTCGCGCAGTCCGAGGGCGTTGACGACCGCGCCGGGCACCGCTTCCGGCCGGTCGAGCGGGGCCAGCTCGACCAGCCACGCCTGCGGAAGCCCGGCGGCGGCCTCCTCGGCGAGGCGGGTCTTCCCGGACCCGCCCGGCCCGGTCAGGGTGACGAGCCGGGCCCCCCGCAGCTCGGAACGGATGGCGTCCAGCTCCAGCTCCCGCCCCACGAAGCTGGTCAGCCGGGGCCTGATGTTGCCCTTGCGCCCCTCGGGAGCGGGTCGTCCCGAGCCCCGCCCGGCGAGCAGTTCGGCGTGCAGGGCGCGCAGTCGGGGCCCGGGTTCGGTGCCGAGGCCTTCGGCGAGGGTGCGGCGGGTGCTTTCGTAGGCGGCCAGGGCGTCGGCGTCGCGGCCGGTGGCGCGCAGGGCGGAGATGAGGAGGGCGTGCAGGGGCTCGTCGTAGGGGTGCGCGGCGGTCAGTTCGCGCAGCCGCGGTACGGCGTCGTGGGCGTCACCCAGGCGCAGCCCGGCCTCGATGCGGGCGCGGGTCGCGTCGAGGTGCAGGGCCTCGGGGCCGGCGGCGTGACCGGGGAGGTCGGCCAGGGCGGGTCCGCGCCAGAGGGCGAGGGCCTCGTCCAGGTGCCGGGCGGCGGTCGCGGCGTCGCCGCGTTCGAGGGCGGTGCGGCCCTGCCGTACGAGGCGTTCGAAGACGTTCAGGTCCACGTCGTCGCGGGTCGCCGCGAGCCGGTAGCCGCCGGGGACGGAGTCGACGGCCTCCTTGCCGACGGTACGGCGGAGGCGGCCGACGAGGGCCTGGAGGGCGGCCGGGGCGTCCTGCGGCGGGTCGTCCTCCGCCCAGACCTCGTCGATCAGGGTGGCGGACGTGACGACGTCGCCCGGGCGCAGGGCGAGGGCGGCGAGCAGCGCGCGCAGGCGGGGGCCGCCGGGGCTTGCGACGGTGCCGTGGTCCTCCGTCTGGGTGACGCCCAGGATTCTGTACCGCACGGGGTCATTGTCGCCGCACCGGCGGCGTGCGGGCACCCGGCGCGGGTGTCGGCGCCGGGGCGGGGACGCAGCCCGGCGTTGCGGGGTGCCGCTGCGCCCACCCGTGCCGCCCCAGCGGCACGACTGCCCGCAGCGGCGGCGA
>NZ_JAIOJZ010000117.1 GCF_020404845.1 Streptomyces hyderabadensis | reverse complement strand
GTCGCGGTGTCAGTGATCTCCACCGGGGTGTCGAGGGCGGTGAGGAGTTCGTCGCGGTCGGTGCCGACGACAAGGGCCCGGTGTGCCAGCGCGCTCCGGGTGGTGGCGAGAGAGAAGGCCACGTCCACCGGCCGGAGTTCGGGGTGTTCGGTGACGTGTGAGCGCAGACGCTGCGCCTGGGCGCGCAGGGCCTGAGGGGACGCCGCCGACAGGACCCACGGGAGGGCGCGCCCGTTCCAGGGCTCGGCCTCCGCGGGTGCGGTGGGCTCGGGGGCCTGCTCGATGATCACGTGCGCGTTGGTGCCACTGAACCCGAACGACGACACCCCCGCCCGCCGCGGCTCCCGGGCCTCGGGCCACGGGATCGGTTCGGTGAGCAGCCGTACCTGACCCGCCGACCAGTCAATGTGGGGAGAGGGTTCGTCGGCATGCAGAGTGCGGGGAAGGACACCCTCCCGCAACGCCATCACCATCTTGATCACACCACCCACACCCGCAGCAGCCTGCGCATGCCCGATGTTCGACTTCAACGACCCCAACCACAACGGCCGCCCCTCCGCACGACCCTGCCCGTACGTGGCCTGCAACGCCTGCACCTCGATCGGGTCGCCCAGCGACGTACCCGTGCCGTGCGCCTCGACAGCGTCCACGTGGCCCGGCTCCAGCCCCGCGTTGGCGAGAGCCTGCCGGATCACGCGCTGCTGGGAGGGACCGTTGGGTGCGGTCAGACCGTTGGACGCGCCGTCCTGGTTGACGGCACTGCCCCGTACCACCGCAAGGACCGGGTGGCCCAGACGCTCCGCGTCCGACAGCCGCTCCACCAGCAGCATTCCCGCGCCCTCGGCCCAGCCCGTGCCGTCCGCACCCGCACCGAACGCCTTGCAGCGGCCGTCGGGCGCAAGCCCCCGCTGCCGACTGAAATTGACGAACGCGCCGGGCGTGGCCATCACCGTCACACCACCGGCCAACGCCATCTCGCACTCACCCGACCGCAACGCCTGCACCGCCAGATGCAACGCCACCAACGACGACGAACACGCCGTGTCGACGGTCACCGCCGGGCCCTCCAACCCGAACGTGTACGACAAACGGCCGGAGACGACACTGGCGGCCGTGCCGGTGCCCATCAGCCCCTCCAAGTGGCCGGGCACCTCTCGCAGCCGGGCGCCGTAGTCGTGGTACATGACGCCCGCGAACACGCCCGTGCGACTGCCGCGCAGCGTGGCCGGGTCGATGCCCGCCCGCTCGAACGCCTCCCACGACGTCTCCAGCAACAACCGCTGCTGCGGATCCATCGCCAGCGCCTCTCGCGGGGAGAGCCCGAAGAACGCCGGGTCGAACTCGGCCGCGCGGTGCAGGAAGCCGCCCTCGCGAGAGTAGGTGGTGCCGGGGTGGTCGGGGTCGGGGTGGTAGACGTTCTCCAGGTCCCAGCCGCGATCGGAGGGGAACTCGGACACGGCGTCGCCGCCGGACAGGACGAGGTCCCACAGGTCGTCGGGCGTCGTGACGTCACCGGGGTAGCGGCAGCTCATTCCGACGATCACGATGGGGGCGTCGGCGTCGGCCGCGGCCGGCACGAGGTCGGCCTTGGCGTGGTCGGCGGCGCCGACGACCTGCGACAGCACGTGGTCGGCGAGGGCGGCCGACGTCGGGTAGTCGAAGACCAGGGTGGCGGGCAAGCGCAGACCGGTCGTGGCCGTGAGCCGGTTCCGCAGTTCCACCGCGGTCAGCGAGTCGAAGCCGAGGTCGCGGAACGACTTGTCGGGCTCGACCGCGTCCGGTGAGGCGTGCCCGAGCACCGTCGCGACGGCCGAACGGATCAGGTCCAGCACATGGGTCTCGCGCGCTTGGGCGTCCAATACGGCGAGCGTACGCGCGAGTTCACCACGGTCGGCCGCTGCGCCGGTCTCGGTCCCCGCGGCCCTGCGTCGGCTCCGGGCCGGGCTGGACAGGAGGCCGCGCAGCATGGGCGGCACCTGCTCGGGCGCGGTGTCGGCGGAGCGCAAGGCTGCGAGGTCGAGGCGTACGGGGATCAGCAGGCCGTCGTGGTCTGCCGTGGCGGCGGTGTCGAGGAGGGCGAGTCCCTCCTCAACCGACAGCGCACCGGCCCCCGACCGCGACAGCCGCCGCACGTCCGCCTCGGCGAGCCCGGCGGTCATGGCGCTGTCGTCGGCCCACAGCCCCCAGGCCAGGGAGAGACCGACGAGCCCTTCGGCACGCCGGCTCTGGGCCAGGGCGTCCAGGAACACGTTGGCGGCCGCGTAGTTGGCCTGCCCCGCGTTGCCGAACACCCCGGCGGCCGACGAGAACACCACGAAGGCGTCCAGGTCCAGGTCACGGGTGAGTTCGTGCAGGTTCCAGACGGCCTCGACCTTCGGACGCAGCACCGTGTCGAGGCGGGCGGCGTCGAGGGACTCCAGCACGCCGTCGTCGAGGACGCCAGCCGCGTGGACCACGGCGCTCAACTCGCGTCCGCCGATGGCCTCGGCCAACGCCCCGCGGTCGGCCGCATCGCAGGCCAGCACTTCCACGGTCGCGCCCAGGCCGTTGAGTTCGTCGCGAAGTACCTCCATACCGTCGACGGCGAGGCCCCGGCGGCCGAGCAGTACCAACTCCCGCACGTCGTGCGCCGCGACCAAGTGCCGGGCGACGAGTCTGCCGAGAGTACCGGTGGCGCCGGTGACGAGGACTGGGCCCCGGCCGAAGGCGGCAGGGGCGTCGGCGTCGACGGTGCCTGACGTGCGGGCCCGGACGAGGCGGGGGACTCGTACCGCGCCCTCGCGCACGGCCCACTGCGGCTCACCGCAGGCCAGCCCCGCAACCAGCTCCTCCGGACCGGCCTCCGCCGGAAGATCCGCCAGCACGAACCTGCCCGGATGCTCCGCCTGCGCCGCGCGCACCAGCCCCCACACCGGGGCGGTCCGCACATCCACCGGCTCACCGGCCGACACGCCCACCGCGCCCCGCGTCACCACGACCAACCGCGAGTCGGACAGCCGCTCCTCACCAACCCACCCCTGCACCAAACCGAGTACGTCCGTCAGCCCCGCCCGCACCGCATCCGGCACCGACACGTTCTCCGCAGCCCGGCACTCCACCACCACCGTGCCAGGAACACCCGACCCGGAAGCCGCCAGCAGCGCATCCACATCGGCGAACACCCGACCGCCATCAACCAGGGGACCATCCCCGAGCATCGTCAAGGTCTCGCCGACCGCGTTCGATGTCGCCTGCGCCGGGACCCACTCCACGCCGAACAGGGAGTCGATCCTTTGCGACGCGGCCATCTGCGCCCGGCTCACCTCGCGCAGTACCAGCGACTCCGCGGAGGCCACCAACCGGCCCTCCGTGTCCGCCACTCGGAGAGCCAGGGTCTCCCCGGCGGAGGTGAGGTGGACCCGCAGGGCCGTGGCGCCCGCTGCGTGCAACTCGACACGGCGCCAGGAAAAGGGGACGCGAGCGCCGCCGTCACCTCGTTCGTCGTCCGCCGCGGCGGCGGCTGCGGCGTGCAGGGCGGAGTCCAGCAGGGCGGGATGCACCCCGAACTCCTCGGCCGTTCCTGCCGCCTCCTTCGCCAGCGCGACCTCGGCGAACACCTCGTCGCCGCGCCGCCAGACACTGCGCAGGCCCCGGAAGACGGGCCCGTAGTCGTAACCGCGGTCGGCCATCGCGTCGTAGAAGCCGCTGATGTCGACCGGTTCCGCGTCCTGAGGCGGCCAGACGGCGAAATCGGCGGCCTCCTCCCCCGTGGTCCCGGTGCCCGGGGCTATGAGGCCGGTGGCGTGACAGGTCCAGGGAGCGTCGGCCGTGTCGTCGTCGGCGCGGGCGTACACGTCGACCGGACGCAGGTTTCCGGCGTCCGGTTCGCCGACGACGATCTGCACCTGGACGGCGCCGACGCCGGTCGCCGGGAGCATCAGCGGCGCCCGCAGGGTCAGCTCCTCGACGGTGTCGCAGCCGACCTCCTCACCGGCGCGCAGCGCCAACTCGACGAGGGCGGTGCCCGGCACGAGCACGGTGCCGTGGACGGCGTGGTCCGCCAGCCAGGCATGGGTCGCCGACGACAGCCGCCCGGTGAGCAGCACGCCCGAGCGGTCGGCGAGCGTGATGGCACCACCCAGCATGGGATGCCGGGCCGCGCTCAGACCGACAGCCGTGGCATCACCGACTCCGACGGGGGCGTCCAGCCAGTACCGCTCGTGCTGGAAGGCGTACGTCGGCAACTCCACACGCCGGGCGCCGGACAGCAGCACCGGCCAGTCGACCGACCCACCCCGCACGAAGAAGCCACCAACCGCCTCGACCACCGACCGCACCTCAGGCACCCGACGACGAAGCACAGCGACCGCATCCGACTCCAGCACCTGCCCGACAAGCCCGGCCAGCACACCGTCCGGGCCCACCTCCACGAACCGCCGCGCACCCAAGCCGTGCAACGCCCGCAACCCGTCGGCGAACCGCACCGCCTCCCGCACATGCCGCACCCAATACCCAGGCTCGGCGATCTCCGCCCCCACGACCGCGCCCGTCACCGTCGACACGAACGGCACCGACGGCTCACGGAAGACCAGCCCGTCCACCACTGCCCGGAACTCCTCCAGCACCGGCTCCATCAACGGCGAATGGAAGGCATGACTCACAGTCAGCCGCTTGACCCGACGGCCCTGCGCCGCGAGGGCTGCGGCGACCTGCTCGACCTCCGCCTCAGCCCCGGAGATCACGACGGCTTCGGGCCCGTTGACCGCGGCAACACCCACACGGCCCGACACCTCCGCCAGCAGTGGCAGCACCTCCTCCTCGGAAGCCTGAACCGCCACCATCACCCCACCAGCCGGCAACCCCTGCATCAACCGCCCACGAGCAGCCACCAGCACACACGCATCCGCCAGCGACA
>NZ_JAIOJZ010000116.1 GCF_020404845.1 Streptomyces hyderabadensis | reverse complement strand
CGATGCGGTGCTGCGTCCGAAGGTGGATGCGACCTGGCACCTGCACGAACTGACCCGGGAGCATGATCTGTCGGCGTTCGTGGTGTTCTCGTCGGCGGCCGGTGTGTTCGGGAATGCGGGGCAGGCCAACTATGCGGCGGCGAATGTGTTCCTGGATGCGCTTGCCCAGGC
The DNA here is from genome assembly GCF_020404845.1 of Streptomyces hyderabadensis. Classification (GTDB taxonomy): domain Bacteria; phylum Actinomycetota; class Actinomycetes; order Streptomycetales; family Streptomycetaceae; genus Streptomyces; species Streptomyces hyderabadensis. Next base: position 4,764 of record NZ_JAIOJZ010000116.1, on the reverse strand, counting down.
TCGCCGTGCGGAGGGGTTGCCCGGTCTGTCCCTGGCGTGGGGCCTGTGGGCCGAGGCGAGTGCGATGACGTCGGGGCTGGCGGAGTCGGACCGGCAGCGGATCGCCCGCCTCGGCGCGGAGGCGCTGGGCGAGGCCGAGGGGCTGGCGCTGCTCGACCGGGCGGTCACCGGAGATACGGACGGCCTGCTCGTCCCCGTCCGGCTCAACCTCCCCGCCCTGCGCGGCCGTTCCGAGGACGTGCCCGCCGTGCTGCGGGCGCTGGTGCCCGGCCGGGCGCGGCGGCAGGCCGCGGCCGTGGCGGCTGTGGGCTCGGCCGGCGGACTGGCCGAGCGGCTCGCGGCGATGAACGAGGGTCGGCGGGCGGCGCATCTGCTGGACCTGGTGCGCACGGAGGTCGCCGTGGTGCTGGGGCACCCTTCCGCGTCGTCGGTCGAGCCGGACCGGGCCTTCAAGGACCTCGGGTTCGACTCGCTCACGGCGGTGGAACTGCGCAACAGGCTCCACGCCGCCACCGGTCTGAAGCTGGCCGCCACGGTCGTCTTCGACCATCCGACCTCCGCCGACCTGGCCCGGCATCTGCACACGCAGATCCCGGGTCTGCCGGCGGCGGGGCCGGAGGGACTGCTCGGCGAACTCGACCGGATCGAGCAGATGCTCACTGACGTCGATCCGACCGACGAGGAGAGCGCCGACATCCAGCGCCGTCTCGCCGCCCTGCTTTCCCGCTTCGACGAGGCGGCGCGACCGGCGGAGGCCGAACGGGTCGCCGATCAGATCGACGCGGCGACGGACGACGAGATCTTCGCCTTCATCGACAACGAACTCGGCTGAGTTCCAGGACGGTCGGGCCGCTGCACGGCGGCCCACCATCCTGCCGTCCACTCCTGACGCCCACTTCCGACGCCCACCCCGGTGTCGACCCCGGACCCCGATCGTCTCCGACGACGACTCGAATGGTGACTGACTGATGTCCAACGAGCAGAAGCTGCGTGACTACCTCAAGCGGGTGACCGCCGATCTGGCCGAGACCCGGCTCCGTCTCGGCCAGGCCGAGGCCGCCCGGCACGAGCCCGTCGCGATCGTCGGGATGGCGTGCCGGTACCCGGGCGGGGTCGAGTCGCCGGATGATCTGTGGGAGCTGGTCTCGAAGGGCTGCGACGCGATCGGCGCCATGCCCGGCGACCGCGGCTGGGACGTTGACGCCCTCTACGACCCGGACCCGTCGATCAACGGCAAGACGTACTGCCGTGAAGGCGGTTTCCTGCGCGACGCCGCCGAGTTCGACCCGGCGTTCTTCGGGATTTCGCCGCGTGAGGCGTTGGCGATGGATCCGCAGCAGCGGCTGCTGCTGGAGACGTCGTGGGAGGCGTTCGAGCGGGCGGGCATCGACCCGGCCACGCTGCGCGGCAGCCGTACGGGCGTGTTCGCGGGCGTCATGTACCACGACTACGGCGCCCGCTTCGGCACGGGTGCGGGTGCGGCCGCACTGCCGGAGGGCGTCGAGGGATACGTCGGCAACGGCAGCGCGGGCAGCATCGCCACCGGCCGCATCGCCTACACCTTCGGCCTGGAGGGCCCGGCGGTGACCGTCGACACCGCCTGCTCGTCGTCGCTGGTCGCACTCCACCTCGCCATCCAGGCGCTGCGGCAGGGCGAGTGCAGCCTGGCCCTCGCCGGCGGCGTCACGGTGATGGCGACGCCGGACACGTTCGTCGAGTTCAGTCGGCAGCGGGGGCTTGCGGCGGATGGCCGGTGTAAGGCGTTCGGTGCGGGTGCGGACGGTACGGGCTGGGCCGAGGGTGCGGGGATGCTGTTGGTGGAGCGGCTGTCGGACGCGGAGCGTCTGGGTCACCCGGTCCTTGCGGTGGTGCGGGGCAGTGCGGTCAACCAGGACGGCGCGTCCAACGGTCTGACCGCACCCAACGGCCCGTCCCAGCAGCGGGTGATCCGGCAGGCCCTCGCCGCCGCGAACCTGACGCCCGCGCAGGTCGACGTGGTCGAGGGACACGGTACGGGTACGTCGCTGGGCGACCCGATCGAGGTGCAGGCGCTGCAGGCCACGTACGGCCAGAGGCGCACGGGAGAACAACCTTTGTGGCTGGGGTCGTTGAAGTCGAACATCGGACACACCCAAGCCGCGGCCGGTGTCGGCGGGATCATCAAGATGGTGATGGCGCTGCGCGCCGGTTCGCTGCCGCGCACGCTGCACGTGGACGAGCCGTCGCACCAGGTCGACTGGTCGGCGGGCGCGGTACGGCTGCTCACCGAACCGAAGCCGTGGCCCGACACCCGGGAGCCGCGCCGGGCGGCGGTGTCGTCGTTCGGCGTCAGTGGCACCAACGCGCACGTGATCATCGAGCAGGCTCCGGAGCCGGCGACCGAGGCGGCCGGCAACGGAACGCTCGCCGTCGACCCCGCCCTCCTGACCTGGCCGGTCTCCGCGCGCGGCGCCGACGCGCTGCGCGCTCAGGCGGCCCGGCTGCACGCCCACCTGCTGGCCCGCCCCGAGCTGGGCGCGGCCGACGTCGCGTACTCGCTCGGCGTCACGCGTTCCGCTCTCCCGCACCGCTTCGTCGCGTACGGCGCCGACCGCGACGAACTCCTCGCCTTCGTCGCCCGGTTCGCGGCAGAGGGGGCCACCGCGGGGGCCGGAAGCCTGACCGGTACGGCGGCGCGGGGCGCGACCGCCTTCCTGTTCTCCGGGCAGGGCTCGCAGTGGGCCGGCATGGGGCGCGAAGTCAGCGAACGGTTCCCGTACTTCCGGCAGGCCCTCGACGAGGTGTGCGCCGTACTGGATCCGCTCCTCGAACGTCCCCTGCGCGAGGTGCTGTTCGCCGCTCCGGGCACGCCCGAGGCCGAGGCGCTCGACAGCACTGGCTGCACCCAGCCCGCCGTCTTCGCCCTGGAGGTCGCCTTCTTCCGGCTCCTGGAGTCGTGGGGCGTGCGGCCCGACATCCTCGCGGGACACTCCATCGGCGAGATCGCCGCCGCCCACGTGTCCGGGATCCTGTCACTGGAGGACGCCTGCACGCTGGTCGCCGCGCGCGGTCGGCTCATGCAGCAACTTCCGCCCGGGGGCACCATGGTCGCCGTCGAGGCGAGCGCCGACGAGGTGCTGCCGCTGCTCGCCGGACACGAGGACGCGGTGGGCCTCGCCGCCGTCAACGCGCCCGGCGCGGTCGTCCTCTCGGGCACCGAGGCCGCCGTGGACGAGATCGTCGTCGTCCTCACCGCACGCGGGTGTCGCACCAAGCGCCTCCGGGTGAGCCACGCCTTCCACTCGCCGCTGATGGAGCCGATGCTCGACGAGTTCCGGCGCACTCTCCAGAGCGTCACCTTCCACGAGCCGGGCATCCCGATCGTGTCCACCGTCACCGGCGTCACCGACCCCGAGGAGATGCGCACCGCCGACTACTGGGTCGGCCACGTCCGCGCCACCGTCCGCTTCGCCGACGCAGTCACCGCGCTCCACGGGCAGGGCGTCGTCCGCTGGGTCGAGGTCGGCCCGTCGGCGGCACTGCTGCCGATGATCCAGCAGACTCTGGACACCGTAGAGGCCTCGTCCGCGCAGGAGAGCGCCGGAGAGGCCGTCGTCGTCTCCCTGCTGCGCCGCGCCGAACCGGAGGAGAAGGCCCTGCTCACAGCCGTGTCCCGGCTGTATGCGGCCGGCACACCCGTCGACTGGGCGGCCGTATTCGACGGGCTCGGCGCGCACCGCGTGGACCTGCCCACGTACGCCTTCCAGCGGCAGCGGTACTGGCTCGACGCCCCCGCCGGCACCGGCGACATGACCGCCGCCGGACTCGGCGCCGCCCACCATCCGTTGCTCGGCGCGTCCGTCGCCCGCGCGGAGGACGACGGCGTCCTGCTCACCGGCCGGCTCTCCCCGGCGGCCCAGCCCTGGCTGGCCGACCACACCGTGGACGCGGTGCCACTCGTACCCGGCGCGGCCCTGGTGGAGCTGGCGCTGCGCGCCGGTGACGAGGCGGGCTGCGGGCACGTCGACGATCTCACCCTCGAAGCGCCGCTGGTGCTGCCGCCCGGTGGCGCTGTACAGGTCCAGGTCGCCGTCGGCGCCCCCGACGACCGCGGCGCCCGGCCCGTGCAGGTGTACTCCCGTCCGCAGCCCGACCCGCAGCACACCCGGAGCACCGACCCGGGCTGGACCCGGCACGCCACCGGACTCCTGACCCCGGCTACATCTGCCCCGGCCCCCTCGGACGACCTCACCGCCTGGCCGCCGCGTGACGCCGAACCGGTGGACGTCGAGGGCTTCTACGACGGCCTCGCCGACCGCGGTTTCGAGTACGGCCCCGCCTTCCGAGGCATGCTGCGTGCCTGGCGACGCGGCGAGGAACTGTTCGCGGAGGTCGCCCTGCCGGAACCGCTGACGTCCACCGCCGGCGGGTTCGGCCTGCACCCGGCCCTCCTTGACGCGGCCCTTCACCCGATCGGCCTGACCTCCCTCGTCGCGGACGGCGCCACCAGGCTGCCGTTCGCCTGGTCGGGCGTCTCGCTGTACGCCGTCGGGGCGACAGCCCTGAGGGTGCGGATAGCACCGGCCGGCCCCGACAGCTTCTCCGTGATCGCCGCCGACCCGACGGGCGCGCCGGTGGCCGCCGTCGAGGCGCTGAGCGTACGGGAGATGTCGCCCGAGCAACTGACCGCAGCGATGGACGCGGCCGTCGGCGGGACGGCGGGCACCGACTCGCTCTTCGAGGTGGAGTGGGTGTCGGCTGCGGTTGGTGGGGGTTCGGGTGGGG
>NZ_JAIOJZ010000115.1 GCF_020404845.1 Streptomyces hyderabadensis | reverse complement strand
TTTCCGATCCGATTTCCTCGGTGCTTTCCAGGTTCCCGCTTTCGCGTTTCCCTTTCCGGCGGTTCCGACTCTATCAGATCCTTTCGGGCTCTGATTCCCCGTCAGAGGGGGTTGTCTCCCCGGCTGTTGGGCCGTTCCGACGTCTTAAACCTTAGCGGACCTTCTCGGCGATTCCCAATCGGGGTCGATCGGGCCGACGAGAGTCCGGCGGAATTGAATTCGGGCGCGCCGAAGTCATTCCCGCTCGGGGATCGTGCTGGTGGTTTGATTGCCGCTGCTGCGGCGGGAGGTGCTGCCGCAGAACCGTTACGGTCCCGTGGCAACCCGAAGAACCTTACGGATCCCGCAGGGGACTGTCAAGCACAGCTGTCAAGATCTTTAATCCAGGTCGCTGAGCCGGCCACCGGCGTCCGGCTGGGCGTGCTCCACCCTGCGCAGGAGGCGGGTGAGTACCTCGCCGAGCGCGGTGCGGTCGTCGGCGGAGAGGTCCTGGAGCAGGTCCTCCTCGAAGACCGTGGCGAGGCGCATGGCCGCCAGCCACTTCTCCCGCCCCTCCGCGGTGATCGCCACGATCACGCGGACCCGGTTGGTCTCGTCGCGCTCCCGGGTGACCAGGCCCTCCGTCACCATGCGGTCGATGCGGTGGGTCATCGCGGCCGGGGTGAGGCCGAGGCGCTTGGCGAGGTCGCCGGGGCCGAGGCGGTAGGGGGCGCCGGAGAGCACGAGGGCCTTCAGCACCTCCCAGTCCGTGTTGCTGATGCCCAGCTCGGCGGTCTGCCGGCCGTACGCGACGTTCATGCGGCGGTTGAGGCGGGAGAGCGCCGAGACGATCTTCTCGACCTGGGGGTCGAGGTCCTGGAACTCGCGCTGGTAGGCGGCGATCTGTTCTTCGAGTGTCGGCTCGCCGGCGCCGGAGGTGTCGCCCATGGCCGCAGTATGGCACGCGGCTCCTTTGCCTTGAAGTCCTTCGGTATGTACTCTTTACCTTCGAACTTTAGCTTCTAAGTCTTCAGCCTTCAGCTCTGACGGCTGCAGCGATCGATCCCGAGAGATCAAGAGAGGGTGAACGTGACCAGGGCAATGGGCGCGGCGATGCGCCGGATCCACGTGGGCAACGCACTCAGCGCGTTCGGACTCGGCTTCACGGTCCCCTACCTGTACGTCTATGTGGCGCAGGTACGGGGACTGGGCTCTGTCACGGCGGGCCTCGTGCTCGCCGTCTTCGCCGTGGCCGCGCTGATCGTGCTGCCGTTCGCCGGGCGGGCCATCGTCCGGCGCGGGCCGCTGCCGGTGCTGCTGGTCGCCCTGGTCACCGCCGCGCTCGGCGCGATGAGCCTGGGCCTGTCCGCCTCCGCGGGCGCGGTGCTGCTGTCCGCCGCCGCGCTCGGTGCGGGGCAGGCCGTGATGCAGCCCGCGCTCGCGACGATGATCGTGGACTGCTCCACGACGGAGACCCGGTCGCGGGCGTTCGCCATGCAGTTCTTCCTGCAGAACCTGGGGCTGGGCGTCGGCGGGCTCATCGGCGGTCACCTGGTCGACACCACGAGCGCGTCCTCCTTCACACTGCTGTTCGCCATCGAGGCGGCGATGTTCCTGGTGCTGGTCGCCGTCATGGCGACGGTGCGGGCGCCGCGCGCGCCGCGGATCGAGGAGGCGCCGGGGCAGTCCGGCGGCGGGAGCTGGAAGCAGCTGCTGGGCAACCGGGCCATGGTGCAGCTGTGCGTGCTGGGCTTCGTGCTGTTCTTCGCCTGCTACGGGCAGTTCGAGTCGGGGCTGAGCGCCTACGGCGTCGAGGCGGCCGGGATCTCGACGTCCGCGCTGGGGACGGCGCTGGCGGCGAACACGCTGATGATCGTGGTCGCGCAGTTCGCGGTGCTGAAGTTCGTGGAGCGGCGCAAGCGCTCGCGCGTGATCGCGTCCGTGGGGCTGATCTGGGCCGTGGCGTGGGCGGTGGCCGGATACGCCGGGCTGGGACACGGCAGCCAGACGATGGCCACGGCCGCCTTCATCTCGACGTACGCGCTGTTCGGGCTGGGGGAGGCGATGCTGTCGCCGACGCTGGCGCCGCTGGTGGCGGATCTGGCGCCGACCGGGCTGGCCGGGCAGTACAACTCGGCCTTCGCCCTGGTGAAGCAGCTCGCGCTGGCGATCGGTCCCGCGGTGGGCGGGCCGCTGGGGGCCTCGCTGCACGCGCCGTACATCGTGGCGTTCCTGTTGTTCTCGCTGGGCATCACGGTGCTGGCGGTGCGGCTGGGGCGGCAGCTCACGGACGTACAGAACCAGCCGTCGCTGGCCAGGAGCCGGGTGGTCACGCAGGGCGGGGCGCCGGCCGAGACCGTGGCGGTCGCGGAGGCGTGAGCCGGGCGGGCCGCGGCCGGGGAGCCCGGCGCCCCCGCCGTCGGCTCACGGCTTGTGCAGGACGAACTCGCACCACACCGCCTTGCCGCCGCCCGGGGTGCGGCGGGACCCCCAGTTGGAGGCGATCGTCGCGACGATGGCGATGCCCCTACCGGACTCGTCCCCCGGCTCCGCGCGGCGGCGCCGGGGCAGGTGGTCGTCGCCGTCGGTCACCTCGATGATCAGGCGGCGGTCGGTGCGGCGCAGGCGCAGCCGCATCGGCGGGGTGCCGTGCTGGAGGGAGTTGGCGACCAGTTCGCTGGTGGCCAGGACGCCGAGGTCGTGCAGGTCGGCCGGGAAGCGCCAGCTGGTGAGGACGCCGGAGGCGAAGGCACGCGCGCGCGGGGCCGCCTCCACCCCGCCGAGCAGCTCCAGGGCGGCGTTGCGGAACAGCTCGGCCTCGGCGCCCCGGCGGGCGGGGTGCTGGAGGACCAGGACGGCGACGTCGTCGTCGTGCGCCGGGGTGACGCCCGCCGACCGAATCAGGCGGTCGCAGACGACCTGCGGGGTGCCGACGGCACCGGACAGGGCGTGCTCCAGGGAGGCGATGCCCTCGTCGAGGTCCTCGTCGCGGCGTTCGACCAGGCCGTCGGTGTAGAGGACGGCCGTGGCGCCGGGGGGCAGGGCGATGGAGCCGGAGGCGTGGATCCAGCCGCCGGTGCCGAGCGGCGGGCCGGTGGGCTCGTCGGCGCGCCGCACGGTGCCGTTCTCGTCGCGGACCAGGATGGGCAGGTGGCCGGCGGAGGCGTAGACCAGCCGGCCCTCGTTCGGGTCGTGGATGGCGTAGACGCAGGTGGCGATCTGGTTGGCGTCGATCTCGGCGGCGAGGCCGTCGAGGAGCTGGAGCACCTCGTGCGGGGGCAGGTCGAGGCGGGCGTAGGCTCGCACCGCCGTACGGAGCTGGCCCATCACGGCCGCCGCGCGGACGCCTCGGCCCATGACGTCGCCGATGACCAGGGCGGTGCGGCCGCCGCCGAGGGTGATCACGTCGTACCAGTCGCCGCCGACCGCGGCCTCGGTGCCGCCGGGGTGGTAGGTGGCGGCGACGCGCAGGTCGTCGGGCTCCTCCAGCTTCTGCGGCAGGAGAGAGCGCTGCAGGGTGACGGCGGTTTCCCGCTGGCTGCGTTCGCTCGCGCGCAGGCGCCCGGCGGCCTCGGCGTGGTCGGTGACGTCGGTTGCGAACACGAGGACGCCCCGGCCGTCGCGTCCGCCGCGTCCGTCGTCTGTGCCGGTGTCGGTGTCGGTGACCGGGGTGCAGGTGAAGGTGTACGAGCGGCCGTCCGGGGCCTTGCGGGACTTGAGGGTGCGGGGCCTGCCGCTGCGCTGGACCTGGTCCAGGAGCGGGAAGAGGCCCGGCTCGTCCAGCTCGGGGAGGGCGTCGCGGGCGCGGGCGCCGAGGTCGCGCCTGCCGAAGGCGGCGACGTAGGCGTCGTTGACGTAGGCGAGGCGGTGCTCGGGGCCGTGGAGGAGGGCGACCAGGGCCGGGACGCGGTCCAGGACGTCCCGTACGGGCAGTTCGTCGACGGCGGGGACGTCGGGGGCGGGCGGGGCCTCGTCGGTCAACTGCTCGGCGCGGGCGGCGGGTACGGAGCCGTCCGCCCGCCGGTCCGGGGAGAGGGCCGTGTCGGTCCGCGCGGCGGCGCGGCGCTGTGTTCCGGGGAGTCGGGCGCTCCAGCGCGTGAAGTTCACGAATCCTTGCCTCGTGTAGTTGTCGGCGGCCGGGGACCGGGACGGGCCGGGGGCGGCCCGGGCCCCGGGGGCCGCGCTGGGGCGAGCGGCGGAGCGCCCGCGGTGGTGGACCAGTCTGGCAGGGTGCCCGCCCGGCCGACATCCGTCAGACGCCCCAGTGGCCGGGGGAGTTCCTGAGTCCGGTCAGGACGACCCCTTCGGGTTGTGCGGGGGCTCCTGAGAAGGCTTTCCACCGGCCGCGAGTTCGAACTCCGCCCGCGGATGTTCGAGTGATCCCAGGGAGACGATCTCCCGTTTGAAGAGTCCGGCGATCACCCATTCGGCGAGCACGCGCGCCTTGCGGTTGACGGTGGGGACGCGGCTGAGGTGGTAGGCGCGGTGCATGAACCAGGCGGGGTAGCCCTTGAGCTTGCGCCCGTAGACGTGCGCGACGCCCTTGTGGAAGCCGAGGGAGGCGACGGAGCCGGCGTACCGGTGCGCGTACGTGTCGAGGGGCTCGCCGCGCAGGGCGTGGGTGACGTTGTCGCCGAGGACCCTGGCCTGGCGTACGGCGTGCTGGGCGTTGGGGGCGCAGTACCGGCCGGGCTCGGGCGCGGTGACGTCGGGGACGGCGGCGGCGTCCCCGGCAGCCCACGCGTGCGGGGCGCCGTCGACCGACAGGTGGGCGGTGCAGGTGAGCCGGCCGCGGTCGTCCAGGGGCAGGTCGGTGGCGGCGAGGAGCGGGTGCGGTTTGACGCCGGCCGTCCACACGACCGTACGGGTGGGGAAGCGGGAGCCGTCGCTGAGGACGGCGACGCGGTCGGCGCAGGACTCCAGGCGGGTGTCCAGGCGTACGTCGATGTTGCGTCGGCGCAGTTCGGTGACGGTGTAGCGGCCCAGTTCCTCGCCGACCTCGGGCAGGATGCGGCCCGAGGCCTCGACGAGGATCCACTTCAAGTCCTCGGGGGTGACGTTGTGGTAGTACCGCGCGGCGTAGCGGGCCATGTCCTCCAGCTCGCCGAGGGCCT
>NZ_JAIOJZ010000114.1 GCF_020404845.1 Streptomyces hyderabadensis | reverse complement strand
ACCCACACCGCCCGGCGCGGGAAGGGGATCTCGACGCCCGCGGCGTCCAGCGCCTCCTTGACCCGGCGGCGCAGCTCGCGGGTGACGCCCCACTGCTGGAGCGGCACGGTCTTGACGGCGAGGCGCACCAGCATCCCGTCGGCGTCCAGGGACTGCACGCCCCACACCGCGGGGTCCTCCAGCAGGACGTCCGCGAAGTCGGGCTCCTCGCGCAGCGCGCGCCCGGTGTCCTCCAGGACGCGGAAGACGGTGTCGAGGTCGGCGTCGTGGGCCACGGCGACGTCCAGGACGGCGCGGGCCCACTCCTGGCTGTCGTTGCGGACGCGCAAAATCTCACCGTTGCGGATGTGCCACAGGCCGCCGTTGAGGTCGCGCACATGGGTCAGGCGCAGGCCGACGTGCTCCACCTCGCCGACGGCCTCGCCGAGGTCGACCGAGTCGCCGACGCCGTACTGGTCCTCGACCATGATGAGCAGCCCGGACAGGTAGTCGGCGACCAGGCTCTGGGCGCCGAAGCCGATGGCCAGGCCGACCACTCCGGCGCTGGCCAGCAGCGGGCCGAGGGCGATGCCGACCTGGTCGAGCACCATGGCCACGCCGACCATGAACAGCACGATGGTGACGGCACTGCTGAGCACCGAGCCGATGGTGCGGGCCCGCTGTTCGCGGCGCTGCCGCGCCCGGGACCGGTCGCGGTGCAGGACGGCGGCACCGCGGGCCGGCCTGCGCGGGCGGCTGCGCTCGGCCTCGCCGGCCGACGGTTCCAGGACCCGCTGGACCACCCGGGTGATGGCCCGCTTGGCCGCCGCGCGCAGCACCAGCAGGATCACGACGATGAGCGCGATCCGCAGCGGTATCCCGATCAGGGACGCGGTGTGGTCGCCGGCCCAGTCCGACCACGAGGCCGCCAGCTGCGGGTTCGTGACCGGTCCGGCGGGCGGGGAGGTGTGCGACATCGGCTCGGCTGCTCCGTTCCTCGGGGACGACTTGTCTGCCGTCGCAGCCGCCTACCCAAGGACCGTCCGAACATGACGGCTTTCACCGGCGCCCGCCCGGGCACCCGCGCGGAGTCGTCCCACAGCGGAAGGGGCCTGCGGCGTGGTGACCGTTGCCGTCCTGATACTGCCCGCACTGGCGCTGCTGTTGTTCGCCATGACGTGTCTGGAGGACCGGCTGTTCGGGGATCCGGCGCCGCCCCGGCACGCCCGGCGCCGGCACCTGCGTCTCCTCCCGGGAGGCGGGGCCGGCCGGGCCCACGACTCCGGGCGGGACGCCGCCTGAGACCGGCCCACGCGCCCCCGTGCGGACCCCGCCGTGCGGGCGTCCGGACCGCCGGGCGATGCTGGTACGGACGGGAGACACGCGGCGCGGGCGAGGAGAGCGGATGGACACCGGGGAACAGCACGACGCGGACGACGAGTTCGTCCACTTCTGGCAGGAGCGCCGGGTGTGCTTCCTGTCGACGCCGCGGGCCGACGGAACACCCCACCTGGTCCCCGTCGGGGTGACGTACGACCACGCCAGCCGCACGGCCCGGGTCATCACGAGCCGGGACACCGCGAAGGCGCGCAACGTGCGGCGGGCCGCCGGGGCGGTCGTCGCCGTGGGCCAGGTCGACGGCAGACGCTGGTCCACGCTGGAGGGCGTCGCGATGGTGCGGGACGACGCCGGGGCGGTCCGCGACGCGGAGACCCGCTACGCCGCCCGCTACCGGCAGCCCCGGGCCAATCCGGAGCGGGTCGTCATCGAGATCGACGTACGGCGCTTCCTCGGTACGGTGCGCCCGTCGGAGCGGCGCCCCGACGCGTGAGGGCCGGGGCGGGGAGGGTCAGTCCCGTCCCGCCAGGTCCCGGTGTCCCAGCCGCCCGGGCCACCAGGCGACGGCGCCGAGGTCGCGGGCGAGCGCCGGGACCAGCAGCGAGCGCACCACCAGCGTGTCCAGCAGGACGCCGAAGGCCACGATGAAGGCGATCTGCACCAGGAAGGCGAGCGGGATGACGCCCAGCGCGGCGAAGGTGGCGGCCAGGACCACCCCGGCCGAGGTGATCACGCCGCCGGTGGCGGTCAGCCCGCGCACGATGCCCTCCCGGACCCCGTGGTGCAGCGCCTCCTGCCGCACCCGGGACATCAGGAAGATGTTGTAGTCCACGCCGAGTGCGACCAGGAAGACGAAGCCGTAGAGCGGGACCGAGGCGTCCGTGCCGCTGAAGCCGAACACGTGGGTGAAGACCAGCGCCGAGACTCCCAGGGTGGCCACGAAGTTCAGCGCCACCGTCGCCACCAGCAGCACGGGCATCAGCAGCGAACGCAGCAGGGCGATCAGGATCACCAGGATGATGGCGAGGACCACGGGCACGATCAGCGTGCGGTCGTGCTCGGCGGTGCGCTGGGTGTCGTACTGCTGGGCGGTGTAGCCCCCGACGAGGGCGTCCGCGCCGGGCACGTCGTGCACGGCCGCCCTGAGCCGGGCCACCGCGTCCTTGGCGGCGTCGCTGTCGGCCGGCGCCCGCAGCGTCGCGTCGATCCGTACGCGCCCGTCGACCACCTGGGGGTCGCCGCCGGGACGGCCGGAGGCGGTCACCGGGGCGGCGGAGGCGACGCCGGGGGTGTCGCGGGCGGCGTCGAGGACCGGGGCCAGCCGGTCCGCCTCGGCGATGATCACGGCGGGGTTGCCGGAACCGCCGGGGAAGTGCCGGGCCAGCGTCCGCTGCGCGGCGACCGACGGGGTGTCGTTGACGAAGATCTCGTCCAGCGGCACTCCCCTGGAGGTCAGCGTCGGCGCGAAGGCGGCGCAGGCGAGCAGCGCGGCCAGCGAGACCGCCCAGATGCGGCGCGGGGCCCGGTCCACCAGGGCCGCGACCCGGTGCCACAGCCGGTGCCCGGCCTCCGGATCGCCCGCCCGTACCGGCCTGGCCGGCCAGTAGGCGGCCCGGCCGAGCAGGACCAGGACGGCCGGCAGGAAGGTGAGCGTGCTCAGTACGGCGCAGACGATGCCGATGGCGCCGACGGGTCCGAGCGCGCGGTTGTTGGTGAGGTCGCTGAGCAGCAGCGCCAGCAGCGCGAGGGCGACCGTCGCCGCGCTGGCCACGACGGCGCTCCAGGAGGCCCGCAGCGCGGCGCGCACCGCGGCGAAGCGGTCGGGGTGCCGGGCCAGCTCCTCGCGGAAGCGGGCGGTGAGCAGCAGGGCGTAGTCGGTGGCGGCGCCGATGACCAGGATGGAGAGGATCCCCTGGACCTGCCCGTCCACGCGTACGACGTCCCGCTCGGCGAGCGCGTAGACGATCGCGCAGGCCAGGCCCAGGGCGAAGACCGCGCCCAGGATGATGACCAGCGGCAGCAGGACGCTGCGGTAGACGAGCAGCAGGATCACCAGGACGGTGATCAGCGCGACCCCGAGCAGCAGTCCGTCGATGCCCGAGAAGGCGTCGGAGAGGTCGGCCTGGGAGGCCGCCGGACCGGCCATCTGCGCCCGGGTGCCCGGCACCCGCTCGGCCGCGTCAGCGATGCGCGCCAGGACGTCGGGCAGCGCGTCGCCGAGGTCCGGTTCGACCTGGACGACGGCCTGGAGTGCCTCGCCGTCACCGGAGGGCAGCGCGGGCGACGCCCGCCCGACGACGCCCGGCTCGCCCGCCAGGGAGGCGACGGAGCGGGTGGCCTCGGCCCGGTGACCGGTGACCGAACCTCCGCCGTCGGCCGTCCACACGACGATCACCGGGAGCGTCTCGTCCTGCTGGAAGGCCCGCTGTGCGTCGATGACCCGGGTGGACTCCGCGCTGCGGGGCAGGAAGGCGGCCCGGTCGTTGGTGGCGACCTCGCCGAGCTTCCCGGCGTACGGCCCGAGCGCTCCGCCGATGCCGAGCCAGACCAGGAGCAGGACGGCGGGGACGAGCCAACGGGCCCGCCGGGAAGGGTTGGACATCGGTGTCGGGTCTCCAGGGCTGCGGGACGGCGAAGGCAACTCGGTCGGTGGCGGCGGCCTCGGCCGGCGGAAGGAAGTACGTCCGCGCCGCTTCCCCGGCCTGGCACACGTGGCGCAGGTGCACGACCCGGCGGTCGGCGCTCTCCCGGACCCGGCGCACGTGCCCGGCGCGCTGCGGCCGGTCCACGCCGGCCGTCACCGCGTCCGAGGTCAGCGCCAGGTGCTCGCGCGGCCGCCCCGCCGTCATGGGCTCGCGCGCGTCCAGGGTGGCGGCGAGCGTCCGGATGTCGGTGGCGTGCAGGCCGTGGCCGCCGGCGAAACCGTGCACGAGGCGGTTGATCTCGCCGTTCATCCGCCGCAGCGGTGCGGCGAGGACGTGCGGGCCGCTCGTCTCGGGGCCGGGGCGGCCGGTCCCCCGCTCGTGCGCGTGCTGTCCGCGCCGGTTCGCTGTCGCCACGTGATCAGCGTATAGAAGGGTCCACCCGGGCCGGCACGCGTCCGGTGCGGCCCGTTCGGGGGAAGGGGTCACGGAGACGACTGTCCCGCGAGCGACGGAGCGACATGAGCCAGGCAGACATGAGCCAGGCAGACGAGGGACCCGGCCGGACGGGCGGCGAGGCGGGCGGGGCGGGCCTGCGCTGCCTGGTCACCGGGGCCACGGGCTACATCGGGGGCCGTCTCGTGCCCGAACTGCTGGACGCCGGGCACCGGGTGCGCTGCCTGGCCCGCTCCCCGCAGCGGCTGCGCGACCATCCCTGGGCGGCGGAGGTCGAGGTGGTGCGCGGGGACGTGACCGACGCCGGCTCGGTGGCGGGGGCGATGGCGGACGTCGACGTCGCCTACTACCTCGTGCACGCGCTCGGCACCGGCGACGACTTCGAGGCGACCGACCGGCGGGCGGCGCGCACCTTCGCCGAGCGGGCCGCGGCGGCCGGCGTGCGGCGCATCGTCTACCTGGGCGGCCTCACCCCGGCCGGGGTGCCGGAGGGCGAACTGTCGCCGCACCTGCGCTCCCGCGCCGAGGTGGGCCGGATCCTGCTGGCCTCCGGCGTGCCCACGACCGTGCTGCGCGCGGCGGTCGTCATCGGCTCCGGGTCGGCCTCCTTCGAGATGCTGCGCTACCTCACCGAGCGGCTGCCGGTGATGGTCACGCCCAGCTGGGTCCACACCCGCGTCCAGCCGGTCGCCGTGCGGGACGTGCTGCGCGCCCTGGTGGGCAGCGCCACCATGCCGCCCGAGGTGTCCCGGACCTTCGACGTGGGCGGGCCGGACATCCTCAGCTACCGGGACATGATGGTGCGCTACGCCCGGGTCGCCGAGCTGCCCAGACGGCTGATCCTGCCGGTGCCGATGCTGACCCCGGGGCTGTCCAGTCACTGGGTCGGGCTGGTCACGCCGGTCCCGGCGGCCATCGCCCGCCCGCTGACCGAGTCGCTGCGGCACGAGGTGGTGTGCGGCGAGAACGACATCGTGCGGTACGTGCCGCCACCGCCGGGCTCCCCGCTCGGCTTCGACGAGGCGCTGCGGCTGGCCCTGCAACGGGTGCGGGAGGCCAAGGTCAGCACCCGCTGGTCGTCCGCGTCCGTGCCGGGGGCGCCCAGCGACCCGCTGCCCACCGACCCGGACTGGGCCGGCGGCAGCCTCTACACCGACGACCGCGCGCTGACGGTCGACGCGCCGCCGGACGCCTTGTGGCGGGTCGTCGAGGGCATCGGCGGCGACAACGGCTGGTACTCCTTCCCTCTGGCCTGGGCGGTACGGGGCCGGCTGGACCGGCTGGTCGGCGGGGTCGGCCTGCGCCGGGGGCGCCGGGACGCCGCGCGGCTGCGGGTCGGCGACTCGCTGGACTTCTGGCGGGTGGAGGAGATCGTCCCCGGGCGGCTGCTGCGGCTGCGCGCCGAGATGCGGCTGCCGGGGCTGGCCTGGCTGGAGATGTACGTCGAGACCGACGACACCGGGCGGACGCGGTACCGCCAGCGGGCGCTGTTCCATCCGCACGGGCTGGCGGGCCAGGCCTACTGGTGGAGCGTGTGGCCCTTCCACGCCGTGGTCTTCGGCGGCATGGCCCGCAACATCACCCGCGCCGCCGCCCACGCCCCGCGGGAGCCCGACGGGGCCCACGACGCCCCGGCCCCGTGAGACCACCTGCCACACCCGGCCTGCACCGCTCCCCCCCACCGGCCCACGCCACACCCGGCCTGCACCGCGCCCCGCCACCGCACGTGCCACACCCGGGCCGCACCACGCCCCCACCGCCCATGCCATGCCCGGGCTGCACCGCGCCCCCGACCACCCACGCCACACCCGAGCCGCACCAAAGCCCCCACCACCCACGCCCTGCCCGAGCCGCACCGCGCTCCACCGCAGCACCCCCACCTGCGCACC
>NZ_JAIOJZ010000113.1 GCF_020404845.1 Streptomyces hyderabadensis | reverse complement strand
CGCCTCGTCACGCGTGGCGTCGCCCTGCTCGATCAGGGCCAGGCCCTGGTGAGACAAGGACAAAGGGCCCCCGCGGGCTTCCGCCCGCGAGGACCCTTCACCACCGTCGGGACGACAGGATTTGAACCTGCGACCCCTTGACCCCCAGTCAAGTGCGCTACCAAGCTGCGCCACGTCCCGGTGCGCGATCCGCTGCTTCCGTGATCGCGCAGGTCAAGCCTACCCCATCGGCGGGGCGCGGCTGAGTCGCCGGCCGGCCCCTCCCCTCCGGGGCGGCCGGCGACGTGCGGGGGCGCGCTACGCGGTGCCGGGGGGCGTGATGCCGTACCCGGCCGCCCGCTCGGTGAGGTCGCGCCACACCTTCGGTGCCACCGGTACCCCGTCGGCGGCGCGTTCCACGGCGAGGGCGGCGCTGCGTTCGCCGGGGTAGTACACCCCGTCGGCGCCGTCCGCGACCGGCAGGGACTTCAGGGTGCCGAGGGTGTCGTCCACGGCGGCCGTGAAGTCCGCGGCGCTGCCCCCGAAGGCGGCGGGGTCGAGGGCGATGAGCAGCGCGTTCTGACGGTGCTTGCGGCCGGCCGGGTCGTCGGAGTGGAAGGCGGAGAAGATCGGTGCTCCGACGAGCACGCTGGTGAGCAGTTCGAAGGCGAGGGACATGCCGGAGCCCTTGGCACCGCCGAGCGGGAGCGGCATGACCGCCTGGTCGGGGTCGGTGGTGGGGGTGCCGTCGGCGGTCGCGGCGGCGTTCTCCGGCAGCGGGGTGCCGTTCGCCTTCGCCTGGCGGATCCTGCCGAGCGCGATGGTGGCGGTGGCCATGTCCAGCAGCAGCGGGGCGCGGTCGGCGGCGGGTACGGCGACGGCGAGCGGGCTGGTGGCGACGGCGGCTCCCTTGACGCCGGTGTAGCCCATGTTGGGCATGCCGGCGACGAAGCCCAGGCCCACCAGGCCCTGTTCGGCGATGCGCGCGACGTAGTAGCCGATGGCGCCGGTGTGCACGGTGCGGCGGACGCCGACGGTGCCGACGCCGAAGGCGCGGGCCCGTTCGACCGCCTCGTCGGCGGCGGCCACGAGGGCGACCGGGCCGGGGGCGCGGTCGGCGTCGATCACCGCGGCGGCCGGGGTGGTCGACTCGACCCGCAGGCCGGGGTCGGCGTTGGCGACGCCCTTGGCGAGCAGGTCCAGATAGGCGGGGACACGGGCGAGGCCGTGGGACTCGACGCCCCGCCGGGCCGCCCAGACGAAGACGTCGGCGGTGGTGCGGGCGTGTTCGGCGCTCAGGCCGCCCTGCTCCAGCAGGGCGGCGGCGAAGGCGCTCAGGTCGTCGGCGGGGACGCGGACCTTCCCCGGCCCGGGGGCGGGGGTGGGCGTGTCGGTCATGGGGCGGGCTCTCCTGGGTCAGCGGGTGACGAGGACGTCGACGACGGCGGTGGTGCCGTCCGACACGGCCTTCAGCGCGCGCTCCAGGGCGGGCGCGAGGGCGTCGGCGGTGTCGACGGTCTCGGTGTGCATGCCGAACGGTTCGGCGAAGGCCGCGAGGCGGGGCAGCCGGTGCAGGTCGGTGCCGAGCCACTCCCCGGTCTCGGCCGCCGCGCCCTCGGGGTAGAAGCGGCGGTGGTTGAGGTTCATCGATTTGTAGACCCGGTTGTTGAAGACCACGATCAGCACCGGCAGGTCGTAGGCCTTCGCCGCGTCGTACGACGGGATCACCGGGTTGTAGGTGAAGGCGCCGTCTCCGACGGTGAGGACGACCGGGCGCCGCTGCCCCGCGGCGAGTTTGACGCCGAGCGCGACGGCGATGCCCTGGCCCAGGCCGCCCTGGACGTAGAAGTACGCGTCGGGGTCGGCGGTGCGCAGATGACGTTTGACCACCCGGCTGTGGGTGATGGTCTCGTCGACGACGATGCCGTCCCGGCCGGCCAGCAGCCTGCGCAGGGTGGCGGCGACCAGCACCGGGTCGACGCCTTCCGACTGCTCCGCCGTCGCCTCGGCGGCGGCGACGGCGGCCTGCTCGGCGGCGTGCCGCTCCTCCTGCGCCGCGCGCCGCAGGGCCACCGCGGCCGGGTCCAGGTCCCGCGCCCGCTTGGCCAGTTGGCGCAGGGTGTGGGTGACGTTGCCCTCCAGGTAGGCGTCGGCGAACAGGACCTGGTAGACGATGTGCGGGCGCTGCGGCACCTGGTCGATGACGACGATCTTCGCCTTCGAGGGTCTGCGGCTCGGCGGGTAGAACGGGGCGCGGCAGTTGACCAGGAGGATCAGGTCGGCCTCGTCCATCCACGGCCCGATGTCGCTGCCGGCGTGCAGCGGATGGGTGCGCGGGAAGTTGCCGCACACCGCCGAGTCGGGTTCGACGACCGGGATGCCCCAGGCCTCGGCGAAGGCGACCAGGGCCTCGAAGCCGCCCGCCTCGCGCCCGGCCGTCTCGGTGACGATCACCGGGTTCTCCGCCTCGCGGATCAGCTGCGCGACCGGGTCGACCTCCTCGGGCGAGGAGTGGGTGGAGCCCGGCGCCACGACGGGCTTGGCCTCGCGGCCGTCCCACTCCTCCAGCAGGATCTCCAGCGGGATGTTCAGGTAGGCCGGGCCCGCCGGGGCCCGCCAGGCGAGTTCCGCGGCCCGCGTGACCATCGTGGGCAGGGTGCTGATGTCGCCGGCCTCGTTGGCCCACTTGGTGAAGGGCTGGGCCACCTGGTGCGGTCCGCCCACGATGGACAGGTTGCGGTACCACTGACCGCCCGGGTCCTGACCTGGGCCGTCGCCGTACGTGGTCGACTCGGAGGAGGCGACCAGCATGGGTACGCCGGCCAGCAGCGCCCCGTGCACGGCCATGGAGCCCTGCAGCAGGCCGGGCGCGGCGTGCAGCAGCACGGCCTGGGGGCGGCGGCGCAGCAGCCCGTAGCCGGTGGCCATGCCGACCGCCACCGTCTCGTGGGTGAGGTCCAGGTAGTGCGGTGCCGGTTCCCCGTCGCGGTGGCGCCGGGCCAGGGACTCCCACACCGGGGCCCATTCGGACCCCGAGGAGCAGAAGACGTGGTCGGCGCCGACGGCGGTGAGGGCGGACACGAGGGCGTCACCGCCGTCGGCGCCCGGCCTGTTCTTGCTGTCCGTCATCTCGTGTGCTTCCTCAGCCCTCGTACGGCCAGTTCAGGACCTCGGAGATGCCGCGGCCCATGATCCATTCAAGCTCCTCGGGCGTGAAGTCCCAGTGCTTGGTGAACTGCTCGATCGTGTCGGTGTACGTGATGCCGTGGCCGAGCAGGCGGGTGATGTCGGTGCCGTAGAAGCACCGCTCGGGCCCCATCTTGTCGACCATCTCGCGGACGTACTTCTGGATGTTGTTGTTCGGGAAGGGCTGGGTGGAGTAGCCGGGCAGCGCCGAGACCTTGACGTAGATGTTCGGGTGGGCCGCCAGGTCGGCGGTCTCCGACACCCAGTAGCCGATCGCGTCGTCGACGCAGCGGGCCATGATGCCCATGTGGTCGATGATGATCTTCAGGCCGGGGTGCTTGGCGGCGATCTCGCCCAGCTCCCGCTTCCAGATCGGGGCGTGGACCATGGTGGGGATGCCGAGTTCCTCGGCGATCGGCCAGTACCAGTCGTTGGTGCCGTCGATCATCCAGTTGCGGTCCTGCGGGCGGTGGAAGGTGAGCCGGGTGCCCTTGATGTGCGGGTTCCCGGCGAAGTCCTTCAGCATCGCGGTGCCCTCGGCCTCGTTGTCCTGGGGGACGCGGGCCATGATGCCGAAGCGGTCCGGGTGGGCCTCGCAGGCCTCCAGGGCGTAGTCGATGCGGTTGCCCTCCCAGGACGGCGGGAGGATCAGCGCGCGGTTGACGCCGGCCTCGTCCATCAGCTCCAGGGCCTCCTCGTAGGAGAAGGGGTCCTCCCGGTGGCCGTTGAGGCGGATGCGCTCGCGGGCGCCCGGGACCCAGGGGCGGTCCGGGGTCTCTTCCTTCCAGATGTGGATCTGGGTGTCGACGACGAACATGCGGAACTCGCTTTCTCGAAGGGGGGTGGTGGGTGCTGCGAGGGGAACGCTAGGCGGGCGCGGGGGTCTTGCAGAGAGCGCGGGATGCAAGCTGTTGTTGCGCGGCGGCGCGCTGTTGATCAGGGTGTTCCGGCCCGCGTCAGGCGTCGGAGTAGACCGCGGCGGCGATGTGCTCCGCGATCGCCATGGACGCCGTGGCGGCGGGCGAGGGCGCGTTGCGCACCGCGGTGATCCGGCCGGCCCGGTGGATGCGGAAGTCGTCGACGAGGGTGCCGTCGCGGTCCAGGGCCTGGGCGCGCACGCCCGCGCCGCCCCGCACCACGTCGGCCGCGCCGACGCCGGGGACGTAGCGTCCCGCGTCCCTCATGAAGGCCTTCGTGGACAGGGCGCCCCGGTACTCCTTGACGCCGGTGCGCCAGTGCTGGGCGGCCATCCGCCAGGTGCCGGGATAGGCGGCGAGGCCGAGCAGGTCGCGCGGGGAGATGCTGCCGAGCGTGTAGCCCTCCCTGGCCAGGGCCAGGACGGCGTTGGGCCCGACCTCCACGGTGCCGTCGACGCGGGGCGTGAAGTGGACGCCGAGGAAGGGGTAGCGGGGGTCGGGCACCGGATAGATCAGGCCGCGGACCAGGTGGGTGCGGTCCGGCTTGAGCAGCATGTACTCCCCGCGGAACGGGATGATCCGGGGCTCGGCCCCGTCCTGTGCCAGCTTCGCGACGGAGTCGGAGTGCAGGCCGGCGCACAGGATCAGCCGGTCCACCTTGATGCGTTCCTGCCCGGAGGCCACCTCGATGCCGCCGGTCACGGAGCTGATGCCGGTGACGGGGAAGCCGAGCCTGACCTCGCCGCCGGAGTCCTCGACGTCCCTGGCGAACGCGCGGGCGATCGCCGGGTAGTCGGTGATGGCGGTGCGCGGGGAGTGCAGGGCGGCGATGCCGCCGGCGTGCGGCTCCAGTTCCTTGATCTCGTCCCGGGAGACCTTCCTGAGGTCGGGCACGTGGTTGTGCCGGGCCCGCTCGTAGAGGTTCTCCATGCGGCCCAGTTCGTCCCGGTGGACCGCCATCACCAGCTTGCCGGTCTCCCGGTAGGGCAGCTCGCGGTCCTGGCAGTACTCGCGCAGCAGCGACACCCCGCGCACGCACAGGTCGGCCTTGAGGCTGCCCGGCGGGTAGTAGATCCCGGCGTGGACGACGCCGGAGTTGTGGCCGGTCTGGTGCAGCGCGACCCGCTGCTCCTTCTCGAACACGACGACCCGGGTGCCGGGGCGCCCGAGCGCGATCTCGCGGGCCGTGGCCAGGCCCACGATGCCCGCGCCGACGATGCCGATCGTCTCGTCGGCCATCGGCGTCCTCCTTCCTGTTCGTGCCGCTCCTCGCGTGCTCACGCGCCGAAGTGGACGGCGACCGTCTTGACGCGGGTGGAGAAGCGCAGGACCTCTTCGCCCTGCTCCTTGTAGGCCGTGCCGGAATCGTGGAAGCCGCCGAAGGGCAGGTGGACGTCCCAGCCGGTGGTGGTGGTGTTGACGGCGACCTGGCCGCACTCGGCCTCGTCGGCGAAGCGGTACGCGGCGCCGAGGTCGCGGGTGAAGACGGCGGCGGCGAGCCCGTAGTCGGAGTCGTTGACGGCCGCGACGGCGGCGGCGAAGTCGTCCACGGCGCGCAGCGCGAGCACCGGCCCGAAGACCTCCTCGCGCCAGATCGCCGTCCCGGGGGTGACGTCGGCGAGGACGGTGGGCCGCACGTAGCAGCCGTGGGCGCGGTCGCCGTCGGTGTCCGCGGTGCCGCCGGTGAGCACGGTGGCGCCCTGCTCGACGGCCCGGGCCAGGTCGGCGAGGACGCTGTCGCGCTGCCGTGGGCTGGAGAGCGGGCACAGGCTGGTCGCCGGGTCGGTCCCGGGGCCGACCGTGAGCGCCTCTACCTCGGCGACCAGCAGCCGCGCGAACGCGTCGTACACCGGACGCTCGACGATCACCCGGCTGGTGGCGGTGCAGCGCTGCCCGGCCTGTCCGAAGGAGGCGGCGACGACGTTCTTGGCGGCGGCGGCCAGGTCGGCGTCCTTCAGGACCACGGAGGCGTTCTTGCCGCCCAGTTCGCCCTGGAAGCGGACGTTGCGGTCGGCGAGGCGGCGGCGGATGCGGTTGCCGACGGCGTTGGAGCCGGTGAAGGTGATGCCGGCGATCCGCGGGTCGTCGAGCAGGGCCTCCTCGATCTCGGCGGTGCGGCCGGTGACGACGTTCAGGACTCCGGCCGGCAGGCCCGCGTCGTGCAGGGCGCGAGCGAGGTGCAGTCCCGACGCCGGGGTCTCGGTGGCCGGCTTGAACACGGCCGCGTTGCCCGTGGCGAGCAGCGGGGCGAGCTTGCGGGCCGGGGTGATCAGCGGGTCGTTCCAGGGGCTGATCACCAGGATGACGCCGACGGGTTCGCGCTGGGTGTGGGTACGGGTGTCGGGGCGGGCGTCGTGCAGGAGGGTGCCGTAGCCCTGTCGGGCCAGGCCCGCGTAGTAGTCGAGGAAGTCGGCGGCCTTGCCGGCCTCGCCGCGGGCCTCGGCCAGCGTCTTGCCGTTCTCCGCGGTGACATCGGCGGCGACGGTGTCCAGGCGCTCGCGCAGCAGCCGGGCCGCGTCGGTGAGGATGCGGGCCCGGTCGAAGGGGCTGGTGCGCCTCCAGACGGCGAAGCCCCGCTCCGCGTGGTCGTGGGCCCGGGTGACGTCCTTCGGGGACAGGGCCGGGACCCGGGCCACGGGGGCGCGGACATCGGCCGGGTCGTGGACGTCGATCCACTCTCCGGTCGTCACCCACTCTCCGCCCAGGAGCGTTTCCAGAGTGCGCATCGGTTCACTTCTTCCTTCGTCGGCCGTGGTGCGGACGACGTGACGACACACCATGCGGGGGTGCGTTCACCAGGCCCGCGGCGGCAGGCATAGCTTGCATCGCGCGCAGGTCGCCCGGGGCTTGATCCATGCTGGAATCGGCAGGCCGGACGGTGTGTCCGACACCGCCGGGAGCCGAGCCGAGGAGAGCCGAGACATGGCCTACGCAGTCGTCGCCCACTACCGCTGCGCACCCGCCGACGAGGCGGCCGTGCGCGCCGCGCTGCTGAGGGCGCGGCAGGCGACCCGGACGGAACCGGCGAACCAGCTCTACGAGGTGCACGCGGTGGTGGACGAGCCGGGCGGCTTCCTGCTCTACGAGCGGTACGACGACGCCGCCGGGTTCGAGGCGCACAAGGCGGCACCGCACTTCGAGGAGCAGATCGTCAAGACCGTGTGGCCGCTGCTGACGGAGCGGTCGGTGACGTTCGCCGAAG
>NZ_JAIOJZ010000112.1 GCF_020404845.1 Streptomyces hyderabadensis | reverse complement strand
GCCGAGCCGTGTTCACCCGGCGGCGCCCGCCACGTCCGGCGCGGACGCCGCGGGTGTGCTCTGCTACGGCGCCCTGGCCGCCCGGGCGGGTGTTCCGTCCGTCCGTCGCGCTGCGGGCGGACGGCGACGCCGAGCCGTGCCCGCCCCGCGGCGCCCGCCACGTCCGGCGCGGACGCCGCGGGTCAGCCGGACCTCCGGCGTGCGGCCTCGCGCCGCTTGAGCGCCCGGCGTTCCAGCTCGCTGGTGCCACCCCACACGCCGATGGTCTGCCCCGTGTCGAGCGCCCAGCGCAGACACTGCTCCTGGACCGGGCAGGTCCGGCAGACCGCCTTCGCCTGCTCGGTCTGCAACGCGGCCGGGCCGGTGGTGCCGATCGGGAAGAAGAGGTCGGGGTCCTCCGTCCGGCATGCGGCGTGCTCTCGCCAGTCGTCCATCAAAGTCACCTGCGATCGGTATCGTTCGCGCCTTCGGGCATGGCTTGCTCCGTAGCGGGTGACCGGTCGACCGCGGTGCGAAACCGGCGCGGACGCGCCGGGGGCGCCGCGCCGGTGCTGGGTGCCTACCGGCGCAGCGCCCGGGCCGCCGCCGCCACCACCGCGTCCGCCACCGCGGCCAGCGCGGGCGAGTCGAGCTTCCACTGCTGCCAGTACAGCGTGACGTCCACCGCCAGGTCCGGGGCGAAGCAGACGAGTTGGCCGGTGCGCAGCAGGGGCTCCGCCTGCGGCTGCGGCACCATGCCCCAGCCGAGACCGGCGGCGACGGCCTCGACGAAACCCTCCGAGGTCGGCACGTAGTGCCGCGCGGCACTCGCTCCGTCGTGACCGAGCCGCCGCGCGAAGGCGTCCTGGAAGTCGTCCCGCCGGTCGAAGACCACCACGGGGGCCCCGGCGACGACCTCGTGCGGCGGTCCCGCCAGCCGGCGGGCGGCGAAGTCCGCGGTGGCGCACGGGAGATAGCGCATCCGGCCCAGTGCCCGGACGGTGCAGCCCGGCACCGGTTCGGGCGAGGACGTCACCGCCGCCATCACCGCGCCCTCCCGCAGCAGCGTCGCCGTGTGGCCCTCGTCCTCGCGGCGCAGATCGAAGCAGAGGGCGGGCTCCCGGGGGAGGCGGGTCAGAGCGGGCAGGAACCAGGTCGCCAGCGAGTCCGCGTTCACCGCCACCGACACCCGGGTCGGTTCGCCCTCCCCGCGCAGGCCCAGCTCGGCCGAGGCGTCGCGCTCCAGCCGCGCCACCTGGCGGGCCAGCCGCACCAGCACGGCACCGGAGTCGGTCGCCCGCACCGGTTTGGTGCGCAGCAGGAGCACCCGGCCGGTGCGCTGCTCCAGCGCCTTCACCCGCTGGCTGACTGCGGACGGTGTCACGTGCAGGGCGGCGGCGGCCGCGTCGAACGTGCCCTCGTCGACCACGGCGAGCAGGGTGCGCACCTGGTCCAGCGGCAATTCCGCGAAGGTCGTCATCACGTCGTCATCACGCTGGATGATGATACGTGCTAATGATGCATAAGAATCTTTAGCTGTACGTGCGGTGATCGCCCGCTTAGCGTCGCGGGCATGAACAACGCGCTCACGGCGGCCGCCGCCGGCTTCGGCACCGGTCTCTCGCTCATCGTCGCCATCGGCGCCCAGAACGCCTTCGTCCTGCGTCAGGGGGTCCGCCGCGACGCGGTCCTCGCCGTGGTCGGGATCTGTGCGCTGTCCGACGCCGTGCTCATCGCCCTGGGTGTCGGCGGGGTCGGTGCCGTGGTGGTGGCCTGGCCCGGTGCGCTGACCGCCGTCGGCTGGATCGGCGGTGCCTTCCTGCTCTGCTACGGCGCCCTGGCCGCCCGGCGGGTGTTCCGTCCGTCCGGGGCGCTGCGGGCGGACGGCGACGCCGCGGGCTCGCGCCGCCGGGCCGTGCTCACCTGCCTGGCGCTGACCTGGCTCAACCCGCACGTCTACCTCGACACCGTCTTCCTGCTGGGCTCCGTCGCCGCCGACCGGGGTCCGCTGCGCTGGACCTTCGGCCTCGGTGCCGCCGTCGCCAGCCTGGTCTGGTTCGCGGCGCTCGGTTTCGGCGCCCGCTACCTCGGCCGCTTCCTCGCCCGGCCCACGGCCTGGCGAATTCTCGACGGACTGGTGGCCGCCACCATGATCGTCCTCGGCGTCTCCCTCGTCGCCGGGGCCTGAGCCGGGCGGGGCTCCGGTCACGCGCGTGCGGGCGGGCTCGAACGGACCTGCGATAGTGATCCCCGCAGGCGAAAGATGTATCGAGCATGTAGGAAGCGCGTGGACACCAGCGAGAGCAGTGGCGAGAGCGGCACCGAAGCCGGGGCGAAGGCCCCGGCGCCGGACGGAGGGCGGCAGCAGCGGGGGTGGCGCCGCTGGGCCATGGACACCCGCCCCCTGCGCCGCCCGGCCTACCGCAGACTGTGGTCCTCGACCATCGTCACCGCCGTCGGCAGCCAGCTCACCGCGGTCGCCGTGCCCAAGCAGATCTACGACATCACCGGCTCCTCGGCCTGGGTCGGCGCCGCCAGCCTCGCCGGCCTGCTGCCGCTCGTGGTGTTCGCCCTGTGGGGCGGTGCGGTGGCCGACACCATGGACCGCCGCAAGCTGCTGCTGATCACCAACACCGGCATCGCGGTGACCTCGCTGCTGTTCTGGGTGCAGGCGGTCACCGGCATGGAGTCGGTGGCCGCGCTGATGCTGCTGCTCGCCTTGCAGCAGGCCTTCTGGGGCCTCAACGCCCCGGCCCGCAACGCCTCCATCGCCCGCCTGGTGCCCGAGCACGAGCTGCCCGCCGCCAACGCGCTCGGGTCGACCGTCATGCAGACCGGGCAGGTGGTCGGCCCGCTGCTCGCCGGTGCGCTGATCCCGCTGATCGGCCTGCCGGAGCTGTACCTGATCGACGCCCTCGCCCTGTGCGTCACCGTGTGGGCGGTCTACCGGCTGCCCGCCCTGCCGCCGCTGGCGGGCACGGCGGTCCGGCGCGCGGGCGTGCGCGAGGTCGTGGCCGGCTTCCGCTACATCGCCGGGCACAAGGTGCTGCTGCTGTCCTTCCTGGCCGACATCGTCGCCATGGTCCTCGGCATGCCGCGCGCCCTGTTCCCGCAGCTCGCCGCCGAGACGTACGCCCCCTACGGCGAGGGGCTCGCGCTCGGTCTGCTGTTCGCGGCGATCCCCATCGGCGCGGTGGCCGGCGGACTGTTCTCCGGCACCTTCTCGCGGGCCCGCCGGCACGGCTGGATGGTGATCGGCGCGGTCGTCGTCTGGGGCGCCGCCATCACCGGCTTCGGGCTGAGCGGGAATCTCTGGCTCGCGGTGGCGTTCCTGGCGGTGGCCGGCGTCGCCGACATGGTCTCCATGGTGTTCCGCGGGGCGATCCTGCTGTCCGCGGCCACCGACGAGATGCGCGGGCGCATGCAGGGCGTGTTCACCGTCGTCGTGGCGGGCGGCCCGCGGCTGGCCGCCGTCCTGCCCGGCGGCGCGGGCTCCGCCTTCGGCGCGCGGGAGGCGGTGGCCGGCGGCGGGCTGCTCGTCGTGGCGGTGATGCTGGCCCTGGCCGTCGCGATGCCGGCGCTGCGCCGCTACCGCGTCTGACGGCGGCTCACAGGGAGCCGCGTCCGTGCAGTGCGTAGTGCTCCATGAGCCGGCCCCGGGTGGACTCCAGCCGGTGCGCGAGGATCTCCGCGACCGACCGCACCAGCACGATGCCCAGCTGCGGGTCGCGCTCGCACAGGTCGAGCACCGATGCCGCGTCGAACTCGTAGGCGCGCACCGGGCTGAACGCCTCGGCGCCGAAGTCCCACTCGTAGGGCGGGAACAGCCAGGACCAGCCGAGCAGATCGCCCACGCCGAGACTGGCGACCGTGACCCGCTGCAGGGACGTCACCCGCTGGGTCAGGGAGACCGCGCCGGAGCGGATGACCCAGAAGCGGTCCGCCCGGCCCCCCGCCTCGAAGATCCGGTCGTCCTCCGGGAAGGAGACCTCCTGGGCCAGCTCCATCAGCCGCGCGCGCTGGGGGAGGGGCAGGGCGGTCAGCAGTTTGATCGCTTTGGTCATGGCACGGGGCTCCTCGCCGGCGATTCGGTTCCGGGGCTTTCCCTATGCCCATTTCAGTCGCTGTCGCCCGACTGGGCACCTCGGCGGACGGCGGGATCCCGTACGGATTCCGTGCCGGAACCGGGGACGGTGCGGCGAGGGCATGAAAAAGCCCTGGCTGGACGGGGGAAGCCAGCCAGGGCCGTAAGCGGTGACCGCGGAGGACATTCCGGTCGACTCCGTCGCCACGTATGGATGAACGCTAAACCATCTCCGGCGGTTCCGCGAAACCGGCACCCCGGCACGTGACCCGTCTCACTCGCCGGACTCCGCGACGACCCTGATCGTCTCCAGCGCCGGGTCGGTCGGGTCGGGGAGGTACATCCCCGCCTGAAGACCGCTGCGCAGATACCGCAGGACCGGCTCGGCCAGCCGCTCACCCGGCAGCACGGCCGGAATGCCCGGCGGATACGGCGTGATCATCTCCGCCGCGACCCGGCCGGCGGCCCGCTCCAGGGGGACGTCCTCGGTGGGGCCGAAGAACGCGTCCCGGGGCAGGCACACCTGCGGCATCCGCAGCTCGGCCGGCGAGGGCACCTCGACCCGTGGCGCGGGGCGCAGGCCGGGGGCGGCACGGGCGAGGTCCTTGAGCGCGGTGAGCAGCTCGTCCGCGGTCGCCCGGTCGTCGCCGTGGGTGATCTGCGCGCCGATCCGGCGGTGGTCGGTGATGTGGGCGACCACGCTGCGGTGCTCCCGCAGCCAGTCCGCCGCCTGGAAGCCCGAGATGCCGAGCCCGTCGAGGTCGATGACGACCGGCAGCGGATCGAAGCCGTGGGCCGCCCCGGGGCCGCAGAAGTCGTCCCGGTCGTTGACGTGCATGCCGTCGATCTCCTCGACGGCCGCCCGGACAGCGGCCGCCAGCTCCAGGGCGCCGCCCATCAGCTCGTGCCCGCGCAGCGCCATCTGCCGGCGCCAGCCGTCGAGCCCGGCGAAGATCAGTACCGAGGGGCTGGTGGTGCTCAGCAGGTCGGCGCGCATGCCGAGGAGCTTGGGCGGCACCAGGTCGCCGCGCAGATGGAACACCGAGCCCTGCTCCAGACCGCTGCCCATCTTGTGGATGCTGGTGACGCAGATGTCGGCACCCGCGTCCATCGCCCAGGACGGCAGATCGGGGTGGAAGGGCAGGTGCGCGCCCCACGCCTCGTCGACGATAAGCGGCACCGGACGGCGGTGGCAGACCTCGGCGACGGCCCGCAGATCGGCACTCGCGCCGTACGGCGTCGGGCTGGTGACCAGGGCGCCCTTGGCGTCCGGATGGGCGGCGAAGGCCTCCTCGAACGCCTCGGCGGACGGCGGATGGGCCAGGTGCCGCTCCGCGTCCCAGCGCGGTTCCACCCACACCGGCTCGATGCCGGACAGGATCAGCCCCGAGACCACGGACTTGTGGGCGTCCCGGCCGATCAGCAGCTTCTCGTGCGGCCCCGCGACCGCCAGCATCGCCGCCTTCACCGACAGGGAACTCCCGCACGTCGAGAAGAACGTGTGATCGGCGTGCACCGCGTCCGCCATCAGCTCCTGGGCGCGTTGCAGCACCCGCCCCCGGGTGAGCCGGTCGTCGAGCCCGGCCGTCGCCAGCACATCGCCGTAGAACACCGCGTCACCCAGCACCTCGCGCACCGCGGGGTCCGCCCCGCGCGCCTGCTTGTGCCCGGGCGGTGTGAACGACAGCCGCCCCTCGCGGCGGTACTCGACCAGGGCTTCCAGGACCGGTGCTCGGCTGTGATCGGCGCTCATGCCGACCGGTTTCCCGGCCGGCGGCGCGTCAATCCGTCCCGCGGGCCCTCACTCCCGCCGTCCGGCCCGGCGTCAGCACCTCGTCCAGCACCCGCAGGACGGCCTCGTACGCCACCGTCCGCACGGCGGCCTCCCGCGCGGCCTCCGGGTCGGTCGAGCGCAGCTCCTCGCTGCGCGCCCGCCAGGTGCGTCCCTCCTCCAGGGCACAGCTCCTCGCGCGGTGCATCCGGCGCAGCAGTTCGTCCGAGTCCACAACATCCGTCATGCACTCCGCGTACCCCCGCTGGGCGCCCGGATGGCCCCTGGACCGTACGGAGGACCGGAGGTTTGGCCGTACCGGAGGAGGTCAGCCGACAGTGACGAGGCCGCACGGCGCGCGCACGGCCGCACCGAACCGTCCCACCGAACAGGGAGCTGACGGATGCGTGACAGGGACACGACTTCACCCGTGGTCGAACAACGCGGCAGGGACACCTGCCGCAGGTACCGGCCGTGCAGGCCCGCCGACGCGCGCAGGGCGGTCGAACTCGCCGTCACCGAGTGCCGCGGCGCACACGGCGGTCCGTCGTGCGACGCGGGCGCCCTGTCGGACGCCGTGCTCGTCGCCTCCGAGCTGACCACCAACGCCATCCTGCACGGCGGCGGCATCACCGACTTCCGGGTGGACGTCGTGGACCCCGGAGCCCGACCGGGCGTGCGCCTGTCGGTGTGCGACCGCAGCCACGACCTGCCGGTGGCCGTGCCCGCCACGGACGACCGGGGCCGCCGGCGCCTCGGCGGCCGGGGCTGGCCGATCGTCTGCCGGCTGGCCCGCGAGGTACGGGTCGCAGATCTTCCCACCGGAGGCAAGTGCATCACCGTGGTCGTTCCGCTGTCCTGATGACTTTTGGAAAAGCGGAGTTTGTTCCACCGGCGCAGGGGCAGTCGCAGATTCGTGCTTCGGACCGGAGGCGCAGCAGCGGGAGCGGTACGGCTGCTTCGGTGCCCCGGCTGTGCCCGGGTGCCCCGGACAGCGCCGTTCCCGCGGAAAGTTCCCTGAGACCACCGTTCAGGAGCGGATCCGCATGCTCATAGAAACGCCCACCAGCCGTCCCGGTACCCCCGAGTCCACCCGGCCCGCCGACCCCTCGGGTGCTCCGGCCCGGCGCCGCCACGACGACGCGCCCGACACCATGGAGCTCTTCGGCCGCCTGGCGGGGCTGGCGGACGGACCCGAACGCGACGCCGTCCGGGACGAACTGGTCACGGCCTGGCTGCCCATGGCCCACCGGATCGCCGGGCGGTTCCGGGACCGCGGGGAGTCCATCGAGGACCTCCGCCAGGTCGCGGCGCTCGGCCTGGTCAAGGCCATCGACCGCTTCGACCCGGAGCGGGGGGCCTTCGAGAGCTACGCCGTCCCCACCATCACCGGCGAGGTCAAGCGCCACTTCCGCGACCGGATGTGGGCCCTGAGGGTGCCCCGCCGGGTGCAGGAACTGCGCAACAAGGTGCGCGTCGCCCGCCGTGAACTCGCCCAGAGCCCCGGCAGCCCCGAACCCTCGGTGGCCGCCCTCGCCGCCCACACCGGGCTGACCGAGGACGAGGTCGGCGCCGGGATGGAGGCGCTGGAGAGCTTCAGCACCCTGTCGCTGGACGCCGAGCTGTCGGCCGGCGACGACGGCTACAGCCTCGCGGACACCCTCGGCGCGGCCGACGCCTCGTACGACACCGTGATCGACCGCGAGTCCGCCAAGGAGGGCCTGCGCAGGCTGCCCGAACGCGAGCGCGCCATTCTCTACATGCGCTTCTTCGAGGACATGACGCAGAGCCGGATCGCCGACTGCCTGGGCATCTCGCAGATGCACGTCTCGCGGCTCATCAGCCGCAGCTGCGCCCGCGTCCGGGACGAGGCCATGGGCCGGCACACGGTCCGCTCCGGCCACCCGGCGCGGACCTGATGGGCGACGGGGCGACGAGCCGGACACAACGGCAACGCCGGGCACACAGGGAGGGACGGAACGGATGCTGATGCCACACCCCGCGGTGCTGCGCGGACTCCTGGCGGAGTACGAGGCGGCCGCGGTCGACGAGCCCGTCGACGCGACGGGCCGACCGGGCCCGCGGACCCGGGACCTGGCGTACACGCTGTGCGTGTCCACCGGTACCCGTGACGTGCGGCGGGCCCTGGAAACCGCCCGGCGCCACCTCGCGG
>NZ_JAIOJZ010000111.1 GCF_020404845.1 Streptomyces hyderabadensis | reverse complement strand
CCCGGAGGAGCCGCAGACGGCAGACGACGACACGGCAGCTCCGGTCACACCCGAGGGCCGTACGCGGGTTCCGGAGACCGACGCCCGTTTCTGGGCGGCCGTGGCCGACGGGGACCCCGGTTCGTTCGCGTCTTTGCTGGGGCTCGACGGTGCGCAGGACCGGGCGGCCGTCGAGGCGGCGTTGCCGCTGCTGGCCTCGTGGCTCGGCCGCCGGCAGGCCGCCGCCCCGGCCCCGCACTACCGCATCGGCTGGACTGCGGTGCCGTCGCACTCCGGTGGGGTGACGCCACGTCTGCGGGGCACCTGGCTGCTGGTCGTGCCGGGTGAGCAGGGAGCCGACGACGGCCTGGTGACGCGCCTCGGCGCGGTGCTCGGCGCCGCGGGAGCCGACGTGCGGGTCCTCGCCGCCGCCCCGACCGGTGCCGGTGATGACGCAAAGGCCGCGTACGACAGCCTGAGTGCCCGGCTGGCGGCGCTGACGTCGGACGACGATGCGGAGGTCGAACTCGCGGGTGTGCTGTCGCTGCTCGCGCTGCCGTCGCCGGACAGGCCGGACACGCCGGACACGCCGGACGGAGTGCGGCAGGCGGCCGCCGGAACGCTGGCGCTGCTGCGCGCGCTGGCAGACACCGGTGCGCCGGTACCGGTCTGGTGCCTGACCTCGGGCGCGGTGTCGACGGGGGGTTCCGACCGGGTGACCGCGCCCGCCCAGGCCGTGGTGTGGGGTCTCGGCCGCATCCTCGCGCAGGACGATGCCATGCGGTGGGCCGGCGTCGTCGATGTCCCGGCCCGGTGCAACGATCGGGTGCTGCGGCGGCTGGCGGAGGCGCTGGCCCGGTCCGAGGAGAACGAGCTGGCCGTGCGTGAAGCGGGCGTCTTCGCCCGCCGACTGCTGCGGGCGGACTCCGGCGCCGCCGCCGTGCCGGGTTCGGCGCTCCCCGGGGCGGACGCCACCCGTCGGGAACCGCCGGCCCTGCGCGGCACGATCCTGGTCGTCGGCGGCAGTCACGGCTGGCGCGAGGGCGTCGCACACCGCCTGGCCGCCACCGGAGCGGCGCACGTCCTGGTCGCCGTGGCCCCCGGCGATCCACTCGCTCCGGCGGAACTGCCCGCGGACCTGCCCGCGGACCCGGCCACGGTCTCCGCGACGGAACCGCGGATCAGCCATGTCGTGTGTGACGTCGCGGACGGCCGGGACCTGGCCCGGCTGGCCGGGTCCCTGCCCGCCGAGCGGCCGCTGGCCGCGGTGCTGCACGCACCGCGCGTCGCCCTGGCCGACGGACCGCTGGACAAGACGCTGGACGAACTGCTGAGTGCCGAACTGCCCGCGGTGTCGGCCCTGTCCGGGCTCACCGGGGGCACGGACCCGGTCGCGCTCTTCCTCACCGTGTCCGTGGCCGATCTGGTCGGGGACGCCGGCAGCGGCGCCGTCGCGGCCGTGGTTGGCTGGTGGGAGGCGGTGGCCCGGCAGCGGGCGGCCGTGACGACGTCGGTGCGGCTGATCGCCGCCGACCCGGACGCGCTCGACCTCGCGGTCCTGGACCGGGCCCTCGAACGGACGGACGGGCTGCTCGTCGCCACGGCCCGGGACTGGGCCGAGTTCGCCGCGGCCCGCGTGGACTCCGGTGGCCGGCGTCTCCTCGAGGGCCTGCCCGAGGCGCGCGCGGCCCTCGCCGCGACGGCCCCGGCGGGGGAGGTCGGAGGGGCGGGCCTGCTGGCCGGGGTCGACGGGCCGGAATCGCTGCGGCGGACTCTCACCGGGCGTTCGGCGGAGCAGCGGCTGAAGACGCTGCTGGAGCTGGTGCGCGGTCAGGTCGCCGTGGTCCTCGGGCATTCCTCCGCCGAGGCCGTCCCCGCCGAAGGGGACTTCATGGATCTCGGGTTCGCCTCCCTCACCGCGGTCGAGTTCGGCCATCGCCTTGCCGCCATCACCGGGCTGACACTGCCCTCGACCCTGATCTACGACCATCTGAACGCGGCGGAACTCGCCGGGCACCTGGCGGCGGAGCTCGGCCGCGAGCCGGCCGGGGCCTGACGGCGCCGCACGCCGTACGACCACCCCCGCGACGCCTGACGGACGGCAGAAGCAGACAGCGGTCGTCGTCAGGCGTCGCGGGTCCCGCAACCGAACAGGAAGTGAGACCCCCGATGAACTCCGCAGTGGACAGCGGCGTCTGGATACGCCGCTACCGGCCCGCCGCCGAAGCCGGCGTCCGCCTGCTGTGCCTGCCGCACGCGGGCGGAGCCGCCAGCTACTACGTGCCGGTGGCCGGGGCCCTCGCGCCCGCCGTCGACGTGCTCGCCGTCCAGTACCCGGGCCGGCAGGACCGCCGTACCGAGACGCCCCTGGCGAGCCTGCGGGAACTGGCCGCACGGATCACCGAGGCGGTCACGGACGACGGCGACGACCGCCCCCTCGCGCTGTTCGGGCACAGCATGGGTGCGCTGGTGGGCTACGAGGTGGCGCTGCGGCTGGAGGAGGCCGGGCGCGGCCCGGTGCACCTCTTCGTGTCCGGACGGCGTGCGCCCTCCGCGGTCCGGCCGAGCGAGGACATGCACAAGCGCAGCGACGCCCTGCTGATCGAGGGCGTGCGCCGGCTGAGCGGAACCGACGACCAGGTCTTCGAGGACGAGGAGCTGGTGCGGATGGTGCTGCCCGCGATCCGGGCCGACTACCGGGCCGTGGAGACCTACGAGCCGCGTCCCGGTGACCGGCTGCGCTGCCCGGTCACCGTGCTGACCGGCGACAGGGACACCATGACGACGGTGGAGGAGGCTCGGGCGTGGGAGCACCACACCGACGGCCCCAACGAACTGCACGTCTTCCCCGGAGGCCACTTCTACCTGAACGACCGGCCGCAGGCCGTCCTGGACGTGGTCCGGCGCAGCCTGCGCCTGTGACCCGTGGCAGAAACCGGCGTGAGCCGCACCGCGTCCGACGCGATGCGGCTCACCGCTTTCTCGGGGCTTGCCGCCCTCGGGCTGGTCAGGACAGCCAGCAGTCGGGAGCCGGGCCGCCCCGGCCGACCGGAGGGAACAGCTCGTCGAGCCGGGCTGTCAGGGCATCGGGCATCGGCAGTTCGAGTGCCTCGATCGCCCCGTCGATGTGCTGCGGCGTACGCGGTCCGATCACCGCGGCCGTCACCCCGGGACGCGACAACGTCCAGGCCATGCCGACCACCGCCGGGTCGAGTCCGTGGTCCGCGCACACCTTCTCGTACGTCTCGAGGGCCTCGTGGTGCTCGGTCAGGGACTGGGCGGCGCGCCCCTGCGCCGACTTGACCGCGGAATCCGTCCGCAGCTTGTCCAGCACGCCACCGAGCAGGCCCCCGTGCAGGGGCGACCAGACCAGGACGCCGAGGCCGTACGCCCGGGCCGCGGGAATGATCTCCAGTTCGGGGTAGCGGGTGACGAGGTTGTAGGCACACTGCTCGGAGACCAGGCCGAGGCTGCTGCGTCGCTGTGCGGCCTCCTGCGCGCGGACCAGGTCCCAGCCGGCGAAGTTCGACGAGCCGATGTAGCGCACCTTGCCCTGGGTCACGAGCAGATCCATCGCCTGCCAGACCTCGTCCCAGACCACGGTGCGGTCGATGTGGTGCATCTGGTACAGATCGATGCGGTCCGTGTTCAGACGGCGCAGCGAGGCCTCGCAGGCACTGATGATGTTGCGGGCCGACAGCCCGTGGTCGTTGATGCCTTCACCCATCGGATCGCCCACCTTGGTGGCCAGCACGATCTGGTCGCGACGGGAGGAGCCGGTGCCCAACCACCGTCCGATCACTTCCTCGGTATGGCCCTTGTGGACGCGCCAGCCGTAGGTGTTCGCGGTGTCCACCAGATTGATGCCCCGGTCCACGGCATGGTCCAGGAGACGGTGCGCCTCCGGTTCCTCGACCCGGCCGCCGAAGTTGACCGTGCCGAGGGCCAGCCTGCTCACGCGCAGACCGGTACGTCCCAACTGTGTGTGCATCGTGCGTCCGTTCCTCGGGTTCGGTGTCGGTTGCGGATCGGCCGGGTCAGGCCGGGCAGTAGGCGGTGGTGTACTGCTCCAGCAGCCGCTCCAGGTAGGCGGGGCCCCCGGCGGGCGCGCGTTCCCCTACGCGGCGGCGCAGCCGGTCGAGTGATACGGCGCCCCGTCCGCCCCGGACCGCCGGCCTGTCCACCAGGTCCCATCGTGCCCGTCGGCCCAGCTGCCGCTCGATGCCGCGCACGATGTGTTCGACGGCGTAGGGGGTGCCCGCGGCCACGTTGAACACGTCGTCGCGCACGCCCTCGGTCAGCAGCGCGTCGAGGCAGGCGACGACGTCGGTGACATCGACCAGGTCGCGGCGGGCCCCGGTGAAGACCCGGACGTTTCCCGACGCGACCTGGCCGACCAGAGCGGGCAGCAGTTGATGCGGGCGTTGACGGGGGCCCACGACATGACTGAGGCGCAGGATCAGGCAGGAGGCGCCGGAGTCGGCGACTTCCCGCTCCAGGCCGAGTTTGTGCCATCCGTACGGACTGACCGGCCTCGGATGATCCTCGTCGGCAGGGCCGTCGCACCCGCCGTACAGGGCGTGCGACGCGGTCGAGAAGAACACGGCGGTCCGGCCCTCCGCACGACAGCGGCGGGTGGTCGCGCGGACCAGGTCCGCCTCCCGCCGGAAGGCATCGGCCGAGTCGACGCTCGCGCTCGACACCCCTGCGGCCAGCACGGTCACGTCGTCGTGCGTGTGCGACAGGGCGGACAGATGGTCGGCGAGGAACCCCTGCCCCACGATCTCCACCGCGCTCACCAGCCCTTGTCGTCGGCTGCCGGCACGGGCTTCGCCATCGAGCGCAGGCACGTCAGCAGGGTTCGCGCCTGCACGTTGACGCTGAGTCCGGCGCCCGTGAGCCGCTCCAGCTGCCGCACGCTCAGCCAGGCGTACTCCGGCGCAAGGGGCTCGGCGGCCAGCGCCTCGTCGGCGTCGACGAGCAGGTAGCGGCTGACCGCGTTGCGGAAGCGGCCGCCCTCCTCGGAGTGTCTGGCGCTGTAGCGGACCTGGGCGGGACGGGCGGCCAGCACCTGGTCGAGATAGCGGGGCCGCTTGTCCGCCGGATGGTTCTCCGGTACGCACTGGACGGTGGGCGCCACCTCCACCACCAACGGCAGGCCCCCCTCCATGCGGGCGTGCGCCAGGACGTGCGGCACGCCGTCGAAGTCATGGACGAGGAAGGCGGTTACGCCCTCGCCGTGCGGCTCGATCAGGGGCTGGGTCCAGCTGGGCACCTCACGGCTGGCGGCGTCCACGGCCACCGCGACGACATCGAAGAAGCGTCCGTCCCCGCGGGTGATCTCGCGCTCGGTACGGTGCCAGTCGGGCAGCCCCGCGAGAGGGACCGGCGCGATCGTCCAGTCGTGGGTCGAGCGCTGCTCGGTGAGCCAGCTCAGCACCTCGGTGTCCGGGGACAGCGCCCGCGCCGGCCGGCGGTCCGGCCCGTCGGCCGCGGCGGGCAGACTGGACAGCACGGTGCGCGAGTCCATGTTCACCACGTTGTCCCGCTGGAGCAGCTCATGCAGCTGGCCCAGGGTGAGCCAGCAGAAGTCCGGGTGCGGTGGCACCTCGTCCCGGGTCTCGACGATCACGTTGCGGTTGTGCTTGCGGTAGAACCAGGACCCGTGCTCGGACTGCAGTACGTCGGCGAGCACCCGCCCCCGGCGGG
The DNA here is from genome assembly GCF_020404845.1 of Streptomyces hyderabadensis. Taxonomy (GTDB): domain Bacteria; phylum Actinomycetota; class Actinomycetes; order Streptomycetales; family Streptomycetaceae; genus Streptomyces; species Streptomyces hyderabadensis. The sequence goes on along the minus strand of NZ_JAIOJZ010000111.1, from coordinate 2,369 downwards.
GCCCGGTGAAGTACTCCACGTACCGCACCGGCGAACCGCGGTGCGCGCGCGTGTAGTTGCTGCGGGTCGCCTGCACGGTCGGGGACAGCTGAAGAAGGTTCGGGTTTCCCGGCTCCATCTTCGCCTGCATCAGGAAATGCAGCACACCGTCGAATTCCTTGGCCAGAATTCCGAGAATGCCGACCTCGGGCTGCCGGATGATCGGCTGATGCCATTCGGGAAAGAGTCCGGCGGAGGTGCGGACCCGGAGGCCTTCCACGGTGAAGAATCTGCCTGACTGGTGCACCAGATTCCCGGTCTGACCGAGAAAGTGCCAGCCCTTCAGGTCGGTGAAATCGATCCGCCGCACGGAGGAGGCGTGCTCGCGCCCGCGATGGGCCAGCCAGCCGGCGAAATCCGCCGTGGCCAACTGGGTTCCCTCGTCGGTGAGCTGGGCCGAGCCGGCCAGAAGATCCGCCGTACGCCGGTCCCAGCGCGGCCCGGTTTGCCGGTGGCCGACGCTCGCCACCCGGTTCGGCGCCGTCGGGTCCATGGTCGCTGCAGGTGTCTTCACTTTCGACAGCGTACGGTTTCCGGACCCCCCTATCGTCCCCCTAAGCGCCCCTGACGGAAAGCGGCCGACCGGAATTTTCGAGGTGTTGTCTGGGCGCGGTGTTCAGTGCGCTTCTGCATCAGCCGTGCGCTTGCTAGTTTGCCGGACGGAATCGACTCGACTCGGCCGGATCCGGCCGCAACGGCAGGAATGCAAAATGTCGAACGAAACGCAGGGCACACGGACGGGGCCACCTGGCGCGGCGGCCGAAACGGAGCCGTACGCGGTCGGTGTCCTCATCGGGGCGGCGCGGCTCACGGTGGCCCGGGACCGGTGGGCGGCACTCGACGCACGGCGCGGCCGGCTCCTCGGCTGCGGCCGGGCGCTGGAGGCCCTCGAGCTGGACGGCCAGGCACCGCACCCCGCCTTCCGTCTCGAATGGGAGTGAGACCGATGGCAGAAGCCGAGACCCTCACCGAGGAACGCCTGTCCGGGCACGAGCTGACCGCGGTGGAGACGGCGGCGCGGATCGCCGACGGCCGTCTGAGCCCGGTCGACCTGGTCCGCCAGCTCCTCGCCCGCATACGGCGGGCCGATCCGGCCGTGGGCGCGTACACCGTCGTCCTGGAGGAATCGGTCCTCGCCGAGGCCGAACAGGCCGAGCAGCGCATCGCCCAGTACGGACCGAGCGGGCCGCTGGACGGGGTGCCCGTCTCGGTCAAGGACCTCTTCGACGTGGCAGGCACCCCGACCTGGGCCGGTTCCGCCGCACTGCGCCGGGCCGGCGGGACACCGGCCGCCGCGGACGCGGCCGCGGTCGCACGGCTGCGGGCGGCCGGCGCCCTGGTCCTGGGCAAGACGCAGATGGACGAGTTCGCCTTCGGCACCGTCACCCCCGGGACCCGCAACCCGCGCTGCCCCGAGCGCTCCGCCGGCGGGTCCAGCGGCGGCGCCGCGGCGGCGGTCGCGGCGGGCTTCGGCCCCCTTGCGCTCGGCACGGACACGGGCGGCTCGGTGCGCATCCCGGCGGCCATGTGCGGGGTGGTCGGGCTCAAGCCGACCCACGGGGTGCTGCCCGCCGACGGCGTGGCGCCGCTGTCCTGGTCCCTGGACACGCCCGGCGTGCTGGCCCGCACCGTCGAGGACGCCGCCCTCGCCTTCGCCGCCCTCACCGGCACGGACGCCCCCGGCACCGCGCACCCCGAATCCGCCACCGGGCTGACGCTCGCCGTACCGGACGACGCGCTCTTCACGCGCTGCGCGCCGGAGGTCTCCGAACGCGTCGCCGCCGCGGTGGATCTGCTGGCCGCCCACGGTGCGCGGATCGAGCGGGTGAGCCTGCCGCTGGTCGACCTGGTGTCCCCGGCCGTCTCGCTGATCATGGCGGCGGAGGCGAGCGCTCACCACCGCCGCGCGCTTCTGGAGGACGCCGAACTGCACCCGACCACGCGCGACCGGCTGGAAGAGGGCGCCCTGGTACCCGCCCGCGACTACATCGACGCGCTGCGGACCCGCCGACTCGTGCACAGGCGGTGGCGGGAGGCGTTCGAGGGCATCGACGCCTTCGTCCTGCCCACCGTGGCCATCACCCCCGTCGCACACGGTGAGTTCTTCCTGCCGCAGCCCGACGGGGGCATGGACGTCGTCCCGGTCGCGAGCACCCGCTTCGCCCACCCCGCGAGCCTGGCCGGCCTCCCCGCCCTGTCCGTGCCCTGCGGCTCACCCGGGGACGGGCTGCCGGTGGGCCTGCAGTTCATGGGCCGCCCCCACGGGGAGCAGACCGTACTGAGACTGGGACGCCTCTACGAGACGCTCAACGGCGGTCCCTGGCCCGCCG
>NZ_JAIOJZ010000110.1 GCF_020404845.1 Streptomyces hyderabadensis | reverse complement strand
AGCGTCACCGCCGGGGACACGGCGGCCAGTGCCCCGGCGAGACCCTTGTGGCGCAGCAGGTCCGTCTTGCGGCGGGCGTCCGCCGCCAGCTGGTGGCGCAGCCGGGACCACGCCTCCGCGAAGAACGCCTCGTCGCAGTCCCGGGCGAACTGCCGCAGCCAATCGCGGATCCGCGGCGGATCGGCCAGCAGCCGCTCGCTGAAGCGCAGCTGCTGCGGTCCCCGCGCGGCGGCCAGGTCCAGCGCCCGCCGGCGCGCCTCGGGGTCGTCGAGCGCCGAGGCGCCCGCGGTGCTGTACGGCAGCGCGCAGGTGAACTCCAGGGCCGCGTCGACGAACTGCTCGTCGGACAGCTTGTCGAGCAGGTCCAGGTCGTCGGCGAGGGTGGCGCCGGGCAGGGTGCTGCGGCCCGGCACCCCGGCGAACGGCATGAACAGGTCCGAGAAGGTCGTCCGCCACAGGAAGTCGGCCTCGCACATCCGGTCGGCCAGATGCGAGTCGAGCCCGGCGGTCACACCCGTCACCCAGCCCTGCAGCCCCGGGTGGTGCGCCGGCTCGGACAGCGCGTGCAGCGCCATGCCCAGCTCGGCCAGCGGCGAGGGCACGACGGCGACCCGCTCCGGCCGCAGCCCCGTGATGTCGATGCGCACGCTCATGTCCCCATGGTGCACGCCGCCACCGACAACGCCGCCACCGACAACGCCGCCGCCGATTGACCGCCGCCGTCAATCGGCGCGACCGCGAGCGGGGGACCGGAGCACTCTGGGGTCACCGGGGCAGCCGCGGAGCCCGTACGTCCCTCCGACGTGTCCTGCACGTCTCCTTGAGAAGGCGGTGCGCCATGAGCATCACGCAGCAGTACCTCCTCGACACCTACCGCGCCCGGCAGCTGGGCGAGCCCGCGCCGCCCGCGCCCGGCGCCCACGACTGGCAGGTCGTGCGGGAGTGGCACGACCGCCGGCAGTTCCAGGCCGTGCTCGCCGGCCGGCCCGCGCGGGGCCGGATACGGCGGGCCCTGCGCCGGTGGTGGTCCCTGTGGCCGCGCGCCCTGGGCTGACCGGCCGGGCGGTCACGCCGTCAGCCGGGCCGCGAAGTCGGCGACCGCCGCCCGCACGTCGTCGGCCGTCCACTCCAGGCCCGGCTCGCCCACGGAGACCTCGGTGCGGACGATCCCCGGCCCGGCCGCGTCCCAGGGCCGGGAGAACAGCATCGTCCCGGTCTCCTCGGCCTGCCGCAGCGCCGCCTCGCCCACGGCGTCGGGCTCGCCGGGCAGCCAGACCTGGAACTCGTGGGTGTGCGGCACCTCGGGGTGCACCCGCGCCCACGGCAGCCCGGCCGCTGCGAGCCCCTCGCGCAGCGCGGCGGCCACCACGCGCGCGTGGGTCACGTACGCGGGCAGCCTGGGCAGCTCGCGCTCCAGGCCGGCCAGGGCGGACAGCACCGTGGGGAACTGCTGGAACACCTGGCCGCCGTACCGGTGCCGCCAGGCCTTCGCCTCCTCGATCAGCGTCCGGGGGCCGGCCAGGGCGGCGCCGCCGTAGCCCCTGAGCGACTTGTAGAACGAGACGTACACGCTGTCCGCCAGGCCCGCGATCTCGGCCAGCGGGCGGCCGAAGTGGACGGTGCACTCCCACAGCCGGGCGCCGTCGAAGTGCACCACCGCGTCGCGCTCCCGGGCGGCCTCGACGACCTCGGTCAGCTCCTCCCAGGTGGGCAGCAGATAGCCGGCCTCCCTGAGCGGCAGTTCCAGCATCAGCGCCCCGAAGGGCTCCTCGAAGCAGCGCACCTCGTCGGCGGTCGGCTGGCGGGGCTCGTCGGTCAGCCGTACCGGGCGCAGTCCGCTGACCCGGCTGAAGGCGTCGCGCTCGTGCACCTCGGGGTGGCCGAGCCCGTGCAGCGCGACGACCGGGTTGCCGGTGCGGCCCGCCCAGCAGCGCAGGGCCACCTGTTGGGCCATGGTGCCGGTCGGGAAGAAGGCGGCGGCCTCGGTGCCGAGCAGGGCGGCGGTCCGCTCCTCCAGGGCCGCCACCACGCCGTTGCCGTAGAGGTCGGACGGCTCGTCGAGGTCGTACAGCTCGCCCGCCCCGTCCAGCAGGGCGATGCGCTCCCGCAGGGTCGTGACGAAGCCCGGGCGGTCGAGTGCGCGGCGCGCGCCGCGCAGGGCGGCCACGCGCCGTTCCCGCTGCCGCCGGTGCCGCTCCTCCTCCGGCTCCGCCCGCCCGCCCTGTTCCGGTCGTTCTCCTTGATGTGCTTCCCGCTGTTCTTCCTGCGCTGCCGTGTCGCTCATGCAGCGATCATGTCGCGCGGAACGGTCGGCGGGCACCCGGTTTCCGCACACGTTCCGACATGCGCGCGGTGCGTGTGCCCCGGCGTCGCACGGAAACCCACAGCCTGTGGACAACCGGACGTCGCCCGGACCGATCGCGTTAACATGACGAGAAATCGTCCGGTACCCCGAGCGGACTGGAACGGAAGGCCGTCGTCGCGTGAACACAACCCCACAGCCAGACCCCAAGGACCGCCCCGCGCGGCTCACCGTAGGCGTTGTCGGCGCCGGACGGGTGGGCCCCGCGCTGGCCGCGTCCCTCCAGCTCGCCGGGCACCGCCCGGTGGCCGTCTCCGGGGTCTCCGACGCCTCCCGAAGGCGTGCCGCCGCCCTCCTGCCCGACGTGCCGATCATGACGCCCGCGGAGGTCCTCCAGCGTGCCGAACTGGTCCTGCTGACCGTCCCCGACGACGCCCTGCCCGGCCTGGTGAGCGGGCTCGCCGAGACCGGGGCGGTGCGTCCGGGCCAGCTCCTGGTGCACACCTCGGGGCGGTACGGGGCGCGGGTCCTGGACCCCGCGCTGCGCGTCGGCGCCCTGCCGCTGGCCCTGCACCCGGCGATGACCTTCACCGGCACCCCGGTGGACGTCCAGCGCCTGGCCGGGTGCTCCTTCGGCGTCACCGCGCCCGAGGAGCTGCGGCTGGCCGCCGAGGCCCTGGTCATCGAGATGGGCGGCGAGCCGGAGTGGATCGCCGAGGACCGGCGCCCGCTGTACCACGCGGCGCTGGCCCTGGGCTCCAACCACCTGATCACCCTGGTCGCCCAGTCCCTGGAGCTGCTGCGCACGGCCGGCGTGACGGCCCCCGACCGGATGCTCGGCCCGCTGCTCGGCGCCTCCCTCGACAACGCCCTGCGCTCCGGCGACGCGGCCCTCACCGGCCCCGTCGCGCGCGGGGACGCGGGCACGGTCGCCGCGCACATCACGGAGCTGCGCGAACACGCCCCGCAGGCCGTCGCCGGCTACCTGGCGATGGCCCGCGCGACCGCCGACCGCGCCCTGGACCACGGGCTGCTGAAGCCCGAACTCGCCGAGGACCTGCTCGGCGTCCTCGCGGACGGAGCCGACGGATCCGCGGCAGCCACTGGTGCCGCGGGGGCCGCGGGCATCCCCGGCGTCCCGGAAACGACCGGCGGCCCGGAGGCCACCGGCGCCCCGGAGCCCCCCGGCGGCCCGGACCCGAACGGAAACCCTGGCCCCCACGAGAGCCCCGGCACCGAGGCCCCGGACGAAACCCCCGACACCGGCGCTCCGAAGGGAACTCCCGGCGTGCAGGCCCCGGACGGAACCTCCGGCGCTCAGGCCCCGAACGGAACCCCCGACACCGGCGCCCCGAAGGGAACTCCCGGCGCTCAGGCCCCGGACGGAACCTCCGGCGCTCAGGCCCCGAACGGAACCCCCGACACTGGCGCCCCGGACGGAACCCCCGGCGCTCAGACCCCGGACGCAACCCCCGACACCGAAGGCCCCGACGGAACCGCTGGCACCGACGGAGGCGCCCGATGACCACCACCCCGCCCGTCCTCCTGCGCACCGCCGACGAGCTGCACGCGCGCGTGCGCCACGGCCGCCGGGCCGTCGTGATGACCATGGGCGCCCTGCACGAGGGCCACGCCACCCTGATCCGCACGGCGCGCGACCTCGCGGGCCCCGACGGCGAGGTCGTCGTCACGGTCTTCGTGAACCCGCTCCAGTTCGGCGCGGGCGAGGACCTCGAGCGCTACCCCCGCACCCTGGACGCCGACCTGGAGATCGCCGGGCGGGCGGGCGCCGACGCCGTCTTCGCCCCCGCCGTCGACGAGGTCTACCCGGGCGGCGAACCCCAGGTACGCATCACCGCCGGGCCCATGGGCGAACGCCTGGAGGGCGCCTCCCGCCCCGGCCACTTCGACGGGATGCTCACCGTCGTCGCCAAGCTGCTCCACCTCACCCGCCCCGACCTCGCCCTCTACGGCCAGAAGGACGCCCAGCAGCTCGCGCTGATCCGCCGCATGGTCCGCGACCTGAACTTCGGCGTGGAGATCGTGGGCGTCCCCACCGTGCGCGAGGAGGACGGCCTGGCCCTGTCCAGCCGCAACCGCTACCTCTCCACGGCGGAACGCCGCACGGCCCTCGCGCTCTCCCAGGCGCTCTTCGCCGGCCAGGACCGGCACGCCGCGCAGGAGGCGCTCTGCGCACGGGCCCGCGAAGTGCCGGCCACGCAGGCACGCGCGGAGGCGCTGGGCGCCCTGGGCGAGTCCCGCGCGGCGGCCGACGCCCACGCCGTGGCCACCTCCGCCCCCGGGAGCGCGGCGGCCGTCCGGGACGCCGCCCGCCTGGTGCTGGACGACGCCGCCCGCGCCACCCCGCCGCTGGAGCTGGACTACCTCGCCCTGGTCGACCCGTTCGACTTCACCGAGATCGGCGACGACCACACCGGCGAGGCCGTCCTCGCCGTCGCCGCCCGGGTCGGCGCGACCCGCCTGATCGACAACGTCCACCTCACCTTCGGACCGTTCGGAGCCGCCTCGTGACCAGCACAGGCATACGACTGCACGCCCCCGCGCCCGGCTGGGCCGTCGCCGCCGACGTGGTGGTCGTCGGCTCGGGCGTCGCGGGCCTCACCGCGGCCCTGCGCTGCGAGGCCGCCGGGCTGCGGACCGTCGTCGTCACCAAGGCCCGCCTGGACGACGGCTCCACCCGCTGGGCGCAGGGCGGCGTCGCCGCGGCCCTCGGCGAGGGTGACACCCCCGAGCAGCACCTGGACGACACCCTGGTCGCGGGCGCGGGACTGTGCGACGAGGAAGCGGTCCGGATCCTGGTCACCGAGGGCCCCGACGCCGTACGCCGGCTCATCGCGACCGGCGCGCACTTCGACGAGTCCGCCGAGGGCGGCCTGGCCCTCACCCGCGAGGGCGGCCACCACCGCCGCCGCATCGCCCACGCGGGCGGCGACGCCACCGGCGCCGAGATCTCCCGCGCCCTGGTCGAGGCGGTACGCGCGCGCGGCATCCGCACCGTCGAGAACGCCCTCGTCCTCGACCTCCTCACGGACGCCGACGGCCGTACCGCGGGTGTCACCCTGCACGTCATGGGCGAGGGCCAGCACGACGGCGTCGGGGCGGTGCACGCCCCCGCCGTGGTCCTGGCGACCGGAGGCATGGGCCAGGTCTTCTCCGCGACGACGAACCCGTCCGTCTCCACGGGCGACGGTGTGGCCCTCGCCCTCCGCGCGGGGGCCGAGGTGAGCGACCTCGAATTCGTCCAGTTCCACCCCACGGTCCTCTTCCTCGGCCCGGACGCCGAGGGCCAGCAGCCCCTGGTCTCCGAGGCGGTACGCGGCGAGGGCGCCCACCTGGTGGACGCGGACGGCGTGCGCTTCATGCTGGGCCGGCACGAACTGGCCGAACTGGCCCCGCGCGACATCGTCGCCAAGGGCATCACGCGCCGCATGCAGGAGCGGGACGCCGACCACATGTACCTGGACGCCCGCCACTTCGGCAGGGCGATGTGGGAGCGCCGCTTCCCGACGATCCTGGCCGCCTGCCGCGCCCACGGCATCGACCCGGTCACCGAGCCGGTCCCCGTCGCCCCGGCCGCCCACTACGCCTCGGGCGGCGTCCGCACCGACGCCCACGGCCGTACGACGGTGCCCGGCCTGTACGCCTGCGGCGAGGTCGCCTGCACCGGCGTGCACGGCGCCAACCGGCTGGCCTCCAACTCCCTCCTGGAGGGCCTGGTCTACGCCGAGCGCATCGCCGCCGACATCGCCGCGGGCCACACGGCCGGCGCCCTCCCCGCACGCGTACCGGCCCCCGTCCCCCACCCGGCGAACCCGGAGCACCCCCTCCTCCCGCCCGAGGCCCGCCTCACCATCCAGCGGATCATGACCGAGGGCGCCGGCGTCCTGCGCTCCGCGGACTCCCTCACGCGCGCGGCCGACCGCCTGCACCGCCTCCACGCCGAGGCCCGCGAGGCCCTGCACGAGAACGGCAAGACGTCGGAGCCGGGCGTCGACACCTGGGAGGCCACCAACCTCCTGTGCGTGGCCCGGGTCCTGGTGGCCGCGGCGGCCCGGCGCGCGGAGACCCGAGGCTGCCACTGGCGCGAGGACCACCCGGACCGCGACGACACGGCGTGGCGCCGGCACGTCGTCGTACGGCTGAACCCGGACCGCTCCCTCGCCGTGCACACCACGGACACGCCAGAATTCCCCCCGACCGTCCACGGCGCCCAGCCGACGCACCGTCCCCAGGAGCAGTGACAGCAGTGAACCCCTCCGACCCCAACGAACTCCCCCTCGCCTCCACCGGAGGCTGCGGCGACGGCTGCGCCTGCGGCGCGGACACCGAAGAGGACAGCTACCTGGAGTGCGGCCTCGACCCGTCGCTCGCCGCCCTGCTGCTGGACTCCGGCCTCGACCCCGTCGAGGTCGAGGACATCGCGAACATCGCCATCCAGGAGGACCTGGCGGACGGCGTGGACGTGACGACGGTCGCGACCATCCCCGAGGAGGCCGTGGCCACGGCCGACTTCACGGCCCGCGAAGCCGGCGTGGTCGCGGGCCTCCGGGTCGCCGAGGCGGTGCTGTCGATCGTCTGCACGGACGAGTTCGAGGTGGAGCGCCACGTGGAGGACGGCGACCGCGTGGAGGCGGACCAGAAGCTCCTCTCCGTCACCACCCGCACCCGCGACATCCTGACCGCCGAACGCAGCGCCCTGAACCTCCTGTGCCGCATGTCGGGCATCGCGACGGCCACGCGCGCGTGGGCGGACGCCCTGGACGGCACGAAGGCCGAGGTCCGCGACACCCGCAAGACCACTCCCGGGCTGCGCAGCCTGGAGAAGTTCGCGGTGCGTTGCGGCGGCGGTGTCAACCACCGCATGTCCCTCTCGGACGCGGCCCTGGTCAAGGACAACCACGTGGTCGCCGCGGGCGGCGTGGCCGAGGCCTTCCACGCCGTGCGCGAACGCTTCCCGGACGTGCCCATCGAGGTCGAGGTCGACACCCTGCACCAGCTCCGCGAGGTCGTGGACGCGGGCGCGGACCTGATCCTCCTGGACAACTTCACCCCGGACGAGTGCGAGGAGGCGGTCGCCCTGGTCGCCGGCCGCGCCGCACTGGAGGCGTCGGGCCGCCTCACCCTCACCAACGCCAAGGCGTACGCGGCCACGGGCGTCGACTACCTGGCCGTGGGCGCCCTCACCCACAGCTCCCCGATCCTGGACATCGGCCTGGACCTGCGAGCGGCGGAGTAACGCGATGCTGCTGACGATCGACGTAGGCAACACGCACACCGTCCTCGGCCTCTTCGACGGCGAGGACATCGTCGAGCACTGGCGCATCTCCACGGACTCGCGCCGCACGGCCGACGAGCTGGCGGTCCTCCTGCAGGGCCTGATGGGCATGCACCCGCTGCTCGGCGACGAACTGGGCGACGGCATCGACGGCATCGCCATCTGCGCGACGGTCCCCTCCGTCCTGCACGAACTGCGCGAGGTCACCCGCCGCTACTACGGCGACGTCCCCGCGGTCCTGGTCGAACCGGGCGTCAAGACCGGCGTCCCGATCCTCACCGACCACCCCAAGGAGGTCGGCGCCGACCGCATCATCAACGCGGTCGCGGCCGTGGAGCTGTACGGCGGCCCGGCGATCGTCGTGGACTTCGGCACGGCGACGACGTTCGACGCGGTGAGCGCGCGCGGGGAGTACGTCGGCGGCGTCATCGCCCCCGGCATCGAGATCTCGGTCGAGGCGCTCGGCGTCAAGGGCGCCCAGCTGCGCAAGATCGAGGTGGCCCGTCCCCGCAGCGTGATCGGCAAGAACACGGTGGAGGCGATGCAGTCCGGCATCGTGTACGGCTTCGCCGGCCAGGTCGACGGCGTCGTCAACCGTATGGCGCGGGAGCTGGCCGACGACCCGGACGACGTGACGGTCATCGCGACGGGCGGACTGGCGCCGATGGTGCTGGGCGAGGCGTCGGTCATCGACGAGCACGAGCCGTGGCTGACGCTGATGGGTCTGCGGCTGGTGTACGAGCGAAACGTGTCCCGCATGTAGGCGGCCGGGGGTGGGGAGCGCGGCCCGGCGTTGCGGGGTGCCGCTGCGCCCACCCGTGCCGCCCCAGCGGCACGACTGCCCGCAGCGGCAGCGGCGGGAAAGC
>NZ_JAIOJZ010000011.1 GCF_020404845.1 Streptomyces hyderabadensis | reverse complement strand
GTTAGGTGGACTCTAGGTCCTACCGTGGTCTAAACGCAAACGCATAGCTTTTAGTGCGAAGGGTCTCGCCCCGCGCCCACCGACACCCACCCGAAGGAAGCGACCGACCATGAGCACCGCCCCCGCCCCCGACCGGACCGCCGCCCCCTCCTGGACGGTGGGAGACGTCACCGTCCACCGCATCGACGAGGTCGCCCTGCCCGCCGCCACCGGATCATGGCTGCTGCCCGGCGCCACCCCGGACCTCGTCGCCGGGCAGCCCTGGCTGCGGCCCCACTTCGCCGCCGACGACGGCACCCTGCACCTCGACAGCCACAGCTTCGCGTTCACCGTCGGCGGGTCGCGCATCCTGGTGGACACCGGCATCGGCAACGGCAAGCAGCGGGCCAACCCCGCCTGGCACGACCTGCGCACCGACTACCTCCAGCGCCTTGCCGACGCCGGCTTCCCCCCGGACTCCGTCGACCTGGTGCTCCTCACCCACCTGCACGCCGACCACGTCGGCTGGAACACCCGGCAGGAGAACGGGACATGGGTCCCCACCTTCCCCAACGCCCGCTACCTGACCGCCCGCGTCGAGCGTGAGTTCTGGGCCGGGTACGGCATGGAGGAGGCGCGCAGGCAGATGTTCCGCGACTCCGTGTTCCCGGTGGAGGAGGCGGGGCAGCTCGACCTCGTCGACGTCCCCGCCGAAGGGCTGGAGGCCGCCCCGGGAGTGCGCCTGGTCCCCACCCCCGGGCACACGCCCGGCCATGTCGCCGTCGAGCTGACCAGCCGCGGCCGGACGGCGCTGATCACCGGCGACTGCCTCCACCACCCCGTTCAGCTCGCCCACCCCGGCGTCGGAGCCTGCGTCGACATCGCCCCTGAACGGGCCGAGGCCTCCCGCCGCGAGCTGCTCGGGTCGCTGGCCGGCACGGACACCCTCGTCCTGGGCACCCACTTCGCGCCGCCCACCGCCGGCCGGGTCGTCGCACACGATGACGCCTACCGGCTGGTGCCCGTCCCCGCTCGCCCCGGCCGGAGGTGACCGACGTCAACGCCCCGGCGCTCCACGCCCGTCGATGCCCGTGAGTCTGGCGGCCACGGCGTCGAGCACCCAGTCCAGGCCGGTCGCGAAGGTCTCCTCCGCGTCCACGTGCGCACCGTCGTACACGGCCTTGGCCAGCGCCGGGAATCGGCCCGTGTCCAGCATCCCGGTCAGGTACGGGCCGCGGGTGCGCTGCCACTCGGACCTGGACAGGCCCGTGGCGTGCTCGGCCCGCAGGTCAGCGAGCTCGCGCCTGATCGCGCCGGTGAAGTAGGCGCTGACCGTCTCCACGGCGCGCATGGCCGTGTCGATGTCCGCGAGGCCGTCGAGGGCGGCCAGCGTGGCCTCGCTCACGGCGAGGGCGTTCGGGCCGAGGGCCGGCCGGCCGCCGAGGAGATCGGCCAGCCAGGGGTGCCGCAGCGCGGCCCGCCTGGTGCGGTGGGCCAGTCCGTGCAGCGCCTCCCGCCAGTCGCCGGGCGGCTCCCCGGGCAGGATCTCGGCGTACACGGCGTCCATCATGAGGTCGAACAGCTCGTCCTTGGTGGAGATGAAGCCGTACAGCCGCATCGGGCCGGCGTCCAGCCGGGCGGCCACCTTGCGCACGGACACCGCCGCCAGTCCGCCCTCGTCGGCGAGCGCGACCGCCGCGGCGACAATCCGCTCCCGGTCGAGCGGAACGGGGCGATGCGGCGGCTCCGGCCGGTCCCAGACAGTCATGCCCCCACCGTACTGTTGCGAGACACCGTAGAGCGACAATACAGTGTATCGACATGAGACAACGTATCGCCGTGGTCGGCGCCGGTCCCGCCGGACTCGCCTTCGCCCGCGTCCTGCACCGCCACGGCCACCTCGTCGCCGTCCTCGAACGCGACCCCGGCCCCGACGCCCGGCCCACGGGCGGCATGCTGGACCTGCACGAGGGGCTGGGCCAGCTGGCCATGGACAAGGCGGGGCTGCTCGCGGACTTCCAGGCCGTGTCCCGTCCCGAGGGGCAGGCCATGCGCATCCTGGACACCGACGGGACGGTGCTGCGCGACTGGCGACCGGGTCCGGACGACCGGGCCAATCCCGAGATCGACCGCGGGCAGCTTCGTGACCTGCTGCTCGGCCCCCTGGACGTTCGGTGGGGGCAGGGCGTGGCGAAGGTGGTGCCGGGGGCCGGGGGCGGCGCGCGGGTCCACTTCGAGGACGGACGGCAGGAGACGTTCGACCTCGTGGTCGGCGCGGACGGCGCCTGGTCCCGCACCCGCCCGGCGGTCTCCGCGGTGACGCCGCACTACACCGGGGTCACCGCCATCGAGACCTCCCTGGACGACATCGACACCCGCCACCCCGGCCTCGCCCGGCTGGTCGGCGACGGTTCCGTGGCCGTGTACGGCGTGAACCGGGCGCTCGTCGCCCAGCGCAACAGCGGCGGCCACGTCAAGGTGTACGCCCAGTTCCGCGCGCCGCGGGACTGGCTCACGCATCTCGATGCGGCAGACGCCGAGGCCGTGCGGTCGAGTCTGCTGACGCTGTTCGACGGCTGGACCGTCCCTCTCCTCGACCTTCTGCGCCACGGCACCGCCTTCGTCCACCGCCCGCTGCACGTCCTGCCCGTGGCCCACACCTGGACCCACGTCCCCGGGGTGACGCTCGTGGGCGACGCCGCCCATCTGATGCCTCCCCTGGGGGCGGGCGCGAACCTCGCCCTGCTGGAGGGCGCCGAGCTGGCCGAGGCCGTCGTCGCCGCCGGTGACGGGGACCTGGACGGGGCGGTCCGCGCCTTCGAGGAACGGATGTGGACGCGGGCCGAGCGGTGGGCCCGGATCACGGCGGACGGTCTTCAGCGCCTGGTGAGTCCGGACCCCGCCGAGGCCCTCGCGGTCTTCGACCGGGTCCAGCCCTCCCGCTGAGCGGCGGCCCCCGTCGGCCGCCCGGGGCGCGTCAGCCGGCGGGCTCGCCGAACCAGCGGGACAGGTGTCCGTCGAGGTCCCGCTGGTCCGCGCCGATCCAGGCGACGTGACCGTCCGGGCGCAGCAGCACGCACGGCGCGTCCAGCGCCGCGGTGGGGTCCGCGAGGTGGTCCACGCGGTCCGACCAGCCGCCGGGGGTCAGGCGTCCGGTGCGGTCCAGCAGCAGGCCGCGTCCGCGCCGCAGCAGGCCGTAGAGGCGGCCCTGGGCCACGTCGACGTCCGGCATGCGGCGGCCGAGCAGGTCGGGGCCCTCGCCGAAGTCGTAGCGGATGCCGGTCGCGGTGATCTTCTCGGTGAGACGGCGGTTCACCTCGTCGATGTCCATCAGCTCGGTGAGCAGCCTGCGCACGGCCCGCGGACCCGGTTCGGCGGAGTGCAGTTCCAGCTGGGCGCGGGTGTTGTCCAGCACGTCCTCGGCGACCGGCCGACGCTCGGTCTGGTAGGTGTCCAGCAGAGTGTCCGGTGCCCGGCCGCCGATCTGCGCGGCCAGTTTCCAGCCGAGGTTGAACGCGTCCTGGACGCCGAGGTTGAGCCCCTGTCCGCCGGTGGGCGGATGGATGTGTGCCGCGTCCCCGGCCAGCAGCACCCGGCCGACCCGGTAGCGCTCGGCCAGCCGGGTGGCATCCCCGAAACGCGACAGCCAGCGCGGGGAGTGCACGCCGAAGTCGGTACCGGCGACGGCCCGCAGCCGCTGCCGGAAGTCGTCGAGGGTGGGCGGTTCCGCGCGATCGCCGACTCCCGCGGCGGGGACCACGACGCTGTAGACGCCCGAGCCGAAGGGGCGCAGCCAGAACCGCGTGCGGCTCTCGCGGACCCGGGCCACCCCGGCGGCGACCTCCTCCCGAGGCACGCCCACTTCCATCTCGCCCATCAGCGTCTCGTTCCGCGAGGGCTCGCCCGGGAAGCCGACCCCGAGCAGCTTGCGCACCGTACTGCGCCCGCCGTCACAGCCGACGAGGTAGCGCGCACGCAGCCGTTCACCCTGGGCCGGCTCCACGGTGACGCCCTCGTCGTCCTGCTCGAAACCGGCGACGGCCGCCCCGTGCCGGACCCGGGCCCCCAGGGCGACCGCGTGTTCCTCGAGGAGCCGGACGACGACCGGCTGCGGGATGCCCAGCAGACAGGCGTACGGGGAGTCCAGGTCCGCGGGAGCGGGTGCGGGGATGGCGGCGAAGAGTCCGCCGGCCGGGCGCCTTCTGCCGTGCCTGAGCAGACGGTCCAGGAGCCCGCGCATGGCCATCAGTTCGAGGCTGCGCATGTGCAGGGCGACGATGCGGACGAACGAAGCGGGCTCGCTGTCCCGCTCCAGGACGAGTACCCGCACCCCGTGCAGCCGCAGTTCGGCGGCCAGCGTCGCGCCGGTCGGTCCGCAACCGGCGATGATCACGTCGAAGTCGTACCCGGCCGGGTCCTTCGACGACGGCTCGGGGGTGAACAGTCCGGAGTCCATGGGTGTTGCCTTTCGGGAGTGCCTGGTGGTCGAGGCGCTCCCGGCGACACCTGGGTCAGTCGCCGGCCATGACGGGAAGGGGGAGCACCCACGTCGATACACGGTTCATGGGTCTCACCTCCTCGGGCGGTGTCACGGTCCAGCGCAAGCTACCGGCGCGGGCGGCACCCGTCCAGTTCTTTTCGGCCCTTGCCATCGCGCCGGAGCATTGGTCTGGGCCAGGATGCCGCGGCCCCCTATTCTCGGTGGTGGCCGGCGACGGAACTTCCCCCCACTCACCGCCTCCGGGAGGCCATGGTGAAAGTTCGCACCCGCATTTCGGCGATCATCGGCACGCTGGGACTGGCCGGGTCCCTGGCCCTGGCCACGGCATCCGCCGACGAGTCCCGCGCCCCCGGCACCGCGGCGCAGGTCGCGCTGACCGAGGTGGCCCGGGCCGAGAACCCGACGGCCGGTGCCGCGGGACCCGAGGACACGGTCTGGATCGCCGAACGAGCGGGCACCGTCCGGGTCCTGGACGACGACGGACTCGGCGAACCCGTGCTCGACATCTCCGACGAGACCACCACCGACGGCGAACGCGGCCTGCTCGGGATCACGTTCGACCCGGACTTCGCGCACCTCTACCTCTCCTACACCGACCTCCAGGGCACCAGCACCATCGACGAGTTCGCCGTCCAGGACGGTACGGTCCGGCAGGACACCCGGCGCACCGTCCTCACCCAGGAGCAGCCCGAGTCCAACCACAACGGCGGCGACATCACGTTCGGCCCCGACGGCCACCTCTACATCGCGTTCGGCGACGGAGGGGGCGGCGGCGACCCCCAGGGCAACGGTCAGCGGCTCGACACCCTGCTCGGCAAGCTGCTGCGCATCGACCCCCAGGGCGGCGACCCGTACGCGATCCCGGAGGACAACCCCTTCGCCGGCGACCCCGGAGCCAAGGGCGAGATCTGGGCGTACGGGCTGCGCAACCCGTGGCGGTTCTCCTTCGACTCCGCAACGGGCGACCTGCTCGTCGCCGACGTCGGCCAGAGTGCCTGGGAGGAGATCGACTGGGCGCCGGCGAGCAGCCCGGGCGGCGAGAACTACGGCTGGTCGCGGATGGAGGGAACGCACCCCTTCCGCGGCGGCACCGAGCCCGCCGACCACGTCCCGCCGATCCACGAGTACGACCGCACCGGCCTCGGCTGCTCCGTCACCGGCGGCTACGTGTACCGCGGCGCGGCGATCGCCGGCCTCAGGGGCCAGTACGTCTACAGCGACTACTGCGACGGCACCCTGCGCTCCCTGGAGATCGAGAACGGCGAGGTGACCGCCGAGCACGACCTCGGGGTGAACGGCGGCGAGGTCGTGTCCTTCGCCCAGCGCGGCGACGGGGAGCTGTACGTCCTCGCCATCGGGGGTGCGGTGTCCCGCGTGGACCCGGCGTGACCCCCGCACCGGCCCGGCCACCGGGCGCGCGTCGGCTCACCGGCCTCGGCGACGCCACCCTCCACGACCGGTGGGGCACGGCTCGTCCCCGGCGGCGCGTGGCACAGTGGAGGTGCCCCGTCGTCCCCCGGAAGGTCCCCGTCGCATGCGTCTCCTGCTCGTCAGGCACGGCCAGACTCCGTCCAATCTCAAGCACCTCCTGGACACGGCCGAGCCGGGCCCGGGGCTGACCGCCCTCGGCCAGGAACAGGCGGCGGCGCTGCCCGGCGCACTGGCCTCGGAGCGGATCGACGCCCTGTACGCGTCCACTCTCGTACGCACGCAGCTGACCGCCGCCCCCCTGGCCGCGGCGACCGGCCTGGAGGTGCGGATCCGGGCCGGTATCCGGGAGCTGACCGCCGGCGACCTGGAGATGCGCGGCGACGAAGAGGCGGCCCACACCTACATGCACACCGCCTTCGCCTGGTCCGAGGGGGACGTACGGCTGCGGATGCCCGGGGGAGAGAACGGGGCGGAGGCCCTGGCCCGTTTCGACGCCGTCGTCGCCGAGGCCCAGGAGGGCGGCGCGCGGACCGCGGTGATGGTCAGCCACGGCGCCGCGATCCGCATGTGGGTCGCGGCGCGCGCCGACAACGTGGACGTCGCCTACGCCGCCCAGCACCCCCTGGCGAACACCGGAGTCGTCGTACTCTCCGGCGCGCCCGACCAGGGGTGGCGGGCGCTGCTCTGGGAGGGCGAGTCGCTGGGACCCCGGCCCGTCACGCCGGGCCCGAACGATCCCACGGGCAGCACCGTGACGCCGTTCAGTCCGGGGGAGTGAGGAACTCCCGCACCGGCAGGGCACGCCCGACGATCCGGGTGTCGCCCAGCCAGCCGTAGAAGCCCTGCCCGAACCGTTCGTCGAACTGCGTGCCGCCCAGGACGAACGGTTTGCCGAGGGTGGCGATGCCGGTCGACGGCTGGGCGGGGTTGCGGGCGATCTTCGAGCCGTCCACGTACATCACCGTGCGGCGGCCGTCGTTGACGACGGCGATGTGCATCCAGCGCCCGACCGGCACCGCGTGGCTCCACGACGTGGGGTCGGCGTCCTGACGGTGCGGGTAGACCACGAACTGGAGGAAGCGCTCGGGGGAGAGGTTGAGGCTGCACGTCGGTTCCAGCGGGGACCAGCCCGTCGTCTTGCCCGCGTCGCCGTTGCGGCCCTCCCAGCTGAGGATGCCCATCCAGTCGTGGTTGCCCTCGAACGGCTCGGGCAGCCGGACGAAGGTCTCGATGGTGTAGCCGCGCGGGAACTTCTCGCTGTTCAGGGCCGCCCCGTCGGCGGTGGTGAGGACCGCGCCGCGGTCGGGGCCCTGACCGCCGTCGAAGCGGAGGCTGGCGTGCGCGGGCTGGCCGCGGTGGTGGTCCTGCGACCAGGTGAGCGCGTCGGCGCCACTGGCGTGCAGCCGGCGCACCGTCAGGTCGTTCCCGCGGCCGGTGAGGTCCCGCACCACGGTGCCGTCGGGCAGGGGCGCACCCGGCCGCTGGGCCGCGTCGGTCCCGGACGCGTCGAAACGCCAGTAGGCGAGCGTGCCGCGGGGCATCACGGCCCGGGCCGGCCGGGGCTTCGGCACGGGCCTGGGGGCGAAGCCGGCGAACCGCTCGTCGAAGTCGATGTCGAGCGTGAACCGGTCGGCGGGACCGGTGAGTTCGAGCGTCTCGGCCGCCAGCGGGGAACGCGCCCCGGGGTCGCGGGCGAGGAACCAGGGCGAGAACGTCTCCACGTCGACGACGCCGCGCACCAGGTCGAAGCCGTAGGTGCGGATCATTCCCGCGCCGCCGTAGTAGCGGTCCTGGTAGTTGGTGATGTGGACGTGCACGTCGTGCCCGGCGTCGTTGGTCAGCACGGTGCGCCCGGGCGGCCAGTAGTGCCCCCCGAGTGCCAGGAAGATCTGGTCGTTGCCCTTGATCAGGCCGTCCCACAGGCGTCGGCCGTGGTCGGACAGCACGGCCTCGCCGTCCTCCCCGGACCAGGCGATGTCGTGCGTGGTGAGCACCGCCGGCAGGGTCGGGTGCCGGTCGAGCACCCCCTGCGCCCACGCCAGGCCCCGGTCGGAGATCCGCCAGTCCAGGGCGAGGACCAGCCACTGCCGGCCGCCGGCCCGCAGCACGTGGTGGCTGTTGTAGCCGTCGGGCGAGGCACCGCCGAACGTCGGCATGGACCGGTAGCGGCCGGGCCCGAACGCGGCGAGGTAGGCGGAGTCGCCCCGCTGGTCGTCGGTGGACGACGGGATGTCGTGGTTGCCCGCGAGCACGCTGTACGGAACCCGGCCGTGCAGGACGCGGAAGGTGTCGGCCGCGAGCCCGATCTCGTCCTCGGTGCCGTGCTCGGTCACGTCGCCGAGGTGCGTCATGAACGCGATGTTGGCAGCGGCCCGTTCGGTGACGAGGTGGCGGAACGTCGCCCGCAGCGGGGCGGGGTCGGCGCTGTCGGCGTCGAACAGGTACTGGGTGTCGGGCAGCACCGCCAGCGCGAACCGGGGACTGTCGGCGTCGAACCGGCCGCCGGACCGCCCGGCGGCATCGGCCGCCTCGGCCGGGCCGGTGGCCGTACCGGCGACCACGGCACCGGCCGCCGGTACGGCCACTGCCGCACGCAACACCCCGCGTCTGTCGGGATGACGGCGACCACTGCTCTGTTCCTCTGCGCTCATCGGGGGCTCCACGGAACGGGTGACGGAAGGGGATCAGCCCGCATGCTGCTCACCCGCGCCGACCGCCCGATGGCGCCGAGCTGAACGCCGCCTGCCCGGCCGACGACGGACCGTGGCGGCACCGGGTCGGCCGTCGCACCCGTGCCCCGATCACGCGTACTGACCATTCGGACCCCGGCGGGGAACAGCGCGGCCTGCCCGTGCTGTTGCATGGGCGAAGGCTGCGGCGCCGGTTCCCGGGACCGCCGTGCCCGCCGTACGCAAGCGATATCTGTGTCCGCAGGAGGACTTTTCCATGACGAACCGACCCCTGACACTCATGGCCGTGCACGCCCATCCCGACGACGAGGCCACCGGAACGGGCGGCGTCCTGGCCCGGTACGCGGCCGAGGGCGTCCGCACGGTACTCGTCACCTGTACCGACGGCGGTTGCGGTGACGGACCGGGGGGTGTCAAGCCGGGCGACGAAGGGCACGACCCGGCCGCTGTCGCCGCGATGCGCCGTCAGGAACTCGAGGAGAGCTGCGAGGTCCTGAAGATCAGCGATCTGGAGATGCTGGACTACGCCGACTCCGGGATGGCGGGCTGGCCGAGCAACGACGCCCCCGGGTCCTTCTGGCGTACCCCGGTGGCGGAAGGCGCCGCGAGGCTCGCGGAACTGATGCGGCACTACCGGCCCGACGTGGTCGTCACCTATGACGAGAACGGCTTCTACGGCCACCCCGACCACATTCAGGCGCACCGCATCACCATGGCGGCCCTGGAGCTGACGGAGCTGACGCCGAAGGTGTACTGGACGACGGCGCCCCGCTCGATGATGGGGCGTTTCGGTGAACTCATGCGCGAGTTCGAGCCGGACATGCCGGAGCCGGACCCGGCCGAGGCCGCCGCGATGGCGGAGATCGGGCTCCCCGACGACGAGATCACCACCTGGGTGGACACCACCGCGTTCAGCGGTCAGAAGTTCGACGCGCTGGCCGCGCACGCCAGTCAGGGCGAGAACATCTTCTTCCTCAGGATGGGCAAGGAGAGGTTCGGTGAGCTGATGGGCATGGAGACGTTCGTACGGGTCCGGGACACCACCGGCGCGGCCGTACCGGAGAACGACCTCTTCGCCGGACTGCGCTGACCCGTCCGCCCGGCGGCAGGGGGCCGGGCCGCCCCCTGCCGCCGCTCAGGTCTCCGCGAGGGCGTCCCGCAGCCGGCCGGTCACCGCGTCCAGGCAGCTGCCGAAACTCGTCCGCCCCTCGGCGTCGATCCACTGCCGGAATGCGTGGCCGAAGGCCACCGTGGCGAGCTGAGCGACGAGTTCGGCCGTCTCGGCCTCGACCTGCCGCTGGACCAGGGCGTCGCGGAGCGCCCGGGTGACCGCGGCCGCCTTGGTCCGTTCGCGTTCCTGCAGCTCGGGGCTGGCGTCGATGACCGCCCGGCGCTCCGCCACGTCCTGCACCTGCTCCAGGAGCCGGGTGCCGACGCGGGACAGCGCGTCGAGGGCGGCGGCGAGCGGAGCCGCGTCCGGGTCCGCCGCGAGAACCGCTTCCGCCAGCGCCGGGGGCAGCCGCTCCGAACCGCCGAACAGGACCTCGCGCTTGTCGGGGAAATAGCGGAAGTAGGAGCGCCGGGTGAGCCCGGCCCGCTCGGCGATGTCCGTCACCGTCACGTTGTCGTAACCGTGCTCCAGGTAGAGCTCCAGAGCCGCCCGTTTCAGGCGCTGCTCGGCACCTGGATCCCACCTTGCCATGGGTCGACCCTAACAAATGATGTCTCACTGTGTCGTCGGTGCTAGCCTGAAGTCATGGCACGGTGTGTCATCACTGGGGCCCGACCCCGGTGCGGACCTGAGCAGGCAGGGGCGTGCGCATGACCGAGACCGGCAGGACGAGCGGAACGAACAGTGGGACGACGAGCGGGACGGCGAGCGGGGACCGGGCCGGCGTCGAGGTGTGGATCGTCGGGGCGACCGGCCGGGTGGGCCGGGGCGTGGCCGCGCGACTGGCCGAGCGGGGGCTGACGGTCGTACCGGTCGGGCGCAGCCGGGAGCGGATGGCCGCCGCCGGTGCCCGGGCCGGTCTGCCCGCGGACGCGAAGGTCGTCGTGGCCGACTCGGCGGAACGGATCGCGGACGAGATCGTCCGGGGACGCCCGCGGGTGGTGGTGAACACCATGGGCGCCTACGCCACCACGGCGCCGGTGATCGCCCGCGCCTGCATGTCCGGCGGCGGCCACTACGTCGACCAGGCCAACGACGTGGGCTCCGTGCAGGGGCTGCTCGCCCTGCACGACGAAGCGGTACGGGCGGGCAGCACCCTGGTCACCGGAGCCGGATTCGGGGTGCTGGCGACGGAGGCGGTGGTGGCGAAGCTGTGCGAGCAGCGCCCCGCGCCGCACCGGGTCCGGGTCGACTCCGTCGCCTCGGTGGCCGCCGAGGCGGGCGTGCTCGGCACGGCCCTGGCGGCCAGCATCGTGGACGCGCTGGTCGCGGGCGGGCGGCGCTACGAGAACGGACGGCCGGTGGCCGCGCGCCTGGGCGCCGACCCCCGGCGACTCACCTTCCCGGACGGGACGTCCGCCAAGTCGGCGGGTGTCGCGTCGGGAGAGCTGGTCGCGGCGCACGCGGTCAGCGGGGCACCGTTCGTCACCGCCACGTCCGCCCTCGCTCCGACCACCCCGCTCGTGCGTGCCCTGCTCCCGCTGCTGGGCCGGGTGCTGTCCGTCCCGGCGCTGCGACGCCGGGCCGTGAGCCGGCTCGGCCGCGTCACGACCAAGGCCGCGCCCCGCCCGCGCGAGCACTCCTGGGGACACGCCGTCGTGGAGTGGGCCGACGGCGCCCGGCGCGAGGGATGGCTCCGTGCGGGCGAGGCCATGGACTTCACCACGGACGTCACCGCCACGGTCACCGAACTGCTGGCCGGCGGCGACGGCAAGCCGGGGGCCTGGACGCCGGCGGCCGCCCTCGGGCCCGCCCTGGCGACCACCGCCGGTGGCGTCTTCGTACTCGACTGACGCTCACCGGGCCCCGGCGTCCGGCCGGGTGAAGTCCTGGGCGAACCGCAGCGACTGGTCGAAGATCTCCTCGACCCGGGCGGCCGGCAGACCGTGCCAGCCGTGGTCCGCGCCGGGCACGGTGCGCAGACGCACCGGCGCGCCCAGCTCGTCCAGCCGCCCGGCGAGATCCCGGCTGTGCGAGCACGCGACCATGGTGTCCTCCTCGCCGTGGACGAGCAGGATGGGGGGCGCGCCCGGATGGGCGTGCGCCAGGGGGCTGGCCTCCCGTGCGCGGTCCGGGCGGTCTGCCGGGGCGCCGCCCAGCAGCAGGGCCTCCGGCGTGCTGGACGACCGCGGATCGAACGGGCCGCGGGCGGTGGTCAGATCGGCCGGCCCGTACCAGACGACGGCGGCGACCGGGGCCGGTCCGGGGCCCGGGGTGAGGGCCAGGAGGGAGGCCAGGTGTCCGCCGGCCGACTCGCCCCACACCACCGTGCGGTCCATGTCCAGGCCCAGCTCGGCGGCGCGCAGACCGAGCCAGCGCAGCGCGGCGCGGAGATCGTCGACGGGCGCGGGGAACGGCGCCTCGCCGCTGAGCCGGTAGTCGGCGCAGGCCACGGCGATTCCGGCCGCGGCGATCCGCGCGAACGGTCCGGGATCCCAGTCCCGGGTCCGCATGCCCATGTCGTCGCGGCGGCCGCGGAGCCAGGCACCGCCGTGCACGAACAGCACCAGGGGAAGTGTCTTCCGCCCGGTGTTCTCGGGCAGCCAGAGGTCCAGCTCCAGGGGCCGGCTCCCGGCGCGTTCGGCGAAAGGGACGCCCCGCAGCACCCGGCTCCCCGACGGGCAGCGGGCCGCGGGCGGCAGGGGAGCGAGGTCCGGATGGGGCGCGGCGATCAGCTCGCGCAGGGGGCGGTGCCCGGCGGTCACGGGGTGCGCCACTGGTGGTCGGGGAGGAACCGCACGTCGTACTCCCGGGGCACTGTGGCGAATCGTTCCGGCTCGGGCACATAGGGCTCGGGCGGCAGTCCCAGGGCCTCGGCGGGCGTGCCGAGGCTCTCGAAGAAGCGCTCGAAGGTGCGGCCCGGGCCGGCGGCGACGCCGACGACCTGGCTGTGGTGGCGTTCCATCCGGTAGGCGTGCCGGCAGTTCTTGGGCACGAAGCCGAAGTCGCCGGGGGTGAGCAGCTTCTCCTGCTGATGGCCCTCGGTGTCCTCGACGAACAGCCGGACCGCGCCCTGGGTGATGTAGAAGACCTCGTGGGTGTCGGTGTGCAGATGGGCCGGGATGATGTCGCCCTTGGGGCCCTCGACGGTGAAGAAGTTGAAGGTGTTCTCGGTCTGCTCGCCGCCGGCGTAGATCGTGATCAGGTCGCCGAACAGGTGGGCACGGTCTCCCTCGCCCTTCTCGATGAAGTACGGCTTGCCCGGTTCGGCGGGTATGCGCGAGGCGCGCCGGTAGCGTGTGGCGTACTCGATGGTCATGGCTCTCCCGTGTCGTCGCCCGTTCGATGTCAGGTAGCCTGACACAACGGGTCGCCGACCGCCAAGTGGGCCGACGGACCGGCCCACCGCCCACCCCCGTGAGGAACTGATGCATCCCGCCGACCGCAACCTCCCGCAGCTGCTGGGCGATGCCCGGCGCTGGTTCGACGAGGCCCTGCTCGCCGCTCTGCGGGAGGCCGGCGCGTCCCAGGTCTCCCTGACGCAGTTGGGCCTCTTCAGCGTGCTGGACGAGGACGGCACGACGGTCTCGGAGCTGGCCCGGCGGATGGGCGTCACCCGGCAGACCGCGCATCAGGCGGTGCACGGCCTGGTCCAGCTCGGACTGCTGGAACAGGCGCCCGACCCCGCCTCCGCCCGGCGGCGGCTGATCCGGCGGACCCCGGAGGGTCGGCGTGCCCATCAGCAGGCCGACCGCGTGCTGCACCGGCTGGAGCAGGCGCTCGCCGAGCGGATCGGCCGGGATGCGGTCGCCGCGCTGCGCGCCGCGCTCGAGGCCCCGTGGGGCCCGGCGCCGACCGGCGGCCCCGGGGCCGCCGGTCCGCGCCCCTGAGGGCGGGCGCCCGGAGCGGACGCCCGCCACGTGCCGTCGCGCGCCTGACATCGTTGTCGAAGCGTGCGCGTCCTACGGCGTGTAGACCGCCTCGCTGCCGTACAGCTCCCTGGTGAAGGCGGAGACGTCGGCGCTGCGGTCGCTGCCGTCGAGGTTGTACGTCAGATAGACGCCGTACCCCTCGTCGACGGTGCGCCGGGCGAGGTCGGCGGCCGTGCTCTGCGAGGTCCGGCCGATCTCGACGGCCGCCGGGGACAGCTGCGCCTTGGGCAGTGCGATGCCGGGGACCTGCCAGGTGCCGTAGTACGGGTTCCAGGCGTAGTCGAACTCGGCGGAGACGTCGACGCCGCCGTACGACAGGCGGGACGCGGCCGGGCCGATGTTGTAGAGGCTGATGATCTTGTCCGGCATGTTCGCGCGCAGTGCCGTCACCAGGTGCACGAACGAGCTGTCGTTGGGCTGGCCGGTGCCGTTGTTGCCGTACTCGGCGTACTCGTCGTCGAAGTCGACGCCGTCGAGGCCGTACTCGGCCACCGTGTCCGAGAGTTGCTTCGCGAACGCCGAAGCCGCCTGCTGGGACGGGAAGTTGGCGAAGCCGGCGCCCTGGTGGTTGCCCAGCACCGACAGCAGGACCTTGATGCCCTTCTGCTGCAACGGCCGTATCTGCGTGGCCGCGTTGTCGAGGACGCGCTGCACGTTCTCGTTGAAGTGCAGGTAGGCCGTCTTCGAGGCGGTGTCGTAGTTGATGTTCGCCGCGAAGATCACGGCGACGTCGAAGGCGTTGCCGCCCCCGTCCGCCAGTGTGTACTTGCCGACGTTGAGCATGCTGTTGTTGTTCACCTCGATGTAGGCCACCGAGGTCGGCCCCTGCTTCACGGGAGCAGGGGCCGCTGGGGCGCCGGTCGCGCCGGTCGCGGTGGTCGCGCCGAGGACGAGGGCCGCGGCGGCCGAGAGCGCGAGCGCCGCTGTCCGCGCTCTTGTCCGTACCAGAGAGAACATGGTCGATCGGTCTCCCAACACTGGGTCGGCGCTCCGCCTGTTCGGTGCGCCGAGCGAGTGCCCCGAGTCTTCCGCCGGGGGTCTGACCTCCCGGAAGTGTGCTCGGATTCTTCACGGCTTCCACGCACGGCGCACCCCGGCGGCCCCGTCCGGTCAGTCCTCGACGAGTACGGGCACCCGTTCCGCGACCGCCGACGGCGAACCGGCCGCCTCACCGAAGTTGTCCTCGACCTCCGCCTTCTCCGCCGCGTTCGGGTACGGGTTCGTGCACGCAGTGCCCGCAGTGGAGCCCGACATCAGGCTGGAGCACGGTCCCGGCTTGCGATCCGGCAGTCCCAGGATGTGGCCGAGTTCGTGGGACGAGATACGAACCGTGTCGTAGCCCTGGTCCACCGCCTGACGGCCGATCCAGACGGTGCCGTTGCCCAGGGAGGTGGTGAGCGCCCGCGGCCAGCCGTCGTCGGCCAGGACGCGGATGTTGGCCCGCTGCCCGGCCGTGGCCGGACGCAGTTCCGCGCCCTCGACGCTCTCGTTCCAGATCGCCGCGCCCCGGTCGACCGCGGCCCTGAACTCGGCGGAGCCGCTCGCGTCGTAGGTGAGGACCCGGGCCGCGGCCGGGACGCCGGCGGCGTCGGCCGACGGGACCGCGGCCACGGCCTCGCCGCTCAGCAGCGGCAACGACAGCAGTGCGGCCACGGCGAGGTGCCCGGTCAGTGTGCGGACGTGCATGCTCGACCTCCTTGTGGGGGAGAGGAGTCGTGTTCATGACACCTGCCTCCCTGCCCACGGGGCGCCGCCGTCAATCAGTCAATTCGCGCGGGGCCCCGGCCGGTTCCGGGGCCCCGGCCGGGGTCAGCTCGTCGGGAAGTTGTCGGCGGTGCTGATCCGGCTCTTCAGCAGAGCCCCGGACTCGGTCAGCACGCCGCTGCTGCCGTAGTCGGTGCCCTCGCAGGTGCCCGGCTTGAACGCCGCGCTGCCCTCGTCGGCGTCCGAGTACGTCCAGTTCGCGTAGCTGATCTTCAACTGGTCGAGCAGGTCCAGCCACGCGATGCTGCTCGTACGGTCCACCGCCCCGCCGCCGGTGGCGCTCACCGTGCCGAACTCGGAGACGAACAGCGGAAGTTGCGCGGCCGCCCGGCTCACCGTCGCGCGGTAGGCGTCCTTGTGGCTCGCGGCGTAGAAGTGGAAGGCGTACATGATGTTGGTCGCGTTCACGGGGTTGGCGACCACCTCGCTCTCGTCGGCGCCGTCCGAGACGCCCAGCGAGGACCAGCCGCGGGTGCCGACGATGACGACGGCGTCCGGGTCGGCGGCCCGGATCACCGGGATGACCTGCTCGGCGTAGCTCTTGACGGCCGTCCAGCTCACGCCGTTGGGCTCGTTGGCGATCTCGTAGATCACGTTCTTCTTGTCCGCGTTGCGGGCGG
Organism: Streptomyces hyderabadensis; assembly: GCF_020404845.1. Lineage (GTDB taxonomy): Bacteria > Actinomycetota > Actinomycetes > Streptomycetales > Streptomycetaceae > Streptomyces > Streptomyces hyderabadensis. The sequence continues at coordinate 149,448 of NZ_JAIOJZ010000011.1, read as the reverse complement.
CCACGGAGGAGAAGAAGGTCTTGGCGCGGTCGAGGTTGTAGTTGGGGTCGCCCGGGGTCAGCGTGTGGAAGTCGATCACCGCGTACATGCCGCGGGCCTCGGCCATGTCGACCAGGGTGTTCACCCGGCCGGTGAAGCCCGCCGGGTCGGTCTCGTAGCCGTCCTCCTGCACGTACATGGCGATGCGCAGCAGGTCCGACTTCCAGTCCTGTGCCAGTGCGTCCAGGGACGCGTCGCTGTAGCAGGGGCCGAACCACTGGATGCCGTGCGTGCTCATGCCGCGGAGCTGTACCGGACGGTCGTACTGGTTGCACAGATGTACGCCGCAGACGTGCAGTTGTCCGTTGACGGCGGCCGGGGTGCCGGCCGCGGGCGGGTCGGTCGGGGGATCCGTCGGCGGCTCGGTGACGGAACCGGTGCAGGTCACGCCGTTGAGCGCGAAGGACGTGGGCGCCGGGTTGGCGCCGGTGAAGGACCCCACGAAGCCCAGGTCGGCCGACGCGCCGGTGGACAGCGTGCGGTTCCAGTCGACGCCTTGGGCGGAGACCGTGGAACCGGACTGTGACCAGGACGCGTTCCACCCCTGGACGACCTTCTGTCCGGCGTCCGGCAGCGTGAACCGGAGCGTCCATCCGCTGACGGGATCACCCAGGTTCGTGATCTTCACCCCTGCCTGGAAGCCGCCCTCCCACTGGCTGGTGACGGTGTATTCGGCCTTGCAGCCGGTCGCGGCCTGTGCCGGTGGTCCGGCGAGTGCTGCGAGGCCGATGGCCGATGCGACGGCCGTGAGCAGAGCCAGAAGTCGTTTCACCGGATTCCTCCCTCGATGACGCGAGCATGACAATAGGAGCGCGATGGGGCGCGACGGGATGGGATGGGGTGCATTATGGGAGCGCTCCCAAAGGCTTCGAGCCGAGACCGTACACCGGTGCGCCGGTGAGCGACAGGTGCCGGACCGGCCGACTGTGCGAGGAAGCCGTGGACCTGCTCGGGCGTCCGGGTGGTAGCGGCCGCTGCCGGCCCGCGCGCGGAACAGCGCCCGCGTCGGACCGCGGGCGACCGCCCCGAAGGCCCGGAGGGGGAGGCCGGGCCGGCGCGTTCGCGTGCGCCGCGCGGGTCAGCTCCGCGGCCCCCGGCCCGCGGGCCGTGCGGGCTGGTGCTGCCGGAAGTGGTCGACGATCGCCGCCGACGGCGGGCGTACGTCGACCGGGGTGCCGCCCGAGCGCAGCGAGGTCGTCGCGGCGACCGCGGCGGCGACCGCCTCGCGCGCGGCCACCGGCGAGGTGTCCGTGGGGCCGCCGGCGGCGGCGAAGCGCAGGAACTCGTCGACCAGCGCCCGGTCCGCGCCGCCGTGGTCGTCCTGGGACGGCGTGGGGACGGGGACGGTGAGGTCGGCGTCGCGCCGGTAGCCGGAGCGGTGCCGGTTCCACACCTGGATCGTCGCGGGGTCGCCCTCCATGCCGTCCCCGAAGTTCTCCAGGCGGCCCTCGTCCCCGATGACGGTGTAGTTGCGCCAGTAGTCCGGCGTGAAGTGGCACTGCTGGTAGCTGGCGAGCACGCCGTTGTCCAGGCGGGTCAGCATCATGCTGATGTCCTCGACGTCGACGACGGGATTCAGTTCCCGCAACGCGGACGGCGGCCAGACCTCCGGGTCGAACCAGTCGGGCATGCGCCCGCCCGCCGGGGCCGGGTCGCCGGCCCCGCGCCGCGGGTTGTCGCCGTACACCGCCAGGGCGCCCTGCGCGACCACGTTCCTGGAGTAGCCCCCGGCGAGCCAGTGGATCACGTCGAGGTCGTGGGCGCCCTTCTGCAGGAGCAGCCCGGTGGTGTTGGCCCGCTCGGCGTGCCAGTCCTTGAAGTAGTAGTCCCCGCCGTGCCCGACGAAGTGCCGGCACCACACGGCCCGCACCCGCCCTATCGCGCCGTCGTCGATCAGCTCGCGCATCCGCCGCAGCACCGGGAGATGGCGCAGGTTGTGACCCACGTACAGGCGGGTGCCGGAGTCGTGGGCGGCCTGGAGCAGCGCGTCGCAGTCCTCGACGGTGATCGCCAGCGGCTTCTCCACGAACACCGGGACCCCGGCGGCCAGGAAGAACAGCGCGGGCCGCGTGTGCACATGGTCCGGCGTGAGGACGAACACGGCGTCCAGCTCGTCGTCGGCCATCTTCTCGTAGTGCTCGTGCAGCGCCACGTCCGGTCCGAACAGGGCCCTGGCGTCGTCCCGGCCCCGCGGATCCGGATCGGCGCAGGAGACGACCCGGGCGACGCCGGGACGGTTCGCCAGCGCGGCCACGGGTGCGCGCTGGCCGACGCCGATCACGCCGACGCGCAGCTCCGGCATCGCTGTCTGGTCACGGTGGCTCACGTGCTGTCCCTTCGTTCCCGGCAGGGGAGGAGTGGTGGATATGCGGTGTTCGGGCGTGCCGGAGCGGTACACCGGGCCCCGGCTCCGGTGTGCCGGGTGCCTATCGGCGTGGTGCGGCCGGCGCCGAGAGCCCGTCGCCCAGCAGCCGGTCGTCGACCTCGTCCAGCGCCAGGCGCACCGCGCCCAGGGCGACGCTCTCGTCGCCGAGCGTGGAGGCGCGCAGTTCCGGCAGGCGCAGGCAGTGCTTGGTCAGTTCGCGGCGCAGCGGTTCGAGGACCACGTCGGCGGAGCGCGAGAAGCCGCCGCCGTAGACGACGACCTGCGGGTCCAGGGTCAGCACCAGCGCGGCCACCCCCACCGCGAGGTCGCGGGTGTAGCGGCGCACCGCGGTCCTGGCCTCGCGGTCGCCGTCCCGGGCCGCCTGGAAGACCCACGCGGCGGCCTCGCCCGGGGCGGCCGTGGCCGGGATCCCCGGGCAGGACTGGAGGTGGTCCGGAGCCGTGAGCCAGCGCACCGCCTTGAGGGCGCCGATCTCCCCCGCGGCGCCGCCGTGGCCACGGCGCAGGGTGCCGTCCAGGATCAGACCGGCGCCGGTGCGCAGTCCGGCGAGGAGGAAGACGATGTCGTCGGCGTCCTGTGCCACCCCCTTCCAGCGCTCGGCCACGGCGGACAGCTTGCAGTCGTTCTCCACCCGGACCGGGCAGGAGAAGCGGGTCGCCAGGTGGGCGACCGGATCGGCCTCGGTCCAGCCGGGCAGCGGAGTGGACAGGCTGGTCCGCCCCGCGGCGTCGACCGGGCCGGTCACCCCGACCGTCAGCGCCCAGACGTCGTCCGGTGTCTTGCCGGTCGCCCGGAGCACGTCGTCGATCACCCCGTCGACCTCCGCCAGCCGTGCCGCGGGCGGCGCGTCGGGGTCGACCGGCCGGCGCAGCGTCCGTACGAGGTTGCCCTCCAGGTCGCTGAGGACCGCCAGCACCTTGTGCACACCGACGTCGATGCCGAGCACATGGCCGGCGTCGGCCCGGAACCGGTACCGGCGGGCGGGGCGCCCCACCACGCTGCCGGCCCCGGGCTCCTGCACCTCCGCCCAGCCCTCGGCGACCAGCGCCTGCACCAGTACGTCCACGGCGGGACGCGACAGACCGGCCCGGCCCGCGAGTTCGGTGACCGTCGACGGGGGGTTGCCGCGCAGCGCCCACACGATGGTCAGCTGGTTCATCTCGCGCATCCGGGACAGATCTGTTCCGGTCGTCGCCATGCTTGGTCACTCCCTGCGAGGGTTGCCGTGCGCGCCGCTGGATAATGCTGAGGAGTTTACTAACTCGGTTCGGCGGACGCGTTCGTGCCGGAGGTCAGGCGATCGGATACCGCTGTTCCGTCTCCGGGGAGACGGCCGGGGTGAGATCGACCTCCCGTCCGTCGAGGGCGAAGCGGTACCGGCCGAGCCTGTCCACCACCGGTCGTGCCTCCAGATAGGCGGTCATCGCTCGCAGCTCCTCGGGGCGCAGCCACCCCGGCGGGTCCGAGACCGCCCGGAACCCGCACACGTCGGCGAGATCGCGCAGCCACCGCTGCTGCTGTTCGGTGAGCAGGTTGAGGCGGCTGCGGAAGTACACCACGTCCGGGTCCACCTCCAGGAGCGGCTTCTGCCAGAGCCGGTGCACCGTGTTGACGACGGCGTTGCGGGCCAGCGCGTCAGAGGGGTCCTGGGTGGCGTAGTGCTCCCACATGGGGGCGACGTCCGGGCCGCTGCGCACCCCGTCGGCCAGGCCCAGCGACGGCAGCAACGGCGCCCCGCTGGCGAGCAGGTACACGTCGGGGCCCGCCGCCTCGCGGATGATCCGCAGCCCGGTGCGGTACGCCTCCTCGCGGCCGACGTCCGCCGACCGGGCGCCGGGCACCGCCCCGGCCTGCAGGAAGTCGAGCTTGAGATAGGTGAAGCCCCACTCCCCGACGACCCGGTGAACGATCCCCCGCAGGTGCTCCTGCGCGGCGGGGGAGGTGAGGTCGAGCGCCCAGTATCCGGTGCCCCAGTTGTGACCGGCGACCACGGGGGCCCCGTCGTCGCCGCGCAGCAGCAGCTCGGGCCGCTCCCGGGCGGTGCGCGAGGCGGGGTGGACGATGAACGGCGCGAGCCAGAGCCCGGGCCGCAGACCCGCGTCGGCGATCCGCCCGGCCAGGGCCCGCATCCCGGCGGGGAACTTGGCGTTGGCCTCCCAGTCGCCCACCGCCTCCTCCCAGCCGTCGTCGACCTGGACGACGTCGAAGGGCAGACCGCGCAGGGCGGCGATGTCCTCGGCGAGCCGTGCCTCGGTGATGTTCTCGTAGTAGGCGTACCAGCTGCACCACACGTTGCCGGCGCGTCCGCTGCCGCGTCCCATGTGTGCGCCGAGATGGCGGGCGTAGTCCGTGAAGACCGTGTCCTCGTCGCCGTAGGCGAGGAACCAGGGGGCACCCGCGCGCTCGTACCACCCGGCGAGCGTGTCCCGGTCAGCCGACAGCCGGGGTACGTCGAGTCCGAGCGCGCCGAGCAGCAGCACCCGGCCGTCCGCGCCCTGCAGGGCGGCGACGGCGGAGGAGTGGTGACGCGCGGGATCGTCCCACACGGGGTCGTCCGCCGTCAGCCGGCGCTCGGGGCTCTCGATGCGCAGCGGTTCGGCGGAGAGCCGGCGCCAGCCGCACGGGCTCCAGGAGTTGTGGCCGTGACGGTAGAACAGCGCGTCGCCGAGACCGTGCAGCAGGGCCACCCGGCCGGGCGGCAGCAGCAGACCGCCGTCGACGGGCTGAGGTGGGGCTTCGCCTTCGACCTCGACGGCGAAGTCGCGGTCGCCGAGGTCAACGAGCCGGGCCATGTGTCTCCTTGCGTTGCGGTGGGTGGTGGTGCGCCGGGTGAACGCCCGCGCCGGGCGGGTCGGGACGGCTATCGGAAGAGGGCGTTCACCTTGTCGTTCGCCGCTTCCAGGGCATCTTGCGGCGAGGTCTGACCGAGGATCGCCGACTGGATGGCGTCCTGGACGAGGGGATCGATCTCGGTGCCGTGCTCGGTGATGGGCAGCAGGAACGTGCCGTCCTTCGCCGCGACGGCGTCGGTGAAGACATGGACGTCCTCGCCCCTGGCCCGGTGGGCGGCGAGCGCCTTCTCGGTGGCGGACTTGAGCGCGGGGAAGACCACGGCCCGCTTCGCGACCAGGTTCTGGCAGTCGGCCGAGGCCAGGAACTTCACCCACTTCCAGGCCTCCTCCTTGTGCTTGCTGCCCGCCCAGATGGCGTCCGAGAGACCGTTGACGGCGCTCTTGCGGCCGGCCGGACCGACCGGCATCGGCGCGAAGGCGAACTGCTGCTTCAGCTTCGGACCGGTGTAGCTGGAGATGGCGTAGGAACCCGCGACCGTCATGGCGCCCTTGCCGGCCGCGAGCAGCTCGGAGTTGGCCATCTTCGACTGCTGGTCCAGGCGCGGTGCGTACCCCTTGTCGATCAGGTGCTTGAACCAGGAGATGGTCTCGACCAGCTTGGGATCGTCGTAGCGGTAGTGCGTGCCCCACGGGTTCTTGTCCAGGTACTGGAAGCCGTTGGCGGCGGCGAACTCGCCCCAGCCGTTCTGCCCCTGGGAGCCGTCGGCCCACTCCGGCAGGAAGCCGTAGACCTCGACGTGGTCCTTGTCGAAGCCGGGGTCGAGACCGTTGCGCCCCTTGTCGTCCAGCGTCGCTCTGGCGATGACCTGCTCCAGGGTGCCGCCGTCGGAGGGGTTCCAGGTCAGCTTCGCCAACCGGCCGGCGTCCATGCCCTGCTCCTCGAGCATCGCCGTGTTGTAGACCAGCCCCACCGTGTCCCAGTCCTTCGGCAGGCCGTAGCGTTTGCCGTCCTTGACCCAGGGCTCGGTGAGGCCGGCCTGGTAGCCGGAGAGGTCCACCCGGTCCCGCTCCACATAGGGCTGGAGGTCCAGGACCTGGCCGCCGGAGACGTAGGTCGCGGAGTAGGTGGACTGGTTCGTCCACACGTCCGGGGCGTCGCCGGACACCAGCTCGGTGGTGAGGTTCTGCCAGTACTGGGTCCAGGCGGTCTGGGTGAACTCGACGGTGATGCGGGGGTTGGCGCGGTGGAAGGCGGCCGCGCAGTCCTGGTAGGCGGGCAGCTGCCGGTCGTCCCACAGCCAGTAGTCGAGGGTGACGGAGCCGTCGGCCGCGTCGTCGTCGCTGCCGCAGGAGACGAGGGTGGCCGAGGCGGCCAGGCACAGCAGGGCCGCGCCGACGCGCTGGCGCAGGGATGTCATGGGTGAGGCCTCTCTGGCTGGTGCCGCGTGCTGGGCTTATTTGACGCCGGTGAAGTTGAGCGACTCGACCAGACGCCGGCCGAGCAGGATCAGCAGGACCAGGACGGGCAGCACCGACAGCGTCGAGCCGGCCATCAGCCCCGTCCAGTCGGGCGAGGTGTTGGGCGACTGCTGCTGGAAGATGCCGAGCGCCACGGTGAGCACCCGGGTCTCCTCGTCCCGGCCGGTCAGCAGCGGCCACAGGTAGTCCTTCCAGGCCCACACGGTGGTGGTGAGCCCGATGGTCAGCAGCGGGCCGCGGCTCATGGGCAGCACCACCCGCCAGAACAGGCCCCAGGCGCCCACCCCGTCGAGGACCGCGGCCTCCTCCACCTCGCGGGGGATCGACAGGAAGAACTGGCGCAGGAAGAAGATGGCGAACGGCGTCATCAGCACACTCGGCGCGACCATGCCGGCGAAGGTGTTGAGCCAGTCGAGGTTCTTCACCAGGACGAAGTTCGGCATGACCGTGAAGATCGGCGGCACCATGAGCGCGGCGATCAGCACGCCGAACACCGCGTCGCGGCCGGGGAAGCGCAGCCTGGCAAAGGCGTAGCCGGCCATGGCGCAGCACAGCGTCTGCAGTACGGCGATCAGACCGCTGTAGACCACGGAGTTGAGCAGGTAGCGCAGGAAGTCCACCTGCGCGCCCGACCCGCCGGCGGCCATGGCCTCCTCCTGGCTGGTCAGGCCCAGGACCCGCAGGAAGTTGATCGTGGTCGGGTGCTGGGGGACGAGCCCGGTGGAGTCGGAGTAGAGGTCGGCCGCCGGGGTCAGGGCGGTGCGGACCATCCAGTAGAACGGGAAGACGGTCGCCACCAGCGCGACGACGAGCACCACCCAGGCGGCGACGCGTCCCGGCGAGACGGCTCTGCGGGTCCGGGGCCGGGTCCGGGCAACGCCCTTCGCTCCGGTCAGAGCCCGTGTCTGTGTCTGTGTCTGTGTCACGTCCGCCTCCTCAGGCCAGGTCCGAGCGGGAAGCGCGCAACAGGCGCATCTGCACCGCCGTCAGCACGCCGAGGATCAGGGCGAGCATCACGGCCACGGCGGAGGCGTAGCCCATGTGGAAGTAGGTGAAGGCCTGCTCGTAGATGTAGTAGTAGATGACCCGGGTCGCCCCCACCGGCCCGCCGCGGGTGGTCACCGCGATCGTGTCGAAGATCTGGAAGGAGCCGATCATCGACACCACCAGCACCAGAGCGAGCACGGGCCGCAGCAGCGGCAGCGTGATCCTCGTGAACATCCGGAACTCACCGGCACCGTCCAGGGACGCGCTCTCGTACAGGTGCTGCGGGATCTGCAGCATCCCGGCGTACAGCAGCAGCGCCGTGTATCCGGTGTACGCCCAGGTGTTGACGGCGGCGATGGACGGCATGGCCCAGTCCGGCGAGGAGAAGAAGCCGGTGGTGCCCATGCCGAGCGCGTTCAGGAGATGGTTGACGAAGCCGAGGTTGGTGTCCAGCAGCCACAGCCACAGGAGACCGACGGTCACGTTGGGCACGAGCCAGGGCAGCAGCAGCATGGCGCGCAGGGCCACCGAGCGGGTCAGCCGGTGCATGAGCGTGGCCAGGAGCAGCCCCAGCACGGTCTGCGATCCGATGTTGACCACGACGTAGTAGCCGGTGACCTTGAGCGCGTTCCAGAACTGCTCGTCGCTCACCAGGTCCCGGTAGTTCTCCGCGCCGGTGAAGTCCGGAGCGGCCAGGAGGTTGTAGTCGGTGAGCGAGTAGTAGACGCCGCGCACCGTCGGATAGGCGTAGAACAGCGCGAAGCCCACCAGCGCGGGCGCCAGGAACAGCCACGCCACCCTCCGGTCGTCGCGTCGCCGGCGCGGCCTGCCGGAAGCGGGTGCCCCGCCAGGGTCCGGGCGGGCGGGCCCCGGCGGTCGCGCAACTGCGGTGTGGGCACCCATGGTTCCCCTCCGAAGGTATCTGCGCCGCACCTCTTGCCAGTGGGGCACCGTGGTTACATATTGATGAGGTGAAGTGAAACTTTGTCAACGCTGCCGCATAAAAAAGGAACGGAGGCTGGCCTCGCCGGAGCGATGAGTTTTCCTGCCTGCCCCGGTCCTACCTGGTGACACCGGCAGAACTACCGAACAGGCGGTATCCGAGATGGACGAGCAGTTCACCGCGACCCTGCTGAAGAGCCCGGCCCAGGGCGGCTGGACCTACGTCGTGTGGCCCGAGTCGGTCGCCTGCTTCGGCACCCGCGGCCTGGTGAAGGTCCGGGGCACGATCGACGGTCATCCGTTCCGGGGTTCCTTCATGGCCCTGGGCGACGGCACGCACAAGCTGCCCGTGAAGGCGGAGGTCCGCAAGGCGATCGGCAAGGAGCAGGGGGACACCGTGACCGTCCGCCTGCTGGAGCGCGTGGACGCCCCGCACGCGCAGTAGACGGGGTGACGCTAGGCGTGCCGGTCCGTGTAGTGCCCCCGGAGCAGGTCGGCTCCCCAGTCGTGGCGGACGTGCCGCCAGACCGAGTGGGCGTGGTTGCCGCCGTCCTGGGTGTTGTCGTACTCGATCAGGAAATCCGGGGCGCGCACGCAGTAGTAGTGCCGGTCGCCGGGCTCGAGGCCGCCGGCCCAGGCGAAGGCGAGGGTGCTCAGCCCACGGCGCACGGCGTCGGACCAGCACTCCTGCCCGTACGCCGCGGGCGCGCGGTCGAGATAGCGGCGCACCAGACGCTCCAGGAGCCGCTGCTGCCCGGGCGCCATGCGGTCGTACGCCAGACCGTCCGGCAGCAGCCCCGGATCGGCGAACGGATCGGCCCGGGTCAGGATGTCGTCCGGCGGCGTTGCGGAGAAGACCGCCGACCTCCGCGCGGTGCCGTGCAGGCCCGTGACCAGCCGCCTGGCCAGGTCCTCCTCCGGACCGAGGAGCCGGTGGCCCGCCCGCGGGCCGGTGCCGATGCGAGCCGGTTCCGAGCCGACGAAGTGCGGCGTCACCCGGACCCCGGCCGCCGTGACCAGTACGTGGACGGCGAGATGGTGGCCGTTCATCCGCCAGCCCCAGGGCTCGTCACCGTCCGGGTCGCCGAGCAGCCGCACCCAGTAACGGTCCGCGCCCGGGGATCCCGGCAGGCCGCGACGGTGCCGTTCCACCTCGATCGCACCGCGCACCAGCTCAGCACCCGCCGCGCTGTGCGCCGTGGCCAGGAGCACGTCGACCGCCTCGCGCTGCCGGCCGTCGAGCCCGTCGGTGCAGAGCCCGGGACGCGGACCCGGCAGATAGGTCCACTCGCGCAGTTCCGGCGCGTCCAGCCGGCCGGGGGCCACGCGCAGCACACGCACCTGCTCCGGCTCCAGGACGGCGAGCAGCGCACGTGCCGCCTCCCGCATCCCCGAGGCGACGTCCGTCGACCCGTGCACGCCCACGCCGCTCCCTCCGCCGACGGAACCCATTCTGCGCGGTGTGCGCGGCGGTGTCATGCCGCGCACACCGGATCCGGACGGCCGCGCCACCGGTTGCCGCTCAGTGCGGTGCCGGTGCCGGGTCCACACCGCAGCCGGCGGTGAACAGCGACAGCGGGACGAACGGCAGTACTCGGCGCACGCACCCGTCCCTCCGCCGAGACCGCCCCGAGCGGCGTCCCCGCCCGACCGCCGCAGCGGGCGACCCCGAGCCCCGGGCCCCGGGCCTCCTGGGCTCCACCCCGAGCCTCGGGTTTCGGGCCTCCTGGGCTTCACCCGCCGTTCACCCACCGTCCTCGGAGCACTCGTCCGCGGCTGAAAACGTGCCCCGACGGAGTGGACCTGACCGGAGGAAAGATGTCCCCCAAGAGCAAGAGAACCCGCGCCGCACTGACCGCCCTGGTCGTGGCCGCCGGCACCCTGGCGACCACGGGAGCGGCGCAGGCGGAGCAGTCCCGCCCCGGGCAGCAGCAGCAACAGCTGCGGCGGCCGGGCCTGTTCGAGCGCACCGCCACCTACCCGGTCTTCCAGAACCGTCCGGCCGGTGAGGACGCGGCGGCCGGGACCGTCGCGGAGATATCCGCGGTCAGCGAGGACGGCCGCACCCTCGTCCACACCGACGCGGTGGCCCGGCGGATCGGCTTCCTGGACATCACCGACCCCGACCGCCCGCGCGGCCTCGGCACCCTGTCGCTGGCCCGGCTCGGCGACGCCGAGGACGAGCCGACCTCGGTGACCGTGGTGGGCCAGTACGTGCTCGTGGTCGTCAACACCAGCGTGAGCCACGCCCAGCCCTCCGGCCGGCTCGACGTGGTCTCCCTGCGCGACCGCGAGCGGGTGGCGAGCTTCGACCTCGGCGGCCAGCCCGACTCCATCGCGCTCAGCAAGGACAAGCGGTACGCCGCCGTCGCGATCGAGAACGAGCGGGACGAGGAGGCGACCCCGCCCGGCCGCGACGAGGGCGACCTGCCGCAGGCACCGGCCGGCTTCGTGCAGATCCTCGACCTGGGCCGGGGCGCCCCGCCCGCGCACTGGCGGACCCGGGCGGTTGCGCTGACCCGGGCCGACGGCCGGGCCCTGCCGGTGCTGGCCGAGGCCGGCATCACCGAACCGACGGACCCCGAGCCGGAGTACGTCTCTGTCAACGGCCGCAACCAGCTCGCCGTGACGCTCCAGGAGAACAACGGCGTCGTCCTCGTCGACCTGCCGACCGGCCGGATCACCAAGGCGTTCAGCGCCGGCACGGCCTCGGTGCGCGGCATCGACACCGCCGACGACGGCAGGATCGACCAGACCGGCTCCATCGAGGACGTCCCGCGCGAGCCCGACGCCGTCGGCTGGATCGACGACCGCTACCTCGCCACCGCCAACGAGGGCGACTGGCGCGGCGGTACCCGCGGCTGGTCCGTGTTCGACAGCCGCACCGGCAGGCCCGTCTGGGACGCGGGCAACGGCTTCGAGCGGCTCGCCGTCCGCCACGGCCTGCACAACGAGGACCGGGCCGGGAAGAAGGGCTCCGAGCCGGAGGGCATCGCGATCGCCGAGTACGACGGCGTGCCCTACGCCTTCGTCGGCTCGGAGCGCGACAACTTCGTCGCGGTCTACGACGTCAGCCGCCCCACCCGGCCGGTCTTCCGTCAGATACTGCCCGCCACCAACGGCCCCGAGGGCCTGCTGCCGATCCCGTCGCGCTCACTGCTCGCGGTCTCCAGCGAGGAGGACGACGCGGAGGCGGGTGTGCGCGCCTCGGTGAGCCTGTTCCGACTGGGGCGGGGCACCGCCCGCACCGCCTCGTTCCCCGGCATCGTCTCGGCCGACGACGCCCACGGCGCCCCGATCGGCTGGGGAGCGCTCGGTGCGCTGTCCGCGGTGCCCGGCAAGCCGCACCAGCTCTACACGGTCACCGACGCCGCGTACGCCACCACCCGCGTCCTCACCGTCGACACGGCCCGCCGCCCCGCGGTCGTCACGCGGGAGCTGACCGTCAAGGACTCCGCCGGCCGGCCCGTCGGCTATGACGCCGAGGGCATCCACGCCCGGCCGCAGGGCGGCTTCTGGCTCGCCGTCGAGGGCGGGACGGGCGCGGACAACAAGCTCGTCCGGCTCGACGCGGGGGGTGTGACCCGGCAGGTCGTCACGCTGCCCGCGGACGTCGCCGCGGGCCTCGGCAAGCAGGGCTTCGAGGGGGTCACCGCCACCACGGACCGGCGCGGCCACGAGATCCTCTGGGCCGCCCTCCAGCGCGAGGCCGAGGGCGACCCGGCGGGCGTCGTACGGCTGGGACGCTACGACGTGACCGCCGGCACCTGGAGCTGGTACGGCTACCGGCTCGAATCCACCAGCACGCCCGGTGACTGGATGGGGCTCTCCGAGATCACGGTGGTCGGAGACCGGCTCGCGGTCATCGAGCGCGACAAGCTCAACGGCCCGGCCGCCTCGGTCAAGCGGATCTACACCGTCGACCTGCCCGCGTCGGCGGCGCCCGACGGGGCCCTGCCGGTCCTGCCGAAGAGGCTCGCGCACGACGTGCTGCCCGACCTGCGGGCCACGAACGGCTGGACGCAGGAGAAGCTCGAAGGTCTCGCGGTGGGCGGTGACGGCCACGTCTACGCCGTCACCGACAACGACGGCCTCGACGACGCGACCGGAGAGACTGTCTTCCTGGATCTGGGCACGGACCGACGGGTCTTCGGCCGCCGCCGCTGACGCCCGGACGGGGAGGGTCCGGCAGGGTGCCCGGCCCTCCCCTTCCCGGCGGCCGTCGTCGAGTCGGCGCCCGCGCGGCGGGTCAGCCCCGGCCGAGGACGCAGAACTCGTTGCCCGCGGGATCGGCCATGACGACCCAGGAGACGTCACCCTGCCCCACGTCGGCCCGTGTCGCGCCGAGACCTTCGAGCCGGGCGACCTCCCTCGCCTGGTCCTCGACCGGGTCCGACATCACGTCGAGATGGATGCGGTTCCACACGACGTCGTCGTCCGAGGTGCGGCGGAATTCGAGGTAGGGCCCCACTCCCTTGGCGGAGCGCAGCAGAGCGCCGTCGTCGGTCAGCCGGTGGACCGTCCAGTCGATCGCCCCGCCCCAGAACCGGGCCATCTCCCGTGGGTCGGCGCAGGCCACGACCACCGCCGCGACAGGCCCCGTGTCCCGGTAGAGCTCGCGGGGCTCCAGGACGCTGAACATGTTGCCCTCGGGGTCCCTCATCACCGTCCACGGCATACCGTCCCCGCCCAAGTCGGCGTGCGTCGCCCCGAGTTCCTCCAGGCGGCCGACCAACTCCGCCTGATGGGCGTCGGAGGTGGTGGCCAGCTCGATGTGCACCCGGTACTTCACCGACTCCGGGTCCGGGACACGGACGAGATCGACGCAGACGGCGGACGGGTCCGGCCAGTCGAAGCCCGCTGGTTCCAGGTTGGTGACGCCCGGCCCTTCGCTCGACATGCTCCAGCCGAGCGCCTGGGCCCAGAAGCGGCCGAGCGCCGAGTCGTCCCGGGCCTTGAAGTTCACCTGTACGAGTTCCAACGTCATCCCGCACACCCTAGCGGCCCGGAACGATCGGGCGGGGTTCAGCAGGTGCGGCCGGTGTACCAGGCGCCGTCGATGTCTGAGCTGGAGCCGATCCACGTCACGCCGGGCCCCACGCACTGCTCACTGTTGGGCCCCCAGTCGTCGATCTCGATGACGATGTGCGAGCCGTCCGAGGTGCAGTGGTTGTAGTAGGCGTCGGAGGCGGTCTCGTAGAAGCCGCAGGGATTCGCTGCGGCTGGGCCGGCGCTCAGGGTGACCGCCCCGGCGGAGGCGAGCGCCAGGGCGAGGGAGGCGAGGGCGCTGGTCACGATACGACGAGGTGACAAGGTGAGCTCCGTTCAGTGGGGGACCGGCGGCCGAACTGCCCGTGTCCGTCGATCCGTTGCCGATGCGAGGCCCAGGGTTTCAGCTCCGCCGAGCCGTTTCGGTCCACGGAGGCGCCGTTCACCCGGCGAATCGATTCATTGCTGCGCCGATCAGTTGATCTCCGCCGGTTCACCCGACGGCGTCACCGGTCGCGGTGCCGTGACCGCCGGAGCCGGAGGCGCCGGGTGCGTCGGCCGGGAGCGGGGGCGCCGGGGTCGGACAGGCGCAGCGATATGCGGCGGCGTGCGACCAGGCCGACCACGATCAGCAGCAGGAACGGCAACCATGCGATCGCGTACGCGACGCCGTAGTGCCGGATGTCCAGGATCGACCGGTCGGAGTCGACGTCGCTGCTGTTGACGCCGAAGTACGCCAGCAGCAGCGCGGGCGGCAGCGCGATGAGCGAGCCGACGGCGATCACCGCGGCCAGCACCCGGTCCCGGTCCTCGGCGTACTGCTGGGAGGCCGTCTCGAGGTCGACGCGGCGCGTGGCGAGCACGGCGTTCACGCGCTCGACGATGCGGGAGGTGTTGGCCAGCGCGTCCGCCAGCGACGAGACGTCGCGCAACGACGAGTGGAAGCTCTCGACCAGCAGCTCCGGGATGAGGATCGTGTCGGCGTAGGCCTCGACGCTGAAGCTCAGATCGAGCTGGAGGTCGTTGAGCCGGCGCGAGAGCTGCCCGACCAGGGCGCGGGCGTCGTCCGTCGTCTCGACGGCCGCGGCCCGGTCGAGGTCCAGTGCCTCGAACGCCTGCCGCCGGATGCGGTGCACGGCCGCGACCGCGGTGAGGATGCCGGCGGCGGCCAGCCCGAACGCGTTCTCCACCGGCGGTGCGAAGCCGACGATCAAGGACACGCCCCTGCCGTGCGCGACCATGGTCTGCCCCGCGTTGTTCAGCGTCTCGGGCCGCCGAATGCCCAGTGTGGCGCCGGTGCCGCTGTCCAGCGTGCCGCGCAGCACGATGGTCAGCACGTCCTGGCCGACCGCGTCGCCGGGCACGTGCTCGGCCAGCAGACGCCGGGCGAGGGCCGCTCCGGGGAACACGCTCTGGTGGACGTTGCGCCCGAAGGCGAGCGGCGGCCGGCCGGCGGGCCGGTCCGGGATGCCGCGGGCCCGCAGGCGCCCGTCGAGCCACTCGGTCAGCGGCACGCCGTCGACGCGGGTGGCGGAGCGGTTCTGCCAGGTGGCGTACAGGGTTTCGGCGATCTCCGCCGAGCCGTCGGCGTCGTCCGCGATCTCCACGTCCACGAAGAGCAGCGGGTCCCGGCGCGGCGTGACGGCCAGGGTGATGGCCGCACCGTCGACCCGCACCGCGTTCGGCGGCAGCGTGATCTCGCGGACGCGCTCGTGCAGCACCAGCCGGGGCAGCAGCAGTTCGGCCGCCTCGACGTGGGCGGTGAACCGGCCGAGACCGAGCGCCTCGGACAGCGGGCGGAGCATCTCGTCGGGCACGTCCACCTGCGGCGTGAGGTGGTACATCAACAGCAGGCGGGTACGCGACCTGACAGCTGCGTCGGACCGTGGCACTACGTCCCCCTCCGGCAGACACCCGTGCGGGGCAGCAGCCTAGGGGTGCTGCCGGTACAAGTCCCGTTCAGACCTGCTCGCGCAGGCCCCAGGGCGAGCCGTACTCGGTGAGCAGGTCGAGGAACGGGCGGGCCGGCAGCGCCTCGGCACCGAGGACACCGGCGCCGGACCAGGCGCCGGTGGCGAGCAGTTCGAGGGCGACGACCGGGTTGACGGCCGTCTGCCAGACCACCGCCTGCGACCCGTACTCGCGCATGGACCACTGGTTGTCGACCACGTGGTACAGGTAGACCTCGCGCGGCCTGCCGTTCCTGGTGCCGGTGACCCAGGTGCCGGCGCAGGTCTTGCCGGTCATCCTGTCGCCCAGACCCGCGGGGTCCGGGAGGCACGCGGCGACCACGTCACGCGGCGAGACCCGCACCGGTCCGTCCTCGCCCCGCACGGTGACCGGGCCGGTCGAGTCCAGGCCCAGCTCGTGGAGGGTCTTGAGCCGGGCGATGAAGGCGTCTCCGAGGCCGTACTTGAACGTGACGCGCCGGGCGTCCACCCAGCGGGGGATCAGCAGCACCTCCTCGTGCTCCACGTTCACGCACTCCACCGGTCCGATCCCCTCGGGGAAGTCGAACACCTCCGGCTCGCTGAACGGGGCGGTGGTGAACCAGCCGCGGTCCCTCTCGTAGACCACCGGAGGGTTCAAGCACTCCTCGATGGTGGTCCAGATGCTGAAGGACGGGGCGAACTCGTAGCCCTCCACCCGCAGGTCGGCGCCGTCGCGGACGCCGATCTCATCGATCTCGTCGAAGAGCTCGTCCGCGGCGTACCGGGCGAAGACGTCGGACAGCCCCGGCTCCACCCCCATGCCCACCAGGGCCGTGCGCCCCGACTCGGCCCACCGCTCGGCCAGTTCGAACTGCGCGTCGCCGAGCTTGACACCGCACTCCTCGTACGGCCGAGCGGCGTGCGGAGCGGACAGCGACATGGCCATGTCCAGGTAGTGGGTCCCGGCGGCCAGGGCCGCCCGGAACAAGGGCATGACGAACCGCGGATCCGTGGCGTTCAGCAGGATGTCGCACCGGTGCTCCGAGAGCGCCCGCCGTACCGCGTCCTCGTCGGAGGCGTCGAGGCGCAGGGCACTGAACCGGTCCCCCTCTCCCGGCAGCGCGTCGACCGCCGCCCGTGCCCGGGAGTGGTTGTAGTCGGCCACGACCATGTGGGTCAGGAACCTCCTGCGGGCCGCGATCCGGGTGACGGCGGTGCCGACACCGCCCGCGCCGACGAGAAGCACGCGCATGACGGAGACCTTTCGTGCGGGAGGCCGCTGCCTCCGGAGGGACCCGATGCAACCGGGCCCCCTGCTATAAGGTCAACCGTGTTGGCATAAGGGTCGCCGGGATACGGCGCGGCCGCGGACGGAGGTGGCGGATGCCGAAGAAGGTGGTGCCCGAGGAGGCGCGCCGCAGACGCAGGCCGACACGGCAGGGCGCGGTGCTCTCGGAGGACCTCATCGTGCAGACCGCCCTGCGGGTCCTGCGCGAGCACGGCACCGCCGGGCTGACCGCCCGGCGGCTGGGGGCGGCGCTGGGGGCGGACCCGAGCGCCCTGTACCGCTACTTCGCGGGCATGGACGACCTGGCACGGGCCGTCGGCAACGAGCTGATGGGACGGGCCCTGGACGGCTGGTCGGGGGGCCGTGACTGGCGCGCGGACCTGCGTTCCCTCGGCCTCGCCCTGCACTCCTGCTACCTGGCCCACCCCCAGGCCGCCGTGCTCACCGCCAGCCGGGTGAGCGGACGCCCGCGCGAGATCGCCGTGGACGAGGTGATCCTCGGTCTCCTGCGGGGCGCGGGGCTGAGCGACCCGGCCGCCGTGCGCTTCTACCACGCGTTCATCGACCTGACCCTGGCCTTCGCCGCGCTCGACGCCGGTGCGCTGGCCCTTCCGGACGACGCCCGCAGGGCCGACGAGGAGATGTGGGCGTCCACCTACGCCCGGCTGCCCGCCGCGTCCCACCCGAACATCGCCGCGACCGCCGACCGGCTCGCGGCCCGGATGCCGCACAGCGCCTACCCGGTGGTCCTGGACACCCTGCTGGACGGCATCGCCGCCGAGCTGGCCGCAAGTGGCTCGTCCGGTCGCCGTCGAAGTGGCCCACACGGGGGGAGTGGGGTGGGCATACGGTCGAGATGACGACGCACGGTGTGCCGACGCGAGCGCGCACGGGCATCGTGTGCCCGACGACCGCCGCACGCTGCGGGGACCTCTTATGCAAGCCATCACCGTTCACGACCGCGAGGCGGGTGCCGACGGGCTCGCCCTGACGGAACTGCCGTATCCGCACGCCGCCGAGAACGACGTCGTCGTGCGGGTGCACGCCGCCGGCTTCACGCGCGGAGAGCTGGACTGGCCCGGTACCTGGACCGACCGGGCCGGCCGCGACCGGACACCGAGCGTCCCCGGACACGAACTGTCGGGGGTGGTCGAGGAACTGGGCTACGGAACCACGGGGCTCACCGTCGGCCAGCGGGTGTTCGGCATGGCCGACTGGACGCGCAACGGAACGCTGGCCGAGTACACCGCCGTGGAGGCCCGCAACCTGGCGCCCCTTCCCGCGGGCGTCGACCACACCGTGGCCGCCGCGCTGCCCATCTCGGGTCTGACCGCGTGGCAGGGCCTGTTCGACCACGGACGGCTCACCACGGGGCAGACCGTGGTGATCCACGGCGCCGCGGGAAGCGTCGGCTCGCTCGCGGTCCAGCTCGCACGCGAGGCAGGCGCCCGGGTGGTCGCCACCGGGCGTTCCGCCGACCGGGACACCAGTCTGGCCCTCGGCGCCGACGTCTTCCTCGACCTGGAGTCCGAGCGGCTGGAGGACGCGGGAGAGGCCGACGTCGTGTTCGACGTCATCGGCGGCGAGGTCCTGCACCGCTCGGCGGCGCTGGTCCGGGCCGGCGGCACCCTCGTCACCATCGCCGCACCGCCCGAGGTCCGGCCGGAGAACGGCCGGGCCGTCTTCTTCGTCGTCGAACCCGACCGGGCCCGACTCGGCGAACTCGTGCGGCGGGTGAGGCAGGGGCGGCTCCGGCCGGCCGTCGGGGAGGTGCGCCCGCTGGCCGAAGCTCCCGCGGCCTTCGCTCCCGGCCGCGGCAGACACGGCAGGACCATCATCCGCGTAGCGAACTGACCCCGACGACGCAGGACTTCAGGCCGGTCTGTTCGAGTTCACCGTCGCGGGCGGCATCAGGCTCGGCGGAGGGGTCTGCCAGGCGTCGAACTCCGGGGGCGTTCCGAGACGGTCGGGGTCGGCCCCCGACAGGTCGACCAGTCCGCCCGTGAAGCGGGCGCCGAGGAAGGAGACCTGGGCGCCGTTGAACTCGGCGCCGTCGAAGGAGATCTCCGAGCCGCTGAACGTCGTGCGCGCGAACGTGACCCGGCCGCCGGCGAAGTCGGTTCCGCCGAAGGTCACCCGGCCGCCGCTGAAGTGGGCGTCGTCGAAGGACACCCATCCTCCGGTGAAGCGCACCAGGCTGAACGAGACGCGGCCACCCGAGAAGCGGGCCCCGCTGAAGTCCGCCGCCCGCAGGACGGCGCGGGTGAAGTCGAAGTCGTGACCCTGCCAGCTCGTCGGGGCACCCTCACGCAGGTGCGCGGCGATGATTCCGGTCAGGGAGAGGCGTATCTCAGTCTCCTCGTCGTGGTACCAGGGGGTGTCGGAGGGCACGTAGGGCATGCGCACATAGGCACAGAGCACGTCGATGCAGACCTGGCGCTGTTCGGGCCAGTCGTCGGCGAGCGAGGCCAGGGCGTGGATCCCGGCGAGCCGGACCATCGGCAGCTCATGGCCCAGCTGTGAACTCGCCGTGACGAAGCGCTCGTTGAACAGGCGGACGTCCTCCCTGCGTTCGGCGGCCTCGGCGATCCGCTGCCTGCGGTAGGCGACGACGAGGGCCAGTGCACCGCCCACGCCGGCGACCACGGACAGGGATATCTTGATGAGATCGAACCTCTTGTCGGCCGCCAGGGCATGCGGGCCGGTGAGCGCCGGACATCCCAGGGCGGCCCACACCAGACAGGCGGTCAGCAGGAACAGGGCGACACCGAGTGCGGCAACCACCGCAACGTGCCGGGACAGTGCCCACATTCGATCGTCCTGCGGGCGAGACATCCCTGAGTACCTGTCGGTCGGAGTCGGCATGCCCACACCATGCCATGGGCCGCTTGGGTGTCCGATGCGGGACTGAAGAGAAGGTGACGAACGTCTTCGTCGCCGGCCTCGGAGACGGCGCGGACGCCACCCTCGGCGGCTACGGGGCGGTCGGTCGGAGACCGCCGGGGTCCCTCGGGCCGGAGATGTCGAGCGACACCGCCGACAGCGGACAGCCCAGGCACGTCAGCACGTACCCGTCGGCCCGCTGCTCCGGCGTGAGGCACGTGTCCTCGGGCTGAGTGACGTCCCCGTCGCGCACACGTGCCATGCACTCGCCGCAGCTGCCGACGGTGCAGGAGTACGGCATGGGCAGTCCCGCGGCGAGCCCGGCGTCGAGCAGTGTCTGGCCGGGCTCGACCACGGTCGCGCCGACGACCTTGCCGTCCTCCTCGATGCTCATGTCCCGGGGCGCCTCGGCGGTGAGCGCGGTCGCGCCGCCGGTGAAGCGTTCCTGGTGCATGCGCCCGTCCGGCACACCGAGACCCCGCAGGACGTCCTCGACGGTGTCCATCAGCGCCTCGGGCCCGCAGACGTAGTGATGGGTGCCGTCGGACAGGGGCAGACCGGTCACCCACCGGCGGACCCCCTCGGCGTCGAGTCGGCCGTCGCGGCCGGTGAGGACGTGAGTGACCGTCAGCCGGTCCGGAAGGTCCTTCTCCAGCCGGGTCAACTCGTCGGCGAAGATGATGTCCTCGGGGCTCCGGCTGCTGTAGAGCAGATCGATCCGCCCGGCCGGCGCCGGTGCGGACAGGCGGGTCCGGATCATGCTCATCATGGGTGTGATGCCGCTGCCGGCCGCGATCAGCACCAGGTGGCCGGGCTCCTGGGCCCGGGCGTGGAAGGCACCCGAGGGGCCGCGCACCGCGAGGCGGTCCCCGGGACGCAGGTCGCGGTGGGCGTGCGTGGAGAAGAGACCGCCCCGCACCTGCTTCACGGTCAGTTCCAGACGGGGCGCGCCGGGGACCGAAGAGGCCGAGTAGGCGCGCCGTACCGGACGGCCGTCCACGTCCGCGACCAGGGTGAAGAACTGCCCGGGGTGGAAGTCGAACGGCCCGGCCTGCCCGGCCGCGTCCGCAAGGACCAGGGTGCGGACCGAGGGTGTCTCCTGGCGTATCTCTACTACCCGCACCGGCCGCAGGGGGCTCCCCGCCGCCTCGCCCCGGGACCCGTCGCCGCGGTCGGCGGCCGCGGGGGCCCGGACGTCCTCGTAGCCCTCCTTGCGCAGCCCGGAGAGGTAGGCGCGGTCGACGACCTTCCGCATCAGCCGGCTCACTCCGGGCAGGGCGGTGACGAACCCGATCAGCCGTGCCGAAAGGCGTCCGGACTCCGCCGAGTTGGCGGCCAGATGCGCGCTGCCCAGGGCCATCATGTCGGGTACCCGGCCGCGGGCGGCCCGTCCTTCGGGCGTCCACAGGCGCGCACCGGCCACCGCGTCGTTGCCGCTCACCTCGGCGTGCTCCACATCGATGACGAGCGCGAGCTGCGGTGGCACACCGCGCAGCGCCATCGTCTCCAGCAGGGCGGCGTCGTCGGTGATGGCGGCCCGGCCGTGGACGTGCAGCACGCCGCTGCGGCCGGGGACGAGTGCGGCCAGCGAGAGCCGGTCGTCCCGCAGCAGGTTGTGCAGGGTGTCCGCGCGCTTGTTGCCCCTGCGGTCGGCCAGGACCAGCGTGCGGCCGTCCAGGACACGGGCCACCGGCTGCCGTTCTCCGCGCGGGCTGGTGTCGCTGCCGCCGTCCGCGTCCCACGTGGACAGGGCCAGGAAGGGCGACGCGCTCAGGAAGTCGCTCACGCCGGGGCCGGACAACGGCCCTTCGCCCGGTGCCGCCCCGGCCGCCCGGGCCGGGGCGGGCGGTTCCCACAGGCCGGAGCGGATGACGGCCTGCGCGCAGTGCACGTACGCCTCGGTGACGTCCACGGCGGTCTCCCCGCCCCCCTGGGCGGACGCGGTGCCGTTGACGCGCAGTACCTCGCCCACGCCGGGCAGCAGGAAGAACAGCGAGACCGGACCGTCGGCCGGCCCGGCACCGGGGAAGGAGAACCGCCGGGGGGAGTGGACGCGCGCGAAACCGGGGGCGCCGCCGACGAAGGTGGTCCGGGGGGTGCCGTCCGCGCCGAGGTGGCCGAAGGCCGCGATCGGACTGCAGGCCAGGACGGCGCGGCAGCCCGCGTCGAGGGAACCGATCTGCTTGCCCATGATCATCGCGGTCGGGCGGCCGACGACCGCCTCGATCTCCGCCACGGAGGCGAGCCGGCGCAGCGCGTCCGGCCGGAAGGTGTGCTGTCGCATGTCGTTCCTCTTCAGTCCGGGGCCGACCGGCCCGCATCCCGGTATGAGCGACTCGGACCGCTTGTTTCCGCAGCTCATGGCACTATTCTGAGCAATAGCTCACCTCTTGGCTACTCGCTTTCCGCTGCCCGGAAGGATCCATGGATGACGTCCGCCGACCGCCGTCTCGCCCCACGTCGCAAGCCTCGACAGGTCCGCGCCGAACTCACCCGTGAGCGCATCCTCAGCGCCGCTGCTCACGTTTTCGCCGACTACGGCTACGCCGCCGGCACCACCAACCGGATCGCCGAGCGCGCCGGGATGTCCATCGGCTCGCTGTACCAGTACTTCCCGAACAAGGACGCCATCCTGGCCGAGCTGCTGGTCCGGCACATCGACCGTGGCGCGTGGACGGGCGCCGACGAGCTGGACATGGCCCCCGGCAGCCTGCCGGAGGTGGTCCGGTCGCTGGTCCGGGACGCGATCGACCACCACCGCGACGACCCGCAGCTGCTGCGGATCATGTTCGAGGAAGCGCCGGCCTCCAGCGAACTGATCGAAGCGATCGACCGGCACGGCAAGATGCGGGTCGGTCAGGTGCGCGAGGTTTTCGCCCGCCACCCGGACGTCCGCGTGCAGGACCTCGACACGGCCGCTGAACTCGTCGTGGGAACCGTCGAGATGAACACCCACAAGCTCATGGCGAGCCCGCGGCCGGTCCAGGTCGAACGGCTGGAGGCGGAGCTGGTCGCCATGATCACCCGCTATCTCCGGGGCGACGGGTAACCGCACGGCGTTCCGCTCCGGGCGGGGGCGAGGAGCGCTTCGAGTACGGCCTCGGGGGTCTCGACCTGCGGGAGGTGGCCGGTGCGGGGGAGGAGCGTGAACCTCGCCCCCGGGATCGCGGCGGCGTAGGCCTCGCCGTACGCGGGATCGACAATGCGGTCGTGCTCGCCCCACAGGACGTGGACCGGGAGGTGCAGGGCCCCGAGCCGCTCGGCCAGGCCCGGGTCGGACATGGCCGGGCCGGTGTAGCCGATCAACGCCCGTACGTCGGGACTCGGACCGGTGCCGTCGCCGCCCGGCGGCACGGATGCCCTGCTCGGGTCGTAGAAGGAGTGCGCCAGGAGTTCGGCCCGCGAGAGGCCGCCGACGTCGGTCATCGGGTGCCCCGGGACCTCGATCCCGATTCCGTCGACGACGACGGCGCCGCTGACGCGCGGGCTGTTCAGCAGGGCCATCTCGGCGGCCAGCCACCCGCCGAAGGAGTTGCCGATCACCGTCACGTCGGTGAGGTCGAGTTCCTCCAGCATCGTGACGTAGGTCCGTGCCAGCCCGGCGACGCCGGACAGCCCGGCGGCCTTCGGTGTGCCCGCGAACCCCGGGTGGGTGGGCAGCAGCACGTGGGAGTGGGTGCGCTGGGCCAGCAGGGCGGCGAAGGCGGTCATGGTCCGCACGCCTCCTCCGCCGTGCAGCAGGAGGAACGGCCGGGTGCGGTCCAGGCCGTGGACGGTGACCTCGACCGCGGCCGCCGAGCCGACGTGGAGGGTTCGGGTGTGGGGAGGCCGGGAGGTGTCGGCGTCGATCGGAGGAGTGCTCATCGTTCCTGCCTTCGCTGTGGTCCGTGGGTCGCCCGAAGCGGCTATCTCAGGAACCTTATATAAGGGTGCTGATATAAGCAACCTGTTCTATGGCTTAGAATCTCCCGCATGACGTACCGCTCCTCCGACGTGGCCCTGGCCGTCAAACGCCTGCAGTACCGCCATCACCGCGCGCTGAGCCGTGCGCTGGCGCCTCTGGGGCTCTCGCTCGTGCAGTGGGACACCCTGCGTCACCTGCACCGCCGGCCGGACGCCTCGCTGCACGACCTCGCGGTACTGACCTTCCAGACCGACCAGTCCTTCGGCACCCTGGCGGCCCGGATGGCCGACCGGGGGCTGATCGAGCGGGTGCCCGGACCGGGGCGGGCGGTGCGGCACCGGCTCACGGACGAGGGCGCCCGGCTGCGCGCCGAGGGCCAGGGCGTGGTGGACGACGTCATCGCCTCCTCCTTCCGTGCCCTGTCGGCCACCCAGCTCGACCAGCTCGGTTCGCTGCTGGACGCGGCCCTCGGCGACGACGCGCCGGCAGGGTCCGACTGACGCGGACCGTGCCCCCTCCGGTGTGCCGGGCGGGGGTGCGCCGGTGCGGCTGCCACTGGCAGGTCCTCCGGCAGGCGAGGGGACTTTGCCCCGTGACCTAGTGTGGGGGCATGGCGAGATGGGAACCCAACGCACCGCAACGGCTGGCCCGGGCAGCGCTCACGCTGTTCGCCGAGCGCGGTTACGACGCGACGACGGTCAACGACATCGCCGAGCGGGCGGGGCTGACGAAGAGCACCTTCTTCCGGCACTGCAACGACAAGCGCGAGGTTCTCTTCCTCGGCCAGGACGTCATGACCGCACGGCTGGCGGAGACCGTCCGCGCGATACCGCCCGAGACACCGCCGGCCGAGGTGGTGGCGGCCGTGCTGGACGCGGTCGGCGTCTTCTTCCCGTCCGAGTACCGCTCCGTCTCGGCCACCCGCGCGACGGTCATCGCCGCGCACGCCGAGTTGCGTGAGCGCGAGTTGCTCAAGAGCGCGGAGCTGGCGAGCGCCATCGAGAGCGAGGCGCGCGCACAGGGTCGCGGCGAGACCGCCGCCCGGTTCCTGGCGGCCGTCGGGCTGCTCGCCCTCGACACCGCCTACCGCCGCTGGATCGCCGACCCCGACGGGCGGAGCTACGCCGACCACGCGGGGGCCGCCCTGGAGGAGATCGTCGCCCAGGCGAGCGAGCTGCCCGACGCCGCCCGGGCGCGGCGGGGCTGACTGCGCACCGCGCGACACGGAGGCGCGTCCCCGCGTCGGCGACGCCGCGGCTGTTCGGGTGGGTTCGACGCGCACCGGCGCGTTGCCGTCTCGTCGTCCCGGCCGGTGACGGAGCATGCGACGCATGCTGTCCGGTCTCCTGGCCAGATTGGTCGACCTGCTGCTCGGACGCCGGGGCGGTTCGCTGCACGCGAGGGCCTCGTGTGCCGCGACGGTCCTGCTGGCGGTCGTGGTCCTCGTCGGTTCGTACCTCGCCGTCCTGGCGGAGCGCGGCGCACCGGGGGCGCAACTGACCACCTATCCGCGGGCCCTGTGGTGGTCCGTGGAAACCGCGACGACCGTCGGCTACGGCGACCTGTATCCCGTGACCTTGTGGGGGCGGCTCGTGGCCGTGGTGGTGATGGTCGCCGGAATCACCTCCTTCGGTCTGGTCACCGCCGCGCTGGCCACCTGGTTCGTCGGAAGGGAACAAGAACGCCGGGGGCACTTCGCGCGCCATGCCGAGGAGGCCGCCGAAGAGGTGTACAGCCAGGCGAACCGGACGCTGCACGAGCGCTTCGACCGGTTGGAGCGGATGCTCGACGACAGACGCGGCGGTTCGTCCCCGTGACGGCGCTCCCGCGCGGGCACGGCCGGCGTCAGCCGCCGCCCCGGTCGCTGCCCGCCTCGGCGGTCAGCGCGGCCAGGTAGCCGTCCAGCAGCTCGACCTGCCGCTCGGGCGGGAAGGCCGAGGGGTCGAAGAGGGCCTGGACCACCAGTCCGAGGACGAAGGACTGCGCGCTCGCCGCGATCCGGGCGGGGTCGCCCGGGGGCAGTTCGCCGAGATCCTGCGCGGCGGCCACCCGGGCGCGCAGCCGCTCGCGGCCCTGGGCGTACTTGCGGGCGTAGTCGGCGGTCAGGGCGGGGTCGCAGAGCGCGGCGTCCCAGGACGAGACCCAGACCCGGTTGCTGTCGGTGGCCCCGGAGGTCAGCGGCAGGATGTCCAGCAGGGCGTCCCGGAACGCGGCCAGGCCCTGGCCGGCGTCTCGGCGGGGACGGGCGAGCGTGCGCCGTTCCAGCAGGTCGAGGGCGTATGCGAGCAGGGCGCGCTTGGTGGGGAAGTAGTGCGTGAGCAGCCCCGTGGTCGCACCCAGCTCGGCGGCGACGGCGCGCAGGGTCAGACCGGCGAAACCGCGGGTGGCCATGACCTGCCACACCGCCGCGGAGACGTCCCGCCGCCGGGCCTCGTGATCTCCCTTGGTGCGTGGCATGGCGCCACGGTACATTGACACAACAAGTGTTGTGCAAACGGGGAGGCCTCATGTTCTCGGTGTCGCTGGGTGACGCTGCTCGTCTCGGTCCGCTGGAGGTGTGGCACGCCGAGGAGTTCGCCGGTCATCTGGACCGGGCCCGTGAGCACATCCGTCCCTGGGTCGGGCCCGCGTTCGTCACCGACGACATACAGGGAGCGCGGGCCACCCTGGAGCGGTACGCCGCACGTCAGGCCGGCGACGGCGCCCGCCTGTACGGCATCTGGCGTGCGGAGACGCTGGTGGGCGGTGTGATGTTCACCGACTTCGACGCCGCCTTCGGCACCTGCGAGATCGGCTGCTGGCTGGAGCCGTCGGCCGAGGGCCACGGCCTGATCACGCGGGCCTGTGGCCTGTTGCTGGACTGGGCCTTCACGACCCGGGGGCTGCACCGGGCCGAATGGCACTGCCGCGCGGACAACGACCGCAGCGCCGCGGTCGCCGCACGGCTCGGCATGACCCTGGAGGGCGTGCGACGCGAGGCATGGCCGTACGCGGGCGTGCGTCACGACAAGCAGGTCTGGGCGGTGCTGGCCCCCGAGTGGCGAGCCTCGGGGCGGTGACGCGGCGACGGGCCGTCACTGCGGCTGGGTGGAGATCTGGATCAGGTTGCCGCAGGTGTCGTCGAAGACGGCGGTGGTGACGGGGCCCATCTCCAGGGGCTCCTGGGTGAAGCGGACGCCGAGTGCGCTCATTCGCTCGTACTCGGCGTGGACGTCGTCGACGGCGAACTGGGCGAGGGGGATGCCGTCCTCGACGAGGGCGTCGCGGTAGGGCTTGACGGCCGGGTGGCCCGCGGGCTCCAGCAGCAGCTCGGTGCCGCCGGGCTCGTCGGAGGAGACGACGGTCAGCCACCGGTCCTGTTCCCCCACCGGAACGTCGTGCTTCTTCACGAAGCCGAGCACCTCGGTGTAGAACTTCAGCGCCTTGGCCTGGTCGTCGACGAAGATGCTGGTCAGGTGGATCCTCATGGAGTCTTCTCCTCGGGTTCGGGCGCGTCGGGGGCGGGCCACCGCTCGGTGATGTGCCGCAGCGGCGCGGTGTTCAGGTCGTGGTACTTGTAGCGTCCCTCGCGCCGGGACCGCACGAGCCCGGCGGCCTCCAGCACCGCGAGGTGCTGGGAGACCCCCTGGCGGGAGATGGCCAGCCGGTGCTTCATGCTCAGCCGCGAGCAGATCTCGAACAGGGTCTGTCCGGACTTCTGCACGAGTTCGTCGAGGATGATGCGGCGCGTGCGGTCACTCAGCGCTCTGAAGAGTTCGTCGGCCACGACGCCACTATAGGCAAGTCATGGCTTGCCTATCAAGCCGACCGGGTGCCACCCGCGGCCACGGGTGGCACCCGCGGCCACGGGTGGCGCCCGGGCTCACCCGCTGTGCTCGGTGACCAGGTCGACCAGGCCCCGGGCCGTGTTGCCGGCGGAGTCGAGTCCGGGCATCTCGTCGGTGGCCGACTCGGCGCTGCGGGGGAACATGGCCCGTTCGTACACGGTCAGCGCCGTCTCGACGTCACCGGGGTGCGCCGCGATGGCCCCGCCCAGTTCCGCACCGTCGAGCATCGCCAGGTTGGCTCCCTCACCGTTGGGGGCGGAGAGGTGGGCGGCGTCGCCCAGCAGGGTCACACCCGGTACCCGGTCCCACCGGTGCCCGGTCGGCAGGGCGTACAGGGAGCGCAGGACCGGTGCGACGTCGCTGTCGGTGATCAGTGCCGTCAGCTCCGGCGCCCAGCCCTCGAATTCCCGGGCGATCCGCGCGGTGGCCGCGGCGGGATCGGCGAAGTCGACGGCGGCGAACCAGTCCCGGGGCCGGGCCAGCCCCACGTAGGCGTGCAGAGTGTCGTCCTTCTCCCGGTGGGCGAATATCTCCTTGCCCGGCGAAGGGGCGAGCAGCATTCCGCCGCCGACGGCCTTGGCGGCGGCCGGGTGCCGTGAGCCGGAGTCGAACAGGTAGGTCTCGACGACCGATTTGCCGATGTACTCGGGTGTGGCGCAGGAGAGCAGCGGCCGCACGCGCGACCACGCGCCGTCCGCACCGACCAGCAGGCCGGTGACGACGGTGCCGCCGTCGGCGAACGTCACCTCGTGCCGCCCGTCGCCCAGGGAGCGGGCACCGCTGACCTTGTGCCCCCACCGCACGGTGCCCGCCGGGAGCGAGTCGAGCAGGACCTGACGCAGGTCGCCGCGCTGGACCTCCGGACGTCCGCCGGTCCCGTCGTCGGGCTGGTCGAGCAGCACGGTCCCGTCCGTGTCGAGCACCCGCAGCGCCTGGCGGCCGGGCAGCACGACGGCCCGGAACTCGTCCGTCAACCCGGCTTCCTCCAGCGCGAGTTGTCCGTTGTAGTCGTGAATGTCGAGCAGTCCGCCCTGCGCGCGTGCCGAAGGGGAGGAGTCGGCCTCGTAGACGGTGACCGGGATCGCGTGGACATGCAGGACGCGGGCCAGCGTCAGCCCGCCGAGCCCGGCGCCGATGATCGTGACTGGGGTGTGCATGGTGACTCCTTCGGTATCGGGCCGTCCGGTTGGCTCCGGCCGGCCACCTCCCGAAAGGTGCCAGCCGCCGCCGACGAGCCGCCGACATCCCACCGACAGCCGCCGACAGCGCCCCTGCACGGCGCCGACGCGGGCACCGACATCGCTCTGACAGATCCGGCGCGCCGCCACGAGGAAGACGCGGCCCGCCCGCCGGGTGGTGCAGTCGGCGACGAGGAGGACGGTCTGCTGCGCGCCGAAGACGGGGCGGGGGAGGGGGCGCCCGACCCCGGCCGTGACTAATGTGAACGGCATGAGCGAACACTCGGAGCGTTCCGTCGTCGTCGAACGCACCAGCAGCGGCCAGTACGTGGCGACCAACGCCCGCGGCGGATCGATCGCCTTCGGCACGGCCCCGGACGGCGGCCAGGACAGCGGGTTCACCCCCGTCGAGCTGTTCCTGGCCGCGATCGGCGGCTGCACGGCCGTGGACGTCGATGCCGCCACCGGCCGCCACGCCGAGCCCACCCGGTTCTCCGTGACGGTCAGGGGCGACAAGGTCGTCGACGACCTGGGCAACCGCATGACGAACCTCGAGGTCGCGTTCACGGTGGCCTTCCCGGACGACGAGGAGGGGGCCGAGCGCGCCCGCGCGATCCTGCCCCGCGCGGTCAAGGCCTCCCACGACCGGCTCTGCACCGTGAGCCGGACCGTCGAGATCGGCACACCGGTGACCACGACGGTCACCGACGCCTGACACGCGTGCGGGGACCGCGCGGCACCGGGCACGGTGCCGCGCCCGTGCCCGGGCCTGAGGGTTGGGCGCTCAGGAGGCGGGCAGCTCACTCCGGACGGTGCGGGCGGCGGCGACCAGGTTCTCCAGCGCGGCACGGGTCTCGGGCCAGCCGCGCGTCTTCAGGCCGCAGTCGGGATTGACCCACAACCGTTCCGCGGGGATCGCCTTCAGACCGGTGCGCAACAGGTCCGCGGCCTCGTCGGCGCCGGGGACGCGCGGGGAGTGGATGTCGTAGACCCCCGGTCCGGCCTCGCGGGGGTAGCCGTGGGCGGCGAGTTCGCGGGCGACCTGCATGTGGGAGCGGGCGGCCTCCAGGCTGATGACGTCGGCATCGAGGTCGTCGATCGCCTGCACGATGTCACCGAACTCGGCGTAGCACATGTGGGTGTGGATCTGGGTGTCCGGACGCACTCCGGTGGTGGTGAGCCGGAAGGCCTCGGTGGCCCACGCCAGGTACGCCGCACGGTCGGCGGCCCGCAGCGGTAGGGTCTCGCGCAGCGCGGGCTCGTCGACCTGGATGACCGCCGTCCCGGCCGCCTCCAGGTCGGCGACCTCGTCGCGCAGGGCGAGGGCGACCTGGCGGGCGGTGTCGGCGAGGGGCTGGTCGTCGCGGACGAAGGACCAGGCGAGCATGGTGACCGGCCCGGTGAGCATGCCCTTGACGGGGCGCTCGGTCAGCGACTGGGCGTAGGAGGTCCAGCGCACCGTCATCGGCTCGGGCCGGGAGACGTCCCCGGCCAGGATCGGCGGACGGACGTAGCGGGTGCCGTAGGACTGGACCCAGCCGTGCCGGGTGGCGAGGCAGCCGGTGAGCTGTTCGGCGAAGTACTGGACCATGTCGTTGCGTTCGGGCTCGCCGTGCACCAGGACGTCGATGCCGGTCGTCTCCTGGAAGGAGATCACCTCCTGGATCTCCGCCTCGATGCGCTCCTCGTAGCCGCCGGTGCCGAGGCGGCCCGCGCGCAGGTCCGCGCGGGCCCGGCGGAGTCCGCCGGTCTGCGGGAAGGAGCCGATGGTCGTGGTGGGCAGCAACGGCAGTCCGAGACGGGCGCGTTGGGCCGCGCTCCGTTCGGCGTACGGCTGCGAGCGGCGGGTGTCGGCGTCCGTCACGGCCGCGGCGCGGGCTCGTACGGCCGGGTCGCGGGTGATCGGCGATCCCGCACGGGAGGCCAGGTCGGCCCGGTTGGCGGCGAGTTCGGCGGTGACGGAGCCGGTGCCCCGGGCGAGCGCCTCGGCGAGCGTGACGACCTCGGCGGTCTTCTGCCGGGCGAAGGCCAGCCAGCGCCGGATCTGCGGCTCGACGTCCCGCTCGGCGGACGCGTCGAGCGGCACGTGCAGCAGCGAGCAGGAGGCGGCCACGTCGACCCGGTCGGCGAGTCCGAGGAGGGTACCGAGAGTGGACAGGGACTTCGACAGGTCGTTGATCCAGACGTTGCGGCCGTCGACGACGCCGGCGACCAGTCGCTTGCCGGGCAGCCCGCCGACCGCGGCGAGTGCGTCGAGGTTGGCCGCGGCCGCCCCGGTGAAGTCCAGGGCGAGCCCTTCGACCGGTGCCTTGGCCAGGACGGGAAGCGCGTCGCCGAGCCGGTCGAAGTAGGAGGCCACGAGCAGCTTCGGCCGGTCGGTGAGGCCGCCGAGCACGCGGTAGCAGCGCTCGGCGGCCTGCAGTTCGGCCGGGGTGCGGTCCTGCACCAGTGCGGGCTCGTCGAGCTGCACCCACTCGGCCCCGGCCGCCCGCAGGTCGGCGAGCACCTCGGCGTACACGGGCAGCAGCGCCTCCAGCAGCGTCAGCGGTTCGAAGCCGGCGGGCACGCCGGGGGCGGGCTTGGCCAGGAGGAGGTAGGTGACGGGGCCGACCAGCACGGGCCGTGCGCTCAGCCCGAGAGCGAGGGCTTCGGTCAGCTCGGCCACCTGCTTGGCGGAGTCGGCCGTGAAGACGGTGCCGGGGCCCAGCTCGGGGACCAGGTAGTGGTAGTTGGTGTCGAACCACTTGGTCATCTCCAGCGGCGCGACCTCCTGGGTGCCCCGGGCCATGGCGAAGTAGCCGCCGAGCGCGTCGGCGTCGACGGCCGCGCGGTGCCGCTTCGGGATCGCGCCCACCATGACGGTCGTGTCGAGGACGTGGTCGTAGTACGAGAAGTCACCGGTGGGCACCTCGTGGAGGCCCGCGTCGGCGAGCTGACGCCAGGTGCTCCGCCGCAGCCCGGCGGCGGTCGACCGGAGGGCGTCGGCGCCGACCCGCCCCTGCCAGTAGCCCTCGACGGCCTTCTTCAGTTCACGGTTGCGGCCCTGGCGGGGATAGCCGTACACGGTGGCCCGTGCCGCCGCGGCTGCCGACTTCGCTGTCACGGAGATCTCCTTCGCGAGATGAATCCCTGAGATCCCGGCGACGGGACGAGAGCGCGAAGGAGTGACGAACCGGACGGCCACGAGCCGCGCGGCACAAGCCCGGTCGCTCCGTCCGATGTGTACGCCGACCCGCCCTCGAGGTCACCGGGATGTCCGCGTACGGATCGGTCCGCACGCGGGCAGTTGGCAGGTCTTCGGACTCGCGGGCGTGTCCTGACGACGTCAGGGCTCCTACTGGCCGTCGCTTCCCGGGCCCGGTACCTCGGGCCCAGTGCGTGTGACGGCGGTCGTTCCCGCTCACCGCTGCGGGGCAGTCCCGGATTCCCACCGGGTTCCCTCTTGCGACACCCCGCCTGGCTGACGGGGCGAACCAGCTGCTCTGCCAGCCTACGGGGTGGCGCCGGGAAGGGAAGCCGACGGTGCGTCATCCGGCAGGTGAGTCGCGGCACGTCGGGATCCGCCCGGCGAGGCGGTCGAAGGTGTCGGCGGCGGGTTCGGCCGCGGCCTGCCGGTGGCCGGTTCCGGCCCACAGGTGGATCAGGCGGGTGTCGCCTGCCGCGGTCGCGGCCCTGCGGAGCGGGCCGGTGAGGTGGTGCAGGGCGGGATAGCCGAGCGGGGCGACGGGGTCGTAGTGGTCGGTGAAGTGATTGCGCAGGGCGCGCGCGGGGCGCCCGGTGAAGGCGCGGGTGACGGTGGTCGCGGTGAAGGCCGGGTCGACCAGGGCCGCCTTGTGCGGGGCGGAGGCCCCACTCTCGTGGGTGCGCAGCAGGGCGGTGCCGACCATGGCGGCCTCGGCCCCCGCGGCCAGCGCCGTGGCGACGTCAGCGGCTGTGGTGATGCCGCCGGTGGCGACGACGGGCAGGGCCACGGCGCGGCGTACGGAGGCGATCAGGTCGGTGAGGCGGACCGGCCGCGGTGGCCGCGCGGGGGTGAGGGTGGCCGAGTGGCCGCCGGCCGCCGGTGCCTGGACGACGAGCACGTCGACGCCGGCCGCGGCGGCCCGGCGTGCCTCGTCGGCCGAGGTGACGCACTGCAGCACGGTGCTGCCGGCCCTGCGCAGCGCCTTGACGACCGGAGGGCCGGGGATGCCGAAGGTGAAGGACACCCAGGGGACGGGGTCGGAGACGAGCAGGTCGATCTTGTCCGTCCAGTGGTCGTCGTCCTCCAGGGGGTGTGCGGGCAGGGTGACGCCGTAGCGCTCGGCCTCGGGCCGGATCGCGCGTACGTAACTCCCGTACGCGGCCGCGGAGATGGGGACCGGGTTCGGGACGAACAGGTTGACGCCGAACGGGACGCCCGCGGCGCGGGTGGTGCGGATCTGTTCGGCGAGGGCCGGTGCGGTCCGGTACCCGCCGGCGAGGAAGCCGAGGCCGCCCGCCCGGGCGGCGGCGGTCACCAGCGCGGGGGTGCTCGGACCCCCGGCCATGGGGGCCGCGACGAGGGGAAGGTCTGCTCCGAGGTCGGACAGCAGGGCGCTCATGTCGACTCCTGGTCTCAGGCGGTGGTGGGTGCGGGGCCGAGGTGGTGCGGGAAGCGGACGCAGACCGCGGCGGAGGCGGCTGCGGCCACGACGACCATCGCGCTGCCGAGCAGGAGCGCCTGCCGGTAGCCGTGCTGCAGCAGCGGCGCGGCGAGCAGCGGACCGAGGATCTGGCCGATGCCGTACCCGGCGGTCAGCAGGGCCACGGAGCGGGGCACTTGGAGATGGCTGCCGATGGACAGGGCGATGGTGCTCACCCCCATGAAGGTGGCGCCGAACAGGACCGCGGAGACCAGCGCCGGCAGGGCGCCGCCGAGCAGGGCGGGCAGGGCGATCCCGGCGGCCTGGATGGTCAGCGAGGCGAGCAGGAGCGCGGGCCGGGACCACCGGCGGGCCAGCCGGGTCCACAGCGCGCAGGAGGGCAGCGCGGCGAGACCGACCACCACCCAGGCGCCGCTGCCGAGCCGTCCGCCCACGTCCTGCTGGATCGCGGCGACCAGGAAGGTACCGGCGATGATGTAGCCGATCCCCTCGAAGGTGTAGCTGGCGAGCAGGGCGAGGAACCAGCGATGGGTACGGGGCCGTCGGGCCGGGACGCCGGTCGCGGACGTGGCGCCGTCGGACGGCCCGGCGAGCGGCCAGGCGAGCGCGGTGAGGAGGGCGGCGAGCGCCGCGCAGGTCCACCAGGCGGCCTGCCAGGTGGAGGCGGCCTGTACGGCGAGGACCAGCAGGCCGGACAGTGCGATCCCGGCACCGACCCCGCCGAAGGCCCAGCCGGCCAGGTGGTGGGCGTGGGCCCGCAGGCGCGAGAGCAGCACGCCGACGGCTGCCACGAAGACCAGGGCGCTGGCGGCCCCGGCCACCAGGCGCAGGGCGAACCAGGCGGTGCCGTCCGATGCGAGCGGCATCAGCGCCAGCGTCGCCACGAGCAGGACGAGCGAGCCCCGCAGCGCCGTCGCGGACCGTACGAGGGCGGGGGCGGCGATGCCGATCAGGGCGCCGGCGAGGTAACCGAGGAAGTTCGCGGTGGCCAGGTCCGCCCCCAGCGAGGCGGAGACTCCGGCCTGCTCGTGCATGAGGGGCAGGATCGGGGTGTAGACGAACCGGCCGACTCCCATGGCCGCGGCCATGGCGGCCGCCGTCCGGGCGACGGTCCACCAGGGCGACGGAGTGCGCGGGCCGGGCGGTGGGGGCGCGGCCCCACGGCTCGTCGGTGACTGCGCGGCTGCGGGCGGCTTCACGACTGGGCACCTTCCTGGCTGAGTTCGCGGGGACGCCTTGGACGCTAGGCCTCCCGCGCACGGCTGTGAAATGCCGGTTACGCTGTCACTATGCGTCCCAGGCATGAATGAGGGAGGGGGTGCCGGAGACATGGACGTCGAGCTGCGGCACCTGCGGGCCTTCTCCCGAGTGGCCCGGCTCCGCTCGTTCTCCCGGGCCGCCGAGGAGCTTGTGATCACCCAGCCGGCGTTGAGCCGCACCGTCGCACAGCTGGAGGACAGGCTGCACGTGCGGCTGCTGGAGCGGTCCTCGCGCCACGTCGAGCTGACCGAAACCGGCGCCGAGTTCCTGGCGCACGCCGAGCGGGTGCTCGCGGCGCTGGACGAGGCCCTCGCGGTGGTGAGCCACCGTGTCACCCTGCGGCTCGGCTTCAGCTGGCTGCTGCCGGACCCCTGGGCCCAGCGCACCGTCAGCCGCTTCGAGGAGAGCACGGGCGCCTCCGTCGCCCTGGTCCGGACCGACGATCCGGGTCAGGCACTGCGGCAGCACACCGTGGACATCGCCCTGGTCCGCGGGGACGTCGCACTGCCGAAGGGGGCGCGCAGCGTGCGCCTGGCCGACGAGCCGCGCACCGCCGTGTGCTCCGAGCACAGCGCACTCGTCGGCCGCGGCCGGCTGGCCTGGTCCGACGTGCGGCACTGGCCGCTCGTGGTGAACACGGTCAGTGGCACCACCGGCCCCTGGTCGTGGCCGGCCGACCAGCGCCCGGAGCGGATCGTCGAGACGGCCAACTACGACGAGTGGCTGGAATCGGTGGCCGCCGACCGCGGCATCGGCATCGTCCCCGAAGTCGCCCGGCGCCGCACCCGGCACCCGGCCCTGCGCTTCGTGCCGCTGACCGGCGCACCGCCGAGCCCGGTCAGCCTGGTCCACCTCGCCGACGCCCCGCGCGCGCTGATCCGCCCGTTCCTGGACGCCGCGCTCCGGACCGGGCACTGAGGGGACCGGCGGCCGGGAGGTTGTGGGCGGGGAGCGCGACGGGGGACACTGAGGCATGCAGTTCGCCTTCTTCATGACCCTGCCCGGGCTGGTCGTCGCGCTGACCCTGCTGGCCTTCGTCGACCAGTTGCTGTTGCGCGCGGGCCGGGCCGGAGCGCTGCCGTGGCGCAACGGTGCGCGTCAGGGCCAGATCTCCGCGACCGGGTTCGAGCAACTGCACGCGAGCCTGTCCCCGGGCAAGCAGAACGAGCTCAAGGAACGGCAGTCGGCCCTGGTGATGCCGGACGACGAGGACGACGGGGCGCCGCCGAACCGGACGACCGTGGATCTGGACGCGGGTACCGCGGTCGTCCGGATGCCGTCCCCCGGACAGTAGCCACCCGGCCGTACGCCGCCCGTCAGGCCCCCGCGGCCGCCGACGATGATGGAGGCATGGCCACACAGGAACCGAACCGGCCCGACGGCGGACCTTCGCTGGAGCAGATCCTCGCCCTGATCGCCCCCGGAATGCTGGATGTCGTCGTCGCGCCGCGCGGCGCCCGGGTGCCGGTGGCCGACGTGGTGCTGCACGACCCGGGCGAGGAGCGGGACGACGGCAGCTGGGCTGCGTCCGGACTGATCCTGCTCGCGGTCGGCGTGGACGTCGCCTCACCGGAGGCGATCGACGTGCTGCGCGGTGCCGACCGGGCCGGCGCCGCGGCCGTGGTGCTCAGACGCGGTGCTCGCGGGCCGCGGACCGCGCTGCTGGAGGCGGCCGCATCGGGGCGTACGGCGCTGCTCACCCGGCGGCCGGGCCAGGGCTGGACGGAGGTGCTGGGCCAGCTGCGCACCGCTCTGGCGCACAGCGTCCCGGCCGGCCCGGCCGGGGTGGAGGGCCTGCGCCTCGGCGATCTGCCGGGGCTCGCCAACACCGTGGCGGCCCTGGTCGGCGGCGCGATCACGATCGAGGACCCCCAGTCACGGGTGCTCGCCTACTCGCGGATGGACCATGAGCCCGATCCGATGCGCAGGCTGACGATCCTCGGACAGGAGGTGCCCCGCTGGCGGGTGGACGAACTGCGGGAGAGCGGCTTCTTCCAGGCCCTGTGGAGCACCGACGGCGTCGTACGTCTGCCCGCCGACGAGCGGTACGCGGAACGGCTGGCCGTCGCGGTGCGCCACGGGTCGGAGGTCCTCGGGTCGCTCTGGGCGGCCGCCGACGGACGGCCCCTTGCCGAGGACGCGGCGGCGGCGCTGCACACCGCGGCGCGGGCCGCCGTGCCGCACCTGTCCCACCACCAGACCTGGGGCCGGGCCGCGGCCAGGGCACGGGAGAGCGCGGTGCGCGCACTGCTCGACGGGAGCGGGCAGGCGGCGCGCGTGGCGCACGAGGCCGGGCTCGCGCCGGGGCGGCCGTACACGGTGATGGTCGCGGAGGCGTACGACCGCCGGGAGCTGCGCGGCGTGCCCGCCGCGGCGCCGGGCGGCACCGCCGAGGAGCGGGTGCTGGACGTGCTCGCGCTGCAGGCCGCGGCGTACCGGCCGGGCTGTGTGACGGCACGGTCCGGGCGACGGCTGTACGTGCTGCTTCCGGCGGGCGAGGACGAGACGGACCCGGCGCGTGCCCTGCTGGCGGCCGCTCGCTCGGTGCCGCGCGGTGTGGTGTTCGCGGGCGTCGGCCCGGTGACCGCCGACCTGTCGCGGCTGCCGGCGTCGCGCGAGGCCGCGGAGCTGGTGGTGCGGGTGCTGGCGGAGCGGGCCGCGCGGCTGCCGGCCGCGGACGTGGGGTCCGCGGGGGCGGCGTTCGGCGAACTGGTTCCCGAGGTGTCCGCGCTGCGGGTGCTCGACCGGATCGCGCCGTTGTGGGAGAGCCTGTCGGGCCCCGTGCACGCGATGGTGGAGCACGACCGGGCCCACGGCTCGGAGTACGGCGCGTCCGTCGCCGCCTACCTCGACGCGTTCGGTGACACGGGCACGGCCGCCGGGCGGCTGAACGTGCATCCGAACACCCTGCGGTACCGGCTGCGGCGGGCCCGGGAGCTGTTCGGCGTCGACCTGGCGGACCCCACCCTGCGGTTCCTGGCGGACATCGGACTGCGGCTGGCACGGCGCACGGGGTGACGGCCTCCGCCCCGGGGGTGCGCGCCCCGGGCCGCGCGGGCATCCGAGGGATCATGATCGGCACATGGTCGAGCCGGACAAGGAACCGGCCGTACCGTCGTCGTGCGGGACGAAGACATGACGGGTGACGCGGAACGAAGCTGTGCGAGGCAGAACGGCCGGCCGCCCGACGAGCGCCGTGCACGACCGACACGTCTGGAGAGTGTTGACAGTGACTTCCGGTTCCCCCCACCGGCGCGCCCGCGCCCGCGAGGCCGCGCTCGCCCGGGCCGTCGAGGACGGCCTGCTGGGTCCGAGCGCCCCCCTGGTCGGCCTCCTCGACGTCGACGGCGTACTCGCCGCCGTCCAGGCGCTGAACGAGGCGTTCGAGGGACCGGCCGAGGTGCGGCACACGTTCGCCGCGAAGGCGTGCGGGCTGGTGCCGGTGCTGCGGCTGCTGGCCGAGGCGGGCATGGGGTGCGAGGTGGCCTCGCCGGGGGAGTTGGAACAGGCGCTGGCGGCCGGGTTCACCCATGACCGGCTGGTCTTCGACAGTCCCGCCAAGACGGTCGGGGAGCTGGAGTTCGCCCTCGCCCACGGGATCGCGATCAACCTCGACAACTTCCAGGAGATGGCCCGCGTCGACCGCCTGCTGGCCGGCCGCGAGGCCCGCGGGCCCATCGGGCTGCGGGTGAACCCGCAGGTCGGGTCCGGCGCGATCGGCGCGATGAGCACGGCGACGGCGACCTCCAAGTTCGGCGTCGCGCTGCGCGACGAGGGGGCCGTCGACGCGGTGATCGAGGCCTTCGCGGGCCGGCCGTGGCTCAACCGGCTGCACGCCCACGTCGGGTCCCAGGGCTGCCCGCTGCCGCTCATCGCCCAGGGGGTGCGGGCGGCGTACGAACTGGCCGAGCGCATCAACGCGGAACTGGGCCGCGCCCAGATCACCGGACTCGACATCGGCGGTGGCCTGCCCGTCAACTTCGGCGGCGAGGACGACCGCCCGACGTACGCCGATTACGTCGCCGAGCTGCGCTCCGCCGTGCCCGGCCTCTTCGACGGCCGCTACGCCCTGATCACCGAATTCGGCCGTTCCCTGCTCGCCAAGAGCGGCACCATCGGCTCGGTCGTCGAGTACACCAAGTCGGTCGGCGGCCGGCGGATCGCGGTCACCCACGCGGGCGCCCAGGTGGCCACCCGCACCGTCTTCATGCCGGACGCCTGGCCCCTGCGCGTCGGGGTGTTCGACGCCGAGGGCCGGTCCAAGCAGGGCCCGGCCGAGGTCGTCGACATCGCGGGCCCCTGCTGTTTCGCGGGCGACCTGACGGCGACCGGGCGCGAGCTGCCGGCCGTCGAGCCGGGCGACGTGGTGGCGCTGTACGACACCGGCGCGTACTACTTCTCCTCGCACTTCTCCTACAACTCCCTGCCACGGCCCGCTGTGTACGGCTATCGCACGGATGCCGACGGCCGGGTCGCCTTCGCACTCGTGCGCGAGGCCCAGAGCGTGCGCGGCGTGGTCGAGGAGAGCGGTCTCGCCCAGGCGGACGCCCTGGTGGAGCTGGGCTCGGGCGGGGCCGTGTAAAAGATTTGCGCTGCCGTATACAGTTCTTGCTTCGCTGCGCGTACAGTTTGAGCGCCCGTGGTGCGGATGTGACGCATACACGTCAGTCGCATGTGCCGCGGCGCAAGGTCGTACCCCGCGCTTCTCGCTTCGACGACCAAGGAGGTCGTTCCATGCGACTACTTCGAACCACCGGCCGATTACTCCGTCACCGATCCGTCCCGACGGCAGCGGGGCTGGCCGTGGCGCTGGGACTCGGACTCGTCCCGGCCGGGGCAGGACCGGCCGATGCCGCCCCGGCCGGTGCCGGGGCTCCGGCCGCCGCCCGGGCGCCGGCCGACCGGACGGTCCTGCTGGTCACCGGCGACCGGGTGATCGTCCAGGGCACGCCGGAAGGTCAGGGGGCCCAGGCACAAGGCCGGCAGACCGTCACCGTCGTGCCGCGGGAGGGCTCCACCGACTCCTACGTCACCGAGCGGCGGGCCGACGGGGACGTCTACGTGATCCCGTCGAGCGCGCTGCCCTTCCTGGGCGACGAACTGGACCCGTCACTGTTCGACGTCTCCGCGCTGGTGCGCGAAGGAGCCACGGACCGGGTGCCGGTGGAGATCGAGGGACGGGCACCCGGCGTCGTCGACGGCACGGTCACCGCACAGAGCGCCCCGGAGTTCGGCGCGGCACTGGCCGAGGCGGCGGCGAGTGCCGCTCCCGACGGCGCGAGCGGACGGCCCGGGCGCCTGTTCGGGACGGCCGAGTCCCTCCGGCTGGACACGTCCACCCAGGACGCCGTGGACGCGCCGTCGTCCGAGGACGCGACGCACCCCCTGGAGCTGCGTGCCCTCGACGCGGCGGGCGCCCCGTACGGCATGCAAGTGTCCGTCGCCAACCTCGACGACGGCAGCAAGTACACCAATTACGTGACCCTCCCGGACGGCCGGACGACGATCGACGTACCGGCGGGCCACTACGAGATCGCGGGCTACTTCCCGACGTACCGGTCCGGAGTGCTGACCGAGTTGCGGTTCGTCGTCCGCGACATCTCCGTCACCGGCGCCGGGACCGTCACCCTCGACGCCCGTACGGCGACCGCCGAGGTCGGCACGACCACCCCGCGCCCTGCCGAGACGGTCACCAACGGGATGACCTACCTCCTGCAGGACGACTCCGGCGACACCGTGGTCGCCTACGGCTGGATCAGCAAGGAGGCCGCGCCGCTCCTCCTCTCCCCGGCGGCCGCGAGCCCCGTCGGCACGCGCCGGATCGTCCTGGAGGAGCACGACCGCTCGCCGCAGGACGCCCGGCACCCGTACACGTACGATCTGTCCTTCACGCTGGAGGGAAGGATCGGCGAGGACCAGCACCGCGTCGTGCGCCGGCGCGACCTGGCCGCCCTGGACCGCGGCTACTACGCCGACGTACCGCGCCGCACCGGACAGGCGCGGTTCGCCGCCCACACCTTCATGGACGGAGGTTTCGCCCTCTACCAGTACTTCGCGGCCCCGCAGCGACGCACGGAGTACGTGCTCGGCTCGCCGGACATCACCTATGGGGACACCATCACCGCCACCCCGGACGGCAGGGCGGCCACCCGCCTGGCGCCGGCCACCTACCGGGCGGGGAGCACCGTGCGCACCGACCTGCTGCGCGGCCCGCTGGCCCCCGGATTCGCCGAGCCGATCCTCTTGGACGCCGCCTTCTCCTGCGGAGCCTGCCGGCAGGACGACTCGCTCCAGCTCCGCGTGGACCAGCTGCTGGACTCCGACGGCCATGGCTACCTGGACCTGAACAGCCCCGGGAAGATCACCTCCCGGCTCACGCTGCTGTCGCCGGACGGCACACCGCTCGCCGACACGAAGCACCCCTACGCCACGGTCGGGGCACCGGCGGAACCCGGGACCTACCGACTGGTGTACGACCAGACCAGAACCGGCGACTGGTTCCGGCAGGCCTCGGTCAGCCGGACCGAGTGGACCTTCACCTCGGGCCACTCCGCCACCCGCACGGTGCCCGCCGGCTACCAGTGCGCGGACGGCACCGCGGAGCGCTGCTCGGCGCTGCCCCTGGTGACCGCCACGGCGCGCCTGCACACCGGGATCGACGGAACGATGCCCGTCGGCCCCGCGCGGATGGACCTGGCCTTCGGGCACGCGCCGTCCGCCAAGGGCGGCGCGATCCGGGACGCGAAGGCCGAGGTC
The DNA here is from genome assembly GCF_020404845.1 of Streptomyces hyderabadensis. GTDB lineage: Bacteria > Actinomycetota > Actinomycetes > Streptomycetales > Streptomycetaceae > Streptomyces > Streptomyces hyderabadensis. Next base: position 108,182 of record NZ_JAIOJZ010000011.1, on the reverse strand, counting down.
TCCTTCGACGGAGGAACGACCTGGCGCACGGCCCGGCTGTCCAGGCAGGCGGACGGCCGGTACACGGCCCGGTGGTCCAACCCGCGCTCGGCGCAGGGCCAGGACGTGATGCTGCGGCTGTGGGCCCGGGACGCCGACGGGGGCACCCTCACCCGGACCGTGACGGCCGCGTACACCGTCGCCTCAGGAACCGGAGGAGGATGACGAACCGGGTCCTGTGCCAGGCGTCCGCCGTTGGAACGTGGCGTACAGCAGCCACAGGGAGGGGACGAGCAGGACGGCTCCCACGGCCAGGACCACCAGGCAGGCCGCCAGGACCGCACTGTCCGAGGCGGCCTGCCCGACCGTCGTTCCGCCGACCAGCATGGCGGGGTACTGCGCCGCACCCCACGCCCACAGGATCGCGGCGACCGCCAGCGCCGCGGCGGGACGGGCCGCCACGAAGCGGTCGCGGTGCAGCAGGAAGAGGCCGGCGAGACCGGCGACGGCGCTGAGCACGACCAGCGGCAGCGCGCGATGGGTCAGCCCGTGGAAGAGCTCGGGGGCGTCGGCGTGCAGCACCGCGACACCGGCGCCCGCGACGGCGCCGCTGACCAGACCGCTGACGACGGCGCGGCGGGCGAAGAGCGAGGCGAGTGCCCGCTCGCCGTCGCGGGCGGCGTCGGCACACAGGTACACCGCGGCGAGGTGGGCGCAGGTGGTGACCGCCAGGACGCCGCCGAGGGCGGACGTGGGGTTGAGCCAGCTGGTGAGCACGTCGCCACCGGCGAGGCCCGGCGGCACCCGCCCGGAGGCGACGGCCCCGGCCACGGTGCCCAGGAAGAACGGAGTGACCAGGGAGGACAGCGCGAAGAACGCCCCGAACAACCGCTGTTGCCACAGCTCGGTGCTCGCCTTGCGGAAGGCGAACGCGGCGCCGCGCGCGATGATCCCCAGGGCGGCGAACGTCAGCGGCAGGTAGAGCGTGGACATCACCGCGGCGAAGACGGGGGAGAACGCGGACCACAGCAGCACGATCACGAAGATGAGCCACACGTGGTTGGCCTCCCAGACGGGACCGATGCTGTGCTCGATGAGACGGCGCTGCGGCAGCCCGCGCCGGGAGCCCCCGGCGAGCAGGTCCCACACGCCGGCCCCGAAGTCCGCCCCGCCGAACAGGGCGTAGCAGGTCAGGCCCACCCACATGACGGCAAGAGCCGTGTCTGCGAGCACGATCACCTCCAGTGCCGGCCGGCGGGGCGGCACGAGTAGCGGTTGGGGCGGCGGAGCCGGCCGGCGGGGGAGCGCGCCGGGGGACGCGGACGGAGCGGAGCGCCGGCAGGCCGCGCGGCGGTCATACGACGGGATACCTCTCGACGTCCTGCTCCTGGGGTGCCGCCGGCACGGGGGTGCCCCTGGCCAGGCGGCGCAGGACGTAGACGGTGGCGACGGTCATGCCGGCGTAGACGACCAGCACCAGCCACAGGCCGGTCATGAGCCCCGGCGCCGGGTTCACGGCGTCCCGCACGCTCATGATTCCCCAGACGATCCAGGGCTGGCGGCCGAGTTCGGTGACGCACCAGCCGCTCTCCAGCGCGACCACCGAGGCCGGACCGCCGACCGCGGCCAGCGCCAGGAACAGCCGGGACCCGCGCTGGTCGAGCGGCTTCGCCCGCCTGTGGCGCCCGCGCCACCAGGACAGCAGCAGCCAGGCCCCCAGGGCGAGCAGGAACAGCCCGATCGCCACCATGACGTCGAACGCCCAGTGCACACCCGTCACCGGTGGCCACTGGCTGCGCGGCACCTTGTCCAGGCCCTGGACGACGGTGTCCGGCGAGTAGCCGACCAGCAGGGAGAGGCCGTTGGGGATCTCGAGCCCGTAGTGCAGGGCATCGTCGCGGGCGATGCCGCCCAGGGTCAGCGGCACGTGCGAACCGGTGGTGAAGACCCCTTCGATCGCCGCCAGTTTCGCCGGCTGGAACTCCGCGAGGAACCGTGCGGCCCAGTCGCCCACGACGAGCTGGAAGGGCGTCACCACGGCGCCCAGGGTGAACGGGATGTAGAACCCCGCCCGGTGATAGGCGTCCCGGCGTCCGCGCAGCAGCGCGACCGCGTAGACCGAGGCCGTCAGGAAGGACGCCACCATGAACGCGGCGAGGATCATGTGCACGGTCTGCGGCGGGCTCGCCGGATTGAGCATGGCGGCCCACGGGTCCACGTCGACGACTCTCCCCTCGCGCAGCACGAAACCGCGGGGCTGGTTCATCCAGGCGTTGGCGCAGACCACGAAGAACGCCGAGGCGACACCCGCCACCACGATCGGCAGCCCGGTGAGCAGATGCCGTCGGGGCGGCAGCCGGTCCCAGGCGTAGAGGTAGATGCCCAGGAAGATCGCCTCGATGAAGAAGGCGATGCCCTCCAGCGCGAAGGGCAGCCCGATGACCTGGCCGAACCTGCCCATCAGACCGGGCCACAGCAGCCCCATCTCGAAGCTGAGGATGGTGCCGGAGACGGCGCCCACGGCGAAGAGCACGCCCATCGCACGCGCCCACCTGCGTGCCAGCAGCCGGTGGGCGGGGTTTCCGGTACGGATGCCGTACCACTCGGCGATCAGCGTGAGTGCGGGCAGGCCGACCCCGAGACACGCGACGACGATGTGCCAGGCGAGGGAGAACCCCATCTGTGCCCGGGCCGCGGCGAGGTCCCCCTCGGACACGGCCAGGAGATGCATGACGGCCACGCCTGCCTCCCAAGGAACGAACCCTGCCCGGAGCCGTGAGATATGCACCGGTTTGTTCCGTCGAAGGTAGCGACACGAGCCCCTGAAGCCGTTCGCGCCACGCCTCCGCATGCCACGTCGAATGTGATGCGGGCCACTTGGCGGACCGTTGACGGTCCGCTTCTCAAACCGGTTCAGTGAGTGCCGATCGGCCCGGGCCCTGTCCCTCGGCAAGGCCGGTGCCTTCGGACTGGCCTCGCCCGCGAGCCCGAGGACACCGACCTGCGGCACGACGACCCGCGTCCCGCGCTGGTCCACCGGCTCGGACTGCCGGCGGTCGTGGTCGGACCGAGCGAGTGGAGCGACGGACTGACCTCGGTGAGCCTGGACGACCGGCCCGCCTACGTCGACGCGGTACGACGCCTGGCCCAACTCGGCCACCGCCGGATCGCGCACATCGAGGAACCCCAGGAGTTCCGCCACGCGCACCGGCGCCGGTCCGCCTGGGAGGAGACGCTGCGCGAGCTGGGGCTGCCCGAGGGGCCGGTGCTGCCGGGCGGCTTCACCGCGGAGGGCGGCGCCCGGGCCACCCGCGCACTGCTGACGCTGGCCGAGGCGCCCACCGCGATCGTCTACGGCAACGACCTGGCCGCGACCGCCGGACTGTCCGTCGCCCAGGAACTGGGCGTCCCGGTACCGGAACGGCTCTCGGTGGTCGGCTACGACGACACCCCCCTCACCCGCCACACCCACCCCCCCGCTGTCCTCCGCCCGCGCCGACGCACGCCGCTGGGGCGAGGCGGCGGCACGGGCCCTGGACCGGGTCCGGGCCGGCGAGGAGGTGGCACACGCCGTGCTGCCGCCGGCCGAGTTCGTGCCCCGCGCCTCGACAGGCCCGGCACCACGACCCTGACGACGGGCCGCCACGCCGGGGAGCGTGGCCGAGGATGTCCCGCCCGGCGACGAGGCCGGGTGTGCAGAGTTCGGAGGGTCTTCATGCTGAGGAGAACGGCGTACGCGCCGCCTGGCAGGACCGGCCGGGCGTCACCCTCGACGACCTCACCGTCACCGGACCCGACTGGTGGTACAACCTCCCCGGGTCACCGCGGAGGCCGCGCCGACAGCAGGACGTGCCCGCCCACGCGGTGGTCAGGCGAGCAGATCAACGAGGGCGTCACCGCGCGGGGTGCGCCCGAGCCGCACGTACTGGCCCTCGCGCCGCCGGACGATGAGGCCGCTCTGCTCCAGCCTGGCGCAGTGGTGGGTCAGGTTGGCCGGCGAGCAGCCGACGCGGACGGCGACGTCGCCCATGGTGGCGGGGGCGGCGACGGCGCGCAGGACGCGGGCGCGTACGTCCCCGACGACCAGGGCGAGCGTGTCCCCGTCCGGGTCCGGCCGGGGCCCGGCGTCGGCGTCCCAGAGGCGCCCGAGGCCCGGCAGCGGGTAGCCGATCCACACCAGGTCGGTCCGGTCGAGCGCGAACATGCAGGTCCCGGGGCCGGACACGACGGGGACGAGGACGACCCGGCGACCGTCGAGGGTGTAGGTGTCGCTCTGCGGATCCGGAAGCAGCAGGAGGTCGTCGGTCAGCCGGGAGCGGCTGCTGAGCCCGGACAGCACGGTGTCGGCGCAGCCGCGGACCACGGCACTGCCCACACGCTCGGTCTCACGTTCCAGCAGCGGCCGGGCTCGCTCCCACACCGGCACGAACGCCCGCCACACGGCCTGGACCACCTGGGCGTAGGCCCGGATCCACTGGGCGGGGCGGTCGACGACGGGGCGCCACTGGGCGGGGACCGCGCCGCCGAACTCCGTCTCCAGTTCGGCCAGCAGCACGTCCGCGGACAGGTCGCGCAGTTGCTCGCACTGCGTGAGGACGTCGCCTCGGGGCATGCTGGCGGTCGGCGTGACGCAGTCGGGGATGACGGAGTAGCCGGGATCGAAGAGGGGGCGCAGCACCCGGCCGGCCGCGGCCGGCACCGCGTCGAGGACCAACTGCCGCCACTGGACGGGCACTCCGTGGCCGCGACCGCCGAAGACGTCCGCGACGAGCGACAGCACCGTCGCCCCCTGGTGGTCGGCCACCGACACCCGGACGTCGTCGAGCTTCCCGAGGTGCAGTGCCGTGTGCCCGCGCATTCCCCGCCGTCCCGTCACCCTGCCGTCCCGTCGCCCGTCCATTCTCGCCGAGCCCGGCACCGGTCCCGGCGGCGGCTACGCACAACTGCGTAGCGGCTTTTCCTCCTATGCTGAGGGTCCGAGGCCGAAGGGGGTGCGCAGGCACCGTGGGACTGGAGCACCGTGACTACGAGGTACTGCTGGCGATCTCGGTCCACGCGCTGGAGCAGGACGCCGCCGCGTCGCCGTGGCCCACGCTGACCCGGACGATCCGCGGGCATCTCGGCGTGGAGGCGGTGACGTTGACGGAGATCGCCCCTCACCGCAGCCGCCCGCTGGCCTGGGCGCCGGGCGAGGTCGGTGACGGGCGCATCCGCGCCTTGTCACGGCGGTCCATGCGATGCGGCAATCCGCTCATCGGCCACTACCGCCAAGCGCGCGACCCCGTGCCGCGCACCGCGGAGGACCTGACCGGAAGCGCGGGGTGGCGCAACAGCGCGGCGCGGTCGGTGGCCCGCGAGTACTTCGGCGCGGAGCACGTCCTGGGGGTGCCCTGCGCCCTGCCCGCCGGACACTCCGGTGTGCTGCGCGGCTGCGTGGTCTACAGCCGGACCCGCTTCTCACCGGCGCAACGGGCGTTCCTGCACCGGGCGCAGCCGCTGCTGGCCGCGGTGGACGCGCACGAGCGGGCGACGGTCCGCGCCCTCGAGCGGGCCGGCCGGGACTCGACGGACCGGGCACGGGCGTACGGGCTGACCCGGCGCGAACTCGCGGTACTGCTCCTGCTCGGCGAGGCGCTCCCCGCCAAGGCCATCGCCACCCGGCTGAGCATCTCCGTACGCACCGTGCAGAAGCACGTCCAGAACATCTACCGGAAGCTGGGCACCAAGGACCGCATGGAAACCGCGCTGCTGGCCCAGTCGCTGGGGCTGCTGCGGCCGAGGCCCCCGCTCGGCGGTCCGGGGCCGGGTACGCCGGGGGACTCCTGACGCCGCGACCGTCACCGCGGGAGGACGACGCCCGCCCGCCGGGCACTGTGCAGCAGGTCGACGATGCCGAGCACGCCCGCGGCGTCCGTGCGCCGGAAGGAACCGTCGATGACGTCGGCCACCAGGCCGGCCAGCCGCTCGAGGTCGGCCTCCGCACCGCCCCGGGCCAGGCTCAGGGCCGCGTTGAGCCGCTCCAGGCGTGCGGCCACCTTCAGCCCGTCGCCCGCTTTCCAGGGCTCCTGCAGCACCAGCCGGACCAGGTGCGCCACCTGCTGGGGGCCCAGCCCGGCCGAGAGCGCGCGTACGGTGTCGATGAAGCGGGGGACGCCCCACAGCACCAGGGTCGTCTCCTGCAGCCCGGTGGTGACCGTCACCTTGCGGGTGACGGCGAAGGAAGTGTTGCGGACGTCGAGGACGGACGGCAGGAAGACACTGAAGGAGCCCCTGAGCCGGTTGGCGGGGTGCGCCTTGAACACCAGGCGGTAGTTGGTCAGGAAGCAGCGCCCGCCGATGGCCTCCTTGCCGCTCATCCCGATCAGCCACATCAGGTCGTCGAACGCGAACTGGGTGAGCCCGGACTCCTTCACGTCGATCACCGCGTTGGCGTTCTTACGGAGCACCAGGTGTTCGCCGGGGAACATGCTGTCGGGCGGCAGGGACAGGAATGACACGGTCGCTCTCCACGTACTCGGTCGTCAAAGGGGTGTCGTCTCCCCGGGGAACCACTCGGACAGGTCGAGAAGGAGACGGCGGTGCGTGTGGGCGGCCACGGCCGCCGCGATGTCCTTCCACTGCTGCGCGGACAGGGCCGTGGCATCCAGGACCCGCCGCGTCGGCAGGTCCTGGAGCCTGAGGCACAGGGCGACGGGGCCGCCCGGCCGCTCGCGGGCAAACTCCATGGCGGCGATCCGTTCCCACTCCAGTTCCAGCCGGACACGCCACCGCGGGGCGCCCCCGGGCCCGGTCACGGCCTGCTCGACGACGAAGCGGTCCGACGCCGCCGTCACCCGGGCGGACGCCGACGTCGCACTCACCGTGCCCGGAGCGGGGGAGGGCTGTCCGGGTGCCGAGGGGCCAGGGGCGCGCAGACCGAGCGTCAGCGGGATCAGCAGGGCGGGCGCCGAGGCCCACGCCAGCCAGGGCAGGGGCATCCGGCCCAGCGGGGCGAAGTGGGTGGGTGTCAGTCCCGTCGTCACATAGGCGTCGTCGCCGACGATCCGGACGTCGATCTCGATGTTCCCGGCGGACGAGCCGATCCCGGCCAGGGAGTAGTACTTGCCGTACTCCGCCCAGGCCGCTTCGCCGAAGTGGACGTCGATCCTGCGGTACTCGTCGTCGATGACCTCGTCCGGGTCGCCCCGCTCCAGCCGCCGCCAGTCGGAGCAGGTGGCCGTGGTGCCGCCGGTCGCGCACTTCTGCGGCAGGTCCAGCCGGTCCTCCTCGCCGTACGCCATGGCGTAGCCGCTGGAGTGGTGGAGGGAGAACGCCACCCACCCGAGGACCGCGAGGGGAGCGGCCAGGGCGGCCGCCAGGACGGCCAGGCCCAGCCGTCGGCCACCCCCGTCGGCCGACGGCCGGCCGCCCCTTCGAGCCAGCGCCTGGCACAGCAGCCCCCACAGGGGACCTGCCAGCAGGCACAGGAGCACCACGCCCACGCGGGCCCACGGCGGTGGACCCAGCACGCCGACGAAACCGCCCACGGCGAGAACCGCTACCGCGGACGCCACCCACTCCGCCCGCCACGCGACCCGCTCACTCGTGTCCGCGGCTTCGTCCGGCCGTCCCATGTCCTGCCGCCCTCCCCCTTCGGGCCCGGTGGAAGGTGCCCAGGACACCTTCCCGTGCGGGGAAAGCGCAGTTCAACGATTTAAAGGATCGTCGAAATCCGGGACTCGACCTTGTTGAATATGGATGTCATTACCGTCTAATGTCTGACTGACGAACAGGTGCCCGCACGGGCGCCACCGGGGAGGGGTCCTCATGTCCTTGGCAGGCCGGGCGTCCGAAGCCGCCGCGATCAGTGCTGCGCGACACCGGTGCGTCGGGGCGGGGCAGTGTGTGCTCGCCGCGCCGGCCGTCTTCGACCAGGACGAGGAGGAAGGGCTCGTGCTCGTCCTGGACGAGAAGCCTCCCGCGTCGCAGTCGGACGCGGTGCGCGCGGCCGTGCGGGCCTGCCCGTCCGGCGCCCTGGCCCTGCGGTAGCGGCACCCGCCGAGGCTCGCACCACCGCGTCCCGATCGGCTCAGCAGAACGTCAAGGAGAAACATGTCCAGACAGATCGACCGTCGTGCCTTCCTCCGTCGCGGCGCGGCGGGTGCCGCGGCGCTGGCGGTGGGACCCGGCCTGCTGGCGGCATGCGCCACCGACGAACCCGGCTCCGCCGGGCGGTCCGGAGCGGATTCCTCGCCCCGTTCGGGCGGCACGCTGCGGGCCGCCTTCGTCGGGGGCGGCGCCTCGGAGACGCTCGACTTCTTCAACGGCCCCTCCGCGCTGGACCTCGTGCGTGCCCGCGCCTGGCACGGCACCCTGGGCAACCTCGATCCCGGCGCGCCCGACGGGGTGCGCTACGGCGTGCTCAAGGCGATCGACATCTCCGACGACCTGTCGGCCTACACGCTGCACGTGCGGCCCGGGGTCCGCTTCACCGACGGCTCCCGGCTGACCTCCGCCGACGTCCTGCACTCCCTCAGCGCGCTCGCGGGCAAGAGCAAGCTGCCCGTGTACCGGCTCGCCGCCGCCAACTTCGACCTCGCGCGCGCCCGGGCCGACGGGGACCTCAAGGTCGTACTGCCCACCCTGAGGCCCATCGCCGACGGCCGCCTGATCCTCTGTCAGGGCAACTTCCTCGTCGTCAAGGACGGCACCGAACGGTTCCGCCCCGGCATGCCCAGTTGCGGCCCCTTCCGGCTGACCGAGTTCACGGCCGGCCAGGGTTCGGCGTTCGAGCGCTACGACGACCACTACGGCCACGTGCCCCACCTGGACGGTCTGGAACTGCGGTCCATCGCCGACTCGACGGCCAGGGCGGGGGCGCTCACGGGCGGCGAGATCGACTTCGCCCACGACCTCTCGCCGGTCACCGCGCGCACCCTCGCCGACGACGCGAAGGTCGAACTGGCTCCCACGAAGAGCCCTTACCTGGTCGGCCTCTCCTTCCAGATGAACATGAGCGCCAAACCCTTCGACGACCCGCGGGTGCGTCAGGCGTTCAAGCTCGCGGTCGACCGCGAGGCCATGGTGAAGACCGTGTTCTACGGAAACGCCGAGATCGGCAACGACCTGCCCTCCCTCGGCTTCCCCGACTACGCCGACGGCATCCCCCAGCGCGCCCACGATCCCGAGCGGGCCCGCGCACTCCTCAAGGAGGCCGGTGCCGACGGGATGGAGGTCCGGCTGACCACCGGCCCCGAGACACCGGGCATGGTGGAGATGGCCACCCTCTTCGTCGAGGACCTGAAGAAGACCGGTGTGCGGGCCTCCGTCCGTGAGCTGCCCCCGGGCCAGCTCTACGCCGACTTCCCCGCGTACTCCGCGCTGCCGCTGGCCGGTTCGTACCAGATGCCCATTCCGGCGCTGTCGACCTACCAGATGAACACCGCGGGCGGATCGCCGTCCGCGTTCGGCTGGAAGAAGTCCGAGACCGACGCCCTCGTGGCGAGGGCACGCGCCGAGAGCGACCGGGAGCGGGCGAAGCAGCTGGGCACGCAGGCCCAGCGCACCCGCTGGGAGGAGGGCAACCAGGTGCTGCCGGTCTTCAAGCCGAACCTGAACGCCCAGGCCAAGGGCGTCGACGGAATATCCGACGACCTCTTCGAACAGTTCCCCGGCTTCTCCCGGGCGTCGCTGGCGTGAACCTGCTCGCCTTCGCCGTCCGCCGCCTGGCGGGGGCCGCCGTCCTGCTCGTCCTGCTGTCGGCCGCGGTCTTCGCGGCCACGGCGGTCCTGCCCGGTGACGCCGTCAGCGCGGTGGCCGGCGTGGACGCCTCCGCGGCCCAACGCGCCGAAGTCCGGGCCGACCTGGGACTCGACCGGCCCGCCGCCGAGCGGTACGCGGCCTGGGCGGCTGACGCGCTCCGGGGCGATCTGGGCCGCGGCTTCGTGGGGGAGCGGCCGGTCGCCGACGTCCTGGCCACCCGCCTGCCCAACAGCCTGCTCCTCGCCGAACTGACGCTCGCGGTCACCGCCCCGCTCGCCGCGCTGCTCGGCCTGTGGACGGGGATGCGCGGCGGCGGCGCGGACCGCGTCGTCTCGGCGTCCGCCCAGATCCTGGCCGCCGTCCCGGAGTTCGTCGTCGCCGCGTTGCTCGTCGCGGTGCTGGCGGTGTGGCTGGAGGTCCTGCCGCGTGTCTCCGTCATCCCCCTGGGAGGCACCCCGCTCGACGTCCCGCACGCGCTGGTCCTGCCCGTACTGACGCTCAGCACGGTCGGTCTCGCGGTGGCCACCAGGCTGCTGCGGGCCTCCGTCGCGGACACCGCGGCCACCCCGTACTGCGAAGCCGCCCGGCTCAACGGCGTGCGCGGCGTCCGGCTCGCGGTTCGCCACATCACGCCCAACGCGGCGGGCCCGGCCGTGCAGGCGCTCACCCTCACGACGGGGGCCCTGGTCGGCTCCGCGGTGGTGGTGGAGAACGTCTTCGACTACCCGGGGATCGGCCGGGAGCTGCAACTGGCCGTCGCGGCACGGGACGTACCGATGGTGCAGGGCATCGCCACCGCCCTGGTCGCGGTGATGCTCGCGGTGCTGCTGCTGGGCGACATCTGCGCGCGTCTGCTGGGGGCACGGGAGGAGCACGGCCGATGACGACGGTCCTGACACCACCATCGAGGAGGGTTCGCCCGAACCGTCCCGGCACGCCCGCGCGCCGACGGCCGCCGCTGGTCACCGGGGCGGTCGCGCTGCTCCTCCTGCTCCTCGCACTGCTGGGGCCGCAGGCCGCGCCGCACAGCCCCACCGCGCAGCTCGCCGCGCCCTTCCAGCAGCCCGGCGGAGAGTTCCTCCTGGGCACCGACGTGCTGGGCAGGGACGTGGCGAGCCGGGTGCTCAGCGGCGGCCGCGGCATCGTCCTCACCGCGCTGGCGGGAACGGCGGCGGCAGGCGCCGTCGGACTGACCGCCGGTGTCCTGGCGGCCATGGTCTCCCGCCGGCTGGGCGACCTGCTGGTCCGCTGCGTGGACGCGCTCGCCGTGCTGCCCGCCCTCCTGGTCGTCCTCGTCCTGGCAGCCGGGTTCCCCGGCAGCGCCGCCGCCCTCGTGGCCGCCGTGGCCCTGGCCACCGCCCCCTTCTCCACCCGCGTGCTGCGCGCCGCCGCGGACCCGGTGCTGAGCAGCGGGTACGTCGAGGCCGCGGTGGCCCGAGGGGACACCCGGCGGGCCGTGCTGCGCCACGACGTGCTGCCCAACATCGCCGGACCCGCCCTCACGGACACCGCGCTGCGCCTGGTCGCCTCGCTCCACCTCACCGCCACCGCGGGCTTCCTCGGCCTCGGACCGGGAGGAGCGGAGCCCGACTGGGGACGCATGGTGAGCGAGAACGCCCCCGGGGCGACCCTGGCCGTCGCGCCCTTCCTGGCTCCGGCCCTGCTGCTCGTACTGCTCTCGGTCTGCGTCGGCCTGCTGGCCGGCCGGCTGGCGGACACGGTGGGAAGGGGAGCGGCATGACCGGCGAGGTGACCGTCCGGCCACCGGGTCAGGACCCGATCGCCGTGATCAGCGGACTGTCCCTCGGTCCCGCCGCAGGCGGCCCGCCCGTCCTGCACGACGCCCGTCTGACGGTGCCGCGCGGCGGAGTACTGGGGGTGGTGGGCAGGTCGGGATCCGGCAAGAGCAGCCTGGCGTACAGCCTGCTCGGACATGTCCGCCCCGGCCTGGAGGTCCGGGCCGGAACCGTCCGGGTGGCCGGCCTCGACCCGTTCGCCCGCCCGGACGCCCGCGCACTGCGGGGGCGCGTGGTGTCGTACCTCGGACAGGACCCCGCCTCCTCGCTCAACCCCGCGCTCCGGATCGGTACGCAGATCGCCGAGGCGGTGCGTCTGCGCTCCTCCGTGACGGGTGCGCACGAGGTCCGCTCGCAGGTCGACGCACTGCTGCGGTCCGTGCGGCTGCCGGACGACCCGGCGTTCCGGCGGCGGCTGCCCCGGCAGGTGTCCGGCGGCCAGGCCCAACGGGTGGCTCTCGCCGTCGCGTTGGCCGGCCGGCCCGGTCTCCTGGTCCTCGACGAGCCCACCAGCGGCCTGGACACGGTCCTGGCGGACGGGATGCGGGACCTGCTGGCCGAGGTCCTGTCCGCCGGGGACCGCTCCGCGTTGCTGGTCAGTCACGACCCCGCGTGGATCGCCTCCGTGGCGGACGACGTGATCCGCCTGGAAGCGGGCCGCATCGTCGCCGCCGGGCCGCCCCGTGCGCCCGCACCGCCCTCGTCCCCGCGGCGCGGGTCCGCGGGCGCCGGCCCCCGGAGCGCCCGGAACACCGGCCCCGGCGGAGCCCTGTCCGTACGCGGCCTGGACGCGGCGCACGGGCGGGCACCCGTGCTGCACGACATCACGCTCACCGTCCCGGCGGGCTCCTGCACCGCCGTGGTGGGACCCTCGGGCTCGGGCAAGACCACCCTCGCCCGGTGTCTCGCGGGGCTGCACCGGCCCGCGCGGGGGAGCGTCGAATGGCGGGAGGACGGTGCGGAGCGAGGACGCGCGTCCCCCGTGCAACTCGTCGCGCAGGACGCCCGCGGCGCCCTCAACCCACGGGAGTCGGTGGGTGCCGCGCTGCTGCGCCCCCTCAGGGGAGTGGGGCGCCGTTGTGCCGCCGACGCCTCCCGCGAAGCCGTACGGCTGCTCGGCCTGGTCGGTCTGGACGCGGAGGTGCTGGACCGCCGGCCGGGCCAGTTGTCGGGAGGCCAGCGTCAACGCGTCGCGCTGGCCCGGACCCTGGCGGCCGGGCCGCGCGTCCTGGTCTGCGACGAGATCACCTCGGCGCTGGACCCGGAGACGGCCGGGGCGGTCCTGGACCTGCTGGACTCGCTGCGGCACACGCTGGGAGTGACGGTCGTGATGGTGACCCACGACCTTGCGGCCGCCGCCGGTCACGCGCAGCGGGTCGTCGTCCTGGACTCGGGGCGGGTGGTGGAGACCGGTGCCGCGGACCGGGTGCTGAGGGCCCCGGAGCATCCCGTCACCAGGGAACTGCTCGCCCACACCGCCGGTTCCGTCCCCGTCGCGGCGGACCAGCCGCGGTGAAGGCCTTCTTACGGCCGGCGGGAGGGGCGCCCGGATCGCCGGGCGCCCCTGCGCGCGGCGCGTCACGGACGGGGCAACCCCCGTGCCAGCGCGGCCTTGTCGACCTTCCCGACCGCGGTGAGCGGAAGCCCGGGAACCTGCACCACCTCGTCCGGAGCCTTGTACCCGGCCAGCCCCCGCTCCTTGAGATGGGCGGCGACCTCCCGGGCGCCGGGCGCCGTGCCCGCACAGACGACGAAGGCGACCGACCGCTCACCCCACCGCTCATCCGGCACACCGACCAGCGCCGCCGCCGTGATCGCGGGATGCGTCAGCAACTGCTCCTCCACCTCGACCGCGGCGACCTTCTCCCCGCCGCGGTTGATCTGGTCCTTGATCCGCCCCACCACCACGAGGTGCCCGGAGGCCAGGCGCCGCACCACGTCCCCGGACCGGTAGTAGCCGTCCGGGGTGAACGCCGTGCGGTTGTGCTCTTCGGCGCGGTAGTAGCCGCGCAGTGTGTACGGACCCCGGGTGAGCAGCTCACCCGCCGTACCGTCCGGCACGGGCCTGCCGTCCGCGTCCACCACGAGTACCTCGTCGTCCGGCGAGACGGGCCTGCCCTGGGTGGCGCAGACCAGGTCCTCGGGGTCGTCGAGACGGGTGAGGTTGATCAGGCCCTCCGCCATGCCGAAGACCTGCTGCACGGTCACCCCGAGCGCCGGTCCGAGCGTGCGCGCGTGGTCCTCCGGCAGCCGCGCCCCGCCGACCTGCACCACCGAGAGGCTCCCGAGGTCCCAGCCGCCCGCCGCGGCCTCCTGTGTCCAGTGCGGGACCAGCGGTGGGGTCAGCGAGGTCAGGGTCACGCCCTCCCGCTCGACGAGGGCGTACCCGGTCTGGGGGCTGGGGTCGGGCGCGACGACGACGGTTCCCCCGGCCATGAGGGTGCCCAGCACGCCGGGGCAGGCGAAGGTGAAGTTGAACCCGAGCGGAAGCACCGCCAGGTACACGGTCCGCGCGTCGAGTGCGCAGACCTCCACACAGGCGCGCGCGTTGTAGGCGTAGTCGTCGTGTGTGCGCGGGATGAGCTTCGGAAGTCCCGTGGTGCCGCCGGACAGCAGCAGGAGGGCGACGTCGGCGGCGTCCGCTCCGCCGGCGTCGCCGGAGACGGGACCGGACGCGGACGGTGCCGGTGTGCGCAGCGCCGCGAAGGGGACGAAGCCCTCGTCGTTCCCCGGGTCGCCGACCACCACGACGTGCCGCAGCGAACCGCCCGGCCCCTGCTCCGCCCGTACCTCGCGCATCAGCTCCCGGTGGTCGAACCGGGCGTGCCGGTCGGGCACCACGCAGGCCACGGCGCCCGCCACGCGCACCAGATGCCCGATCTCCCGCCGCCGGTGGCCGGGCATGGCGTGCACCGGAACGGCACCGAGCCGCTGCAGCCCGAACCAGACGAGCAGGAACTCCGCGCGGTTGGGGAGCTGGACGACCACGCGGTCACCCCGCCCGATCCCGAGTCCGTGCAGTCCGGCGGCCACGCGGTCCGCCTCGGTGTCCAGTTCCGCGTAGGTCCACCGCCGGTCGCCGTCGACCAGGGCGACACGCCCTCCGTGGGCGGCCGCCCAGGTGCGCAGCCGGGCGCCGAAGGTCACCCCCTGCCAGTGCCCGGCGGCTCGGTAGCGCGCCGATTCGGCCTCGGACCAGGTCCGTTGAGTCTCGGTCATGGGGCTTCGCCTCTCATTGCCGGGCCTCTGGCTCTGGCGCCGAGCCCCGTCGTGTGATTACGATGTGAAGTATAGAAATGATAATCATTTCAATCTAGCGGGGGTTCCGCCTGTGCCGTGACGGCTCCCGGCACCGCGGCCTGCGCGTCGCCGGCTTGCGCGTCGGCGGCTTCGGCGCGGGCGGACTCCGCCGCGGCTCCCACCCCATCCGACCGGAAGGCAGCACCAGTGAGCGATGAAGCAGTCGTCCAGGCGCGGACAGTGGAAGGAGACACCGGCAGCCCCGACCGCCACGCGCCCGCCGCGGTGCGTGACGCCGTGGCACGCGCGCTGGAGATCGCACCGGAGGAGCTGGACGACGACCGCGACCTCTTCGAACTCGGCCTCGACTCACTGCTGCTGATGTCCCTGGTCGGTGCCTGGCGGCGCCAGGGCAGCGAGGTCACCTTCCAGGACCTCACCAGCAGCCCGACCCTGCGGGAGTGGACGAGACTGCTCGCCCAGGCACGGGACGGCGCAGCAGCCCCCGCCGCCCCGCCCCCGCCGTCCGCCCCGCAGCCCGCGGCGGCGGCCGGGGCGGAGCCGGACCCCTTCCCGCTGGCCACGATGCAGCACGCCTACTGGATCGGACGCCAGGACGGACAGCCCCTCGGCGGCGTCGCCGCGCACTTCTACGTCGAACTCGACGGCCACGACGTCGACCCGGCCCGCCTCGACACCGCGCTGCGGGCGCTCGTACAGCGGCACGGCATGCTCAGGGCCGTCTTCGACGAGGACGGCCGCCAGCGCTACGGTGCCGCGAGCGGGCCGCTCACCGTCCACGACCTGCGGGACCGCACCCCCGTCGAGGCCGAGGCCGAGCTGGCCCTGCTGCGTGAGCGCAACACCCACGCCCGCCCGGACATCAGCGCCGGCGACGTCTTCCGCGCGGGCCTGTGCCTGCTCCCCGACGGCCGGACCCGGCTGCAGATCGACCTGGACATGATGGCCGGCGACGCGCTGAGCCTGCGGGTCCTCCTGGCCGACCTGCGCCGCTTCTACGAGTGTCCCGACGACCCGCCGCGCGAACTGGGCCTGGACTACCGGCGCTACCTCGCCGAGACGGACGTCCGCAGGCGCGCGGAGCGCGAGCGGGCCGCCGCCTGGTGGCGCCGGCGCCTGCCGGAGCTGCCGCGGGCCCCGCGGCTGCCGACGACCGTCGACGCCCTGACCCCGGTCAGCGGCCACGACCGTGCACTGACCCACTCCCGCCGCCTGCACCACTGGCTCGGTCCCGCCGACAAGGCCGCGCTCGTCGGCGCCGCCCGCCGGCACGGCCTGACCCCCGCCGCCGCCCTCGCCACCGCCTTCGCCGAGGTGATCGCCGCCTGGAGCGACAGCCGCCGCTTCCTCCTCAACCTCCCGCTGTTCGACCGGGAGTTGTCCATGCCCGACGCCGCCGCACTGGTGGGCGACTTCAGCAGCTCGGTCCTGCTCGACGCGGACATGAGTGCTCCGCTCCCCTTCTCCCGCCAGGCCCGCGGGCTCCAGGAGAGGTTGCAGGAGGGCATCTCCCACGGCGCGTACGGCGGTGTCGAGGTACTGCGCGACCTCGCCCGCGCCGAGGGAGCCCCGGTGCTGGCCCCCGTCGTGTACACCAGCGCCATCGGACTCGGGGAGATCTTCGAGCAGGACGTCCAGAAGTCCTTCGGGCGGCCCTCCTGGATCATCTCGCAGGGCCCGCAGGTCTATCTGGACGCCCAGGTCACCGAACTCGACGGCGGCCTCCTGCTCAACTGGGACGTGCGGGACGGCGTGTTCGAGGCCGGGGTGCCCGACGCCGCTTTCGACGCCTACCGCCGCCTGGTCACCCGCCTGGTGACGGACCCCGGCGCCTGGTCCCGGCCGGTGGACGGCCTCCTCGCCCCCGACGTCCTGCCCCGGCGCGCGGTGGCGGCGCTGCCCCCGGCACCCGTTGCGGACCGCGCCCTGCACACCCGCTTCTTCCGGCTCGCCGAGACCGAACCGGACCGCACCGCGGTCGTCCCTGCCACCGGCGCGACGCTCACCTACGGCGAACTCGCGCACCGGGCGCGGCAGATCGCCGCACTGCTGGCCGACCACGGCGTGCGGGAGGGCGACACCGTCGCCGTGACCCTGCCCAAGGGCGCCGACCAGATCACCGCGGTCCTCGGCATCCTGGCGGCGGGCGCGGCCTACGCACCCGTCGGCGTGGAACAGCCCGCCCTGCGCCGGCGACGCATCCACTCCGTGGCCGCTGCCGCCGCCGTCCTCACCGACCGGGACCACGCCCACCTCTGCGCGGACGCCTCCCCGGCCCCGGTGCTGCTGGTGGAGGACACGGCCGGGGCCCGGCCCGCGCCGGTCGTCGAGCCGGACCCCGCCCTGCCCGCCTACGTGCTGTTCACGTCCGGCTCGACGGGACTGCCCAAGGGCGTCGAGGTGTCGCACCGGGCGGTCGTCAACACCGTCGAGGCGATGGCGGAGCAGCTCGGCCTCGGCCCGGCGGACCGCACGCTCGCGATCTCCGCGCTGGACTTCGACCTCGCCACCTGGGACATCTTCACCCCGCTGTCCCTCGGCGGCCAGGTGGTCGCCGTGGGGCAGGAGCACCGCCGCGACGCCCACCACTGGGCGCGGCTGGTGCGCACCCACGGCGTGACGCTGGTGCAGTGCGTGCCCGCCCTGCTGGACCTGCTGATGGCCGCCGGGGAGGACGAGGGCCTCGGCGACTGCCTGCGCATGGTGCTGCTCGGCGGCGACTGGGTCGGGCTCGACCAGCCCCGCCGACTGCGGGCCCTCGTACCCGGCTGCCGTTTCGTGGCGCTCGGCGGCATGACGGAGGCCGCCGTCCACTCCACGGTGTTCGAGGTGGAGCGGACCGACCCCGCCTGGAGGTCCGTCCCCTACGGCGTCCCGCTGCGCAACATGCGGGCCCGCGTCGTGGACGGCCGCGGACGCGACTGCCCCGATCTCGTCCCCGGCGAACTGTGGATCGGCGGCCCCGGCGTGGCCAACGGCTACCGCGCGGATGCCGAACGCACGGCGGAGCGCTTCGTCGACCACGACGGTGAACGCTGGTACCGCAGCGGCGACCTGGCCCGCTACCGGCCCGACGGCGTGCTGGAATTCCTCGGCCGCGCCGACCACCAGGTGAAGATCGGCGGCCACCGCATCGAACTGGGCGAAGTCGAGACCGCGCTGGAGGACGACCCCGCCGTGCTCCACGCGGTGGCCTG
Organism: Streptomyces hyderabadensis; assembly: GCF_020404845.1. Classification (GTDB taxonomy): domain Bacteria; phylum Actinomycetota; class Actinomycetes; order Streptomycetales; family Streptomycetaceae; genus Streptomyces; species Streptomyces hyderabadensis. Next base: position 90,208 of record NZ_JAIOJZ010000011.1, on the reverse strand, counting down.
CGTCCTCGACACACCGGTACGCCGCCTCGCCGCGGCCGTGTCCGCCCCGGCCGGGGCCCTGGACCCGGACCAGGTACGGCTGCGGGCGGCGGAACGCCTCCCCGCCCACATGGTCCCCGAACGCGTCCTCGTCCTGCGTGAACTGCCGCTGACCGCCAACGGCAAGCTCGACCGGGCGGCCGTCCACCGGGCGCTGACCGAGGCCGCGGGGCAGGACGGCCCCCGCACGTCGCCGCCGGACGGACCGGTGGAGACCGCCGTGGCGGCCGAGTGGGCCGACCTGCTCGGCGTGGCCGAAGTCGGCCGCGAGAGCAGCTTCTTCCTGCTCGGCGGCGACTCGCTGGTCGCGACCCGCATGATCGGACGGCTGCGGGCCCGCGGCTTGCCCGGCGCCCGCGTGGCCGACCTCTTCGCCCGGCCCGTGCTCCGGCACTTCTGCGCGACGCTGCACACCGCGGCGGCCGCCGACGGCCGGACGGGACCGGACACCGCTCCCGCCCTCGTGCCCGATGCTCCCGTCCTCGTGCCCGATCCGGAGCACGCGCACGAGCCGTTCCCGCTCACCGACGTCCAGGCCGCCTACCACACCGGCCGCGACCCCCGCTTCACCCTCGGCGGCGTGGGCACCTGGCACTACACCGAGTTCGACGGCACCGACGTCGACCTGGAGCGGCTGGAGCGCGCCTGGAACACCCTCGTCCGACGGCACGGCATGCTCCGCGCGGTCGTCGAGGACGGACACCAGCGGGTGCTGCCCGAGGTCCCCCCGGTGCGGCTGCCGGTGGCGGACGCCCGCGCGGGCACAGCGGCCGAGGCCCTGGCCGGTCTGCGCTCCCGTCTGTCCCAGCAGGTCCGCGACCCCGCCCGGTGGCCGCTCTTCGCCGTCGAGGCGGTGCGCTACCGCGCGGACGAGGCCACCGACGGCAAGGACGCCGAGGTACGGACCCGGATCGGCATCGGCCTGGACTACCTCGTCCTCGACGCGCTCTCCATCACCACGCTCTACGCCGAACTGAACGCGCTCTACGCCGACCCGGAACACCGGCTGCCGCCCGTCGACGTGTCGTTCCGCGACTACCTGACCCGTCTCCCGGCGGACCCGGAGTCCACCGCCCGGGCCCGCGCCCACTGGCAGACCCGGCTGCCGCAACTGCCGCCACCGCCCGCCCTGCCCTTCGACCGCGACCCGGCGACCCTCGACGCCCCCGTCTTCACCCGGCGCCGGACGAGCCTGCCCGCCGAGGACTGGCAGGCCGTCAAACGGGAGGCGGCCCGGCACGGTCTGACCCCGTCCACCGTCCTGCTCGCCCTGTACGCGGAGGTCCTCGCGGCCTGGAGCGGCACCGACGCCGTGACCGTCACCCTCACCCTCTTCAACCGGCGTGACGTCCACCCCCACATCCACCGGGTACTGGGCGACTTCACCTCCCTGTCCCTCGCCGGCTACCGGCGCGAAGGGGCCGCCGCCTGGACGACCGCGGCCGCCGCGCTGCAACGGCGGCAGGCGGAGGACCTCGACCACGCCGACGTGCCGATCGACTGGCTGCTGCGGGAGTTCGGCCGGCGCACGGGCACGGTGGACGCCGCCGCACCCGTGGTGTTCACCAGCGCCATCGGCGTCGGCGACGCGACGCTGGCCCAAGGGGGCACCGGACTGCCCCCGAAGGTCCACGGCATCTCCCAGTCCCCGCAGGTCTGCCTGGACAACCAGGTCACCGAGGAGTCCGGGAGCCTGGTCGTCACCTGGGACGCGGTCGAGGAACTCTTCGCCGAGGGCGTGCTGGACGCGATGTTCCGCGCGTACGAGCGGCTGCTGCGGCATCTCGTGGACGGTGGCTGGCAGACACCGCTGCCCGACCTGGTACCCGCGTCCCACTACGCACGGCGGGCCGCCGCGGCACGGGAGGCGGCCCTGGAACCGGTGGCGCCGCGGCCGCTGCACCGGATGTTCTTCACCCACGCGGCGGCCACGCCCGAGCGCACCGCCCTCGTCAGCACGGCGGGGGAGGAGGTGACCTACGGCACCCTGGCCGCACAGGCGCTGCGCACCGCCGCCGCGCTCGGCGACGCGGGAGTGCGGCCGGGCGACCTGGTCGCGGTCACCCTGCCCAAGGGCCCGGAACAGATCGCGGCCGTCCTCGGCGTCCTCGCGGCCGGCGCTGCCTACGCCCCCCTGAGCCTCGAACAGCCCGCCGCCCGGCTGGAGCGGGTGCACGCCACCGCCGGTTTCGACGCCGTGCTGGGAAGCTGGCCCACGCGGGAGGGCACCGGCCCCCGCAGCCTGTCCTTCGCGGACACGCAGTGCGTCGAGCCGCAGACCACGCCGGCCGAGACGCCTCCCGAGTCGCTTGCCTACGTGATCTTCACCTCGGGCTCCACGGGCGAGCCCAAGGGCGTCGAGATCACCCACGCCGCCGCCTGGAACACGGTGGCGGACATCAACGCCCGCCACCAGGTGTCCGGGGACGACCGGGTCTTCGCCCTGTCGGCACTGGACTTCGACCTCTCCGTGTACGACGTCTTCGGCCTGCTCGCCGCGGGCGGCTCCCTCCTGCTGCCCACCGACGACCAGCGCCGCGAACCGGCCCGCTGGCCGCGCCTGCTGGAACGGCACGGCGTGACCGTCTGGAACACCGTCCCGGCCCTGCTCGACCTGCTGCTCGACGCCGACGAACAGGATGCCCCGGACGACGGTGACAGCCGGGAGGACGGCGACCGGCGGGCGGGCGGCAGACTCGCGGGGCTGCGGACCGCACTGGTCTCCGGCGACTGGATCGGCCTCGACCTGCCCGCCCGGCTGCGGGCCCGGACCGCGCGGAACTGCGCCTTCGTCGCGATGGGCGGCGCCACCGAGGCCGCCATCTGGTCCAACACCCTGACCGTCGACGAGCCGGACCCCCGGTGGGTCTCCATTCCCTACGGACGTCCGCTGACCGGGCAGCACTACCGGGTGGTCGACCGGGACGGCCGGGACTGTCCCGACTGGGCACCCGGCGAGCTGTGGATCGGCGGCGCGGGACTGGCCCGCGGCTACCTGGCCGACCCGGTACGGACCGCCGAGAAGTTCGTCGAGCAGGACGGCCGGCGCTGGTACCGCACCGGTGACCTGGGCCGGTTCCGGGGCGACGGACTGCTGGAGTTCCTCGGCCGGCTCGACAGCCAGCTGAAGATCGCCGGCCACCGCATCGAGGCGGGCGAGGTCGAAGCCGCCCTGGAGGCACATCCGGCCGTCGCGCGGGCCGCCGTCGTGGCCGCGGGGGAGCGCACCGCCCGGCGGCTGGTCGCGTTCGCCGTACCGCACGAGCCGCCGTCCGCCGAGGGCGCCGCTCGCGTCGAGGACCCCGAACTCACCGAGGCCCTCTTCGGGCTGCTGGCCGAGCGGGTACCGGCCTATGCCGTCCCGTCCCGCATCCTGCTCCTGCCCGCCCTGCCCCTGACCGGCAACGGCAAGGTCGACCGGGCCGCCCTCGCCCACCTCGCCGGACCGGAGCCGGTCCCGGCCGCCGCCGAGCCGCCACGGGACGGGACCGAGACCGCCCTGGCCGCGCTCTGGCACGCGTACCTGCCGCACACCGAGCCGGACCGCGAGGCCAACTTCTTCACCGCGGGCGGCGACAGCCTCACCGCGCTGCGCCTGCTCACCGCGATCGAGCGCCGGTTCGGGGCCGCCGTGCCCGCCCGCCGCTTCTTCGCCGCACCGACCATCGCCGCGCTCGCCGCGGACATCACCCGAACCCTCGCGGCCCACGGGACCGCCTACGAGACCGGAGAGCTGTGAACATCGCTGAACTGCTGGCCCGATACGCCGACGAGGGCGTGACGCTGTGGGCCCAGGACGGACAACTGCGCTTCCGGGCCCCGCAGGGCACGCTCACGGACACCCACCGAGCCGAACTGCGCACGCACAAGGAAGCCATCCTGCGCCACCTGGAGGCGGCGGAGCCCGCGTTGCGGGCCGACCCCGGCAACCGCCACGAACCGTTCCCGCTCACCGACATCCAGGCCGCCTACCTCATCGGCCGCACCGACGCCTACGCCTACGGGGGTGTCGGCTGCCACGCCTACGTGGAGCTGGAATACCCCGACCTGGACGTGGACCGCGTGACCTCCGTGTGGCGGGAACTGGTCCAGCGGCACGACATGCTCCGCGCCGTCGTCCACCACGACGGCTACCAGCGGGTGCTGCCCGAGGTCCCCGCACTGACCGTCGGCACCGACGACCTGACCGCGCTGGAGGCCGCCACCGCCGAGGCACAGCTCGCACGCACCCGGGCCCGGCTGGCCACCCGCGAGGCCCCCACCGACCAGTGGCCCCTCTTCGACGTGCACGTGACCCGGACCGCCGAACGGGCGGTGCTCCACCTCGCCTTCGACATGCTCGTCGTCGACCACGCGAGCCTGCGCCTCCTGCTCGCCGAGTTCCGGCGCGGCTACGGCGGCCACGCGCTGTCCCACGCCCCGGGCGTCACCTTCCGCGACTACGTCCTGGCCCGCCGTGCCCTGGCCGACACCGACGGCCACGCCCGCGACCGGGCCTACTGGACCGCACGCCTCGACACCCTGCCGCCCGCCCCCGAACTGCCCCTCGCCGAAGCCTGGGAGGCCGCCGTGACGGCCCCGGACGAAGGCGGCCGCACCCCTGCCCCCGACGACCCGGTGACCTTCCGGCGGCTGGAGGTCCTGCTGCCCGCGGCCGACCGGGACCGGCTCGCCGAACGGGCCGCACGGCGCGGCCTGACCGTGTCGGCGGCGCTGCTCGCCGCGTACGCCGAAACGGTCGGCGCCTGGTCGCGGACCAGCCGCTTCACCCTCAACGTGCCCACCGTCGACCGGCCGGCCCTGCACGAGGACATCGACCGCCTCGTCGGCGACTTCACCTCGCTCGAACTCCTCGCCGTCGACCTCGGCGCCCGGGCCAACTTCGCCGAGCGCACCCGGGCCGTGGCGCAGCAGCTCCTCGAAGACCTGGCACACCCGCTGTTCACCGGCTCGGAGGTGCTCGCCGAACTCTCCCGCCGGGCCGGCGCCCCGGTGCTCATGCCGGTCGTCTTCACCAGCGCCCTGGGCTCCGGAGCCACCGCCGAGGGCGTACCCCCCGAGGTGTCGTACGCCGTGACCCGGACGCCCCAGGTGTGGCTGGACTGCCAGGTCATGCACCGCGGCGACGCGCTGAGCCTGTCCTGGGACATCCGGCAGGGCGCGCTCGCCCACGGGGTGGCCGACGCCATGTTCGAGGCGTACACCGCACTCGTACGGTCGCTGGCGGCGCCGGGCGGGGCCGGGGAGGCCGCCTGGGACGCGCCGGCCCGGATCAGCCTGCCCGCGGCGCAGACGGCGCGCCGGGCCGCGGTCAACGCCACCGAGGGCCCGCTGCCCGACACCCTGCTCCACGAACCCGTACTCGCCCAGGCACGAAGGACACCGGACGCCATCGCGGTCCGCACCCCCGAACTGGCCCTCTCCTACCGGCGGCTCGTGGACCGTGCGACCGGCCTCGCCAAGACGCTGACGGCGTCCGGACTGCGCCCCGGGGAACCGGTGGCCATCTGGACGGACAAGGGCTGGGAGCAGGTCGTCGCCGTCCTCGGCACCCTCATGGCGGGCGGCGCCTACCTGCCCGTCGACACCGCCCAGCCGCCCGCCCGGCGCGACACGATCATCGCGGACGCGGGCGTGCGCACCGTCCTCACCCAGTCCTGGCTCGCCGAACTCGAAGACCTCCCGGACACGGTGTCGGCCGTCGCCGTGGACCGCGCCGAGGAGTCCGGCGCGGACGGTACGGCGGTCACCGCACCCCGGGACCCGGACGACCTCGCCTATGTCATCTACACCTCCGGCTCCACCGGCACGCCCAAGGGCGTGATGATCAGCCACCGGGCGGCCCTGAACACCGTCGAGGACATCAACCGCCGCCACCGCGTCACCGCACACGACCGCGTCCTGGGCATCGCGGGGCTCGGCTTCGACCTGTCCGTCTACGACCTGTTCGGACCGCTCGCCGTCGGCGCCGCCCTCGTCCTGCCCCGCGCCGACCGGCGCGGCGATCCCTCCCACTGGGCCGAACTGGTCCGCGACTTCGGCGTCACGGTCTGGAACTCCGTGCCGGGCCAGCTGCACATGCTGTGCGACTGGCTCCGCTCCGAGCCTCCCGCCGAAGACGGTTCCCTGCGGCTCGCGCTGATATCCGGCGACTGGATACCGGTCGCGCTGCCCGACCAGGCCCGTGAACTGCTGCCCGGCCTGGAGGTCGTCTCCCTCGGAGGGGCCACCGAGGGCGCCATCTGGTCCATCGCCCACCCGATCGGCACGGTGGACACGGCCCGCCCGAGCATCCCCTACGGCAAGCCCCTGACCAACCAGACCTTCGCCGTGCTCGACCGGCACCTGCGGCCACGGCCCGAGTGGGTGCCCGGCGAGCTGTACATCGGCGGCGCCGGCGTGGCCCTCGGCTACTTCGGCGACGCGGAACGCACCGCGGAGCGGTTCCTCACCGACCCCGCGACCGGAGAGCGGCTCTACCGCACGGGCGACCTCGGCCGGTACCTGCCCGACGGGACCATCGAGTTCCTGGGCCGGGAGGACGCCCAGATCAAGATCCGCGGCTACCGGGTCGAACTCGCCGAGGTGGAGGCCGCCGTACAGGCCCATCCGGCCGTCGCGGCGGGCGCGGTCGTCGTCGACGACTCGGCGGCGGGCGGACGACGCCTGGCCGCGTTCGTGGAGACGGCACGCAAGGACGGCGGGGCGGCGCACCGGGATGGCACAGCCTCGGCCACCCGCCGGGACCGGGCACGCGCGGCCGCCGCCGAGGCGGTGCGCGAAGCCTCCGCGGCCGTCGACGCCGCACGGCTCACCGACTTCCTGGCCGCCCTCGACGACGTGGCCGTCGCCGAGACGACCCGGGTACTGGCCGCCTCCGGAGTGTTCGACGGGGGAGCGGCACGCACGGCGGAGGAGGTGGGCACGGCACTGCGGGCCACGCCCCGGCACCGGCACATCGTGCGCCGCTGGCTGCGTGCCCTCGCCGCCCGGGACCGGCTCACCCACCGGGACACCGACGACGCCTACACCGGCCTCGTCCCCGTCTCCGCGCCCGAGGCCGAGCGCCGCTGGCGGCTGGCCGCCGAGCTGGAGCACGAGATCGGCTGGAGCACCGAACTGCTCGCCGTCATGCGCACCTGCGCCGAGCGGCTCCCCGAGCTGGTCTGCGGGGACATCGGCATCCGGGACCTGCTCTTCCCGGGCGCGGCGACGGAGGCCGCGGACGCCGCCTACCGGGACAACCTCGCCATCCGGCACCTCAACCGCGCGGTGGTCGCCGCGCTGCGCGAGATCGCCGCGAGCCACACCGGTGAGGAGCGGCTGCGGGTGCTGGAGGTCGGCGGCGGCGTCGGCGGCACCACCGGCGAACTGGTGCCCGTCCTCGCCGAGTACGGCGTGGACTACCTGTTCACCGACCCCTCGGCGTTCTTCCTGAACGAAGCCCGCGAGCGCTTCGCCGACCACACCTGGGTGCGCTACCAGCGCTTCGACGTCGACGAGGACCCGCGCGCCCAGCACCTGCTGCCCAACACCTTCGACGTCGTGATCTGCGCCAACACGCTGCACGCCGCCGCCGACGCGGACGCCGCCGTGGGCAGGCTCCGGGAACTGCTGGTACCGGGCGGACAGCTCGTCTTCGTGGAGAACACCCGCGACGAGAACCTCCCGCTGCTGGTCTCCATGGAGTTCCTGGAGGTCGCCGGCCGCCCCTGGACCGATGTGCGCGAGCACACCGGACAGTCCTTCCTCACCCACACCCAGTGGCGTGAACTCCTCGACGCTCACGCGGCGTCCGAGGTCGTCACACTCCCCGACGCCCAAGACGCCCTGGCGGCCACCGGGCAGGAGGTCTTCATCGCCACGCTGAAGGACGACCGGCACCACGTTCCGACGGGCGAGCTGGCCCGCACGGCGGCCACCCGGCTCCCGGAGTACATGCTCCCCTCGGTGTGGCAGGTCGTCGACACCCTGCCCCGCACGGCCAACGGCAAGACCGACCGCGCACGCCTGCAGTCCTGGCTGCCCCGGGACAGCGCACCGGTCGTCGTGGACGAGCAGCCGAGGGACGAGCTGGAGAGCGGCCTGGCCGACCTGTGGACGGAACTCCTCGCGGTCGACCGCGTCACCCGCAACGACGACTTCTTCGACCTCGGCGGCGACTCGCTCCTGGTGGCCCGCATGGTGGGCCGCCTGCGCGAACGGATCCCGCAGGCGGCGGACCTGGAATGGGACGTCGTCCTGCGCCACATGCTGCGCCGCCCCACGGTCGCGGGCCTCGCGGGGTTCCTGCGCGGCCTCGCCGGCGCCCAGGAGGCGCCCGCCACCGGGGCCCCGCGCACGGACCCGGTGATCCACCTGCACGGCTCCCGCACGCAGGACGAGCCGACGACCGTGCTGGTGCACGCCGGAACCGCCACGATCATGCCGTACCGGGCGCTGATCACCGAGATCAGGCGCCGCTCGCCGGGCCTCGCCGAGGTCGTCGGCGTGGAGGTGCCCGACCTGAGCGCCTTCCTCGCCGCACCGCCCGACGGACTGATCGAGCGGATGGCGGCCGACTACGCGCGGGCCCTGACCGCGGACGGCCGCGGCCGCTTCCACGTCGTCGGCTACTGCCTGGGCGGCCTGATCGCCACCGAAGTGGCCCGCAACCTCGCCGAGTCCGGGGCGGAGGTGGAGAGCCTCACCGTGATCAGCAGCCACAGCCCCCGCTTCCGCCTCGACGACGAACTCCTCGCCGAGTACTCCTTCGCCGTCATGATGGGCATCGACCCGGCCGAACTCGGCTTCCTGGACGACCAGTACCGGGTGGCCGCTGCGGCCGACGCCGTCCTGGCCGCAAGCCCCGGTGTGCTGCCCGACGGCGGACTCGCCGCACTGCCCGCGCAGTTCGAGGACGTCGCGGGCTGCTTCCGCCGGCTCGCCGACGTCCCCCGCGCCACCCGGATCGCCCGGATGTGCGAGGCGGTGCCCGCGTCCGCCGGCACCTACGAACCCGACCACATGACCCGGCTCTTCCTCGCCTTCCGCCAGAGCGTCTTCGCCATCACCCGCTACGACGCCGAGCCCTACGCGGGCGACATCACCTTCCTGCGCCACGACGGCGCCTACCCCTTCCCCGGCAGCAAGGACGCCGTCACCGCCTACTGGGAGGAACTGACCCTGGGCGACCTGGACATCGTCGACATCGGCGGCGACCACTACAGCTGCCTGTCCGTCGAGCACGCGCCCGGCATCCTCAAGACCCTCGGCGAACTGACCCAGGGGGCGATCACCCGATGACCAAGCCCCTGATCGGAGTCCTCGGCGCATCCGGGGCGGTCGGCCGGGCCGCCGTACGGGAACTGCGCGCACTCGGGCACACCGGACTGCGCCTGGGCGGCCGGACCGCGGCGGCGCTGTGCGCGGTCGCCGAGGAGGACCCCGCCGGCCACGACGAGACGGTGTGGGCGGACGCCACCGCACCAGACGGCCTGCGTGCCTTCACCGAGGGCTGCGACCTGGTCCTCAACTGCGCGGGCCCCACCTACCGGCTGCGCGCCACGGTCGCCGCCGCCGCACTCGCCGCCGGGGCGCACTGCGTCGACGTGGCCGGGGACGACCCGGCCGCCGAGGACCTCCTGGCGGCGGGCGACCCGGCCCGCGACGGCCGCACGGTCGTCCTGTCGGCCGGGGCCCTGCCGGGCCTGTCCAGCCTGCTGCCCCGCTGGCTGGCCGGGCAGGGCCTGGACCGTGTCTCCGCGCTGACCGCGTACTGCGGCGGCCTGGAGACCTGCTCGCCGACCGTGGCGCACGACCTCATGCTCTCCCTCACCTCCGGAGGCGCGGACGGCGCCGCCTACGGCGAGGCCCTCGCCGCCGTCCGCGGCGGCCGGCGCGTCCCGCGCACCCTGCGCACCGCCGAGGACACCGAACACCACGCCTTCCCCGGCCGGGTGGCGCTCCAGCCCTACCTCAGCGGCGAGAGCGAACGCCTCGCCACCGCCCTCGGCCTGGACCGCCTCGACTGGTACAACGTCCACCCCGGCCCCGCCGTGCGCGCCCTGCTCAACCGGCTCCCGGGCCGCCTCGCCGCCGGGGACGACCCGGCGGAGCTGGCGGACCGGCTGTTCCTCGCCGCCGACCTCGACCTGGCCGGACGGGCGCCCTACTACGTCATGGACTTCGCACTGTCGGGCACCGCGTCCGGACGGCCGGCCACCGCGGGAGTGACCCTGCGCGCGGCCAGCAGCTACCGGCTCACCGCGACCGTGGGCGCGCTCGCGGTGGACGCCGTGCTGCGAGACCGGGTGCCCGCAGGGGTCCACTTCGCCTGCGACGTGCTGGACCCCGGCACCGTGGTGCGCCACCTGCGTGGCCGCGGCGCCGCGGACCTCCGGCCCACCGGCACGGCGGCCGGCGCCGACCACGTGGAAGAGGGCGCGCTGTGAACACCACCTCCACCCCCTTCCGGGTGCTGGTCTGCGGCACCAACTTCGGCCGCTTCTACGCCGAGGCCGCACACCGCCGCCCCGGATACCAGCTGGCTGGCCTCCTGAGCCGGGGCTCGGCCGCCTCCCGGGCGTACGCCCAGCGACTCGGCGTCCCCCACTACACGGACACCGGTGACCTCCCGGCCGGCATCGACGCCGCCTGTGTGGCGGTGAGTTCCTCGATCTCGGGCGGCCGGGGCACCGATCTGGCCCGCGCGCTCATGGACCGGGGCATCCACGTCCTCCAGGAACACCCCGTCCACCTCACCGAGCTGACGGACAACCTCACCCACGCACGCCGCCGGGGAGTGCAGTACCGGCTCAACACCCACTACCCGCACGTCGCCCCGGTCCGCGACTTCGTCGACGCGGCCCGCAGACTCGTCGCCCAGCAGCAACCGCTCTTCGTCGACGCCGCCACCCCGGTCCACCTGATGCACCCCCTGGTGGACATCCTCGGCCGGGCGCTGGGCACCCTGCGCCCCTGGCGCTTCGCGGACCCGGCGCCGCTGCCCGCCGAGATCGGACCGCAGCCGTTCCGCTCCCTGCACGGCATGCTGGCGGGCGTACCCCTCACGCTGCGCGTGCACCACCAGCTCGACCCGTCCGACCGGGACAACCACGCCCTGCACTGGCACCGGATCTCGCTCGGCACGGAAGGCGGAGTGCTCACCCTGGCCGACACCCACGGCCCCGTGCTGTGGAGCCCCCGGCTGCACGTCGGGCGCGACGCCGACCGGCGCTTCGTCCTCGACGGACCGGGCACCGGACGGCTGGGCCTGGGCACCACGGCCGTCGTCGGGACCACGGGCACCTTCCGGACCGTCTTCTCCGACCTGTGGCCGCAAGCGGTCGGCGGCGCACTCGACGGGCTCCGCGATGCCGTCGAGCAGGACGGCGACGCCCTGCGCGCGGGCCAGTACGACCTGGCCGTGTGCCGCATCTGGACCGACCTCGCCGCACGGCTCGGACCGCCCGAGATCGTACGTCCGGCCACCCCGCGGCCCCTCGCGCTCAGCGACGTCTTCCCCGCTCCCCGGCAGGCGCGCACCGACGCGCACCGCGCCGAGACGGATCGCGCCGACGCGCACCGCGCCGAGACCGATCGCGCCGGCGACCCGGAACGCACCCGCGGCCCTGCGGGTGCCGCGCCCTACACCCCGTCGGCCGAGTTCTTCGACCTCGTCGCCGCCGAGCACACCGCGACCGCGAGCGCGCCCGCCGTCGCCGCGCTCCTCGCCGACGCCGACCTCAGCACCGGACCCGTGGTCGACATCGGCGCCGGGACCGGCCTGGTGACCGAGGCCGTCGCCCGTGCCCGGCCGGACGCCGAGATCCTGGCCTGCGAACCGGCGGTCGGCATGCGCGCCGTACTCACCAGCAGGGTCTTCAGCGACCCGGACCTGCGCTCCCGCGTCACCGTCACCGCGGACGCCGCGCCCGACCTGGACCTGCCGGACCGGATGAGCGTCGTCCTGCTGTGCGGAGTCCTCGGCCACCTCGACGCCGACGCACGGGCCCGGCTCTGGCGGCGAGTGAACCGGAGGCTGGCTCCCGGAGGGCTCGTGATCGTCGAACTCATGCAGTTCGAGGAGCCGTTGACCCTTCCCGACACCAGGCTGGCCACCGCCACCGCCGGACGGCACCGCTACGAGTGGTCGTTCGGCGCAGCGCCGGACGACGCGGAGGACGGCGTGCTGCTGCTGCACTCCACCTGGCGCGTCTACCGTGACGACGCCCCCGAGGCGGAGCGCGAGGTGCACGACTCCTACCGGTGGGCCCCCATCGGGCTCAAGGAGGTGGTCGCCGAGTCCGGGATGACCGCACGCGCCCTGCCCACCCGCCCCGGCGCACCCCCGCTGGCCGTACTCACCCGCGCACCGGACGCGCCGCACACCCCTGCCCCCGTCACCACCTCCATCCACCGCTGAGGACCACCGATGACATCCCCCGAATCCCCGACGGCGTCCGACGCCCCCGGCGCCCTCCCGCCCCGCGCCTTCCCGATGCGGCGCGGCTGCCCCTTCGCCGCGCCCGCCGAGTACGCCGCGCTGCGCACCGACGAACCGGTCGCCCGCGTCACCCTGCCGACCAAGCGGGAGGCCTGGGTGGTCACCCGCTACGACGACGTGCGGGAACTGCTCTCCGACCCGCGTGCCAGCGCCGACATCCGCCGTCCGGGCTTCCCCGCCCTGGGTGAGGGCGAGCAGGAGGCCGGGGCCAGGTTCCGGCCCTTCATCCGCACCGACGCCCCCGAGCACACCCGCTACCGGCGCATGCTGCTCCCGGCGTTCACCGTGCGCCGGGTCCGCGCGATGCGGCCCGCCGTACAGGCCCGGGTGGACGAGATCCTGGACGCCATGCTGGACGCCGGCGGCCCGGTGGACTTCGTCACCGCGTACGCCAACGCCGTCTCCACGTCGGTGATCTGCGAACTGCTCGGCATCCCGCGGCACGACCTGGAGTTCTTCCGGGACGTCACCCGGATCTCCGGCTCCCGCAACAGCACCGCCGAGCAGGTCTCCGAAGCCCTCGGCGGCCTCTTCGGCCTGCTCGCCGGGCTGGTCGCCGAGCGCCGGGAGGAACCCCGCGACGACCTGATCTCCAAGCTCGTCACCGACCACCTGGTGCCCGGCAACGTGACCATGGACCAGCTGCTGTCCACCCTCGGCATCACCATCAACGCCGGCCGCGAGACCACCACCAGCATGATCGCCCTGAGCACCCTGCTCCTCCTGGACCGGCCGGAGCTGCCGGCCCAGCTGCGCGAGGACCCCTCCCTGATGCCCGCGGCCGTGGACGAACTCCTGCGCGTCCTGTCCGTCGCCGACTCCATTCCGCTGCGCGTCGCCGCCGAGGACATCGAACTGTCCGGCGTCACCGTCCCCGCCGACGACGGTGTCATCGCGCTCCTCGCCGGTGCCAACCACGACCCCGAGCAGTTCGACGAGCCCGAGCGGGTCGACTTCCACCGCACGGACAACCACCACGTGGCCTTCGGCTACGGAGTGCACCAGTGCATCGGCCAGCACCTGGCGCGGCTGGAGCTGGAGGTCGCCCTGGAAACGCTCGTCCGCCGCGTCCCCACGCTCCGCCTCGCGGGGGAGCGGGACCAGGTCGTCGTCAAGCACGACTCGGCCACCTTCGGCCTCGACGAACTGATGGTGACCTGGTGACCGCCGCCTTCCGCCCGAACGCGTCCGCCCGCGCCGACAGCCCGTGGATCAGGCGGTGGAACGAGGGCGCTGCCGCCCGGCTCACGCTGATCTGCCTGCCGCACGCCGGCGGCAGCGCCGGCTTCTACCGGCCCTGGGCGGCGCTGACGCCCCCCGAGGTGGAACTGATCGGCATCCAGTACCCGGGCCGCGAGGACCGCTTCGACGACCCGGCGAGCACCGGCATGGGCGAGCTGGTGACCGCGGTGGCGGACGCCGTCCTGCCGCTGCTCGACCGGCCGTACGCCCTGTTCGGGCACAGCATGGGCTCCGCCGTGGCCTGGGAGCTGGCCCATGAACTGGACCGCCGGGGGGTCCCCGGCCCACGCCGGCTCTTCGCCTCCGGCCGGGCCGCGCCCGGCACGGCGGTGACCGGACAGCTGCACCGCCAGGACGACGACGTCCTGTGCGCGGAACTGGCCCGGCTCGGCGGCACCAGCCGCGAGGTCCTCGACGACCCGGGGCTGCGCCCCCTGGTCCTCACCGCCGTCCGCCACGACTACCGGATCATCGAGACCCACCGGCCCGAGCGGCGGCCGCCGCTGTCCTGCCCGATCCACGTGCTGACCGGCGACGCCGACCCGGAGCTCGGCGCGGAACGCAGCCGCGAGGGGGCCGGCGGCTGGGCGGACCTCACCACCGCGCGCACCGAGGTCCGGGTCTTCCCCGGCGACCACTTCTACCTCACCCCGCGACGCCGTGAGGTGGTCGCCACCGTCCTGCGCCGACTTGACCCCTCGCTGACCACGGACGCCCGGCGCACCTGGCCGAGCACCCCTTGAACCCCGCCGCCAGGAGACTGACGTGATCGACTACTACTCGACCTCGGCCGAGTTCTACGAGCTGGTCGCCACCCGGCACACCGCCAGCAGCGGCCCCCCGCTGACCCGCGTCCTGACCGGACTGGACGTCTCGCACGGTCCCGTCCTGGAGATCGGCGCCGGCACCGGGCGCGTGACCGAGGTCATCGCCGCCGCGCTCCCCGACGCCGAGATACTCGCCGCCGAACCGTCGGCCACCATGCGGGCCATGCTCACCTCCCGGGTCGCCCGCGACCCGGACCTGCGCCGCCGGGTGACCGTGGTCGACGCGGCGGCCCAGGACCTCGCGCTGCCCGAACGGCTCTCCGCCGTCGTCATCTTCGGCGTGGCCGGCCATCTCACCGTCCCCGAACGCACGGCTCTGTGGAAGCGGCTCGCCGCCCGCCTGCCCGAGGGGGCGCCCATCGTCGTGGAACTGATGGGGGTCTCCTCGCCCCGCGTCATCCCTCCGGTGATGTCCCTGCGGGAGACCATCGGCCGCCAGACCTACGAGTGGTGGATCGGCGGCGAACCCACCGAGGGCGACGCCATGCGGTTCACCACGACCTGGAAGGTGCTGCGCGACGGCCGCACCGTGCGCGAGGTCGCCGACAGCTACGACTGGCACACCTTCGACGTCGCCCGCCTGGCCCGCGAGGCGGGCATGACCAGCCGCCGCATCACCGAGGCGGGCGGCCGGCCCATCCCCGAAATCGGAGTACTCGTCAAGTGAAGTCACAACCGCCCGAATCCGGCCCGGACCCGGTGACCCGGACCCCGGCAGCCCCCGGCACGGGCACCGGGGCACCCCCGCGCCCCCTGCGCGAGCTGACCGAGCCCGTCCGGGGCCGACTGGCCGTCGCCGTCGGCCTCCAGACCGTCGCGGCCCTCGCCGGAGTGGTGCCGTTCATCGCCGTCTCCGAGATCGCCGACCGGCTCACCGCAGGGGCCCCCGCCGACGGCGACACCCTGTGGCCGCTGGTCGCGCTGGCCTGCGCGGCCGGACTCCTCGCCCTGGTGTGCGGCACGGCGGCCGGCGCCCTCGCCCACCTCGCCGACAACGACCTCCAGCTCACGCTCCGGCGCCGGCTCGCCCGGCACATCGGGCGGCTGCCGCTCGGCCGGCTCACCGAGCGCGGCACCGGCGAGGTCAAGCAGGCGGTGCAGGACGACGTGAGCGCGCTGCACACGCTGTTCGCCCACACCCTGCTCGACGTCGTCGCCGTGCTCAGCGCGCCGCTCCTGGCACTGGCCTACCTGTTCACCGTCGACTGGCGCCTCGCCCTCCTGAGCGTCGTGCCGTTGCTGCTCGGCGTGTTCCTGTTCAGCCGGGCGATGGCGGGTGCCGCGGCGCAGATGGCCGAGTTCGGAGCCGCGGTGGGGCGCATCTCCGCCGCCGCCGTGGAGTTCGCCTCCGGCATCGCCGTCTTCAAGAGCTTCGGACGCGGCCGCAAGGCCCACGAGCGTTTCGTCGACGCCACCGAGGGCTTCGCCGACTTCTTCTCCCGCTGGGTCCGCACCACCCTGGTCAGTTCCACCGCCGCCGTGCTGGTGGTCGCCCCGGCCGTGGTCCTGCTGCTCCTGACCTTGCTGGGCGCCGTGTTCGTCACCCAGGACCGGCTGCCCGGCGCCGCACTCGTCCCCTTCCTCCTGCTGGGCCCCGCCGTCGCCGCCCCCATGGGCGTCGTCGGCCCGCGCATCCAGCAGATCCGGGCCGGTCAGGCCGCCGCCGTCCGCATCACCGAGCTGCTGCACGCCCCGACCCTCCCCGAGCCCACGACCCCCGTCCTGCCCGACGGCCACCACGTCCGCCTGCGCGGGGTGTCCTTCTCCTACGACGGGCGGACCGACGTCCTGCGCGACGTCGACCTCGACCTCGCCCCCGGCACCGTCACCGCACTCGTCGGGCCCTCCGGCTCGGGCAAGTCGACCCTGGCGTCGCTGCTGCCCCGCTTCCACGACGTCACCGCCGGCACGGTCACCCTCGGCGGCGCCGACCTGCGCGACATCCCCGCGGCCGAGCTGTACCGCCGGGTCGGCTTCGTCCTGCAGGACGTGCGGCTGCTGCGGGCGAGCGTCACCGACAACATCGGCCTGGGCCGCCCGGAGGCCACCGACGCGGAAGTCGAGCGGTGTGCCCGCGCCGCCCGCATCCACGACCGGGTCATGGCCCTGCCCGACGGCTACGCCACCGAACTGGGCACGGCCGTCACCCTGTCCGGCGGCGAGGCACAGCGCCTGTCCATCGCCCGGGCCCTGCTCGCCGACGCCCCGGTCCTCGTGCTCGACGAGGCGACCGCGTACGCCGACCCGCACTCCGAGGCGCTGATCCAGGACGCGCTGTCCGCGCTCGCGGCCGGCCGCACCCTGCTCGTCATCGCCCACCGATTGTCGACCGTCCGCTCCGCCGACCGGATCGTGGTGCTGGAGGACGGGCGCGTCACCGAACAGGGCCGCCACGACGAGCTGCTGGCTGCCCGGGGCCGCTACGCCGCCCTCTGGGACGCCCAGAGCAGCGCGGACGACGTCCGAGAAGGAAGTGCACGATGATCCGTCAGCTCTACCGGGTCCTGGGACCGGAAGGCTCCCGCCCGCTCAACCGGCTGCTCGTCCTGCAGTGCGGCGCGGCCGTCCTGCAAGGCGTGGCCTTCGCCCTCCTGGTGCCCGTCCTGCGGGCCCTGCTCGGCCCCGGCCCCGGCGACGTGTGGCCCTGGCTGACGGCGTTCGTCGCCTGCGCCCTCGCCCACACCGTGCTCCAGGGCGCGGCCATCGGCGGCGGGTTCACGGTCGGTTCCCGGCTCTCCCGGGTCCTCCACCGCCGTATGGCGGACCAGGCCCTGCGCCTGCCCCTCGGCTGGTTCACCGCCGGCCGCACGGCCGAGTTCAGCAGGCTGGCCGGCCAGAACGTCATCCAGGTGATGAGCACACCGGCCCACCTGCTGCGCCCGTTCATCAGTTCCCTGCTCACCCCGGCGACGCTGGTGATCGCCACGTTCTTCTTCGACGTCCGCACCGCCCTGGTGCTGCTGGTCTGCGCACCCGTGCTGTTCGCCGTCCAGGCGGCGAGCAGCGCCGTGATGCGCCGCCTCGACCTCGGCCGCGACGCCGCCATCGGCGAGTCCGCCGACCGGGTCCTGGAGTACGCCCGCAACCAGCCGGTGCTGAGGGCGTTCGGGCGGACCGCCGAAGGCTACGGAGCGCTGGACGACGCCCTGCTGGCCGAGGCGCGCGCGGACCGGCGGCTCATCGCGCGGGGGCTGCCCGGCCTGGTCTCCTTCTCCTTCGCCACCCGGCTCGTGTTCGCCCTGCTGCTCGCCCTCGGGGTGTCCTGGCAGCTCGACGGTTCGCTCACCGTGCCCACCCTGCTGGCGCTCCTGGTGCTGCTGGTCCGGCTGATCGACAGCGTCTCCTCCGCCGCCGAGGCCGGTGCCGGGATGCGCATCGCCCGCAACACCCTGGAACGCCTCGGCGCGGTCCTCGACGAACCGCCCTTCCCCCAGCCCGCCGAGCCGAGGACCCCTCGCGACGCGAGCGTGGAGTTCACCGGGGTCGGCTTCCGCTACGACGGGGACGACGGCGGTCCGGCGGACGCCCCGGCCGCACGACCGGTCCTGGACGACGTGACCTTCCGCCTGCCCGAGCGCAGCATGACGGCGCTGGTCGGTCCCTCCGGCGCGGGCAAGACCACGATCGCCGGGCTGCTCGCCCGCTTCCGGGACACCACCGAGGGCACCGTCCGCATCGGCGGTGTCGACGTCCGCGAGATCGCCGCCGACGACCTGACGGCCCATGTCTCCCTCGTCTTCCAGGACGTCTACCTCTTCGACGGCACCATCGAGGAGAACGTCCGCGTCGGCGCCCCCGACGCGGAACCCGGCGCACTGGCCGAGGCCGCGGCCCGCTCCGGCCTCGACCGCGTGATCGAGGAACTGCCCGACGGCTGGGCCACGAAGGTGGGGGAGGGCGGCGCACGTCTCTCCGGGGGCCAGCGCCAACGCGTGTCCATCGCCCGCGCGCTCCTCAAGGACGCCCCGATCCTCGTCCTGGACGAGGCCACCGCCGCTCTCGACCAGGAGAACGAGGCGTTGTTCGCGGACGTCGTGCGGACCCTGGCGGACCGCAAGACGCTCCTGGTCATCGCGCACCGGCTGAGCACCGTCGTGCGCGCCGACCAGATCCTCGTCCTGGAGGACGGCCGGATCACCGAACGGGGCACGCACGACGACCTGGTGACGGCAGGCGGCACGTACGCCTCCTTCTGGGAACGGCGCGCGCGGGCCCACGGCTGGCGCCTGGCGGCGGCACCGTCATGACCGCTCACCCGACACCCGCGGCCACCCCGGACCGAACGGCAGAAAGAAGGCACGACACGATGAGCACCGGATCCCGGAACACCTGGGAGGGATGGGCCAGGTCCGTTCCGCCGCTCGCGCACACGAGCACCCGGGAGCCCTGCCACGACCCGGCGGCCACCGCCACCCGCCTCGCCCGCGCCGGACTGGCGGACCAGTACGTGGTGTACGAGACGGAGGGCGGAGCCTGGCACTTCGCGGCGGGCTCCGACGTGCGGGTCACCGCGGACACCGCCGGCATCACCGCGCAGGCCGCCGGGCGCATCTGGACCTCGCGCACCGGCGGGCGGCCCCTGGCGGCGTTCGCCGACGCCCTGTCCGCCCTGCGCGACGAGGGCGGCGAGGGGGACGACGAGGACGAGGGCGGCGAGGGATGCAAGGGCGGCGAGGGGCGCCACTTCTACGGCTGGGCGGCCTTCGAACTCGCCCACCTCCTGCACGCGGACCCGGCCTCGGCCGGGGACCGGCCCCTGCTGCACGCACTGATCCCCTCCGTGGAGGTGACCCTCACCGGCGACTCGACGGTGATCCGCGCGGTGGACGAGGCCTGGGCGCGCAAGGTCGCCGACCTGCTCGCGGAGCCCGCAGACGGACGGGCCGCCCACGACGGACCGACGCCGGACCGGACCGAGGGCATCATCGCCGTCGGCAGTGCCGCCTACGGCCAGGCGGTCGCCCGTACGGTCGAGGACATCCGCGCCGGGCTGCTGGAGAAGGCCGTGGTCTCCCGGAAGGTCCCGCTGCCCGCCGAGCCCCGCCCGGACTTCGCCGCCACCTATCTCGCGGGCCGCCGGGCCAACACACCGGCCCGTTCCTACCTGCTGGACCTCGGCGGTTACCGGGCAGCCGGATTCAGCCCCGAGACCGTTCTCGAGGTCGGGGACGACGGGCGCGTCAGCACCCAGCCGCTCGCGGGCACCCGCGCTCTGGGCGCCGACCCGGCGGAGAACGAACGCCGATGCGCCGAACTGCTCAGCGACCCCAAGGAGATACACGAGCACGCCGTGTCCGTGCGTCTGGCCTGGGACGAGATGGCGGCCGTGTGCCGCCCCGGTACCGTCGTGGCCGAGGAGTTCATGTCGGTGCGCCGACGCGGATCGGTGCAGCACCTCGCCTCGCGGGTGACGGGACGGCTCCGGCCGGACGCCGGACCCTGGGACGCCTTCGCCTCCCTCTTCCCGGCGATCACCGCCACCGGGGTGCCCAAACGCGCCGCGCTCGAAGCCCTGGCCCGGCACGAGGACGGGCCGCGCGGCCTGTACGGCGGCGCGGTGTTCCGGGGGAGCAGCCGCGGCGCCCTGGACGCCGCCCTCGTTCTGCGCACACTCATCGGCACCGAGACCGAGGCGTGGCTGCGGGCGGGCGCCGGGGTCACCGCCCAGTCCAGCCCGGAACGGGAGACCGAGGAGACCTGCGAGAAGCTGCGCAGCGTCGCCCCGTATCTGCGCCTGTCCGCCGACTGAAGGCGGGCGACGGGCGGGCGCGGCCCGGCTCCGGCCCCGGCTCAGGTGATCAGGGGCAGGTAGATCGTGTCGACGATCTCCCTGATGTCCTCGGACGGCACCGGCTCCAGTTCCATGAGGACCTGGTGCCGGAGCAGGTCGAAGGGGAGGCGGGTGATGCGCGGGGTGAGCTTCGTGCCGTCGATCTCCCCGCGTGCGGCGGCGCGGTGGGCGACGGACTCGATCAGCGCCCATCGCGCCTCGACCAGTGAGGCGCGCAGTTCGGCCGGTGTCGTTCCCGTTTCCTCGAAGTAGGCGGCCAGCTGCGCCGTCATGGCTGCCGCGAACGCGGTGAACGCCCCGTTGAGCTGTTCGAGGAGGGCGATCGTGTCGTCGCGCAGGGACCCGGTGTCCGGGTCGGTGAGTGCGAAGTCCGCGCTCGCGCGGCGGATGGCGTCGCGGACGAGGAGGTCCTTGGCCGCCCAGTGGCGGTTGACGACCGGCCGGCTGGTACCGGCGCGTTCGGCGACTGCGGCGAAGGTGAGCCCCGCGTATCCGTGAGCCATCAGCTCGTCCCACGCGGCGTCGAGGAGCGCGGCCCGCAGTTCCGCGCCGCGTCGGCGGCGGGGGGTGGAATCCGACCTTGCAAGATGCATGGATGCATCTTATGGTCGGTGGCAGGCACCCGGCAAGCGAGCGGTGCCCCCTCTCTCCTGAACGGGTAGAAAAATGACCTCAAAAACTGATGCGCACCAGTCCGTCCCGGTCACGGTCGAGGTGCACACCATGGGCCGCAGTTTCGACGAGTCCGAAGTCGACCGGTGGGAACTGAAGGCGGCACGGCGGGCCCTGAGGAACCTGAAGGACGTGGCCGGCGGCCAGGTGATGATGGACCTCCTCGGCGAGCAGATCGACGACGGCGACCGCTACCACAAGGAACTCGTCGCGGCCTCCGGCGGCACCTACCGTGAATCGCGGACCGAATTCACCGTCCGCGGCCTCAGCGGCACCCGCCTCGCCCAGTGGTTCGGTGCGCAGGCCGGTACCGGCCGCTTCCAGGACAAGTCGCTGCTCGTCAACGCCCATCCCGAGCACTACGTCGAGCCGCCCGCCTACACGGGAGGCATGGTGGAGACGATCGGCGGCCACCTCACCCGGTTCAAGGTCTCCGTGGCCCGTGAACTGCCCGCAGCGGTCAGCGCCTACCTGGACGCGGCCTACCCGGTGACCCTGATGAACGCGCTGCTGAGCCTGGACGACGGCACGCCCTTCGCGTACTGCCTGCACCAGGCCCGGGACACCGACGCCGGTGCCGACGTGGTGGTACGCGTCATCTATCCGTCGGCCGCCCCCGACTCGATGATCGAGGGCCACTGCGAGCACCTGGCGATCGAGTTCCGCAGCTGGATCCGCAACGCGGCCGCCGCGACCCGCTGACGGATCAGTCCGTGGCGCGGTGCAGTTCGAGCTGCCGGTTGACGAAGAGGTGCACGAAGCCGCACCGCAGGCAGATCAGCCCCGTGGCGGTCTCGTCGGCCCAGGCCAGATTGAACAACTCCCCGCCCGTGCTGTTGAGTTTTACCCCTCGTTCGCGGAACAGGTCGCTCTTGCAGACCTGGCACGTGATCTGAAGCTCTCCCAGCGAGGCCCGCACCGCCTTGGCCATGCCATCTCCCTTCCCGGGCCCGGCACGGTGGCCGAGCCGACGCATACCGCCGCTCCTGCTCGGCCCATCTTCGGTCATCGCTGAGTGGATCCCCGCGCCGGTGCCGGTCAGGGCCAGCGCGTCGCCTGCTCACGGAAGACGTCGGGGTCGCTCTCCGTCGGCAGAACGCACAGCAGGTGTCCGCCGGGGGCCCGCAGGACACGGCACTCCTGCCATTGCGAGACCTCCTGGGCGCCCAGGGCGATCAGGCGGGCCGTCTCCGCCGCCACGTCGTCGGTCTCGAAGTCCAGGTGCATACGAGGGGCATCGTCAACCGCCTGAACGGCCGTGACCAGACCCGGAAGCGGCGGGACACCTCTCCCGATGGCGAGCGGTCGAGTGATGCGGTCGTACGGCCCCGCGCCATCGTACGAGGGGGCGGCGGCGTGCCGTTCCGCCGGTCAGGTGCGGTCGTGGAGAGTGACGTGGTAGCCGTCGGGGTCGGCGAAGGTGAACGTCCGGCCGAACGGGCCGTCGATCGGCGCGGAGACGATGGTGTGACCGTCGGCGGCGAGAGCGTCGTGGATGGCCTGGACGTCGGTGGCGTGGAGCCAGATCGCGGCACCGATGCCGGGCTGGGAGACGGATGCGAGGTCGGTGCCGGGCACGACCTCGCGGAGGGCGAACGCGATCGGCTTCGTCTCGAAGACCACGGCGTGCGGCGGCCCGGCCGGCGAGCGGACGAGACCGAGGTAGTGCTCGTAGAACGCCTGTGAAGCGTCCAGATCGCGTGCCTGGAGCGAGAGGAAGTCGGGACCGGTGGCGGGCATGGTGATGCTCCTTCTCTTCATGTCAGTTTTCTGACACGAAGCGTATGTCAGAATACTGACATGAGTCAAAAGGGTGCCGGCATCGACCTCGACAAATCACTGGGCTACCTGCTGAAAGAGGCTTCGAGCGCCCTGCGCACGGCCATGGAGGAGGTGCTGCGGCCGCTGGGCATGAGCGTGACGCACTACTCCTGTCTGGAGCTGCTGGCCCAACGGCCGGGCCTGTCGAACTCCGAGCTGGCGCGCGGCGCGTTCGTGACCCGCCAGACGATGAACACGTTGCTCCAGACCCTGGAGCGTGAGGGCTACGTGACCCGGCCCGCGGAAGCGGCCGTCGGAAAGGTCCTTCCCGCGCGGCTCACGCCGAGCGGCCGACGCAGCCTGGAGAAGGCGACCGTAGCCGTCAGGTCCGTCGAGGTCAGGATGCTGGCCGGCATGACCGAGGCGGAGCAGGCACACGCCTTCCGCAGTCTGCAGAGCATGATCAGTTCCCTGCGCGAGCGCGACGAGGATGCCTCCTAGCCCGGGCCTCGGCCCATGTCCCGCCGCGCCCGGCCGGGAGTGCGGATCAGGTCAGCGGCTCGTGGTTGGCCCAGACGGCCCGGTACGGGTGGCGGGCCTGCCAGCGCCTGATGAGGTCGACGGCCCCGGGCATGGTGAAGGTCGCGTTCAGGGCGTCCAGGTCGGTCAGGTGCAGTTGCACGACGGCGCTGGCGACGGCCACCGGGGCGTGGTCGTCACCCGGGACGCGGATGTGGTGCCGGGTCGCGACCGACTCGACCAGACCGGAACCCATCACGAGCTCCTCGAACTCCTTGAGGTACTGGTCCAGCTCATTCGCGGGAATCGGATTGTCGAACGCGACGATCATGGTGTGGTGAATCATGCCTCCAGCGAACAGGCATTTTTCCCGCCCGTCCAAGATCCATCCGATCTCGTTCCATGCCTCATGGGAATGGATCAGGCGGTAGCCTTACGTCATGGCCGAGCTGGAGACCCGCGAGCTGGAGTACTTCGTCGCCGTGGCGGAGGAGTTGCACTTCGGGCACGCCGCGGCCCGTCTGGCGATCGCGCAGCCGGCCCTGTCCAAGGCGATCCGGCGCCTGGAATCCCGGCTCGGAGTGCGGCTGCTGGAGCGCTCGAGCAGACACGTCGCCCTCACTCCCGCCGGTGACGCGCTCCTGCACCACGGCCGGCACGCACTCAACGCCGTCGGCGCGGCTGCCGAGAAGACGCGCCGGGCCGGTGATCACCAGGCCCGCCTGCGCCTGGTGATCAAACCCGGCGGTGACGCGAACCTCCTGTCCGGCATCCTGGCCGCATACGCCGACCGTCCCGACGCCCGCCAGGTGGACATCCTGTTCGGGGGTGCCACCGACCGCGCCGACCACGTACGCGACGGCCGCGCCGACGTCGCCCTGCTCTACGCGCCGTTCGACGACATGACCGGCCTGGACCACGAAACCCTGATGGTCGAGGGACGGGTCGCGATCCTGCCGCCGGACCACCGGCTCGCCTCCCGCTCGGAGGTCACCCTCGCCGATCTCGCCCAGGAAACGCTGCCCCGCTGGAAAGGTGTGCGCTGGACCGGAGCACCCGAGGCCGGACAGGGGCCCGAGGTCACCGACGCGGCCGAAGTCCTGCACATGATCAGACTGGGCCGCACCGTCGCACTCCTGCCCCGCTCACTCGCCCAGCCGATGCAGCCCGACCTCGTCTACCGGCCAGTGCCCGATGCTCCCGCCAGCGAACTGGTCCTGGCCTGGTCGCAGGACGACCGCCGCCCCCTGGTCGCCTCCTTCGTCGCCGCCGTCGCGGAGGCGAGCGCACGATCGGCTGGGGCGTGAACGGCCGCCTCGACGCACGCGACTGCGCGCCCGCCCGTCGCCGCGGGGACCGTCCGGACGCGTAGGGTCGGCTCGACGGGGAAGCGGCGAGGCAGGGAAGGGGCAGGAGATGGCACGGACGGGTACGACGGCCGTGCTGGCGCTGTTGCCGGACGCCGAGCCGCTGTTGCGGTCGGCCGCCGAGGTGGACGCACTGGCGGTGCGACCGGGTGTGCCCGCACATGCCGCGCTGCTCTATCCCTGGCTGCCCGCCGACGAGGTGGACGGGTCGGACATGGACCGGCTGCGGGGCGCCCTGCCGGCCGGCCCGGTACCCGTCGGGTTGGCCGCGGTCGAGCGAACCGGCGGGTTCGTCGGTGTCCCGGTACCCGAACTGGGCCAGGCGGCCGACGCCGTACGCACGGCCTTCCCGGGGCAGGTCCCTTACGGCGGCCGGTTCGGTCTGCGCCCGCCGGTGCACCTCACCGTGGCCCTGGACGCCGACCTGCGGGCCGCAGCCGAGATCGCCCGCCGTACCGCGGCCGCCCTGCCGATCACCACGGAGGTCACCGCCCTGCACGTGGTCGCCCTGGCCCGCACGGGGTGGCACAGCCTCGCCGAACTGCCGCTCAGCCGCTAGTTGCCCGCTCCCGGTCAGGCCGCGGCCGTGACAGCCCGGCACCGGGCGGATGCCGACTCTGCCCGGCTGTTTGCTGCCCGGTTGCCCGGCTGTCTGCGCCCGTATACCGCACCACCCGCCACCAGGCGGCCCGTATCCGTGACTTCAGCCTGATTTCGTCCACGACACGGCGATCCGGCCAACCTCCTCCCCGTTCCCGCCTCCTGGACAACCGGGCATCCCACCGCTCCCTCTCACAGCGCGGGCACAGCAAGTGCCCGCCTGCTTCCTTCCCACAGCACCCCCCAGCACCTGAAGGACGAGGGATCGATGACCAGAACGCGCACCACCCGGCTGCGGCGTCCACTGCTCGCAGGCACCACGGCCGTCGCCGCCATGGCCGTGACCGCCGGGCTCGTGGCCGCGACCACGGAGCCGGCGAAGGCGGCCGCGACGGGGCCGAAACTGAGCCTCATCGCCGCGACCAACTCACTCACGCTCACCTCCTGGAAGGAGGACCCGGGCGTCTATCTCGACCTCGGCACCTACCTCACCGCCGAGGGCAGTCCGCTGGAGCTGAAGGTGACCCGCAAGTCCTACAAGGACCCGGTGACCATCACCCAGACCGTGTACGAGGGCGGCAAGGCCAAGGCCAAGACGTTGCCCAAAGGCACGGTGAAGGACTTCTCCGGGCTGCCCGGCTTCGCGGAGATCACGGTCACCGACAAGGCGGGCAAGAAGGTCCTCAGCCGGACCGAGGACTTCTGCCCGAACAACGCCAGCGGCCGGGTACGTCCCGACGCGCCCGCGACGTCCAAGTATCCGGAGAGCTGCCCCACCAACCCGTTCACGCTCGGCTCGGTCTGGGGCGTGGAGAAGGGCTGGGCGGCCAACACCTACGCGGGTTCCTACACCGACCCGGCCGCCCTGGCGCCCGGGACCTACACCGCGAAGGTCACGGTCGCCAAGAAGTACCGCGACCTGTTCGGCATCGCGAACAAGCCCGCCAGCGTCAAGGTGACCGTGGTGGAGCGGAGTTACGAGGACGACCAGGGTGCCGTCGGATCGGCCGCATCCCGGTCCGCGACGGCGGGCGAGCACGCCGGTCACGAAGCCGCCCACCAGGCTCCGGCCGCGCACGAGGGCCACGGACCGGGGCACGCCCCGACCCCCGCCCAGGCGGCGGCACCGGTCACGAGCGGTGCGGGCCCCTCGTACAACGTGGGCCACGGACCGCTCAAGGCGGCGCCGCCCGCCCTGCCGTGGGCGCTGAAGAAGAAGCAGGCCGCGCGTTCGATGCCGGTCGGCGACAAGGGCGGTCAGACCGACGGCTCGCGCAAGGCCCCGGCGCTCCAGCCGCTGGCGAAGCGGCCGGCCGGCAAGCCCGCCGTACCGGACGTCCCCAAGCCCGACCTGCGCTCACTGCCGGCCTACGGCATCGTCGTCACCGACGGGGAGAAGGACATCCCCGGCAAGGACTACCTCGCCTTCAGCGCCAACGTGTGGAACGCCGGTCCGGCGCAACTGGTGGTGGACGGCTTCCGGACGCCCGGCAAGGCCAAGATGGACGCCTACCAGTACTTCTACGACGCCAAGGGCAAGCAGGTCGGCTACACCCCGACCGGCACCATGGAGTGGGACCCGCGTCCGGGGCACGTGCACTGGCACTTCACCGACTTCGCCAGCTACCGGCTGCTGAAGGCGGACAAGAAGGAGGCCGTGCGCAGCGGCAAGGAGGCCTTCTGCCTGGCCAACACCGACGCGATCGACTACACGGTGAAGAACGCCAACTGGCACCCGTACAACACCGACCTGGCCACCGCCTGCGGGGAGGAGAACTCCATCTCCGTCCGCGAGGTTCTCGACGTCGGCTCCGGCGACACCTACTCCCAGGACCTGCCGGGCCAGTCGTTCGACATCACGGACGTACCCAACGGCACGTACTACATCCAGGTGCTGGCCAACCCGGAGAAGCGACTCAAGGAGACCAACCTCGACAACAACAGCGCGCTGCGGAAGATCGTGCTCGGCGGCAAGCCGGACGCACGGACCGTGACCGTCCCGGCGCACGACCTGGTGAACGCGAACTGACCTGACCCCGGGGGCGTCAGCGCCCCGCTTCGAAGAGCCGACGGCCGCCCGCGGTGGCCGTCGGCTCCTCCGTGTCACCGATGGGGTGGTACCAACCGCTCCCGCAGTGCCGTCAGTTGGTGCGAGTGCTCGACGGCCCGGGTCTCGTCCAGGGTGGTCATGGCCAGCAGCAGGGCATCGGCGACCAGGAGGCCGGTCAGGGACTCGTTGGTGTTGCCGGTGGGGGTGTGCGGCGCGGTGAGCACGGCGTCGACGCGGTCGCCGAGCGTTTCCCCGAGTTCGTCGGTGATCAGGACGACGGCGGCCCCCACCGCCCGCGCCCGTTCCACCAGCACGGTCAGTTCGTGCAGATGGCGGGCGGGCTGGAAGACGACCACCGCGTCACCCTGGGACAGCGGCAGCAGATCGTCGGCGAAGGCGAATCCGGTGGCTCCGCTGAACCGGGAGCGGCGCCCGAGCCGGCCCAGGGACAGGGCCAGGTGGCGGGCCCCGACTTCGCAGGCGGCGACACCGTAACAGAGGACCTCGCGGGCCGAGGCCAGCGCTTCGACGGCCCGTTGGAAGGACTTCGTACCGGTCAGACGCCTGGCCTGCTCGATGCGTTCTAGCGCCTCGTCGAACACGTCGCCCCAGATGCTCTCCAGGTCCTGGCCCACGTGGGAGATGCGCTGCTTGAGGCGGACGTCGGGCGCCTGGGAAGCGGTGAAGTCCGCGGCAAGCTCCCGCTTGAGGGCCGGGAGCCCGGCGTAGCCCAGGTGCTGCAGGGCGCGGACGACGGTGGCGTTGCTGGTGCCGCTGGCGGTGCCCAACTGCTGGGCGCTGGCGAACATGATCTGCTCCGCGGGCGCACTCGCGAGGTACTGGGCGACGGTGCGCTCGGACGCGGAGAGTTCCTCCCACAGATCTCGGATCGCGGTCCGCAAGCGGGCCAGACCGCCCGGACCCACACTGCCGGCCTCTGGAACATCCATTACGCCTCTTGACTTAATCGGTTTCCTGATTACGCTCTGAGCAACTTGTTCCAATGATGTTCATCCTTGGAATGAATGTTACAGCACCGCAGTCCCCCGAGGAGCCCCGTCATGCACCACGCCCCCCTGCCCGTCATAGAGATCTCCGGGACGCCGGAGGAACGCGGGCGGCAGTACGGCGAAGCGGTGCGCTCCCGCATCGACGAGGCCATCGCCTACTACACCGAAGCCTTCGGCGAGGCCTCCGGCCTGACCTGGGACCAGGTCACCGCCCGCGCCCAGCTCTGGCTGGAGCCGGTGCGCGACCACGCTCCCGAACTGGTCGAGGAGATGCAGGGGATCGCCGACGGAGCCGGCGTGGGCCTGCTCGACGTCCTGGCGCTCAACGCACGCGGCGAGGTCATCTACGACTCCACCTTCAGCCGGCTGCCCGAGGACGAGGAGGCCGCCGAGGGCTGCACCTCCTTCGCGGCCCACGGACCGGCCAGCGGCGACGGCCACGTGTGGGCCGGACAGAACTGGGACTGGCGGGCCGCCGTGGCCGGCACCGTCGTGATGCTGCGAATCGTCCAGCCGCCGAAGCCGACCCTCGTCATGCAGGTGGAGGCCGGACAGATCGGCCGCCAGGGCGCCAACTCGGCCGGCATCGCGCTCAACGCCAACGGACTGGGCGGACGCTTCGACGACACCGTCGGACTGCCCCAGACGGTGATCCGCCGCAGCGTCCTGGACCAGTCCAACATCAGCGACGCCCTGCGCGTGCTGAGCCGGACCCGCGCCCACATCGCCGGGAACGCGCTGCTCACCTGCCGGGAGGGCTTCGCCATCGATGTCGAGACCACCCCGGCCGGACACCGCTGGATGTATCCCACCGACGGCCTGCTGGTGCACGGCAACCACTACCAGGCCGGCATCCCCGCCGCCCTCGCCGCCGACTACCGGCCATTGGCCGCCGACTCCCTGGTCCGGGTGCCCCGCGCCGAGCAGGGGCTGCGGCGGCTGCGCGACTCCACGGGCCCCGACGAGTCCCGCAAGACCATCCAGCAGGCCATGTCGGACCACCTCGGCTTCCCCGAGTCCCTGTGCACCCACCCCGATCCGCGCAGGTCGCCCGTACGGCAGTGGCAGACACTCGTCTCCTCCTGCGTCGACCTGACCTCGGGCGACTACCACGTCACCGCCGGCACCCCCTGCGACCGCGACTACCAGCACCTGCCCTGGAACCTCTACGACGGCCCCCACGCCCCCCGTTAGACCGGACCGAAGGTCACCGGGAACCCACCCCCGCAGAAACGAGCAGTCTCCGCACCACCCTTCCCGCTCAGGAGCCACCGTATGAAGTTGAAGACCTCGATCGCCGCCCTCGGGCTGGCGGGCCTGACGGCCGTCGCCACCGCCTGCAGCGGCGCCGACACCGGCCCGGCCGGGGGCACGGCCCGTGACGTGACCCAGCTGGAACTCACCCCGACCACGGCCGCGGCCGCCGGTGCGGTGGACAGCGTCGACTGGCTGCTGGAGGACGAGCCCGACTCCCTGGACCTGGACACCCAGGGCGGCAGCGCGGGCCGCACGGTGCTCACCAACGTGTGCGAGCGCCTATACCAGTTGCAGCCCGACATGACCGTACGGCCCTGGCTCGTCGACAAGGCCACCAGGCCCGACCCCAAGACCCTGGTCCTGACCGTGCGCGACGGCGTCACCTTCCACGACGGCTCCGCCATGACCGTCGACGACGTGCTGTTCAGCCTGCGCCGGCACGCGGACCCGGACATGTCCGAGGCCGACGAGTTCGAGAACGTGACGTCGATGAAGAAGACCGGCGCGCACGAGATCACCGTCCGCTTCAAGGAACCCGACGCCCTGTTCACCAAGGCGCTCGCCGGCGACGCCGGACTCGTCTACCAGCAGAAGCGAGTACAGGAACAGGGGAAGGACTTCGGCACGCCGGGCCAGGCCGACGCGTGCAGCGGCCCCTACCGGCTCGCCTCCTGGAAGTCGGGCGACTCCGTCACCCTGGAACGCTACGACGGCTACTGGGGCGACAAGCCACTGACCCGCAAGGTCGTCTTCCGCTGGGCCGAGGACAGCGCCATGGTCAACGCCCTGCGCACCGGCGCCGCCGACGGCGCCTACACCGACTCCGTGGGCACGGCCGCCGCACTCGACGGCAAGAAGGGCATCGACCTGCACTTCGGCCCCAGCACCGCGACCCTCGACCTCATCCCCACCGAGCGCGGCGGTCTGGCCGACCCCGACATCCGCAAGGCCCTCTCACTGAGCCTGGACCGCGCCGGCATCGCCAAGTCCGGCTACGGCGGCCTGGCCCAGCCCTGGGCCACCCCCGTCGGCTCCGGCGCCTGGGGCTACGCGAAGTCCGTCTTCACCGCCGCACAGAAGGAGCTGACCGGCGCCCCCGCCTCGCCCACCCCCGCCGACATCGCCCGGGCCAAGAAGCTCGTCCAGAACGCCGAGCACAAGCCCGACGGGCCGATCGTCATCGGCACCGACAGCACGCAGGGACGCCTCGTCATCGCCAACGGCGTACGCGCCGCCCTCCAGCAGATCGGCCTCAAGGCACAGATCAAGACCGTGCCCTCCGCCGAGTACGGCGAGTTCTACGGCGACAAGTCCGCCCGCGCCGACATCGACGTCCTCGTCGCCGACTGGTACATCTCCAAGAGCGACCCCGTCGGCTTCTACGACAACGGCGTCTCCGACGACTCCAACAACTGGGTCGGCTTCCACAGCACCGCCTACGACGCGAAGGTCGAACAGGCCAAGCGGACACTGGACGACGCCGAGCGGGCCGAGCTGGTCGTCGACATCCAGCGCCGGTTCACCGACGCCGCCGTCTGGATCCCCGTGGCGCAGACCCCCACCGCCCTGGCCCTCAGCGACAAGCTCACCGGCCCGCCGGCCTCGATGGCGTACCTCTACCACCCGTGGGCCGCGTCGCTCGGCGCGAAGAAGGGCTGAGCCCATGATCGTCCGAATCGGCAGACGGCTCGCCGGCCTCCTCGCCACCCTCCTCGCGTCGTCGTTCGTCATCTTCGCCGCCATCTACGCCGCCCCCGGCGACCCCGCCGTCTTCCTCGCGGGCGGCCGCGACACCCTCACCCCCGAGCGGCTGGCCGCCGTACGCGAGCAGTACCACCTGGACGAGCCGCTGGTCGTCCAGTACGGCCGCTGGCTGTGGGACTGCCTCCACCTGGACCTGGGACGCTCCTTCCAGTACGGCGACGAGGTCGCCGACCTGCTGGCCGCCCGCTTCCCCACCACCCTGGAACTCGTCGCCTACGCCACCGTCCTCTTCGTGGTCCTGGGCGTGAGCGCCGGCGCGCTCGCCGCCCTCAACCGGGGCCGCTGGATCGACTCGGCCGTCGTCGGCGCCACCACCCTCGCCGCGTCCGTGCCCTCCTTCGTCGGCGGCATCGCCCTGGTCGCGCTGTTCGGCGTGCAGCTGGGCTGGTTCCCCGTAACCGGCAGCGGGGAGGGACTCGTCGGCACCCTGCACCACCTCACCCTGCCCGCCGTCGCCATGGCCCTGGGCGCCCTCGCGGTCGTCAGCCGGGTCACCCGGCAGGCCGTCGTCGACGCCGACGGAGCCGACCACGTCGCCGTGGCCCGCTCCTCGGGCCTGCCCGAGCGCGAGATCGTCCGACGCCACGTGCTGCGCAACGCCCTCGGCCCGATCGTCACCATGTGCGGCCTGGTCACCGCCGGCATGCTCGCCGGCACCGTGGCCATCGAGACCGTCTTCGGCCTCAGCGGCATCGGCTCCCTGCTCGTCGGCGCCATCAACAGCCACGACTTCCCCGTCGCCCAGGCCGTCCTGCTGCTGATGGTCACCTGCTACGTGGTGGTCACCACCCTCGTGGACCTCGCGCACCCGCTGCTCGACCCGCGCCTGAAGTCCGCAAGGAGCGCCGCATGACCGCCGTACCCGCCGACGCCCCCGCGCCCGCCCCGACCGTACGGCGTGTCCGGCGCCCGGTCGCCGCACTCGTCGCCACCGGCTTCCTCGCCCTGGTCGTGCTCGCCGCCGTGTTCGCCCCGCTGCTCGCGCCGTACGCCCCCGACGCCGTCGACCTCTCGTCCTCCCTGGTCGGCACCGGCGGCGAGCACCTGCTGGGCACCGACGCCTCCGGTCAGGACCTGCTCTCCCGGGTGCTGTACGGTGCGCGCACCAGCCTCGTCGCCCCCGTGCTGCTGCTGGCGCTCGCCGCCGTCATCGGGGTGAGCCTGGGCACCCTGGCCGCCTGGCGGGGCGGCTGGATCGACACCTTCGTCTCCCGCCTCACCGACGTCATGTACGCCTTCCCCGGGCTGCTGTTCGTCGTACTGATCATCGCCGTCTTCGGCACCGGTGTGACCACCTCGGTGCTCGGGCTCGGCCTCGCCTTCGCGCCCACCATCGCCAAGTACACCCGCAGCGTGGCCCTGGCCGAGCGCGCCAAGCCCTACATCGACGCCTACCGGGTGCAGGGCATGGGCGGCGCGCGGATCTGCGTACGCCACCTCGTGCCCAACCTCGCCCGGTCGATCGCCGGATACCTGGTGGTCCTCTTCGGCGAGGCACTGATGAGCCTGGCCACCCTCAGTTACCTCGGCTTCGGCACCCAGCCGCCCAGCTCCGACTGGGGACTGATGGTGCAGGAGGGGCAGTCGGCCATCGTGCAGGGCGCGCTGCTGCCCGCGCTGGTGCCCGGCACCGCCATCGCCGCCGTCGTCGTGGCCTTCAACGTCGCCGGGGTGCACCTCGCCGACCGGCTCGGAACCAGGAGGTAGCCACCCGTGCTGCTCGACATCGACGGACTCACCGTCCAGTTGCCCGGCGCCGCCCGGCCGCTGCTCGCCGACGTGTCCCTGCGGGTGGCCGCGGGCGAAGTCGTCGGCCTCGTCGGCGAGTCCGGCTCCGGCAAGTCCACCACCGCCAAGGCCGTACTGCGCGTGCTGCCCGACGACGCCGCGGCGCACGGGCGGGTGACGGTCGCCGGAGCCGACGTGCTGACCATGACCGGCTCCGCGCTGCGCGAGCACCGGGCCCGGCGCGTGGCGATGATCCACCAGAACCCGCGCTCGGCCCTCAACCCGGTCCACCGCGTGGGCGACTTCCTCGTCGAACGCCTCCTGCGCACCGGCGACCACGACCGCCGCACCGCCCGCGACCGCGCCGTCGAACTCCTGGACCGCGTCGGCCTGAACGATCCGGCCCGCCGCCTGCGCCAGTACCCGCACGAGATGTCCGGCGGCATGCTCCAACGCGTCGTGATCGCCGGCGCACTGGCCGCCGACCCCGACCTGATCCTGGCCGACGAGTCCACCAGCGCCCTGGACGTCACCACCCAGGCGGAGATCCTCGCCCTGCTGCGCGACCTGGGACGCCGACGCGAGACGGGCATGCTGTTCATCACCCACGACCTGCACCTGGCCGCCGCGTACTGCGACCGCGTGTACGTCATGTACGCCGGCCGCATCGTGGAACACCGCACGGGGCACAGCCTCTTCGACCACGCCCGCCACCCCTACACCCGCGGACTGCTCGACTGCTCGCCCGAACTCGGCATCTCCCGCCCCCTGCGCCCCATCCCCGGCCGCCCCCCTTCCCTCGCGGACAGAGCCGACGGCTGCCCGTTCGCCGCACGGTGCCCCGAGGCCGAGCCCGCCTGCGAGACGTGGACCCCCCGGGCGACCGAACTGC
This sequence comes from Streptomyces hyderabadensis, assembly GCF_020404845.1. Lineage (GTDB taxonomy): Bacteria > Actinomycetota > Actinomycetes > Streptomycetales > Streptomycetaceae > Streptomyces > Streptomyces hyderabadensis. Next base: position 56,202 of record NZ_JAIOJZ010000011.1, on the reverse strand, counting down.
CCGACGGCGGCGAGGCCGCCTGCCGCCGGCTGCCCGAAGCGGCGGCGGCCACCGCCGGAGCGACTGCGAGGAACAACCCGTGACCACCCCTCAAACCCCGGCCGCTGCCCAGCCGCTGCTCGTCGCCGACGGGCTGCGCAAGACCTACCACCTCCCCGGCAAGGACACCCTGGTCGCCGCGAACGACGTGTCGTTCACCCTGCCGACGGGCGGATCGATCGGCATCGTCGGCGAGTCCGGCTCCGGCAAGACGACCGTGGCACGCATGCTCGTCGGACTCGTCCGACCCGACGCGGGAACGGTCCGCGTCGACGGCCGGGACCGGACGGCGGGGCGACGCCGCGGCCGTGGCGAACGACTCGCCCGGGCCAGGGAGATCCAGATGGTCTTCCAGGACCCGTACCTCTCACTCGACCCGCGGCTGACCGCACGCCAGTGCCTGGCCACCTCGCTGAGCCTCCACGACGCGGCCGGCGCTCAGGGACGGATCGAGGAACTCCTCGACCGGGTGGGCCTCGGCTCCCGCGAGGCCGCAGCCCGCCCGCACGAGATGTCGGGCGGGCAGCAGCAGCGGCTGGCCATCGCCCGGGCCCTGGCGGTGAACCCGCGCGTCCTCGTCCTGGACGAGGCGGTGGCCGCCCTGGACGTGTCCATCCAGTCGCAGATCCTGCGGCTGCTCGTCGACATCCGGCAGGACACCGGTCTGGCCCTCGTCTTCATCAGCCACGACCTCGCCGTCGTCCAGCACGTCACCGACGAGACGGTGGTGATGCGCCGCGGCACCGTCGTCGAACAGGGCCCCACCGAGCGCCTGCTGACCGCGCCCGAGAACGCGTACACCCGGGCGCTGCTGGCCGCGGTTCCCCGCCGCGGCTGGGACCCGGCGGCCGCGGTACGGGACCGCGGCGCCGCCCCGGCGGGCGGCCGGCGCTCCGGGAAGGCACAGGAGGACTGACCGGAGTTGTTCAGTGCCGTGCACCGCTTGGTGAACAATGCGGGAGCGCGGTGCACTGGGGCCTGCAGTCCAGGAGGTGTGGAGTGTCTTGGTCCCTGTTCGCCGCGCTCCTGGCCGGTGCCGTGGTCGCGGCGGCTGCGGTCGGGCTGCGGCCGTCGGCACTCCGTCCAGCGGGCACCCGCACGCCGCGGTTCCGCGACACGCGCCGGCTTGCCCGGAGGCTTCTCGGTGTCACGGCGGCGCTGGGGCTCGCGGGCCTGCTCTCGTGGGCACTGATGCTCCTGCCACCCGTCAACGACGCCGTCCTCGGTGACCTGCCCCGCGATCTCGACGACTTCGCCCGGCTGTGCGAGGACGGGAGCGGGGAGAGCGGTGAGCCCTTCCCGCGTGCGGCCTCCTACCGGCCGCAGGACCCGGAGGACCGCTCGCGTCCATGGGTCGCCGTCGAGGACGATCGGGCCGCTCACGCCTCCTCCGGAACGGTCCCGGAGGAACCGGTCGACCGGGACCACGAGCCGTCCCCGGAATCGGTCCAGCTGGTGATGTGCAGCAAGGTCTCGGGGAGTGTGCCGGGTACGGAGATCAGCTGTTCCTACACCAACGGTCCGCTCGGCTACGGCCCCGTGACCCAGACGGTCGAGTTCGCCCGGGGCCGGTACACCGTGGACGTCTTCGAAGCCCGCAACGGCGAACGGGTGGCGACCCGCACCCTGCGGGGCGACAGCGAGGTCCAGTGCGCCCGGCTCGTCACAGCGGGGGAGTCGGAACCCAGGTACACCACCCCCGGGTGGCAGGCGTACGCGCAGCTGGCCGCAGACCTGCCCTCCCCCAGGCCGGACGGAGCGACGTGAGCATGCTGCTCCCGCGTCAGCGGGCGATCGACACGGCGAAGGGCGCGAATCCGGCGGAGCGGATCACATGCGGGACGAAGAGCACCGCGGCCTCGGTGGCCCGGGCGGTCCTGATCCCGCCGAGGTCCGTGACCCATTCCGGCGGCCATCCCAGGTCTCCCAGGAGCCCCAGGACGACCTGCTTGGCCTCCGCGCTCTCGCCGGAGAGGAAGGCCGTCGGCCGCTGCGTGAGGGCGGCCGGTGCCGTCATCACCGGGTAGAGCATCGTGTTGAGCGTCTTGACGACGTGGGTGTCCGGCAGCGCGTCCTGCAGCTGCTCGGCGAGGCTGGAGCCGGGGTAGAGCAGCTCGGCGGGCAGTCCGTCGGGGCCGTCGACGGTGGCGTTGGCCAGGTCCACGAGGATCTTTCCCCGCAACTCCTCGCGCAGAGCGGCCAGCCGCTCCAGTGAGCTGTCGCCGGGTGTGGCGTTGATGACGATGCGCGCCTTCCGGGCGTTGTCGGCCGCCGAGCCGGGGGCACGTCCCCCGACGGCCACCTCGTGCCCGGCCCGGGACAGCGCCGCGCTCAGGTTGGCGCCGACTCGGCCGTTTCCGAGAACTGCGATCCGGTCCATGGTGATCCGGTCCTTTCGTTGGTGATGATCTGTTGCGGTGGTCAACGGGTCAGGGTGGCGACGGCGGCCGCGTGCACTCCGGGGGCGGTGGCCAGGAAGCTGTCGCTCTCCGGCGTCCACGCGCGCCCTTCGGCGTCGGTGATCCGGCCACCGGCCTCGGAGACGAGAAGTGCCCCGGGAAGCAGGTCCGCGCGAGCGCCGGCGAACTGCCAGAAGGCGTCGATCCGGCCGGCGGCCACGGACAGCAGGTGCAGGGTCGCCGGCACGGACGTGCGCACCACGAGCGCGTCGAGGAGCATCGCGGTGACCGAGGAGCCGATGCGCCGCACGGTGCTCGCGTCCTCGTCCGGCCTGGCCTGGCTGGTGGCCACGAGAGCGAGCCCGAGGTCGGTCTGCTCCGACACCCGCAGGGCCCGGCCGTCCAGGTGGGCGCCGGCACCGGCGAGCGCCGTGTAGGTCTCACCGGTCAACGGCAGGTGAACCACGGTGAGCACCGGACGGTTCTCGCGCACGAGGGTGGCGGTGACCGCCCACTCCGGCAGTCCGTGCAGGTGGTTGACGTTGCCCTCGGCCGGATCCACCAGCCACCACTCGCCCGGAGGCAGTGAGCCGCCCTGCAGTTCGTCCGCCACCCAGCGGGCGCCGGGCCGCAGGAGCGTGAGGCGGGGCCTCAGCACTGCGAGCACCGCCTCGTCGTTGGCGGCGAGAGCCCGCATCAGCTCCGCACGGCTCTCGTGGCGCACCACATCGCCGAACCGCTCCCGCAGGACCGTACCCGCCGCACGAACGGCGTCCGAGGTCCGTGCGAGCACGACGGCGTCGGCCGAGGCCCCTTCCCCGACTCCTGCTGCGGCTGCCGCTTGGGCTGCCGCAAGGGTGCTGCGTGTCGTTTCGGACATGACTGTCTCCCGTCGAAGAAGGGGGGTGTGGGGCGGGTGGCGAGCCGCGTTGCCGCTCCGTTCCCGCATCTCGACGGTAGGGGCCCGGCCGATTAACAACAAGTGCATGTAAGGAACGCCTAACATGACTCCCATGCAATTGGACTTGAACCTGCTGACAGCGCTCGACGCGCTCCTGGAGGAGGGCAGCGTGGCCGGGGCGGCGGCGCGGCTCCACGTGACCGCCCCTGCGATGAGCCGGAGCCTCGGCCGGATCCGGCGCACGACGGGAGACCAGATCCTGGTCCGCACCGGCCGCGTGATGACCCCGACGCCCTACGCGGTCGCCGTCCGGGAGCAGGTGCACGACCTGCTGCTGCAGGCCCGGACCGTGCTGGCGCCCAGCCGCGAGCTCGACCTCGACTCCTTGGACCGCACCTTCACGCTCCGCTGGCACGATTCCCTGGTCACCCTCGGCGGGCCCACGCTCCTGTCCGCCGCGCGCAGCCAGGCACCGGGGGTGCGACTGCGCTTCATCGCCGAATCGAGCGTGGACACACCCGAGTTGCGGCGCGCTCAGGTCGACCTGGAGGCCAACGCGGACCGCCCGGCCACGCCGGACATCCGGGCCGAGCACGTGACGGAGAGCCGGCACGTGATCGTGGTACGTCAAGGACACCCGCTGACCCGCGCCGGGACGGTCACCGCCGCGCAGTACGCCGCGGCCGAGCACATCACCGTCTCGCGGCGCGGCCATCTCGGCAACGCCCTCGACGACGCCTTCACCGAGCTGGGCCTCAGCCGGCAGGTGGTGGCGGCCGCGCCCACCGAGGCGGCCGCCTTCGCGTTCGCGCGCGACTCCGACTTCCTGCTCACCGTCCCCGAGATCACGATGCGCCCGGCAGCCACGGCTTTCGGCCTGACCGTCCTGCACCTGCCGGTCGAGCTGCCGCCGGCCCCGGTGTACCTGTCGTGGCACCAGCGCTACGACAGCGACCCCGCGCACATGTGGCTGCGCGACCTGGCACGGACCGCACTGCGCGGCCCCGACGGAGAGTGAGACGGACGGGTGGCCCCGCCGGCCGGCCACCGCTGCGCGGCGGCTGGTGGTCGGGGGAGCCTAGGGCGGAGTGGTGCGCCGCAGGACGAGGAGAGTGGCGTCGTCGGTGCGGTGCGGGCCGTCCAGGCGCGCCACGAGGTCCTCGGCGTAGCCGTGCAGCTCGTCCAGTCCGGGGCCGGGGGCTTTCGTCCGCAGGGAGAGCGTGGCGGCGTCGAGCAGGCGCAGGGTGTCCTGGTCGGGATCGCTGTCCCGCCGTTCGGTCAGGCCGTCCGAGTACATGAGGACGATGTCGCCGGTCCGCAGCGGCGCCACGGCGGCGGTGTATTCCGTGCCGGGCAGGACGCCGAGAGGGAGTCCCGGTCCGCCGGCGGGGGAGGGCAGGGGGGTGGCGCGTCCGTCGCGGAGCAGCACCGGGTTGGGATGTCCGGCGCAGGTCCAGCGCAGCAGCGACCGCTCGGGGTGGTACCGGGCGATGACGGCGGTGGCGGTGGACTCGATGCCGTCCGCGCACGCGGTGTCGTTCAGCCAGTACGTCAGTTGCTCGACGGGCTGCTCCGTGTAGGCGAGTCCGGCCAGCGCATAACGCAGTTTCGCCATCAGGGTGACCGCGGCCAGTCCGTGTCCCCGGGCGTCGCCGAGCGCCACGAGCAGCCGGTCGTCGGGCAGTGTGCGGACCTTGTACCAGTCTCCTCCCACTCCGGCCTCGCGGGCGTCGGGCCGGTACACGACCGTCGCCTGCAGACCGTAGGCGGCCGGCTCGTCGTGGAACTGGGGGAGCACCGCTTCCCGCAGGGCCTCCGCGACCTCGCCGAGAGTCCTGGCGTGCTGGCGCTGACGGTGTGCTTCCCGCTCGGCGTGGTCCGCCGACTCCCGGCGCAGGCGCTCGGCGGTGACGTCGGTGAACACGGCGCGGACGCCCCACACCAGACTGCCGGGAGCGATCCGTACGGGTTCGGCGGTCATCCGGGTGATCCGGCCGGGCGTGCTGCGCAGGCGCAGGTAGCAGTCGGCCGTCCGCTTGCGCAGGGTGACCTCGTAGAGCATCTGGTAGAGGCCCGGCAGGCTCTCCGGCGTGGCGGCGCCGGCCAGGTCGGCCAGGGTGGGCAGCGGGCCGTTCTCCGGCAGCCCGAGTGCCTGGCGGAACCCCCGGGAGGGTTCGACGCCGTCGTCCCCGAGATTCCACTCCGCCCAGCAGGTGCGCACCAGCCGCTGCGCCGCGGCGGCCATGAGGAGACGGTGGCCGCGTTCCCAGGTGAGCAGCAGTTGGTCACCGCAGGGGCTCACCCGGACATCGGCGATGAGCCGCACCGGACCTGATGGACCGTTGACGACCCACTCGACGGCTTCGGGCCCCTGGGCGTCCCGGTCGTGGTGGGCGCGGCTGATCATCCGGGGGACGGGCGTCCGGTGGAGGGAGGGCAGCCGCTCGTACAACGACACCGGACCCGGCCACCGGGGGAGCGGGCTGCCGGGAAACCGCTCGGCCACGTAGGCGACCGCTGCCGCGTTGTGGCTCGTGCAGTGGACATCGACGACGTCCCCGGCCTCCCCGCACACGGGGGTCAGCAGCAGGGCGGGCACGGGAAGGGCGTCGAGCACCTCGCGGCCCGTGGGGAACCCGGTGCCCGGCAGCGTCCTCGGCCGGCCCGGCTCGCCGGGCGGGGGCCCGTGCCCCCGGGGATAGGCGCGGATGCGGCGCCGCTGGGACCGCAGCAGCTCCCTGATCGCCCTCAGTTCCAGACGGGCCCGTGCGTCGGGCGCCGGGGGCAGGTCATCCATGGGGGCTCGGGCCTCCAGCGGGGCGCAACGGGGGAGTACGGAACAGTTTCGGCACCGGGAGCAGTGATCGGCCACCGGGGATGGGCCGGGCGGCGGACCCGACCCGCCCGGGGGTGCCCGGGGCCCACCGGGGCGCCGGGGCGAACACGGCGATTCCCGCGGGAGCGGGGGCTTCGTTCACCCCTCCGCCACGGATCCGTCGGCGGCGGGTCGCCCGGGCGACGCTCGCTCTCCGCCCGCGTTCTCGATCATGTGACGTCGTCCCAGTGGTGGGTGCGGTCGAGCCCGACGCGGATACGCGCCGGCCCCGCCCGCTCCCTGACGAAGGAGACAGCCCGTGCACGCGTTCACACGACGCCGTTCCAGTGCCGTCGCGGCGACGGCGACCCTGGTGCTCACCGCCGCTGTCGCGGCCGTACCCTCGGCGCAGGCCTCGGCGCTCGCCGCACCGCCCGAGGTCCTGCCCCGGGCCGAGACCGCCGCGCTGTTCGACGACGACGAGGGCGGCAACGCGAACGCGGACGACCCGGCGATCTGGCGCAACCCCGCCGACCCGGACGCGAGCCTCGTCATCGCCACGGCCAAGGAGGGCGGCCTGCGGGTCTACGACCTCGACGCCCGGCAGGTGCAGTCGGTCCCCGCGCCCGCGGCGCCCGGAGCGGACGACGCTCCCGGCCGCTTCAACAACGTCGACCTGGTGCACGGCACGCCCTTGGGCTCCGGCACCACGGACCTGGCGGTCGTCAGCGACCGCGGCAGCGACAAGCTGCGCATCTACCGCGTCGACGGTGACCGGCCGGGCGCCCCGCTCACCGACGTCACGGACCCCTCGGCGCCGTGGATCTTCTCCGGTTCGCAGGAGGAGGTCAACGAGGAGCGCACCGCCTACGGCCTGGCCACGTACACCGACTCCGCGACCGGCAGGTCCTACGCCCTGGTCAGCCAGAACGCCACCACCCGCATCGCGCTGCTGGAGCTGACCGCCGAGCGCGACGGCAAGGTGTCCTACCGCAAGGTCCGCACCCTGGCCCTGCCCGCCGCCTTCACGATGCCCGACGGCACGCGGTGGTCCCCCTGCGCGGAGCCCGGCGAAGGACCGCAGGTCGAGGGCATGGTCGTCGACCCGGAGACGGGTACCCTCTTCGCCGGGCAGGAGGACGTGGGCATCTGGCGTATGCCGGCCGGCCTCAAGGGCGCTCCCGTCCTGCAGGACAAGGTCCGCGAGTACGGCGTGCCGGCCACCTACGACGAGGCGTCCGACGAGTGTGCGGCGGGGGAGGACCCCGGCTTCGGGGGTGAGCGGGTGTCGGCGGACGTCGAGGGCCTCACCCTGCTGAAGCAGGACGACGGGGACGGCTACCTTCTCGCCTCCAGCCAGGGCGACGACACCTTCGTCGCCTACGACCGCGAACGTTCCGACGACCACGAGTACGAGGGCGGCTTCCGGGTGGGTGCCGCGTCCGAGTCGCTGGACGGTTCCGAGGAGTGCGACGGCGCGGACGTACTCGCCGAGCCCCTCGGCAGCAGGTACCCGAACGGTCTGCTCGTCGTCCAGGACGGTCACATGGCTCCGGAGGACGGCGACCGGGAGGCCACGGGCTTCAAGTTCGTCGACCTCGCCGACGTCCTGGAGGCGCTCGACGACTGACGGCCGCCGGGGCGGCCCGGCCCGCCGTCACGCCCGGTACCCCGGACCGGCGAGGCCGGCCGCCGACGCCTTCGGCCGCCGCCGGTGCCGCCCCCGCCGGTGCCGCCCGGAGGCCGGTTCCGAGGAACGGCGAAGAACGGCCCGCTCGCCGCACGGCCCAGGAGTCCGCCGTGCGGCGGGCGACGCCGGCGCGTCGGCGCGTCGGCGACCGGCCGGGCTCACGCCGAGGCGCGCCGTACCACCTGATGGGTCAGCACGACTTCCCGCGCGGGACCCGTGTCCCCGTCGAGGCGGTCGACGAGCAGCCGGGCCGCGGAACGGCCGATCTCCCGCGCCGGATTGACGACCGTCGTCAGCGCGGGGGAGACCATCGACGCCGCGTCGATGTCGTCGTACCCGGTGACGGCCAGCCTCCCCGGCACGTCGATCCCCCGGGCACGCGCGACGTCCAGCGCCCCGATCGCGATCAGGTCGTTGGCGCACACCACGGCGTCCGGCGGCTCGGCGGCGTCGAGGAGGAGGGCAGCCCCGGCACGACCGCCCTCCCGCGTGAAGCCCGTCCAGGCGACCAGTTCCTCCGGCACGGCCCGCCCCGCCTCGGCGAGCGCCTGCCGATACCCCTCGTAGCGCTCGCCGCCCGGCTCGACGCCCGCCTCGCCGCCGATGAAGCCGATCCGCCGGTAGCCGCGCTCGCCGACGAGACACCGGACCAGGTCCCGCATGCCCTCGGTCTCTGCGCCGCGCACCACGTCGCCGGGACCGTCGGCGATCCGCGTGCCGAGGCGGACCAGACGGGCCCCCGAACCCGCGATCAGGTCGAGGTCCGCCCGCCGCGCCCCGAACCGCCCGAGCACGATCCCGTCGAGCCGACGAGCGGTCAACTGCCCCAGCACCGCCGGAAGTTGCGGTCCGCCCGTCATGGGCGCCTCGCACACCACCGTCAGCAGGCCGCGAGCGTACGCGACGGCCTGGATGCCGGCGGCCAGCTCGGTGTTGAACGGGTTGGTGATGTCCGGGACCACGAGCCCGACGGTGTCGGTGCGCTGGGTGCGCAGGCCGCGCGCCGACGGGTCGGCCTGGTAGCCGAGGCGGCGCACCGCGTCCTCGACCCGGGCACGGGTGGCCGCCGACACCGGGCGCCGACCGCTGATCACATGCGACACCGTCGTCGCGCTGACCCCGGCGGCGGCCGCCACGTCCACGATCTTGACGCGGCCCGAGCCGTGCACATCCGCCTCCTGGTCGTCGGTGGCGCCCGGGCGGCGCCGTGGTCGGTGTCACCCTACCCAGAACGCAAAACGTTTTGTATCGTGCTCGCCATCAAGGTGTCGCGCATTGCCGTGAACCGGTGTCTGTCTGCCCTCTTCTCGTCACCTGTCATGCAAAACGATTTGGATACGTGATGGCCATAGCACCCCCTGGCGGGGTCCCGAGCGATGCACAGTGGTCGCCATGAACCGTTCTCAGGGCGCCGCGCGCCCGCTCAGCCGCAGGACGCTGCTCGCCGCGGCCCTCGCGGCCACCGCCTCCGGCGCGGCCCTGACGGGGTGCACCGCCGACGCCTCCGGCGACGGCCGGGCCGTGCGGTTCCTCGGACCCGAGACCCCGGAGACGTTCCGGCCGGTCATCCGGGGCTTCGAGCAGGCACACCCGGGGCTGCGGGTCGCGTACACCGCCGTACCGCCCGCGCAGCTCAACGACGTCCTCCAACTGCGGCTCTCCGCGAAGGACTCGGCCATCGACGTGTACTGCGTCGACCAGCCGCGCGTCCCCGCGCTCAGCGCCCGCGGCTTCCTCACCGACCTCAGCGGCGTCGGCCGGCGGGCCCGCGCGGCCGTGACGACGGAGCAGTACGAGATCAGCTCCTGGAACGGCACCCTGCGCGCGCTCCCGGTGTGGACCTCCACCCAGTACCTCTTCTACAACGCCGACCTGCTGGAGAAGGCCGGCGTCGGCGCCCCGTCGGCGGACCCGGCCGAGCGCTGGACCTGGGAGAGGATCCTCGACGCCGGGCGCCGTGCCATGCAGCGGGCGGGCTGCGCGTACGCCCTGATCCTGGAGCAGACCGACGCCTACTACGGCCTGCAGCCGCTGGTCGAGTCCCTCGGCGGCGGTTCCGGCATCACCGGCGAGGACATGCTCTCGCCCGCCGTCACGACGGACGGCTGGGTGAAGGCGATGCGCTGGTACCACGACCTGTTCGCGGACGGCCTCTCGCCGCGCGGCGTCACCTCGTTCCAGCTCGCGTCCTTCTTCACCTCGGGCAAGGTGCCGTTCTTCGTCGGCGGCCCGTGGAACCTGGGCTCCTTCGCCGGGCTGAAGGAGTTCGCCTGGGGCACGGCGCCGCAGCCGTACTTCGAGGGCGGCCGCCCGGTGACCCCCACCGACTCCTGGTCCTGGGGCGTCAACCCGTACAGCGGCCGCCAGGAGGAGGGCCTGAAGTTCATGGAGTACGCCTCGCTGACCACCGCGGGCAGCCTCGCCACGGTCGCCGCGTCCCCGCTGATCCCGGCCCACCGCGCCGCCTTCGACGCGTACGCGGCGCGCCTGGACGAGCAGGCCACGAAGTCCACCGAGGGGGTCGCCGCGATCATGCGGCACGAGCTGGAGCACACGGCCGTCAGCCGCCCGCGCTCCGTCGGCTACACCCAGTTCGAGACCGTCCTGGCCTCCGCCTTCTCCGACATCCGCAACGGCTCGCCCGCCGAACCCCGGCTCGCCAAGGCCTCGGACGAGCTGGTGCGCACCTGGGAGCGACTGCGATGACGAGTACGACCCGGCCCCCGGACACCGACGGCCGTCCCACCGGCCCCGCGCCCGCCGTGCGCCGCCGCACCCGCTCCCAGGCCCGCACCGCGCTCGCCTTCCTGGCCCCGGCCCTGCTCGCGCTGCTCGTCCTGCGGCTGCTGCCCGCCGGGCTCGCGGTCGTCGACAGCCTGCGCCACCACAGCCTCGTCGACGGTGTCACGCGCTTCGTCGGCCTCGACAACTACGGCGACCTCTTCGGCGACCCGCAGTTCTGGCAGAGCGTGCGCGTCACCCTGCTCTTCAGCGTGATCGTCAACCCGCTCCAGGTGCTGTGCGCGCTCGGCCTCGCCGTCCTGTTCAACCGGCGCTTCAAGGGCGCCCGCTTCTGGCGCTCACTCGTCTTCGCGCCGATCGCCGTGCCGCCCGCCGTCTCCGCCGTGATCTTCGGCATCCTCTACCGCCCCGAGGGCCCGCTCAACGCCCTCCTGGGCGTCTTCGGACTGCCCTCCCAGCCCTTCCTCACCAGCCCGACACAGGCGCTGTACGCGCTGATCGTGCTGATGAGCTGGGTCGGGGTCGGCTACTGGACGACGTTCCTCATCGCGGGCCTCCAAGACATCCCGCAGGAGACGTACGACGCAGCCGCCATGGACGGCGCGAACGCCTGGCAGCGCTTCGTGCACGTCACGCTGCCCCTGCTGCGCCGCCCGCTGGCCTTCGTCCTCGTCGCCGACACCGTCTCCAACTTCCTGGTGTTCGCCCCGGTCCAGCTGCTCACCGGCGGCGGCCCCGAAGGCTCCACCAACCTGCTCATGTACGACGTCTTCCGCCGGGCCTACAGCGTCGGCGACATCCACTACGCCCAGGCCGAGGTGGTGCTGCTGGTCGCGCTCACCCTCGCCGTCGTCGCCGTCCAGTACCGGCTGATGCAGGGCAAGGGGGAGGAGTAGCCATGACGACGCCTCACCGCTCCACGGTCCGGGGCCGCCCCACCCCGGCCCGGCACATGCCCGCGATCGCCGCCGTCGTCATCGGCGTGCTGTTCGCGCTGCCGCTGCTGTGGGTCCTCGCCGGCTCACTTCGCCCGGGCTCCCAGGTCCTCGGGAGCCTCGACGAGCTGTCCTGGCGCTCCCTGATCCCCACCGACGCGACGCTCCACAACTACGCCACCCTGTTCCAGGGCGACTTCGGCCGGGCCGTGCTCAACTCGGTGCTGGTCGCGGCCGTCACCGTCGCGCTCGGACTGCTGGTCTCGGCGAGCGCCGCGTTCGGCCTGTCGGTCTTCGAGTTCCGCGGGCGCGGCCTGGTCTTCGCCGTCATCCTGCTCAGCTTCATGATCCCGTTCGACGCGATCGCGATCCCGCTGTCGTCCCTGTTCCGCGACTGGAACCTGCAGAACACGTACGCGGGCCTGATCCTGCCCGGCATCGGCAACGGTCTGGCCATCTTCCTGCTGCGCCAGTTCTTCCTCGCCGTACCCAGGGAACTCGTCGAGGCCGCCCGCATCGACGGTCTGAGCTGGTGGGACGTGTTCACGCGCATCCACCTGCCGCTGTCGCGCCCCGCGCTGATCGGCGCGGGCCTCACCCTCTTCACCTTCCAGTGGCAGGCGTACATGTGGCCCCTGCTGATCGGCACCGAACCGGCCAAGCAGCTCGGCCCCATCGCGCTCGGCACGCTCCAGGGCCAGATGGTCGTCGACTACGGGCAGGTCTTCGCGGCCGCCGTCGTCCTCACCGTCATCCCGCTGGTCGTCCTGCTGCGCCTGCAGCGCCACTTCACCCAGTCCATCGCGAGCAGCGGCCTCAAGTAGCGCCGAAGTAAGGACCCCCACGCATGACCACCCCACTCCACCACGTCCTCCTCGACACCGACATCGGCAGCGACGTCGACGACGCGCTCGCGCTCGGCGTGCTGCTCGGCTCGCCCGCCGACGTCCGCGTCGAGGCCGTCACCACCGTCTACGGCGACACCCTGCTGCGCGCCCGCCTCGCCCACCGCCTCGCCGCCCTCGCCGGGCACGAGCTGACCGTGGTGCCCGGAGCCGAGGACACCCTCTCCGGCAAGGAGGTGTGGTGGGCCGGGCACGAGGGCGCCGCCTTCACCGACCTGGAGACGGAGCCCGTACGCGACGACGTGCCCGCCGACCGCTTCCTCGCCGAGGCAGTCCTCGCCCGCCCCGGCGAGCTGGACGTCATGGGCATCGCCCCGCAGGCCAACCTGGCCCGCGCCCTCGCCCACGCGCCGGGCTTCGCCCGAGCCGTCCGCACGCTCTACCTCATGGGCGGCCACTTCGGGCCCGGCGCCAGGCCCGAGCACAACATCGTCAGCGACATCACCGCCGCCCGTGCCGTCTTCGCCGCCGGCATCCCCACCGTGATCACCGGCATCGAGACCACCCGCCGGGTGCGCATCGGCCGCGACGGCATCGAACGCATCCGCGCCGCCGGACCCTACGGCGTCGCGCTCGCCCGCGAGATCGACGCCTGGACCGGCTTCACCGGCGAGGGCTGGAGCGTCCCGCACGACCCGATCACCGCCCTGTCGATGCTCCGTCCCGAGCTGTACCAGACCGAGCCGGGCTCGGTCACCGTCGACGACGAGGGCGTCACCACCTTCCACCGTGATCCGGCGGGCCACGTCCGCCGCGTCGTGGACGCCGACCTGGACCAGGTGGCCGAGGAGATCGTCGCCCGTATCGAGCGTGCGGGAACCGCCACCGCTTCGTAACGGCGCCGGGAGACGCCGCGCCGCACCGGCTCCGGTGGGCGCGGCACCGCGCCTACCGGAAGCCGAGGTCCGGATCGGCGCCGACCAGCGCACCGCTGGCGGCCCACAGGCGGGCGGCGACCGCCGGATCGGCCATGTGCGGCGGGACGGGCTCGCTCCCCGGCATGCCGCGCAGACCGAAGACCCGCGGACCCCACAGCTGCCCTCCTCGCACCTCCGGGTCGAGGACGGCGCGGACGACGGGCCACGCTCCGGCCTCCTTGCCCTGCACCATGAGCCTCGCGGGCGCGGCGCGCAGCCGTGCGCCGGCGGTCGTCACGCACACCGGGGGACGGGACGGAGTCAGGGAGTCCAGCGCTCCGCCGGGGTGGGCCACCACGCTGAGCACCGTGCTGCCGACGGCACGCAGGCGGCGGTCGAGTTCGAAGCCGAAGCACATCTGCGCCAGCTTCGACCGTCCGTAGGTGCGCTTGGGCCGGTAGTCCCGGGTCGACTGCAGATCGTCCAGGTCCAGGCGCTCGGACCGCGCCGCGAAGCTGCCCACCGTCACGACGCGACCGGCCGGCGCCGCGGACAGCAGGGGGGCCAGCCACTGGGTCAGCGCGAAGTGGCCGAGGTGGTTGGTGCCGAACATCAGCTCGTGGCCGTCCCCGGTGTCGCGACGCGGCGGGTGGTCGAGCGCGACCCCCGCGTTGTGGACCACCGCATCGAGACGGTCGAGGTCCAGCCGGTCCACGGCGGTCTGCACGGACGCCAGGTCGGCGAGGTCCAGCGGAAGGTGCCGCAGCTGCGCACCGGGGACGCGCGAGCGGATCGAGGCCATGGCCTCGTCGGCCTTCGCGCGGTCCCGGCTGCCGAGGACGACGACGGCGCCGGTGGTGGCGAGCTGCTCCGCGGTGAAGTAGCCGATCCCGGCGTTGCCCCCCGTGACCAGGAAGGTCCTGCCCTCGGCTGACGGCAGACGGTGAACGTCCCACGACCGGCTCCGGGATGCGGAAGACATGAGTACGGGCTCCTTGCGCTTGGGGGCAGTGTGCTCACGAGGAGCAACGACCCGACCAAGGTCGCAGCCCCCGCCTACATGTCGCCGACAGATCACGCCCGCCGCCGACAGATGTCCGACACCGCGGCGCACGGCAGCGCGGTACCAGTCGGTGCGCGGCCCCCTGCTCGGGTTCCGCCGGCCGGGCCGACCCGGGCTTGTGGCCCTGAGCCGACCGCGACAGGTGTGGCAGGACGGCTCACGATGTCCGCATGGCGTACCGGAGTGGCTGGCGGTGTCGCGAGCCGCTCGGCGGTGCGGGGACCGCGCCGCCCTGGCGCGGGGGACCGGCTGTCAGGCGCCACAGGGACGTGGTTTCCGCGCTGCGTGCCGCGTGGAGCGGATCAGTGACATCTCTGGAGCGGGGGTGCCGGGGCTTGGTGTCGATCCTGCCCGCCACATGGAGGCCTGCCGCGTGCACGGCGTCGAGCAGTTCCTGCCGTGTGCGCAGGCCGAGATGCTCCGCGAGGTCGGACAGGACCAGCCAGCCCTCACCCCCTGGGCGCAGGTGTCCGGCCAGTCCGGTGAGGAAGCCGCGGAGCATGGTGCCGTCCGGGTCGTAGACACCCTGCTCGACCGGACCGGTCGGCCGGGCGGGAAGCCAGGGCGGGTTGCACACGACGAGGTCGGCGCGGCCCTCGGGGAACAGACCGGGGCCCCACACCTCGACGCGGTCGGCCAGTGCGAGCCGGTGGGTGTTCTCCCTGGCGCAGGCCAGGGCGCGTGTGCTGATGTCGGTGGCCACGATGCGGTCGATCCCGCGGGCAGCCAGCACCGCGGCCAGGACCCCGGTTCCGGTGCCGAGATCGAACGCCGTACTGGTGGCGGGAGCGCGCCGGGTCGCCGGCGGCAGCGGTGCGCGGGCCACCAGATCGACGTACTCGCCTCTGACCGGGGCGAAGACGCCGTAGTGGGGGTGGATGCGGCTGCCCAGCGCGGGCACGTCGACCCCCTTCGCACGCCACTGGTGGGCGCCGATCACTCCCAGCAGCTCCCTGAGCGGGACCGCGGTGGGTCCGGTCGGCGGACCATAGGCCTCCAGACATGCCTGGCGGACATCGGGGGCCCGGCGCAACGCCAGGGTGTAGCCGTCGTCCAGCAGTACCAGCAGCTTGCCGAGGACCCGGGCGCGGTGGCGGCTGTGCTGCCGGTTCCGGAGGAAGGTCTCGCCCGGGGACGAACCCGGCCCGGACGCCTTGCGGTCGACCCGGCGGCCGATCGCCCGCAGCAGCTGCCGGGCGTTGTGGAAGTCCCCCCGCCACAGGAGGGCGGTTCCCTCGCAGGCCAGACGGTAGGCGTCGGCGGCCTTCACCCGGTCGTCGGCGACGACGGTTCGCTTGGGCAGGGGGGTGGCGTTCTCGGAATGCCACCGGGCGGACTGCTGTGTGTGGTCTTCGATCCAGCGGATGGTGGACACCACGTACTCCTCGTGGTCGAACGTGCAGGGGGCACGAAGAGCACTTCGACGCGGAGCAGACCGAAACCACGCCTGGCCACATGACAGCAGCGACGGGCGGGTGTGCTGGGGCAGGGAGCCGTTACCGCTCTGGCGTCGAAGCGCGAGAGCGGACGTCCCAGACAACCATGCCGAGCATGAGGGTCAGCCCTTCCGGAGGAGTGGCCTGCAGATTCGCACAGGTACCGCCGTTCTTCCAAAAACTCCCGTACGGCCAGGCCGCAACGTGCGCCCTCAGGGGCGCGGTGCGAAGGTGACGGTGCCGACGCGGGAGCGGTGGCTGCGGATCTCCGCGTGGTGGTCCGTGACCCAGCCGATCAACCGCATGACGATCTCGCGCAGACCGCGGCCGAGCGGGGCGAGGGCGTACTCCACTCGCGGCGGCACCTCGGCGTAGGCGGTGCGGGTGACCAAACCGTCCTCGACGAGCTGGCGCAGCGTGTGGGTGAGCATGCGCTGGGAGATGCCGGGGATCTGGCGCTGCAGGTCGGTGTAGCGCAGGGGGCCGTTCTCCAGGACCGCGATGATCAGCATGCTCCACTTGTCGCCGACGCGGTCCAACACCTGCCGGACGAAGGGCATGTGCTCGGCGGGGATGCTCGCACACGGCCCGGCCGCGGCCGCCATCCCCTTGTCGGTCCTGTCCGGCATGGCGTCCGTTCCTCTCCGTTGCGCACATCCGTGTGCCTTTTGTAACGCCTTCCATACTGCCGCATCATGGCGCTACGAACGAAAAGTAGGAATTGGAGTTCAGCCCATGAGAGCGGCGGTCTGTTCCGGGGCCACCTCCCCCTGGCGGCGGCTCGGCGCCACCGCCGCCCCGAGCAGCGGCGCACCGGCCAGCGGCCCTGAAGGGCGTGCCGTCCAACCCCGCCGCCCCTGACCACCACATCCCCATCCCCTGATTCCGTCCATGTCTGGGAAAGGCCTAACCACCATGTCGTACCTGCTGCACATCGACTCCTCCTCGCTCGGCGAGGCCTCCGTTTCCCGCCAGGTCGCCCAGTCCTTCCGTGACCGGTGGCCCGGTCCGGTCGTCCACCGTGACCTGGCCGCCTCACCGGTGCCGCACCTGACGGCGGCGGGCGTCACCGCCCGCGACACCGCCCCGGACCGGCACACCCCCGAGCAGGCCAAGGCCCAGGCACTGCAGGACGAGCTGATCGAGGAGTTCCTCGGTGCCGGCGCGTACCTGTTCACGGTGCCGATGTACAACCTGTCCATGCCGTCGGCGTTCAAGGCGTGGCTGGACCAGATCCTCGTCACGGACCGGACCTTCAGGCACACCGGCGCCTCCCCGGCCGCTGGCCGCCCCGCCCTGCTGATATCCGCCCGCGGCGGCAGCTACGCCCCCGGCGCTCCCCGGGAGGGCCTGGACTACCTGGTGCCCACGCTGGAGACCGTCCTGGGCCACGAGGACCTCCTCGGCCTGGACGTCATCACCGTGACTCCCGAGCTGACCATGGCCCTCCACGCACCGGCCCTCGCCTCGCTCCTCCCGCTGCACGAGGCGTCCATGGCGGCCGCACACGACCACGCCCGCGCCCTCGCCACCGCCTTCGCCACCCGGGCGGCCTGACCCCGCACCGGGCCGGACGACGACCCTGGAGCCCCGGAGGTCTCACGCCCGGGGCCCAGTCGGTCGAACGCTTCGCCGGGGCGGTCGTGTCAGCGGGAAGGCCGGCCTATGCGTCGGTCCTGTCCCGCCCCGTGCCCGGCGATCGCGGTCGCTGGAGGAGCACACATAGGTCAAGGGGAGGACGCAACGGCCGTGCAGCCGGCCATGACCCGCCCGTGGCCGACGCCCCCGTCCAGTGAACACGGGGACAGGCTGCGGACCCGCATCGAGTGGTTTAGGTATCTCGTCCGTGTGAGGGCGCTACCTCCCGGTCGCCCGAGCACCAAGGGTGGGACCTGATGAACACTCAGAACGCGAACACCACAAGCGCGAACACGCCGTTCGGGAAGAATCCCCCCGCAGCCGGGGAGGAGCAGCCCGCTTCCGGCGACCACGGCACGCCGCTTCGACCACCGGCACCGCGTGGCAGCACGCCCTCACGCCGCTCCGTGGTCACGGTGACCGGTGCCTCGGCGCTCGCCGTCGGGATCACCGCAGCCTCCGCCGGCTCCGCGACCGCGCTCAGCCCCGCCGTCGCGCCCTCGATCTCGCCGGCCGCGCCGCCGCCCGGCACCGACCCCGAGGCGTACAGGACGGTCGCACGCGCGGTCGTCGTCTACGACGAACACGACAAGCCCCTGGTCCCCTCCTACGTGAAGGCCGTCAACGACGGGCTGCCGGCCAGCCGGGGGAAGGCCACGAAGCGGGTCCTCATCGTCGGGGCCGGCCCGGCCGGGCTGCTCGCCGCCGACCTGCTCAACCGGGCGGGCCACGACGTCGTCGTGATCGAAGCCAACGACAACCGGGTCGGCGGCCGTATCAAGACCTTCCGCAAGGGCGGTCACGAGAACGGCAAACAGCCCTTCGCCGACCCCCGGCAGTACGCCGAGGGCGGGGCCATGCGGCTGCCGGAGAGCCACCCGCTCCTCATGGCCCTGCTGAAGAAGTTCGACCTCCCCCGCCAGGAGTTCTACCTGGTGGACGTCGACCCCGACGACCCGGCGAAGAAGACCAACCGCGCCTGGATCCACGTCAACGGCATCCATGAACGCCGGGCCGATTACGAGAAGAACCCGGAACGGGTCAACGACACCTTCAAAGTCACCGGCGCCAACCGGAATAAGACCGCCGCCGCCATCCTTGCGGACGCCCTCGAACCCGTACACCGGCTGATCCGGGGCAAGGAGGGAACAGCACTCGTCGACGGTTGGGCCGAGGTCCTCGAGAAGTACGGACACTGGTCCATGTACCGCTACCTCACCGAAGTGGTCGGGCTCGACGCCAGGACCATCGACCTGGTCGGAACCATCCAGAACCTGACCTCGCGGCTGCACCTCTCCTTCCTGCACAGCTTCCTGTCCAGTGCGCTGATCGACCCCAGGACCAAGTTCTGGGAGATCAAGGGCGGCACCGCGCTGTTCGCCGACGCGCTGTACGCGCCGGTGAAGGGAAAGGTACGGCTCGACCGGCGCGCCGTGCGCATCGAACGCGCCGACGGCAAGGTGCGGGTGCACACCGTCTCCGAGGACTGCCAGACGGGCAAGGGCGGCACCACACAGGTCTTCGAGGGCGACGAAGCGATCATCACCGTGCCCTTCTCCGGACTGCGCCACGTCGCCTTCGACCCCCCGCTGTCGTACGGCAAGCGCCGCGCCATCACGGAGCTGCACTACGACGCCGCGACCAAGGTGCTGCTCGAGTTCTCCCGGCGCTGGTGGGAATTCACCGAGGCCCAGTGGAAGCGGGCCCTCGACAGCATCGAGGACGGCCTGTACGCCAAGTACCGCTCGGGCAAGGTCAGGGACGCCCGGTACCTCGGCGCGCACAAGTCCGTGAAGGCCCTGGGGGTGACGGTTCCCGACGCGTACAAGCACTGCTTCGCCGCCTTCCGGCCCGCCGCGGAGGGCGAGGTCGAGGCCGCCCACGTCCGCGGGGGCGGCTCCGTCAGCGACAATGCCAACCGCTTCATGTACTTCGAGCACGCCCACCCCATGGAAGGCAGCGACGGCGGCATCGTGCTCGCCTCCTACAGCTGGTCCGACGACGCCCTCAAGTGGGACGCCTACGCCGACGAGGAACGCTGTCTGCGTGCCCTCGCCGGGGTGCAGGCCGTCTTCGGCCGCCGGTGCGAGGTCTTCTTCACCGCCAAGTGCCAGACCCAGTCGTGGATGCGCGACCACTACGCCTACGGCGAGGCGTCCGTGCTCTTCCCCGGCCAGCACACGGAACTGTTCCCCGACATCCCCACCTCGGAGGGACCCCTGCACTTCGCGGGTGACCACACCTCCATCAAGCCCGCCTGGATCGAAGGCGCACTGGAATCGGCCGTGCGCTCAGCCATGAAGGTCCACACCGGCTGACCTGGGCGGGCGCCGCCCCGGGCCCCAGGCAGCGTCCGGGCACCGGAACGCCACCGGTTGCCCCAGGCCTGGGGCCCGGGACCAACTGCAAGGTGAGCACGCCGCCGTGATCCGCGCCGTGGAGTCGACGCTCCCGCCGGGCCCTTCGGGTGTACGGCCCTGATCACGCCGCCGCCCTGGCGTGGGCCACGGCGGCCGTCGCGAAACCGCGGACGAGGGGGTGCGGGCGGGTACCGTCCCCGGCGAGTTCCGGCTGGAAGAGCGTGGCGAGGAAGAACGGGTGATCCGGCAGCTCGGCGATCCGTACCTCGCCGTCGGCGTCGATCCCGGTGAACCGCAGCCCGTGGGTGCGCAGCAGTTCCACGTGGCCGGGGCTGGCGCCGAAGTTGCAGTGGTAGCGCTCCAGGGACCGCTCGGCGCCGATGAGCGTTCCGGCCCGGGAGCCGGCGACGAGATGGATCGTGCCCTCGTGGCCGACCAGGGAGCAGGCGAGCGGAACCACCACGGCATCGGCCGCCGTGGTGTCCGGCTCGTTCTCTGCGTGGCCCGCGGTGGCGAGGCCCGCCACGTTGCGGGCGTATTCGAGCAGTACGTGCTGGAAGCCGCCGCAGGTGCCGAGGAGCGGGATGCTGCGCGTACGCGCCGCGCGGATGGCGGTCAGGGCGCCGGCCTCGCTGCGGTACGGGCTGCCTGGCACCACCCACATCGCGTCGAATCCGGCCACGGCCGTGGCGTCGGTGATGTCCTCGGTGGGGATCCAGTACGCGTCCAGATCCAGGCCGTCACGCTCGCGCAGCGCGTCGAGCAGGCCCGGGATGCGGGTGTGGGAACGGACATGGGGCGAGCGGTCGCCGACCAGGGCGACGCGGGCGGTGTGCGTCATGCCGACCATCCTGGGCTGCACCCTGCATCGCGTCCAACGATGATTACTGCACCCTGCATCAGAAATACTGATGTGCATGAATTCGCAGCAGCTGCGCACCTTCGTGACCGTGGCCGACCATCGCTCCTTCTCCGCCGCCGCCCAGGCTCTGGGCTACACCCAGTCCGCCGTCTCTCAGCACATCGCCGCCCTGGAGGCCGACCTGGAGGCGCCACTGCTCACCCGCCGCCCGGTGGCGCCGACGGAGGCGGGCGAGCGGCTGCTGGAGCACGCTCGGCCGCTGCTGCTGCGCCTCGACGCGGCCCGGGCCGATGTCGCACGCCTGCGGCGGCCGCGCCCGGGGAGGCTCGCCGTGGCCGGCGCGCCCGGCGCGCTGACGCCCGCCGTCACGCGTGCGCTGGCGCGCGCCCGCACCGAGTCCCCGCAGCTCGTCGCCTCGATGCGGGTGTGCGGGCGCGGCGAGGCGGTCCAGGCGGTGCTGACCGGTGCCGCGGATGTGGCGCTGGTCGACGGGGCGGTGGCGGCCACCGACCCGTTGCCGCTGTCCGGGGCCGACTTCCTGACCGCCCTTCCTGTGGGCGAGGAACCCCTCGCAGTACTCCTGCCCGCCGCCCACCCGCTCGCCGGCCGCACGACGCTCCGGCTGGCCGACCTTGCCGCGGCCCGCTGGATCGACGCCCCCGACGCCGCCGCGCCTCTGGCCCAGCTCCGGTCCGCGGCCCAGTCCGACGGCTTCGGCGTTCAGTTCACCTACACGGGCACCGACACCCGCGGGCTGTCACTGCTGGTGGCCGCGGGAGCCGGCCTCACCACAGCCGCCCTGTCCGCAGCCGCTGACCTCCCTGGCCTCACCGCCGTGCCGATCACCGAGCCCCGGATCGTGCACCGAACCGAGCTCCTCCACCCCAGGACACCCACCAGCCCGGTCCTGGAGCTTGTCGAGCTACTGCGACGCGCCTGACCGCGGCCGAGTCAGGACTGTTCGCTCTCCGGCGGGTTGCCGTGGGACTGCATCTCGCGCAGAGCCTGGTCGGCGGCGTTGACCTCCGGGTACCACTGCCGATGCACCCGGTGCGTACGGTCCAGCTCGAACTCGTAGTACAGCCCGGTCGGTCTGCCGAACCAGCAGTCACGCGGAAGGCGACGTGCCTCGCCGCGGCCCACGATCAGGCGTCACCGGTCGCATCCTCAAATCGCTTGTGAAGCCGACTGGTTGGCAGCCGGGGCGAACATGTCGAGCGACCGTCAGCCGGGATCCGGGCGCCCCCAGGGGCATGGCGGACACGTGAAGCCGGGCCACCGCCCCATGGTCACGGCGACTCCGGGCCGGGCGGCGGGTACGTCAGCCGGCCGTCGCGGCGGACCCGGGCATGCTCGTTCAGAACGGCCGGTTTCGCGGTCGTCCTTGAGATGATGTGCACGACCTCGACTCCGGCGGCCAGCAGTGCGTCCGTGATCAGCCGACGGTGGCACCGCCACGGCACCGCCTCGCTGCACATGATCGCGGGCCGCTCATGCTCCGCCAGTGCGATGAGTTCGTCCAGGCCCTCCGCGAATTCTTCCCCTGCCATGTAGTCGGCGTAATCACGGAACGCTTTCACCCGCCACGCACCATTCTCGCTGGTGACCCCCTTGGGGGTGTGCCGCCGACCACCGAGCTGGCGAATCCAGCGGTACCCGATGTCGGACGGCAAATTCTCCACGACAGCGGACTGGTTCCACTGCGGGTGTTTCCTCGACGAAGGGTAGGAGCGCACATCGACCAGGCAGGTGATGTCATGGGTGCGCAGCATATCCAGCACCTCGTCGAACGAACGCGTCGAGTGCCCGATCGTGTAGACCTGACCACCACCCATGGGTCATCGCACCTTCGTCAGTGCTCCCCCCTTGTGCATGGCGACATGATCGGTCTTGTCGCTTTTTATCTCGTACTGCGGGTCGTCCGGCGAGCAGTGACGGGTATGGCCCTTGAATTCCACATCGTGGGTGTGCTTTTTGACGATGACGCCTTCGACATGACCGGCCTCGGAGTTCCAGCGCACGTGGTCTCCCACGGAAAAGTCGTCCGCCATTTAATGGTCTCTCCGTTCCGCTCCTCGGCCGACGGGATGCGAAGTCTCTGCATCTCGAATCTCGTACTGCCCTCCAGAATCTCACGCGGCCAAGGGGGCGGCTATCCGGTGAACCGCCGAACTTCAGAGCCTGCCCGTCGACTGTCGCGCCCGCCCGCCCGAACAGCACGCTGTGGGTCTACCGGGTCAGCCGCGGAAAGGGGAGCCACGTCACGTCCACGGCCGACCGTGCAGCTTCTCCAACAAGAGGTATGCGCTCTCTTCGGTCGCCGCGACCTCGGCCGGGTCCAGCCCGGCGGGCCACAGCTCTCCGGCGGCCGCATCGTCGGCCTCGCGCAGTTCCACCACGGCAGCGGCCAGTTCCGCCTGGACGGCGGGCGACGGTTCCGACGTCTCCGCGAGCGCCGACTCGGCGCGTTGGGCCGACCTCCTGCACGCGGCGAGGGCGCGTTCGGTCCGCAGGGCGGCGTGGTCGTGGACGACCACGGTCGCGCACAGCAGTCCGACGACGATCCCCAGGAGGCTGCCCAGCAGCCGGTGGGACACCAGCTCCCCGGCGGGTGCCGGTTCGGCGAGATCGCTCAGCAGCAGCGCGATCGGGGTGATGAAGACGACCCCCAGGCCGTAGTTGCGCACCACGATGTACTCCAGGAGGAACTCCATCAGCACGACGACCGCGGCGAGCACCACGGGAGTCGGATGCATGGCCAGGATGGCGAGGGCCAGCAGCACTCCCAGGACTGTGCCGATCGTGCGCTGCAACGCCCGCTGGGCGGTGGTCCTCAGATTCACGGAGTGCAGTACGGCGGCCGCCGAGATCGCCGCCCAGTAGCCGTGCTGCAGCCCCAGGAGGACGGCCAGCCCGCCGGCGGCCGCGGTCCCCAGCGCCATTCGCAGCGCGGGCACGGCCAGGACGGCGACACGGTCCGGGCCGCCGAGGCGCCGTAGGCCCAACAACTCGGCCGCCCGACGGGCCAGGGGATCGACCGGGGGCTGCCCGGATCCCGTCGACGGCGTCCCTCGCTCCGCGTACCGCGGCGGCCACGGCAGCCCGGGCAGCAAGCGCGGAGCCTTGCGACGCCGGTCCGTCAGGAGGCCAGCTTGCCGACGCAAGAGAGCCGCAGTACCGGTCGGGTCGGTGAGTCCATGGCGTGCCGAGCCGACCAGCAAGGACCAGGACAGGTGACTGAGCCGTACGCAGGCGGAGGCGCTGGTCCGCCGCAGCGGTGCTGTGGCCGGTACGAGCGCGAGCGATCGGTAGGCATGGAGCACGGCGTGTGTCGCCAGGTGCCGGGCCCGTCGCGCATCGGCCTCGGACGGGGCGACCAACAGAGCGGCCACGGCCCGCAGCGCCGCGGCCACGGCAAGCCGCTGCGGACGGTCGGGGTGGATCAGCCACCCCGACAGGGCAAGCAGCCAGGCCGCCGCGGAGCCTGCGGCGGCCAGTGCCGTCTGGGGGAGTACGTCGGACCAGGCCGAGGGGTCGTTGGCCGCCACCGCGAACGAGAACAGGAGCATGACCGCCCCCAGCCCGCTGAGCTGTGCCGCGTCACACGCCAGCTTCGCCAGGCCGGCGACGACCGCGGTGGCCGCGACCACGACGGCATCGCCCGCCCCGCCCGCCCACGGCCGTGCCCAGACCCCCAGCGCAGAGCCGCAGCCCACACAGGCGGTCATGGCCACCGCGACCAGCGCGAGCACCCGAGCGCGCCGCGGGTAGGGCAGGTTGCGGCCGAACGTGGTCGTGAAACTGCCCAGCATGGCGTACACGGCGAGGTCGGGCCGCCCCGCCTCCGTGAGGGGCAGGGCGAGCCAGCCCATGGCCAGCGCCGAGCGCACCGCGAAGAGGAGGGCACCGTCTGCCGAGTGCAGGGCGAAGACACCGCGAGGCGCCAGCGTATGGATGGCGTCGGCCGCGAAGCGCCTGTAGCCGTGCCGGGAAAGGGTCCGAAGGACGTGGCGCGGGGAGTGCATGCTCGGCTGGTCACCCGACCCGTTCGCGCGGAGGCCGCCGACGGGAGACGGAGCGGCACCGAAACGGCTTCCGCACGGACGGAACGGACAGGCGCACCATGACCTCGGGGGCGGGTGAAGAGGGGGTTTCGCACATCGAACGAGGCGGGTCGGCCGGCCGGTCTGAGCGGTACGAGGACGTCCCGTCCTGAAACCGCAGCACCCGTCGCCGCGCGGTGAACGCAGGCCTAGGCCAGCTCGTCGGAGCGGCCGGCTTCGATGCGGGACCACTGGGCGATGGGGCGCCCGTTCGTACGCCACTCCTCGGGGTTCTCGGCGGAGTACCAGGGCTGGGGCCACCCGTGGGGAGAGTCCTCCCACGCCTCCTGGCGTCCGTAGACGGTCATGTCCAGCAGTCCGTGAGTGGGCGCCATGACCTCGACGCCCCGGCCGCCGGTGTAGTACGTCTCGAACACCCGATTGCCGTCGCGGACGTAGCAGACGAGGTGGTGACGCTGCCAGTCACGCCCCTCCAGGAGTTGCGGTGCCGACTTCTCGACCGAGTACCACGGCATGTCCAAGCCCAGGAAGTCACGGTAACGGATGCTCTCTTGGAACGGGCCCTTGCAGAGCGTGGCGTAGGTGGCGTCGCGGGAGTGGATGTAGGACAGCTCGCGGACCTGGCTGTTGAAGAACGTGCAGCCCTCGCACTGCTCGGCGGCGGGACGCCCGGGCCACCAGGCGTGGAAGTACGCGATGAGTTGCTTGCGGCCTTCGAAGACGTCGAGGATCGTGATCGGCCCGTCGGGGCCGATGACTTCGATGGTGGCATCGACCTCCACCATCGGCAGCCGCCGCCTCGCCGCCGCGATCGCGTCTCCTTCGCGGGTGTGCGCCTTCTCCCGCGCGAGCAGAGCTTCCTGCGCCTCCTGGTAGGCCGATCTGTCCACCACGGGCGGGAGGGCCGGGCTCGGTGACTGATCGTTCACGAGCGTCTCCGTTCGCTTCAAGGGAGGCTGGCAATGGCCATCCGGAAGCACCATGTTCTCCGGGCTGCGCCGCACTCCCGGGCGCCACGCAGCAGCCCCCCGGTGGCTCGCTCGTTCGGTCCAACAGCCGCGCGCCCCAACGACGTGCACGATCAGGCTCCGCCACCGGGGCGACGGCGGGGCCGTGGGCGGACCGGCACCGGCCTCGTCACCGATCCGCCGTTGCGCGAGGGCTCGCGACGTCAACCGCCTGGCTGATTGGTGTACTCGGGGCCGGGGGAGTGCGCGACGATGCTGCCGTGTCAGAAGCGATGTACGGTCTCATGGGCGCCCTGGGCGGCGCCCTGCTCGGCGCGGCGGCCACCGTCTCCGCGCCGGTCCTCACCGGCCGGCAGACCCGACTCCAGGCCCAACGCGTCCGCAACGAAGCCGAGTTCGACCGGATGATGGAACTGCGGCGGACCACCCGGGACCTCCTGCTGATCCTCGATGACGGCCGGCAGGCGATGCACCGCGGGGAGCCGGTCCGCCTCGGCGATCGCCTGGACGAGGCGATCAGGAGGACGCGCGAGAGCGCGGACCGGTGCGAGATGTACGGACTCCGGTTCGAGCACTCCCGCAGCAGTGCCGAGTCGGCCGGTGGCCGGGAACCGTCGCCCGAGACGGAAGCCCTGCGAGAGCTGGTGCGGTTCGCCCGCGCGACGGCCTCCTGGATCGATGCGGCCGGCCGGGCGGACAGCGCCCGGCGGCCGGCGTTCGAGCAGCGCGCGGACGGTCACTACGAGTCGGCGGAGAATGCCCGGCGGCAGCTTCTCGGCGTCCTCATGGACCGCATGGAAGAGCTGCGGGAGGAGCTGGGCCGTTCCTGAGGAACGTCCGACCGCCTTCCTGAGATGGTGTGCCGCCTCTTCCCCGGTCACCGCCCGCGGGAGGGCAGAGGCGTCCCAGGCGCCCTGCCCGGGGCGCCTCACTTCCGGTGGGTGGTGGCCAGCGCGGCGGTGAGGCTGTCGGTGAGAGTGGTCTCGTGCCCCGCGTCGCTCGCCCAGGCGATGTGCCCGTCGGGACGGACCAGCACGGCGCGGACGTCGGTGAAGTCGGCCGGGGGCTGGTACGGGGCGGCCGTGTGGACGTGCAGTCCGGGGCGGGCGTACCCGGTGAGACGGCCGCTGCCGGTGAGGTCCAGCAGGAGGTGGCGGTCGGCGCGCAGCAGGGCGAAGAGACTGGTGTCCGCGAGGGTGAGGTCGGGGGCGCGGGTGCCGGTGAGGGGGTGGGCGTCGGGGGTGGTGGCCGGGTAGGCGACGGCGAGGGAGCTGACCGCGGCCGCCAGGTGGTCGTTGAGGTCGGGCAGGGTGGTGATCAGCCGGGTGAGCAGGCCCCGCAGGTCGAGTCCTTCGGGGGTGAAGGCGGTCATCAGGGCGACCTGGGCCCGGCTGGTGGCGGTGAGGTCGGCGCCGACCGGGTGGCGCTCGGCGTGGTAGCTGTCGAGGAGGGCCTCGGGAGCCCAGCCGTTCAGGGTGGCGGCGAGTTTCCAGGCGAGGTTGGCGGCGTCGTGGATGCCGACGTTCATGCCGACACCGCCGGCGGGGAAGTGCTGGTGGGCGGCGTCACCGGCGAGGAAGACGCGGCCCTTGCGGTACTGGGCGGCCAGGCGGGTGGCGTTGCCGAAGCGGGAGAGCCAGACCGGGTCCCGCATGCCGAAGTCGGTGCCGGCCATGGCGGTGACGTTCTCGCGCAGTTCTTCGAGGGTGAGGTCGCCGGGCCAGCTGGTGGTCAGGTCGCGGGGGGTGATGCCGACCACGCGGTGAATGCCGCCGGGCATGGGAACGGCCATCAGGGTGCCGGCGGGGCCGAAGTGGCTGTAGCCGGGGGCCGGAGGCGTGTCGAGGACGACGTCGCCGAGCCAGCCGAGCACCGTGGAGGGTGTGCCGGGACAGTCGATGCCGGCCGCGGTGCGCACGGTGCTGCGGACGCCGTCGCAGCCGACCAGGTAGGTGGCGCGCAGCGTCGAGGAGCCGTGGGGCCCGGCGGTGTGCACGGCGACGTGGTCGGAGTGCTCGGCGAAGCCGGTGACCTCGTGCCCGCGCAGGATCTCCGTGCCCAGGTCGCGGGCTTCCTGCTCCAGCAGCTCCTCGGTGCGCTCCTGGGGCAGGGAGAGGGTGTAGGGGAAGGGGCTGGGCAGGCGGCGGAAGTCCAGGCGGGGGTCGAGGACGGCGAAGTGCCCTCCGGGCAGGGGCACGCCCTCCCTGAGGAAGGGCTCGTGCAGGCCGCGGGAGGCGAAGGTCTCGATGGTGCGGGGGTGCACGGTCAGGGCGCGGGAGCGCGGATCGCGTTGGGTACGCGGCTCGACGATGGCGACGGTGATGCCGGCGCGGCGCAGCTCCCCGGCCAGCCACAGTCCCGTGGGCCCGGCGCCCGCGACGACAACCTGGTAGTCCATGATCTCTTCCTTCCCGAGACGCTCTTGGTCGGCGACCAAGAGTGGAAGGCCTGCAGTAAACTAGGTCAGTGACCAATAAGCAAGCCGGGGAAGACGCTGCGGGCCGGCTCACCCGCACGGACGTGATCGACGCCGCCCTCCGCGTGCTGGATGAGCGCGGACTGGACGGCCTGTCCACCCGGGCGGTCGCCGACCGCCTCGGGGTGCGCATGAACACCGTGCTGTGGCACGTGAAGACCAAGTCCCGGATGCTGGACCTGATGGCGGACGCCGTCCTCGCCGGCATCCGCTACGACGACCTGCCCGACGCCCCGCTGGAACGGGCCCGGGAACTGGCCGCCCGCTACCGCCGGGCGCTGCTCTCCCACCGCGACGGCGCCGCCCTGGTGACCGGCACCTACGCGGCCGAACCCCACACGCTGCGCTTCGCCGACCGACTCGTCGACGCGCTCCTGGCCGCCGGTGCCGACGATCGGCGGGCGGCATGGACGGCGTGGACGGTCAACTACTTCGTCCTGGGCCTGACCCAGGAGGAACAAGCCGCCCCGCAGGACGGCGACGACAGGCTCTTCCGGGCCGTGAACCCCGCGGCCCAGCCGGCGCTGCAACAGGTCCTTCCCCACCTGCATCAGGACAACTTCGAGGACCGCTTCACCTTCGGCCTGGCGGCGATCCTGACCGGCCCACCCGCCTGACGGCGCGCTGCTTCGGAGGGCTCAGGTGCTGGGGTGGCACCGGGGGGGGCGACCTCGGGGACCGGGGGACGGGCTGGTGCCATGGAGGCGCGGAAACGGCGGTAGAAGCCCTTCGGTGTCTCACGGCGCGGCGGTCGCGAGGAACGCGTCTCTGGCAGGGCTGGTGGTCCGTGGGGAGTACAGGGCGTGCAGGGGCACGTACAGGGGTGGGTCGAGGGCGAGGATACGGGCGGCGCCGCCGGCGGCGGGGCCCGGGGCCGTGGTGACGAAGGCCAGGCGGTCGGTGCCGATGACGGCAGTGGCTGGCGGAGTGCCTTGGAGAGCGGTGCGCTCGGTACGGGGTTCGAAGCCGGCGGCGTGGCAGTGGCTGATGAGCAGGTCGGTGTAGCCGGAGTGGCCGGGCTGGCCCCAGACGATGAAGCGCTGGTCGGCGAGTTCCGACAGGGCCACGGAGGGCCGTGCGGCGAGTGGGTGGTCGGCGTCGACGGCGATACTCAGCTTGTGTTGGCCCAAGGTGGTGCGGGCCAGCCCGTGGGGCGGGGTCATGGCACGGCAGAGCCCGATGTCGAGTTGCCCGGCCAGCAGGGCCTCGGTCAGTTCGGCCGGGTAGCGCTGGTTGACGTCGGTGGCCAGGTGAGGGTGGGCGTCACCCACCTGCCGCAACAGCGCGATGATCTCTTCCCCGGTGACGGCCGGGGTGTGCCCCAGGCGCAGCACTTCCGCCTCGCCGCGGCCGATGCGACGGGCGCGCTGGAGGGCGGAGCGTGCCGTGCCCCGCAGGATGCGGGCGTCCTCGACCAGGGCGGCGCCGGCGGGGAGCAGCACCACGCCGGTGGCGGTGCGTTCCAGCAGGGGGACGCCCACTTCGCGTTCGAGGACGCGGATGGAGGTGGACAGTGCTTGCTGGGACAGGTGGAGGCGGGCGGCGGCACGAGTGATGCTGTACTCCTCCGCCACCGCGATCAGGTGTTCCAGCTTGTTCAGGTCCAAGCTCACGCGGTCAGACCACCCTCCTGCGGCGTCGAATCGCTCCGTCTCGCCATTCTCCGCCCACGCCCGCACGTGCCGGCCCCAGGTGGCGTCGTCGAGCCTCGCGGCGCGGTCGGTGAGGACGGCGCGGCACGCCGCTCGGTCGCTCGCGCCGACCGGTGGCAAGGCCTATCGAGTGGTGTACCCGCCGTTGGCGAACAGCGTCTGCCCGGTGATCCACGAACCCTCGGTGGCCAGGAACTTGACCAGCGGGACGATGTCCTCGATGTGGGTGAGCTGGTTGCCCATGGCCTGCGACTTGTGGAACTCCACCCGCTCCGGCGTTTCCTGCGGGTAGAAGAACGGCGTGTCCATCGGCCCGGGCGCCACCACGTTCACCGAGATCGACCGGTCGGCGAACTCCTTGGCCGCCGCCCGGGTGAAGTGCTCCAGCGGTGCTTTGCCGCCCGCGTAGGTGGAGTACCCGTCGGTGAAGGCGGCCAGCAAAGACGTGCCGAGGCTGATGATCCTGCCGTGGTCGTTCAGGCGGCGCCCCGCCTCCTGAATGAAGAAGTACGCCGCCTTGGCGTTGATGCCGAACATGCGGTCGAACTCTTCCTCGGTGGTCTCCAGGATCGGCTTGCGGAGCACCATCCCGGTCGTGTTCACCGCGACGTCGACGCCGCCGTAGGTGTCCACCGCGGTGTCGAACAGTCGCCGTGCACTCGCCACGTCCGTCAGGTCCCCCTGTACGGACACGGCCTGACCGCCGGCGTCCTGGATGGCCCGGACGGTCTCGTCTGCCTCCTTCTCCGAGGTGTGGTAGTGCACCACGACTTTGGCCCCGGCCCCGGCGAACGACCTGCTGAGCAGTCCGCCCAGATTCTTCTCGCCCCCGCCGACGACCGCGACCTTGTCCTTCAGCGTGTGCTCGGCCATGTCCGGCACCTCCTCGTATCACCATCAGTGACCAGCTTGATCACTTCCACTCACGAGGCTAGGCAGACATACCGTAGCCAGGCCAACACGATCTGTGCGTCACCCCACAAACATCGTCGATAACCGCTGGTCACACCGGCGCGTACCGGCTGTGGGGGCGAACCACCGTCGGCGCGTGCCATGCTCCTTCGCCCCCGGTGCCACGGAGCGGACTGCCGCCGGGTTCGGCCGGGACGCGAGTCAGCCGGTCTCGAGCCCGGAGCCCTCGGCCGTGAGGGGGCCCAGATCGAGGACCAGGGCGGCCGTTCCGAGCGCCGGTACATCGACCGGTATCGCGCCGTCCGGGTCCGGACCGATGTCTCGCAGTGGCGCGCCCAGGTAGGTGGTGCGGACCGCGCGGACGACGGGGAAGGGCGTGCTCAGTCGACAGGTGACGGGGACGTCGGCCAGCGACTGCAGACGCACCAGGAGCTTGCCGCTCTCGGGGACCGTCACCCCGACGAGCCGCACCCGGGGTTCGTCCAGGGCAAGGAATCGTTCCTGCGCCGGCGACGCGGCACCGGCGCAGGCGCGGGCGCGTACCGGCACGAGGGGGTGGCCGGTGACGGCGGCGACGCGTACGGCGAGTTCGTCGGCCCGCGCCGGGTCGTCCTCCATGGTCGTGGCGAAGCCGACGCTGTAGCGGAAGACGTGGTCGAAGGCCTGCTGGGCGGGGAAGTTGGTGTCCCAGACGTTGTTGTGCACCCAGGAGAAGACGGTGGCCGGCTCCGCCTGGGGCAACGACTGCGGATAGGGGACGTAGGGGATCGCGATCCCGCCGAGCTGGACCAGGGGGGCGTCGGCCGTCGCCAGTACCGCGTGCCGGGTGCCGTCGCTCAGGCTGATCCAGCGCCGCACGGCGCGCATGTGGGCCGCGGAGCCCGGGACGGTCTCGCGGTCGGTGCCCAGGACGCCGCCCGTGGCCTCCGTGTGCACGGCGGGGTCGTCGAGGGCGAAGGGGAAGGCGAAGAAGGCACTCTCCTTGGTGAGGGTCGCGTTCTTGTCGATACGGTTCTCGATGTCGATGCGGGCCGCGTGGTGTGGCAGGTGCACGCGCACCCGGAGCCGACGGGTGCCGGCCGGGGCGCATTCGTAGACCAGGGTCTGCCCGGTGGCGTCCGTGGTGCGGTCGACGAGGGCGGCGGGCGGCGCGGTGCTGCGGGAGGCGAGCAGGTGCATCGAGTCGTCGGCCACGGTCTTGCTGGACTGGTGGTTGAAGGCGCCGGCCGTGGCGTACTCGTCGTAGACGTAGCCGTTGAAGCCGACGACGGCGTCCTGGCGGACCATCTCGCGTCCGGTCGCCTTGTCGACGACGGAGGAGATGCAGGCCTCGTGCAGGTCGACCGTCACGCGCAGGTGGTCGTTCTCCAGGACGGTGGCCTCGGCGGGCGGGTTCGCCCCGTCGGCTGGTGCGGGGAAGCCGGCGCCGGTGACGACGTCCAGGCGCACGGCGCCGCAGGCCGGCACCTCCGCGACCGGCACGTGCAGGAACCGCCCGGCCGCGCGGTGACGCTCGTTGCTCTGCGCCTCCTCCGCGAAGGGCAGCGGTTCGCCGCTGCGCCCGTCGAGAACCCGTACCGCGTCGCCGAGCGCGACCGTGCTCTCCGGCAGGAAGAGGCGTGCGGTCTCGGTGCGCGGCCAGCTGCACGTGTTCACGACGTAGAAGGACGCCGCCGCCTCGTCGGCCGGGGCGAAGGCCTCGCCGAGCAGGGCGGAAGCGGCGTCCAGGAGCGTCTCGGCGTCGTCGTGCGCGCGCATGGCCTGGGAGTACTTCCAGTGCCACTGCTTCTCGCCCGACCCGTGGCCGTGGTCGCCGTGGGTCCAGGGGTCGCCGGCGCCCCAGGTGTGCTCGTTGAACAGCGATGCGGACCGGTAGACCTCCGGGGCGGCCGCGGCGACGGCCGTGCTGCCGGGTACGCCCATCAGATGGGCGTACCCGGCCACGGTCTGCGCCTCGGCGAGGGCGGCCTGCCCGCGCCGGGTGGCCGCCAGCGGCACGGCGCCCGCGCCGACCCCGTCGACCCACCAGTCGCTCCAGTCGCCCCGGTAGGTCTCCAGGCGGTCCCCGACGCGCTTCTCGGCGTCCTCGAAGAAGTCCTGGTTGCGTGAGGCGCGCAGCCGCGGGTAGGCCCACTGTTCGTTCCAGCGGCGCACGGTGTCGGAGATGATGCGGCGCGGCGGGCCGTTGTCCGCGAACTTGCCCAGCACCCGCAGGTGCAGCACGTCCCACGGGTAGGGGTCGGCGGTGCCGGGCAGGTCGAGGGCGGGGAAGCCGGGGATCCCGCGCCCCTGGTGGGGGTAGGGGAAGCTGGCCAGGGCGCCGAGGTAGGCGGGCAGCAGGTCGTCGACGTGGCCGTACGACTCGTCGAAACCGAGGATCGAGCCCTCCATGTAGGCCAGGCCGTGCGGGGTGTCAGTCCGCCAGACCAGGACGCTGTTGCCGCTCGGCGCCTGCCAGCGGAACAGCCGGGGCAGGTGTTCCCCGCCGACGAGGTGGGGCACCGCGCGCCCGGCCCAGTTGTGCGCCACGGACAGGTAACGGATGCCGTAGTCCGCCAGGACGTCGGGCAGGCCCACCACCTGGCCGGGCACGTCCGTCTGCATGGCCGTGGTGATGTCGATGCCGTGCCGGGCTCGCAACGCGGTCACCGGGCGCAGCAGTTCGTGCAGTTCGTCGGTGGAGCAGGTCTCGGTGTGCAGGTTGAACGGCATGGCCGTGAGTTCGACGCGCCCCTCGCGCACCCGGTCCAGGAGGTTCTCCACCTGGCGGCGGGGCCGGTTGGCCTGCCAGTCCTGGAAGGAGTGGAATCCCTCCACGGCCCAGCGGAAGCGGGCCGGTTCCGGCCAGTCGTCGGTGTCGCGGCACAGTTCGAGGAGCGAGTCGAGGTAGGCGCGGCTCTCGGCCATCACCCTGCCCTGCGGGTCGGTGTAGCCGATGTCCAGGTGGGAGTGCTGCACCAGGTGCAGCGTCCAGTGGCGCTGCGGCCGTGCCTCGAAGGCGACCTGGGTTCCCTCTTCGAGTTCCGGGAGTTCGATCAGGAGCGGGGTGGGCGCGTCCACTTCCGGGACCAGGAGCCGGGTGTCGTCTCCCGGTCCGGGCACGATCTCGCAGTGGACGGGGGCGCCTGTGACGGTCGTGACACGGGCCCGGGTGACGCGCAGCCGCGGGTGTGCGCCGGGGTGGTGTACCCCGAGCCGGATGGACTGCAGCAGTCCTCCCCTCCCGTCGTGGCGCAGCAGCGGCTCTCCCGACAGGCGCACCTGGCGGCCGCCGAGGCCGGCCGTGGTGGCCACGCGCTCCTTCAGGATGTCGCGCGCGAGGTCGGAGTCCCACCAGGACGGCCGGGTCAGCGGTGGCTTGGGCATGGTGCGTGAGTGTCCTTTGCGTCGAGGGGAGCGGGGGCGGTGCGCCGCGTCAGGAAGTCCGGTGGGCCCGGTGGGTGGCGTCGGCGAGGGTGGCGAAGATCTGGACCATGGCCGACTGGTTGAGGGTCGCGGCCGGTG
The DNA here is from genome assembly GCF_020404845.1 of Streptomyces hyderabadensis. GTDB lineage: Bacteria > Actinomycetota > Actinomycetes > Streptomycetales > Streptomycetaceae > Streptomyces > Streptomyces hyderabadensis. The sequence goes on along the minus strand of NZ_JAIOJZ010000011.1, from coordinate 21,984 downwards.
CGGCGGGGTCGTAGTCGCCGCCGTTGGAGGGCTGGAAGCGGAACAGGCCGGTGGCGCTGTCGCGGTTGGACCGGTAGGTGCCGTCCGCGTACGTGCTCATGGCCTTCAGATAGGCGGGGTCGGGGCGGACGGCGTCCAGGTCGAGCAGGTCCTTGAAGTAGAAGGCGTTGAAGACGGCGGGCTGGTCGTGCAGGCGGGTGCCCCCGGTCCAGTACGCCAGGGAACCGCGGGCGTCTTCCACCGCCTTCCTCAGGTACCCGGCGTCACCGGTGCCGCGGTAGAGCGCGGTGGCAGTGCCGATCATGGACCCCGAGTTGTAGGTCCACAGCGTCTCGTTGGTGCTGCCGTCGTCGCCGCGGTCGTTGGCGTACAGGCCGGGCGCCTTGCGCATGCACGAGTACACCCAGCCGTACCACTGCTCCGCCTTGTCGAGGTAGGCCGGGTCGCGGGTGTGCTCGTAGAGCCGGGCGGCGAGCTGGGCCGACAGGGCGGTGACGTTGGTGGCACGGATGTTGTTGCCGGGCGCGTCGTACCAGTCCATGCCGCCCGGGCACGCCTTGGTGGCGTCGCCGTCCCAGGCCCGGGAGACGACGGGCACGACCTGCTCGGCCCGCCGCAGGTACCGTGCGTCGCCGGTCTCCTCGTACTGGTCGAGCTGGCTGAGGGCGACCACGGCGTTGTCGTCGTAGTACACGTCGCCGCCCGTGCCCAGGGGAGCGGGCAGGTACGACTGGTAGCCCGGGCGCTCGCCGCCCGTGTGGTACAGCTCGGCCGTGTCGAACCGCTCGGCCGCGTCCCGGCGGTAGGCGGCCCCGGTGCGCGGCAGTCGTTGCATGTCTACGGCTGCCTGGGCGGCCTCGCGGAACGGCCACAGGTAGGAGTGCTCCGGGTCGGCGGTCTGCCGGGGCGTGTGCTCCAGGTACAGCCCGTGGCTGCCGGGGCCCTCGTACAGGTGCTTCTGCAGGGCGCGGTAGGCGCCGATGGCCCGGTCGGCCCAGGTGCCGGAGGAGACCGGGCGGGTGTGTCCGGGGCTCTGGGCGTGTGCGGGGGCGGCGGTCCAGAGCAGGCCGGCGCAGACGACGGGGGCGGTGGCGCGGACGAGCAGCGAGCGCAGCATGGGTGTTCCCTTCGCGACGATGACGGGGGAGGAGCAGGCGTGCGGGCTCAGCGGTGGATCTTGAGGCTGCTGACGAAGAAGCGCTGGGCGGAGAAGAACAGCACTACGGTCGGCAGCGACACCAGGAGGGCGCCGGCCAGGACGATGGGCGGCCCGACGTTGGAGTAGTTGCCCTGCAGGTCGGCGAGCGCGGCCATGACGGGGCGGATGTTGCGGCTCGTGACCATGGTGATGCCGAACATCAGGTCGTTCCAGACGGCCACGAACTGGAACACGAACACGGCGATCATGGCGGAGCGGGTCAGCGGAACGTGGATCTGCCAGAACACCCGCCACCACGACGCACCGTCCATGCGGGCGGCTTCCACGACCTCACGCGGCAGCGTCAGGGCGTAGTTGCGCATGACGAAGAACGCGAACGGGACCGCGATCGCCGTGTAGATGAGCACCAGGCCGGTCTGGGTGTCGTAGAGCGAGGTGTGGGCGTAGGACAGGAACAGGGGCCTGATGAAGACCTGGAGGGGCAGCAGGGTGCCGGAGTAGATCACCCAGAACCACAACGCCTGCCGTTTGACGGGCATCACGATCGTGGCGAAGGCGGCGAAGCCGGCGATCACCGCGGCGGCCGCGGCGCTCACCACGGAGTACAGCAGGCTGTTGCCGAGGGCCGGGCCCAGGTTGGCCTTGTCCCAGGCCTGGGACATGTTGCCGAACAGCCCGAAGTGCTGGGGCAGCCAGTGCGGACTGCCCGAGTAACTCCCGGCGGGCACCAATGCGTTGACGACGAGGAGCCAGGTGGGCACCAGCCACAGCAGGGCCAGTACCGCGATGACGGCGTTGCGCAGAACTCGGCCGAGGGACATCGTCACACGCCTTTCACGTCGAGCTGGCGGCGCAGGTACAGCCAGGAAGCGGCCAGCACGATCACGGTGAGGACGACCGCGATCGCCGCTCCGGCGCCGGGCCGCAGTTCGAGGAAGGTCTCGTTGTACATGGACACGGCGAGCGTCTCGGTGGCCCGTCCGGGGCCTCCTTGGGTGAGCACCCAGATCAGGTCGAAGGACTTGAGGCCGTTGACCAGGCTCATGCCGATCACGATGATCGACACCGGGCGGAGCTGGGGCAGCACGATGTGGCGGAACTGCTGCCAGCCGCTCGCGCCGTCCAGGGCACCGGCCTCCAGGGTCTCGGGCGGGATGGACTGCAGGCCGACCAGGAAGAGGATGACGGCCACGCCGGTGGCCTGCCAGGCGTTGGCGAGGATCATCACGACCGTGTTGCCCGGCCAGGTCAGCAGCCAGCCCTGGGCCAGCGAGTCGAGCCCCAGACCGGTCAGGACCTGGTTGACGGCACCGTCGGTGGTGAGCATGAAGTTCCACACCACCGCCACCGCGGATCCCGAGAGCGCGTAGGGGAGTACGACGCACAGTCGCGCGAGGCGTGAGAACCGGCCGGCGTTGGTCATGCAGGCGATCGCGAGTCCGAGCACGAACGGCAGCGCGACCGTGCCCAGCACCCACATCAAGGTGTTCTGGATGGAGCGGGACAGGGCCGGATCGGACGCGAACAGCGAGTAGTTGTCGAACCAGCTGAACGGAGAGGTCCGGGTGTCGCTGAAGAAGCTGCGGTAGACGGTCCATACGAAGGGGGCCAGCAGGAACAGCGTGACGAGGAGGACGGCCGGAGCCATGAACCCGCCCGCCGTCACACGTTCACGCGCGGTGGCCCACCCCTGCGTCAAGGGGGGACGCCGTTTCGTGCGCCGGGGCGCTCCCGGTCCGCCGGCCGGGGTCGGCGGACGTCGGTCGGTCACTGAGGTGCTCATGCTTCGTCTCGCTTCCAGGCCGCCCATTCGTCGTGTGCGCGCTCCTGCATCCGGCGCAGGGTGGTGGCCGGTGAGGTCTGTCCGGCCATGAATCCGCCGAGGTCGTTGGTGTTGCCCTGGATGAGGCTGGGCGGGCTGGCCTCCCAGTAGCGGACCAGCGCCGTCCGGCGGTTGCGGGCGATGTCCCGCTGGAGTGAGGCCACCACCGGATTGGACGCGCGTACCTTCGGGTTGGCGGAGCTGTCCTGGAGGAAGTCGCTCCACACCCGCTGGACGGCCGGGTCGAGCCAGGCCCCGACGTTCGCCATCGCCGCCTCGTGGGAAGAGGCGCGGCTGGGCACCACGAAGACCCCCGACTCGGCGATCACGCTCTTCTGGGAGGCGGGACGCACCGTCGGCAGGATGAAGGCGCCGTAGTCGGTGCCGGGCTTCATCCCGGCCGCCGACATGCCCGACGCCTGCCAGGTGCCGTGCAGGAACATGCCCACCGTGCCCTCTTTCAGCGCGCCGGGGCCGCGTGCCTGGTCGAAGTCGGGAGACGTCATCCAGCCCTTGCGCATGAAGTCGTGCCAGATGTCCATGGCCCGGCGGGCACGGTCGTCCGTGTAGGAGGCTTCGCCGGCGACCAGTTGCTGGTAGAAGCCGGGGTCGACCTTGCTGACCAGCTCCTGGAACCACTCGATCGCCGGCCAGCCGCCCACCTGGCTGGCGAGGAAGGGGGTGATCTTGTTGCGCTTGAGGACCTCGGCGCAGTGCAGCAGCTCGTCCCAGCTGCTCGGGGCGGACAGGCCCAGCTTCCCGAACACCGGCTTGCTGTAGAAGAGCACGTAGTACGACTCGTACAGCGGGATCCCGAACACCTTGCCCCGGTAGGAGACGGACTCCCGCGACGTGCCGCGCACCCAGCCCTTGGCCGCGTACCCCTTCCACACGGGCGTCAGATCGGTGAGCCCGCCGGCGCGCGCCAGGCGCTTGAGCTGGTAGCCGGACGCCCACTTGACGAGGTCGGAGGACTTCGAGGTCTGCAGGGTCATCTGCACGACCTGCTGGTACGAGGTGACCGACGGGTTCGACAGCGGCCTGAGCGTGTATCCGGTGATCTTCTTGAGCTCGCGGCCGGCCGCCCGGTAGCCGTCGTCCCAGGTGGCGTTGTCGTTGGAAATGCTCGTGGTCCCCGGCTGCGCGGACGTGCTGGCTCCTCGCGCGCAGCCCCCCGCCGCCAGGGCGGCCGCGCCGGCGGCCACCCCGGTGAGGAAGCGGCGCCGAGCGAGCGGCACGGCCGCACTGCTGGTCCTGCCCGATGCTGACATTGATCACCTTCACGGAATCGGGCCACCTGCATGGCCGGATGTGAATCGCAGGACGTGTGCGGCGTCGGAGAGACCCCGGAGCAGCCCCGGTGTGTGTTGCGTGGAGGTTAACGACACCATTCCGCCGGTAGCAAGAGTTCGAGGGGAAAAGAATCGCCATGAGGTACGAGGGTCGAAAAATGTGCAGCTCATACGCGGTAGCGCGCCTCTATCAAGTCGCGGATCGAGCGTGGACACCTCCAGCCAAGCACTGTTATCGTTAACGCAAGTGGAGCCGAGTAAGGAGCAGATGTGCCCGCGTCCCGTTCGTATGACCCCCTCCCCAGCTACCAGCCGGTCGACGGCAAGGTGACCGTCGGCTGGCCGGCCCTGGCCGCGGAGCTGCCGCCGGGTCCGCTCGTCCTGGCCGTCGACGGTCCCGCGGCCCTCGACTGGAGCGCGCTGGCCGACGGCCTCGCGGGAGCCGTACGCACCGCGGGCCGCGACGTCGACCTGGTCGACGTGCGCGACCACTACGCGGCGGCGGCCGACGAGCGGATCGGGACCCGGCCCGTCCCCGCCGACGACCCGTTCTTCACCCCGCTGTCCCAGGCGCAGGTCGCGGATCTGTTCGACTCCCCTCCACGGCCCGAGCGGCCCGCGCGGGACGCGGTGGTGCTGGTGTACGGGCCGGGCGCGTCGCTGTGCGGACCGGATCTGCTGTGGTACGCCGACCTGCCGAAGCGGTACGCCGAGGCGGCCGTGTCGAAGGGTGAGCTGCCCGTCGGGGTCAACCTGGGGCGCCCCGCCGCGCCCGGCGACCTGGTGCGCCTGTTCTACACCGACTGGCCCGTGCTGGACCGGCACCGGGACACGATCGCGGGACGGATCGACCGGTGGATCGACGTCCAGGACGCGGCCGGCCCGGCCGCACTGGACGGTGCCGCACTGCGCAGCACGCTGGCCCACCTGGCCCGGGGCCCGGTACGCACCCGTCCGTACTTCAACTCCACCCCGTGGGGCGGCCAGTGGGCGGCGAGCGAACTCGGCTTCACCCCGCAGGCGGGGAACACGGCCCTGGGCTACGAGCTGATCGCGCCCGAGGCGGGGGTCCTGATCGGGGACAGGGACGCGGCCCAGGTCGAGGTCCCCTTCCAACTGCTGTGCGCCGCACACCCCGAGGACATGCTCGGCGAGGACGTGCACCGCGCCTTCGGCACCTCCTTCCCGATCCGGTTCGACTACCTGGACACGATGGGCGGCGGCAACCTGTCCCTGCACCTCCACCCGCGGGAGCGGTACATGCGGGAGGTGTTCGGCTGGCCGTACACCCAGCACGAGACGTACTACGTCACCGCGAGCGAGGACGGCGCCCGAGTGCTGCTCGGCCTCACCGGGGAGGCGGACCTCGACGTCATGCGGCGTCAGGTGGAGGACTCGATAGCCAACGGCACCCCGATACCCGTCGAGCAGCACATCCAGTCGCACCCCGCGACGGTGGGCCAGCTGTTCATGATCCCGGCGGGCACACCGCACGCGTCCGGCGCGGGCAACCTGGTGCTGGAAGTGAGCGCGACCCCCTACCTGTACTCCCTGCGGCTCTACGACTGGCTGCGCAAGGATGCCGCCGGTGCCTCCCGGCCCCTGCCCTACGAGCACGGCTTCGCCAACCTGGACACGGCCCGGCGCGGTGAGGACGTCACGAAGGACCTCGTCCAGCAGCCGCGGGTGCTGCGCTCCGGCGAGGGCTGGCGCGAGGAGGTCCTGGGCGCGCTGCCCGAGATGTTCTACGCGGTGCACCGCCTCGTCGTGTCGCGGGGCTGCGACATGCGCGACGACACCGCCGGACGCTTCCACATCCTCAACGTGGCCGCGGGCGAAGGTGCCGTTGTCGAAACCCGCGACGGCCGCACGCACACCCTCGCCTTCGCGGAGACCATCACGATCCCCGCCGCGGTCGGCCCGTACCGCGTCCGCGCCCTGGGCGGCGACGAGGTGCGGATCGTCAAGGCGCTGGTGGTCGAACCGTGAACACGGCACTCACGACGCAGGCCCCGGCGCCGGTGCCGGTGCTCGACATCGGCGGCACGCACGTCACCGCGGCCCTCGTCGACCCCACCGCGAGCCGACCGGCTCCCTCCGCGGTGATCCGCAGGCCGCTGAGGTCGCACGCGGCAGCGGACGACGTCCTCGACGCCATCGCCAGGGCAGCCCTGGCGCTGCCGGCCGGGCACCGCCCGCGCTGGGGCGTTGCGATGCCGGGCCCCTTCGACTACGCCACCGGCGTCGGCCGTTTCGCCGACGTCGGCAAGTTCGAATCCTTGAATGGCGTCGACGTCGGGGCGGGCCTGCGCGAACGCCTGGCCGACCGGTGCGAACGACTGTGCTTCCTCAACGACGCCGACGCGTTCGCCGTCGGCGAGTACGGCTCCGGCGCCGCCGCGGGTCACGACCGCGTCGTCTGCCTGACCCTGGGCACGGGCGTGGGGTCCTCGTTCCTGTCCGGCGGCCGTCCCGTCCACTCGGGTCCCCTCGTCCCGCCCGGCGGACACGCCTACCGCCTGACCGTGCACGGCCGACCACTGGAGGACACGGTCTCGCGTCGCGGCATCCGCACTCACTACGCACGTCTCACCACCGCGACGGAAGACCAGCACCTCCCCGACGTCCGTGACATCGCCGCGCGCGCCAGGAAGGGCGACGCCGCCGCACGGGAGACCTTCCGCTACGCTTTCGACGCACTCGGCCAGGCCCTGGCGCCATGGATCGACCGCTTCGCGGCCACCGCGGTGGTCATCGGTGGCTCCATGGCCCGGTCGTGGGACCTGATCCACCCAGCGCTCACCACCGGGCTGGCACCGGCCGACGGACCGGACGTACCCGTTCTGGCGGCCCGGCAGCCCGAGGAGGCTCCCCTGCTCGGGGCCGCCCACTGGGCACAGGGCGCGCCGGACGCGTCATGAGGACGGGGGACCGGTGCAGGAAGGCAGAGGAAGGGGCAGGAGCATGACCGCTCGCCGGGGCAGCGGGCCGACCATGCACGACGTCGGCAAGCTGGCGCAGGTCAGCGCCATGACCGTCTCGCGTGTGCTCAAGGACGACCCCGGCGTGTCGGAAGCGACCCGCGAGCGCGTCTTCGCGGCGGTCGACCGGCTGGGGTACCGCCGCAACCAGACGGCACGCAGTCTCCGCCTCGGGGGCAGCGGGATGATCGGCCTCGTCGTCACCAACCTCGCCAACCCGTTCTACTCACGCCTCGCCCTCGGCGTCCAGGAAGTGGCGACCGACTACGGCCTGCGCGTCCTGCTCGGCAACTCCGGCGAACGGGCCGACCGGGAACCCGGACTGATCGACGGGCTCGTGGACCACCAGGTCGAAGGGCTGATCGTCGTCCCGGCCGGCAGCCGGCAGCAGCATCTGGCCCGAGCCATGCGGCACGTCCCCGTCGTCCTCGCCGCCCGCCCGCCCGCCGGACTCGACACCGACTGCGTCCTGGTCGAGGACTTCCACGGCGCACGCGAGGCCACCGCATGCCTCCTCGCCGAGGGACAGACCCGCATCGCCTTCCTCGGCAACCCGCCGGCGCTGTACACCGGTGCCGAACGGCTGCGGGGATTCTGGGCGGCACACGAAGAAGTCGGCGTCGAACCGGACAACGCCCTCATCCGCCAAGGTCTGGTGGACGCCGCTACGGCGGAGCGCGCCACCTTCGACCTGCTCGGGCTGGACGAACCCCCCACCGCGCTGTTCTGCACCAACAACCGCATCAGCCAGGGAGCGATCCGGGCCCTGTACAAATCCGGAACCACCCTGCCCGTCGCCGGTTTCGACGACTTCGACCTGTCCGACGTCCTCGGCCTGCCGCTGACCCTCGTCTCCTACGACGCCGACGAGATCGGCCGCCAGGCCGCGCGGCTGCTGATCGACCGACTGGAACAGGACGGTGACGCGGCGCCGCGGGCCTCCCGCCGTGTCACCGTCCCCACGCGGGTCGTCCGCCACGGCGCACCCTCCGCGGACGGACCGGGTCACCCGCCCACCGGCGCCTGACCCACCGTCAAGATCTCTCCGACGGCCGCTCGCCGACCGCCGAAAGGCCGACCCATGAGCTTTCCCACCAGCGTCACGGGCCACCCGATCGTCCAAGAGGCCGTTCACCGGCTGGACGACCTCGGTGATCCGCGCTTCGGTCAGACGTTGACGCGCTGCCTGAACGACACCCTGGCCCGCACCATCCGGCCGATGCCCGACGGCACCGCCTTCGTCGTGACCGGTGACATCCCCGCCATGTGGCTGCGTGACTCCTCCACGCAGATGATGCCCTACCTGGCACTCCTGAAGGACGACGCCGCCCTGCAGGACCTTCTGCTCGCCGTGCTGCGCCGCCAGTTCCGGCAGATCGCACACGATCCCTACGCCAACGCGTTCAACGCCGAACCCTCCGGCCGGGCCCACGACCCCGAGGACCTGTGCGGGGACCCGTGGGTGTGGGAGGAGAAGTACGAAGTCGACTCCCTCGCCTTCCCCCTGCTGCTGGCCCACCGGTTCTGGGCGGTGACCGGGCGGACCGACCACGTACCCGGGATGCTCACCACCGCGCGCACCGTCATCTCGGTGTGGCGCACGGAGCAGGACCACGAGCGTCTCTCCGCCTACCGCTTCCGCCGTGAGAACGGCCCACCGAGCGACACGCTGCCGAACGCGGGACGAGGAACGCCCGTCGCCCGGACCGGGATGACCTGGAGCGGGTTCCGGCCCAGCGACGACGCGTGCGCCTTCGGCTACAACATCCCGGCGAACCTCTGCGCCGCCGCCGCTCTCGACGGCACCGCCGAACTGGCCCGCCACGCCCAGGACGCCGAACTCGCCGAGGACGCCGCCCGCCTGGCGGCAGAGCTGCGAGCGGCCACCGGACGGCACGGCACCGTGCGCCACCCCGACCTCGGCCCGATCTACGCCTACGAGGTGGACGGCAACGGCAACGCGGCACTGATGGACGACGCGAACATGCCCGGACTGCTCTCCCTGCCGCTCGTCGCGAACATCCCCACCACGGACCCGGTGTACCTCGCCACACGAAGGTTCGTCCTCTCCCCGCGGAACCCCACCTGGAACCGGGGGACGGCGGCCGAAGGCATCGGCAGCCCGCACACATCCGAGGGGCACATCTGGCCGATCGCCATCGCCGTGCAGGGGCTGACCAGCAACGACACCGGCGAGCGGATGAGGGCCCTCACGACCCTCCTTTCGACCGACGCCGGCACGGGGCAGATGCACGAGTCGTTCCACAAGGACGACCCGCGCCGGTTCACCCGCCCCTGGTTCTCCTGGGCCAACGCGATGTACGCCGAACTCGCCCTGGACACGGTCGGACTCGGCACCCGGCCCCTGTGGCAGAAGGGGGCCTGAACCCGGCCGGAACCCGCCGCGGGGTGTCCGCCCGCCGTCGTGAGTGCGCGCATCGGTGGGATGACCGATGTGCGGGGGACGGGGGAGTGGCCATAGTCCTCGGAAGATCGTTTCGCGGGTGCCGCCGTGCGCCCGATGACGGAAAGGACCTTCTGTGGACGCGTATGCGGATCTGGTGTTCCTCGGCGGACGGGTGGTCACGGTCGACGCGGAGTTCTCCGTCGCCTCGGCCCTGTCGGTGACCGGAGGACTCATCAGTGCGGTCGGCGACAGGGACGACGTCGCACCGCTCGTCGGACCAGGCACCCGCGTGGTCGACCTGCGCGGGGCGACGCTGCTCCCCGGCATCAACGACTCCCATCTGCACGGATGCGCCTTCGGCATGGCGACACCGCCGCTCTCCCTCGACCTCGGCCATCCCGCCGTGTCCTCCCTCGCCGACGTGGCCGAAGCGGTACGAGAGGCCGCCGCGCGGGTTCCGGACGGGCGGTGGATCACCGGGCACGGCTGGGACACCGGTTACCTCGACGAGTGCGCCCTCGATCCGTCGCGGCAGCCCTCCCGGCGTGACCTCGACGCCGTGAGCCCGCACCACCCCGTCGCCCTGTACTCCTTCTCCGGGCACGCCACCTGGGTCAACTCCAAGGCACTGGAGCTCATGGGCATCGACCGTCACACCGTCGCGCCGCCCGGCGGGGCCGTCGTCGTGGACGAAGCCGGGGAGCCGACCGGGCTGCTCCACGAGGGAGCCCAGGCCCTCGTCCAGAACGCGCTGCCCGCGCTCAGCTGGCAGGAGCGGACCGACGCGATCAGGTCGACCCTCGCCACGCTCGCCCGGCTCGGTGTGACCAGCTACACCGAGCCCGGGCTCGGACCCGGCGGCGACGGCATCATGCGGGGCGCGCTCGGCGCGGAGACCCTCGACGTCTACCGCCGGCTGCTGGCCGACGGCGAACTGACGGCCCGCGTCGGCGTGCTGCTCCTGCCCACCGGAATGGCCAGTACCGCCGAGGAGTTCGCCCGCGCACTCACCGCCCACTCCGACTCCGGTGACGCAGATCCGCGCCGCCTCGCGATCCACGGCGTCAAGATCTTCGCCGACGGCATCGTCCCCAACAGGACGGCGTGGATGCACGAGCCGTACGTCGGTGGCGGCTGCGGCTCCCTGTGCGTCGGCGGCGAGACCGACGCCGAGCGGGTCGCCGAGATCGAGGCCATGATCCGGCACGCCCACGCCGCCGGGCACCAGATGGGAGTGCACGTCACCGGGGACAGGGCCATCGACACCGTCGCTGACGCCTTCGCCGCTGCCATGGCCGAGCAGCCGCGACCCGATGCCCGCCACTACGTCATCCACGGCGACTTCCTCACCGCGCACAGCATGAAGGTGCTGGCCGAGCACGGCTTCGGCGTCAACATGAACCCCACCATCAAGTGGACCGTCGCCGACATGGAGGAGGCGTTCGTCGGCCCCGGCCGGGCGGCGTACGCCTGGCCCTACCGCGATGCCATCGATGCCGGCGTGCGCGTGGCGAGCGGGTCCGACGCCCCCGTCACCCACCCGGACTGGCGCCAGGGCGTCGCCACCATGGTGCTGCGCGAGTCGAAGGCCGCCGGCCGCATCAGCGGTCCCGAGCAGCGCATCGGCCTGGCCGAGGCGATCCGTACGTACACGATCGACGCGGCGTGGCAGGACTTCGCCGACGACTGGAAAGGCTCCCTGGAGCCGGGCAAGGTCGCCGACCTCTGCGTGCTCGACGGGGACCTGCTCACCGCCGACCCCCACGACATCCCTTCGATGCCCGTCGTCCTGACCGTCGTGGACGGACAGGTCGTCCACGACACCCTCCGCGGTTGACGCACTGCCGGCACATGATCATCCTTGGAGGATGGCGGCGGAGCGGAGTACGGCGGGCATCCTGGAAGCGGCCGTCCACGTCCGTGAGGCTGCCAGGGGTGCCATGAGCGGCACGACGGGCGCCGGTGCGGTCCTGGCGGCGCTGTCGGAGGTGATGGAGTACGACCACGCCTCTCTGGCCCGGTGGGATCCGAAGCTGCGGCGCCACACCACCCTGGCCGGGAGCTATCCGGGCGACGCCACGGCCTACATCGAGACCTGCCTTCACCACGACCCGGTGTTCTCCGTGCTCCGAGACCCGGCCCGAGGCGGCCTCTGGCTCACCGACGTCCCCCGGCAGCTCCTGGCGGTGTCCCCGGGCTTCCAGAATGTGCTGTGTCCCCTCGGCATCGAGGACGGCGTGGCCCAGTGCCTGTTCGCCGCCGACGGCCGGTACGTCGGCATGCTGAACGTCAGCACTCGCCGGCCGCGGCGCGCGCCCGACCCGGCGCGCGCCGTGGTCACCCTGCTCACCGAGGCCCTCGCCGCGGCCGTCGACCCCCACGCGGGCCCGTCGCCCGAGTCCCTCGCCGCGGCCGACGGCGCCGCCGATGCACGACGGCCCGGCGGCCTGTCGCCACGCGAGCTCCAGGTGCTGGCCGAACTGACCGCCGGTCGCACCAACCGGGAGATCGCCGAGCGGCTGTACATCACGCCGCGCACCGTGGGGACCCATGTCGAGCACATCCTCGCCAAGCTCGGCCTCCCCAACCGAGCGGCCGCCGCCGCCCGAGCCGCCGCCTGGGGAATCACGGACCTGCCGTGTCACCAGCGGTGTCGCTGACCGGTGTCAGGCCGTCGGCGGCGGTTCCAGGCGAGGATGTCCGTGTGCCGGCCGAGGACGACGGCCGGCGTGGTCGGTGGGCAGGGGGAGGGTCCCGTCGAAGTGGGAACCGACTGACGGCCGTTCACGGGCGTCACACGGACGGTGCCGGGGCGTACTCGAACCAGTCGAAGGCGACCGTGCCCTCGGTGGCGTACATGCCGATCACACGGCCGGTGAAGCCGCAGGCGACCTCGGTGGACAGGTAGCGCCCGTCCAGTTCGGCGAGCGGGCGGGCGTCGGGGGCGTCCGGATCGCCGAGCCCGAAGGCGATGGTGTCGGGCCCCGTGGTCCCGCCGTCGGTGAGTTCGGGCGACGCGGGCACGAGGCCGGACGTCCGGATCGCCACGGTCAGGCGCAGCGGCCCGGCCGGGGCCGCCCGGCGGGCGACGGTCTGGCGCAGCGGTCCGATCCGTGCGACGACGCGGACTTCTCCGTCCCCGGCCTCCACCTCGTAGTGGTGGGCCTCGTCCAGGCGTACGCAGAGACCACCGCGTCCGGTACCCGGGTCGATCAGGGCGGTGACGCGGCAGTCGTGGTGCTGCTGGCGCCGCCCGACGAAGGTGTACCCGGGGCGGTCGAGGGCTGGGCCGGTGGCGCCGATCAGCAGCCAGCCAGGCCGCTCGGTGAGCGACCAGGAGCCTTCCTGGCGGGCGAAGGGTGAGATCCAGTGCGGTGCGAGGGCGGGCCCGTCGAAGTCGTCGCGGGCGGGCGGGGCCGGCAGGGGGTGCCAGGCACCACCCGGGGCCGGATGGCTCACCGGAACGGGTGCGACGACCGGCCATCCGTCCGCGTCCCATTCCACCGGGGTCAGGAACGTCTCGCGGCCGAGGACGTGCACGTCGGGCGTGAAGCCGCGGGGGCGGACACCGAGCAGCACCATCCACCAGCTGCCGTCGGGAGCCTCCACCAGGTCGGCGTGGCCCGTGTTCTGGATGGCGCGGGCGGTCCCGCTGTGGGACAGCAGCGGGTTGGCGGGCGCGCCTTCCCAGGGGCCGCGCGGGGAGCGGCTGCGGGCCACGGACACGCTGTGACCGCGTTCCGTGCCGCCTTCCGCGATCAGCAGGTACCACCAGTCGCCGATGCGGTAGAGGTGCGGTGCCTCGGGGAACTTGAGGCCGCTGCCCGACCAGGTGGCGAAGGGCTTCTCCAGCACCTCGCCTTTGACCGGGTCGATCCTGGCCATGTTGATGCCCCCTTCGGGGCCGGAGAAGGCGCACCAGCAGGTGCCGTTTTCCTCCCATGCCAGGTCGGGGTCGATGCCGGTCAGGTCGATCCACACGGGGTCGCTCCAGGGCCCGTCGGGCCGCTCGGCCGAGACGATGAAGTTGCCGCCACCGTCGATGTTGGTGTTGATGACCCAGTAGCGGCCGTCGTGGTGACGGATGGTCGGGGCGTAGAGGCCTCCGGACGCTTTGGAGCCGGGCAGGGGCAGCGGCAGTTGCCCGGGCCGGTCGAGCACGTTGCCGATCTGCTCCCAGTGCACCAGGTCCTTGCTGTGGAAGAGCGGCAGACCGGGGAAGTACTCGAAGCTGGAGCAGACCAGGTAATAGTCGTCACCGACCCGGCACACGCTCGGATCGGGATGGAACCCACTGAGCACCGGATTGTCGTACGTGCGCATCGAAGCGTCTTCCCTTCAAGTAGCCGGGTGCCGAGAGCTTGCGGGTGAGAACAATCCGGCATCGCCCCACCCGCCAGGGCGTCGAGTCGGCGCAGCGGCTGGACCGTCCAACGGCGTCAGCGCCAGTGCCGCCATCCGCCCCCGCTGTGGGCCTGACGTCCTGAGACCGTCGAAAGTTTCGGTCGTGATGCAGGTGATTGCGTGCTGTCTCTCTCATTTCTCCTCTCATCACTCGCGACAGGTCGGGCGAGAGGGAGCCTGACCTGCGGGATAGTGTTTACCAGGGAATCTGTCTGTGTGGGGAATGTTTCCGAAAGGATGTCGAAACTGTTGACAGGCTCATGGCGTCCTACGAAAACTGTGGCCACTGAACGACAGGGAGGCCAGACCGTCGGTCCGGTCGCGTCATGTGGCCGGGTACGGCAGTCGGTTGTCGCGGCGTGACGACCGGGCGGCCCCCGCCGTGGTTCGGGCAAGGCCGCGGGCGGCAGAAGCCGCCCGCCCCCCACCAGCCTTCATCGGGAGAACGCATGCAGCAGGACGGCACACAGCAGGACCGGATCAAGCAGAATCCCGCCCCCCTCGACGGAGTGAGCCGACGAGGCTTCCTCGGCGGCGCCGGCACCCTCGCGCTCGCCACCGCGTCCGGGCTGCTGCTGCCCGGCGCCGCGCACGCCGCCACCACCATCACCACCAACCAGACCGGCACCGACGGCATGTACTACTCGTTCTGGACCGACGGCGGCGGCTCCGTCTCCATGACGCTCAACGGTGGCGGCAGTTACAGCACCCAGTGGACCAACTGCGGCAACTTCGTGGCAGGCAAGGGCTGGAGCACCGGCGGACGCAGGACGGTCCGCTACAACGGCTACTTCAACCCGTCGGGCAACGGCTACGGCTGCCTCTACGGCTGGACCTCGAACCCGCTGGTGGAGTACTACATCGTCGACAACTGGGGCAGCTACCGGCCCACCGGTACGTACAAGGGCACCGTCTCCAGTGACGGCGGCACCTATGACATCTACCAGACGACGCGGTACAACGCCCCCTCCGTGGAAGGCACCAAGACCTTCCAGCAGTACTGGAGTGTCCGGCAGTCGAAGGTGACCAGCGGCTCCGGCACCATCACCACCGGCAACCACTTCGACGCCTGGGCGCGCGCGGGGATGAACATGGGCCAGTTCAAGTACTACATGATCATGGCCACCGAGGGCTATCAGAGCAGCGGAAGCTCGAACATCACGGTCAGCGGTTGACCTCGGTCCGGCGGACAACGGGCTGTGGGCCCCGGCTGCGTGCCGGGGCCCACAACCATGGTCGTTCGCGGGATCGTCAGTGAGGTGTCGCGAGTACGTCCTGGAGCACGTTCTCGAGGGTGACGAGGGACAGCTCGTGTCTCAGGGTGTTCTCGATGCCCTCGTAGATGGCCTGCATCGCGGGCTGGATGCCGTGGCCCACCACGCATCCCTGGTCCGGGGTGGTGCGGTGCATCGCGAACAGCGGGCCGGGTTCCACCGCCTCGTACACGTCGAGGAGGGTCATGGACTCCAGCTCGCGTGCCAGTGACCAGCCCGCGCCCACGCCCCGCCGGGACTCCACGAGCCCGGCCCTGCGCAGCTCGCCGAGCAGCCGTCTGATCACGACGGGGTTGGTGTTCGCGCTGGCCGCGATCTGTTCGGAGGTGGCGACCTCGTGGCCCTGGCGCTGGTAGAGGCCGATCCAGGCCAGCGCGTGGGCGGCGATGGTCAGCCGGCTGTTGGCGCTCATCGACTCCTCCTCCCAGCCGCAACACTTCGCGTTACGACAGAATGCCACACTCGTGCAGTCGTAACAGTGAAGGTTGCGACTGCCCGTCGTAACAATTACTGTTGCGACAACCGGAAGGGCAATCAACGAGGTGGGAAGAATGAGCAAGTCACTCACGGGCAAGGTCGCTGTGGTCACGGGGGGCAGCATCGGCATCGGATTCGCGACCGCACGTGCGTTCCGCGACGCGGGCGCCCAGGTCTTCATCACCGGTCGCCGCAAGGACGCGCTGGACGCCGCGGCCGCCGAGCTCGGACCTGCCGTGACCGGCGTGGTCTGTGATGTTTCGGTGCCCTCGGACCTCGACGCGTTCTACAGCACCGTGCGCGACCAGGCCGGCCGCATCGACGTGCTGGTCGCCAACGCCGGTATAGGCACCGCGGCTCCGTTCGGCGAGGTGACGGAGGAGCTGATCGACTCGGTGTTCGCGACCAACGTCAAGGGAGCGATCTTCACCGTGCAAAAGGCGCTGCCGCTGCTCAGCGCCAACGCTTCGGTGATCCTCACCGGTTCGACCGCCACGACACGGCCCAGCCTGGGACTCGAGGTCTACGCGGCATCGAAGGCCGCAATCCGCAACCTGGCCCGCGGTTGGGCCCTCAGTTCGCGGGCGCACGGCTTCCGGGTCAACGTCGTGTCCCCGGGCGGTACACGCACCCCTGGTCTGTTCGAGCTGGTCCCGTCCGAGGTTCTCAAGCAGGCCGAAGGCGAAGTCCCCCTCGGCCGGCTCGCCGAACCCGAGGAGATCGCCGCGGTGACTACGTTCCTTGCCTCGGACGCGTCGAGTTTCGTCAATGGTGCCGAGTTCTTCGCCGACGGCGGCTACGCGCAGGTGTGAGGTCTACCGGTACTCCGCCGCTGAGCCGCCCGGAACGCGGGCGGCCGGCCCGTCCCAAGGAATCGCACAACGCGCGAGGGTGCCGTTGCACGCCCGTCAGGCGTCGAAACGGGCGCGTGCACTCTCGATGTGACCGAGGTGCTGGTGGGTCCAGCCGCAAATGGCGTCGACCGCGGTGCGCAGGGCCCGGCCCGGCTCGGTGAGGGTGTACTCGACCCGCGGCGGCACGGTGGGGTGCACCTTCCGGTCGACCAGGCCGTTGCGCTCCAGCATGCGCAGGTTCTGGGTGAGCATCTTGTGGCTGACGCCCTCGACCTCGGTCCGCAGCTCGCTGAAGCGCAGGGTGCGCTCGCCGAGCGCCTCGATGATCAGGAGCGCCCACTTGTTGGCGACGTCCGAGAAGATCTCCCGTGCCAGGGAGTCTGCGCGCCGCAGGTCAGCGTCCTCGGGCAGGCCCTTGAGCAGTTGCTTGGTCACCATCAGGTTCCTCAGTCACCGAAAAGTGCGTTCTTCCAGGTCAGCCTTCACTCTCCTACAGTTCCCGAGTAACCACAAGAGAGCAAGCGAACTGGAAGGGCGAGCACCATGGCCACCATTGACGTCTTCAATCACCACGTACCGGCCGAGAGCGACTTCGGCTACTCACAGGCGATCAAGTCCGGCGAGCTGATCCATGTCTCTGGACAGCTCGCGTTCGACGAGGCAGGCGAATTCCTCCACGCGGGCGACTTCGCCGCCCAGCTCCAGCAGACCTACGCCAACATGGACAGGGTCCTGGACCACTACGGCGCCACCCGGAGCCAGGTCGTCTCGCAGACCCTGTACGTGGTGAACCTGCGGCAGAATGCCGCGGCGACGGCAGAGGGCAACCGGGAGTACTTCGGTGACCACCGCCCGGCCAGCACGGTCGTGGGCATCACTGAACTGACCTTGCCCGGCCAGGTCATCGAAATCAGCTTCGTCGTCGACACGAAACTGCCCGCCTGAGGTCTCCTCCTCGCACGTCTCACAGCCCTCGGGGGCTCCGTTCGTGTGACCGCCACGGAGCATGAGTCGCTACCCCTGAGGGCGGCGGACGTTCGTCGAGCCGGTGGGCAGCGGATCCCGCCCGGGGCCGGGCGGCCGGGCCGAGAGCTGGGGCCACATGGGAGTTTCATGTGAAGTCTGAGACCCTCGGCGGCCGCCGTCGGCGTTTGGCCACGTCAGAGGGCCGAGGCTCCGACGAGGCTTTCATGTTCGTCCAGATCCGGCTCACGTTGTGCGGCCACATTGGTGGCGTGCGGCGGGTGACCGTCACGTGCACAACACCACCGGGTCTGGAGTTCCGATGATCGAAGTACGAGGTCTGACCAAACGCTACGGCGAGGTCGTCGCCGTGGACGATCTGACCTTCGCCGTGCGTGGCGGGGAAGTGACCGGCTTCCTGGGACCCAACGGTGCCGGCAAGTCGACGACGTTGCGCATGATCCTGGGGCTGGACGCCGCCACGTCCGGTACGGCGACCGTGTCCGGGCGGCCCTACTCGGCGCAACCCGCGCCCCTGAAGGCGGTCGGGGCCCTGCTGGACCCGGGCGCCGTGCTGCCCAGCCGTACGGCCTTCCACCATCTGATGGCGCTCGCCGCCGGCAACGGCATCCCGCGCGCCCGGGTGGACGAGGTCCTCGCGGAAGTCGGGCTGGAAAAGGTGGGCCGGCGCCGGGCGGGGACCTACTCCCTGGGGATGCGTCAGCGGCTGGGCATCGCCGCCGCACTGCTGGGCGACCCTCCCGTGCTGGTCTTCGACGAGCCGCTCAACGGGCTGGACCCGGAGGGCATCGTGTGGATCCGCTCGCTGATGCGGAGGATGGCGGCCGAGGGACGCGCCGTGCTCATGTCCAGCCATCTCATGAGCGAGATGGAGCTCACCGCCGACCACCTCATCGTGATCGGCCGTGGAAAACTGATCGCCGACATGACCATGAAGGACTTCATCGCCGCGCACTCCGAGCGCGAGGTCCTGGTCCGCACCCCGCAGTCCGAGGTGCTGCGCGAGCTGCTGCTCAGTGCCGTCGAGGTACGGGTCGAGGACCGCGACACGCTGGTCGTGACCGGGCTGGAGGCCGCGGAGATCGGCGCGCTGGCGTCGGTGAGCGGCGTGGAGCTGCACGAGCTCACCCCGCGGCAGGTGTCCCTGGAGAAGGCGTTCATGGACCTGACCAGCGAGGCCGTGGAGTATCGGACGGAGTCGGAGAAGGAGACGGGCCGATGAGACAGAGCACCGTACGGCCCGCCTCCGATCCCACGAGGTTCCCGCCCGGACGGCGGCTGCGGGCCATTCCGCGTCGCGAGCGTGAGCGTGGCGGGGCGGCGACCTTCGCGCACTGCCTGCACGCCGAGTGGATCAAGATCCGGACGATGCGGTCGACGCTCTACGTGCTGCTCGGCACCTTGGCCTGCTGCGCCGGGCTCGCCGCGCTGAACGGCTCGTCGGCGGGCGACGAGTTCGCTGGCCTGAGCCCCGCGGACCAGGCCGCCTTCGATCCGCTGGCCACCAGCCTGCGGGGCTATCTGATCGCGCAGATCACCCTGGGCCTGCTGGGCGGTCTGGTCGTCACCTCGGAGTACGGCGCCCGCACGATCGTCTCCACCCTCGCCTCCGTTCCGCACCGCGGGCGGGTACTGACGTCCAAGGCCGTGGTGCTGGTGGCCGTGGCGTTCCCGACCGGGCTGGTGGTCTCGCTGATCGGGTTCCTCGTCGGGCAGGCGGCTCTGTCGGGGGCCGGCGCCCCGCATCTGGCTCTGTCCGACGGCGTGGCGCTGCGGGGCATCCTCGGCGGGGGGCTCTATCTCGCACTGGCCGGGCTGTTCGGACTCGCCCTGGGCAGCGTGATCCGCTCCACGACGGCGACGGTGACGACGCTGTTCGCAGTGATGCTCATCGTCCAGGCGTTCGCCCCGGCGCTGCCCGGCGGGCTCGGCGACTGGGTGTCGACGTACTGGCCGCCGATCGCCGGCGGGCAGATCGTCACCGCCTACCAGGACCCGGACCTGCTCGCCCCCTGGGCGGGGCTGGGGGTCATGGCCGGGTGCGTGGCGGTCATGATGGGAGCGGCCCTTGCCGTCTTCCGCAAGCGTGACGCCTAGCGGGGCGCGACAGTGAGGACAAGAGGCCACCGACCGGGGACGGGTGCCATGACGGTGAGACAACGACTGCTGCTGGTGGAGGACGAGCCCACACTGCGTGAGCTGCTGTCCGCCAGCCTCCACCTGGCGGGCTTCCAGGTGATCCCGGCCGAGACGGGCGCGCAGGCCCTCGACGCGGTCCGCGCGGAGCGGCCCGACCTGATCGTCCTGGACGTGATGCTGCCTGACTTCGACGGCTTCGAGGTGGCCCGCCGCCTGCGGGAACAGCCGGTCGGTCACCACGGCACGCACCCGCCGATCCTCTTCCTGACCGCCCGGGACGCCGCCGAGGACCGCATCAGCGGTCTGCGGGCGGGCGGGGACGACTACGTCACCAAGCCCTTCAACCTCGAAGAACTGGTCCTGCGCATCCAGGCCGTGCTGCGCCGCACCAGCGGTCGCCGCACGGACGGTCTCCTGGTCGTGGACGACCTTGAACTCGACCCGGACAGTCATCTGGTGACCCGGGGCGGCCGGCCGGTCGCTCTGTCCCCGACCGAGTTCAGTGTGCTCCGCGTGCTGATGGAGAACACCGGGCAGGTCATGTCCCGGGAACAGCTCCTGGACCAGGTGTGGCACTTCGACTTCAACGGCGACGACTCCATCGTCGCCTCCTACATCAGCTACCTGCGCCGCAAGATCGACACCCGGGAACCGAAGCTGATCCACACCGTGCGCGGCACGGGATACGTCCTGCGCAGGCCACGCTCGTGAGCGCCACGACCTCGCGCTGGTCCCTCGGCCGGGTGTCGCTGCGCGCACGAGTCGTGACCATCAGCCTGCTGCTGGTCGTCGCCGCGCTGCTGACGAGCAACGCCCTGCTCGTCACCCTGCTGGAACACCAACTGACGCAGCAACTGGACGACCGTCTGCGCACCATCGCCACCGCGGCCGCGCGGCTGCCGGTTCCCGCCGACGCGCCGGACGGGACGCCCTCGGTGACGACCGACACGGCGGAACGCGAGCTGGTCGGCGACGTCTACGTGGCCTACCTCGACGCAGAGGGCCGGGCCCGGCGCACGTTGCGCCCGGCTACGGAGAGCCTCCCGGACCTTTCCACGCTCGACTCCGAGGCCGTCGCGGCCCACGACGATCACCCCTTCACGGCCTCGGCCGAGGACGACGGCGAGTGGCGTGCGATCGCCATGCCGCAGCAACCCGTACGGTCACCGGTGACCGACCCGTCCGCCGCCAACGGCAGCGTGGTCGTGGCCGGTTCGCTGGCCGAGGTCAATTCGACGATGCGGCACCTGGGCGTGTGGATGCTGGTGATCGACTCCCTCGTTCTGGTCCTGCTGGGCGTCGTCGCCTGGTTCGCGCTGCGGGCCGGTCTCGGACCGCTGCGGCGCATCGAGGCGACCGCGGCGGCCATCGCGGGCGGTGACCTCACCCGCCGCGTTCCCCGGCCGGCCACCACCCGCACCGAACTCGGCCGGCTGTCCGCAGCGCTCAACGGCATGCTGGACCGGATCGAGGCCGGCGACGCCGCCCGCGCCGCCACCAACGAACGCATGCGCACCTTCATCGCGGACGCCAGTCACGAACTGCGCACCCCCCTGTTCGGCATCAAGGGCTTCACCGAGCTGTACCGGATGGGAGGTATGCCCCGGCGCGAAGACGTCGACTCCGCGATGAGCCGGATCGAGCGCGAGGCGGCCCGGCTCGTGCGCATCGTGGAGGACCTGCTGCTGCTCGCCCGGCTCGCCGAGGACCCTGCCGGCGACGGGCACCTGCCGCTCCAGACCACCCCGATGGACCTGCGCTCACTGGCCGCCGACGCCCTGCACGACCTGCGGGCCCTGGCTCCCGAACGTCCCGTCACCCTGACCGGCCCGGACGGCGGCCCACCCGGTGTCGCACCGGTACTCGGCGACGAGTCGCGGCTGCGCCAGGTGACCTCCAACCTCGTCGGCAACGCCATCGCCCACACGCCGCCCGGCACCCCGGTACGCATCGGCGTGGGGACGCTGGGAGACCGGGCGGTCCTCGAGCTGAGCGACCAGGGGCCGGGAATGACGGCCGAGCAGGCCACCCACGTCTTCGACCGCTTCTACCGCGCGGACACGGCCCGCACCCGCACACACACCGGAGGAGCCGGGCTCGGCCTGTCCATCGTCCACTCCCTGGTGACCGCACACCACGGCCGAGTGGACGTACGGACCGCCCCCGGCCAGGGAGCAACCTTCCGCATCCT
>NZ_JAIOJZ010000109.1 GCF_020404845.1 Streptomyces hyderabadensis | reverse complement strand
CGTCTCCCGGCCCCCGCCCGGGCCGCCCCCCCCCCGCCGGTCCCGGCGAGGGTCGCGCCCGCGCCGGGCGGGGCGTGCGCCGCCGGTTCCAGGCCCGCCGCGGCCACGTCGGCGACGCCGGTGCCCGCGGTCAGCCAGTGCCGTTCCCGCTGGAAGGGATAGGTGGGCAGGTCCACCGGCCGGGCCGGGAACCCGGCGAACCACTCCTGCCAGCGGACCGGTGCGCCGAGCACCCAGGCCTCGGCGAGGGAGGTGGCGAGCCGCCGTGCGCCGCCGTCGTCGCGGCGCAGGGTGCCTACGGTGCCCGCGGAGCCGTCGGGTCCGATGATGTCGTCCAGGCCGACGAGCAGCCCGGGGTGCGGGCTCGCCTCGACGAACAGGTCGAGGCCTTCGGCCAGCAGCAGCCGGGCGGTCTCCTCGAAGCGGACGGTGCGGCGCAGGTTGCGGTACCAGTACCCGGCGTCCAGCTCCCGGGTGTCCAGCAGGGTGCCCGTCACCGTCGAGTAGAACGGCACCGTCGACTCCCGCGGGCGCACCTCGGCCAGGTCGGCCAGCAGCTGCTCCTCGATCTCCTCGACGAACACCGAGTGCGAGGCGTAGTCCACGGGGATGCGGCGGAACCGCACGTCCCGGGCGGCGAGCCGCTCGCCCAGTTCGTCCAGCTCCGGGCCCGGGCCGCACACGACCACCGAGCGCGGGCCGTTGACGGCGGCCAGTTGCAGCCCCCCGGGCCGTTCGCCGAGCAGGGCGTCGGCCTCGTCGCCGGACAGCGCCACCGACATCATGCCGCCCTTGCCCGCCAGGTTCCGGCGGATCAGACGGCTGCGCAGCGCGACCACGCGGGCGCCGTCGCGCAGCGACAGGCCGCCGGCCACGCAGGCGGCCGCGATCTCCCCCTGCGAGTGGCCGACGACGGCGGACGGTTCGACGCCGAACGAGCGCCACAGCTCCGCCAGGGAGACCATGACGGCCCACAGCGCGGGCTGGACGACGTCCACGTCCTCCAGCGACGGGGCACCCGGATCGCCGCGCAGCACGGCGGCCAGGTCCCACTCCACGAACGCGGACAGCGCCTCGGCGCACTCGTCGAGCCGTCGCGCGAAAACCGGTGACGTGTCGCGCAGTTCGACCGCCATGCCGGTCCACTGCGAGCCCTGGCCGGGGAAGACGAAGACGGTACGGCGCTTGGGCGCGGCCGTGCCGTTCACCGCGTGGAAGGCCGGGTCGTCGGCGCCCTCGGGAAGCGTGCCCTCCCCGATGAGCACCGTCCGGTGCGGGAACGCCGTCCGGGTGGTGACCAGGGCGTGCGCGACGTCGGCGGGTTCCCGGCCGACCAGGCCGCCGTCGGCCAGGTGCCCGGCCAGCCGGGCGGCCTGGTCGAGGGCGGCCTGCCGGGTCCGGCCGGTGAAGACGAAGGGCAGTACGGCCGGCGCGGGTGCGGTCCGTTCCGGCTCGGGCTCGGGCTCCGGTGCCTGTTCGAGGATGACGTGGGCGTTGGTGCCGCTGAGCCCGAAGGCCGACACCGCGGCCCGGCGCGGGCGTCCGGCCTCCGGCCACCGCACGGTCTCGGTGAGCAGCCGGACGTCGCCGGAGTCCCAGTCGACGTGCCGGGAGGGCCGGTCCACGTGCAGGGTGGGCGGCAGGACGGCGTTGCGCAGCGCCATCACCATCTTGATGACACCGCCCACCCCGGCCGCGGCCTGCGCGTGCCCGATGTTCGACTTCAGCGAACCCAGCCACAGCGGCCGGTCCGCGGGCCGCTCCTGACCGTAGGTCGCCAGCAGCGCCTGCGCCTCGATCGGGTCGCCCAGCGTGGTGCCGGTGCCGTGTCCCTCCACCGCGTCGACACCGTCCGCGGGGATCCCCGCGTTGGCCAGGGCCTGCCGGATGACCCGCTGCTGGGCCGGACCGCTGGGCGCGGTCAGCCCGTTGGAGGCACCGTCCTGGTTGACGGCGGAGCCCTTGACGACCGCCAGCACCTGGTGCCCGTTGCGCCGCGCGTCCGACAGCCGCTCCAGCAGCAGCATGCCGACGCCCTCGGCCCATCCGGTGCCGTCCGCGCCGTCCGCGTACGCCTTGCAGCGGCCGTCGGCCGCCAGGCCCCGCTGCCGGCTGAACGCGACGAACGGCTCGGGGCTGGACATCACCATCACGCCGCCCGCCAGCGCCAGGGTGCAGTCGCCCTGCCGCAGCGCCTGCACCGCCAGGTGCAGTGAGACCAGCGAAGAGGAACAGGCGGTGTCGACGGTCACCGCGGGGCCTTCGAGGCCCAGCGTGTAGGAGATGCGGCCCGAGATCACCGAGGCGGCCTGCGCGGTGGCGATGTGCGCGCCGGTGTCCTCCGGCAGTGTCGCCAGGTGGTCGCCGTAGTCGCGGATGCCGGAACCGGCGAAGACCCCGACCGGTGCGCCGCGCAGGGTCCGCGGATCGAGTCCGGCGCGCTCCAGCGTCTCCCAGGCGACCTCCAGCAGCAGCCGCTGCTGCGGATCGGTCGCCACCGCCTCCCGGGGGCTCATCTCGAAGAACCCGGCGTCGAATTCGGCGACCGAGTCGAGGAAGCCGCCCTCCCGGACGTAGCTGGTCCCGGGCCGGTCGGGGTCGGGGTCGTAGAGGCCCTCGACGTCCCAGCCGCGGTCGGTGGGGAAGGGACGCATCGCGTCGCGCCCGTCGGCCACCATGCGCCACAGCTCCTCCGGGCTGGTCACCCCGCCCGGGAAGCGGCAGCCCATCCCGACGACGGCGATGGGTTCCGCGGCCTGTTCGGTGACCTGCCGCAGGCGGAGCCGGGTCTCCTGCAGGTCGGCGGTGACCCGCTTGAGGTAGTCGAGGATCTTGGCGTCGTCTGCCATCTCAGTCCTTATGTCGAACGCCCGTCAGACGAGCCCGAGTTCCTTGTCGATGAAGTCGAGGACCTCTTCCGCGGAGGCCCCTTCGAGCCGGGTGCCGGCGTCGTGCTCGGTGCCCTCCAGCCGGGCGAGCAGGGCCCGCAGCCGTGCCGTGATACGGGAGCGGTCGTCCGACGGCAGGCCGGGGACGGTCTGTTCGAGCCGGTCGATGTCGGCGAGGGCGGGCAGCACGCCGGCGGCCGAGTCGGCCCCCAGCAGCTCGGACCGCAGGAAGGCGGCGACCGCCTCCGGGCTCGCGTGGTCGAACACGAGGGTGGCCGGCAGCTTCCGGCCGGTCGCCGCACTCAGGCGCCGCTGCAGGTCCACGGCCGAGACCGAGTCGAAGCCGAGGTCGTTGAAGGCGCGGGCGGTCTCCAGTTCCGCGGCGTCGGGGTAGCCGAGCAGCGCCGCCACCTGGCCGCGCACCAGGTCGAGCAGCAGGTCATGCTGCTCGTCCGGCGACGCCGCGGCAAGCCGGGCGGGCAGGTCGGAGTCCGCCGCGGCGGTCGCCGGGCCCTCGGGCTCGGACAGGACGGCGCGAACCTCGGGCAGGGCGTCGAGCAGGGGCCGCGGCCGGGCGAGGGTGTAGGTGGGCGCGAACGCCGCCCAGTCGAAGTCCACGATCACCGGATGGCTCTCCGGTCCGGCCAGCTCCCGGCCGACCGCCCGCACCGCGAGGGCGGGGTCGAGCGGCGGGGTGCCGATGCGCCGCAGCCGTTCGGCCAGCCGGTCGTCGACCATGCCGCCGTCCCAGGGCCCCCAGGCGAACGAGGTCGCCGCCAGGCCGCGCGCCCGCCGGGCGTGGGCGAGGCCGTCCAGCCATGCGTTGGCCGAGGCGTAGCCGGCCTGTCCCGCACTGCCCCACACCGCCGAGCCGGAGGAGAACAGCACGAAGGCCTCCAGCGGGCGGTCGCCCGGCCGGTCGTCCAGCAGTTCGTCGAGGTGCCGGGCGCCGAGCACCTTGGCGCGCGCCACCTCGGCGAGGTCCGCGACGGCCGTCTCGTCCGGCGCCGTGACGGGCTGTGACACGCCCGCGGTGTGGAAGACCGCGGTGAGCGGCGCGTCGTGGCGCGCGGGAAGCTCCGCAAGCAGTTGTTCCACCTCGTCCCGGTCGGCGATGTCGCAGGCGACGAACGTGACGGCCGCCCCGGCGGCGGTCAGCTCGGCCTCCAGCGCGGCGGCCCCGGCGGCGGCCGCCCCCCGGCGGCTGGCCAGGACCAGGTGGTCGGCCCCCTCGCGGGCCAGGGTCCGGGCCAGCCGGGCGCCGAGCCCGCCGGTGCCGCCGGTGACCAGGACGGTGCCGTGCGGACGCCACGGCTCGGCGGGCCCGGCCCCCGGCTCGTCCCGGCCGCGTACCATCCGCCGGCCGAAGGCACCGTTGCCCCGGATCGCGACCTGCTCCTCGGCCGCCCCGGCGATCACGTCACACATCCGCAGCAGGGCCGTACGGTCCGGCTCGGCCGGCAGGTCGACCAGACCGCCCCAGGTCTGCGGCAGATCCAGGCTCAGACCGGTGCCCAGGCCCCACAGCGCGCTCTGCGCCACGCTGGTCACCTCGGCATGTCCGTCCACGGCGACGGCACCGGAGGTGACGCACCACAACGGGGCGGCGCAGCCGGCGTCGCCGAGCGCCTGGACGAGCACGAGCGTGCCGCCGCAGCCCCGGGTCAGCTCGGGGTGGAGCGGATGCGGCCGGTCGTCGAGCCCGGCCAGGGACAGCACCCCGGCCGCGGTCGCGTGGGCGCGCAGCCGTTCGGTGAGGGCCGCGCGGTCGTCGTCGGCGGCGAGTTCGAGGACCACGGGGTCCGCGCCCCGCTCGCGCAGCGCTGCCGCCACGGCTTCGGTGTCCCCGCCCTCCGGGGCGACGACCAGCCAGGTCCCGTCGAGCCCGGTCCCGGCCCCGGGCGGCTCCGGCAGCGGCTGCCAGGCCACCCGGTAGCGCCACGTGTCGAGGGTCGCACCGGCCCGCCGCTCGCTGCGCCACCCCGCCAGTGCGGGCCGTACGCGGTCGAGCTCGTCCTCGTCCACGCCGAGCTGCCGAGCGAGTTCGGCCGCGGGCGCCTGCTCGACCAGTCCCCACAGCTCGGAGTCGACCGACGCCGGGTCCGTGGGCGTCGTGGTGGCGGGCGGCTCGTCGTTCCAGAACCGGCGCCGCTGGAAGGCGTAGACGGGGAGGTCCACGGTGCGGGCGTCGCTCCCGGCGAAGTACGCGGCCCAGTCGACGGCGACGCCCTCGACGTGGACGCGGCCCAGCGCATCGACGAGACACCGGGTCTCCGGCCGGTCCCCGCGCAGTGCGGGCACGGCGGCGGTCTCCCCGGTCAGCCCCGAGAGCACCGCGTCGGCGCCGATCTCGACACAGAGGGTCACGCCCTGCGCGGCCAGCTCGGCCACGGCGTCGGCGAACCGGACGGCTTCACGGACCTGACGCACCCAGTGGGCGGGACCGGCCAGGTCGACGTCCGGCCCGACCGTCGAGACGATCGGCAACCTGGGTGCCGCGTACGTGAGTTCACGGGCGACCGCCTCGAAGTCGGCCAGCATCGGCTCCATCAGCGGGGAGTGGAAGGCGTGCGAGACCCGCAGACGGCGAGTACGACGGTCGGCGAAACGCTCCGCCACCGCCAGGACGGCCTTCTCCTCACCCGACAGCACCACCGAGCCCGGCGCGTTGACCGCCGCCAACGACACCCCATCGCCCAGGTGCGGTGCGACCTCGTCTTCGGTGGCCTCCACCGCGACCATCGCACCGCCCTCGGGCAGTGCGTCCATCAACCGGCCTCGTGCCGCCACCAGACGCGCCGCGTCTTCGAGCGACCAGACCCCGGCGACATAGGCCGCCGTCAGCTCACCGATCGAGTGACCCACGAGTACGTCCGGGGTGACACCCCACGACTCCCACAGGCGGAACAGGGCGCTCTCGAACGCGAACAGTGCGGCCTGGGTGAACACCGTCCGCTCCAGCAGCCCCTCGTCCTCGCCCCACACCACCTCCCGCAGCGGACGCTCCAAGTGCCGGTCGAGTTCCGCCACGGCCGCGTCGAACGCCTCCGCGAACACCGGGAAGGACGCATACAACTCCCGGCCCATCCCCAGCCGCTGCGCACCCTGACCCGAGAACAGGAAGGCGACGACGGCGTCGGAGCGCGCGGTCCCCGACATCACCGTGGCGGTCGCCGTTCCGTCGGCCAATGCCCGCAGGCCGCGCATCAGTTCGTCCCGGTCGGTGCCGTGGACGACGGCACGGTGTTCCAGCGCGGCACGGGTCGTCGCCAGGGACAGACCGACGTCCGCGGGCGCGGTCTCCGCTCCCTGCGCGGTGAGGAAGGCCGCCAGACGCGCGGCCTGGGTCCGCAGCGCCGCCTCTCCACGGCCCGACACCGTCCAGGGCACGACGGCCGGGCCGGTACCGGTGCGGGCGGTCTGCTCGGGTGCGGACGGGGCCTCCTCCAGGATCACGTGCGCGTTGGTTCCGCTCAGCCCGAACGACGACACCCCGGCCCGGCGAGGACGGCCCTCGGCGGTCCACTCCCGTGCCTCGGTCAGCAGCCGGATCCCGCCGCCCGACCAGTCGACGTTGGGCGTCGGCTCGTCGACGTGCAGGGTCTTGGGCAGGGTCCGGGCGCGCATCGCCATCACGGTCTTGATGACACCGCTGACACCGGAGGCGGCCTGGGCGTGCCCGATGTTCGACTTGACCGAACCCAGCCACAGCGGGCGGTCGGCGGGGCGGTCCTTGCCGTAGGTCGCCAGCAGGGCCTGGGCCTCGATGGGGTCGCCGAGGGTGGTGCCGGTGCCGTGCCCCTCGACGGCGTCGACGTCCCGCGGGTCGAGCTGGGCGTCGGCGAGAGCCTGCCTGATCACCCGCTGCTGGGCGGGCCCGTTGGGGGCGGTCAGCCCGTTGGAGGCGCCGTCCTGGTTGACGGCCGAGCCACGCACCACGGCGAGGATTCGGCGGCCGCCGCGCCGGGCGTCCGACAGCCGTTCCAAGACCAGCAGACCGGCGCCCTCGCCCCAGCCGGTGCCGTCGGCCGCCGCGGCGAAGGACTTGCACCGCCCGTCGGGGGCCAGGCCGCGGTCCTGGCTGAAGCCGATGAAGGCGTCCGGTGTCGCCATGACGGTGACACCGCCGGCCAGCGCGAGGTCGCAGTCGCCAGCCCGCAGTGCCTGTGCGGCGAGGTGCAGCGACACCAGCGACGAGGAGCACGCGGTGTCCACGGTGACGGCGGGGCCCTCCAGGCCGAGCGTGTAGGCGATGCGGCCGGACGCGACGCTCGCCAGCGAGCCCGTGCCGCCGCCTCCGGGATAGTCGTGGTAGACGACGCCCGCGTACACCCCGGTCCGGGTGCCCTTGAGGGAGAGGGGGTCGATCCGCGCGCGTTCCAGGGCCTCCCAGGCGAGTTCCAGGAGCAGCCGCTGCTGCGGGTCGGTGTCCCGGGCCTCGCGCGGGCTGATCCGGAAGAAGTCGGCGTCGAAGTCGCCCGCCCCGTGCAGGAACCCGCCCTCGCGGGTGTAGCTGCGGCCGGGGGCGCCGGGTTCGGGGTCGTAGATCTCGGCGACCGGCCAGCCGCGGTTCTCCGGGAAGAAGCTGATCCCGTCGTCGCCGGCCGCCACCAGCTCCCACAGGTCCTCGGGAGAGCCGACCTCGCCGGGGAAGCGGCAGCTCATCGCGGTGATCGCAACGGGTTCGTGGCGCCGGTCCTCCAGCTCGCGCACCCGCTGCTTG
The DNA here is from genome assembly GCF_020404845.1 of Streptomyces hyderabadensis. Lineage (GTDB taxonomy): Bacteria > Actinomycetota > Actinomycetes > Streptomycetales > Streptomycetaceae > Streptomyces > Streptomyces hyderabadensis. The sequence continues at coordinate 2,602 of NZ_JAIOJZ010000109.1, read as the reverse complement.
GACTGCTGCAGGTCAGCGGTGGCGCGCTTGAGGTAGTCGCGGAGTCGGTCCTCGGTGGCCATCGTCACCTCACGGGGTTCGGTCGCGGGCATGGATCGCTCAGTCACCGAGCGCGTTGTCGAGCAGGCGGAACAGTTCGTCGTCGGAGGCGTCCGCGTAGTCGGTCCGGTCGGCGGGCGGCGCGGCGTCGGGATCGCCCGCGTCGCGCCAGCCCCGCAGCAGGGCCTCCAGCCTGGCGGTGACCGCCGTCCGTTCCTCGTGGCCGGCGGCGAGTCCGGACAGCGCCTCGGCGAGCCGGTCGAGTTCGGCGAGCACCGGCCGGACCGCTCCGTCGTCGTCCGACGTCAGGACGCCGTCCAAGTAGGCGGCGGCAGCACGGGAGGTCGGGTGGTCGAAGACCAGGGTGGCGGGCAACTGGACGCCGCTGACCGCGCCGAGCCGCCTGCGGAACTCGACCGCCGCCAGCGAGTCGAACCCGAGTTCCTGGAAGGCGCGGTCGGCGTCGACGGCCTGTCCGGAGGCGTGGCCGAGCACGGCGGCGGCCTCGCCCCGCACCACGTCCAGCAGCAGTCGGCCGCGTTCCTCGGCGGACCGTCCGGCCAGCCGGGCGGCCAGCGCGACACCGTCGGACCTGTTCTCCAGGGCCGGGACCAGTCGGCGCAGCAGGGCGGGCGCAGCACTGCCCTGGGCCCGCACGGCCTCCGGGTCGATCCGCAGCAGGGCCAGCGAGCCCTCGGAGCCGCCGAGGGCCCGGTCGAAGAGCCGCAGTCCCTCCTCGGCCGACAGCGCCGGCACGCCGAGACGGGCCATCCGGTCCGCGTGGGCGGGATCGGCGTCGGCCGCCCAGGGCCCGTAGGCGAGGCAGAGTCCGGGCAGTCCCTCGGCGGCCCGGTTCGCCACCAGGGCGTCGAGGGCCCCGGCGACGGCGGCGGTCACGGCGAGTCCCGCGCCGTGCAGCAGCCCGGCGGAGGAGGTCAGTACGACGAAGGCGTCCACGTCGCGGGCACGGGTGAGCCGGTCCAGCTCCCGGACCTCGTCGAGGGGCGCGAGCGGGTGCCGCCCCGGTTCGACCGCGGCGACCGGCCCGTCGCCCCGGTGCGGAACGACATGGACGACGGCCGTCAGATCCTCGCACCCGGCCACCAGGTCGGCGACGTTCTCCGGGGTGGCGAAGACCGGCGTGACACCGTGGGCCTCGGCGAGGTGCCCGGCCAACAGCTCGCCGACGGCACGCTCACCGGTGAGCAGGACGGTACCGCCCTTCCGCAGCGGGGACGCGGCGGTGGCTGCGGCCGGCACCCGGGCGAGCCCGGGCCGGTGGACCTCACCGGCCCGTACGGCGGACTCGGACTGCTCCGCGGGCACCAGCGCTTCGGCGTCCTCGTCGAGGTCCACGAGCGCGAACCGGCCGGGGTGCTCGGCTTCGGCCGCCCTGATCAGCCCCCAGACTCCGGCCTGCCCCGGGTCCACGCGCTCGGCGTCGACCCGTACGGCGTTCCGGGTGGCGAACATCAACCTGCTCCCGGCGCACCGGGGGTCCGCCAGCCAGCGCCGGACCAGCGCGAGCGTCGTCCGCGTCGCCTCGTCCGCGTCCGTCTCGGGGCACCGGTACAGCACCAGCGGGGGCACGGGCACGTCCAGGGCGTCCAGGTCGCCCTCGGGTCCGAGTACGACCGGGGCGACCAGCGCGGCGCCGGGTTCGGCGCGCCATTCGACCCGCAGCAGGGCGTCCGGCGCGAGGGCGGTGGCGTAGGCCGTCGCCGACACCGGCCGCAGACCCAGTTCGGCGACCGTCAGCACGGGACGGCCCGACGGGTCCGTCGCCGTGACGGCGGGAGTACGGCCCCCACCGTCACCGGTGCCGGGACGCACCCGGAACCTGACCTCCCGTCCGGCCGGGCCGTGCACCGTCAGGCCGCCCCAGGTGACGGGCTGCACGTTGTCCGTACGGTCGAGACCCGCCAGCCGCGTCGCCACGGCGAGCAGCGCCGGGTGCATCCCGTACCCGTCGGGCTCCCCGTACTCCTCGGGCAGTACGACCTCGGCGTACAGCTCCTCGCCGGACCGCCAGGCCGTCCGCACTCCGGGGACGTCGGCGACCTGGACCTCACGTGCGCCGACCGGCGGCCAGGCGAACGGCTCCGGCGCCACCACGACCGCGTCGAGGTCGCCGGCCGCGTGCTGGAGCCAGCCGCGGTCCTCGGTCCACGAATGGACGGCGATGCTTCGGCGGCCCGCGTCGTCCGGGGAGCCGACGGTGAGCTGGAGCCGGACCGCCTCGCCCTCCGGCACGAGCAGCGGCGCGGACAGTTCCAGCCCCGCCACGCGGACGCAGCCCGTCTCCGCTGCCGCGTAGGCGGCCAGTTCGGCGAATCCGGCGGGCGGGAAGAGGGCGGCCCCCAGCACCTGGTGGTCGGCCAGCCACGGCTGGGCGGCCGTCGACAGACGCCCGGTGAGCACGGCACCGTCCGTCTCCGCCAGCGGCACGGCGGCGCCGAGCAGCGGGTGCTCCACCGCATCCAGTCCCAGCGCGGCGGCGTCGCCGTGATCGGGCTCCTGGACGAACCAGTAGTGCCGGCGCTGGAAGGCGTAGGTGGGCAGG
>NZ_JAIOJZ010000108.1 GCF_020404845.1 Streptomyces hyderabadensis | reverse complement strand
ACGCCGAGGCCCCGGCCAACGCGCCGCTGATCCTCGGTCTGCTGGGCGTCTGGTACGGCGACTTCCTGGACGCGCAGTCGCACGCGGTGCTGCCGTACTCGCACTACCTGTCGAAGTTCACCGCGTACCTCCAGCAGCTGGACATGGAGTCCAACGGCAAGTCCGTCGACCGCGAGGGCAATCCCGTGCAGTGGCAGACGGGGCCGGTGGTGTGGGGCACGCCGGGCACCAACGGGCAGCACGCCTACTACCAGCTGATCCACCAGGGCACCAAGCTGATCCCGGCGGACTTCATCGGCTTCGCCCGGCCCGTGGCCGAACTGAGCGACGGACTCAAGGCCCAGCACGACCTGCTGATGGCCAACTTCTTCGCCCAGACCCAGGCACTCGCCTTCGGCAAGACCCCGGACGAGGTACGCGCCGAAGGGGTGCCCGAGGAGCTGGTCCCGCACAAGACCTTCCGCGGCAACCACCCCACCACGACCGTCCTGGCCGCCGAGCTGACCCCCTCCGTCCTCGGCCAGCTCATCGCCCTCTACGAGCACAAGGTGTTCGTCCAGGGCGCGATCTGGAACATCGACTCCTTCGACCAGTGGGGCGTCGAACTCGGCAAGGTGCTCGCCAAGCGCGTCGAACCGGCCCTCACCGAGGGCGCGGACGTGCCCGGCCTCGATCCGTCCACGGCCGCGCTGGTGGCCGCCTACCGTGAACTGAAGGAAGTGCACTGACATGCAGATCGGTCTTGTTGGTCTCGGCAAGATGGGCGGCAACATGCGCGAGCGGCTGCGCAACGCCGGCCACACCGTCGTCGGATACGACACCAACCCCGAGCGGGCCGACGTCGACAGCCTGGTCGAGCTGGTCGACCAGTTGGAGCGGCCGCGCGCGGTCTGGGTGATGGTGCCGGCCGGCGGCGCCACCCAGCACGTCATTGACCAGCTCGCGACGCTGCTCAAGCCCGGCGACACGGTCATCGACGGCGGCAACTCCCGCTGGACGGACGACGAGAAGCACGCCGAGGAGCTGGGCAAGCGCGGCATCAACTTCGTCGACGCCGGTGTGTCCGGCGGCGTATGGGGGCTGAAGAACGGCTACGCCCTGATGGTCGGCGGCGACAAGGAGACCGTCGACGACCTCAAGCCGGTCTTCGACGCGCTCAAGCCGGACGGTCCCTACGGCTACGTCCACGCGGGCCGGGTCGGTGCCGGGCACTTCGCCAAGATGGTCCACAACGGCATCGAGTACGCCATGATGCAGGCCTACGCCGAGGGCTGGGAGCTGCTGGAGAAGGTCGACTCCGTGGACAACGTCCGCGAGGTCTTCCGCTCCTGGCAGGAGGGCACCGTCATCCGCTCCTGGCTCCTGGACCTGGCGGTCAACGCCCTCGACGAGGACCACCACCTGGAGAAGCTGCGCGGGTACGCGGAGGACTCCGGCGAGGGCCGCTGGACCGTGGAGGCGGCCATCGACAACGCGGTGCCGCTGCCCGCGATCACGGCCTCCCTCTTCGCGCGGTTCGCGTCCCGGCAGGAGGACTCGCCGCAGATGAAGATGGTCGCCGCGCTGCGCAACCAGTTCGGCGGGCACGCCGTGGAGTCGGCCAAGAAGTAGCCGCCCGGGCACGGCCGCCCTGGAAGTGGGCGGTCCGGAAAGCGCGTTGACGTGATCGGCCGGTTCGGGTCAGAGTCCCTCCCTGATGGAGATCAACGACCTGACACCGGCCGAGTCGCGTCTTTGGCGGGCGTTCGCCTCGGGCACCGACGTGGACTTCCGCACCGCGGGCTCCGCCGCCGCGGACTCCTCCGCCGCGAACTTCGACGACCCCGCCGAGGGCGGCACCTGGGGCCCCGAGCGGACCGTGCGCGCGAGCGTGCTGCGCTCCCTGCTCCTGGACGGCCCCCGGGAGGACGGCCGGGTCGCCGCGCTGAGCCTGGCCGGCGCCCGCGTCACCGGACGGCTGGACCTGCAGTACGCGACGGTCGACCACCCCGTGCGGCTGCGGCACTGCCACTTCGACGAGGCACCGAGGTTCTACGGGGCCCGGCTGCGCGAGCTGAACCTGAGCGAGTCCGTGCTGCCCGGGCTGATCTCGCACGCGGTCCGGGTGGAGGGCGTACTGCGGCTGACCCGGGCCCGGTTCAGCGATACGGTGCGGCTCGCGGGGGCGGAGGTCACCGGCAGCCTGTACCTGGAGAGCACCCGCATCGAGACGCCGGACACCGAGTGGCCGGTGCTCCAGCTCAACCAGGCGGTGCTGGGCGCCGACCTGTGGGCGCCGGGGCTGCGCGCGGGCGGCGAGGTCCGGCTCACCGGCGCCCGGGTGGCCGGCACGGTCAACCTCAACGACGCCGTGCTGCACCGGCCGGGCGGCAGCGCCGTCCAGGCCGAGACGCTCGCCGCCGAGGCCGACGTGCTGCTGCGGCGCGCGGACGTCCGGGGCCGGCTGGAGCTGCGCGGTGCCCGGATACCCGGCCGGCTCGACCTGTCGCACGCCCGGCTGGCCAACGCCGGGGACACCGCGCTGCGCGCCAGCAGTTGCGCGATCGGCGAACTCTGGCTGCGGGAGGGCCCGGCGGTGCAGGGTGCGCTCAATCTGCGCCGCGCCCAGGTGGACGTGCTGTTCCTGCAGCCGGAGGTGGTGCCGGACCGGGTCCAGCTCAACGACCTCACGTACACGTCGCTCATCCCGCACGAACCCGCCGAGCGGCGGCTGCCGATGCTGGAGAAGGGCGACAGCTACCTCCCCTTCACCTATGAGCAGTTGACCGCCGCCTACCGGCGGATCGGTGACGACGACGCGGCCCGCCTGGTGCAGCTCGCCAAGCAGCGGCGGCGCCGGCGCACCCTGCCCTGGTACGGCCGCCTGTGGGGGCACCTCCAGGACGTCGCGGTCGGGTACGGCTTCCGGCCGCTGCGCGCGGGCGGCTGGCTGCTGTCGCTGCTGGCGGTCGGCTCGGTCGCGTACGGGCTGCACCATCCGCCGCCGCTCAAGCCGGAGGAGGCCCCCGGCTTCGACCCGGTCTTCTACACGCTCGACCTGCTGCTGCCGGTGATCTCCTTCGGCCAGGAGAACGCCTTCTCGCCCCAGGGCTGGTACCAGACGCTGTCCTACGTCCTGATCGTCACGGGCTGGATCCTGGCCACGACGGTGATCACCGGCCTGACCCGCACGGTCAGCCGCCAGTGAGCGGCGCGCCGCGGATCAGGCCCCGGGCACGGCGGCGTCCAGGAGCGGGCCCAGCTCGCGGGCGACGGTCGTCAGGGCCCGCACATCGCGTTCGGCCCGGGCCATCAGGATCGCCCCTTCGAGGGAGCTGATCATCAAGGTGGCCAGCGGCCCGGACCGCTCCGCGGGCACGCCCATGCCGACGAGTGCCTCGGCGACCGGCCGCGTCCAGGCGGCGAAGGCGTCGGCGGCCGCCCTCCGGGTGGTTTCGGAACTCTCGGCGCAGTCCACCGTCGCCGCCGCCACGGGGCAGCCCGCGGCGAAGCCCTGCGTCTCGTACTCGTCGGTCCACTGCCGCACCATCGCCGCGAACAGCCCGCTCGGCGTCGGACGGTCCATGTCCCCCAGGAAGCGTGCGACACGGGCGGCCGCGTACCGCCCGGCCCACTGCAGGGCCTCACCGACGAGCTGGTCCTTGCCGCCCGGGAAGTAGTGCTGGAGCGACCCCCGGGGCGCCCCGGCGTGGGCGGCGACGTCCCGCATGCCGGTGGCGTCCACACCGTGGCGCCGGATGAGCTGGGCGGCGCTGAAGACCATCCGCTCCCGCGGCCCCCGCCCGGACCCTGCCATCGCCGCTCCCTCGCCGTGCCGTCGTGTGCCGCACCGACCCTATGACAGCTGTCATGATCCGGGCTACTATGACGGCCGTCATAGCCCGGCTCTTCATTCCTCTTCCGGTCTTCTCCCGGCGCGCCTGCAGGCGGGCGCGCCTCTCGTACGGACGGTGCGTCATGCGGCTCGTCGGCTTCATCGGTCTCGGCATCATGGGTCAGCCGATGGCACTGCGCCTGGCCCACGCGGGCACCCCCCTCGTGGTGCACAACCGCACCCCCGCCCGCGCCGCTCCGCTGCGCGCCGCGGGGGCCCGGGTGGCGGACGGCCCCGCCGAGGTCTTCGACCGGGCGGAGACGGTGATCCTGATGCTGGCCGACGGCCCGGCGATCGACGCCGTGCTGGCCCGCGGCACCCCGGAGTTCGCCGCCCGGGTCGCCGGGCACACGGTCGTCCACATGGGCACCACCTCGCCCGGGTACTCGCACGGTCTGGAGGCCGACGTCCGGGCTGCGGGCGGGCGGTACGTGGAGGCGCCGGTGTCCGGCTCGCGGGTCCCGGCGGAGACCGGCGGGCTGGTGGCGATGCTCGCCGGGGAGGACAGCGCCGTGGCGCGGGTGCGACCGGTGCTGGCCCCGCTGTGCCGGGAGACCTTCGTCTGCGGTGCGGCACCGAACGCGCTGCTGACCAAGCTGGCCGTGAACCTCTTCCTGATCACCCTGGTCACCGGCCTGACCGAGGCGTTCCACTTCGCCGAGCGGCACGGCCTGGACCGGCGCCGGTTCCTCGACGTCCTCGACGCCGGCCCGATGGCCAGCGCCGTCTCCCGGATGAAGGCCCCCAAGCTGCTGACCGGCGACTTCACGGCGCAGGCGGCGGCGTCGGACGTGCTGAAGAACAACCGCCTGATCGCCGAGGCGGCCCGCGCCGCCGGCCTCGCCTCCCCCCTCCTCGACGCCGCCCACGCCCTGTTCGAGGAGACGGTGTCCCTGGGGCACGGGGGCGAGGACATGGTGGCGGTGGTCCGCGCATTGGAGGCGCGCACCGCGGAACTCGGACGACCGTGAGTTCCGACGGGGACCGCGCGGGGTATGCCGGACCCGTCCGACGAGCGATCAAGGAGAGCGATGGCGATACCACCCCTGCGACAGGAGGCCGACGCGGATGCGGCCGGGCTCGACCCGGGGGCGCTCGACCGGCTCGACCTGCACTTCGCCCGGCAGGTCGACGAGGGAAGGCTGCCCGGGTTCCTGGTGGCCGTCGCGCGCGGCGGCCGCGTCGCCCATCTGACGGTGCACGGACTGCGGGACGTCGCGGCCGGGCTCCCCGTCACGGCGGACACGCTGTGGCGGATCTACTCCATGACCAAGCCGGTCACGTCCGTGGCCGTGCTGATGCTGGTGGAGGAGGGCCGGCTGTCGCTGGACGACCCGGTGGACCGCCACCTGCCGGCCTTCGCCGAGCCCCGGGTGTACGTCAGGGGGACCGGGGACGACGTCGTCACCCGGCCGGCCACCGGTCCGGTCCGCGTCCGGCACCTGATGACCCACACCGCGGGGCTGACGTTCGGCTTCTACCACGCCCATCCCGTCGACGCGCTGTACCGGGCGGCGGGCGTGGAGTCCTCGGTGCGGCCGGGTGCGGGGCTGGCCGAGACGGTCGACCTGTACGCGAGCCTGCCCCTCCAGTTCGACCCGGGCACCGAGTGGAACTACTCGGTGGCCAGCAACGTACTGGGGCGGCTGGTGGAAGTGGTGTCCGGGCAGCCGCTCGACGTGTACTTCTCGGACCGGATCCTCGGTCCCCTCGGCATGACGGACACCGGCTTCCACGTCACCGACGCGCAGGCGGACCGCCTGGCCGAGCTGTACGGCGAGACGGCGGACGGCGGCATCGCGCCGGTGGAGGGGCTGCCGCTGCGGGGGCGGCCGCGGTTCCTGTCGGGCAGCGGCGGCCTGGTCTCGTCCGCGTACGACGTGCACCGCTTCGCGGAACTGCTGCGGCGCCGCGGTGAACTCGACGGGGTCCGGCTGCTCGCCCCGGCGACGGTGGACCTCATGACCCGCAACCACCTCCCGGACGGCGCCGACCTGCGTTCCTTCGGCAGCCGTCCGGCGCACGACCAGCCCGGCAACGACGGCGTCGGCTTCGGCCTCGGCGTCTCCGTGGTGACCGACCCGAGCCGCACCCGGTCGCCCTCCGGGGCGGGCACGTACGGCTGGAGCGGAGTGGCGACGACCACCTTCTGGGTCGACCCGGGCCGTGATCTGACGGTGCAGTTCATGACCCAGGTGCGGCCGAGGTCCTCGCACGCGGTCTACCCGGACCTGAAGCGGCTCGTGCACGAGGCCCTCGCGGACTGATCCGGGCGGCCCGCGGGGCGCGCCCCGCACGGTCAGGACGTCAGGTGCGCCACGGCGTCCAGGTGGGGCAGGTGATGGTCGAGCCGTTCCCGCTTGGTGCGCAGGTAGGTGAGGTTGGACTCGCACGGCGGTATCAGCAGCGGCACCTGCTCGGCGACCTGGATGCCGTGCCGCACCAACGCCTCCCGTTTGCGCGGGTTGTTGGACATCAGCCGCACGGACCGCACCCCGAGGTCGTCCAGGATCCGGGCGGCGACGCCGTAGTCCCGGGCGTCCACGGGCAGGCCGAGGGCGAGGTTCGCCTCCACCGTGTCCAGGCCCTCCGCCTGCAACGCCATCGCGCGCAGCTTGGCCAGCAGACCGATGCCGCGCCCCTCGTGGCCGCGCAGGTAGACCACGATCCCGCCGCCCGCGTCGGCCACCTGCCGCAGCGCGGAGGCGAGTTGGGCGCCGCACTCGCAGTGCTGGGAGCCGAAGGCGTCCCCGGTCAGGCACTCCGAGTGGAGCCGGGTGAGCACGCCCTCGGCACCCGGGTCCCCGTGCACCAGGGCCACTTGCTCGTCGCCGCGTTCGTGGTCGAAATAGCCGAAGGCCCGGAATTCCCCGTACACGGTGGGAAGGGGTGTGACCACCACGCGTTCCACGTCCGTGCGTTGCGGCCGCTGTGACCGCTGCGACGCCTTCTTGCCGAGTACACCGATTTTTTCTGTCATGATTCTCGCGTTCCTCAACAGGTTGCTCAACCGAGATGAAAGGCCGTGCGGGAATGGATGTCTCACTGGTGCCGGCGGACACGAGCGACGAGGTGCGCGAACGCGGTTGTGCGGTCGCGGTGCTGCCGGTCGGGAGTTTCGAGCAGCACGGCCCGCACCTGCCGCTGGCGACCGACATCCTCGTCGCCTGCGCCGTCGCCCGGGCGGTGGCCGACGCGTATCCGGTGCGCCTGCTGCCGCCGGTGACCTTCGGGTGCTCGCACGAGCACGCGGCCTGGCCCGGGACCGTCAGCATCTCCGCCGTGACCCTGCACGCGGTGGTGCGGGACATAGCGGACTCCCTGCGCCGCTCGGGTGTCGGGGCCCTGGTCGTGGTCAACGGGCACGGCGGCAACTACGTCTTGGGCAACGTCGTCCAGGAATCCTCCGCACGCGGTGAGCGGATGGCGCTGTTCCCGGCCGCGGAGGACTGGGAAGCGGCACGAGGGCGGGCCGGGGTGACCACCTCGCTGCTCACCGACATGCACGCGGGGGAAATCGAGACCTCCATTCTTCTGCACACGCACCCCGAATTGGTCCGGCCCGGTTACGAGGCCGCCGATTTCGTCGCGGACGACCGGCGTCATCTGCTCTCCCTCGGTATGTCCGCCTATACCGATTCCGGTGTCATCGGGCGTCCTTCACTGGGATCGGCGGAAAAGGGGAAGGAACTGCTGGCGAGCCTGGCGGATTCCTTCGGGGAACACTTCGCGCTGCTGACGGCGGCGACGGTGACCGCTTCCGACGCCTCGGACGGCTCTAACGACTCCGACGGCTCCGACGGCTCCGACGGCGAGCGCGCATAACGCGCACCGGGCCGGCGTACGACGAGGACGACGGCGCCGGGCAGGCTCGCCGCGAGACCGAGCACTCCGTACACCACCGCCACGCCGAGCCCGGTGTCCGCGCCGAGCCCCGCCGCGCCGAACGCCCAGGCGGTGACGCCCTCCCGGGGCCCCCAGCCGCCGACGTTGAGCGGCAGCCCCATGGCGAGCAGCGCCAGCACGGCCAGCGGAGTGAGCGCGGCGACCGAGGCCGTGCTGCCGGCCACCCGGGCGGCGAGCACGAACAGGGTGAGGTGCCCGGCCAGCACGACGACGGAGGAGAGGGCGACGCCGGGCAGGCTGCGCCGGGACAGCAGCCCGGCCCGGGCCTCGCCGAGCACCGCCCGCAGGGCCCGCCCCCGGCGTACGGGCGCCCGGTTCGGGCGCAGGGCGAGGACCACGGCGAGCGCGCCGAGCAGGGCCAGCGCCGCGGGCGGTGCGATCCGCCGGGCCTCGGCGAGCACCGGGGAGGGCATGGTGAGCAGTACGGCGGCCCCGGCACCGGCCAGCGCGACCTGCCCGGCGGCCCGTTCGAGGACGACGGCCCGCACGCCGCGCCCCAGGTCCCCGGCGCTGCGCCCGTGCCGCACCGCGCGGTGCACGTCGCCGAGGACGCCGCCGGGCAGGGCCGCGTTGAGGAACAGGGCGCGGTAGTAGTCGGCGACGGCCGCCGCGAGCGGCAGCCGGATGCGCAGTCCCCGGGCCACCAGGGCCCAGCGCCAGGCACTGAACACCGTGGTGACCAGCCCGATCCCCAGTGCCGCCAGCACCGCGGGCCCGTCGATCCGGCGCAGCCCGTCCAGGAGGGCGCCGGTCCCCAGCCGCCACAGGAGCACGGCGAGGACGGCGGTGCCGACGAGCGTGCCGAGGTGGGCGCGCAGGGCGCGGCGGCGGGCAGCCGGGGCGCCGACGGCGGTGTCCGGCCGGGGTGTTGCCGGCCGGTCCCGGGCCGGTGCGGCCGGTGCCGTCGGCAGCGTCGGTGCGGTCACTTGGCCCCGCCCGTCGGCCGGCACAGCGCCAGCAGGTCGGTGTGGTGGACGACGACGCGCAACTCTCCGGCGGCGCAGGCCGCGAGGCGCTCGTCCAGGTACCGGTCGGCCCGCTCCCGCAGGTCCGGGCGCTGTTCGACGGCCGCACCGACCCAGCCCCGCAGCCACTGGGCGGTGAGTCCGGCCTCCTCCGGGCCCAGCCGCCAGGGGCTGGGGTGCGCGCGTACGGTGGCGCCGTGCCCGGCGAAGGCCTCGGCGGCGGCGTCCACCGCGTCCGGACCGAGCATGCCGGTGCGCCGCTGGTGGTCGTTGAAGGCCTCGGTGATCTCGGCGTCCAGCGGGTGTGCCGGGGTGAGGCCGACGCGTCCGGCGACGGACAGGGTCAGCAGCGCCGGGCAGCCGGCCGCGGCGCAGACGGCGGCGAGTCTGCCGACCTGCTCGGCGGTGAGGACGTCGAGCAGCGCGGACGCGGTCACCAGCGCGGCGCCGCCCAGGGCGTCCGGGGTGAGGCGGGCGAGGTCCCCGCGCCGGGTCTCGACGGTGACCCGGCTGCCGTCGGCGGCGGTGCGCGGGGCGGCGACGGCCGCGAAGTGCAGCAGGTAGGGGTCCCGGTCGTGCAGCACCCAGTGCTGGGCGCCGTCGAGCAGCGGGGCGAGCCAGCGTCCCATCGAACCGGTGCCGCAGCCCACGTCGTGCACGACCAGACCGTCCGCCCGCCCCGGCAGGTCGGCGAGCCTGATCCGCAAGGGGTCGAGCAGGTCCCGCGCCCGCGCGGCGGCGTCCGCGGGCTCCCGCAGCCGCAGCCATTCGGGTGCGTAGCGCGGGGGTTCGCCGGCCCGCTCGCCCACCGGCGCCTCGCGGAGCCGGACCGTACCCCGGTCGGCGGCGGGCTGCGAGTGCCGGCCGGTGTCCGCCCCGGGAGCGCACGGCCCGTTGCCCTTCTTCGTGTTCATGCCGCCCTCCCCCCGTCGCCCGGCAGCCGGTGCAGTACGCCGGCCAGGCTCTGGGCCGTGCTCGCCCAGCCGTTCAGGGCGGCGCGGCGACCGCGGGCGGCGGCCTTCAGCCGGCGTCGTACGTCCGCCTCGCCGAACCAGCCGCGCAGCTCCGCGGCGAGCGCGACGGGATCCTCCGGCGGGACGAGGATGCCGGGCACTCCGCCGTCCGGCGCGCGTCCGAGCGCTTCCGGGAGGCCGCCGACGTCCGTGGCCAGCACCGGGATGCCGCGCGCGAGGGCCTCGGTCACCGCCATGCCGTACGTCTCGGCGTACGAGGTGAGCACCATCAGGTCGGCGCCGGCGTAGGCGGCGTCCAGTTCCGCGCCGGACCGCGGCCCGGCGAGGAGCAGCCGCTCCTCCAGGCCGTGCCGCGCGATCAGCGACCGCAGCCGGTCGACGTACTCCGGGTCCTGTCCGAGCCCGCCGACGCACAGGCAGCTCCACGGCAGGTCGGCCACCGCCGCCAGCGCCTCCACCAGCCGGTGCTGGCCCTTGCGGGGAGTGACGGCGGCGACGCACACCAGCCGGGAGACCCCGTCCGTGCCGGGCGCGAGGGGCGCGATGTCCGCGCCGGGAGCGGCGACGTGGACCCGGCCGGGGTCCAGGCCGTGGTGGGCGACGAGGCGCCGCGCCGCCCAGTCGCTGGTGGCGACGACGGCCGGGACGGCACGCAGCACCGCGCGCTCGCGGGCGTCCAGGTCGGCCGCCACCGCGGGGTCGAGGCCGGTCTCGTCACCGAGCGGGAGGTGGACGAGGACGGCCGTGCGCAGCCGCTCGGCCGCCGGGACGATCACCTCCGGCACCCCGCAGGCGACCAGGCCGTCGAGCAGGACGACCGCGCCGTCCGGCAACCGCCGCAGGACGCGGGCGAGTTCGGCGCGGGCGG
>NZ_JAIOJZ010000107.1 GCF_020404845.1 Streptomyces hyderabadensis | reverse complement strand
AGGCCAGCCCGAGCCACACGGCGCAGCCCGCGAGCAGCCCGCGCCGGTCGCGGCGGGGGGGCTCCGGGGGGCTCGGGCCACCCGGGGCGCCGGGGGGGCCGGGGGCGCCCGGGGGGGGGGCGGAGGGGGCGGGGGTGGGGTGGTGGGAGAGCGGGGGGGCGGTGCCCGCCAGTACGGCGGTGCAGGCCAGGGCCACGGCGGTGAGGATGGTTCGGCGCATCGGGTCGCTCTCTCTCGTCGTCGGCGCACCACGTGGGGGGTGGTGATGCGGGTCGGACGGAGAGACGAGGCGGGGGGCGGGTGGGTTGTAAAGGAATGGCAAAGTCGCCGGTCGGTCGTGAGGGCTCTCCAGCCGCCGGCTCCTTACGGACCCGTGACGTGCCGGCCGGCGGGCCCGGTGCGGCGTCCCCGCGGGCCTAGCGTGTCGGGCATGCGCGTACTGGTCACCGGCAGCGCCGGTTTCATCGGGTCCCACGTGGTGGAGGCCCTGCGGGAGCAGGGGCACGAGCCGGTCGGCTACGACGTCCGCGAGGACCCCGGCGCCGACGTGCGCGATCCGGCGGCGGTGCGGCGGGCCCTGGCCGGGGTGGACGCCGTGTGCCACCAGGCGGCGATGGTCGGCCTCGGCAACGGCGTCGCCGACGCGGCCGAGTACGTCTCCCGCAACGACCTCGGCACCGCGGTCCTGCTCGCCGCGATGGCCGGTGCGGGCGTGCGGCGGCTGGTGCTCGCCGGGTCGATGGTCGTGTACGGGGAGGGCCGGTACGCCTGCCCCCGGCACGGGGTGGTGCGGCCGGGGCCGCGGGCCGTCGCCGACCTGGACGCGGGCCGGTTCGAGCCGCTGTGCCCGCGGTGCGGCGCGGACCTGTCCCCGGGGCTGGTCGGCGAGGACGCCCCGGCCGACCCGCGCAACGTGTACGCCACGACCAAACTGGCGCAGGAGCACCTGGCCGCCGCCTGGGCCAGGACGACCGGCGGGACGGCGGTGTCGCTGCGCTACCACAACGTGTACGGCCCCCGGATGCCCCGCGACACCCCGTACGCCGGTGTCGCCTCCTTCTTCCGCTCCGCGCTGGCCCGCGGTGAGGCCCCGCGCGTCTTCGAGGACGGCCGCCAGCGCCGGGACTTCGTGCACGTGCGGGACGTGGCCGCGGCGAACGTGGCGGCGCTTCGGGCCGCCGGGCCGCCGCAGGGCGCGCTCACCGCCTACAACACCGGCAGCGGCGAGCCGCACACGGTGGGCGAGATGGCCGTCGCCCTGGCCGCCGCGTACGGCGGTCCCGAGCCCGTGGTCACCGGCGAGTACCGCCTCGGCGACGTCCGCCACATCACCGCCGACTCCGCGCGGCTGCGCGCCGAGCTGGGCTGGCGTCCCCGGGTGGGGTTCGCCGAGGGCGTGCGGGAGTTCGCGCGGGCGGGCCTGCGGGGGGAGTGAGCCGCCGAGGGCCCCGGCTCCGGGACCGGCCGCACGCAGGCGGGACCGGGTGGTGGGATCGGCGAGCCTCGCCTTCGAGACCACTCGGCGCCCGGGGCCTCGTCCCCGGTCAGGCCTCGGCCGGCGGCAGGGTCACCTCGAAGCGGCAGCCGCCGGGGATGTTGCGGACCGTGGCCCGGCCGCGGTGGGCCTCGACGATGCCGCGCACGATGGCGAGGCCCAGGCCCGCCCCGGCCGGGGGCGTACGGGCGTGGGTGCCGCGCCAGCCGGTGTCGAAGACCCGCGGCAGGTCCTCCTCGGGGATGCCGCCGCAGCCGTCGGTCACGGAGACCACCACACCGTCGGCCGACCGCTCGGCGGCGACCGCGACCGTGCCGTCGGCGGGGGTCCGGCGGATCGCGTTGACCAGCAGGTTGCCCAGGACCCGGCTCATCTCCTTGCCGTCCACCTCGACCGGCAGGGCCGGCACCGCGTCGCCGACCAGCCGTACGCCGTGCCGGCGCGCGAGCGGGTCCACGCCCGCGAGGGCGTCGCCGACCAGGTCGTAGAGGGAGATCCGGGCCGGGGTGAGGACGAGGGTGCCGGCGTGGATGCGGGAGAGTTCGAAGAGGTCGCCGACCATGTCGTTGAGGCGTTCCACCTCGGCCCTGATCTGCCTCAGGTAGCGGTCGGGGTCGGCGGCGACCCCGTCCTCCAGCGCCTCGGACATGGCGCGCAGTCCGGCCAGCGGGGTACGCAGGTCGTGCGAGATCCAGGCCACCAGCTCGCGCCGGGAGGCCTCCAGGGCGCGCTCCCGCTCCCGGGACCGGGCGAGCCGGGCGCTGGTGGCCGCCAGCTCGCGGCTGAGCGCGTCGAGTTCGGCGGTCGCCGGGGTGGCGGGGGCGGCGTAGTCCCCGTCGTCGCCGAACGAGCGTGCCGCCGCCGCCAGTTCGCGGCTGCGGGCGACCACCCAGCGGCCCAGCAGCAGCGCCGTGGCCAGGGACACGACCGCCGCCATCGCCACGACGGTCGTGACGACGGACAGGTCGTGCGGGGACAGGAACATCGCCCAGGCGACGGCCAGCGTGCCGGAGAGCATGGCGAGGACGGCGACCGCCGCCACCACGGCGAGCGAGGCGGTCAGCGAGCGGCGCCGGATCAGGCGCAGCACGGCCGCGCCCACCAGGCCGGTGGCGGCGGCGCCCGCGAAGGCGTACAGGGCGATCAGGAGGGTGGCGTGCACGGTCAGTCCGCCTCCCGGCCGGCCGGGTCGAAGCGGTAGCCCACGCCCCACACCGTCTGGATCAGGCGGGGCCGGGCCGGATCGTCCTCGACCTTGCCGCGCAGCCGCCGGACGTGCACGGTCACGGTGGACAGGTCGCCGAAGTCCCAGCCCCACACCTCGCGCATCAGCTCCTCCCGGGCGAACGCCCGCCCGGGGTTGCGCAGGAAGAAGACGAGCAGGTCGAACTCGCGCAGGGTGAGGGCCAGTTCGGCGCCGTCCTTGGTGGCCCTGCGGGCGGCCGGGTCGGCGGTGAGACCGGCGGCGGACGGCGGTCGCGGCGCAGGGGCCGGGGCCGGGCGGGTGCGGCGCAGGACGGACTCCACCCGCAGCACCAGTTCCCGCGGGCTGAACGGCTTGGTGACGTAGTCGTCGGCGCCGACCTCCAGGCCGAGGACGCGGTCGTCCTCGTCGCCCCGGGCGGTCAGCATGATGACCGGCACCGGCCCCTGCTCGCGCAACCGCCGGCACACCTCCAGTCCGTCCATGCCGGGCAGCATCAGGTCGAGCACCACCAGGTCGGGCCGGTGCACGGCGGCCCGCGCGAGCCCGGCGGGCCCGTCACCGGCCCGGTCGACGCGGTACCCGGCGCGATCGAGGTACCCGGCCACGACCTCCGCGACGGTGGGATCGTCCTCCACGACGAGAACCCGCGCGGGCGCAACGAGGGGTTCGACCACGGGTCCGGCGACCGGGGTGACCGGGGATGCGGCGAGAGGGACGGCCGGGGGCCCGGCGGCAGGGGCGTCCGCGGGGACGGCCGGGCACCCACCGGAGGACGGGACCAAGGGCTCGCCCGGGGCCGAGGGCCCGCCGGGGTACGGGACCGGGGGCTCGTGCGAGGTCAGAGACCCACCCGGGACCGGGGATCCGCCTGGCGACGCGTCCGCGGCGGCTTCGACGGCACGTACGGCTGCGGATCCTGCCGCAGGCACGGCCGAGGCCCCGCCGAGGAGCGGGACCGGAGGCCCGCCCCGGGCCGGGAGACCGCCCGGGACCGGAGATCCACCCGGAGACGCGGTCCCACCCGGGACCGGGGACCCGCCCGAAGACGCGGGCCCGCCCAGGGCAGAAGGCACGATCGGGGGCAGGGGCTCGTCCTGGGGGTGGGGCCGTGGCGCGGGGGCGTCGGGGTGTTGGTGCATGGGGTCAGCGTCGCACCGTGGGCTCGGTGATGGGCCCGGCGCGTGCGGGCGGGCTGCCGACGTCCGTGTTTCGTAAGGACCGGGAGACCGATTTGCCCGGTTTCCGTTCGTAGGGTGAACGCCGTGACCACCTCGCCCGCTCCCGACGTCGACGTCGTACTCCCCTGCCTGAACGAGGCCGGGGCCCTCCCCTGGGTCCTGGCCCGCGTCCCGGCCGGCTGGCGTGCGCTCGTCGTCGACAACGGCTCCACCGACGGCTCGGCGGACCTCGCCCGCTCGCTCGGCGCCACCGTCGTGACCGAGCCGCGCCGCGGTTTCGGCGCCGCCTGCCACGCCGGGCTGAGCGCCGCGACCGCCGATGTCGTGTGCTTCTGCGACTGCGACGCCTCTCTCGACCCGGGCCTGCTGACCCCGTTCGTCCGGGAGATCCGCGCCGGCACCGCCGACCTCGTGCTCGGCCGCCGACGACCGCAGGGCAGGGGCGCCTGGCCCGCCCACGCCCGCGCGGGCAACCTCGCCCTGGCCCGGATGCTGCGCCGCCGCACCGGACTGCGCCTGCACGACCTCGGTCCGCTGCGCGCCGCCCGCCGCGAGCCGCTGCTCGGTCTCGGCCTCACCGACCGGCGCAGCGGCTACCCGCTGCAGATGGTGGTGCGGGCCGCCGACGCGGGCTGGCGGATCGCCGAGCACGACGTCCCCTACCTGCCCCGCACCGGCGCCTCGAAGGTGACCGGGACCTGGCGCGGCACCTGGCACGCGGTACGGGACATGCGCCGCGTGCTGGCCGAGCCGCCGGCCGCCCGTCCGGGCGACGGTGCCGCGGGGACCAGTGAGCGGAGCGGCGCCCGGTGACCGCCACGACCACCCTCCTCGTCATCGCCAAGGAGCCGCGTCCCGGCCGGGTCAAGACCCGGCTCACCCCGCCCTTCACCCCCGCCGAGGCGGCCGCGCTGGCCGAGGCGGCCCTCGCCGACACCCTGGGCGCCGTGGCCGCGACGCCCGCCCGGCGCCGGGTCCTGGTGCTCGACGGCCGCCCCGGCCCCTGGCTGCCGCCCGGCTTCGACGTCGTACCCCAGGGCGCGGGCGGGCTCGACGAACGGCTCGCGGACGCCTTCGCCGGGTGCGCGGGTCCCGCCCTGCTCATCGGGATGGACACCCCGCAGGTGACGCCGGACCTGCTCGACGTGGACTTCCGCGACTGCGACGCGTACTTCGGCCCGGCCGAGGACGGCGGCTTCTGGGCGCTCGGTCTGGCCCGGCCGGAGCCCGCCCTGCTGCGGGGCGTGCCCATGTCGACGCCGGTGACGGGCGCGGTGCAGCGCGAGCGGCTCCTGGCGGCGGGGCTGCGGGTGCGCGACCTGCCGCCCCTGCGCGACGTCGACACCGCCGCCGACGCCCGCGCCGTCGCCGCGCTGGCCCCGGACGGCCGGTTCGCCGCCCGGCTGGCGGCCTGCACCCCGGCCGCGGACCGGCGGGCGAGCCGGTGAAGGGCGCCGCCCGTCTCTCCCCGGCCCCCGCTCCCGCCTGGTCGGCCTCCGACCCCTACGCCGCCGCCCTGCGGTCGGGACGCGGGCCGCTGTTCCTGCGCCGCACCGACGGCTGGCTGCTGCCGCTGGAGGTGGAGCGCTGGTGCGCGCGGGCCGACCCGGTCGACCTGGAGGTGCTGGACCGCTGCGAGGGCGCCGTGCTCGACGTGGGCTGCGGCCCCGGCCGACTGGTCGCCGAACTCGCCGCCCGGGGCCGTACCGTCCTCGGCATCGACGTCAGCGAGGCCGCCGTGGCCCGGACCGTACGGCTCGGCGGGCCGTCCCTGCGGCGCTCGGTGTTCGAGCCGCTGCCCGGCGAGGGACGCTGGGACACCGTCCTGCTCATGGACGGCAACGTCGGCATCGGCGGCGACCCCCGAGCCCTGCTCCGCCGGGTCGCCGCCCTGCTCGCGCCCGGCGGCCTGCTGCTCGCCGAGACGGCCCCGGTCGACGTCGACGAACGCGCCCACGTGCAGCTCGTCGACCTCGACGACGCCCACGCCCGCGCCGCCGGCAGCCCGTTCCCGTGGGCGCGGATCGGCACCCGCGCCCTGCTGCGCCGCGCGGGCGCCGCCGGCTGGCGGACCGCCGGTCAGTGGACGTCGGGGGAGCGCCGCTTCGTCGCGCTGCGCAGCAGCCGCCCGGCGAGCAGCAGCGCCGAGCCGCCGAACAGCACCGCCGTGATCAGCAGCCAGCGGGTGAGGAAGCCCTCCGCCGACAGCCCGGTGACCCCCGCGTAGCTCGCGTCGACCCGCCCGCCGACCAGCGGGAACCACACCAGCAGGAGCAGCCCGGAGCAGGCCGCCGGGAACCGGACGTACGAGGTCCGCTCCCGGCGGTGCACCGTGGCCGTCCCGCGGGTGAGCACCCGGTCCGCCAGCGAGTACAGCGGCAGCAGGACCAGGTCGTGCAGGAGTGCCGCCCCCGCGAACCAGAGGACGACGCCGAGCCAGTCGTCGGCGAGCAGCCGCAGGCCGGCGTAGCCCGCGAGCGCGAAGGAGCAGCCGAGCAGGAGGATCTGGAACGGGCTGCCGATCCCGGCCCGCGTCACTCGCAGTCCGTACGTTCCACGCACGCGCTTCACCCCAGGTCTCCGAACGTCAGCCGGGCCACCCACTTGGTGTTCAGCACGCCGGGCGCGGCGGGCACGATGATCCGCGCCGGGTGACCGTGGTCCGGGCTCAGCTCCTCGCCGTTGACGTACAGGGCGAGCAGGGAGCGCGGGTCGGCCACCTGGTTGGCGCGCAGGGCGCCGCGGCGGAAGGCGCCGCGCCGCTGGAGGGACTCGACGAACACGTCCGGCGGATCGTCCTCGTGGCCCACGAGCGCGGCCAGGTCCCGCAGCCGCACCCCGCGCCACCACTGGTCGGCCGTCGACCAGCCCTCGACGCAGGCGATGGGCAGGGCCGCGCTGTGCTGCTCCATGGCGAGCAGCTCGGCACGGCTGAGCCGGACGGTTCCCGCGCGGCCCGTGACGACGAGCCGCCAGGTGTCCTCGCGGGTCTCGGCCGGGTCGATGCCCACGTGGGCGGCCGTCTTGTTGATCTGGAACCCGTTCGGGCCGTTGCCCGGCTCGGGCCCGCCGTGCGGGGAGAGCACGGCCGTGGCCCGCAGCGGCCCGTCGAAGCTGCGCCCGGCGTTGGTGGCGAACATCAGCAGCGAGCCGCCCCCGACGAACCACAGGGCCCCGCGCCGGGTGACGGTGGGCGCGGCGGGCCGCGGGGCGACCAGGTCGTCGCGCTCCTCGCGCATGGCCCGCAGGTTGCGCAGCGCCCGCGGCGTCTTCAGCACGGCGTGCACGGCGAACGCGGCGAAGAAGACCCAGGCACCGTAGAAGTGCAGCGGGTAGAAGGAGCCGGGGAACAGGTACTCCAGCTGGATGTTGAGCACCCCGGTGACGAACTCGAACAGCGCGCCCCCGACCAGCAGCAGCAGCGAGATGCGCTCCAGCCCGTGGGCGAGCGAGCGGACCGGCGGCAGCGTGAACAGCCTGGGCACCACCGACCACAGCTTGGCCAGCAGCACCGGGATCAGGACCAGGCCCAGGGTCACGTGCACGCCCTGTGTGAGGCGGTACAGCCAGACCGGGTCGGTCGGCCAGGCGAAGAGGTAGAAGCCGAGGATCCCCTTGTCCGGGGTCTTGTCGTTGACCGGGTCCAGGCCGGGGTTGTAGGCGGCGTAGGACACCAGTCCCGTCACGAACAGCACCGTGATGCCGACGAGCAGGACGGTGCCGAGCACCGACGTGAACCAGGGCCCGCGCAGCGGGCTGCGCCAGAAACCCGGGGAGGACGGAAGCCGTGGGGAGGACGGAAGCCGTGGCGAGAGGTCGCGCATGGCCCGACCGTAGGCCGCGACCGGCGCCCCGGACGGTCCGCGACCCATGACGAAACGCTGACGTCCGCCGTGCGCACCGCCCCGCGCGTGATCTCCCGGCCTACGGTGCCGGGGTGACCGTGACCCGCCCGCGCCCCGTCCCCCGCGACCTGTACCCCGTGGCCGCCGCCGTGCTGCTCGTGACGGCCGCCGTGCTGGTCGGCCGGTACGTGTACACCTACGACGACCTGATCGTCGGCTGGCCGCCGCTGCTGGGCCGCTGGGACCCGCACCTGGGGCCCGGCACCCCGGCGGCCGTCGCGGTCGCGGCGGCGGTGGTGGCGTACGGTCCGTCCGTCGCCGCCCGGCTGCCGTGGCGCGCGCTGCCGGCCGCGGTCTGGGGCACGGCGCTGGCCTGGACCTGGTCGCTGGCCCTGGTCGACGGGTGGGAACGGGGCGTCGCCGGGCGGCTCACCACCCGCCAGGAGTACCTCTCGGTCGTCGACCGCTGGCAGGACATCCCGGCGACGCTGCGCGACTTCAACGGGCACATCCTGCTCCACTCCCCCGACAACTGGCCCGCCCACGTCGCCGGTCACCCGCCCGGCGCCACGCTCGGCTACGTGCTGCTGGACCGGATCGGGCTCGGCGGCGGGGGCTGGGCCGGGGCGCTGACCATCACCGTGGGCACGACGGCGGGCGTGGCGGTGCTGGTCACGGTGCGGGCCCTGGCCGGCGAACGGCTCGCCCGGCGGGCGGCTCCCTTCCTGGTCCTGGCCCCGGCGGCGGTGTGGGTGGGCACGTCAGCCGACGGGTACTTCGCGGCCGTCGCCGCGTGGGCGGTGGCGCTGCTGGCCCTCGCGGTCACCGGGCGCCCGCTGGGGTGGGCGGCGGGCTCGGGGCTGCTGTTCGGGCTGACCTGCTACCTGTCGTACGGCCTGACGCTGTTCGCGGTGATCGCGGCGGCGGTGCTGCTGCTCGGCCGGCGCGGGGTGCGGGCGCGGCCGGTGCTGTTCGCGCCGCTGCTGGCGGGGGCGGCGGTGGTGCCGGTGGCGTTCACGGCGGCCGGGTTCGACTGGTGGCAGGCGTACCACCTGCTGGTCGAGCGGTACTACGAGGGCGCGGCCGGGGTCCGCCCCTACGCGTACTGGGTGTGGGCCAACCTCGCCTGCACGGTGCTCATCACGGGCCTGGCGACGGCGGCGGGCCTGCGGCGGGCCGGGAGCGTACTGCTCCGGCGGCGCGCCGGGGGCGGGGGAGCCGGGCGGGAGCGGGCCGAGGAGGTCCGGCTGGCGTTCCTCGTGGCCGCCGGGCTGCTGGCTCTGCTGGCCGCTGACCTGTCCGGCATGAGCAAGGCGGAGACGGAACGCATCTGGCTCCCGTTCGCCGTGTGGCTCCTCGCCGCCGGCGCCTTCCTGACCCGCCCGCGCGCCTGGCTGACGGCGCAGGCGTCCCTGGCCCTGCTCCTCAACCACCTGCTGGCGACCGGCTGGTGAGCGATGCGGGCCCCGGCCCGGCGGGTCAGCTGCCGCAGGGGAGGTCCACGTCCAGGGTGGTGGGGCCGCCGGGCGGGCTGGTCAGGCGGAGGGTGCCGTCCAGGGCGGCGACGCGGCGGCGGATGCCGGTCAGGCCCGAGCCGCCGTCCTCGTCGGCGCCGCCCCGGCCGTCGTCCTCGACCAGCAGGCGCAGCCGGTTCCCGCGGGCGCGGACCGTGACCGAGGCGTGGGCGGCGCCGCTGTGCTTCGCGATGTTGGTGAGCGCCTCGGCCACCACGAAGTACGCCGTCGCCTCGACGGATGCCGCGCACCGCTGCGGCACGTCGGCCTCGACCCGGCACGGCACCGCGCAGTCCGCCGCCAGTCCCGACAGCGCGCCCGAGAGGCCGCGGTCGGCGAGGACCGGCGGCAGGATGCCCCGCGCCACCGCACGCAGCTCCGCGAGCGCCTGCTCCGCGGCGGACTGCGCCCGCTCCAGCAGCTCGTCCGCCCCGGCCGGGTCGCGCGCCGCCATCCGCCGGGCCGCGCCCAGCAGCACCGTCACCGACACCAGCCGGTTCTGCGCGCCGTCGTGCAGGGACCGTTCGATCCGGCGCAGCTCGGTGGCGTGCGCGTCCAGCGCCGCGGCCCGGGTGGCGGTCAGTTCCGCCACCCGCAGCGACAGGTCCGTGTCCGGGCCCGCGGCGAGCAGCCGCCGGGCCGGGGCGGCCTGGAGGCGCGCCATGCCGGGGCCCAGGCCCAGGACGATCGCGATCCAGCCGACGCCCAGCAGGGCCGCCGCGACCGCGTCCAGCCAGGTGTGCGCGGTGCCGATGCCGATGGACGTGGTCGTGGCGTCCCCGGGCGGGCCCAGCCGCCACCACAGCGGGAAGGTGGTGTCCCGGACCGCGCACAGCGGCAGCAGCAGACCGAGCAGGCCCAGCAGCAGCCCCAGGGTGCTGTGCCGCACCAGCCAGCTCAGCTCCCGCCGGGTGGTGGGGTCGGCCAGCGCGGACCGCAGCCGGACGGGCGGCGGGTCGGGCGGGACGATGTCGATGCCCCGGCGGGAGAGGCGTCCGCGTTCCCGGCGGGCCAGCGCGTGCAGGGCGCGCAGCGCGGCGGGGGCGAGCAGCAGGCCCGCACCGACCGGCGCGGTCACGGCGGCCACGGCCACCAGCAGCAGCACGCCCAGCGCCTGGAACGCCGTACCGAGTCCGCCGACGAGCTGCCCCGTGGCCGCGCCGGCGGCGCGCACGGTCCGTACGGCGGTCTCCCGCACGGACGTGCCCTCGACGACCGTCATCCGCGTGTCTCCCTCCGGCCGTACGGCCAACCCCGTACGTCCCCGACCCTAAGCCGCCGCACGCGCCGGCGGCGGGTGCGGAGCCGGAAGGTACAGCCTGCTGTACCCCGGACCGGGCGGCCCACGGGATCGGCCGCTGGGGGTCTCGATCCCTAGCGTCGAAGGCACCGAGCCCGACGCCGACGGAGGCCGCAGCCATGCCGCACCAGGATCGCCAGGACCAGCAGGATCCCTACCGCCTGGACGTGCCCCAGGCCGTCCCGACCGCCGCTCCCGCCCCCGGCGACGGCCCGGGCGCCGTCTCCCGCGGGGACGTCCTGCGCACGCTGCTGTGGGCCGTGGTGGTGCTCAGCGCGGTCGCCAACATGGCCCTGTCCTTCACCGGCGCCGCCGCCCCGCTCCACCTGGCCAGCGGCGTGGTCACCGTGCTCGCCGCCGGGGCCCTCGTGGTGCGCGGACTGCGGGGGCGGCGATGAGCACCGCCGCCCTCACCGCCGTCACCGCGCGCCGGGCGCCCGCCATCGCGCTGGACCGGGTCGCCAGGACCTACCCGGGCGGCGTCCGGGCCCTGGACGAGGTGTCGCTGACCGTGGAGCACGGCACGTTCCTCGCGGTGATGGGGCCCTCGGGCTCCGGCAAGAGCACCCTGATGCACTGTGCCGCCGGGCTCGACTCCCCCACCT
>NZ_JAIOJZ010000106.1 GCF_020404845.1 Streptomyces hyderabadensis | reverse complement strand
GGGGGGGGGGGTGGGGGGGGGGGGGGGGGGGGGGGGGGGGGGGGGGGGGGTGGGGTGGGGGGGGTGGGGGGGGGGGGGGGGGGGGGGGGGGGCGGGGGTCTCGGTGGTCATTACTGGCAGGCCTCGCAGGACTCGGGGTTTTCCAGGGAGCAGGCGACCGCTTCGGGGTCGGGGGTGGCCTGCACGGGGACGGGGGCGGTGGCTCGGGCCGCGGCGCGGGCGATCCGGGTCGCCGGGCGCGAGCGCAGGTAGTACGTGGTCTTCAGGCCCTGCTTCCAGGCGTACGCGTACATCGAGGAGAGCTTGCCGATGGTCGGCGTCTCCAGGAACAGGTTCAGCGACTGGGCCTGGTCGAGGTACGGGGTGCGGGCGGCGGCCATGTCGATCAGGCCGCGCTGCGGGATCTCCCAGGCGGTGCGGTACAGCGCGCGCACGTCCTCGGGGATCCAGGAGAAGCCCTGCACCGAGCCGTTCGCCTCGCGCAGCGCCTCGCGGGTGCGGGCGTCCCACACGCCGAGCCGCTTGAGGTCGTCCACCAGGTAGGAGTTGACCTGGAGGAACTCACCGGACAGCGTCTCGCGCTTGAACAGGTTGGACACCTGCGGCTCGATGCACTCGTAGACACCGGCGATGGAGGCGATGGTCGCGGTCGGCGCGATGGCCAGGAGCAGGGAGTTGCGCAGCCCGGTCGTGGCCAGGCGCTCGCGCAGCGCCGCCCAGCGCTCCGGCCAGGCGGGTGCCACGTCGTAGTGGTCCGGGTGCAGCACCCCCCGGGCGGTACGGGTCTTCTCCCAGGCCGGCGCGGGGCCGTTCCGCTCGGCCAGGTCGGCGGAGGTCTCGTACGCGGCGAGCATGATCCGCTCGGCGATACGGGTGGACAGGGCCTTCGCCTCGGCGGAGTCGAAGGGCAGCCGCAGCTGGAAGAAGACGTCCTGGAGGCCCATCGCGCCGAGGCCGACCGGGCGCCAGCGGGCGTTGGAGCGGGCCGCCTGCTCGGTCGGGTAGAAGTTGATGTCGACGACCCGGTCCAGGAAGGTGACCGCGGTGCGGACGGTGGCGTCCAGACGCTCCCAGTCCAGGCCGCCGCTCACGGGGTCGGCGAAGGCGCCGAGGTTGACCGAGCCCAGGTTGCAGACCGCCGTCTCCCCGTCGTCGGTGACCTCCAGGATCTCCGTGCAGAGGTTGGAGGAGTGCACGACGTGGCCGGGGGTCGCGGTCTGGTTCGCGGTGCGGTTGGCGGTGTCCTTGAAGGTCATCCAGCCGTTGCCGGTCTGCGCGAGGGTGCGCATCATGCGGCCGTACAGCTCGCGGGCGGGCAGCGTCTTGCGGGCGAGCCCCGCCTGCTCCGCCCGCCGGTAGGCCGCGTCGAACTCCTCGCCCCACAGGTCGGTCAGCTCCGGCACGTCGGCGGGGGAGAACAGGGACCAGGTCCCGTCGGCGTCCACCCGCCGCATGAACTCGTCCGGCACCCAGTGCGCGAGGTTCAGGTTGTGCGTACGGCGGGCGTCCTCGCCGGTGTTGTCCCGCAGCTCCAGGAACTCCTCGACGTCCGCGTGCCAGGTCTCCAGGTAGACCGCGGCGGCACCCTTGCGCCGGCCGCCCTGGTTCACGGCGGCGACCGAGGCGTCCAGCGTCTTCAGGAACGGGACGATGCCGTTGGAGTGCCCGTTGGTGCCGCGGATGAGCGAGCCCCGGGCGCGGACGCGGGAGTAGGCGATGCCGATGCCGCCGGCGTGCTTGGACAGGCGGGCGACCTGGTGGAGCCGGTCGTAGAGGGAGTCCAGCTCGTCCCTGGGGGAGTCCAGGAGATAGCAGGACGACATCTGGGCGTGCCGGGTGCCGGAGTTGAAGAGGGTGGGGGAGGAGGGCAGGTAGTCCAGGCGGCTCATCAGGCCGTACAGGGCGGCGACCTCGTCCACCGCGCGGACCGTGTCGTCCTCGGCGAGCCCGGCGGCGACCCGCAGCAGGAAGTGCTGGGGCGTCTCGACGGCCTTGCGGGTGATCGGGTGGCGGAGCAGGTAGCGGCTGTACAGGGTGCGCAGCCCGAAGTAGCCGAAGCGGTCGTCGGCGTCCGGGTCGGTCAGCGCGTCCAGGCGGGCCCCGTGCAGCCGTACGAAGGCGGCGGTGCGGTCGGCGATCAGGCCCTCGCGGTGGCCGGTGGCGACCGAGTCGGTGAAGGTGACGACGCCCTGGGAGGCGGCCTCGGCGCGGATGCCGAGGGTCAGCAGCCGGGCGGCCAGCCGGGAGTAGACCGGGTCCTCGGAGATCAGCCCGGCCGCCGCCTCGGTGGCCAGCTCCCGCAGCTCGGCCTCGTCGGCGTGGGCGGACCGGCCCCGCAGCGCGGCGGCGGCGACCCGGCCGGGGTCGGCGTCCGGCAGGTCGGCGGTCAGTGCGGTCAGGGTCCGCAGCAGGGCGGCACCGGGTCCGTCGGGTTCCCCGGACCCGGGGGTGGCGGTCCCCGGGGTGGCTGGAGCCGTCACCGGGTTCGCTGAAGCCGGGTCCGCTGGCGCGATGGTCACGTGGAGCACTCCCTCGCTCGGCACGGGGCCCGGCGGAGGGAGGGCAGGGGGCAGCACACGGGCGCACGCGGCGCCGCGCGTCCACCGGCCCACTCCACGAGGCCCGGACGTCATGGCACCCGGACCGGGACGGCCGGGCGCACTGTCGGCAGGTCCTCGGACTGGACCGGCGTGCGCGCACGTGCGAAGACGTACGGATGCACACAAGTACACCGTTGCGGGACAGTTCCGGATTCGCACCGGATTCCCCTGCGGCGACAGCGAGCACGAGCATACATCTTGTGCCGGGCTTCGCCAGCACCCCCAGATGTTGTGTCCGGATGGCGCGTCAGGGGTGCGCCGGAGGCGGTGTCAGAGCGTCAGTTCGTAGGTGAGCAGCATGATGTCGTCCAGCTCCGGCAGCGGGTTCCAGTCGCGGGCGGGGGTGCGGACGAAGCCCAGCCGTTCGTAGAGGCGGTGCGCGGTGCGCATGTCGGTCTGGGTCGACAGCACCACGCCCGTGCACCCGGCCACCGCCCGGGCGCGGTCCACGCAGGCCCGCACGAGGGCCTCGCCGGCCCCGCGGCCGCGTGCCTCGCGGGCGACGGCGAGCATGCGTATCTCGGCCTCGCCGGGGCGCGCGATGTCCGCCATGGGGCCGCCGGACGGCACGAAGGTCACGCCGCCGAGCACCCGGCCGTCCGCCGCGGCGACCAGCACCTCGGCGGCCGCCGCCCGCTTGGCCACGTCGCGCAGCTCGTCCAGGTAGGAGTCGCTCTCCCCGAAGTCGAGGAGGCCGTCGCGCAGATAGGCCTGCGCGGTGATCTCGCCGAGGGTGTCGTACTCCTCGGCCGTCGCCCGCCGGATCACGAAGTCCATGCCGCCGAGTGTGCCCGACGGGTACGACAACGGGCCGCCGGATTTCTCCGGCGGCCCGCTGACCGGTGCCACGCTAGTGCGAGCTGCCCGCCGTGGCCGGCGGCAGTTCCACCTGGACGCCCGGGTCGCCGGCGTCCGCCGTGTAGTCGGCCGGCTTGGTCTCGTCGACGCCGTCGGGCGCCTTGACCGCCTTCAGGACGACGGTCAGGACCACGGTGACCAGGACGTTCAGCACGAAGGCGGTGAGGCCGATGTAGCCGATCTCGCCGATGCCGGGGATCTCGTCGGAGGAACCGCCGAAGTGCTTCTGGGTCGGGGAGGCGACCCCGTAGGCCGCGACCGTGCCGTAGACCATGCCGACCGCCCAGCCGCCGAGCAGCGCCCAGCGGTGGAACCAGCGGGTGAACAGGCCGCCGACCAGGGCCGGGAAGGTCTGCAGGATCCAGATGCCGCCCAGCAGCTGGAAGTTGATCGCCACCGTCTTGTCCATGCCCAGGACGAAGATCAGCGCGCCCACCTTCACCAGCAGCGACACCAGCTTGGAGACCTTCGTCTCCTGTGCCGGGGTGGCGTCGGGCTTGATGAAGTCCTTGTAGATGTTGCGGGTGAAGAGGTTCGCGGCCGCGATCGACATGATCGCCGCCGGCACCAGGGCGCCGATGCCGATCGCCGCGAAGGCCACGCCCGCGAACCAGTCCGGGAACATGTTCTCGAACAGCTGCGGAATCGCCAGCTGGCCGTTCTCCACCTTGACCCCGGCCGCGATCGCCATGAAGCCGAGCAGCGCGAGCAGGCCCAGCATCAGCGAGTACAGCGGCAGGATCGTGGTGTTGCGGCGGATCACCTCACGGCTGCGGGAGGACAGCGTGGCGGTGATCGAGTGCGGGTACATGAACAGCGCGAGCGCCGAGCCGAGCGCGAGGGTCGCGTACGTCCACTGGCCCCCCGCGTTCGGCACCACTCCGCCCGCGCCCGTCTCGGTGAACTTGTCGCTCGCCGACGCGAAGATGTCGTCGAACCCGCCCAGCTTGATCGGGATGTAGATGATCGCCACCGCGATGACGATGTAGATCAGCGTGTCCTTCACGAACGCGATCAGCGCGGGCGCCCGCAGCCCCGACGAGTACGTGTACGCCGCCAGCACGCCGAAGGCGATCAGCAGCGGCAGGTCCTTGATGAACCAGTTGGTGTCCTCGCCGCCGCCGACGCCCATCACGTCGAGCACGGCCTGGATGCCGACCAGCTGGAGCGCGATGTACGGCATGGTCGCCAGGATGCCGGTGACGGCCACCGCCAGCGACAGGCCCTTCGAGCCGAACCGGCCGCGCACGAAGTCGGAGGTCGTCACGTACCCGTGCTTGTGCGAGACCGACCACAGGCGGGGCAGGAAGGTGAAGATCAGCGGGTAGACCAGGATCGTGTACGGCACCGCGAAGAAGCCGGACGCGCCCGCCGCGTAGATCGCCGCCGGCACGGCGACGAAGGTGTACGCCGTGTACAGGTCGCCGCCCAGCAGGAACCAGGTGACCCAGGTGCCGAACGAGCGGCCGCCGAGGCCCCACTCGTCCAGGCTGTGCTCGTTCTCGGCCCGGCGCCAGCGGGCGGCCATGAAGCCCATGGCGGTGACGAGGACGAAGAAGAAGATGAAGACGGCGAGTGCGACGCCGTTCACGCCGTCGTTCACTTGGCCCCGCCTTCCCGGCGGGCGCGCTGGTCACGCTGCCAGAGCTTGTACGCGATCATCGTGAGGGCGGTGGAGATCACGACCCAGGCCATCTGGTACCAGTAGAAGAACGGGATCCCGATGAAGGCCGGGTCGGTGCCGGCGTACGACCCGACCCACAGCATGGCGACGAACGGTGCGACGAGACAGAGGCCGATGACGACGCGCACCGGCGTCACCACCGGCCCTCTGCTCACCTCTGTGTCTTCTGGCATGCGCGGCTCCGTCCCCTCGCTGATCACCTCGTGCAGTGCGCACGAAATGTAGGTGACGGTGTCGAGACAGCGGAAGACCTCGTCCGTATATCGGTCCTCAACTGCAACGTCGCGCCCGCGCGCGGGGAGGAATGCCGTGTATGTGCCGGGCGGGCAGGCCTAGTCCTGGGGCCGCTTCAGCCGGGCCACGAACTTGTAGCGGTCGCCCCGGTACACCGACCGCACCCATTCCACGGGCTGGCCGGTGCGGTCCTGGGAGTGCCGGGAGAGCATCAGCATCGGCAGGCCCACGTCGGTGCCGAGCAGGCCGGCCTCGCGCGGGGTGGCCAGGGAGGTCTCGATGGTCTCCTCGGCCTCGGCGAGATGGACGTCGTACACCTCGGCGAGCGCGGTGTAGAGGGACGTGTACTTCACCAGGGAGCGGCGCAGGGCGGGGAAGCGCTTGGCGCTGAGGTGGGTGGTCTCGATGGCCATCGGCTCGCCGTTGGCCATGCGCAGCCGCTCGATGCGCAGCACCCGGCCGCCGGCCGTGATGTCCAGCAGTCCGGCGAGCCGGTCGTCGGCGGTGATGTAGCCGATGTCCAGCAGCTGCGAGGTGGGTTCCAGGCCCTGGGCCCGCATGTCCTCCGTGTACGAGGTGAGTTGCAGCGCCTGCGACACCTTGGGCTTGGCGACGAAGGTGCCCTTGCCCTGGATGCGCTCCAGGCGGCCCTCGACGACCAGCTCCTGCAGGGCCTGGCGCACCGTGGTGCGCGAGGTGTCGAACTCGGCGGCCAGAGTGCGCTCCGGCGGCACCGGGGTGCCCGGGGTCTGGGTCCGGGTCATGTCCAGCAGATGCTTCTTCAGACGGTAGTACTTGGGCACGCGCGCGGTACGGACGGTCGCCCCACCCTCGTTCTCCGCACTGCTGACGTCGGTGCTCATGCTCTGCCTTCCCGGCTCCGGATGCCGAAGCGACCGCTGTCCCTGTCGGCCACGGCTCACATCGTGGCACGGCCTGGTGCCGGGATGGCCCCCGCACGCTCCGTGATCCCTTCTGTATACCCGCGGGAACACCCTTGGTCTAGTCCACAGGCGGGTCGGGCGCCGCTGGTACGCGCGTTCGGAGCCGTCGGCGCACGTCATTCGGTGGGAGGTGGTACACCCGGTCCCGGTGCGCCCGAACTGTCGCTTGCGCAATGAAAGGTCCCTGCATATCTCGGTCCCATCACGGACGGAGGGACTGAGTTTGAACACCCTTGACAGTCCAATTGGTCTGGGCCAAGCTCCCCGTACTGGTCTACACCATTGGTCCAGGTCCCGGCCCCATGGGCGGTCCGCGTCGACGAGCAACCGCGGGGAGGCAGGGGGGTTGTGTGGCATCCCTGAGGAGGGTTGGCGTGAAGCGCAAGCTTATAGCCGCGATCGGAATCGCGGGCATGATGGTCTCGATCGCCGCGTGCGGGGGCGACAGCGACGACGGCGGCGACAAGAAGGCCGGCGCCGACGGCTACGCCGGCGAGACGCTCACCGTGTGGGTGATGGACGGCTCCTCGCCGGACGACTGGCAGGCGGACCTCGCCAAGGAGTTCGAGGCGAAGACCAAGGCCAAGGTCAAGTTCGAGATCCAGAAGTGGAACGGTATCCAGCAGAAGCTGACCACCGCCCTCTCCGAGGAGAACCCGCCCGACGTCTTCGAGATCGGCAACACCCAGACCCCGGCCTACGCCAAGACCGGCGGCCTCGCGGACCTGAGCGACCTCAAGAGCGAGATCGGCACCGACTGGTCCGAGTCCCTCAACAAGTCCGCCGTCTTCGACGGAAAGCAGTACGCGGCCCCGTGGTTCGTGGTCAACCGCGTCGTCGTCTACAACAAGAAGATCTGGGCGGACGCGGGCATCAAGGAACTGCCCAAGACCCGCGACGAGTTCTACAACGACCTCAAGACGATCGGCGAGAAGACCGACGCCGAGCCGATCTACCTGCCCGGCCAGAACTGGTACCACTTCGTGGGCCTGGTCATCGGCGAGGGCGGCGAGCTGGTCAAGAAGGACGGCGACAAGTACGTCTCCAACCTGGCCGACCCGAAGGTCGCCGCCGCCACCGAGACCTACAAGAAGTTCCAGGCCCTCTCCAAGGCGCCCAAGGACAAGGACGAGGCCACCCCGCAGCAGGGTGAGATCTTCTCCAAGGGCAAGGTCGGCTCGTTCATCGGCATGGGCTGGGAGGGCGCCACGGCGATCGCCACCAACCCGGCGATCGAGAAGGACCTCGGCTACTTCACCATCCCCGGCCCCACGGCGGACAAGCCCGAGGGCGTCTTCCTCGGCGGCTCCAACCTGGCCGTCGCCGCGGGCAGCAAGAAGCAGGACCTGGCCAAGGAGTTCCTGAAGCTCGCGCTCTCCGACAAGTACGAGGGCGCGCTGGCCAAGGCCAACGGCGTCATCCCGAACAAGGAGGCGCTGCAGAGCAACCTGAAGGGCAACGCCGCCGCCGAGGCCGCCGCGCCGGCCTCCGGTACCGGTGACACCACGCCGCTGATCCCGGAGTGGGCCGCCGTCGAGAACGACCCGAACCCGATCAAGACGTACCTGACGGCCGTCATGAAGGGCAAGTCCCCGGCCGAGGCCGCCAAGCAGGTCGAGGGCGAGTTCAACAAGCGCCTGGCGCAGCAGCAGTAGCACCGGGTGAGCCGGGGCGGGGGCTGGCACACGACGGCCCCCGCCCCGGCGTCGAGGTGAACAGGTCGAGAAGAGAGAGACCGCGAGCATGACCGTGCAGACCGAACGGCCGCCCTCAGGCCCGTCGGACGTCCGCAAGGCGGACGGTGGGGGAACCGGCGGGCCCAGAGCGAGAGCCGCGTCGCGCGCCGGCGCGCTGGCCCCGTATCTGCTGCTGCTGCCCGCCGCCGCGGCCACCGTGCTGCTGCTCGGCTGGCCGCTGGTGAAGGACGGCCTGCTGTCCTTCCAGAACCTCAACATGGCGCAGCTGATCCAGCACGTCACCGAGTGGACCGGCTTCGACAACTACAAGGAGGTCCTCACCGGCGAGGACTTCTGGCGCGTCACCCTCCGTTCCATCATCTTCACCGCGGTCAACGTCGTCCTCACCATGCTGGTGGGCGGTCTGATCGGCCTGCTGCTCGCCCGTCTCGGCAGGGCGATGCGGTTCGTGCTGATGATCGGCCTGGTGCTGGCGTGGGCCATGCCGGTGGTCGCCGCGACCACCGTCTACCAGTGGCTCTTCGCCGAGCGCTTCGGCGTCGTCAACTGGGTGCTCGACAAGCTCGGCTGGCACTCGATGGCCGACTTCAGCTGGACCGGCAGCCAGTTCTCGACCTTCTTCGTCGTCACCGTGCTGATCGTGTGGATGTCCGTCCCGTTCGTCGCGATCAACCTCTACGCGGCGACCACCACCATCCCCGGCGAGCTGTACGAGGCCGCCGCCCTCGACGGGGCCGGCGTGTGGCGCAGCTTCACCTCGGTCACCCTGCCGTTCCTGCGCCCCTTCCTCTACGCGACGACGTTCCTGGAGATCATCTGGATCTTCAAGGCCTTCGTCCAGGTCTACACGTTCAACGGCGGCGGACCGGACCGTCTCACCGAGATCCTGCCCGTCTACGCCTACATCGAGGGTGTCGGCAACCAGCACTACGGCATGGGCGCCGCGATCGCGGTCCTGACCATCCTGATCCTGCTCGGCCTGACCGCGTACTACCTCAGGATCGTGCTCAAGCAAGAGGAGGACGAGCTGTGAAGCGCTCGCTCTTCGGCCGCCTGTGGCCCAACGTCACGGCCGTCGTCCTGTTCATCGGCCTCGTCTTCCCCGTCTACTGGATGTTCGCCACGGCCTTCAAGCCGACCGGGGACATCATCTCGGAGGACCCGGTCTGGTTCCCGACCGACGTCACCTTCGACCACTTCAAGACCGCGACCGAGGCCGACCACTTCTGGACGTACGTGAGCAACTCGCTCATCGTCACCGTCTGCGCGGTCGTCTTCTCGCTGATCATCGCGCTGGCCGGGTCCTTCGCCCTGGCGCGGATGCGGTTCAAGGGGCGGCGCGGCTTCATCGTCGGCTTCATGCTCGCCCAGATGGCGCCCTGGGAAGTCATGGTCATCGCGATCTACATGATCGTGCGCGACGCGTCGATGCTGAACAGCCTGGTGCCGCTCACGCTCTTCTACATGATGATGATCCTGCCCTTCACCATCCTGACGCTGCGCGGCTTCGTCGCCGCCGTGCCCAGGGAGCTGGAGGAGTCGGCGATGGTCGACGGCTGCACCCGGGTCCAGGCCTTCCGCCGGGTCATCCTGCCGCTGCTCGCACCGGGCCTGATGTCCACGTCGATGTTCGGCTTCATCACCGCGTGGAACGAGCTGCCCCTCGTACTGGTCGTCAACAAGGAGGCGGAGTCCCAGACCCTGCCGCTGTGGCTGACCAGCTTCCAGACCGTCTTCGGCGACGACTGGGGGGCGACCATGGCCGCCTCCTCGCTGTTCGCCATCCCGATCCTGATCCTCTTCGTCTACCTCCAGCGCAAGGCCGTCAGCGGCCTGACCGCCGGCGCCGTGAAGGGATAGCACCACCGATGACGACCCTCGCGAGGGCCACCGACACCCTCACGCGCGACGCGCTCACCGTCCTCCAACCCGGATTCGGCGGCACCACCGCCCCCGACTGGCTGCTGCGCCGCATCGGCGAAGGGCTGGCCTCCGTCGCCCTGTTCGGGCGCAACGTCACCTCACCCGAGCAGGTGGCGGCCCTGACCGCACAACTGCGCGCCGAGCGCGAGGACCTGCTGGTCGCGATCGACGAGGAGGGCGGCGACGTCACCCGGCTGGAGGTGCGCACCGGCTCCTCCTTCCCCGGCAACCACGCCCTCGGCGCCGTGGACGACGTCGGGCTCACCCGGGCGGTGGCCGCGGAACTGGGCCGCCGGCTGGCCGCCTCGGGCGTCAACTTCAACTGGGCGCCGTCCGCCGACGTGAACTCCAACCCGGACAACCCGGTGATCGGGGTGCGCGCCTTCGGCTCCGACACCGACCTGGTCGCCCGGCACACCGCCGCCTACATCACCGGGATGCAGTCCGCGGGCGTGGCCACCTGCGCCAAGCACTTCCCGGGCCACGGTGACACGGGCATCGACTCCCACCACGCCATGCCGCGCATCGACGTGGACGCCGACGTGCTGGCCGAACGGGACCTGGTCCCGTTCCGCGCGGCCGTCGCGGCCGGCAGCCGCGCGGTGATGAGCGCCCACATCCTGGTCCCGGCCCTGGACCCGGAGCTTCCGGCAACGTTGTCCCGGCGCATCCTGACCGACCTGCTCCGCGGCGAACTGGGCTACGACGGGCTGATCGTCACCGACGGCATCGAGATGAAGGCCATCGCCGGTACGTACGGCATCGAGCGCGGCACCGTCCTGGCCATCGCCGCCGGCGCCGACGCGATCTGCGTGGGCGGCGGCCTGCACGACGAGGACACCGTACGGCGGCTGAGCGACGCGCTGGTCGAGGCGGTCCGCGCGGGCGAACTGCCCGAGGAGCGCCTGGCCGACGCGGCCGAACGCGTCCGGTCCCTGTCCCGCTGGGCCGCGCAGAACCGTCCGGCCGACGGGGCGCCGGACACCGCCGACGGCGACGTGGGCCTGCGTGCGGCCCGCCGCGCGCTGCGGGTCACGGTCGGCGGGGAGTCCGCCCCGCTCACCGAGCCGCCGTACGTCGCCGCGCTCACCCCGGTGGCGAACATCGCGGTCGGCGACGAGACCCCCTGGGGCGTGGCCGCCGAGCTGGTCCGCCTGCTCCCGGGCACCGAGACCGGCAGCTTCAACGGGGCCGACGCCGGTCGCGAGGCGCTGGCGGCGGCGGGCTCCCGCCGCATCGTCGCCGTCGTCCGCGACGAGCACCGCCACCCGTGGATGGGGGCGGCCCTCGACGTCCTGCTGGCGGCGCGGCCCGACACGATCGTCGTCGAGATGGGCGTACCGCGCGCGGAGCCCCGCGGCGCCCTCCACCTCGCCACCCACGGCGCGGCCCGCGTCTGCGGCCGAGCGGCGGCGGAGGCCGTCGCGGGCGTCTGACGCACACCTCCCGCCCCACCGAAGGCGCCGGTCCCACCTCCCCGGGACCGGCCGACCTGCTTGCTGACCCGGTCGGCA
>NZ_JAIOJZ010000105.1 GCF_020404845.1 Streptomyces hyderabadensis | reverse complement strand
TGCGCCAGGCGCTGATCGAGGCCGTGACCGGCGGGCTGCCGTACATGGGGGCCAGCGCCGGGACCAACATGGCGGCGCCCTCGCTGCGCACCACCAACGACATGCCGATCGTCCAGCCGCCGTCCTTCGAGACGCTCGGGCTGGTGCCGTTCCAGATCAATCCGCACTACCTCGACCCGGACCCCGGCTCGACGCACAAGGGCGAGACGCGCGAGGAGCGGCTGAGGGAGTTCCTGGAGGAGAACGACGTGCCCGTGCTGGGCCTGCGGGAGGGTTCCTGGCTGCGGGTGGCGGGCGAGCGGGCCGTGCTCGGCGGTGAGCGCGACGCCCGGCTGTTCCGGCGGGGTGCCGAGCCGCGCGAGCTGGCGGTGGGCTCGGATCTGTCCGGACTGCTCGGCGTGCGGGGCGAGTTCGACACCCGCTCCTGAGCGCACGCGGCGACGCCGGAGGCCCGTGCGGGTCTCCGGCGTCGCCGTTGTGCACCGGTCAGCGCTTGATCTCCTTGATCTTCAGCATGCGCGTGATGACCTTGTCCAGTTCCTCGTCGTCGAAGACCTTCTTCCAGTCCTCGCGCACGATGGACTCACGGCCGTAGTCCATGGCGATCAGGCAGGCGTCCGAGAACGGGTTGGAGCCCTTCAGGGTGTTGGCGAGGGCGACCTGGGTGTGGCCGAGCAGCATCGCGCGGGCGGCCTTCTCGGGGACGCCGACGGTGTGGACGGTCTCGTGCAGGGCCTCGGTGAGCAGGGCGCCGACCATGCAGGCGATGGTCTCGACGAGGGTGGGCTCCAGTACGGCGAGCTGCTTGACGGTGACCCAGTGGACGTCGACGACCGGGGCGTACATGACCCGGATGACGGAGTCGGCGAGTTCCTGCTTGGCCGCGTCCCCGCCCTCGTAGGCGGCGACGACCTCCTGCGGGGCGGCGATGCCGCCGAAGGTGTCCTGCCACTCCTCCTTGGTGGTGCGCTCCAGGAACACCGAGGGGTGGCAGGGGTGGGCGCAGGCGTAGTGGATGTCCTCGCGGGCGAGGAGCAGTCCGGCGTAGGCGGCGGCCGGGTCGAGGGTGAGGACGACGGTGCCCGGCTTCATCAGCGGCACGAGTTCCTCGGAGACCTTGCCGAGGACCACGTCGGGCACCGCGAGGATGACGACGTCCGCCTCGGCCGCGGCGGCGGCGGACTCGGTCAGCTCGCGGCCCAGGCCGCGGATCAGCTCCTGCCCCTGGGGCGAGGCCTCGCTGAAGAGGACCCGGAAGTCGCTGTCGACCAGGTTGTTGGAGACACGCTGGCCCATCTTGCCGGCGGCCCCGATGACGGCGACGGTCGTGACGTCGGCGCGGGTCTGGATCTCGGTGGCCATTACTTGCTCCTCAGGAGGGTGTTGATGCTGTGCTGCGTCCACTGGTGTTCGAGCCGGGCGGTGGCCTCGAAGCCCTCGTCCTGCCACGGGAGCCAGTGCTCCACGATCTGGTTGATGCCGCGTTCCTCGGGACGTGCGGCGGCGATCATGCCGTCGTAGTCGAGGAGTCCCTCGCCGAGCGGGCAGCCGGCGTAGGTGAAGCCGACCCAGCCGTCCCGGCGGGTGAAGGCGAAGTCCTTGACGTGGATGTTGACCGTGTAGGGCGCGCAGGCGGCCACGACGTCGGCGGGGCGTTCCAGGCGGGCGACGCTGTTGCCGGGGTCGAGGACGATGCCGAGGTGCGGATCGTCGACGGCGCGGACGACGCTCACGAGGTCGTCGGTGGCGACCTGCTCGTAGGTCTCCAGGCCGAGCGTGACGCCCGCCTCGGCGTAGCGCGGCACGGCCTCCTTCAGGAGGGTCACCGCCTCGGTGGTGTCCGGTCGGTGGTCGGCCGTGTTGAGCATGGAACGGACCAGGGTCACGCCCAGTTCGCCCGCCAGGTCGAGGTAGGCGAGCAGGTGGGCGGGGCGGATGCCGCGGGTGCCGAGTTCGAGGGTCAGACCGAGGTCGGCGGCGGTGTCGCGGAGGTCGGCGAGGTGCGCGCGGTCGTAGGTCTCGACCGGCGCGTAGTCGCAGATCTGGAACACCCGGCCGCCCAGTTCCGCCGTGTCGCGGAGCATCTCCGGCAGACCCATCGGCTCGGGGGCGCGGGCCGAGAGACGCCAGAAGTAGGCGTAGGTGCTGATGCCGTACGCCATCACGCCACCGCCGCCGGGGCCGGGGAGCGGATCTCGTCGAGGATCGCCTCGACGTTCGCCGGGTCGTGGGCGAAGCGGCCGAGGAACAGGCCCTCGGCGGTGCCGGCCAGTCGGGTCAGCAGGCCGGGGCCCGCGCTGCCGCCGTAGATGACGGTGGAACCGGCGTGGCGGGGCCGGGTGTCGAGCCAGCCGCGCAGGGCGGTGCACACGGTCGCGATGTGGTCGGCCGAGGCGGGCTCGGGGGCGCCGATGGCCCACTGCGGCTCGTAGGCGAGGACGACCGCGCCCTCCAGGCCGCCGAGCAGCCGCTGCGCCTCGGCGAGAGTGCGGGCCGCGGCGTCGGCGGGGTCGGCCTCGTCGCGTTCGCCGACGCACAGGACGGGGGTGAGGCCGTTGCGCAGGGCGGCGGCGGTCTTGGCG
Source organism: Streptomyces hyderabadensis (assembly GCF_020404845.1). GTDB lineage: Bacteria > Actinomycetota > Actinomycetes > Streptomycetales > Streptomycetaceae > Streptomyces > Streptomyces hyderabadensis. Next base: position 9,407 of record NZ_JAIOJZ010000105.1, on the reverse strand, counting down.
GCGACGACGGTGTCGCCCTCGCCGTACAGGCGGCGGCGCTCGGCGTGGCCGACCTCGGCGTAGCGGCAGCCGATCTCCCTGAGGACCGGGCCGCTCACCTCGCCGGTGTAGGGGCCGCTGTCCTCGGTGGCGATGTCCTGGGCGCCCAGCGCGACGCCGTAGGGGGCGAGGATGCCGGTGGCGGGGACCAGGGCCGGGAAGGCGGGGAGGACGAAGAGGCGGGCGGCGCCGGAGGTGACGGCGGGGTGCCGTCCGGCGAGGGCCGCGATCCTGCGGGACCAGTTGAGCGTCTGGTGGTGGCCGAAGTACATCTTGAGGCTCACCCCCAGCAGCACGGGTGACGGTGCGGGCGAGGACATCAGGCGGCCGCCCCGTCGTCGGCGGCGCTCGCGGCGGCCGTGCTCGGCGCGCCGGCGCTCTCGTAGTCGCTCATCAGCTGGACCTTGGCGGCCGATGCCGAGCTGTCGTCGAAGCGGTAGGTCAGCCACTCGGCGGCCAGGCGGCGGGCGAGTTCGAGGCCGACGACGCGCTGGCCGAAGGTCAGGACCTGGGCGTTGTTGGAGAGGATCGCCCGCTCGACGGAGAAGGAGTCGTGGGCGGTGACGGCCCGGATGCCCTTGACCTTGTTGGCGGCGATGGCGACGCCGAGGCCGGTGCCGCACACCAGCAGGGCGCGGTCGGCCTCGCCCCGGGCGACCATCTCGGCGGCGGCGATGGCCACCTTGGGGTAGGCGGTGTGGCCGTCGGCGTCGACGCCGACGTCGGTGACCTCGGCGACCAGGGCACTGTCGCGCAGGTCCTGCTTGAGGGCTTCCTTGTACTGGTGGCCGGCGTCGTCGGAGCCGACGACGATGCGGAGCTTGTCGGTCATGGCGGCTTTCCTCAGTGGTGGTCGAGCAGTGCGCCGTGGACGGCGCGGGTGATCAGGGCGAGTGAGTGGGCGCCCGCGTCCGGGGTGCCGAGGGACTTCTCGGCGTGCGGGCGGGCCCGGCCCTTGCGGGGCAGCAGGTCCGCGGTCCCGGCGGCGGCCGCGGTGGCGGTGGTGGCGGCGCGGTCCCAGGCGCCGGTCAGCGGCAGGCCCTCGGCCGTGGCGGCGGCCAGCGCGTCGGCGAAGGGGACCAGGACGTCGACCATGGTCTTGTCGCCGACCTCCGCCCCGCCCAGCGCGCGCACGGCGGCGGACGCCTCCGTGACGCCCCCGGCGACCCGCCGCGCGTCGGGGGTGTCCTGGTCGCCGAGGGCCGTGCCCAGCGCGCGCAGGATGCTCCCCCACAGAGCGCCGGAGGTACCGCCCGCCTTGTCGGCCCAGGCGTCGGCGGCGCGGCTGAGGACGGTGCCGGCGCCCGCGCCGAGCCGGTGGGCCTCGGCGGCGGCCCGGTGGGCGGCCGTGGAGCCGCGCCGCATGCCGATGCCGTGGTCGCCGTCACCGGCCACGGCGTCGATGCGGCCCAGTTCGTCGGCGTGCGAGTCGACGACGCGGGCCACGGCGTCCAGCGCGGCCAGGACGGTGGCGGCGGCCCGGCGGGAGGCGTCCGAGGCGGCGGGCACGGCGGGGGTCGCGGGTCCGGCGTTGTCCACCGGCACGGCGGTGTCCTGGCCGTCGGCCGTCACGGGCTCCCCGTCCTGGTCCGGCCCTGGGGTGTCGAGGGCGCCCTTGCGGTAGGCGGGGGCGTCGGCCGGGGCCCGCCACAGCTCCTCAAGCCGGTCGTCCAGCCAGGTCAGGGTCAGCGAGACGCCGGCCATGTCGAAGCTGGTGACCAGCTCTCCGACCTCGGGGTCGACGATCTCCACACCGGCTTCGCCGAGGAGCGCCGCGACCTTGCGGTAGACGACGAACAGTTCCTCGTACTTGACCGAGCCGAGGCCGTTGAGGATCACGGCGGCCCGCTGTCCCGCCGGTCCCGTGAGGTCCTGTGGGAGTTCCTTCAGCAGGGTCTCGACCAGCAGCCGCGCCGCCTCGTCGGCGGTGGGCAGCGGCTCCTCGCCGATGCCGGGCTCGCCGTGGATGCCGAGGCCCACGGCCATGCGGGCCTCGGGGACGGTGAACAGGGGGTGGTCCGCGCCCGGCAGGGTGCAGCCGGAGAAGGCGATGCCGAAGGAGCGGGTGCGCCCGCCCGCCCGTTCGGCGACGCGCAGCACCTCCTCCAGGGGCAGTCCCTGCTCGGCCGCGGCCGCCGCCGCCTTGAAGACGGGCAGGTCACCGGCGATGCCGCGGCGCTTGGCTGACTCGTCGGGGCCCGCGCTGGAGATGTCGTCGGCGACGGCGAACGTCCGGGTCTCGATGCCCTCGGCGGCAAGCCGCTCGGCGGCCTGTCCGAAGTGCAGGACGTCACCGGCGTAGTTGCCGTACATCAGCAGGACTCCCCCACCGGCGTGCGCGGCGGCGGCCACGGAGTGGATCTGCCGGGCGGAGGGCGAGGCGAAGACGTTCCCGACGGCCGCGCCGTGCGCCAGACCGCGGCCGACCAGGCCGGAGAAGGCGGGGTAGTGGCCCGAGCCGCCGCCGATCACGACGGCGACCTGGCCGGCCGGGGTGGCGCCGGCCCGGACGACGCCGCCGGTGACCGGCCGGACCCAGCGCCGGTGCGCGGCGGTGAAGCCCTCCAGCGCCTCGTCGGCGAAGGCGGCCGGGTCGTTGAACAGGCGGGTCATCGCAGGGCCTCCTCGGCCTGGGGTTCGCGGGCGGGGGACGGTTCACCGGTCCGGCTGCGGGCGGCGAGCAGGATCATCAGCGCGGCGGACAGCAGCATGAAGAAGCCGACGAGGTAGAGCGGTACGTAGTAGTCGCCGCTCCAGTCCTTGAGCCAGCCGGTGATGTAGCTGGAGGCGAATCCGGCGATGTTGCCCGCGGTGTTGATCAGGGCGATGCCGGCCGCGGCGGCGGCTCCGGTCAGGAAGCGGGAGGGCACCGACCAGAAGACGGGCAGCGCGGCGAAGATGGCGCACGCGGTCACCGTGATCACGGCGACGGTGGCGGTCGGGGAGCCCATGTAGAGGGCGAGGGGGATCGACACACCGCCGACGACGGCCGGTCCGGCCACGTGCCAGGTGCGGGTGCCGTGGCGGGTGGCGTGCCGGGTCCAGAAGAAGAGGACGACGGCGGCGGGCAGGTACGGGATGGCGGTGATCCAGGCCTTGTCCATGACGCTGAACGTGGTGTCGTACTGGTCCTGGAAGCCGTTGATGATGGTCGGCAGGAAGAAGGCGAGGGCGTAGAGGCCGTAGACGAAGCCGAAGTAGACGGCGGCGAGGGTCCAGACCCGCCTGCTGCCGAAGGCCTTCTTGAGGTCGCCCTTGGCGTGCTTGCCCTCGTGGCCGGTCTTCTGCGCGTTCTCGGCGGCGAGTTCCGCGGTCAGCCAGTCGCGCTCGGCGGGGGTGAGCCACTTGGCGTCGGCGGGCTTGTCGATCAGGTAGAACCAGGCGATGACGCCCAGGACAATCGCGGGCAGCGAGACGAACAGGAACATCACCCGCCAGCCCTCCAGGCCGAACAGCCCGTGCCGGCCGATCAGCCAGCCCGCCAGCGGGGCGCCGAAGACCGTGGTCAGCGGCTGGGCGAGGTAGAACAGGCCGAGGATCTTGGTGCGGTGGCGGGAGGGCACCCACTGGCTCAGGAAGAGGATCGCGCCGGGGAAGAAGCCCGCCTCGGCGACGCCGAGCAGGAAGCGCAGCGTGTAGAGCTGGCCGCTGCTGCTGACCCAGGTGAACAGCAGGGAGACGATGCCCCAGGTCACCATGATCCTGGCCAGCCAGCGGCGGGCCCCGAAGCGGTGCAGGGCCATGTTGCTGGGGACCTCGAGCACGATGTAGCCGAGGAAGAAGATCCCGGACGCGAAGCCGAACTGGGCGGCGGTCAGGGCGAGGTCCTGTCCCATGCCGTTCGGTTCGGCGAACGAGACGGCCGTGCGGTCCAGGTAGTTCACGAAGAACATCAGCGCCACGAACGGCACGAGGCGGACTGAGACCTTCTTGATGGCAGTTCTCTCGACTGCCGCGGATGGCGCTTGGGCACCCATGGGCGACTCCTCGGCTCGCCCGGACAGCTCCGTCCGGGTTGGGTCACTCCGGGTGGGCCGCCACGGGGGCGGCCGACCGGTTCGCTTTCACGCTAAGCCTCCGATCCAAATTGGTCACCAATTTACCAGTGTGGTGAGCGTCATAGATCGACCGAAGGCCCGACTCTTGACAAACCGCACCCGAGGCGGCGATGAACTGCCTGGTCAGCGAGTCAGGCGCGGCATCTGGTTGACTGGTGACCGTGACCAGTCAGCCTGATCAGCACAGCTCCGCCGGTGCGCCCGACCTGGCGCAGCTGCTGCGCCCCGTGGTGCGCGAGTCGTCCGTCAGCGAGGTCGCCAAGCGGCTCCTCGACCACCTCTCGGCCGGCGACATCCGGCCCGGCACCCGGCTGCCCGCCGAGCGGCAGCTGGCCGAGGCCCTGGGCGTGGCGCGGTCCAGCGTCCGCGGCGCCCTGTCGGCCCTGGACGTCCTCGGAATCATCGAGATCCGCCCCGGTTCGGGGTCCTACGTGCGCGAGGGCACCTCGGAGTTCCTGCCCCGGGCGATCAACTGGGGCCTGATGCTGGGCCAGCGGCGCACGCAGGACCTGGTCGAGGTCCGCACCTACATGGAGGGCGTCTCGGCCCGGCTCGCCGCGGAGCGCGCCACGGACGCGGACGTGGCCAGGCTGGAGGAGCACCTCCAGCACATGCGCGAAGCGGGCGGGGACGTCACGGCGTTCATCGACGCCGACATCGCCTTCCACCTGGAGACGGCCCGCATCGCCCGCAACACCGTGCTCAGCGACATCCTGCACAGCATCCGGGCGCTGCTCCAGGTCTGGATGGAGCGGGTCAGCGACATCGAGGGCACCGTCAGCGGCACGTTGTGCGAGCACGACGCGGTGCTCCAGGCGATCCGGGCCCGCGATCCGGAGGCCGCGGACCGGGCGATGGCCGAGCACATGCGGATGGCCAGCGCACGGCTGCGCGCCTCGGTGGACGGCGAGGGCTGATTCCCGGCGGCACCCGCCGTGCCGCGCGGTCTGTCGGAGCCGACGCCTCGTCAATAGCCTGGAGCCGCCATGGCGTTGTCGACCGAGGAGTCCCATGTCCACCGCGCAGCAGGTCCCCGACATCCTCTCCCCCGAGTTCGCGGCGAACCCGTATCCGGCCTACCGGATGATGCGGGACAGCGCGCCCCTCATCCGGCACGAGGCCACGCAGAGCTGGATAGTCTCGCGCTACGAGGACGTGGAACGTGTCTTCAAAGACCGCGCCGGCCAGTTCACGACCGAGAACTACGACTGGCAGATCGAGCCCGTGCACGGCCGGACGATCCTCCAGCTGAGCGGCCGGGAGCACGCGGTCCGGCGTGCCCTGGTGGCCCCGGCGTTCCGCGGCGCCGACCTCCAGGAGCGGTTCCTGCCGGTGATCGAGCGCAACTCCCGTGAGCTGATCGACGCGTTCCGGCACACCGGCCGCGCCGATCTGGTCGCCGACTACGCGACCCGGTTCCCGGTCAACGTCATCGCGGACATGCTGGGTCTGGACAAGGCCGACCACGACCGGTTCCACGGCTGGTACACCTCGGTCATCGCGTTCCTCGGCAACCTCTCCGGCGACCCGGAGGTGGCCGCGGCCGGCGCACGCACCCGGGTGGAGTTCGCCGAGTACATGTTCCCGGTCATCCGGCGGCGCCGCGAGGAGCCGGGCGACGACCTGCTGTCCACGCTGTGCGCCGCGGAGGTGGACGGCGTGCGGATGAGCGACGAGGACATCAAGGCGTTCTGCAGCCTGCTGCTCGCGGCGGGCGGCGAGACCACGGACAAGGCGATCGCCGGCATCTTCGCCAACCTGCTGGCCCACCCGGAGCAGTTGGCGGCCGTGCGCGAGGACCGGAGCCTGATCCCCCGTGCCTTCGCCGAGACGCTGCGCTACACCCCGCCGGTGCACATGATCATGCGTCAGACGGCGACGGACGTCACGCTCAGCGGCGGCACCATACCCGCCGGTGCCACCGTCACCTGCCTGATAGGGGCGGCCAACCGGGACGAGAGCCGCTACCGAGACCCGGACCGCTTCGACATCATGCGCGAGGACCTCACCACCACGACCGCCTTCTCGGCCGCCGCCGACCACCTGGCCTTCGCGCTGGGCCGGCACTTCTGCGTCGGGGCGCTGCTGGCGAAGGCCGAGGTCGAGACCGGGGTCGGGCAGCTCCTGGACGCGCTGCCCGACCTGCGGACGGAGGACGGCTTCGAGGTGGTGGAGCGGGGCGTGTTCACCCGGGGCCCGCAGTCGCTGCCGGTGCGCTTCACCCCCGTGGCCTGAGCGACGGGACGGCCCTCAGGACACCGGGGTGAAGTGGGCGGGCAGGGCCGTCAGGCCCCGCATCCAGATGGACGGACGCCAGGTCAACTCCTCGGGCTCGACGGCGAGTACGAGGTCGGGGAGGCGCTCCAGCAGGGTCTCGACCGCAGTGCGGGCGATGACGTCGGCGAGCAGCGGCGCCGGGTAGGGGCAGCGGTGTTCGCCGTTGCTGAAGGACAGGTGTGCGGAGTTCTCGGCGCCGACGTGGGCCTCGGGCCACAGCTGGGGGTCGGTGTTGGCCGCGGCGAGGCCGAGCACGAGGCAGTCGCCGGCCCGGATCTGCCGGCCGCCCAGCTGGGTGTCACCCACGGCCCAGCGCCCGATGAAGTTCTGCGTGGGGGTGTCCAGCCACAGCACCTCGTTGAGGGCCTCCCCCACGCTGAGGCGGCCGCCGGAGACGTTCAGGGCGAAGCGTTCGTCGGTGAGCAGCAGGCGCAGGGTGTTGCCGATCCAGTTGGCGGTGGGCTGCTGGGCGGCGGCGATGACGGAGATCAGGTCCTGGACGATCTCCTCGTCGGTCAGTCCCGCCGGATGGGTCAGCATCCGGGAGGTGACGTCGGGTCCGGGCCGCTCGCGCTTGTGGCGGACCAGCCGGTGGATGCGCTCGCCCACGCGCGTGTACGCGGCGACCGGGTCGTCGCCCTCGGCCGCGTCCAGGGAGATGCGCAGGTCCTCGACGAGCTGCCGGGTCTCGGGTCCGCTGTGCGGCATCCCGCACATCCGTACGGCGGCGATCATCGGCAGGGGGTGCGCGTAGCCGCTCATCAGCTCGGCCCGGCCGCTGCCGGCGAAGGCGGCGATGAGGCGGTCGGCGAGCTGTCGGCAGTCCCGGGCCAGCTCGAACTGGTCGATGCCGGCCAGCGCCCGGGTGATGACGCCGGCCCGCCGCCGGTGCTCCTCCCCTTCGGTGAACAGGACGGACGGCTGATGACCGACGTAGGGCAGCAGGGGCCAGTCTGGCGGGATGGCGCCCCACTGGTTCCAGCGGCGCGAGTCCCGGGCGAACAGCTCGTCGTGGCTGGTCACATAGCTGACCTCGGGGTAGCCGAGGACCAGCCAGGCGGGGATGCCGCCGTCGAGGAGCACGGGCGCGACGGCGCCGTGTTCGGCCCGCAGCCCCCGGTACAGCTCCGAGGGCGTCTGCTGGTACTCCAGTCCGGCCAGCGGTACGGCGTCCGGGTGCGCGGGGCAGCCCGGTGCGGCGCCGGAGTGGGGTGCCGGGTCGAGATCGGTCACGAGGCGCCCTCCTGGGCCAGGGCCAGTTGGTAGAGGTGGTCCACGAGGGTGACCAGCACGTTCTTGCCCGAGGTCCGCACCCGCGCGTCGCAGTCGATCAGCGGCACGTGCTCGGGCAGCGCCAGGGCCAGCCGGATCTCGTCCAGGGAGTGCCGGGCGGTGTCGTCGTCGAAACGGTTCACGGCCACCACGAACGGGGTGCGATGGTGCTCCAGCCGGTCTATCGCGTACCAGGAGTCGTCCATGCGGCGGGTGTCGACCAGGACGACCGCGCCGAGGGTGCCGGAGAACAGCCGGTCCCACAGGAACCAGAAGCGTTCCTGGCCCGGGGCGCCGAACAGGTAGAGCACCATGCGGTCGTTGAGGCTGATCCGGCCGAAGTCGAAGGCCACCGTCGTGGTGGTCTTCGACACGACCCCGCCGGTCTCGTCGACGCCGACTCCGGCCTGGGTCATGACCTCTTCGGTGTTGAGCGGCCGGATCTCGCTCACCGAGCGGACCAGGGTGGTCTTGCCGACCCCGAAGCCGCCCACGACGACGATCTTCAGCCCGGTCTCCGCGGCGTCGGTCAGGGGCTTGCGTCCGGAGACGGCCGCGGCTCCGGGTGTCGTGGTGGCGCCGGCGGCCGTGGCCGGGCCGGGGCCCGTCCGGTCAGAGGTTGCGGAGCCCATGGAGCACCTCCTGGAGAAGGGCGGTATCGGGGTGCGACGCGGCGGTCTGGCCCAGGCGCGGGTGGCGGGCGGTGATGCTCCCGGTGGCGAGCAGGTCGCCGAGCAGGATGCGGACCACCGTGATGGGCAGGGTCAGCTCGGCCGCGATCTCGACCACGGCCGTGGGGTGGCGGCACAGTTCGAGGATGCGGACGTGCTCCGACTGCATGCCGGCCGACGGCCCGCACTCGGCGACCACCAGGGTGACCAGGTCGAACGAGTCGTCGGCGCGGCTGCGCCCGCCCGTGACCGTGTAGAGCCGGTCGGGTGCGCCGGTGTCCACGGGCCTGCGGGTCACGACGGGCTGCCGCCGGGGACGGCGTGCCGCGGCTCGGCCCTCAGGTGCTCGCCGATCTGCTCGACCAGCTCGGTCATCTGGTGGCCCACCACGCCGGGGTCGGCGTCCTCCACCGCGACGACGGCCAGGTGCGCGCCCTCGCCCGCCTCCACGATGAACAGCAGGCCCCCGTGGAACTCGGTCATGGAGTGCCGGACGCCGCCGGTTCCGTTGCCGAACTCGACCGAGGCGCCCTGGGCGAGGGCCTGGATGCCGGAGCAGATCGCGGCGAGCTGGTCGGCCCGGTCCAGGGTGAGGTGTTCGGTCCAGCAAAGTTTGAGGCCGTCGCGGGAGAGGACGAGGGCGTGACGGGTGCCCGGGGTGCGGTCCAGGAGGTTCTGCAGCAGCCAGGTGAGGCTGTTGTCGGTGGTCTGCATGATGGGTGCGGGGACGGTGGCTCCTGCTGCTGCGGTCACCGGCCCGTTCCTCCAATCTCACGAGCGACACGGGCAAGGGGGCGAGGGGGACGAGGGGCTGGGGGGCGCGGTGCGGCCGCCTAGCCGGGGGCGGGCGGTTCGGACTCCGGTGTCCGGCCGGCCGCCCCGGACCGGCGCCCGCGGTGGAAGGCGCCGAAGCTGGCCCCGGCGTCACGGGAGGCGGACGCGGCGGGGTCGGCGGGCTGCCGGTGGTGGTCGCGGCGCTCCCGCTCGGCCTCCGCCTCGGCCATCGTGCGGCCCGGGGAGCGCATGGGCAGGCCGCCCGGGGTGGCGGGCGCGGGGCCGGGCGGGGTGGCCGACGAGCAGATGAACACCG
>NZ_JAIOJZ010000104.1 GCF_020404845.1 Streptomyces hyderabadensis | reverse complement strand
GGCGTCCGAGGTACTGCGGGCCGCGATGGCCGAGGCGGCGGGCCCGGACGAACCGGCCGACCGGGCGCTCGCGCACTTCACGCTGCTGATGTGGCGCGTGGGCGACCGCTACCGCATGCTGCTGGCCCTGGCCCGGCACGACCTGGGCGAGGAGCGCGTGGCCGAGATCCTGGCCCCGGCCCGTGCCGAGGTCACCGCCATCCTGGAGCGCGGCCGGCGGGGCGGGGTCTTCCCGGACCACCTGCCGCCCGCCGTGCTGAGCGCCGGTCTGGAGGCGATGATCGTCGCGCTCCTGGAGCAGGTCAACACCGGTGCCCTGGAGGACGACGGCACCCGGGCCGCCACCGCCACGCTGATCGCGGCCGGGGTGCCGGAGCGCCGGGCCCGGAGCGTGGTCGAGAGCGTGCGGCCCGCGGCGCTCGCGACCTCCGTCCCGGACGAGTAGGCCACCCCCACCCCTTCTTCACAGGCGCCCCCCCATGCGGTGGGCGCCTTATTTGCACGCCCGCGTGCAACAAACTACTCTGCTCTTGTCTGCTCATCTATGGGCAATTAACTCGCCCTCGTTCGTCATCCGGGAGCCCCCATGCCCCTGCTCGCCACCACCCCCGTCGAGAAGATGCCCGGGCCATACCCCCGGCGCTGGTGGGCTCTCCTGGTGCTCTGCCTGAGCCTGCTGATCGTCGTCATGGCCAACACGTCCCTGATCGTCGCCGCCCCGGACATGACGGCCGACCTGGGCCTGAGCAGCAGCGACCTGCAGTGGGTCATCGACGGCTACACCGTCCCGTACGCCGCGCTGATGCTGGTGCTCGGCGCGATCGGCGACAAGTACAGCCGCCGCGGCGCCCTGGTCACCGGGCTGGTGGTGTTCGCGGGCGGTTCGGTGATGGGCAGCCTGGTCCACGAGACGGGGCTGGTCGTCGCGGCCCGGGCGATCATGGGCGTCGGTGCCGCCGTCGTCATGCCGGCCACGCTGTCCCTGCTGGTGGCGGTCTTCCCGAAGGGGGAGCGGGCCCGCGCGATCACCGCCTGGACCGCCACCTCGGGACTCGCCATCGCCGTCGGACCGCTGGTCGCCGGGTGGCTCCTGGAGGACCACGCCTGGGGCTCGACCTTCCTGGTCAACGTCCCCGTCGCGGTCCTCGCCGTCGTCGGCGCGCTGACCCTCGTACCGCCGTCCAGGGCGGCCGGCGCGGGCCGCATCGACTACGTCGGCGGCCTGCTCTCCATCGTCTCCGTGGGCAGCCTGGTCTACGCGACCATCGAGGGCCCGCACTTCGGCTGGGGCGCCGGTCCCGTCACCGCGGCCGTCGTCGCCGGGCTCGGCCTGATCGCCTTCGTGGTCTGGGAGCTGCGCCACCCGCACCCCATGCTGGACGTGCGCAGGTTCCTGCTGCGGCCGTTCAGCGGCTCGATGCTGGCGGTGCTGTTCTTCTTCTTCGGCACCTACGGCGCCATCTACTACGCCACGCAGTTCCTGCAGTTCGTGCTCGGCTACGGCGCGCTGGAGACCGGCGTACGGCTGCTGCCGCTGGCCGGGGCCGTGTTCGTCGGCGCGGCGGTCACCGGACGGCTCACCCCCAGGCTGGGTGTGAAGGCCATGGTCGGCTCCGGCATGGCGATCGGCACCGCCGGTGTCTTCCTGCTCGTCCTGATCGACCAGGGCTCCGCCTACGCCGACTTCCTCGCCCCGATGCTGCTGCTCGGCCTCGCCATCGGCCTCAGCGTCTCCCCGGCCACCGACACCATCATGGGGTCCTTCCCGGAGAGCGAACTGGGCGTCGGCGGCGGCGCCAACGACACCGCGCTGGAACTCGGCGGCTCCCTCGGCATCGCCGTCCTCGGCTCCCTGCTCGGCACCGCCTACCGGGACGAACTGGCCGGCCTCGTGGGCGACCGGCTGCCGGCCGCCGCGCTGGACACCGCCCAGGACTCGGTGGGCGGCGGACTGGCCGTCGCCGAGCGGCTCGCCACCAACCCGGCCGCCGGACCCGAGCAGGCGCAGGCCCTCGCCGACGCGGTGAACCGGGCCTTCGCCCACGGGGTCGCCACGACCAGCCTCGTCGGCGGCATCATCATGGCGGCCGGCACCCTGATCGTCCTCGCCGTCCTGCCCGGCCGCCGCGCCCGCGCCGCCCGGCAGGCGGAGGAAGCCCGGGAACCGGAGTACAGCGGCTCGGCGAGCTGACCCCGGGCAGCAACCGTCACTCGGCCAGCGCCGCCAGCTCCTCCGCCGTACGAGGGCCCGGCGCCGACTCCGCCAACAGCCCCCGCGCCCGCAGCAGTCCGGCCGCCGCGACGCCCCAGGGCAGCCGCAGCCCGGCCCGCCGCAGCAGGTCGGTGCGGGCCAGCGTCCCGGCGGCCGGGCCGGTGCGCACCCCGTCCGGGGTGAGCAGGGCGGCGTCGTCGGACCAGCGCAGGGCGAGGTCGACGTCGTGGGTGGCCATCACCACGGTGGTGCCGCCCGCGCGCAGCCCGTCCAGGGTGGCGAGCAGCCGCTCCTGCCCGTCCGGGTCGAGCCCCGCGGTCGGCTCGTCCAGGATCAGCACCCGGGGCCGCATCGCGACCGCCCCGGCGATCGCGGCCCGCTTCCGCTGCCCGTACGACAGCAGGTGCGTGGGCCGGTCGGCCAGCCCCGCGATGTCCAGCGCGGCGAGCGCCTCCCCGACCCGGGAGCGGACCTCCGCGTCGGGCAGCCCGAGGTTCAGCGGACCGAAGGACACGTCCTGGCCGACCGAGGCCGCGAAGAGCTGGTCGTCCGGGTCCTGCACCACCAACTGCACCGTGGTCCGCAGCCGGGTCAGCCCCTTGCGGTCGTACGTCACCGGCGCCCCGTCCACCGTCAACGTCCCGGTGTGCGGCCGCAGTCCGCCGCTGAGCAGCCGCATCAGCGTGGTCTTGCCACTGCCGTTGCGGCCCAGCAGGGCGAGCGCCCGCCCCTCGCGCACCGCGAAGTCCAGACCGGTGACAACCTCCGGGCCCTCCTCGTACCCGAAGGACACGCCCCGCAGGGCGACCAGCACCGACGCGGCCGCCCCGGCCGACTCGCTCACGACAACGGCCCTTCCAGTACGAGGGTGAACGCGGCCAGCGCCGCCAGCAGCGCGACGCTCGCCGCGGTGAACGGCACGGACACGCGCGCCTCGGGGACCAGGACGCGCAGGGTGCCGTCGTAGCCGCGCCCGGCGAGCCCCGACTGGAGCCGCGCCGCCCGGTCGAAGGCCCGCACGAACGCCGTGGCGCCCAGCCCGCCGAGCGAACGCCAGGCGGCGGCCCGGGTGGTGTGCCCCAGCCGCGCGGACTGCGCCGCACGGACCCGCCGCATCGAGTCCAGCAGCAGGAAACTCATCCGGTACGTCACCAGCGCCACGTCCACGACCGGTGCCGGCACCCCGGCCCGCACCAGCCTCGGCAGCAGGTCGGACATCGGCGTGGTGAACGCGAACAGCAGCACCCCGAGCGAGGCCGCCGAGGTGCGCAGCAGCAGCCCGCCGGCGCGCACCGGACCGCCGTCCGCCGCCGTCAGGAACCCGTCCGGGCCGCCGACCTGCACCAGCAGTGGCAGCGCCCCGGTCACGCAGAAGCCCAGCGGCACCCGGTACGCCCGCCACAGCCGCCGCGCGGGCACCCCCGCCGGGCCGAGCAGCACGGCGAGCGCGGTCACCAGCACCAGCGCCGCGCCCGGCCAGGCCGGCAGGGAGATCGCGAGCACGGTCAGACCGAGACCGAGCACGGCCTTGTCCACGGGGTGGCGGCGGCGCCACCGGCTGCTGTGCGCCGCCGCGTCGATCGGCAGCACTCAGTCCCCCGCGGGCGCGTCCCGCAGCGCCTGTGCCGCCCGCTGCTCGCCCTGCCGCCGCCCCCGGCGCAGCCCGAAGTAGTACGCCAGCACGCCCGCGCCGAGCGCGGCCTGCAGCGCGAACAGCGCCGACTCGACCTCCCCGGACGGCGGTTCGTACAGCGGGGAGAACCACGGCTCGTAGTCCGGCTCGATCTCGGTGATCGCCGTCTCCGCCTCGGCGTCGGCCCCGGCGAACGGCTCCTCCTTGTGGTCGCCGAGCCCCAGCACCAGCGGCAGCACCGCCAGCGCGGCCACGGCGAGCAGCAGCAGGGCGTTGATCTTCGTGTTGCGGCTCATCGGGCCACCGCCTCCTGCCTCCGCTCGCCGGACCGGGTCAACAGCACGCCCAGCCGGGTCAGTTCGCCCTTGCTGGACTGCACGAGCAGCCGCATCACGATCACCGTCAGCAGGCCCTCGCTCACCGCGAGCGGAATCTGGGTCACGGCGAAGATGGACCCGAACTTGCCGAGCGCGCCCAGGAATCCGCTACCCGGGTCCGGGAAGGCCAGGGCCAGCTGCACACTGGTGACGCAGTACGTGGACAGGTCGGCGACGAACGCCCCGGCGAACACGGTGACCATCAACGGCACGTCCCAGCGGCGCAGCAGCCGGTAGACGCCGTACCCGGCCCAGGGGCCGACGATCGCCATCGAGAAGACGTTGGCGCCGAGCGTGGTCAGACCGCCGTGGGCGAGCAGCAGCGCCTGGAAGAGCAGGGTGATGGTGCCAAGCACCGCCATGATCGGCGGCCGGAACAGGATCGCGCCCAGGCCGGTGCCGGTCGGATGGGAGCAACTCCCGGTGACGGACGGCAGTTTCAGGGCCGACAGGACGAACGTGAAGGCCCCGGAGGCGCCCAGGAGCAGCGTGCTCTCCGGGTGCTCCCTGACCTCACGGGTGAGTGACCGGACTCCGTGGACGACGAACGGCGCGGACGCGACGCCCCAGGCGATCGCGTGCGCCGGTGGCAGAAAGCCCTCGGCTATGTGCATGGCTCAGCAGACCCTCTCCAGCACCTCGTGGATGGACGACGCGCCTTGGCCGGTCTCCTGGCTTACGGGTACCACCGCCCGTGCTCCGCCTTCCCGGACCGCAAGCGGTCCAGTGGCTGCCCCTGGGGGCCGGAGCCGGACTTCCCGATTCACAGTGGCGAGGGCCGCACCGGCATCACACCGGATTTCCCGTTCACCAAGGCGTGGCGACAGTAGTGCGCCCACCGGGCCGCGCACAAGCAGGCCTCGGGCCCGGCACCCGCACCGCCGGGCGGCCGCGCACCGCTCAGGGCCGTGCGAACGCCCGCCGCCGCTCCGTCAGCCGCCGCCGCTCGTCCTCGCCCATCGTGGCGAAGATCTCCGCGCGCCTGTGGTGCAGGGCACGCAGCTCCTCCTCGCCGAGCGACTCGGCCCAGCGGCGGCGGGCCGCGCCGAGGCCGGCCACCTCCTCCGGGGTCAGGGGGCGCTCCACGGCGGTCATCTCCTCGATCACGTCCAGCAGGGCCTCGGTCGAGCCGGCCGCCGCGGCGTCCAGCGCGCCCAGCACCCCCAGCAGCCGGATCCGCAGCTCGGCCGTCTGCCGCAGCCGCTCCTCGACGACGTCGAGCTGCCGCCGGATCAGCTCCGCCGGATCGTGATCCGGTTCCGCGTCCAGCACGGCGCGGATCCGGGCCAGGGGGAGCCCGAAACCGCGCAGCGCCAGGACCCGGTGCAGGCGCCGGACGTCGGCGGCGTCGTAGCAGCGGTGACCGCCCTCGGTGCGGGCGGACGGGGTGAGCAGGCCGAGCCGGTCGTAGTAGCGCAGGGTGCGGATGCTCAGCCCGGTCTCCCGCGCGAGTTCGCCGATGCGCATGGTGCCGTCGGTCGCGTGCGTCATGGGGCTCCTCCCGGGTCTGCGACCGAGGCTAGAAGGTGACGCGGCGGCAGTTTCAAGGCCCGCCTCAGCGCGAGCGGCCCCGCTGCGGCCCCCGGACCACCATGTCCCGCATCCTGGTGGTCAGCGCGGTGGCGGCGGCGGTGAGGAAGACGAAGCTGTACGCGATCTGCAGGATGGTCACCACCCGCGCGGCCTGGCCCCGCGGGGTGATGTCCCCGTAGCCGACGGTGGCGAGCGTCACCACGGTGAAGTACAGCGCGTCGATCCGGGTGTGCAGTCCGCTGAACTGGTCCGGCGACTTGGCCAGGGCGTAGTACGTGGCCGAGAAGACGTGCACGGACAGGACGATCAGCAGCGAGATGACCACCCCGGGACGGCTGTCCGGACGGTCGAGCAGCACGTGCCGGATCTGCCGGAGCAGCAGCACCGCCACGACGGTCAGCAGCACGGCGAACAGCACCCAGCTCAGCACCGGCCGCTGCGGCCCCAGGTGGTCGAGGGGCAGCAGGAAGTAGGCCACCACCACGGCGGCCGCGATCCCGGCGCGTACGATCCAGGGCCGGGCGGCTGCCCAGCCGGTGCGGGGGTGTGCGGTCCGGCGGGTCCTCCGGCCGGTGCGGTCCTTCACCGTGCCCCTCCCGCCGCCGGGGCCCCGTCCGGCTGCGCGCCGGACGCCTGGCCCGTCTGCGGGCCGGGTCGGCGTACCAGTTGGGCGACGATGAACGCGACCACCGACGCCGTCACGATCAGCGGTGTCTGGTCGTGGGCATCCCGGCCCAGCAGCAGCACCGCCAGGACCGCGCTGGCCAGTGGCAGTCCCGTCACCGCGGCCGCCGCGGCGGCGATGCCGAGGGCGAGCGCCGGGGTCGCGCCGAAGCCGGGCAGCCCGGAGCAGGCCGTCGCCGTCGCCGCGCCCAGCAGGACCGCCGGGAAGATCGGACCCCCGCGCAGGGCGCCCAGCGCGATGCCCCAGGCCAGCCCCTTGCACGCGACCAGCGCCACGAGCGCCCCCACCGACCAGGCGTGCGGGTGCGCGGCGAGCTGGGCGAGGGTGGCCTGGCCGGACAGTGCCGCCTCGGCCGGGGAGCGGCCGGTGATCAGCGCGTACGCGGCGACGCAGACGCCGACCGCGGTGGCGCAGGCGACGGTGCGCGCGGCGGTGCGGCGCCGGGTCCAGGTGACGGTGCGGCGGCCCAGCTCGCGGGCCAGCGTGACCAGCACGGCGATCAGCGCGGCGGTGGGCAGGCCCCACAGGAAGTCGCCCGCGTCCGGATTGGCCTGCGGCGGCAGATCGGGCAGGGCCAGTGCGCCGATCTCCAGCCCCGTCCACTGCCCGAAGCCGGTGAAGACCAGGGCACCCGTCGCGCTGGCCAGCAGACAGGGCAGCAGCAGCGCGACCAGCCGGGTGCCGGCCAGTCCCGCCCCCTCGATGAGCAGGACCGCCGCCGCCACCGGACCGCCGAGGATGGTGGAGATCGCGGCGGTGGAGCCGGCCGCGCCGATGATCGCGCCCGCCCGCTGGTCGCCGCCCGCGCCGGCCCGCCGCACCGCCAGCAGGGCCAGCCCGCTGCCGACCGCCATGAGCGGGGCCTCGGGACCCAGCACCACGCCGAGCGGCAGCGTGGCCAGCGCGGCCAGCACCGCTCCGGGCAGCGCGCGGGGGCCGACCGGCGCGCCGCCCAGGCCGTTGACCGGGAGATGGCCGCCGCCGCCCGGCAGCCGCGTCACGATCGGCGCCAGGACCAGCCCGGCGAGGACCAGCGCGGGCAGCGGCCACCACCAGGGCGGGGTGTCGTAACCGGCCGCCTCCGGCAGCGAGGTCCACACCCAGTGCTGCAGCGCGTGCTGGAGTCCGACGAAGAAGAAGCAGGCCAGCGCGATGGGCACACCGAGCAGCACGCACAGCAGCAACAGCCGCAGGTAGCCCGGGCCGAGCAGGGTCTGCCGCAGGGACTGCTCGGCCCGGTCCGGGGCGGCGTGCGCCGGCGCGGTCACGGCATCCGCCCGCGCGGGCCCCGCCCAGGCAGCGGCCGACTCGTCACACGCCCTCCTTCGTCCGCGGGTGCCGTTCAGTTAACGCGAGGCCGCGGGCCCCCGCATGCGCACGCCCGGCGCGCGATTCACCCGTACGGCGGACCCGCGTGGCCGGGGAGCGCGGGCGCCCGCAGGCTCGAAACGTCCTGTCGGTGCCGACGGCACCGGCGGGCAGCTGCCCCGTACGGGGGACACAGAAAGGACTCCGCTCATGAGCCAGCACGCCGAACCCTCTCCCGGCCGGCCGTCCCACGGCGGCGACGCCTCCTGGGCCCAGCGCTCGGGCGACCGCAGCAGCGGCTGGGTGACCGGCGGTGTCGTCTTCGCGGGCGTACTGCTGCTGCTGAACGGCGCGCTCGCCGTACTCCAGGGCATCGCGGCCATCGCCGAGGACGACGTGTACGCCCGTATCGGCACCTACGTCTACGAGATGAGCCTGACCGGCTGGGGGATCGTCCACGTCATCCTGGGCGCCCTCGTGTTCGTCACCGGGTACGGACTGCTCAAGGACATGGCCTGGGCACGGGTGGCGGGCATCGTCCTCGCCTCGCTGAGCCTGATCGCCCAGTTCCTGTTCCTGCCGTACTCGCCCGTCTGGTCCGTGATCATGATGGCGATCGACGTGTTCGTGATCTGGGCCCTGGCGAGCCGTCAGGACAACGCGTCCTCCCGGGCCTGAGACTCCGCGCCCGGACACGACGGACGGTCACCCCGCATCCTCGGTGGTGACCGTCCGTCGCGTCCGGGCTCAGGGTCCGGGCTCAGTGCCGGCGCAGGCTCCGGGCCAGCGCCGTCGCCGCCGCCGCGGTGCCCACGGCGGCCGCCGTCGTGGCCGCCAGCGCCAGGGCACGCGCCAGGGGCCCGGGAGCCGCCGGACGGGCACCCGGCGCGGTGCCGTACGCGCTGCCCGGGGTCTCGGCACCGGCCGCGGGGCCGGGCGGCAGGGCCGAGGCCAGCAGCTCCGCCAGGTGCACGCCCTCGTGGCCGCCGCTGTCGAACTCGTGGATCTGGGTGCGGCAGCTGAAGCCGTCGGCGAGGACGACGGTCGACTCGTCCTCCTCGCGCAGCCGCGGCAGCAGCACCCGCTCCGCGCACGCCTCGCTGACGTCCAGGTGACCGCGCTCGAAGCCGAAGTTCCCGGCCAGCCCGCAGCAGCCGGAGTCCAGCCGCTCCGCGTCCACCCCGGCCCGGCGCAGCAGCTCCTGGTCGGCCTCCCAGCCGAGCACCGCGTGCTGGTGGCAGTGCACCTGGGCCAGCGCCCGCGCCGACCGGTCCGGGACCTGCGGCGGCTGGTAACCGGGGGAGTGCTCGGTGAGCAGCTCCGACAGCGTCACCGTCTGCTCGGCCAGCCGCAGCACGTCCTGGTCGCCGGCGAACAGCTCCGCGGCGTCCGCCCGGAACACGGCCGTGCAGCTCGGCTCCAGCGCCACCACCAGGCCGCCCGCCCGCACCCGGTCGGCCAGGGCGCGCACCGTGCGGGTGAGGACCTTCTCGGCCGTGCCGAGCTGCCCGGTGGAGATCCAGGTCAGCCCGCAGCACAGCGGCCCGTCCGGCAGCTCCACCCGCCACCCGGCGTGTTCCAGCACGCGTACCGCCGCCCGGCCGATGTGCGGGTGGAAGTGGTTGGTGAAGGTGTCCGGCCACAGCAGCACCGACCCGCGGTGCCCGTCGCCCTCCGGCTCGTGCTCCGCGAACCACTGCTCGAAGGTCCGCTCCGCGAACAGCGGCACCTCCCGGTCCGCCACCCCCGCCACCAGCACCGCCGCCTTCGACAGCAGCGGCGCGTGGGTGAGCGCGTTGACCACCGGGGCCAGCCGGGTGCGGCCCACGACCTGCGCGAGCGCGGGCAGCCAGCCCATCGACCAGTCCGAGCGTGGCCTGCGCCACGGCCGTCCCGCGTAGTGGTGGGACAGGAACTCCGCCTTGTACGTGGCCATGTCCACGTCCGCCGGGCAGTCCTTCTTGCAGCCCTTGCAGGCCAGGCACAGATCGAGGGCGTCCTTGACCGCCTGTGAACGCCAGCCGTCCCGGATCGCGCCGTCCCCGTGCCCGTCGAGCATCTCGAACAGCAGCCGGGCCCGGCCCCGCGTCGAGTGCTCCTCCTCCCGGGTCACCTGGTACGACGGGCACATCACGGTGCCGTCGCTGGTGTGCTGCCGGCACTTCCCGACGCCGACACAGCGGTTGGCCGCCTGGGAGAACGAGCCCCCGTCGTGCGGGAACCGGAAGTGCAGGTCGCGCGGCTCGAACGGGGCCCAGTCACCGCCCAGGCGCAGATTCTCGTCCAGCCCGTACGGCGCGATCACCTTCCCCGGGTTCATCCGGTCCAGCGGGTCGAAGACGGCCTTCAGCCGCCCGAACGCCTCGACCAGCCGGTCCCCGAACATCCGGGACAGCAACTCGCCCCGGCTCTGCCCGTCCCCGTGCTCCCCGGACAGCGAACCGCCGAACTCGACGACGAGGTCGGCGGCCCGCTCCATGAACCGCCGGTACGCCGCCACCCCGTCCGCGGTGTACAGGTCGAACGGGATCCGGGTGTGCACGCAGCCCTGCCCGAAGTGGCCGTACAGGCTCGGACCGGTGTCGCTCAGATAGCCGAACTCCTCGAACAGCGCGCGCAGCCGCCGCAGGTAGTCGCCCAGCTTCTCCGGAGCGACCGCCGAGTCCTCCCAGCCCTCGAAGGTGTCGGGCTTGCCCGGGATGTGCGCGGTGGCGCCCAGCCCGGCCTCGCGCACCTGCCACAGGTCCTCCTCGTGTGCCGGGTCGTCCAGGAACGCGCAGTCGGCGTCGTGCGCGGAGCGGTGCACGGCCTCCAGCATCCGGTGCGCCCGCGCGTCGGCCTCCTCGACGGTGTCACCGCCGAACTGCACCATCAGATAGGCGTTGCCCTCCGGCATTTCGGCCAGCGCCTCGGGGTTGAGGTGCTTGATCCGCTCGTCGCGGACCAGCCGGGCGTCCACGCCCTCCAGCGCGATCGGGTCGTGCGGCAGGATGTCGGGCACCGCGTCGGCGGCCTGGTCGATGGTGTCGAAGCCCAGGACCAGCAGGGAGCGCTCCTTGACCACCGGCACCAGCTCCAGCTCCGCCCGCACCACCGTGACCAGCGTCGACTCGCTGCCCACCAGCAGACCGGCCACGTCGAAGCCGTGCTCCGGCAGCAGCGAGTCCAGGTTGTAGCCGGAGACCCGGCGCGGGACGTCGGGGAACCGGCGGCGGATCTCGTCCCCGTAGGTGTCGCGCAGCGCGCGCAGCCGCCGGTAGACGGTGGCCCGCAGATCGCCCTGCCGCTCGATCTCGGCGTACTCCTCGTCGTCCGTCTCCCCGCACCAGAAGCGGGTGCCGTCGTAGAGCAGCACCTCCAGGCGGGCGATGTTGTCGACGACCTTGCCGTGCGCCTGCGCGGTGGCGCCGCAGGAGTTGTTGCCGATCATGCCGCCGAGGGTGCAGTTGGCGTGGGTGGCGGGCTCCGGCCCGTAGCGCAGTCCGTACGGCGCGAGCTGCCGGTTCAGGTCGTCGAGCACGATGCCGGGCTGGACGACGCAGGTGCGGGCGTCGGGGTCCACCGACTCGAGCCGGGTGCAGTACTTCGACCAGTCGAGGACCACGCCCGCGTTGGTGCACTGCCCGGCCAGGCTCGTCCCGCCGCCCCGCGACAGCACGGGCGCGCCGAACTCCCGCGCCACGGCCACCGCCTCCGCCCCGGCCTCCGGGGTGCGCGGGAGGACCACGCCGAGGGGTGTCTGGCGGAAGTTCGACGCGTCCGTGGAGTACGCGGCCCGGCTCCCGGCGTCGAAGCGGACCTCACCGTCGACCCGTTCGCGCAGCGCTGCCCGGAGCGAGGCGGTGTCGACCGGCGGCGGTGCCCCTTCGCGCGTGACGGGCTCGGGCAGATCCAGCGCACCCATGGGCACTCCGTAGGTCGATGGGCGGCCCGGGAGGGCCGGATGTGGCCGTCGCTGAGTACCCGGCCCGCCACAGGGCAATCACCGGACACGGAGCGTCGCCGACCGTGTCGCTGTTGGGCCGAACGGGTGACTTGGCGTAAGAATTGGCTGGTGCAGGCAATGAAGGCGAGTGGAATCGGGGGAGCCGGTGAACAGCCACGACGTCACCGATGAACAGTGGGAAGGGCTCGCCCAGGTCGTGCCGTTGCGCGGGCGCGACGCCTGGCCGTCGGCGGTCGGTCACCGGGCGATGCCGGAGGCGGAGACGGAGCGGCGCCGCCGTTTCGTGGTCCTGAGGGTCAATGTGTTCGCGGACGCCCGCGAGGTCGCCGAGACCCTGATGGCGGGGATCCCGGTGCTCCTGGACCTCACCAGCGCCGAGGGCGAGGTGGCCAAGCGGGTCCTGGACTTCAGCACCGGCGTCGTCTTCGGTCTGGCCAGCGGGATGCATCGGGTGGACCGCAACGTCTTCCTGCTGACCCCGGCGGGCACCGAGGTGAACGGGCTGATGGAGAGCGCGGTAGGGGTCCCGGGAGTGTGACGGGCCAGGGACCCGGCCGCCCGGTCCCCCGATCGTAGGAAAGCCTTCCGGGTAAAACGGTTCGGCGGCCGGTGCGGTCCTACGGTCCGCATATGGCAGCGTCATCTGCGTCCTCCGTGTCACCCGCGGCCCCGGCACCACCCGCGTTCTCCGCGCCGTCCGGACCGTCCGCGTCATCCGCGTCATCCGCGCCGTCCGGACGGTCCGGGTCGACCGGGTCCGACGGGCCTTTTCCCGACCGCCCCCGCGTCACCCGGCTGCGGCTGTCCGCCTTCGCCGGGCACCGGCGCGCCGTGCTGCGGCTCGGGCCGCTCACCGTGCTCGCCGGGCCCAGCGGCAGCGGCAAGACCAGCGCGCTCAGGGCGTACGACGCCCTGGCCCGGCTCGGCGGCGGCGCGGAACTCGGCGCGGTCTTCCCGGACCCGACCGCGTGCGTGCCCGAACGGGCCCGGCCCGACGCGCAGCACCGCCGGGGCTTCCGCATCGGCTGCACGGCCGACGGCGCCGCGGGGCGGGTGCACCTGGACGTCGCCGTGCAGGCCGAGCCCGAGCTGCGCATCGTAGGGGAGCGGCTGACGGCGGACGGCGTCGTGCTGCTCGAAACGGCGCTGCGCGACCCCGGCC
>NZ_JAIOJZ010000103.1 GCF_020404845.1 Streptomyces hyderabadensis | reverse complement strand
GGCGCTGGACCGGGTGGAGGGCCGGGTGGCGACGTCCGATGCGGATCAGGTGCTGCGGCCGTTGCTGGCCCGCGGTGATCTGGATGCGCAGGACAGTCACCGGGTGATTGCCGCGGCGCTCGACCGGGTGGAGGGGCGTGTCCCCACCTCGGACGCCGAACTGGTGCTGCGTCCGCTGCTGCAGCGCATGGACCTGGAACCCGGGGACCGCGCCCGGGTGATCTCCGCGGCGCTCGACCGGGTCGAGGGGCGCATCGACGTCCCCGACGCCGATCAGGTGCTGCGGCCGTTGCTGTCCCGCGGCGACCTCGGCCCCGAGGAGGGCCACCGCGTGGTCTCGACGGCCCTGGCCTGGGTGGAGCACCACATCACCACCACCCACGCGGTAGGCGTACTGCGTCCCCTGCTGACCCGCAGGGGCCTCAGCCCCGAGGAGACCCGGCGCTCCCTCTCCACCGCCCTGACCTGGCTGGAACACCACCCCGCGGCGGGCAGCGCCGTCTTCGTCCTGCGCCCCTTGCTGGCCCGCGGCGACCTCGGCCCCGAGGACCGCCGGCAGGTCTTCACCTGGGCCTTCGCCTGGCTGGAGGTCTACGACACCGGACGAGCCCGCTACGTCCTGAAGCCGCTGCTGTCCCGGGACGACCTCGGTCCGGTCGCCGAACGGGCGATCTCCACGGCGTTCACCTGGCTGGACCGGTACGCCACCGGGACCGGCGCCACCTTCGTACTGAGCCCCTTGCTGACCAGAAGGGACCTGAACCCCGCCGATCTGGAGCGAGTGATCACGACGGCCTTCGGCTGGCTGGACCGGCACGCCACCACCGACGACGCCGCCTTCCTGCTGGGCCCGCTGCTGTCCCGGGACGACCTCGGCAGCACCGGTACGGGTAAGGCGATCTCCCTGGCCCTGGACTGGCTGGAGCGGCACGCCACCGCGAAGGGCGTCCGGTTCGTCCTGGGAAGTCTGCTGCCGCGCAACGACCTCGGGCCCCGGGGCACCGCACGCCTCGCCGCATCGGCCACCACCTGGCTCTGCGAGCACGCCACCGTGGCGGACACCGAGTTGCTGATCCGCGCGCTGCTCTCCCGGGTCGGCCGGCATCCGGACGAGACCCGGCCGCCCGCCACCGCCCGGTCCCGGCCGAGCGTCATTCCGCCCCGGCCGCACCCGGCGGTGCCCGTGCCGCCTTCCGCACCCGAGGAGCGGGACCTGCGCGTCCAGGGGCCGCGGCCGGCTGCCCAGTAGGGTTCCGGAGTGAGCGAACAGACTGGAAGCGCAAGGGCGAGCGACAAGGCCGCGAGGCCCTTCCTCTACGTCGTCGTCTGCGCCGCGGGCGTGGCCGAAGGCGTCGGCGGGCTGATCGACGCGGCACTGGCACGCGGCTGGGAGGTCGGGGCCATAGCGACACCCGTCGCCATGGGCGGCTTCTTCGACGTCACCGCCGTCGAGGCGCGGACCGGCCGCCCGGTACGCTCCGCCTGGCGCACGCCGGCGGATCCGCGGCCCTTCCCGGCGCCCGACGCCGTCGTGGTCGCGCCCGCCACCTTCAACACGATCAACAAGTGGGCCGCGGGCCTGGCCGACACCCTCGCCGTGGCCACCCTGTGCGAGGCGTGCGGCCTCGGGGTCCCGGTCGCCGTCCTGCCGTGCGTGGCCGACGCGCTGGCCTGCCACCCCGCGTACCGGGAGAGCCTGGCCCGGCTGCGCGGGATGGGCGTGCGCTTCGGCGACCCGTACCCGGGGGAGCCGGGCGAGGACGGCGGCCGCCCGGAGTTCGGCTGGGAACGAGCCCTGGACCTGGTCGAACGGGGCTGACCCGGAGACGGTTCGAGTACACGCGAAGACGTACGCTCGCCCTGGTACGGATCATCGCGCAGACGGGAGCAGCAACGATGCAGTACGTGAAGCTCGGTTCGACGGGCCTGGACGTGTCGCGGATCTGCCTGGGCTGCATGACCTACGGCGTTCCCGACCGCGGCACGCACGAGTGGACCCTCGACGAGGAGGCCTCGCGTCCGCTGATCCGGCAGGCGCTGGAGGCCGGCATCACCTTCTTCGACACGGCCAACGTCTACTCCGACGGCACCAGCGAGGAGATCGTCGGCAAGGCGCTGGCCGACTTCGCCCGCCGGGACGACGTGGTGCTGGCGACCAAGGTGAACGGCCGGATGCGCCCGGGGCCGAACGGCGCCGGACTCTCCCGCAAGGCCGTCATGACCGAGATCGACCACAGCCTCAGGCGCCTGGGCACCGACTACGTCGACCTGTACCAGATCCACCGCTTCGACCCGCACACCCCGGTCGAGGAGACGATGGAGGCCCTGCACGACCTGGTGAAGGCGGGCAAGGTCCGCTACCTCGGGGCCAGTTCGATGTACGCCTGGCAGTTCTCCAAGATGCAGTACACCGCCGAGCGGCACGGCTGGACCAAGTTCGTCTCCATGCAGAACCACTACAACCTCCTCTACCGCGAGGAGGAGCGCGAGATGCTGCCCCTCTGCGCGGACCAGGGCGTCGGCGTGCTGCCCTGGAGCCCACTCGCCCGCGGCCGCCTCACCCGCGACTGGGACACCGCCACCGGGCGCAGCGCCACCGACGACTTCGGCAGCACCCTCTACCAGGACGGCGACCGCGCCGTGGTCGAGGCCGTCACCCGCATCGCCGGTGAGCGCGGCGTGCCCCGCGCCCAGGTGGCCCTGGCGTGGTTGCTGCACCAGGACACCGTGACCGCGCCCATCGTCGGCGCCTCCCGGCCGGGCCACCTGGAGGACGCCGTGGCGGCGGTCGGACTCACGCTGAGCGAGAAGGAGACCGAGGAACTTCAGCGGCCCTACGCGCCGCACCCGATCGCCGGTCACTGAGGAGGCACCCGGCAGTAGTGCCGGTGTCTCAGGGACCGGTGCCCGCCTCCAGGGCGGTGACGGAGACCGACGACTCGTTGCCGCCGACCGGGACTTCGCCGGCCGTCCACTTCACCTTGAGGGGGTCCCGCTCGTCCGGCGGTGTGACCAGCAGCGCCGCCGGGGTGGCCGTGCGGGCGCCGCTGATCTGCGGGCTGGAGAACGACAGCCCGGCCCACGCGCTCCCGCCCGGCGTCAGCGTGACCGTCTCGGGGGAGCCCGGTGCGCGCTCGGGGTCCGGGCCCAGCTGCTTGCCGGACGCGTCCACGAAGGCGGCGCCGGGATAGCCGTACAGGGTGCAGGTGCGGTCGGACGTGTTGGTCAGCACGACGGGGAAGTTGCGCTGACCGGCCCCCGGGTCCACGCGGCCGACGGCGGCCCGCAGTTCCGAGGTGTGGCAACGGCCGTCGGTGCGGGCCGAGGCGGAGGCCGACCCGGCGGTGTCGCTGGGCGTGGCGCCGACCGCCGGGGCCGTGTCACCGGGCGTCGCGGTGCCGCTGCCCGGGTCCGCGCCCGCGGAGCGTGCGGCCTCGCTCGGCCGGGCGGTGTCGCCGGACGTGGCGCTCTCGCTGCCGCAGGCGGTCAACAGGCCGAGCAGCGCGACCCCGCTCGCGAGCAGGGCGGTCCGGCGCAGCGGCTGGGACGTGTTCGCCATCGCTTCTCCACACTTCCGTCAGGCTCTCGCGCACGGTCCCGGCGGGACCGGTACCGTACGCCCCGCCCTGCGAGTGTCCCGCCGCACGGCCCCGGAAACGAGGGAGCGCACTGCGCATCGGGGCGACGGGCTCACTCCTCCTCGTCGAGCAGCCCCAGCTCCGCCCAGATCGTCTTGCCCTCCGCCGTGTGCCGGCTGCCCCAGCGCTGGGTGAGCTGGGCGACCAGGAGCAGACCGCGCCCGCCCTCGTCCCAGGTCCTGGCCCGGCGCAGGTGCGGAGCGGTGTGACTGGTGTCGGAGACCTCGCAGATCAGGGTGGCCGTGTCGTGGATCAGCCGGAGCCGGATCGGCGGCGAGCCGTATCTGATGGCGTTGGTGACCAGTTCGCTCACGACCAGCTCGGCGGTGAAGGTCGCCTCCAGCAGGTTCCAGTCGGACAGCTGGTCGAGGACCTGCTTGCGCACCGGAGCGACCAGTGCCGGGTCGGCGGGGATGTCCCAGGTGGCGACCTGTCCGGCGGGCAGCCCCCGGGTCCGGGCCAGCAGCAGGGCCACGTCGTCCGCGGCGCTGCCCGACGGCAGGAGGCGGTGCAGCACCCGGTCGCAGGCCGCGTCCAGGGAGTCGGCGGGGGCGGCCAGCGCCTCGCGCAGCAACGCCTGGCCGGCGTCGGTGTCCCGGTCCCGGCTCTCGACCAGACCGTCGGTGTACAGCGCCAGCACGCTGCCCTCGCGCAGCTCCAGTTCGGCCGACTCGAACGGCAGCCCGCCCACGCCCAGCGGCGGCCCGGAGGGCAGCTCCACCTGCTCGGGCGGACCGTCCGGCGGGACCAGCACGGGCGCCGGGTGCCCGGCCCGGGCCATCGAGCAGCGCCGGGACACCGGGTCGTACACCACGTACAGGCACGTCGCGCCGACCTCGCCCGCCCGGTCGTCGCCGGACTCCTCGGAGAGCCGGACGACCAGGTCGTCGAGGTGGGTGAGCAACTCCTCGGGCGTCAGGTCGATGTCGGCGAGGGTGCGCACGGCGGTACGCAGCCGGCCCATGGTGGCCGAGGCCGGGATGCCGTGGCCCACGACGTCCCCGACGACCATGGCGACCCGCATCCCGGACAGCGGGATGACGTCGAACCAGTCGCCGCCGACGCCCGAGCGGGCCGCGGGCAGGTAGCGGGAGGCCGCCTGCACCGCGGCGGTGGGCGGCAGCCACCGGGGTAGCAGACTGCGCTGCAGGGTCAGCGTGGCCTCGCGCTCGCGCGAGTAGCGGCGGGCGTTGTCGATGCAGACCGCGGCGCGGGCGCTGACCTCCTCGGCGAGCAGCACGTCGTCGTGGGTGAAGGGTTCGGGGCGGCGGAACCGGGTGAAGACCGCGACGCCGAGAGTGGTGCCGCGGGCCTGGAGCGGCACCGACATCATGGAGTGGACGCCGTATTCCTTGACCCGCCGCAGGCGGACGGGGTCCCACTGGAGCCAGTGTTCCAGGTCGTCGTAGGCCACCGAGGCCACGATCACCTGCCCCGAGAGCAGGGATTCGGCCTGGGGCGAGCCGGCCGGATAGACGTCGAGCTGCCCGGTCTGGGCCACCGCCGGGGGCTGGTCCGGGGCGACCGACCGGTGCGCCGTGCGGCGCAGGCCGACCGGCGGTTCCACCACGGTGGCGGGCTCACCGCCGTGCTCGTGCGGGTCCAGCAGGTCGACGCTGACGAAGTCGGCGAGCGGGGGGACGCACACGTCCGCCAGCTCCTGCGCCGTACGGGTGACGTCGAGGGTGGTGCCGATGCGCACGCTGGCCTCGTTGACCAGTTGCAGCCGCTCGCGGGCGCGGTGCTGCTCCGTGAAGTCGTGGGCGCTCACGCACACGCCGCACACCCGGCCCCCGGCGTCCGTGAGCGGTGCGATGCGGGCGTTCCACGCGTGGGCGCGGCTCTCGCCCACGGCCTTGAGACGGGCCTGCAGGTCGTGCCGGCGGCCGGAGGCCAGCACGCGCCGCATCTGCCGTTCCAGCTCCGCGTTCTGCGGCCGGTCGCTCAAGTCGGTGGCCCGCAGCCCGCGCACCCGGTCCGCCGGGAGCCCCAGCAGCTCGGCCATGGCGTCGTTGACCCCGCGCAGCAGGAGCTGCTCGTCGAAGATCATCATGGCGCAGGGCGCCTGGGTGAGGGCCGCCCTGACCAGTGGGTCGTCCTCCGGTTCGGGACCGGAACGCAAGGGGGTGACGGCGAGCCAGGTGGCCGGGGCGCCGTCCGTCGCCGGTCTGCGGTGCGCGAGCACCCAGACCGACACGGTGTGCCCGTCGCGGTGGCGCAGCGCGAGGGTGCCGCTCCACCGTTCGTCCTCGCGACCGGGAGGTGGGCCGGCGTGGTCGTCGGCGAGCAGGTCGGCGGCGGGGCGTCCCACCACCTCGGCGGCCGGGTGGCCGAGCAGCAGGCGGGCGCCCTCGTTCCACTCCCGCAAGGTGCCGGAGCCGTCGACGACGGCGCGGGCCGTGGCGGCATCGTCGAACGGGTTGACCGGACTCATCGTCGCCACTCCATTGCGCACACTCACAGTGATCAGCGCGTCACCTTGTCCCCAGCCTAGTGGGTTCGGGCCCGGTACGGACCCGAACCCACCGGGCGCACGGGGCCCGCCCGCCGCGCAGGTCACCGCGGGGTCCGGCCGGCACCGGACAGAAAGTGCTTTCCGTGGCCTTGACGGGCGCGTATGGGCCGACGTCAGAATCTGTTTGTTCGCGATTGCTTGTGAGTACTTCTGAGTTCCGATGAGCCTCGATGGGTTCTGATGAGGGAGATCCGTCATGACGGTCACGCGCAGATCGGTTCTGATCGCCTCCGCCGCCGTGCCCGCGGCCGGGTCGGCGCTCGCCGCCCCGTCGGCGTGGGCCGCGGACGCGACCGGCGGCGGCACGGGCCGCAGCACCGTCGCCCTGCGCGACGGCTGGCGCTTTTGGCTGGTCGACCTCGACGGCGCGGCCGAGGACACCGCGGACGCCGCCGATCCCGCACACGACGACTCGGCCTGGCGCGAGGTCGCCGTCCCGCACGACTGGAGCATCGAGCAGACCCCGACCACCGGGCACGGCACCACCAGCGGCACCGGCTTCATGCCCGGCGGCCTCGGCTGGTACCGCCTCGCCTTCACCCTGCCGCCGGCGCTCGCCGGGAAGCGGATCTCGGTCGAGTTCGACGGCGTCTACATGGACTCCCGCGTCCACTGCAACGGCCGGGAGGTCGGGCACCACCCCTACGGCTACACCGGCTTCGCGCTCGACCTCACCGACCTGGTGCACACCGACGGCCGCACCGAGAACGTCCTCGCGGTGCGGGTGCGCAACCAACTGCCCAGCAGCCGCTGGTACTCCGGCAGCGGCATCTACCGCGAGGCGCGCCTGGTCGTCACCGAACCGGTGCACGTACGGCGCTGGGGCACGTACGTCACCACGCCGCGGGTGAGCGAGGACAGCGCCGCCGTCCGGGTGGAGACGTCGGTCGTGAACGCCTCGGGCACCGCGCGCGAGGTCGAGATCCGCTCGACGGTCAAGGACGCCGACGGCCGCACCGTGGCCCGCGCCGCCTCCACGGTGGACGTCACGGACGCGGCGACCGCGACCCACGAACTCACCGTCGGACGGCCGCGGCTGTGGGACTTCACGAGCCCGCACCGCTACACGCTGCACACCGAACTGCGCGTCGGCGGCCGCACCGTGGACACGTACCGCACCCCGTTCGGCATCCGCACCTGCCACGTCGACCCCGATGAGGGCTTCCACCTCAACGGCCGGTACGCCAAGATCAAGGGCGTCGACCTGCACCACGACCTCGGCGCGCTCGGCGCCGCCGTCAGCATCGACGCGATCCGCCGCCAGCTGACCCTGATGAAGTCGATGGGCGTCAACGCCTTCCGCACCTCGCACAACCCGCCCTCGCCCGAGATGATCGAGGTCTGCGAGGAGCTGGGCATCATCATGCTGGTGGAGGCCTTCGACTGCTGGCGCACCGGCAAGAACCGCTACGACTACGGCCGGTTCTTCGACGAGTGGTGCGAGAAGGACATCACCGAGATGGTGCTCGCGGCCCGCAACTCGCCGGCCGTCGTCATGTGGTCCATCGGCAACGAGATCCCCGACTCCACCGCCACCGCCGGACTCGCCATGGCCGACCGGATCATCGACGCCATCCGCGCCGCCGACGACACCCGCCCCCTGGTCATCGGCTCCGACAAGTACCGCCGGCTGCCCGCCAAGGGCTCCGCCGCCGACCTGATGCTGGCCAAGCTGGACGGGCTCGGCCTCAACTACAACACCGCCAGGTCGGTGGACGACCTGCACGCGGCCTACCCGCACCTGTTCCTCTTCGAGTCCGAGTCCTCCTCCGAGACCTCCACCCGCGGCACCTATCAGGAGCCCGAGCACCTGAACACCGGCGAGAACCACACCCCGGGCAGGCGGGCCACCTCGTCCTACGACAACAACCTCGCCTCCTGGACGATGAGCGGCGAGTACGGACACAAGAAGGACCGGGACCGCAAGTGGTTCGCCGGGCAGTTCCTGTGGTCCGGCATCGACTACCTCGGGGAGCCCACGCCGTACGACGTCTTCCCGGTGAAGGCGTCCTTCTTCGGCGCGGTCGACACGGCCGGGTTCCCCAAGGACATGTACCACCTGTTCCGCAGCCAGTGGACCGACGAGCCGATGGTCCACCTGCTGCCGACGACGTGGAACCACCGCGAGGGCGACACCGTCGAGGTCTGGGCCTACAGCAACGTCGACACCGTCGAGCTGTACCTGAACGGGACGTCGCTGGGCACCCGCCGCTTCGACCGGAAGAAGACGGTCGACGGGCGGACGTACCTGGAGACCACCGAGGCCACCGGCGACGACAAGACCTTCACCGACGGCCCCTACCCCGGCAGTTACACCAGCCCCAACGGCAGCGCGGGCAAGCTGCACCTGACCTGGCGGGTGCCCTTCGCGGCGGGCGAGGTGGAGGCCGTCGCCCGCCGCGGCGGCAAGGCGGTCGCCACCGACGTCCTGCGCACCGCCGGGACACCGCACGCCGTGCGCCTCACCCCGGACCGCGAGTCCGTCGACGCGGACGGCCGCTGTCTGGTCTTCGTCACCGCCGAGGTGGTCGACCGGCACGGGGTGGTGGTGCCCGGCGCCGAGCACCTGATCTCCTTCGACGTCGCGGGCGGCTCGCTCGCCGGACTCGACAACGGCCGCCAGGAGAGCGCCGAGCGCTACCAGGCGAGCACCCGCACCGCCTTCCACGGCAAGGCGCTGGCGATCGTCCGGTCCGGCACCCGCCCGGGCACGGTCCGGGTGACCGCCCGCGCGGACGGGCTGCGCACCGGCACGGCGACGGTCCGCGCCCGGCGGGCCACCGACCGGGCGACGACACCGGCCCCGGAGTTCCGCCCCGAGCACCCGGCGCCCGTGGACCACCCGCACGCGGACGCGAGCTACTCCGGCCGCCCCGACACCCTGCCCGCCGCAATGCTCGACGACGACCCGGCCACCGGCTGGTCCAACGGCTTCCACAAGGCGGCCACCGCACTGCTGCCCGCCTTCGACGGGGCCCGCGCCGAGGACTGGATCTCGGTCGACCACGGGCGCACCCGCACCTACGACCGGGTCGAGGTCTCCTTCACCGTGGACGACGGGCACAGCCTGCCCGCGGCCGTCGGGGTGGAGGTCTGGGACGGCCGTTCCTGGCGTGCCGCCGAGGGGACGCGGACCGACTGGGCCACCGCGTCCGACTCGCCCACGGTCGTCACCTTCGACCGGCTCCGGGGCTCCCGGGTCCGCCTCACGCTGACCAGCCGTCACCCCGGCGAGGCCCGGGGAGCGATCCGCGTCAGCCGACTGGAGGCGCCCGCCGCCTGAGCCGCCGTAAACGACGCTTCGGACGGGACCGGTCGGGAAACCGGTCCCGTCCGGACCGTTGACGGCATGTCATGTCTGCCACAAGCATGGCCTGCGACCGCATTTGGGAGCGCTCCCATTTCGTTGGCGAGCGCCACCTCCCCCGAGGAGCCCGGACGTGAAAAGACGCAGAACCGCGCTCGTCTCCCT
Organism: Streptomyces hyderabadensis; assembly: GCF_020404845.1. Lineage (GTDB taxonomy): Bacteria > Actinomycetota > Actinomycetes > Streptomycetales > Streptomycetaceae > Streptomyces > Streptomyces hyderabadensis. Next base: position 3,274 of record NZ_JAIOJZ010000103.1, on the reverse strand, counting down.
GACGGCCCTGCTGGCGGCGGCCGTCACCGCGCTGCCCGCCGCCCCGGCCGGCGCCGAGGAGACCGAGCAGGTCAAGAACGGCACCTTCGACAACGGCACCGACTCCTGGTGGACGAGCAGCAACGTCACCGCCGCCGTGACCGACGGCCGGCTGTGCGCCGACGCCCCCGGCGGCACCACCAACCGCTGGGACGCAGCCGTCGGCCAGAACGACATCACCCTGGTCGCGGGGGAGTCGTACAAGTTCTCCTTCACCGCCACCGGTACGCCCGCCGACCACGTGGTCCGGGCGATCGTCGGCCTGTCGGTGTCCCCGTACGACACCTACTACGAGATCAGCCCGCAGCTGAGCGTCTCCGGCAACACCTACTCGTACACCTTCACCTCGCCCGTCGACACCGCCCAGGGCCAGGTCGGGTTCCAGCTGGGCGGCACACCCGACGCCTGGCGGTTCTGCGTGGACGACGTGTCCCTGCTGGGCGGCGTGGCGCCCGAGCCGTACGTGCCGGACACCGGGCCGCGGGTGCGGGTCAACCAGGTCGCCTACCTGCCCTCGGGACCGAAGAACGCCACGCTCGTCACCGACGCGACCTCCCGGCTGCCCTGGCGGCTGAAGGACGGCACCGGGCGGGTGGTCGCCCACGGCTGGAGCAAGCCGCGCGGCGTCGACGCCTCCTCCGGGCAGAACGTCCACTCGATCGACTTCGGCCGCTACAAGAAGCGCGGCGAGGGCTACACGCTCGTCGCCGACGGCGAGACCAGCCGCCCCTTCGACATCGGCACGGCCGCCTACGAGCGGCTGCGCCTGGACTCCGCGAAGTACTACTACACGCAGCGCAGCGGTGTCCCGATCAGCGACGAACTCCGGCCCGGCTACGGCCGCCCCGCCGGACACGTCGGCGCCGCGCCCAACCAGGGCGACACGAAGGTGCCCTGCCAACCCGGCGTGTGCGACTACACCCTCGACGTCTCCGGCGGCTGGTACGACGCCGGCGACCACGGCAAGTACGTCGTCAACGGCGGCATCTCCACCTGGGAGCTGCTGAGCACCTACGAGCGCTCGCTGCACGCCCGCACCGGGGAACCGTCGAAGCTCGGCGACGGCTCGCTCGGCATCCCCGAGAGCGGCAACAAGGTGCCCGACATCCTCGACGAGGCCCGCTGGGAGCTGGACTTCCTGCTGAAGATGCAGGTGCCGCAGGGGCAGCCGCTGGCCGGGATGGCCCACCACAAGATCCACGACGAGCAGTGGACCGGGCTGCCGCTGCTGCCGAGCGACGACCCGCAAAAGCGCGAGCTGCACCCGCCGACCACGGCCGCGACCCTGAACCTGGCGGCCACGGCCGCGCAGGCCGCCCGCCTGTACCGGCCCTACGACCGGGAGTTCGCCGCGAAGGCGCTCGGCGCCGCCCGCACCGCCTGGGCCGCCGCGCTCGCCCACCCGGACCTGCTCGCCGACGAGAACGACGGCATCGGCGGCGGCGCCTACCCCGACGGCGAGGTCGCCGACGAGTTCTACTGGGCCGCGGCCGAGCTGTACCTGACGACGGGGGAGCGGGACTTCAAGGACTACGTGCTCAACTCGCCGGTGCACACCGCCGACATCTTCGGCCCCATCGGCTTCGACTGGGCGCGCACCGCGGCCGCCGCCCGCCTCGACCTGGCGACCGTCCCCAGCCGGCTGCCCGGCCGGGACCAGGTCCGCCGGTCCGTCGTCGAGGGCGCCGACGGCTACCTGGCCACGCTGAGGGCGCACCCGTACGGCATGCCCTACGCCCCCCAGGGCAACGTGTACGACTGGGGCTCCAGCCACCAGATCCTGAACAACGCGGTCGTCCTCGCCACCGCCTACGACATCACCGGCGGCTCCAAGTACCGCGACGGCGCCGTGCAGAGCATGGACTACATCCTGGGCCGCAACGCGCTGAACATGTCGTACGTCACCGGGTACGGCGAGGTCAACGCGCACAACCAGCACAGCCGCTGGTACGCCCACCAGCTCGACCCGGCGCTGCCCGCGCCGCCCGACGGCACCCTGTCCGGCGGTCCGAACTCGAACATCCAGGACCCCTACGCACAGAGCAAACTCCAGGGCTGCGTCGGCCAGTTCTGCTTCATCGACGACATCCAGTCCTGGTCGACCAACGAGCACACGATCAACTGGAACGCCGCGCTGGCCCGGATGGCCTCCTTCGTGGCGGACCAGGGCTGACCGCCTGACCCCGCCCGACCCGGTCGGCTCCGCGTCGAGGGCCGCGCCGCCTCCGCAGCAGAAAGCGGAATGCCGGTGCGGCCCTCTTGGCATGCCCGGGATTCTGACCTTCTTTCAAAGGCGGCCGATGTTGCCCGGTCGCCTTGTTGACCATGAGTGGTTTGTGCGAGAGTGAAGCACCCGTGCGGGGGGTAAAGGCCGGGTCTCGCACGCGCTTTTGACGGGCCGGGTCCGATTTCGCCATGGCGAATTCACGCCCCCCGTGCCCCGCCCCAGAGGTACACACCAATTGGTGGGTCCTTTCCGGCGATCGGAACTTCTGAGTCAGCTGCGCGTGGGAAGGAAACACCTCAGTGCCCACCCCCCACCCCCCTCGGCCCGTTCACCCGCCCTCGGGCGGGGACCCCGGGGAGTCCGACGAGTTGCTGGCCGCGCGGCTCAGGGACGGCCCCAAGACCGAGACCGCCCGGATCTCCGCGCTGCTGATGGCCCGTCACTGGCAGCCCGCGCACGACTACGCGACCATCTGCCTCGCCACCTCGGCCCAGGTCACCGCCATGGTCACCGCCGCGGCCTGGCAGCGGGTGCTGGCCCGGCTCGCCGAGGGCGAACCGGCCACCGCGCTGCGCCCGCGACTCCTGGTGGCCGTGCGGGACACGGTCCGCCAGTGGTCCGCCGACGACGCGACGGCCGCTGCCCTGCCGCAGTTGCTCAAACCCGCCGGGGGACGGGGTATGCGGGCGGCGAAGTCCTTGACCCCGGAAAACCGCACGCTGGCCGCGCGGGCATTCGCCTCTCTTCCCGGACCCGCCCGCTGTTTGCTGTGGCACACGGAGGTCGAAGGCGAGTCCATAAGTGTCCCGGCCGGCCTGCTGGGCATGGACACCGACACCGCGTCGGCCACTCTCGAACAAGCGCGGGAGAAATTCCGCGAGGGTTGTCTGCACGCCCACCGGCAGCTCGCGCCGAGCCAGGAGTGCCGCTTCCAGGGCCGACTGCTCGACGTCCCGATCCGCCGGGGCGGTGCCCTGTTGCCGGACGTCCGCAAACATCTCGCGGACT
>NZ_JAIOJZ010000102.1 GCF_020404845.1 Streptomyces hyderabadensis | reverse complement strand
GCCGCCGGCGTGCCGACAGCAGGTCCTCCAGCTGCTCCTCCCGCGCCTGCGCGGCGACGAAGAGCAGCTCGTCGCCCGCCTCCAGGGAGTCCTCCCGGGACGGCGTCAGCACCCGGGTGCCGCGGATGATCGTCACCAGCGAGGTGTCCTCGGGCCACTGGACGTCACCGACCTGGGTGCCGGCCAGGGCCGACTCCTCCGGCAGCGTCAGCTCGACGAGGTTGGCGTCGCCGTGGCTGAAGCGCAGCAGCCGGACCAGGTCGCCGACGCTCACCGCCTCCTCCACCAGGGCCGACATCAGCCGCGGGGTGGAGACGGCCACGTCCACGCCCCAGGACTCGTTGAAGAGCCACTCGTTCTTCGGGTTGTTCACCCGGGCGACGACGCGCGGAACGCCGTACTCCGTCTTGGCCAGCAGGGAGACGACGAGGTTGACCTTGTCGTCGCCCGTCGCGGCGATGACCACGTTGCAGCGCTGGAGCGCCGCCTCGTCCAGCGACGTGATCTCGCAGGCGTCGGCGAGCAGCCACTCCGCCATCGGCACCCGCTCGACCGAGATCGCGGTCGGCGCCTTGTCGATGAGCAGGACCTCGTGGCCGTTCTCCAGCAGCTCGCCCGCGATCGAACGGCCGACCGCGCCGGCTCCGGCAATGGCGACCCTCATCAGTGACCGCCCTCCTCTTCGGGACCCTTGGCGAACGCCGCCTCGACCTTGTGGACCTCGTCGGTGCGCATCATCACGTGCACGAGGTCACCCTCCTGCAGGACGGTCTGCGAGGACGGCAGGATCGCCTCCCCGAGCCGGGTGACGAACGCCACCCGCACGCCCGTCTCCTCCTGGAGCCGGCTGATCTTGTGACCGACCCAGGCCGAGGAGGTGTGCACCTCGGCGAGCTGGACGCCTCCGGTGGGATCCCGCCACAGCGGCTCGGCCCCCGAGGGCAGCAGCCGGCGCAGCATCTGGTCGGCCGTCCAGCGGACGGTGGCCACGGTGGGGATGCCCAGGCGCTGGTAGACCTCGGCGCGGCGCGGGTCGTAGATGCGGGCGGCGACGTTCTCCACGCCGAACATCTCGCGTGCCACACGGGCGGCGATGATGTTCGAGTTGTCTCCGCTGGAGACGGCGGCGAAGGCGCCCGCCTCCTCGATCCCCGCCTCGCGCAGGGTGTCCTGGTCGAAACCGATGCCGGTGACCCGGCGGCCGCCGAACGAGGAACCGAGGCGTCGGAAGGCAGTGGGGTCCCGGTCGATCACGGCGACCGTGTGCCCCTGCTGCTCCAGGGTCTGGGCGAGCGCGGAGCCCACCCGCCCGCAGCCCATGATGACAATGTGCATCGCCTCACACCGCGCTTCCTGCGGGCCCGCCGGCCTTAGTGGATGTCCTGCTCATGTCTCTCTTTCGGCTCGCCTGGCGACACGTCGCGGCCAGTGTGCGGGCCGCAGGGGAACATCATGCCGGTGCGCACCGGCGCTGACGCCGCTAGGGGCCCAGGAGGCCGGGTTCCCCCGCCCGGACCCAACGTATCGGCGTCCGGATCCAACGTATCGGCAGGCCCCTCGGGCCCGCAGGAGCCGTCTCACCCGCCGGCCGAGGACCCCCGGCGGCAGATGCTCCGGATGCTGGCGACCGTCAGGATTCCGAGGCCGACGAGCGCGGCGACGCCGCCGATCAGCTCTGCGCTCAGGTGCATGGGACCTCCAGGGGCGGCAACGGGGGGAAACCGGGCGGTGCTTGCCGGGTGAGCAGTCATATAGCCATGCGAATGCCCTCACCTGCGGAATCCGCAGCCGCACCGCCCGACGAATTCACCCGTAGAGCAGACGGCGGACGGATCTGGGGTGGCGGTTGGGCGGGCGCCCGTTCGAACGCTTACGATCCTCTGTTGTGTCCAAACTGACCGACGTGCCCAAGCGGATCCTCATCGGGCGCGCACTGCGCAGCGACCGGCTGGGCGAAACGCTCCTGCCGAAGCGGATCGCCCTTCCCGTGTTCGCGTCCGACCCGCTGTCCTCCGTGGCGTACGCACCCGGCGAGGTGCTGCTCGTCCTGTCCATCGCGGGCGTGTCGGCGTACCACTTCAGCCCCTGGATCGCGGTCGCGGTCGTGGTGCTGATGTTCACCGTGGTCGCCTCCTACCGGCAGAACGTGCACGCCTACCCGAGCGGCGGCGGCGACTACGAGGTGGCCACCACCAACCTCGGCCCCAAGGCCGGTCTGACCGTCGCCAGCGCCCTGCTGGTCGACTACGTCCTGACCGTCGCGGTCTCCATCTCCTCCGGCATCGAGAACCTCGGCTCGGCGATCCCCTTCGTCGTCGAGCACAAGGTCCTGTGCGCGGTCGCCGTCATCCTGCTGCTGACGCTGATGAACCTGCGTGGAGTGAAGGAGTCGGGCAGCCTGTTCGCGATCCCGACGTACGTCTTCGTCGCGGGCGTCTTCATCATGATCGTGTGGGGCGCCTTCCGCGGCCTGGTCCTGGACGACACCATGCGCGCCCCGACGGCGGACTACGAGATCAAACCCGAGCACGGCGGCCTGGCCGGCTTCGCCCTGGTCTTCCTCCTGCTGCGGGCCTTCTCCTCCGGCTGCGCGGCGCTCACCGGCGTCGAGGCGATCTCCAACGGCGTCCCGGCCTTCCGCAAGCCCAAGTCGAAGAACGCGGGCAACACGCTCGCGATGATGGGCCTGCTCGCCGTCACCATGTTCTGCGGCATCATCGCGCTGGCCTCCGCGACCGACGTGCGCATGTCGGAGAACCCGGCCACCGAACTCTTCCACAACGGCGTCGCGGTCGGCTCGGACTACGTACAGCACCCGGTGATCTCGCAGGTCGCCGAGGCGGTCTTCGGCGAGGGCAGCTTCCTGTTCGTCGTTCTGGCCGCGGCCACCGCGCTGGTCCTCTTCCTCGCCGCCAACACCGCCTACAACGGCTTCCCGCTGCTCGGCTCGATCCTGGCCCAGGACCGCTACCTGCCGCGCCAGCTGCACACCCGCGGCGACCGCCTGGCCTTCTCCAACGGCATCGTGCTGCTGGCCGGCGCGGCGATGCTCCTCGTCTTCGTCTACGGCGCCGACTCGACCCGACTGATCCAGCTCTACATCGTCGGCGTCTTCGTGTCCTTCACGCTCAGCCAGATCGGCATGGTCCGGCACTGGAACCGCCACCTGGCCGCCGAGCGGGACCAGGCCAAGCGCCGCCACATGATCCGCTCCCGCGCGATCAACGCCTTCGGTGCCTTCTTCACCGGCCTCGTCCTGGTGGTGGTGCTGGCGACCAAGTTCACGCACGGCGCCTGGGTCGCGCTGCTCGGCATGTGCATCTTCTTCGCCACCATGACGGCGATCCGCAAGCACTACGACCGCGTCGCCGAGGAGATCGCGGCGCCGGAGGACCCCGAGGAGGCGCAGAGCGACGACATGGTGCGTCCCTCCCGCGTCCACTCGGTGGTCCTGATCTCCAAGATCCACCGCCCCACGCTGCGCGCCCTCGCCTACGCCAAGCTGATGCGCTCCGACAGCCTGGAGGCGCTCAGCGTCAACGTCGACCCGGTCGAGACGAAGGCGCTGCGCGAGGAGTGGGAGCGCCGCGGCATCGCCGTACCGCTGAAGGTCCTGGACTCGCCGTACCGCGAGATCACCCGGCCGGTCATCGAGTACGTCAAGAGCCTGCGCAAGGAGTCCCCGCGCGACGCGGTCTCCGTGATCATCCCCGAGTACGTGGTCGGCCACTGGTACGAGCACCTGCTGCACAACCAGAGCGCCCTGCGCCTCAAGGGCCGCCTGCTGTTCACCCCCGGCGTCATGGTCACCTCCGTCCCCTACCAGCTGGAGTCCTCCGAGGCCGCCAGGCGCAGGGCCCGCAAGCGCCAGGACTGGAGCGCGCCCGGCGCGGTGCGGCGCGGACCGGCCCAGCACCAGGACCGGGACGGGGGCCGGGACGGGGGCCGGGACCGTACGAAGGACTCCTCCTCGTCCACGTAGACTGGACGGCTGTTGTCCTCAGTCCCCCCGTTCTCTGGAGTCACCCCGCCATGCAGGCAGAACCGAAGAAGTCGCAGGCGGAGTCACGAGCGGCCACGCCGTCGGTCTCGCTGGTGGGGGAGGAGTACGAGGTCGAGGTCGGCCCCGTCGCCCACGGCGGCCACTGCATCGCCCGCACCGCCGAGGGCCAGGTGCTGTTCGTCCGGCACACGCTGCCCGGCGAGCGGGTCGTGGCCCGGGTGACGGAGGGCGAGGAGGGCGCCCGCTTCCTGCGCGCGGACGCGGTCGAGATCCTGGACCCCTCCAAGGACCGCATCGAGGCCCCGTGCCCCTTCTCCGGCCCGGGCCGCTGCGGCGGCTGCGACTGGCAGCACGCCAAGCCTGGCGCCCAGCGCCGCCTGAAGGGCGAGGTCGTCGCCGAGCAGCTCCGGCGCCTGGCGGGCCTCACCCCCGAGGAGGCCGGCTGGGACGGCACCGTGATGCCGGCCGAGGGCGACAAGGTGCCGGCGGGCCAGGTCCCGTCGTGGCGCACGCGCGTGCAGTACGCGGTGGACCCGGAGGGCCGCGCGGGCCTGCGCAGGCACCGCTCGCACGAGGTCGAGCCGATCGACCACTGCATGATCGCGGCGGAGGGCGTCAGCGAGCTGGGCATCGAGAACCGTGACTGGCCCGGCATGGCCGCGGTCGAGGCGATCGCGGCGACGGGCTCGCAGGACCGCCAGGTCATCCTGACCCCGCGCCCCGGCGCCCGCCTGCCCATCGTGGAACTGGACCGCCCGGTCTCGGTCATGCGCGTCGGCGAGAAGGACGGCGGCGTCCACCGCGTCCACGGCCGCCCCTTCGTCCGCGAGCGCGCCGACGGCCGCACGTACCGGGTCGGCTCCGGCGGCTTCTGGCAGGTCCACCCGAAGGCCGCCGACACCCTGGTGACCGCGGTCATGCAGGGTCTGCTGCCCCGCAAGGGCGACATGGCCCTGGACCTCTACTGCGGCGTCGGCCTCTTCGCCGGCGCCCTGGCCGACCGGGTCGGCGACCAGGGCGCGGTCCTCGGCATCGAGTCCGGTAAGCGCGCCGTCGAGGACGCCCGGCACAACCTCGCCGCCTTCGACCGCGTCCGCATCGAGCAGGGCAAGGTCGAGTCCGTCCTGCCCCGCACCGGCATCGACGAGGTCGACCTCATCGTCCTCGACCCGCCCCGCGCGGGCGCCGGCCGCAAGACGGTCCAGCACCTGGCGTCCCTGAACGCCCGCAGGATCGCCTACGTGGCCTGCGACCCGGCGGCGCTGGCCCGGGACCTGGGGTACTTCCGGGACGGGGGGTACCGGGTGCGGATGCTGCGGGTGTTCGACCTGTTCCCGATGACGCATCATGTGGAGTGCGTGGCGATTCTTGAGCCTGTCGAAAAAGGCCGCTGACCTGCGGCTTTAGTCGATGCGCATGATGTGCGCTATGAGCGTTACGGGCGATATCTTGACGCTCGAATGACGCTCTCCGAGGTATCTTGACGCTCATTTCACGCTCGTTCTGATGGCGCGTCAGGTACCTTGTCGGGCAGGTCAGACCCTGTCGAAGGGGCGAGCACCGATGGGGCACCGAGGGCAGGCGACGCTGAGCGTCTGCTGAGCCGTGCTGATCAGATGTCCCGGAAGAGACCAGCCAACGCCGTGACCTGCGGCGTCTGGCCGTCGGAGGTCGTTGACCTGCATGAATGTCCTTTCGGTTGTTTCAAGCTCGTCCTGGCTGATGCGGCCGGAAGTCCCAGGAAAGCCCCAGAGAACGCCCACGGGCAGGCGCCACTCTTTCGGCTCTGTACAGGGCATGCGAGTGCGCTGTGGGCTGGTGATCGTGGATCGACACCCGAATGAACGGCAACGCGCACTGCTCGAACGGCTGGCGGCCGGTGAGGAGCATCCCGCAGCGGGCCAGGCGGGTGCCCCGACGGGTGGAGGACAGCAGCTGGGTGAACGTCCGGAGGCTGACGGGCGCTTGGGGTGCGGTGCTGTCTATGACGTGCCCGTAAGCTGACGCACCGTGGGCCTCATACCTGGGCACACGGTACGTACGCGCCTGGAGGCGACCGCGGATGTCGTACGGCGACCTGAGCGAGAACGAGGCCCTGGCGCTCTGCGAGGACGAGTGGGAGCCCGACCCCTGGGACAGTCTGCAAACGTTCGGGGCCGTCGTCCAGGCACTGCGGGAGCATGCGGGCTTCAGCAGGGTGGAGTTCGGGGAGGCGGATGCCGGACGAGTCGTTGTGGAGCGGGCGGAGGAGGCGCCTGGGAATAAGGGGCGTCGCGGAAATCGGCGCGGCATCTGACTCGGGGGGACGCTGGGCTGGCGGCCTGGTTCCGGCGTTGGGCGAGGCTGGAGCGAGACGCGGTGAGTCTGTGCACGAGTGCCGGTTGGCGCCGGGGCTTCTGCAGTCGGAGGGTTATGCGCGGGCGCTGTTTGAGAGCCGCATTTCCCTGCTCACCGACGATCAGCTGGAGGCTCGGGTCGCAGCGCGTCTGGAGTGACAGAAGATGTTGTACGAGAGGTCGACTGTGCCGTTCCACTTCATCGTCGGGAGTCTCTCTTTCGGCGGCGGCTGGGCGGTGTCGAGACGCAGCGGAGGCAGCTGGACCATGTGTTGGAACACACCGCGCCCCGTAATGTGACCCTGCAGATCATGCTGACGGATGCTGAGTTCCACTCCTGTCTGGATGGCCCGCTCCGGCTGTTGGAGACACCCCAGGGCCGACGGCTCGCGTACTCGGAATGGCAGGAGAACGGCCGCCTGACCGCTGGCTCGAAAGACGTGAGCCTCCTCTGCCGGCGCTATGACACGCTGAGCTCGCAGGCCCTGGACCCCAAAGACTCACGGGGTCTGTTGGAGCGACTGCGAGGAGAGCCATGAGCACGACGGAACTCGCCTGGTTCAAGTCCAGCTGCAGCGGCAGCTCCGGTGACGACTGCGTGGAGGTCGCCATCGCAGCGCGGAGCAGACTGTGCATGTGCGCGACTCCAAGGACGCTACGCGTTCTTACCGCGCAGTCGGCCGGGACGGCTGGGCGCGGTTCGTGGGGTTTGCAGCGCGGGTTTGAGCCGTGTTCGTCCCGGCGGTCGCGTGAAGGACGCTCCCGCCGGGACACGAAGGGTCAGTGGAGGTCGGGTCCACCCGCCTCGACGATCTCGGCGAGCACGCTGATCTCCTCGTCGGCGTCGTCCGGTACGTCGAGGTCGTCACCGAGGAACGGACCCGGCTCCTTCGCGTCGGCGAGATGCGGGTACTTCTCCAGGAGGAACCGTCGCCGGTAGGCCATCTCGGCGGCGTCGACGATCCCCTCCAGGGTGGTCCAGTTGAGGGTGCCTCCTACGACGATCCCGAACGCGGGTACGGCTTTTCCGAGTCCCTTTTTGGTGAGACGGAAGCCGAACGCCTTCGCGAACTGTTGAGAGACCTTGGTGACGACCGACTCGCTGAGGACTTCCCACGTTTTGCCGCGGAAGAGTGCCTGGGTGAGCCGGGAGATGTCGGCCATCGCGGCGTTCTTGGCGGTGGCCGAACTTGCCGTCCCGACGTTGACGACGGACATCACGAAGAGCTTCTCGGCAGGCTCCTCGGGGTCGTAGCCGTAGAACAACGAGACCTGGCCGACGGCACGGGACGCGAGTCCGAGGACGGCTGCCGTGTCGGCGGCGAACGCGCCCGCGATCGCACCCCCCGAAGGCGCTGCGGCGGCGCCGGCGGAGGCGGCGATGACGAGTTCTCCGCCGGAGATCACCAGCCCTGCGCCCGCTCCCGAGAGGGCCGCGACGGCCGGGTAGTACCAGCTCGCTTTCCGCCCGCGGACAGCGTCGACCAGCTCCAGGTCGAGGCGGCGCAGGTCGGGAAGCGACTCGACCTCGTGCCCGCGCTTCTTGTGGAGCGCCACCACACGCTTGGACGAAAGGCCCGCTCGCGAGACCCGCCCCAGGGTCTGTCTAAAGGACTGAACGGCAGTACCGCTCCAGTCCGGCAGGGCGTCGGCGGCTCCGCGAGCCCCTGTGCCGACCTTCTGAGCGCCCTTGGCGACCGCTTTCTGTCCACGCGAAACCGCCGATTGGGCCCGTGGGTGGTTCTCCAGTTGCTTCGCGACACGCGTGCCGAGTTTCCCGACGCCGTTGGCCACGTACTCGCCGGCGTTGGTCATCGCTCGTGACAATGGGCGGCCCCTGAACTGCTGGATGGCGAGCCATGCCTCAAGCTCGTAGTCCGAGGGAAGCCGATCGGGCTGCTGCGGGTACTGCGGATCGCTCATGGTCCGTGGAGTTCCTGTCTCTGGGACGAGCTGTCAGGCGGGGTGGCCGCGGGCCGTGGCCCGGGGGCGGGGTGAGCAGGGAGGCGTAGGACTCGCCGTCCACGAGGGCATTCTCCCGGCTGAGGCCAGCGGTGGCCATGCGCTCGTACTCGGTGAGGACGAGCAGCTTGGCGCGGTGCTCGCCGTACTTGGCGATCTCGTTGTTCCTCAGGCCGCTCGCCTCCGACTGGAAGGTGTCCAGGATGTAGTCGGCGTCCTCGGCAGAGTTGCCGTACAGGTGGAAGAAGTACGCGTCCAACTCGGCCCGTAGTTGCGCCCGACGTGCCTCGTCCCAGCGAAACGGCTCGCCCTCATCGCCTAGGTGTATTGACCACAAGCGTTGTTGACACACGTATCGGCAATGACCGGGGTGTGCTTGTAGTCACTGGTCGCCGTGCAGGTATCGGGTGATCATGGCGACCAGCTCTGTCTCCAGCCTTTCGACCTGGTTGGGGTGCGGGGTTGCCATGAGTTTGTGGGTGTTCATTTCTACGGTTCCCACGACGAGTTCTGCGGCCATGTCGAGGTCCTGCATCTGGACGTCCGGATGCCGGGCGAGCACCTCGCGTACCTGGCTCACCCGGGCTTTGCCGTGCCGGTCGATCGCTTCGATCAGGTCACTGGAGACCGGCGCTTCCTCGATCATGATCCGCAGGAGCTGAGGGTCGTCGCGATGGTGGTCCATCGCGTCCCGGACCAGGGACCGGATGGCGTCCTTCAGGCTGCCGGGGGTCATGTCCAGCTCATCGGCTCCCGACCACGCGCCGCCGTCGATATGCCGGACCAGCCGCTCGGTGAGGATGGCGTCATTGTTCGGGAAGTACTGCTAGAGCGAGCCGATGGACATGCGGGCCCGTTCGGCGATCCGGTTCGTGGTGCCAGCCGCGTACCCGTACTCGGCGAAAACGTGAGCAGCCGCAGTGAGGATCCGCTCGCGGGTGAGTTCGGCGCGCACCTGTCTGGGCTTGCGACGTGGGGTGAGACGGCGGTCGGCGGGCGTCATCCGTTGATCCTTCCGGCCGGTCAAAAGCGAGTAGATAATAGCTGAGCTTTTACTCAGAATAATGCTATGAGCTGCGGAAACAAGCTGAACACAATTCTGGGAGTACGGCGGTGATCCCCCGGGTGACCCTCCCTCGTGAGCGCAGGATGATCACCTTGGAGGTGCGGCGATGTCATCCGGTCTCACCCGGCTTCGCCACCGTCACCCTGGGCGGCGTCGGCATCCGGCACCTCGTTCCAGGAGGCCCGGATCAGGCTGTGCGGCTGTTCTTCCCGCGGGAGGGGCAGTGTGACCTGCGGATGCCGACTGCCTCGAACGAGGCGTGGATGGCGCAGGTCCTGCTGATGCCGAAAGCGGCCCGCCCGTGGGTGCGCAATCTGACCATCCGGAGCCTGCGGCCGGCGGAGCAGGAGCTCGACATCGAGTTCGCCCTCCACGGCGACTCGCCCATGACCTCGTGGGTACGTCGGGTCCGGCCAGGTGACCGGGCCGGGATCTTCGATCTCGGCACCATGTACCGGCCGCCCGACCATGCCCGGGGGCGTCTGCTGGCGGGCGACGAGAGTGCGCTGCCGGCCATCTTGTCAATTCTGGACAGTGATCCGAGCCCGCTGCCCACCGAAGTCTTCGTGGAGGTGGCGAGGGCGCGCGACATCCGGTCCGTATCCACGCCGCCCGGGGTGCGCATCCACTGGCTCAGCCGCGACGGCGAGAGCCTGCGTCCCGGTGTCCGCGCCCTGGAGGCGGTGGGTGATGCCGAACTGCCCGAAGGTCCCCTCTACGCGTGGGTGGCGGGTGAGTCCCGGCTGGCCACGGGTATCCGGCGGCACCTGGTCAACGACCGCGGCGTACCCAAGCGGGACGTCTCCTTCTACGGCTACTGGCGACTGGGCCGGTCGGCCCCCGGCTGAAAAGAGTCCTCACGCAGCAGTACACCTTCGCGCCGGACGTCGCCAATCGACAGGCCACTACCAACACGCGTAGGGGCGGCAGCCCCGTGATCGGCTACAGCTTCGTCCACTCCGCCATCGACGACTATTCCCGGCTAGCCCACAGCGAGGTCCTGACCAACGAGCCCAAGGAGACCGCCGCCGCGTTTGGCGGCGCGCGAACACCGTCTTCACCGAGCACGGCATCACCGTCGAACGCGGCCTGACCGACAACGGCTCCTGCTACCGATCCCGACTGTTCGGTGAAACCTTGAGCGCGGCTGGCCTAGTCCACAAATGCACTCGGCACCGTCCGCAGACGAACGGCAAGGGGGAGAGACTGAATCGGACCCTGCTGGACGAGTGGGCATACGTACGCCCGTACTCCAGCAATGCCGAACGCACAGAGGCCTTGCCCTGATGGACTTCCTTCACATCTACAACTACCACCGATGCCATACGGCGCCTGGAGGTCAGCCACCCATCAGCCGTGTAAACAACGCTCCAGGTCAATACAGCTAGGTGATCAGGGGGAGGTAAATGGTGTCGACAATTTCCTGGATGTCCTGGGAAGGCATCGGTTTCATGTCCATGAGTGCCTGGTGGCGGAGCAGGTCGTAGGGGAGTCGGGTGATGCGGGGGGTGAGTTTTGTGCCGTCGATCTCTCCGCGTTCGACAGCGCGCTGCGTGACGGACTCGATCAGTGTCCACCTTTCATCGATCAGGGACGCGCGCAGGTCGGCGGGCGTGGTTTCCGTTTCTTCGAAGTAGGCGGCCAGTTGTGCGGTCATGGCTGCGGCGAACATGGTGAACGCGCCGTTGAGCTGTTCGAGCAGGCTGATTGTGTCCTCGCGCAATGCCCCGGTGTCCGGGTCGGTGAGCGGGAAGCTGTCGCTCACGCGGCCGATGGCGTCGCGGACGAGGAGGTCCTTGGTCGGCCAGTGGCGGTTGACGACGGGACGGCTGGTGCCGGCGCGGTCTGCGACCGCGGCGAAGGAGAGGCCCGCGTAGCCACGTTCCATGAGTTCTTCCCAGGCGGCGTCGAGGAGGGCCGCCTGCAGTTCTGCTCCACGTCGGCGGCGGGGTCTGGGCTCCGGACTTGCAAGATGCATGTGTGCATCTTATTTTGGGTGTCCGGTGCACAGCAAGCGGTACGGCCCTTGCCGTGCTCCTGGCGCGTCGCCGACGCTCCGGCACGGCTGGCGTGGCCCCTTACGGAAGGAAGAACATCATGAACACTCGCAACGATGCCCAGCAGACCACCCCGGTCTCGATAGATGTGCACACCATGGGTCGCACCGTCGACGAGACCCAGGTCGACCAGTGGGAGCTCAAGGCCGCACGCCGGGCCCTGAGGAACCTCAAGAGCGTGACCAGCGGCCAGGTGATGATGGACCTCCTCGCCGAACAGATCGAAGCCGGCGACCGGTACTACAGGGAACTCGTCGCGGCCTCCGGCGGCGCCTACCGCGAGTCACGCACAGAGTTCACCATCCGCGGCCTCAGCGGCACCTCCATGGCCAACTGGTTCTCCGCACAGGCCGGCACCGGACGCTTCCTGGACAAGTCGCTGCTCCTCAACGCCCACCCCGAGCACTACGTGGAACCGCCCACCTACACCGGCGGCATGGTGGAGACGATCGACGGCCGCCTGTGCCGGTTCAAGGTCTCGGTGGCGCGCGAACTCCCGGACGCGGTCGCCGCCTTTCTCGACGCCTCCTACCCCGTGACCCTGATGACCGCCCTGCTCAGTCTGGATGACGACACCCCCTTCGCCTACTGCCTTCACCAAGCCCGCGACACCGACGCCGGCGCCGACGTGGTGGTGCGCGTGATCTACCCATCGGCCGCCCCGGACTCAATGATCGAGGGCCACTGCGAGCACCTGTCGATCGAATTCCGCAGCTGGATCCGCAACGCGGCCACCGCCACCCGCTGACTCGGCAAAGGCCACGCACATGACTTTCACGAAAAGGAAGGCGCTGGTGACCGGGGCAGGGGCGCTCGGCGGGCTGGGGCACGCGGTGGCGCGGATCCTCGCCCTCGGCGGTGCCTATGTGACGGTCACCGGACGCGACCCGCAGCGCGGCGCCCAGGTCGTCGAGGATCTCGGTGCCAGGGCCCGGTTCCTGCCAGCCGACCTCAGCGACAGCGAGGACGTGCGGAGGCTCGCCGAGGAAGCCGGAGACGTCGACGTCCTAGTCAACAACGCCGCCGTCCTGCTTGGCGACACTCAGGACCTGTCCGCCTTCGACGACGCGTTCGCCGTCAACGTGCGCGCACCGTTCGCACTCACCACCGCCGTGGCACCGCGCATGGCCGCGAACGGAGGCGGCAGCATCGTCAACATCTCCTCCACCGCCGCCGGCATCGGCATGCCCGCCATGGCCGTCTACGGCGCGTCCAAAGCCGCGTTGGAATCCCTGACACGGGCCTGGGCCGTAGAGTTCGCCGCTGGCAACGTCCGCGTCAACGCCGTCTCACCGGGGCCGATGCGCTCGTCGAAGGCGGTCGCATCACTCGGTCAGGATGTCGGCGGATACGGTGAGACGGTGCCGATGGCCCGCGTAGCCGACCCGGCCGAGGTCGCCGAGATCGTCGCCTTTCTGGCGAGCAACCGGTCCAGCTTCACCACCGGGGCGGTCGTCGCCGCCGACGGAGGCCGGTCCGCGATCTGACCGGACCTCGGCTTGCCCTACCGCGGTTCCGCCCTGGAGTACTGGTTTCAGACTGCCGGGCAGCAGCAGTCACCCGATTACCGCCTACGGCTACCGGGCCAGTTCCACGGTGATCTCTTCGTTCGGGCAGCGGGCCAGCTCGCTGTTCAGGGCCTGCTACTCCGCGGGGTCGGCTGAAAGCCGGAAGCGGGTCTTCCCCATCTCCTACTGCGTGTTGTACTCGCACCGGTTGCCCTCGGCTGGCGGCTGCCACTGCGCGGGGCCCTTCCCTCCCGTGGAGCGGTTGCTGCGCGCGGAGACCAAGACCAGGGACCGTGGG
>NZ_JAIOJZ010000101.1 GCF_020404845.1 Streptomyces hyderabadensis | reverse complement strand
AGCATCCGACAAGCGCTCCAGCACCAGGACACCCACGCCCTCGGCGAAGCCGACACCGTCCGCACCGGCCGCGAAGGACTTGCACCGGCCGTCCGCCGACAGGCCCCGCTGCCTGCTGAAGTACAGGAACATGCCCGGTGTGGACATCACCGTGACGCCGCCGGCGAGGGCGAGGTCGCACTCGCCCGAGCGCAGCGCCTGCATCGCCCAGTGCATGGCCACCAGCGACGACGAGCACGCCGTGTCCACCGACACGGAGGGGCCTTCGAGACCGAGCGTGTAGGACAGCCGGCCGGAGACGAGGCTGCCGCCGCTGGTGGTGGAGGCCTCGGCGCCCAGTCCGTAGTCGTGGTACATGACCCCGGCGAACACACCGGTGCGGCTGCCGCGCAGCGAGGTCGGGTCGGTTCCGGTCCGTTCCACCGCCTCCCAGGCCGTCTCCAGCAGCAGGCGCTGCTGCGGGTCCATGACGCGGGCCTCGTTGGGGCTGATGCCGAAGAAGGCGGGGTCGAAGTCACCGGGGGCGTCGAGGAAGGCACCCTTGCGGGTGTAGCTCTTGCCGGTGACGCCCGGCTCGGGGTCGTAGAGGTCCGTGAGGTCCCAGCCGCGGTCGGCGGGGAAGTCGGCGGTCACGTCCGCCTCGTCGGCCACGAGGCGCCACAGGTCCTCCGGGGTGCTGACACCGCCGGGGAACCGGCAGGCCATGCTGACGATCGCGATCGGATCGTCGTCGACGGCAACGGCGGCGGCGGTGGCGGTGGCTTGGGGTGTCGTGGCGGACGGCGCCCGGCCGACGGCGTCCTCGGTCAGCTCCGCGAGGTAGGTGGCGGCGGTGCGGGCGTTGGGGTAGTCGAAGACGAGGGTGGCCGGCAGGCGGAGGCCGGTGACCGCGTTGAGCTGGTTGCGGAACTCCACGGCGGTCAGCGAGTCGAAGCCCAGCTCCGAGAAGGCCCGGTCCGGGGCCACCCGGTCCCCCGACTCGTGGCCGAGGACGGCCGCGGCGTGGGAGCGCACCAGGTCGAGCAGGGCGTCCAGGCGTCCGTCGGCGTCGAGTCCGGCGAGCCGGTCGCGCAGCGCGCCGGGGACGCCCTGCTGGGTGGCGGTCCCGCTGCGGCGCGGCCGCCGGGTGGGGGCCAGGCTGCGGAAGAGCGGCGGGAGTTCGCCGGAGCGGGCGCGCAGGGCGGTGGTGTCCACCCGCATGGGCACGACCAGGGGCCGGTCCACGGTGCGGGCGCTGTCGAACATCGCCAGTCCCTCGGCACCGGAGAAGCCGATCAGGCCCTGGCGCCGGATGCGCTGGAGGTCGCCCTCGGTGAGCCACTGGCTCAGTCCGGTGCGCACGTCCCACAGGCCCCAGGCCAGCGCCTGGGCGGGCAGGCCGAGGGATCGGCGGTGCTGGGCGAGTCCGTCCAGGAAGACGTTGGCAGCCGCGTAGTTGCCCTGGCCGGCGGCGAGCACCAGCCCGCCGGTCGAGGAGTACATGACGAACATGGCGAGGTCGCGGTCGGCGGTCAGCTCGTGCAGGTGCCAGGCGCCGTCGGCCTTGGGCGACAGGACGTGGTCGAACCGCTCGGGGGTGAGGGACCCGACCAGGCCGTTGTCCGAGGCGCCGGCGGTGTGGACGACACCGGTCAGCGGGTGCTCGGCGGGTATCGCGTCCAGGACGGCGGCCAGGGCGTCGCGGTCGGCGATGTCGCAGGCGGCCAGGGTGACCCGGGCTCCGTGCTCGGCGAGTTCGTCGCGCAGTTCGCGGGCGCCGGGGGCGTCGGCTCCGCTGCGGCTCACCAGCAGCAGGTGTCGTACGCCGTGCCGGTCGACCAGGTGCCGGGCGAGCAGGGCGCCGAGGCCGCCGGTGCCGCCGGTGATCAGGACGGTGCCCTCGGGGTCCGGCGCAGCCGCGGTGCCGGTCTCGGTCAGCCGGACGAAGCGGGGGATGTGGGCCCGGCCGCCCCGCAGGGCGAGTTCGGGTTCCCCGGCTTCGACCGCGGCGGCGAGTACGTCGGTGTCGAGGGGGCCGGGAGTGTCCGCGTCGACCAGCAGGAAGCGTCCGGGGTTCTCCGCCTGGGCGGCCCTGACCAGTCCCCACAGGGCGGCGGCGCGCGGATCGACCCGGTCGTCGTCGTGGACGGCGACCGCCTGCCGGGTGGTGAGGACGAGCCTGGCCGTCTCGGGGTGTGGCTGGGCGAGCCAGTCCCGCAGGGCTTCGGTGGTGCGGTGCAGGTCGGCCCGGAGCCCGTCCAGTACGCCGTGCCCGTCGCCGGCGCAGGCGAACTGTTCCAGCTCCGGCGCGCTGCCCGCGCGAGTGGTCCCCGGCAGGTCCGCTTCCTGCCAGGCGACGCCGAACAGCGCGTCGCCGGCACCGCCGCGGGCCTGTTCGAGCTGGTCGGACGAGACGGGGCGGCCGACCAGGGAGCCGATGGTCATCACCGGGTGGCCGGTCTCGTCGGCCACGGCGACGGTGACACCGTGGCCGAGCCGGGTGATGCGGGCGCGCAGCCGGGTGGCACCGGCGGTGTGCAGGGCCACCCGGTTCCAGACGAACGGCAGGACGGTGCTGCCGCTGTCGGGGCCGTCGTCCTCGATGAGGGCCGCGTGCATGGCGGCGTCGAGGAGGGCGGGGTGCAGGCCGAAGCGCTCGGCCTCGCCGGTCTCGGACGGCGGCAGCGCGATCTCCGCGTACACCTCTTCGCCGATGCGCCAGCCTGCCTTGAGCCCCTGGAACACCGGCCCGTAGTCGTAGCCGCGGTCCTGGAGGCGGGCGTAGGCGCCGGAGACGTCGATCGCCTCGGCGCCGGGCGGCGGCCATTGCGTCAGGTCGGCGGCGGGCGGCTCGGCGGTACGTTCCAGGGTGCCTTCGGCATGCTGGGTCCAGGGCCCGTCCTGTCCCTCGGGCCGCGAGTAGACGGCCACGGGGCGCAGCGCCGCCTCCGGTTCTCCGCGTACGACGACCTGGAGCTGGAGTCCGCCCTGTTCGGGCAGGACGAGCGGGGCCTGCAGGGTCAGCTCGTCCAGCAGGGTGCAGCCCACCTCTTCGCCGGCCCGCAGGGCCAGTTCCACGAAGGCGGTGCCGGGCAGCAGCAGGGTGCCCTGGGCGCCGTGGTCGGCGAGCCAGGACGAGGTGCCGACGGCCAGCCGGCAGGTGAACACGGCTCCGTCGCCGTCGGCGAGGGGGATGGCCGCGCCCAGCAGCGGGTGGGCGACCTCGGCCTGTCCGAGGGCGGTGGCGTCGACCTCGGCGACCTGGCTGTCGATCCAGAAGTCGCGGTGCTGGAAGGGGTAGGTGGGCAGGTCGACGGTGCGGGCGCCGGTGCCGGCGTAGAAGGTCTGCCAGTCGACGGGTGCGCCGCCGGTGTGGGCCTCGGCGAGCGCGGCGGCCAGGCGCCGGGCGCCGCCGTCCTCGCGCTGCAGGGTGCCGGCCAGCGCGGCGGTGGCGCCGGTGGCCTCCAGGGTCTCGGTCATGCCGGGGCGCAGCACGGGGTGCGGACTGCACTCGACGAACAGGTCGAAGCCGTCGGCGAGCAGTGCGCGGTGGGCGGCCTCGAACTCGACCGGCGCCCGCAGGTTGCGGTACCAGTAGCCCGCGTCGAGTTCCGAGGTGTCGATGCGGCCGCCGGTCAGCGTCGAGTAGAACGGCACGTGCGTGCTGCGCGCGGTGATCCCGGCGAGCAGTTCGGCGAGTTCCTCCTCCAGTTCCTCGACGTGGGCGGAGTGCGCGGCGAAGTCCACGCCGGGCACGGCCCAGCGCATCACGCCCTGCCGGGCGAGGTCGAGTTCCAGCTCGCGCAGGGCGTCGGGGTCCCCGGAGACGACGACGGAGCGGGGGCCGTTGACCGCGGCGACCGACACCCGGCCGTCGTAGGCGGCGAGGCGTTCGCGGACCCACTCGCCGGACTGGACGATCGACAGCATGCCGCCGCGCCCGGTCAGGGCGCGCAGGGCACGGCTGCGCAGCGCGACGACGCGGGCGCCGTCGGCCAGGGTGAGGGCCCCGGCGACGCAGGCGGCGGCGACCTCGCCCTGGGAGTGGCCGACGACCGCGGCCGGGGTGACGCCGTGGGACTCCCACAGCGCGGCCAGCGACACCATGGTGGCCCACAGCGCGGGCTGCAGGACGTCGACCTCGTCGAGGCTGGGCGCGCCGTCGGCGCCGGTGACGACGTCCCGCACGTCCCAGGGCACGAACGCGGCGAGGGCTTGGGCGCACTCGGCCATCCGGTCCGCGAAGGCGGGGCTCAGCCGCATCAGTTCGCCGGCCATGGCGGGCCACTGCGATCCCTGGCCGGGGAAGACGAGGACGGGCCTGCCCGAGCCGGCGACACCGCGCACCGTGCGGGCGACGGGCCGGTCGTCGGCGAAGGCGCGCAGGTCGGCGATGGCGGTGTCCCGGTCGGCCGCCACGAACGCGGCCCGCCGGGCGAACTGCGCGCGGGTGGCGACGAGGGAGTGCCCGACGTCGGTGAGGCGGACCGCGGGGTCCTCGGCGAGACGGTCGGCGAGCCTGCGGGCCTGGTCGCGCAGCGCCTGGTCGGAGGTGGCGGACAGGCACAGCGGGACGTGTGCGAGGGGGGTGCCGGGGGTGGGTTCCGCGGCGGGTTCCGGCGCCTCTTCGACGAGGACGTGGGCGTTGGTGCCGCCGGCGCCGAAGGAGGACACGCCGGCCCGTCGCGGTCCGTCGCCCGGGGTCCACTCGGCGGCCTCGGTGAGGAGCCGGACGTCGCCCTGCTCCCAGTCGACCTGCGGCGTCGGCTCGTCGACGTGCAGGGTCGGCGGGAGCTGCCGGTTGCGCAGCGACATCACCATCTTGATCACTCCGCCGACCCCGGCGGCGGACTGGGTGTGTCCCATGTTGGACTTGAGCGAGCCCAGCCAGAGCGGCCGGCCGGGGGCGCGGTCCTTGCCGTAGACGGCGAGCAGGGCCTGGGCCTCGATCGGGTCGCCGAGCCGGGTGCCGGTGCCGTGCGCCTCGACGACGTCGACCTCGGACGGGGCGACCTGCGCGTTGGCCAGGGCCTGCCGGATGACCCGCTGCTGGGAGGGGCCGTTGGGCACGGTCAGGCCGTTGGAGGCGCCGTCCTGGTTGACGGCGGAGCCCTTGACGACCGCGAGCACCGGGTGGCCGTTGCGGACCGCGTCGGACAGCCGCTCCAGCAGCAGTACGCCCGCGCCCTCTCCCCAGCCGCTGCCGTCGGCGGCGGCGGCGAAGGACTTGCTGCGGCCGTCGCGGGCGAGGACGCCCTGCCGGGACATCTCGACGAACGTCTCGGCGGTGGCCATGACGGCGACGCCGCCCGCGAGGGCGAGTTCGCACTCCCCGGACCGCAGGGAGTGGGCGGCCAGGTGCAGGGCGACCAGGGAGGAGGAGCAGGCGGTGTCGACGGTGACGCAGGGGCCCTCGAAGCCGAGGGTGTAGGAGACCCGGCCGGAGGCGATGGCGCCGGCCGCGCCGTTGTACACGTAGTCGTGGTACATCATGCCGGTGAAGACGCCGGTCGAGCCGCCCCTGCGGGTGGCCGGGTCGATGCCCGCGCGTTCGAAGGCCTCCCAGGAGATCTCCAGCATGAGGCGCTGCTGGGGGTCCATGGTCAGCGCCTCGTTGGGGCTGATGCCGAAGAAGTCCGGGTCGAAGGCGGCGGCGTCGTACAGGAAGCCGCCCTCGCGGGTGTAGGTCGTCTCCGGGCGGACCCCCTCGGGGTCGTACAGCCGCTCGGTGTCCCAGCCGCGGTTGTCGGGGAAGCCGGCGATGGCGTCGCGGCCTTCGGCGACCAGCTGCCACAGTTCCTCGGGGGTGGTGACGCCGCCGGGGAACCGGCAGGCCATGCCGATGATCGCGACGGGTTCGCGGGAGGCCGCCTGGAGCCGGCGGTTCTGCGTGCGCAGCTGGTCGGCTTCCTTCAGCGAGGCGCGCAGCGCCGTTACGAGCTTGGAGTCGTCAGCCATGGGGGTGTCAGCCTTCCAGCGTTTCTTCGTCCGTACGGCCGGAGCCGTCCAGGGCCAGTGAGATCAGGGCGTCGGCGTCCAGCTCGTCGATGGACCGTTCGACGGGCTCCTCGTCGGACGCGGGGGTCCGGGGCGCGGCGCCGGTGAGTTCGAGCAGCGCGTCGAGCAGCCCGGCCGCGCGCAGGGAGGCGATGGGTATGTCCCGCAGCAGGCCGCGGATCCGGCCTTCGTCGGAGGTGTCCGCACCACTGGCACCACCCGGGCCGTCGGGGCCGTCCGGGCCTTCCGGCGCGAGTTCGCCCGCCAGGAGCGACACCAGGGCGCGGGCGTTGGGGTGGTCGAAGACCAGGGTGGCGGGCAGCCGCAGTCCGGTGAGGGTGCCGAGCCGGTTGCGGAACTCCACGGCGCTGAGGGAGTCGAAGCCGAGGTCCTTGAAGGCGCGGTCGGCTTCGATGCCGGCCGCGCTGCCGTGCCCGAGTACGGCGGCCGTCTGGCCCAGGACGAGTTGCAGCAGGAGGCTGTCGCGGTCGGGGGCGGACAGGCCGGCGAGTTGCCTGCGCAGTTCACCGGCGGCCTGCCCGTCGTCGTCGGCCGCCCGCGGCGGGCGGGTGCGGACCAGGCCCCGGAACAGCTCCGGCACCTCCTGCCCGGCCAGGGCGCGCACGTCCAGGCGGATGGGCACCAGCGTGGCGGCGGACGCCGCGCATGCCCGGTCGAACAGCTCCAGGCCCTCGTCGGCCGTCATGCCGAGGATGCCGAAGCGGCGCAGCCGGTGCAGGTCGGCCTGGGCCAGCCGTCCCGCCATGCCGTCGGCCTCGGTCCACATGCCCCAGGCCAGCGACTGGGCGGGCAGGCCGGCCGCACGCCGTCGCACCGCGAGCGCGTCGAGGTAGGCGTTGGCGGCGGCGTAGTTGCCCTGGCCCGGGTTGCCGAGGACACCGGCGGCGGCCGAGAAGAGGACGAACGCGGTGAGGTCCCGGTCGCGGGTCAGCTCGTGCAGGTTGCGGGCGGCCAGCGCCTTGGGGGCGAGGACCCGGTCGACGCGCTCGGGGGTGAGTGATCCGGTCAGGCCGTCGTCCAGGACGCCCGCCGCGTGCACGACACCGGTCAGGTCGACGCCGTCCAGCAGCCGCGCCAGGTCGTCCCGGTCGGCGACGTCGCACGCGGTGAGGGTGGCGTCGGCGCCGAGCCGGCGCAGTTCGGCCAGGAGTTCGGCGGCGCCGGGCGCGGCCGGGCCGCTGCGGCTCACCAGCAGCAGGTGCCGTACGCCGTGCCGGGCGACGAGGTGGCGGGCCACCAGTCGGCCCAGCGCACCGGTGGCGCCGGTGACGAGGACCGTGCCGGTGCCGCCGAACTCCGAGGCGGGCCGGGCCCCGTCGGTTTCGGCGGGCAGCGGGGCGAGCCGTGCCGCCTGCACCGCTCCGGCCCGGACCAGGAGCTGGGGCTCGCCGCAGCTCACGAGGGTCTCGGCCGGCAGGGTGCCGTCGGTGTCGGCGACGACGACCCGGTCGGGGTTCTCGGTCTGGGCGGAGCGGACCAGGCCCCACACGGCCGCGCCGGACAGGTCGGTGACGTCCTCGCCGGGCAGGCCCACGGCTCCGGTGGTGAGGACCAGCAGACGGCTGGCGGCGAACCGTCCGTCGCCGAGGAACTCCTGCAGTGTCGCCAGCATCCGGTGCACGGCCGCGGCCGGGTCGTCGTCGGGCCGGTGCCGTACGACGACGACGTCGGGCGCGGGCCCGTCGCCGAGGTCCTCCCAGTCGCCGTGGCGTACCGGGTCGCCGTCCGCGGCGACGGGAGCCCAGTCGAGGCGGAACAGGCCGTCGTGGGGGGTGCGGGCCGCGGCGAGGGCGTCTGCCGCCACCTCCCGGGAGACCAGCGAGCCGACGGTCGCCACCGGCTGTCCGGTGCCGTCGAAGAGGTGCAGCGCGGCCGCGTCCGGGCCCAGCGGTTCGACCCGTACGCGGATCCGGGACGCCTCGGTGGCGTGCAGGGCGACGTCGGACCAGGCGAAGGGCAGGGCGGCCCGGTCGCCCGCGGCGCCGGTGAGCACGACGGTGTGCAGGGCGGCGTCCAGCAGGGCCGGGTGCAGGTGGTAGCCGGCGGCGGGGGTGCCGGCGGGCAGCGCCACCTCCGCGTACAGGGTGTCGCCCGACCGCCAGGCCGCTTCCAGGCCCTGGAAGGCGGGGCCGTAGTCGAGTCCGGCCGCTGCCAGTTCCCGGTAGAAGCCGTCCAGGGCCACCGGGGTGGCGCCCGGGGGCGGCCAGGCGGCCGCCTCGGGGGCCGGCCGGTCCCGGCCGGTGGCCAGGACGCCTTCGGCGTGCGTGGTCCAGGGCTGGGTCTCGCCGGTTCTGGAGTGCACCGAGACCCCGCGGCGACCGGTGCCGTCGGGTCCGGCGACCACGACCTGCAACTGCACCTGCGTGGAGCCGGTGAACACCAGCGGTGCGCTGAGGGTCAGTTCCTCGATCCGGGTGCAGTCGGTGCGGCCGGCCGCGTGCAGGACGAGTTCCACGAAGGCGGTGCCGGGCAGCAGCACGGTGCCGAGGACGACGTGGTCGCCGAGCCACGGGTGGGTGCCGGGCGCGATGCGGCCGGTGAGGACCAGCCGGTCGTCGTGGGCGAGCGGCAGTTCGGCGCCGAGCAGCGGGTGCTCGGCGGGCGCGAGGCCCAGCGCGGCGGTGTCGGCGGGCTCCTGCTCGGTCAGCCAGAACCGCTCCCGCTGGAAGGCGTAGGTCGGCAGGTCGACGCGCTGCGCCCCGGTTCCGGCGTAGAACGCGGACCAGTCGGGTTCGGCGCCCGCGGCGTGCAGGCCGGCCAGGGCGCCGAGGACGTGGCCGGCCTCGGGGCGGTCCTTGCGGAGCGAGGCGACCAGGGTGGCGTCCGGGTCGTCGTACTCCTGTCCGGCCAGCCCGGTGAGCACTCCGTCCGGGCCGATCTCGAGGCAGCGGACGACCCCGGCCTCGGCGAGGCGGGCGAGGCCGTCCGCGAAGCGGACCGGCCGTCGTACCTGGCTCACCCAGTAGTCGGGGGTGTCGAGTTCGGTGGCGAGCCGTCCGGTGACGTCGGAGACGACCGGGATCGCCGGCTCGTGGTAGGTGAGGTCGGCGATCTCGGCGCGGAAGGCGGCCAGCATCGGCTCCATCAGCGCCGAGTGGAAGGCGTGGGAGACCCGCAGCCGGCTCGTGCGGCGGTCGGCGAAGGCCGCGGCGACGCGCTCGGCGGCCTCGGCGTCGCCGGAGACGACGACGGAGCGGGCTCCGTTGACGGCGGCGATGCCCACCCGGTCGTCGAGCAGGGGCAGCACCTCGTCCTCGGCGGCCTCGATCGCGATCATCGCGCCGCCCTCGGGCAGGTCCTGCATCAGCCGGCCGCGGGCGGCGACCAGCCGTACCGCGTCCGGCAGCGACCAGACGCCCGCCACGTGTGCGGCGGCCACCTCGCCGATGGAGTGGCCGAGCAGGTAGTCCGGGACGACGCCCCAGGACTGCCACAGCCGGTACAGGCTCACCTCGAAGGCGAACAGGGCGGCCTGGGCGTACGCGGTCTGCCGCAGCGGCTCGGGGTCCTCGCCCCACACGACCTCGCGCAGCGGCCGGTCCAGCAGCCCGTCGAACGCGGCGGTCACCTCGTCGAAGGCGGCCGCGAACACCGGGAAGGCCGCGTGCAGTTCCCGGCCCATGCCGGGGCGCTGGGCGCCCTGTCCGGTGAACAGGAACGCGGTGCGCCCGCCGGTACGGGCGCGCACGGGCGGTGTGCTGCCGTCGGCGATCGCGCGCAGCCCGGCCAGCAGTCCGTCGGTGTCCGCCGCGGTGAAGGCGGCCCGGTAGTCGAGGGCGGCACGCGTGGTGGCCAGGGAGTGGGCGACGTCGAGGGGCCTGGGTGCGGAGCCGTCGGCGAGCCGTTCGGCCAGCCGGGACGCCTGGGCCTTGAGCGCCTTGGGGCTGCGGCCGGAGACGGTCACCGGCACGGTGGGCAGGCGGTGGTCCGCGCCGTCGGCGGAGGTGCCGGCGGCGGGCGGCACGGGCAGGAGGTCGGCGGGCGCCTCCTCCAGGATCACGTGGGCGTTGGTGCCGCTGAGTCCGAACGACGACACCGCCGCCCGGCGCGGCCGGCCCTCGCCGCTCCACTCCCGTTCCTCGGTGAGCAGCCGGACCCCGCCGGCCGACCAGTCGACGTTGGGGGTGGGCTCCTCGGCGTGCAGGGTGCGCGGCAGTACGCCGTGGCGCAGCGCCATCACCATCTTCATCACGCCGCTCGCGCCCGAGGCGGCCTGGGCGTGCCCGATGTTCGACTTGACCGAGCCCAGCCACAGGGGCCGCTCCGGCGGGCGGTGCCGCCCGTAGGTGGCGATCAGGGCCTGGGCCTCGATCGGGTCGCCCAGCGTGGTGCCGGTGCCGTGCGCCTCGACGGCGTCCACGTCGTCGGGGGTGAGTCCGGCGGCGGCCAGCGCCTGGCGGATGACCCGTTCCTGGGACGGCCCGTTGGGGGCGGTGAGGCCGTTGGAGGCGCCGTCCTGGTTGACGGCCGAGCCGCGGACGACGGCCAGCACCCGGTGTCCGTTGCGGCGGGCGTCCGAGAGGCGTTCCAGCAGCAGCAGCCCGACGCCCTCGGCGAAGCCGGTGCCGTCGGCGTCGGCGGAGAAGGACCGGCAGCGGCCGTCGGGCGACAGTCCCCGCTGGTCGCCGAAGTACAGGTACATGCCCGGCGTGGCCATCACCGCGACGCCGCCGGCCAGGGCGAGCCCGCAGTCCCCGGACCGCAGGGACTGGGCGGCGGTGTGCAGGGCGACCAGGGACGAGGAGCACGCCGTCTCGATCGTCATGGCGGGGCCCTCGAGGCCGAGCGTGTAGGAGACCCGGCCGGAGGCGATGGCGCCGGTGCTGTTGTTCGCGGGGTAGTCGTGGAAGGACATGCCGGTGAACACGCCGGTGTCGCTGCCGCGCAGGGTGTGCGGGTCGATGCCCGCGCGTTCCAGCGTCTCCCAGGCGGTCTCCAGGAGCAGCCGCTGCTGGGGGTCCATGCCGGCGGCTTCCTTGGGCGCGATGCCGAAGAAGGCGGGGTCGAACTCGCCCGCGTCGTAGAGGAATCCGCCCGCCCGCGTGTACACGGTGCCGGGGCGGCCGGGCTCGGGGTCGTACAGGCCCTCCAGGTCCCAGCCGCGGTCGGTCGGGAAGCCGGCGAGGGTTTCCCGGCCCTCGGCGACGACCTGCCACAGGTCTTCGGGCGAGCGGATGCCGCCGGGGTAGCGGCAGGCCATGCCGATGACGGCGATCGGCTCGTCGGCGGCCCGGTCACGGGCGACGACGGCGGTCTCGGGCCGGGTGTCGCCGAGCAGACCGGCGACGTGGCGGACGATGGCCCGGGCGGTGGGGTGGTCGAAGACGAGGGTGGCGGGCAGCGGGATGCCCGTGGCCTCCTTGAGGCGGTTGCGGAACTCCACGCCCATCAGTGAGTCGAAGCCCAGTTCGCGGAAGGGCCGGTCGGCTTCGACCGGGTCCGCGGAAGACTGGCCGAGCACGGTGGCGGCGTGCGTCAGGACCAGCTCCGTCAGCAGTCGTTCGCGTTCCACCTTCGGCAGTGCGGCCAGCCGGTCGCCCAGCGCCCGGGTGCCGGACCCGGCTTCGGCGGTCCGGCGGCCCCGGGTCCGGGGGGCGAGGCCGCGCAGCAGCGCCGGGACCTCGCCGCTGCGTTCGCGCAGCGCCCTGAGGTCCACCCGGAGCGGCACCAGCAGCGGCTCGGACCGGCCGAGGGCGGCGCTGAACAGGTCGAGTCCGTCCTGCTCGGGCAGCGGCGGCAGCCCTTGCCGGCGCATGCGGTGCAGGTCGGCGGCGCCCAGCCAGCGGCTGAGGCCGGTCTCGGTCTCCCACAGTCCGAAGGCGAGCGTGGTGGCGGGCAGCCCCTGGGAGCGGCGCAGGTGGGCCAGGCCGTCGACGAAGACGTTGGCGCAGGCGTAGGCGCCCTGCCCGGCGGCGAGCACCATGCCCGCCGCGGAGGAGAACATCACGAAGGCCGCGAGATCGAGGTCCCGGGTGAGTTCGTGCAGGTGCCAGGCGCCGTCCGCCTTGGTCGCGAGGACGGTGGCGAGGCGCTCGGCGGTCAGGTCCTGCACGAGGCCGTTGTCGGCGGTGCCGGCGGCGTGCACGACGGCGGTCAGGGGGTGGTCGGCGGGGACGGCCGCGAGCAGTGCGGCGAGCGCCTCCCGGTCGGCGACGTCGCACGCGGCGATGTCCGCCTCGGCTCCCAGTGCGGCCAGTTCGGCCCGGAGCGCCTCGGCGCCGGGGGCGTCCGGCCCGCTGCGCGAGACGAGCAGCAGCCTGCGGACACCGTGCCGTTCGGCGAGACGCCGCGCCACCCGCGCGCCGAGACCTCCGGTACCGCCGGTGACCAGGACGGTCCCGTCACCCGGCGCGATCTCGGTGCCGTGCCCGTCCGTGGCCGGGTTGGGGCCGGGGTCGGCCGGGACCCGGGTCAGGCGGGGGACGAGCAGCGTGCCGTCGCGCAGGGCCAGTTCCGGTTCGGCGGTGGCCAGTGCGGCGGACAGGGCGGTCTCGTCGTCGGTGTCCGTGTCGAGCAGCGTGAACCGGCCGGGGTTCTCCGCCTCGGCGGCCCGGACCAGGCCCCACAGCGCCGCCGCGGCCGGGTCGGCGTGCTCGCCGTCGGCGACGGCGAACGCGCCGCCGGTCAGCACGGACAGCCGGGATCCGGACCGGCGCGGGTCGGCCAGCCATGCCTGTACGGCCGCGAGCGCGCGGGCCGGCAGGGCCCGGGCGCGGGCCGGGGTGTCCTCCTCGGCCGTGTGCGGCCGCAGGACGACGGTGTCGCCGTCGGCCGGTACCTCGGTGCGGCCGTCCCAGAAGGTCAGCGGGGCCGGCTCGGCGGCGGGCACCGCCGTCCACTCCACCCGGAACAGCGACCGGCGCCACACCTCGGCGTCGGCGGCCGCCGCGCTCACCGGCCGGGAAACCATCGCGGCGACGGAGAGCACCGGTTGGTCGGCGGCGTCGACGGCCGTCAGCTCCAGGGTGCCGTCGGCCGGGCGGCGGAGCCGGACCCGCAGCAGGGCCGGGCCCGCGGCGTGCAGCTGCACGCCGTTCCAGGCGAACGGCATGGACGGGGCGTCGTCCTCGCCGTCGCCCGCGACGAACAGCGCGTGCGTGGCGGCGTCGAGCAGCGCGGGGTGGATGCCGAAGCCCGCGGCGTCCACGCCGTCGGGCAGGGCGACCTCGGCGAAGACCTCGTCCCCGTGCCGCCAGGCGGCCCGCAGTCCCCGGTAGGCGGGGCCGTAGTGGACGACGGCGTCCGCGCCGTCCGGGTAGGCGCCGGTGACGTCGAGTTCGGTCGCCTCCGGCGGCGGCCAGGCACCGAGCCCCTCGGGCGGCCCGGACCGCGCGGCCGTCAGCAGGCCCTCGGCGTGCAGCGTCCACTCCTCGTCGGCCGAGGTGTCCCTGGCGTGGATGCGCACCGGGCGGGCACCGCTGCCGTCCGGGTCGCCCACCATCACCTGGACCTGGACCTCGCCGCGCGGGGGCAGCGCCAGCGGGGTGTGCAGCGTGAGTTCGTCCAGGACCGGGCAGCCGACCTGGTCTCCGGCCCGTACGGCGAGTTCGACGAAGGCGGTGCCGGGCAGCAGCACCGTGCCGCCGAGCGCGTGGTCGGCGAGCCACGGCTGCACGGCCGGGGACAGCCGCCCGGTCAGCACCAGCCCGCCGGTGCCGGCGATGGTCACGGCCGCGCCGAGCAGGGCGTGCGCCGTCGGTTCCAGGCCCGCCCCCGCCCCCCCCGGGGCGCCCCCGGCCCCCCCGCCC
>NZ_JAIOJZ010000100.1 GCF_020404845.1 Streptomyces hyderabadensis | reverse complement strand
GCACTGTCCGTCGCCCACGACCCAGGCGTCGTGGCCCGGCGAGCAGACGAAGACGTCGCCCGGGCCCACCTCGCTCTCGGTGCCGTCGTCCATGCGGACGTGCATGCGCCCCTCGACCACGTAGCAGTTGTGGTGGATCATGCAGCTGTCGGTGCCGGCGATCGGCGCCACGGACTCCGACCAGCGCCAGCCCGGTTCGAAGGTGGCGACGGCGAAGTCGAGTCCTTCCATGTGCACGGCCTCGATGTGCCCGCGCGGGAAGTCGCGCCGCTCGTCCGGCTTGTCGAGCGTCTTTGCCTCCAGCATGACGCTCCTCCTTTCCCTGGCCCCACCACTCCATCGTCCGCCTGTCAACTCGGCGCCGCCATCCGGGGGAGGCGGCTCGTCAGCCGGGCGTGCCGCAGAGCGCGGCGAAGCGGGCGGCGTCCACGTTGCCACCGGAGAGGATCACGCCGACGCGGCGGGGCAGGGCGTCGATCCGGCCGCTCAGGAGGGCGGCCAGCGGGGTGGCGCCACTGGGTTCGAGGACCGTCTTGAGCCGTTCGAAGGCGAACCGCATCGCGTCCCGGATCTCGTCGTCGGACACCACCACGATCCCGTCGAGCAGCCGCCGGTTGAGGGAGAACGTCAGCTCGCCGGGGGTGGGCAGCGCCTGGCCGTCGGCGATGGTGCGCGGGACCGGCACGGTGACCCGCCGGCCCGCCGCCAGGGAGCGCCTGGTGTCGTCGCCGGCCTCCGGCTCGACGCCGATCACCCGGGTGCCGGGGTGCAGGCCCTTGACCGCGGTGGCGCTCCCGGCGATCAGTCCGCCGCCGCCGACCGGGGCGAGCAGCGCGTCCAGCTCCCCCGTCTCCTCGACCAGTTCGAGGGCGGCGGTGCCCTGGCCGGCGATGACGTGCGGGTGCTCGTAGGGCGGGATCAGGGTCAGCCCGCGCTCGGCGGCCAGTGCCTCGGCGACGGCCACGCGGTCGCCGGTGTAGCGGTCGTAGGTGATGATCTCGGCGCCGTAGCCCGCGGTGGCGTCCCGTTTGGCGGGCGGGGCGTCCTCGGGCATGACGATCACCGCGGTGGTGCCCAGCTCGCGGGCGGCCAGGGCGACCGCCTGGGCGTGGTTGCCCGAGGAGTAGGCGGCGATGCCGCGGGCCAGTTGCTCGGGGGTGAGGCGGGAGGCCGCGTTGTAGGCGCCGCGGAACTTGAAGGCGCCGACCCGCTGGTGGTTCTCGCACTTGAGGTGGA
The DNA here is from genome assembly GCF_020404845.1 of Streptomyces hyderabadensis. Taxonomy (GTDB): domain Bacteria; phylum Actinomycetota; class Actinomycetes; order Streptomycetales; family Streptomycetaceae; genus Streptomyces; species Streptomyces hyderabadensis. The sequence continues at coordinate 12,533 of NZ_JAIOJZ010000100.1, read as the reverse complement.
CCTCGGCGCCGACGAGGGCGTCCAGGGTGCGCGAGCGGAGCACGGGGGTGCGGTGCGCGACGCCCTCGATGCGGGCGGCGGCGGAGCGGACGTCGTCGAGGGTGACCGGCGGTGCGGTGGTCGTCACGGGTGTCCTCAGGGGGTGTCGGCGGCCGGGCCGGGCACGGCACGGGCCTGGGAGAGGTAGTGGTAGGCGGAGGCGCGGGAGATGCCGAGCCGGGCGGCGACGTGCTCGACCGAACGGCGTACGGCGAACACCCCGCGCCCGTCGAGATCGCGGAACAGCTCCAGTCGCCGCTCCCGGTCCAGCGCCGCCCAGCTGGTGTCCCGGCGCAGCGGATGGGCGTCCACGATGGCGTCGACCACGGCGTCGATGTCGTCGCCGAAGGTGGTCGCCGGCACTTCGGCGGGGGTGCGGGCGGTCCCGGCGAGGGCGCCGAGGAGGGCGTGCGCGCGGTCGACGGCGGTGACGTCCAGGTTGACGCACAGGGCGCCGAACACCGCGCCCGTGGAGTCGCGCAGGACCATCGTGGACGACTTGAGCAGCGTGCCGTCGGCGGTGCGGGTGACGTAGTTCAGCTCGTCGCGCGCGTCCTCGCCGCGGGCCAGGACGCGCATGCCGATCTCGCTCATCGCCGCGCCCACCTGCCGCCCGGTGACCGATCCCGCGACGGCCACGACCGAGTGCTCGGGGCGCCGGTAGTCGTGCAGCACCGCCTCGCAGACCGGTCCGAACGTGGCGGCGATCCCGTCGACGACGGGGCGGAGCGCGGCGAGCACGGCATCGCGCTCGGCGTCCAGTGCGGGTTCGCTCATACGGCCCAGACTACATGTCCAGCCTCTGGACCAGAAGTCCAGGAGCGGCGCCGTTTGACACCGGGACGCGATCCGATCATGCTTCTACTAATGAATTAATGAAAGCATGGAAGGTGACGTGGTCGAGTACCGGATCGATCGACAGAGCGGCATCCCGGCCTATGTGCAGATCGTGCGGCAGACCGAGCAGGCGCTCCGGATGGGTGTGCTGCAGGTCGGGGACAGACTCCCCACGGCCAAGGAGGTCGTCGCCGCCACCGCCATCAACCCCAACACCGTGTTCCGGGCGTACCGCGACATGGAGCAGGCCGGCCTGGTCCGCTCCCGGCGCGGGCTCGGCACCTTCGTGACCCGGTCGCTGGCGCGGCCGGGCGCGGAGGACGACTCACCCCTGCGGGCGGACCTCGCCGCATGGGTCGCCCGGGCACTGGCGGCCGGACTGGAGCGGGACGACGTCCTCGCCCTGGTCACGGCGGCCCTCGACGAGCACGACGAGCAACACGAGCACGACCCGGGCGACCGGGGACGGAAACAGGAGGACGCATGACCGGGCCTGACGAGCCCGCCGCGCTGCACGCCACGGAGCTGGGCTTCGGCTACCGGGCACGCGGCGACCGGGCGCTGCGGGACTGCGGGTTCACCGTGCCCCGGGGCCGGATCACCGCCCTGGTCGGCCGCAACGGCGCCGGCAAGAGCACCCTGCTGCACCTGGCCGGCGGGCTGCTGCGCCCCACACACGGGCGGATCCGGGTCCTGGGCACCGCGCCGGACAGCGCCGGGGCACGCACCCGGGTCGCCCTGCTGACCCAGGACAAGCCGCTCTACCCCCGCTTCACGGTGGCCGACACCCTGCGCATGGGCGGCAAGCTGAACGCCTCCTCGTGGGACCGGCGGGTCGCCGAGCGGGTGGTGCGCGAGGGCGGCATCGCCCTGTCCGCCAGGGTGGGCGAGCTGTCCCCGGGCCGGCGCACGCGCGTCGCGCTCGCCCTGGCGCTCGGCAAGCGGCCGGAGCTGCTCCTGCTGGACGAGCCGCTCGCCGACCTCGACCCGGTGGTGCGCACCGAGATCATGGCGACGCTGATGGCCGAGGCGGCGGAACGCGAGCTGAGCATCGTCCTGTCCTCGCACGTCCTGCCCGACCTGGAGCAGACCTGCGACTGGGTGCTGCTGCTGCGGGCCGGCCGGGTCGAGCTGAGCGAGGACGCCGACGCGCTCCGCGAGGGCCACACCCTGCTCACCGGACACGTCGACGAGGAGCCGGCACTGCGGGAGCACACCGTCGTGCACCGCCGCAGGCACGGGCGGCAGCTGACCGCCCTGGTGCGTCCGCGGGGCCCGGTCGGCGGCAGCTGGCACGTCGAGCGGCCTCCCCTGGAGGAGATCCTGCTCGGTCACCTCCAGGACGGCGCCGCCCCGAAGGAGGCGGCGGCGTGAGGGGGACGCTGTGGCTGGCCTGGCGCCAGCAGCGGGCACTGATCGGCTGCGGCGCGGTGGTGCTGCTGGCCGCCGTCGTACTCGCCGCGTACTCCCGGGCCGGCATGGTCGAGGACCTGCGCAGCGGCCTCTTCGACGGCTGCGACCCCGGGCCGCTGTACTGCACCCGCTCCCCGGACGGGCTCCCCCGGTTCCTGGACGTCGAGCCGCTGAGGCTGCTCGGCGCGCTCAACCTCGCGCTGCCCGTCCTGGTCGGCATGTTCTGGGGCGCACCGCTGCTGGGCCGCGACCGCGAGCTGGGCACCCACCGGATGATCCTGTCCCAGGGCGTCGGCCGGGCCCAGTGGTTCGCCTCCCGGTTCGCCCTCGCCGCCCTGGGCACCACGGCGCTGTCCGGGTCGCTCGCGCTGCTGTTCCGCTGGTGGTGGGAGCCCGCCGTCAACCGCAGCTACGGAGTCTTCTGGTACGAGGCCACCGCGCTGACCGGCTCCGGGCCCTCCCTGGTCGCCGCCGCGCTGTTCGGCCTGGCGGCGGGCACCCTCGCCGGGCTGCTGGCGCGCCGGGTGCTGTCCGCGGCGGCCTGGACGCTGCTGGTCACCGGCGCGGTCGCGGTGCTGGTGCAGTGGACGCACCGGGCCCGCCTGCTGGTGCCGCCGCAGCGCTACGTCAGCGACGGCTGGCGGCCCAAGGAGCCGATGGGCGACAAGTGGTCCACCGGGCACTACGGCCTGATCACCGGTTCCGGCCGCCGGGACTCCGTGCTGGAGTGCCCCTACCCGTCCGGCCGCGAGCTGCGGGAGTGCATGACCGGCCACGGGTATGTCTCCCGCTACTACGAGGCCAACCCGGCCGGCGACTACTGGGCCTTCCAGTGGACCGACACGGCGCTGCTCGGCGGCCTCGCCCTGGTCCTCGTCCTCGTCACGGTCCTGCTGCTGCGCCGCCGGGTCTGACACCCCCCGCCCGGCACCCCTCATTGTCCGCGTCACTCGTACGGAGGTCCCACACCCATGCCCAAGGACGCCAAGTCCCCGAAGAAGCTGCGCAGCAACCGCGCCGCGCTCACCCACAAGGTGGGGTACGCGCTGCGCCACCCCGAGCGCGTCGGCCCCTACGTCCGCCGGGCCGGCCGGGACGCGTGGCTGCGCATCAAGCACCCCGACCACGTCGGCTACTACCGGGCGGTGATGGCCTCCGACACCCGGCGCAACCCGGAGGCCGCGGTCGGCAGCCGGACCCACGACCGCTGGCTGGCACTCGGCCAGATGCAGTTCGACTACCTGATCGAGCACGGGCTGCGCCCCGAGCACCGCATGCTCGACATCGGCTGCGGCAACCTGCGCGGCGGCTGGCGTTTCATCGACCACCTCGACACCGGGAACTACTACGGCGTCGACATCTCGCCGGACATCCTGATCGCCGCCAAGAGGACCCTGACCGAGCGCGGACTCCAGGCCAAGCTGCCCCACCTGACCATCACCGGTGACCTGCGCCTCGAGTTCCTGCCCGACGACCACTTCGACGTCATCCACGCGCACAGCGTCTTCTCGCACTCGCCGCTGGGCGTCATCGACGAGTGCCTGGCGCACGTCGGACGCGTCCTGACGGAGACCGGGTTCTTCGACTTCACCTTCGACCGGACGGAGGGCACCGAGCACCAGGTGCTCCGCGAGGACTTCTACTACCGCACGGACACACTGCTCACGCTGGCCGCCCAGCACAACCTGCACGCGCGGTTCATGGCGGACTGGGAGAAGCGTCCGCACGGCCAGTCCAAGATCCGGGTGAGCCGCTCGCCGCTGCCCTCCTAGCCGGCCGACCGGGTGCGTCGTGGGGCCGGACGGCGCGTCAGGCCCCTACGGGCGCGGGTTGACGCGCCGCCAGGCGGGCCGGGCGTCCGGGCCGCGGCGCCCGGCCGCGGACGCACAGCGGGGGCAGACCCGGCGGACGGCGTCGGCGGCGCCGCCGGACTCGGGCAGCACGTCGGTCCAGGTGACGGCCGGGAAGCGGGTGAGCCCCGAGCGGTGGAGGGACAGCCCGCACACGGTCTCGTTCCTGCCCTGCTCCCACGCGTGCACCTCACCGGCCGGCAGCCAGCGGCCGTCGTCCTGGTCCCACCAGCGGCCGGAGGCCGCCACGTCGTAGCGCCGTGTCCTGGCCATGGCTCCCGGGTGCCCCGGAGGGCGCCGCCCACACGCGCGTACCTCCTCCTGTGTGATCACTCCGCAAGCCCTGCCCGTTAAGGGCGTTTTGTCTGCTTAGCATGCGGGGTCCGCGCTTCGCCCCGCTGTACGAGAGGACACCAGATGGCGCCCACGGGCCGTCCCAGCGCACTGGCCGACCACGCCTTCTCCCCGCACGACGCCGTGCTGCGCGCCGCCGCCCGGCGCCTCGGCCGCCGGCGTTTCCTCACCGTGACCGCGGCCGCCGCCGCGCTCGCCTTCTCCACCAACCACCCGGCCCGCGGCGCGGTCGCCGCCCCCGAACGCGCCGCCCGGATCAGCAAGGACCCCTTCACCCTGGGCGTCGCCTCCGGCGACCCGCTGCCGGACTCGGTGCTGCTGTGGACCAGGCTGGCGCCCGAGCCGTTCCTGGAGGACGGCGGGATGGGCACGGAGCGGGTCACCGTCGAGTGGGAGGTGGCCCTCGACGAGTACTTCGCCGGTGTCCTGTTCCGGGGCACCGCCGACGCCCACGCCGAGTACAACCACAGCGTCCACGTCGACGTGAAGGGCCTGACGCCCGGGACCGTCTACTACTACCGCTTCCGCGCCGGTGCCTGGCTCAGCCCGGCGGGCCGCACCCGCACCGCCCCGGCGGCGGGCAGCGCGACCTCGTCGCTGAAGCTCGCGGCTCTCGCCTGCCAGGCCTACATGGACGGCTACTACACGGTGCTCCGCCACGTCGCCCAGGACGACGTGGACGTGGTGTTCCACCTCGGCGACTACCTGTACGAGTACGCGGTGAACTCCGAGGGCGGGGAACGCCGCTACACCGACGTCACGCTGCCCGACGTCTTCAACCGCGAGACCATGACCCTCGCGGACTACCGGCTGCGCTACTCGCTGTACAAGAGCGACGAGGACCTGCGGGCCGCACACGCGGCGCATCCGTTCGTCGTCGCCTGGGACGACCACGAGACCGAGAACAACTACGCGGGCAGCATCCCGGAGAACGACATCCCGCCCTCGGAGTTCCTGCTGCGCCGGGCCGCCGCGTACCGCGCGTACTGGGAGAACCAGCCGCTGCGCGCCGCCCAGCTGCCGCAGGGCCCGGACGCCCGGCTGTACCGCCGGCTGCACTGGGGCACGCTCGCGCAGTTCGACATCCTCGACACCCGCCAGTACCGCTCCGACCAGGCCTACGACGACCGGCCGCACGCCCCCGGGGCCGAGTCGGACGACCCGGCGCGCACCATCACCGGCGCCGAGCAGGAGCAGTGGCTGCTCGACGGCTGGAAGGGCTCGACCGCGCTGTGGAACGTGATGCCCCAGCAGGTGTGCTTCTCCCAGCGCAAGTTCGACGTGACCGCCGACGCCGCACTCTCCATGGACGCCTGGGACGGCTACCGCGCCTCGCGCGACCGGGTGGTCGCCGGGGCGAAGGCCGCCGGGGTCGACAACTGGCTGATCCTCACCGGTGACGTGCACGTGGGCTACGCCCTCGACGTCAAGGAGGACTTCGACGACCCGGCGTCCGCCACCGTCGGCACCGAGGTCACCTGCACCTCGGTGGCCAGCGGCCGGGACGGCGTGGACAAGCCCGCCAACTGGGACCTGTACATGCAGGCCAACCCGCACATGAAGTTCTACAACGGCAAGCGCGGCTACGTCCGGGCCGAACTCGGCCGGCAGGCCACCCACCTCGACTTCAGGACGGTCTCCGTGATCAGCACGCCCGGCGCCGCCGTGACCACGGCCGCGTCCTTCGTCACCGAGGCGGGCGCGCCGGGGCTGAAGCCGGCCTGATCCGGGGCCGGCCCCGGCGGACGGGCGGGCGCGTACTGCACATGGCACCCACGGCGTCCCCCATCGCGCGAAACAGACCGGGGCCGGGCATCGCCGCGGATCTTTGCGGCAAGGCCTGTGACTTGGCCGCGGGCGCACCGTGACCCACGGCCGCCCACCGAATCCCGCTGTCTCGCACAGCGTCCGAAGGAGGCACATCGCATGGTCGGCAGACATGCCGCGGGCAGCCGCCGCGCAGCCCTCACCGCGCTCGGCGCCCTGGTCCTGACCGCACTCCCCTCGGCCGCGTCGGCCGCACCGCCGCCCGTCCCCGGACCGCGCCCCGCCGCGGCCCACACGCCCGGCGCCGCCGCCGCACCGGCGCGCATGCTGAGCGCCATGGAGCGCGACCTGGGGCTGGCGCCCGGGCAGGCCGCGGCCCGGCTGGTCAACGAGGCCGAGGCGGGCACCCGCGCGGGCATGCTGCGCAACACGCTGGGCGATCGCTTCGCCGGGGCCTGGGTGAGCGGGGCCACCTCCGCCGAGCTGACCGTCGCCACCACCGACGCCGCGGACACCGCCGCCATCGAGGCGCAGGGCGCCAAGGCGGCCGTCGTCGGCAAGAACCTCGCCGAGCTGCGCGCGGTCAAGGAGAAGCTGGACGCCGCCGCCGTCCGCACCCGGACCCGGCAGACGCCGGTCTGGTACGTCGACGTACGGACCAACCGGGTCACCGTCCAGGCCACCAGTGAGTCGGCGGCGGCCGGTTTCGCCGAGGCCGCCGGCCTGTCGACGCGGGACGTGGGCGTCCGGGTCTCCCCCGACCAGCCCCGGGTGCTGGAGGACCTGGTCGGCGGCGACGCCTTCTACATCAACGACCAGGCCCGCTGCTCCATCGGGTTCTCCGTCACCAAGGACGACCAGCAGGGCTTCGCCACCGCCGGGCACTGCGGCGACCCGGGCGCCACCACCACCGGGTTCAACGAGGCCGACCAGGGCACCTTCCAGGCCTCCACGTTCCCCGGCAAGGACATGGCCTGGGTGGGTGTCAACTCCGACTGGACCGCGACGCCGGACGTCAAGGCGCAGGACGGCGAGAAGATCCAGGTCGCCGGGTCGGTGGAGGCGCTCGTGGGGGCGTCGGTGTGCCGTTCCGGCTCGACCACGGGCTGGCACTGCGGGACCGTCCAGCAGCACGACACGAGCGTCACCTACCCGGAGGGCACCGTGAACGGGCTGACCGAGACGACGGTGTGCGCCGAACCGGGCGACTCCGGCGGGCCGTTCGTGTCCGGCACCCAGGCGCAGGGCACCACGTCCGGCGGCTCCGGCGACTGCACCAACGGCGGGACCACGTTCTACCAGCCGATCAATCCGCTGCTCAGCGACTTCGGCCTCACCCTGACGACCACGTCCGCCGCGTCCGGGGCACCGGCACCGCAGGACAACGCGGCGGCGGACGCGTGGGCCGCCGGCCGAGTCTACGAGGTCGGCGCCACCGTGTCCTTCGACGGGGCGCGCTACCGGTGTCTGCAGGGCCACCAGGCGCAGGGCGCCGGGTCACCGGCGAGCACGCCGGCCCTGTGGCAGCGGGTCTGACGGACGGCCGGCCGGCGCGGGACCGCTCGAAGCGGCCCGCGCCGGCCCGTGTCCGGGGCGCTATCCCTCCGCGAGAAGCGCGTAGGCGGTGGCGATGAACGGGTCCCGGGCGCGGAACCGCCGGGTGCACACGGCGGCCAGGGCGGTGTCCGTGTCGGGCCGGAAGCCCAGGAACGCCTGCTGGCCCAGGGTGGCGCCGCTGTGGAAGTACATCGGTCCGCCGTCCGTGGGGTGCCGGAACCACCCCACCGTGTGCACGTGCCGGTGCCCGAGACCCCGCCGGAGCACCGGCACCCGCACCGCGTGCAGTGCGCCGGCGGCCGGTGAGCGGGCCGGGTCCAGGTGGGCCTCCAGGAAGGTGAGCAGGTCGTCGGGGGTGGACCGGACGGCTCCGGCCGCCTGGAAGCCGCCCGCGTCGAAGGGCGGGACGGGGGTGCGCCCGTCCTTGCGGTGTCCCACGGCGTCGGTCTCGGGGCCCTCCGCCCGCAGGGCCGTCGTACTGAGGCCCTGGGCGCGCAGCACCTGCCCGGTGATCAGGTCCTCCCACGCGGTGCGGGTGGCCGCGGCGATCGCGTGGCCGAGGACGGAGACGCCGTAGTTGGAGTAGTGCCAGCGGGTCCCCGGACGGTGTCTGGGCCCGTGGCGCAGGAAGCCGTCGGTCAGCCGCTCGGCGGAGTAGCGGGCGTAGGGGTTGGTGCGCCAGGCGGGCAGGCCACGGCGCACGAAGTCCGCGGGCAGGGCGGGCAGCCCCGACGTGTGGGTGATCAGGTGCGCGAGGGTCACGGGGTGCGGGCCGGCCCTCCGGCCGGGGTCCAGGCAGATGGCCGCCGCCTCGCCGCCGGTGAGCACGCCGCGCCGGATCAGCCGGGTGAGGAGCAGCGCGGTGAAGGTCTTGGACGCCGACCCGATCTCGTAGCGCAGGTCCTCGCGCGGGACGTCGGGCGGCGGGGCGGTGCCGCCGCCGTGCAGGGTGCGGTGCCCGCGCCGGGAGACGGCGAAGACGACGTCGGGGGCGTCGGAGGCGGCCACGGCCTCGGCCAGCCGCTCGCGCAGCGCGGCATCGTCGGGCGGTCCGGGCTCCGGCGGGGCGGGTCCTTCGGCGGCGGGTTCACCCGGCCAGGGCGTACGAGGGCCCGTCACGACGCGGAGTGCGCCAGCTCGGTGAGCGCGCGGGAGGTGGCGAGCAGGGACGCGAAGGCGGCGACCAGCGTCGGGTGGTAGACCACGTCGAAGACGGTGTCGGGGTCGCCGTCGGGCATGGTGCGTACGGCGGGCATGGCGCCGTCGGGCTGCTGCGCGGCGGCGAAGCCCCGCCAGGCGGCCTCGTCGAGGGTGGGCCGGGGCAGGCAGGCGTCCACGACGAGGAGTTCGCCGAGCAGGTCCCAGCGCTCGAGGTCCAGCCAGTCGTCGATCCACACCGGGAGCCAGGTGGCGAGGTAGTCGGCCACGTCGGGCGGCAGGCCGCCGGGGTTCTCGCCCCAGTCGGTGAGGTGGAAGACGGTGTGGGTGATGTCGTAGGCGGTGTGGCCCTCGACGGTCCACGGCTCGGGGGTGCCGGCCAGCCACGTGGCGGCGACCAGGTCGGCCTCGGTCGGTCGTGCGGGCAGGCCGAAGCGGCGCTGGAAGGCGGACAGGCCCAGGCGCCGGGTCGCCGTCACCGGGAACCGCGCCCAGCTGTCGAGCCGGTGGTTGAGTTCCGTGGCGCGTACGATCTCGGGCTGGCTGTAGCCCAGTTCCTTGAACGGCAGGTACACCTCGAACGGGACGGGCGAGAAGGGTTCGACCCGCTGGCCGCGCACCAGCATGCGGCCGCCGTCCAGGGTCTCGCGCCAGGTGTGGTCGAGCAGTTGGCGCGCGAGCTGGGCCTGGCGGGAGCCGGCGACGCCCTCGCGGAACAGGACCGTGCAGATGAGGGCGAGTTCACCGATCGGCTTGAAGCGCTCCAGGAAGCCGATCTCGGGGTCCACGTCCGGTTCGAGGCGGAAGCCGTCGCGGTGGGCCCACAGCCACTCCAGGGCACCGGCTCCGACGCGGTGGATCAGGCGGGTGTCCGTCATCCGGGCGCTCCTTGTCCGGCGGGTCGCGCCGCCTGCCGCACGTCCGGCGGGCGTGCCGCGGCCGCCGTGGCGAGTGCCGCGGCGAACGCGGCCATCAGGGTGGAGTGGTAGCAGTCGGCGAAGTCGTAGGGGTCCGGTCCGGGGTCCGCCCCGGCGGCGTCCTGGGCGGCGCCCTCCTCGGGGATCGCGCCGGACCCGGCCCGGGCGGCGGCGACCCGCTGCCAGGCGTCCTCCAGGACGGCCGGTTCCGGCGGGCGCGGCAGGCTCGCCGCGACGGCGAGCAGTTCGCAGCTCAGGTCCCACATCCGGGCGTCCAGGCAGGTGTCGAGCCAGGGCGGCAGCCAGTGCAGGAGGTAGTCCGCCAGGTCCTCCGGTACTCCCCGGGGCGTTCGTCCCCAGTCGGTGAGATGGAAGACGACGTGGGTGAGCGCGTACCCGGCCGCGCGTTCGAAGGTCCACGGTTCCGGGAGGCCGCCCAGCCAGGTGCGGCCCAGCGCCTGCGGCACGTCCCCGTGCGGATCGATGCCGCTGCGCCGCTCGGCCTCCAGGACGCCCAGGCGGCGGGTGGGGTACTGCTCGGTCAGCCGCCAGCCGCGGGTACGGGTCAGCACCGCGGCGGAGGCCTCGTAGCCGGGGTGCCGCAGTCCGGCCGAGGCGAAGGCCGCGTAGACCTCCAGCGGGTAGGTGGCGAAGGGCTCCAGGGACTGCATGAGCGGGAAGAGTTCGCCCCGGTGGGTCTGCTGCCAGGCGAAGTCCAGCAGTTCGGACACGCGGGTGTGCAGGGGGTCCCCGGGCGGGGTGCAGCGGGAGACGGAGGCGCAGACCTGGGTCAGCTCGCCCAGGGGCTTCCAGGTCCGGTTGACCTGGCCGTCGGCCGCCAGCGCGTCGTCGCCGAGCGCGAAGCGGTCGCGGTGGGTCCACACCCAGTCCAGGGCGGACTCCTCGACCTCGCGGACGCGCACGTCCGGGACGCTCACAGCAGGACGCCGGCCGGCATCAGCCGCGCCGCCTCCAGTTGCAGGGCCACCCGCGGGTCGGAGCCGCCCATCAGGCGTACGAAGTCCAGGCCGGCCTCCAGGCCGAGCGTGTCCGGCACCCCGTCCAGGAGGGTGAGCCAGCGTCCGGCCCCGGCCGCCTGCTGCCAGTCGCGGCGGCGTACGGCCCGGACGAATCCGCGGGCGACGTCCACGGGGCGGCCGCGCGCCACGCGGGTGACGGCGCACTCCTCGCCGGGCAGTGCGAGCGGGGCGAGGACGGCGAGCTGGTGGGTGAGGAACTGCCAGCCGGCGTCGTCGAGCCAGCGGGCGTCGGGCTCGGCGTCCGGCTCGTCGCGGGGCGGGCCGGTCAGGGGGTGTTCGGCCCGGCGCAGGGCCCGGGTCATCGCCCAGTGGCTCCACATGACGGTGGGTGCGGCGTCGTGGCGCGGCGGGTGGGCCGCCACGGCCTCCTTGAACACGGCGAGTTGTGCCGGGTCGGGCGTGACGCGCAGCAGGACGCTGGGCAACAGGGTGTCGGCGCCCAGGACGCGTACCGCCGCCCGGGCGACGCCCTCGGCGGCGCCGCCTGCCGTCAGGGTGCTCCCCGCTCGCGCGTGGTCTCCGCTCCGAAGAGCGGAGACCACGTCGGAAGCGAGGTCAAGCACCGTTCCCTGCAGGAGGGCCGATGTGCTCGACTGCTCCATCTCGTTCTCCCGTCGGTCCGTCAGCCCTTCTTCGGGCGCGGGGTCGGCGGCGAGAGCAGGAGGCTGGTGCCTCCGGACTGCAGGGCGAGCGCGGCGCACTCGCGGCTGTCGCGGAAGACTCCGTCGGGCTCGGCGGGGTCGAGTACCGCGTCGATGTCGATGTTCTCGGTGCGGGTGACTTCCTCGAGCACCTTGTCCTTGGAAGGCATTTCACCATCTCCCTCTGGTAGCCAAATGGCCTTCACACCCAAGGGTGTCCGGTAAGTCCCAGAACATGCCTTTCTTCACAAAATTCCCGGAAGGTAACTCGTTCAACAACCTCAGGCCCGCCGCAGGCGCCACACGTGGTCCTCGCGGAAGCCCTCGACACCGTCGGGCGAGACACTCGGCCGACGGGCGGTCCGGCGCGTCTCGACGTGCCACTCCCCCTCGGGCAGGGCGAGTTCGGCGAGCAGGCCGTCCAGGGTGGGGAAGACGGCGTCGAACGGCGGTTCGGTCTGCCAGGAGGGCCAGCCGGCGTGCAGGACGACCAGCAGGGTGCCGCCCGGCGCCACGGCCCGGGCTGCGGCCCGCAGCACCCCTTGCTGGTCGAGCGCGACCGGCGACTGCAGGTAGTGGGCGCTCACCAGGTCGAAGGAGCCCTCGGGGAACGAGGGCCCCAGCTCGTGGCGTTCCCAGGCGACGCGGTCGCCGACCCCGGCCTCGGCGGCGTGCCCGGCGGCGCGTTCGAGAGCGGTGGCGGAGATGTCCACGCCGGTGACCCGCCAGCCCCGCGCGGCCAGCCACACCGCGTCCGCCCCCTCGCCGCAGCCGAGGTCGAGCGCGGTGCCGGGGGCGAGGCCGGCCGCCTCCTGGACCAGCAGCTCGTTGGGGCGGCCGCTCCAGACGCGGCCGGTGTCGCGGTAGCGGGCTTCCCAGAACTCCGCGGCGGGAGCCGGCGCGGGGATGTCGGTCATGGGGCCTCCTGGGGCGGGCGCGGTCGTCTGCTCGGCGGGGGGG
>NZ_JAIOJZ010000010.1 GCF_020404845.1 Streptomyces hyderabadensis | reverse complement strand
GCACGGATCAGCTCGGCCGCCGAGCCCTGGGCGGAGGCGGCCGCCCGCTCCCAGTCCGCCGCGGAGCCGTCCTGCTTGGGCGGGGAGTTGACCAGCCGGGCCAGTCCGTCGGCGAGGCTCTCCTCGGCGAGCGCGTACCGTTCGAGACCGACCAGCACCCGGACCGGGCGCTCCCCGCCCGCCTCGCCTTCCTCGTCCCGCTCGCCCTCCGGGCGGGCGCCGGGCCCCTCCAGGGCGTCCTGGAAGGCGAGTGCCTCGCCCTCGGCGAGCGTGCTCTGCACGGCCGCGTCGGGGTCCGGAACGCCCCGCTGGGCCAGCGTGGCGGTGAGCCGCGGCAGCTCCAGCGCCGTGTGCCCGGCCAGTGCCGCCTGCTCCAGCAGCCACCCGGTGACCGCACGGCCGCGCCGCTCGTCGTCCGGGCCGCACTCCGCGCCGAGCAGGGCCCGGGCGAACCCGTCGGCCTGCTCCGGCCGCACTCCGCCGACCCGGAGCAGCTGCCAGGGGTCGGCGCGCAGGGCGTCCTCCGCGCCGTCACCGAGGAGCGCGGCGGTCTGCGGTGCGAGCGCTTCGGGAGCGCCGCCCTCGGCCAGCACGCGCGCCACCGACCGCACCGTCTCCGGCGCCGGAGCCGCGGGCCCGGCGGATGCGGCGGCCGGCTCGGCGGGCTCCGGCCGAGGCCGGCGTACCGGCTCCGGCGCGGGCCGGCGCGCGGGCTCGGGGGCGCCGAAGACCGTGGCCGCCGGCTTCTCACCGCTCTCCACGGCCCGCACCGCGGCGAGCAGGTCGGCCGCCGTGCCGCTCAGCTTTCCCCCGGCCTCGATCGGCCCCCGCTTCTCGGCCTTGCGCCGCTCGATCCGCTCCCGCTCGACCCGCTGCGCCGCCAGCTCCGCCTCGACCTCGGACACCTGCGGCGCCGCCTCGTCCCCGTCCCCGGCGGGCTCGCCCGGCCCCGGTTCGGAGCCGGACCCGGCATCGTCCGCGGCGTCCGGCTCGCGGGCTTCCGGAGCGGACGCCTCCGCCGTGCCCGGGGTCTCCGGCCCGGCGTCCACGGCGTCCGTGGTGTCCTCGGTGACGGGCTCGGGCTCCGTGCTCACAGCGTGCTCCAGTCGTGATCGGGATAGCGGTGCACGGGCGCCGACACGTCGTCGAGCGCCCGGCAGATCTCGTCAGGAAGACTAAGGCTCTCCACTGACAACGCCGCCGTGAGCTGCTGCGCGGTGCGCGGACCGATGATCGGCGCGACCACCCCGGGCCGGTCGCGGACCCAGGCCAGCGCCACCTGGAGCGGGGTCACCGCGAGCCCGTCCGCCGCCGTCGCCACCGCGTCCACGATGTGCCCGGCCGTGTCGTCGAGGTAGGGCTCGACGAACGGGGCCAGATGGTCCGAGGCACCCCGCGAGTCCGGGGGAGTGGCGTCCTTGCGGTACTTGCCCGTGAGCACCCCGCGGCCCAGCGGGGACGAGGGCAGCAGCCCGATCCCCAGGTCGAGCGCGGCCGGCAGCACCTCCCGCTCGACGCCCCGCTGGAGCAGCGAGTACTCCATCTGGGTGCTCGCCACCCGGTTGCGCACGCCGGGCGCCGCCAGCTGCCAGGTCGCCGCCTTGGCCAGCTGCCAGCCGCAGAAGTTGGAGACCCCCGCATAGCGCGCCCGGCCGCTGCTGACCGCCACGTCGAGGGCGTGCAGCGTCTCCTCCAGCGGGGTGTGCGGGTCGTAGGCGTGCAGGTGCCACACGTCGACGTGGTCCGTGCCCAGGCGGGCCAGCGAGGCGTCGAGCGCGGAGAGCAGGTGGGCGCGCGAACCGTCGAACCGGCGGTCGGGATCCGGAACGCTGCCGGCCTTCGTCGAGATCACCAGGTCCCGGCGCGGCACCAGGCCCTCCATGATCCGGCCGAGCAGATACTCCGACTCGCCGTCGCCGTATACGTCCGCGGTGTCGACGAGCGTCCCGCCCGCCTCCCAGAAGGTCTTCAAGAGGTCCGCGGCGTCATGCTCGTCCGTGTCCCGGCCCCAGGTCAGGGTGCCTAGACCGATGCGGGACACGCGAAGGCCGGTGCGGCCGAGATGCCTCTGCTCCATGAACGCCGACACTACTGGCCACGGCTTGCCCTGTGGGGGCCTGTGGACAACCGATTTCCGCGCGCTAAGGTCGGGGCACCAGCCACGTTACTGATCGGTAAGGGGAATCGGCCATGCAGCTCGGGATCAACCTCGGCTACTGGGGTGCCGGAATGGACGCGGACAACCTGGCCGTCGCCCAGGAGGCCGACCGGCTCGGATACGCCGTGTGCTGGGCCGCCGAGGCCTACGGCTCCGACGCGGCCACCGTGCTGACCTGGGTCGCCGCCCAGACCGAGCGCATCGACGTGGGCTCGGCCATCTTCCAGATCCCGGCCCGCCAGCCCGCCATGACCGCGATGACCGCCGCCACCCTGGACTCCCTCTCCCAGGGCCGCTTCCGCCTCGGCCTCGGCGTGTCGGGACCGCAGGTCTCCGAGGGCTGGTACGGCGTCAAGTTCGACAAGCCGCTCGCCCGCACCCGCGAGTACGTCGAGATCGTCCGCAAGGCGATGACCCGGGAACGGCTCTCCTACGAGGGACAGCACTGGACGCTGCCGCTGCCCGGCGGCCCCGGCAAGCCGATCAAGCTCACCGTGCACCCGCAGCGCGAGCACATCCCGCTGTACATCGCCGCGATCGGCCCGAAGAACCTGGAGCAGACCGGCGAGATCGCCGACGGCGCCCTGCTCATCTTCCCCTCCGCCGACCACCTGGAGGAGACCGCCGTCAGGCACCTGCGCGCCGGACGCGAGAAGGCCGGCCTGACCCTCGACGGCTTCGACGTCTGCCCGACCCTGCCGCTCGCCCTCGGCGACGACAAGGACGTCACCACCCTCGCCGACACCTTCCGCCCCTACACCGCCCTCTACGTCGGCGGCATGGGCAGCCGCAAGCAGAACTTCTACAACCAGCTCGCCCAGCGCATGGGCTACGAGCGGGAGGCCGCCGAGATCCAGGACAAGTACCTGTCCGGCGACAAGCAGGGCGCCGCCGCGGCCGTACCGCACGAGCTGATCGACCAGACCACCCTGCTCGGCTCCGTCGACCGCATCGCCGACCGGATGAAGGCCTACGCCGGGGCCGGCGTCACCACCCTCACCCTCGCGCCCGCGGGCTTCACCCTGGACGAGCGGCTCGCCGCCCTCCGCGTGGGCACCGAGGCACTGGAGCGCGCCGGACTGGCGTAGTGCCGCGGAGAAAGTTTCTGCGGCCGTGGTGGGGGCTCGGGGGGTCTTCCCCGCCACGGCCGTCACGGGGAACAACGCGCCCACGCGCGCGGGGTTACGCCCGGGCGCGTCCCCGGCCGTCCTTCTTTCGGCGGAGTTGTCCGCCGCACCTGTTGCCGTGCCCCCTCGCCCGCACTTGACTCGGTCACGCGGAGTGTGCGGAACCTGCGATCACGCAGCGGCAGAGAGGTGCCCACCGATGCTTTCGGCCAAGAGTCTTTTCCAGGAGATCCTCGACAACGACGAGTCGTTCCGTCTCTTCTGCTCCATCGCGGCCAGCGGCGAGTCCCAGGGCGGCTGGGAGAACGCGCGCATCGCGGCGCTGGTGCCGGAGAGCGAACGCGCCCTCGCCCCCAAGATCACCCGGCACGGCGCGGACGAGGACAAGCACGGCCGGATCTTCAACGCCCTGCTGAAGAAGCGCGGCCTCGAACCCGTCGAGGTACCGCCCGAGACCGACTACACGATGCTCCTGGAGCGGCACGGCATCGGCCTCGCCCACGAGAAGCTCAAGGCCGACCAGCCGCTCACGGTGCGGGACATCATCACCTACCTCGCCCACAGCAGGGTCACCGAGCAGCGCGCGGCCGAGCAGATGGCGATGCTCCTCAAGTACTTCGCGGACCACCCCGACCTGGGCCGCGCGGTCCGGATGATCTCGGCCGACGAGGACAACCACCTCGCCTACTCCCACGAGGAACTGCTCCGCTACGCCGCCGCCGGGCACGGCCCGTACATCCGGCGGACGCTGCGCGAGTGCGCACACGCCGAGATCCGCGTCCACCGCGACGTCAGCCTCGCCGTGATGGCCCGCATGGGACGCATCCTCGGCTGGTCCCGCGCCAGGTCGGCGCTGCTCGCGGCCGGCATCCACGCCATGTACGCCGCCGAGCGGCTGGCCGGCTGGCGCCGCATGGTGACGCTGCGGGCGCCCGAACGGCGCGACGCGCTCGGCGGACCCGCCGCCGCGGCCCCCGAGGTCGCCTGAGGCGGGCCCCGGCCCTACAGCCAGCCCCGGCGCTTGAACTGGCGGTACAGCAGCACCTCCAGGACGGCCATCAGCGCGATCACCGCCGGATAGCCCCACAGCCAGTGCAGTTCCGGCATGTGGTCGAAGTTCATGCCGTAGATCCCCGCGATCATCGTGGGGACCGCGGCCATGGCCGCCCACGCGGAGATCTTCCGCATGTCGTCGTTCTGCCGGACGCTCGTCTGCGCCAGGTGCGCCGACAGGATGTCCGACACCAGCCGGTCCAGGCTCTCCACCGACTCGTTCACGCGCGTGAGGTGGTCGCTCACGTCCCGGAAGAACGGCCGCGCCCGGTCGTTCACGAACGGCACGCCGCCGCCGTACGCCCCCGTGCCCGCCAGCCGGGCCAGCGGCGGCGCGAGCGGACCGGTCGCCCGGCGGAACTCCAGCACCTGCCGCTTGAAGGTGTAGATCCGCGACGCCGTGTGCCGGGAGCCGCCGCCGTCCGGCGAGAACACCTCCGCCTCCAGCTCCTCCAGGTCCGTCTGCAGCTCGACCGCCACGTCCAGGTAGTGGTCGACGGTGGCGTCCGCGATCGCGTACAGCACCGCGGTGGGGCCCTTGCCGAGCAGCTCCGGCTCGTGCTCCAGACGCCGCCGTACGGCCTTCAGCGGCGAGCCCTCGCCGTGCCGGACGACGACCGCGAAGGAGTCGCCCAGGAAGATCATCAGCTCGCCGGTGGAGACGGCGTCGCTGTCCGGCTCGTACACCACCGGCTTGAGGACGGCGAAGAGCGAGTCGTCGTACACCTCCAGCTTGGGCCGCTGATGCGCCTTGAGCGCGTCCTCCACCGCCAGCGGATGAAGCCCGAACTCCTGGCTGACCAGGTCGAACTCCTCCGCCGTCGGCTCGTGCAGCCCGATCCAGACGAAGCCGCCCGCGCCGCGCGCCGCACCGAGCGCGTCGGAGAAGTCCTCGGGCCCGTCCGTGCGGTGCCCGTCCCGGTAGATGGCGCAGTCGACGATCACCGAACCCATTCTCCCCTCGCCCCGGCGCCCCTGCGCCGCGCCGTACGCCTACCCTGGCCGCATGCCCACGCTGATCCTGGTTAGGCACGGACGTTCCACCGCCAACACCGAGGGGCTGCTCGCCGGCTGGACGCCCGGCGTCGCCCTCGACGAACGCGGCGCCGCGCAGGCCGCCGCGCTGCCCGGGCGGCTCGCCGGCCTGCCGCTCTCCGAGATCGTCACCAGCCCGCTGCAGCGCTGCCAGGAGACGATCCGGCCGCTGCTCGACGCCCGGCCCGGACTGCGGCCGCACACCGACGAACGGATCGGGGAGTGCCACTACGGCGACTGGTCCGGCCGCAAG
The DNA here is from genome assembly GCF_020404845.1 of Streptomyces hyderabadensis. Classification (GTDB taxonomy): domain Bacteria; phylum Actinomycetota; class Actinomycetes; order Streptomycetales; family Streptomycetaceae; genus Streptomyces; species Streptomyces hyderabadensis. Next base: position 162,921 of record NZ_JAIOJZ010000010.1, on the reverse strand, counting down.
CTCGCCGAACTCAAGGACGAACCCCTCATGGAGGTGGTGCAGGCCCACCCCTCCGCCGCGGCCTTCCCCGGCGGCGAGTCGATGCGCGCCATGCAGACCCGCGCCGCCGAGGCGGTACGCGAGTGGAACGCGCGCGTGGAGCGCGACCACGGCCCCGACGCCGTCTACCTCATGTGCTCCCACGGCGACATCATCAAGTCCCTCGTCGCCGAGGCGCTCGGCCTCCACCTCGATCTCTTCCAGCGGATCTCCGTCGAACCCTGCTCCGTGACCGCGATCCGCTACACCCGGCTGCGCCCCTTCCTGGTCCGCCTCGGCGACACCGGTGACTTCGCCTCCCTGGCCCCGCGCGAGGAGCCGTCCGGTGACGAGGCCCCGGTCGGGGGTGGTGCGGGCGCACCGTGATCGTCCGCCGCAGTAGGGTGAACCGGTCGCGGCAGTGACCGCGATTCCGATCTTCCCGATCTTCCGCTTTCCCGACTTCCATGGAGACAGGACGTGTCCCGTCAGGTGTTCCTCTACGACCAACCGGAACGTTTCGTGGCCGGTACGGTCGGGCTGCCCGGGCGCCGTACGTTCTTCCTCCAGGCCTCCGCCGGCTCCCGGGTGACCAGCGTGGCCCTGGAGAAGACCCAGGTCGCCGCCCTCGCCGAGCGCATGGACGAGCTTCTGGACGAAGTCGTACGGCGCAGCGGCGGCAGCACCGTCGTCCCCGCCACCGCGCCCGCCGGGCCCGCCGACACGGCACCGCTGGACACCCCCGTCGAGGAGGAATTCCGGGTCGGCACGATGGCGCTGGCCTGGGACGGCGAGGACCAGCGCATGATCGTCGAGGCTCAGGCCCTGGTGGAGCTGGACGCCGAGTCCGAGGAGGACCTGGCCGAGGCCGAGGAGCGGCTCCTCCAGGACGAGGAGAACGGCCCGCCGATGCTCCGGGTCCGCCTCACCGGCGCGCAGGCCAGGGCCTTCGCCAAGCGCGCCCTCGACGTCGTCAACGCCGGGCGGCCGCCGTGCCCGCTGTGCAGCCTCCCGCTCGACCCGGAAGGACACGTATGTCCGCGCCAGAACGGATACCGCCGCGGAGCGTGACCACCGACGCGGCGACGGCCGAACTGCTCGCCCTCGGCGAACTGACCGTGCGCGGACGCATCCGTGACGCGTCCAACGCGGCGCTGTACTGCACGGTGACGCACGAGGGACACGAGGCGGCCTGCGTCTACAAGCCGGTCGCCGGGGAGCGCCCGCTGTGGGACTTCCCCGACGGCACCCTCGCCCAGCGCGAGGTCGCCGCCTACGAGGTCTCCGAGGCCACCGGCTGGGGCCTGGTCCCGCCCACCGTGCTGCGCGACGGCCCGTACGGCGAGGGCATGGTGCAGCTGTGGATCGAGACCGTGCCGGGCACGGAGCTGCTCGCCCTCGTCGACGAGGAGGAACCCGGCCCCGGCTGGAAGGGGATCGCCCTCGCGGACGTCGGCGAGGGCCGCACCGCGCTGCTGGTCCACGCCGACGACGAGCGCCTGCGCCGGCTCGCCGTGCTCGACGCCGTGATCAACAACGCCGACCGCAAGGGCGGCCACCTGCTGCCCGCGGCGGACGAGCGGCTGTACGGCATCGACCACGGGGTCACCTTCCACGCCGAGAACAAGCTCCGCACCCTCCTGTGGGGCTGGGCGGGCGACCCGCTCACCGAGGAGGCCCTGGCGGCGCTCGACGCGCTCAGGCAGGCGCTGAAGGACGGCGGCACCCTCGCGATCCGGCTCGCCGCGCTCATCACCCCGGCCGAACTCGACGCCACGCGCGCGCGGGTCGACGCCCTGCTGGCCGCCGGGAAGCACCCCGAACCGGGCGGCGAGTGGCCGGCCATCCCCTGGCCGCCGGTGTAGGCACCCCGCCCGCACAGCGGCCGGTGTCGCGCAAGAGCGCCTTACCGGCCATCCGGCCCGGTCCGGTTCGTGTACGGAACATCCGTCCGGTTAGGCTCATGACATGCATGCCTGGCCCGCTTCCGAGGTCCCCGCCCTGCCTGGTCAGGGCCGCGACCTGAGGATCCACGACACCGCGACCGGCGGCCCCGTCACCCTCGACCCCGGTCCCGTCGCCCGTATCTACGTCTGCGGCATCACGCCGTACGACGCCACCCACATGGGGCACGCGGCGACCTACAACGCGTTCGACCTCGTGCAGCGCGTGTGGCTCGACACCAAGCGGCAGGTCCACTACGTCCAGAACGTCACCGACGTGGACGACCCGCTCCTGGAGCGGGCCGTGCGCGACGGGGTCGACTGGACCGCCCTCGCCGAGCAGGAGACCGCCCTCTTCCGCGAGGACATGACGGCGCTGCGGATGCTCCCGCCGCGGCACTACATAGGCGCCGTCGAGGCCATACCGGGCATCGTCCCGCTCGTCGAGCGGCTGCGTGACGCCGGCGCGGCCTACGAGCTGGAGGGCGACATCTACTTCTCCGTCGAGGCCGACCCGCACTTCGGCAGCGTCTCCCACCTCGACGCCGCCGCCATGCGGCTGCTCTCCGCCGAGCGGGGCGGCGACCCCGACCGGCCCGGCAAGAAGAACCCGCTCGACCCGATGCTGTGGATGACCGCCCGCGAGGGCGAACCCAGCTGGGACGGCGGCACGCTCGGCCGAGGCCGCCCCGGCTGGCACATCGAGTGCGTCGCCATCGCCCTCGACCACCTCGGCATGGGCTTCGACGTCCAGGGCGGCGGCTCCGACCTCGCCTTCCCGCACCACGAGATGGGCGCCTCGCACGCCCAGGCCCTGACCGGCGAGTTCCCGATGGCCAAGGCGTACGTGCACGCCGGCATGGTCGGGCTCGACGGCGAGAAGATGTCCAAGTCCAAGGGCAACCTGGTCTTCGTCTCGCAGCTGCGCCGCGAGGGCGTCGACCCGGCCGCGATCCGGCTCTCGCTGCTCGCCCACCACTACCGCTCCGACTGGGAGTGGACCGACCAGGTGCTGCAGGACGCCGTCGCCCGGCTGGAGCGCTGGCGCGCCGCCGTCTCCCGCCCCGACGGCCCGCCCGCCGAGGCCCTCGTCGAGCAGATCCGCGAGGCCCTCGCCGACGACCTGGACTCCCCGGCCGCCCTCGACGCGGTCGACCGCTGGGCCGCCCTCCAGCAGCAGTCCGGCGGCACGGACCCGGGCGCCCCGGGCGTGGTCTCCCGAGCGGTGGACGCGCTGCTGGGCGTGGCGCTGTAAACAGGCGTACGGACGAAAGAACCACAGACGAAAGAACCAGGGCCGCTTCTCCGGAAGCGGCCCTGGTTCCCTTACTCAGTCCTCCGAGGACTCCTCGTCGTCCCCGCTCGCCTTCGGCGGCTTCGGCGGCCGGGTCCGCCCACTCGGGTTGTCCCGCAGGAACGGCGCCCCGGACGGCCCGTCGCCGCCGTCCGCCGTGGCATGACCACCGGGGCTCCCAGGCCCCGGCCCGGCCCCGTCCCGCCGCCGCAGATACCGCTCGAACTCCCGCGCGATCGCCTCGCCCGACGCCTCCGGCAGCTCCGCCGTGTCCCGGGCCTCCTCCAGCGACTGCACGTACTCGGCGACCTCGCTGTCCTCGGCGGCCAGCTGGTCCACGCCCACCTGCCAGGCCCGCGCGTCCTCGGGCAGCTCGCCCAGCGGGACCCGCACGCCGATCAGGTCCTCCAGCCGGTTCAGCAGGGCCAGCGTGGCCTTCGGGTTGGGCGGCTGCGACACGTAGTGCGGCACCGCAGCCCACAGCGACACGGCCGGCACGCCCGCGTGGGTGCACGCCTCCTGGAGGATGCCGACGATGCCCGTGGGCCCCTCGTACTTGGTCTCCTCCAGGTCCATGCGCCGCGCCAGGTCGGCGTCCGACGTGGTCCCGCTGATCGGCACCGGACGGGTGTGCGGCGTGTCGCCCAGCAGGGCGCCCAGCACGACCACCAGCTCGACGCCCAGCTCATGGGCGAAACCGAGCAGCTCGTTGCAGAACGAACGCCAGCGCATGGACGGTTCGATGCCCCGGACGAGCACGAGGTCGCGCGGTTTGTCGCCGCCGACCCGGACCACCGAGAGCCTGGTCGTCGGCCAGGTGATCTTGCGGACGCCGTCCTCCATGAACACCGTGGGACGGTTGACCTGGAAGTCGTAGTAGTCCTCGGCGTCCAGCGCCGCGAAGACCTCGCCCTTCCACTCCCTGTCGAGATGCGCGACCGCGGTGGAGGCGGCGTCACCGGCATCGTTCCAGCCCTCGAACGCGGCCACCATGACCGGGTCGACCAGCTCGGGAACCCCCTCGAGCTCGATCACCCAGCGCCTCCTTCCGACGTGCCCTCGCGTACCCCCCAACCTTACGGCGTGTCGAGGGGCCGCCCGCAGCCCCCATGCACGGGGCAGTGAACGGATCACTGCCCCGTGCATGCGGTCCGGACACCCTCCGGCCGGCGCCGGAGGGCGGCCGCTACTTCTGGTCGAGCACCTGCTGGACCTGCGCGCGGACGTCGTCCGTCGCCAGGCCGCGGATGGTCAGCGTCGTACGGCGGCGCAGCACGTCGTCCGCCGTCTCGGCCCACTCGTTGTCCCGGGCCCACACGACCTGCGCCCAGATCTCGGGGGCGTCCGGGTGGACGCGCCGGCCCAGCTCGGGGCTCTCGTTGGCGAGCCGGGCGATGTCGAAGGCGAGCGAGCCGTAGTGCGTGGCCAGGTGCCTGGCCGTGTCCGCCGCCATGCGCGGGCCGGGCGCCGAGCCGTCCACCAGCAGCCGGTGGGCGACCGCGCGCGGGTTGGCGACACCGGGCAGCGGCAGCTTCTTCGGCAGCGACGCGATCGGCTCGAAGTCGTCGCCCAGCGGGTGGCCCGGCAGCGCCTCCAGCTTCTTCATCACCGTGCGGCCGATGTGGCGGAAGGTGGTCCACTTGCCGCCCGCCACGGACAGCATGCCGCCCCGGCCCTCGGTGACGACCGTCTCGCGCTTGGCCTTCGCGGTGTCGCCGGGACCGCCCGGCAGCACGCGCAGGCCCGCGAAGGAGTACGTGATGAGGTCCCGGTCGAGCTGCTGGTCCCGGATGGAGAACGCGGCCTCGTCGAGGATCTGGGCTATGTCCTTGTCGTTGACCGCGACGTCCGCGGGGTCGCCCTCGAACTCCTCGTCGGTGGTGCCGAGCAGCAGCATGTCCTCCCAGGGGAGGGCGAAGGTGATCCGGTACTTGTCGATCGGGGTGGCCAGCGCCGCCTTCCACGGCGCGGTGCGCTTGAGCACCAGGTGCGCGCCCTTGGACAGGCGGATGGACGGCGCCGCGTTCGGGTCCTCCATGCGGCGCAGGTGGTCGACCCAGGGGCCGGTGGCGTTGAGCACCAGGCGGGCGTTCACCCCGAACTCGTCGCCCGACAGCCGGTCCTTCAGCTCGGCGCCGGTCACCCGGCCGCCCGTGAAGCGCAGTCCGGTGACCTCGGCGTGATTGAGGACCACCGCGCCGGACTCGACCGCCGCGCGGACGGTCATCAGGGCCATGCGGGCGTCGTTCATCTGGTCGTCGCCGTAGACGGCCACGGCCTTCAGGTTGTCGGTGCGCAGCTCCGGCACGTCCTGCGCCGCCTTGGCCGGGGAGAGCAGGTGGCCGACGCCGTCGCCGAACGCGGACAGCGCCGAGTACGCGAAGACACCCGCGCCCAGCTTCGCCGCGCCGTGCGGCCCGCCCTTGTACACGGGGAGGTAGAAGGTGAGCGGGTTCGCCAGGTGGGGGGCCACCTGGCGGGAGACCGCACGGCGTTCGAAGTGGTTCTCCGCCACCAGCTTCACCGCGCCGGTCTGCAGGTAGCGCAGACCGCCGTGGAGCAGCTTGGAGGAGGCGGAGGAGGTGGCGCCGGCGAAGTCGCCGGCGTCGACCACGGCCACCCTGAGGCCGGACTGCGCGGCGTGCCAGGCGGTGGAGATGCCCAGGATGCCCCCGCCGATCACGAGAAGGTCGTACGACGCCTTGGAGAGCTGCTCCCGGGTCTCGGCCCGGCTCGGGTTCGAGCCGGAGGCCGGGTGCGTCCCCAGGGCAGGCACGGACTGCAGGGTGGACTGAGTGGTCATTGCGGTTCTTACTCCTCGTCCTCGAGCCAGCCCATGGTCCGCTTCACGGCCTTGAGCCAGCTCTTGTACTCACGGTCGCGGGTCTCCGCGTCCATGCGGGGGGTCCACTCGGCGGCCCGCCGCCAGTTGGCGCGCAGGTCGTCGGTGCTGTTCCAGAAGCCGACGGCGAGCCCGGCGGCGTAGGCGGCGCCGAGGCAGGTGGTCTCGGCGACCATCGGGCGCACCACGGGGGCGTCCACGAAGTCGGCGAGGGTCTGCATCAGCAGGTTGTTGGAGGTCATGCCGCCGTCGACCTTGAGGGCGGTCAGCTCCACGCCGGAGTCCTTCGTCATGGCGTCCGCGATCTCGCGGGTCTGCCAGGCGGTGGCCTCCAGCACGGCGCGCGCGAGGTGCGCCTTGGTCACGTACCGGGTGAGGCCGGCGATCACACCGCGGGCGTCGGAACGCCAGTACGGGGCGAACAGGCCGGAGAAGGCCGGTACGAAGTAGGCGCCGCCGTTGTCCTCGACCGTCAGGGCGAGGGTCTCGATCTCGGCGGCGGTGGAGATCAGGCCCATCTGGTCGCGCATCCACTGCACCAGCGAACCGGTGACGGCGATCGAGCCCTCCAGGGCGTAGACCGTGTCCTGGTCGCCGATCTTGTAGCCGACCGTGGTCAGCAGGCCCGAGTAGGAGTTGATGAGCTTGTCACCGGTGTTCATCACCATGAAGGTGCCGGTGCCGTACGTCGACTTGGTCTCGCCCTCGGAGAAACAGGTCTGGCCGAACAGGGCCGCCTGCTGGTCGCCGAGCGCGGAGGCCACCGGGATGCCGCCGAGCAGTTCGCCGAGGCGGCCGCCCTTGATCTCGCCGTACACCTCGGCGGAGGAGCGGATCTCCGGGAGCATCTGCATCGGCACGCCGATCGACTCGGCGATCTTCTCGTCCCACGCCATGGTGTGCAGGTTCATCAGCATGGTGCGGGAGGCGTTGGTGACGTCGGTGACGTGCCGGCCGCCGTTCACCCCGCCGGTGAGGTTCCAGATGACCCAGGTGTCCATGGTGCCGAAGAGCAGGTCGCCCGCCTCGGCGCGCTCGCGCAGGCCGTCGACGTTGTCGAGCAGCCAGCGGGCCTTGGGACCGGCGAAGTAGGAGGCGAGGGGGAGGCCGGTCTCGCGGCGGAAGCGGTCCTGGCCGACGTTGCGGCCGAGTTCCTTGCACAGGGCGTCGGTGCGGGTGTCCTGCCAGACGATGGCGTTGTGGACGGGCTCACCGGTGTTCTTGTCCCAGACGAGGGTGGTCTCGCGCTGGTTGGTGATGCCGATGGCCTTGATGTCGTCGCGAGTGATGCCGGCCTTCTCGACGGCTCCGGCGACGACCTCCTGGACGTTGGTCCAGATCTCGGCGGCGTCGTGCTCGACCCAGCCCGGCTTGGGGAAGATCTGCTCATGCTCCTTCTGGTCGACGGAGACGATGCGCCCGTCGCGGTCGAAGACGATGCAGCGCGAGGAGGTCGTGCCCTGATCGATCGCGGCGATGAAGGGTCCGGCGGTGTGGGCGTCGGTCACTGTGTGCTCCTGGGGTTCCGTGGTGGGTGGCCGGTGCGTACGGCGCGTGGTCTGCGGCTCGATGATCGCCGAGCGGGGGCCCGCTCAGGCGAACGCGACGTTGTAGACACCTCCGGCGATCGCACCGCCGATCAGCGGACCGACGACCGGGATCCAGGCGTAGGACCAGTCGGAGCCGCCCTTGTTGGGCAGCGGCAGCAGGGCGTGCACGATGCGCGGGCCGAGGTCGCGGACCGGGTTGATCGCGTATCCGGTCGGGCCGCCGAGCGACAGGCCGATGGACACCACCACGAAGCCGGTGATCAGGGCGCCCAGGATGCCGAGGCCGTTGCCCTCGTCGTTCAGGCCCTGGGTGAGGATGGCGAGGAGCAGGACGAAGGTGCCGATGATCTCGGTGGCGAGGTTCTGGACCGTGTGCCGGATCTCGGGGCCGGTGGAGAAGACGCCCAGGACCGGGCCGGCGCCCTTCTCCTGCGCCTCGACGGACTTGGCCTTCGTGTCCTGCGCGCCGGGACCGCCGACGATCTCCCGGTCGGTGAGGTGGGCCTGGAACTGGCCGTAGTAGGCGATCCAGACCAGGACCGCGCCGATCATGGCGCCGAGGATCTGGCCGGCGAAGTAGGTCGGCGTGTTGCTCCAGTCGCCGTCCTTGATCGCGATGCCGATGGTCACGGCCGGGTTCAGGTGGGCTCCGGAGAGCGGACCCGATATGTAGGCCGCCGTCATGACCGCGAAGCCCCACCCGAGGGCGATGGCGACCCAGCCGGCGTTGCGTGCCTTGGAGGCCTTGAGCGTCACGGCGGCACACACGCCGCCGCCGAGCAGGATGAGTATGGCGGTACCGATGGTCTCGCCGATGAAGATGTCGGAGCTGGACACCCGCGACTCCTTTGTCCTTCGTCCAGGGGAAGCCGAACCCCCGGGTCCCTCCGGGTGTTCAGGCGCCCTCGGTGTGAGAGCGATGGCGGCCCTTGGCACTGTCACACTCTAACGCGTATTGCCGGTAGGTGTTCGACAATGCCGACCGATGGACGCGAGTCTCGTTCGGCGTCACGCGCGCGTCAAGAGCTGTGTAATCGAAAGCACGATCGTTATTGATCGCCGGGCCCTATCGATCCGCGGCGCGGCCGGTGGCGCGAGAACGCGCGCGGGAACACGCGCGGGAACAACAAGGGCCGGAACACCCTCGGTGTCCCGGCCCGTACCCCGGCCCGTCCTGGCGTCCCGGCCCCTGGCGGGCGTGCGCCTAGAAGCGTCCGGCGCCCAGGTCCCGCGAGACCGCGCGGGCGCAGTCCCGTACCGCCGCGACCAGCTCGGGCCGCAGCTCGCCCTCCCGGCACAGCCGTTCCACGGCCCCGGTGATGCCGACCGCGCCGACCGGCATGCGCCTGCGGTCGTGGATGGGAGCGGCGATGGAGGCGATGCCCTCCCAGGTCTCCTCGACGTCGGCCGCGTACCCGCGCGCGCGGGTGATGTCCAGGATGTGCTCGAAGCCGTCCGGTTCGCACACGGTCCGGTCCGTGTACGCCTTGCGGTCGGCCTCCAGCGCCTCGCTGTGCGCCACCGGGTCGTACGCCGACAGCACCTTGCCCAGCGCCGTGGAGTGCAGCGGCTGCATGGCCCCGATCTCCAGGACCTGCCGGCTGTCGTCGGGCCGGAAGACGTGGTGCACGATCAGGACGCCCTGCTGGTGCAGGACCCCGAGGTGGACGCTCTCGCCGCTGGAGCGGGCCAGGTCGTCCGTCCACACCAGGGCACGCGCCCGCAACTCGTGCACGTCCAGGTACGTCGTGCCCAGGCGCAGCAGCTCGGCACCCAGCTGGTAGCGCCCGGAGGCGTCGTCCTGCTCGACGAAGCCCTCCTGCTGGAGGGTGCGCAGGATGCCGTGCGCGGTGCCCTTGGCCAGACCCAGCGACGAGGCGATGTCCGACAGGCCGAGCCGCCGCTCGCCGCCCGCGAGCAGGCGCAGCATCGCGGCCGCCCGTTCGAGCGACTGGATGTTCCGTGCCATCGACGTACTGCCTCCGTCCCCTTCGACTGCCGACCTCGGCGTCGCTGACGTCGTTCGGCAATGCCGAACACTACCGGTCCATGCCGACCTCCCGCTAATGGTCGGCGGGCAACTGTTGCACTTCGGCCATCTCCCGGCGGCCCCGGACGTCCGCACCGGCTCGACGTTCCGGGAGGGGAAGCTCATCCGTTCGGCGGCTCTTCGACCCGCCATCCTCGTCCGTCTCGTGGACGCCCTGACCACCGGCCCCCGGTCCCGGCTACCCTGGCGGCGTGCGTTCTCCCCGGGGACGTCCACGACGGACGGCACCGGGCAGAGGCAAAGCCGACAGCCGTCGCATCCTAGGGAGCCCTTTCATGGCCTCGTCGCCATCCACCCCGACCGCCGACACCCGCACCCGTGTGTCCGCCCTCCGAGAGGCCCTCGCCACCCGTGTGGTGGTCGCCGACGGCGCCATGGGCACCATGCTCCAGGCACAGAACCCCTCGCTGGACGACTTCCAGCAGCTGGAGGGGTGCAACGAGATCCTGAACCTCACCCGGCCCGACATCGTCCGCTCGGTGCACGAGGAGTACTTCGCGGCGGGCGTCGACTGCGTCGAGACCAACACCTTCGGCGCCAACCACTCCGCCCTGGGCGAGTACGACATCCCCGAGCGGGTCCACGAGCTGTCCGAGGCCGGCGCCCGCGTCGCCCGCGAGGTCGCCGACGACTTCGCCGCCCGGGACGGCCGGCAGCGCTGGGTGCTGGGCTCCATGGGCCCCGGCACCAAGCTCCCCACCCTCGGCCACGCCCCGTACACCGTCCTGCGCGACGCCTACCAGCGCAACGCCGAGGGCCTGGTCACCGGCGGCGCCGACGCACTGCTGGTGGAGACCACGCAGGACCTGCTCCAGACCAAGGCCTCCGTACTCGGCGCCCGGCGCGCCCTGGACGCCCTCGGCCTCGACCTGCCGGTCATCGTCTCCGTCACCGTCGAGACCACCGGCACCATGCTGCTCGGCTCGGAGATCGGCGCCGCGCTCACCGCGCTGGAGCCGCTCGGCATCGACATGATCGGCCTGAACTGCGCCACCGGCCCGGCCGAGATGAGCGAGCACCTGCGCTACCTCGCGCGGCACTCCCGCATCCCGCTGACCTGCATGCCCAACGCCGGTCTGCCCGTCCTGGGCAAGGACGGCGCCCACTACCCGCTGACCGCGCCCGAGCTGGCCGACGCGCACGAGACCTTCGTCCGCGAGTACGGCCTGTCCCTGATCGGCGGCTGCTGCGGCACCACCCCCGAGCACCTGCGGCAGGTCGTCGAGCGGGTCCGCGGCACCGCCCCCACCGCGCGCGATCCGCGGCCCGAGCCCGGCGCCGCCTCGCTGTACCAGACCGTGCCCTTCCGCCAGGACACCTCCTACCTGGCCATCGGCGAGCGCACCAACGCCAACGGCTCCAAGAAGTTCCGCGAGGCCATGCTGGAGGGCCGCTGGGACGACTGCGTCGAGATGGCCCGGGACCAGATCCGCGAGGGCGCGCACATGCTCGACCTCTGCGTGGACTACGTCGGCCGGGACGGCGTCGCCGACATGGAGGAGCTGGCCGGGCGGTTCGCCACCGCATCCACGCTGCCGATCGTGCTCGACTCCACCGAGGTCGACGTGATCCGGGCCGGTCTGGAGAAGCTCGGCGGCCGCGCGGTGATCAACTCGGTGAACTACGAGGACGGCGCCGGCCCCGAGTCCCGTTTCGCGCGGGTCACGACGCTGGCGCGGGAGCACGGCGCCGCGTTGATCGCGCTGACGATCGACGAGGAGGGGCAGGCCCGCACAGCCGAGAAGAAGGTCGAGATCGCCGAACGGCTGATCGACGACCTCACCGGCAACTGGGGCATCCACGAGTCCGACATCCTCGTCGACTGCCTGACCTTCACCATCTGCACCGGCCAGGAGGAGTCCCGCAAGGACGGACTCGCCACCATCGAGGGCATCCGGGAGCTGAAGCGGCGCCACCCGGACGTGCAGACCACGCTCGGCCTGTCGAACATCTCCTTCGGTCTCAACCCGGCCGCCCGCATCCTGCTCAACTCGGTCTTCCTGGACGAGTGCGTCAAGGCCGGACTGGACTCGGCGATCGTGCACGCGTCGAAGATCCTGCCGATCGCCCGGTTCGACGAGGAGCAGGTCACCACGGCCCTGGACCTGATCTACGACCGCCGCCGCGAGGGCTACGACCCGCTGCAGAAGCTGATGGAGCTGTTCGAGGGCGCCACGGCCAAGTCGCTGAAGGCGTCCAAGGCCGAGGAGCTGGCGGCGCTGCCGCTGGAGGAGCGGCTCAAGCGCCGCATCATCGACGGCGAGAAGAACGGCCTGGAGCAGGACCTGGACGAGGCCCTGACCGAGCGTCCGGCGCTGGACATCGTCAACGAGACGCTGCTGGACGGCATGAAGGTCGTCGGTGAGCTGTTCGGCTCCGGGCAGATGCAGCTGCCGTTCGTGCTGCAGTCCGCCGAGGTCATGAAGAGCGCGGTGGCCCACCTGGAACCGCACATGGAGAAGACCGACGACGAGGGCAAGGGCACCATCGTGCTGGCCACCGTCCGCGGCGACGTCCACGACATCGGCAAGAACCTCGTCGACATCATCCTGTCCAACAACGGCTACACCGTCGTCAACCTCGGCATCAAGCAGCCGGTCTCCGCGATCCTGGAAGCGGCCGACGAGCACCGCGCGGACGTCATCGGCATGTCCGGCCTGCTGGTCAAGTCCACGGTGATCATGAAGGAGAACCTGGAGGAGCTCAACCAGCGGGGCCTGGCCGCCGACTACCCCGTCATCCTCGGCGGCGCGGCCCTGACCAGGGCGTATGTCGAGCAGGACCTGCACGAGGTCTACGACGGCGAGGTCCGCTACGCCCGCGACGCCTTCGAGGGCCTGCGCCTGATGGACGCGCTGATCGGCATCAAGCGCGGGGTGCCGGGTGCCAAGCTGCCCGAGCTGAAGCAGCGCCGCGTGCGGGCCGCCACCGTCGAGATCGAGGACCGTCCGGAAGAGGGCAGCGTCCGTTCCGACGTCGCCACCGACAACCCCGTGCCCGAGCCCCCCTTCCGCGGCACCCGCGTCGTCAAGGGCATCCAGCTCAAGGAGTACGCGTCCTGGCTCGACGAGGGTGCCCTCTTCAAGGGCCAGTGGGGCCTCAAGCAGGCCCGCACCGGCGAGGGACCCTCCTACGAGGAGCTGGTCGAGTCCGAGGGCCGGCCCCGGCTGCGCGGACTGCTCGACCGGCTCCAGACGGAGAACCTGCTGGAGGCGGCCGTGGTCTACGGCTACTTCCCCTGCGTCTCCAAGGACGACGACCTGATCGTCCTCGACGACGACGGCAACGAGCGCACCCGGTTCACCTTCCCCCGCCAGCGCCGCGGCCGCCGGCTGTGCCTGGCCGACTTCTTCCGCCCGGAGGAGTCGGGCGAGATCGACGTGGTCGGCTTCCAGGTCGTCACTGTCGGCTCCCGCATCGGCGAGGAGACGGCCCGGATGTTCGAGGCCAACGCCTACCGCGACTACCTGGAGCTGCACGGCCTGTCCGTCCAGCTCGCCGAGGCCCTCGCCGAGTACTGGCACGCCCGCGTGCGCTCGGAACTCGGCTTCGGCGGGGAGGACCCGGCCGAGATGGAGGACATGTTCGCCCTGAAGTACCGGGGCGCCCGCTTCTCCCTCGGCTACGGCGCCTGCCCCGACCTGGAGGACCGCGCCAAGATCGCCGCCCTGCTGGAGCCGGAGCGCATCGGCGTCCACCTGTCCGAGGAGTTCCAGCTCCACCCGGAGCAGTCCACCGACGCCATCGTCATCCACCACCCGGAGGCCAAGTACTTCAACGCCCGCTGAGGCCCGTACCGCCTCCCGGGCCTCACCAGGCGTTCGCGCCCCGCACGACGTACACTGGTCGGTCCACTGCAGGCCGGCTCCCTTCGTGGGAGCCGGCCTGATCGTCCCTCAAGGAGGTACGTGGATGACCAGTACGGTCCCCGCGCTCGGAACCCGTACGGCCGAAGGCTCCGCCCTGCAGGCCGTGCTCCTCGACATGGACGGCACCCTGGTGGACACCGAGGGCTTCTGGTGGGACGTCGAGACGGAGGTCTTCGCCTCCCTCGGCCACACCCTCGACGACTCCTGGCGCCACGTCGTGGTCGGCGGCCCCATGACCCGCAGCGCCGGCTTCCTGATCGAGGCCACCGGCGCTGACATCACCCTCGCCGAACTCAGCGTCCTGCTCAACGACGGCTTCGAGCAGCGCATCGGCCGTGACCTGCCGCTCATGCCCGGCGCCGCCCGGCTGCTCGCGGAACTGACCGCGCACGAGATCCCCACCGCCCTGGTCTCCGCCTCGCACCGGCGCATCATCGACCGCGTCCTGAAGTCGCTCGGCCCCCAGCACTTCGCCCTCACCGTCGCCGGCGACGAGGTACCCCGCACCAAGCCCCACCCCGACCCGTACCTGGCGGCCGCGGCGGGCCTCGGCGTCGACCCGGCCCGCTGCGCCGTGGTCGAGGACACCGCGACCGGGGTCGCCGCGGCGGAGGCCGCCGGCTGCCGCGTCGTGGCCGTGCCCTCGGTCGCCCCCATCACCCCGGCCGCCCGGCGCACGGTGGTCGCCTCCCTGGAAGAGGTCGACCTGCCGTTTCTCCGCGGTCTCATGACCCACATGCGCTAGCCCCGGATGGCCGGATCCGGGCGCGGGCGGCCGAAGTCGGACTGTGATGTTCACCACGCTGCCAGGGGTCGACAGAAAAGCACAGGTGTGCTGCCACCGACGTGGCGAACGTTGTCGAGGAGCCCTTGTGTCCTGATTGGTGAAACCCTGCACGAATCCTTCCACTGTCGGGTTTTCGGTGCGTCCACACCCGGTTTCGCTCCGTGATGAGCCCTCAACTCCGGTGGCTGCGAGCGCCCGTGCGGGCGCGGACTAATCTCGTCGCGAGAACATCGGCCACTACCCCCGTGATCCGCCGCGACACCCCTGCATGCCGGATACACGGACCGACAGCTCTGGAGAAACTCGAGCATGAACCGCAAGACTTTGGTGCTGCCGGCCGTCGTCGGCCTGCTCGCGCCGGTGCTCGCCGCCTGCGGCGGATCGGACAGCGGCAGCGGCGACGGGGACGCGATCGTCGTCGGCACCACGGACGGGTTCAGCGTCTCGAAAGAGATAACCGCGCCCTTCGACCCGGCGTACGCCTACGACGTCGGCGCCTGGAACATCATGCGCCAGACCTCGCAGACGCTGATGGTGCTGCCCCGCGGCGACGGCGAACCCGTGCCCGAGGCCGCCCAGCAGTGCGGATTCACCGACACCGGCAACGAGCGCTACGCCTGCACCCTGCGCGACGGCCTGGAGTTCGCCAACGGCGACCCCGTCACCGCCGAGGACGTCAAGTACTCCATCGAGCGCGTCCGGAAGATCCACGCCGACACCGAGGTGGCGTCGCTGCTGTCCACCGTGGACACCGTGGAGACGAAGGGCGACCGCGAGGTCATCTTCCACCTCAACACCGCCGACGCCACCTTCCCGTTCAAGCTGTCGACGCCGGTCGCCGGCATCGTCAACCCGGACGACTACGAGAAGGACAAGCTGCGCGACGGCTTCGAGCTGACCGGCTCCGGCCCGTACACGATGAAGGCCGAGGTCAAGGGCGACGAGATGACCAAGGCGGTGTTCACCAAGAACCCCAAGTACAAGGGGAGTCTCAAGGTGAACAACGACAAGGTCGAGCTGGTCTCCTTCGCCGACGCGGAGGCGATGGGCGACGCCATCGACAAGGGCGACATCGACGTGATGACCCGCGCGATGACGCCGGAGCAGGTCCAGACCCTCGCCAAGGCCACGGACGGCGACGTCGACCTGGTCGAGGTGGCCGGTCTCGAAATCCGCTACCTCGCCTTCAACACGGACGCGTCGACGGTCAAGGACGCGGCCGTCCGCCAGGCCATGGCCCAGCTCATCAACCGCAGCGAACTCGTCTCCGCGGTCTACGGCTCCCAGGCCGAACCGCTGTACTCCATGGTTCCGGCCGGCATCACCGGCCACTCCAACTCGTTCTTCAACAAGTACGGCGACCCCAGCGTCTCCAAGGCCAAGACGCTGCTGGAGGACGCGGACGTCACCACGCCGGTCAAGCTGACGCTGCACTACACGACGGACCACTACGGCGCCGCGACCAAGCAGGAGTTCGAGCAGCTCCAGAAGCAGCTCAACGACAGCGGCCTGTTCGACGTCGACATCAAGGGCACGCCCTGGGAGAAGTTCCACCCGGCGGAGCGCAACCGCGAGTACGACGTCTTCGGCATGGGCTGGTTCCCCGACTTCCCGGACGCGGACAGCTTCATCGCGCCGTTCCTCGACAAGGGCAACACCCTCAACATGCCCTACGCCAACCCGGAGATCATCGACAACCTGATCCCCGCCTCCCGCGGCGAGGCCGACCGGCTCTCCGCGGTGGACAGCCTCACCGAGATCCAGGACATCACCGCCAAGGAGGTCCCGCTGATCCCGCTGTGGCAGGGCAAGCAGTACGTCGCCACCCGTGACGACGTGACCGGCACCGCCTACCTCCTCAACTCCTCCTCCTCGCTCCAGCTGTGGGAGCTGGGCCGGGGCGTGAGCGGCTGACGCCGGACCGGACCAGCGCGAAGGGCGCCCTCCTCCCGCTCGGAGGAGGGCGCCCTTCGCGTCGTGCACGGCACGCGCCGCGCGGGAGCGGGCTGCCCGCGGACACGGACACCAGCGGCTACTGGGCGCCGGGACGCACCAGACCGCTCTCGTACGCGTACACCGCGGCCTGCACGCGGTCCCGCAGACCCAGCTTGGTCAGCACATGTCCCACATGAGTCTTCACGGTGGTCTCGCTCACGAACAGGTCCGCGGCGATCTCCGCGTTGGACAGCCCGCGGGCCACCAGCTTCAGCACCTCCACCTCACGGTCGGTGAGCGTGTGCAGGGTGTCCGGCACCGGCTCGTCCCCGGAAGGCAGATGCGTGGCGTACTTGTCGAGCAGCCGCCGGGTGATGCTCGGGGCGAGCATCGCCTCGCCGTTCGCCACCACCCGGATCGCCTGCACCAGCTCGTTGGCCGGGGCGTCCTTGAGCAGGAAGCCGCTGGCGCCCGCCTTCAGCGCCTCGACCACGTACTCGTCGAGGTCGAAGGTGGTCAGCACCAGCACCTTCGCCGGGCCGTCCCGCTCCGGCCCGGTGATCTGCCGGGTCGCCTCCACGCCGTCCATCCGCGGCATGCGGATGTCCATCAGCACCACGTCGGGCTGCAACGCCCGCACCTGGTCGAGCGCCTGGAGGCCGTCTCCGGCCTCGCCGACGACCGCGAGGTCCTGCTCCGCCTCCAGAATCATCCGGAAGCCCGTGCGCAGCAGCGGCTGGTCGTCGACCAGTAGGACGCGGATGGCCACGTAAGTCTCCTTCTCGCTAGTCCGGCCCCATTCTGCCCTGCGCGGCGGCGCCGGAGTCGGCCGCCCTCACCGGCAGCGGGTAGGGCGGGGGAGTGCCGCCGAACTCCGGACAGTGCGCCTGGTGGTCGCACCAGCCGCACAGCTTGGTGGGACGCGGCCGCCAGTCACCCGTCTCGGTCGCCAGCCGGATCGCCTCCCACAGGGCCAGCAGCTTGCGCTCGACCCGCTCCAGGTCGGCCAGGACCGGGTCGTACGTGAGCACGTCACCGCTGCCGAGATAGACCAGCTGCAGCCGCCGCGGGACGACCTTCTTCAGCCGCCACACCACGAGCGCGTAGAACTTCATCTGGAACAGCGCGCCCTCCGCGTACTGCGGGCGGGGCGCCTTGCCCGTCTTGTAGTCGACGATCCGCACCTCGCCGGTGGGGGCCACGTCGACCCGGTCGATGATGCCGCGCAGCCGCAGCCCGGAGTCCAGCTCGGCCTCGACGAACAGCTCCCGCTCGGCGGGCTCCAGCCGACTCGGGTCCTCCAGGGTGAACCAGCGCTCGACGAGCCGCTCCGCCTCGGCCAGCCACTGCGCCAGCCGCTCGCCCTCCGGATCGTCCGCGAACAGCTCACCGACCTCCGGCCTGCTCTCCCGCAGCCGGTCCCACTGACCGGGGACCAGTGCCTTCGCCCTCGGCGCCGTGCGCTCGGCCGCCGGGGCGTCGAAGAGCCGCTCCAGCACCGCGTGCACCAGGGTGCCCCTGGTCGCCGCCTCGCTGGGCTTCTCCGGCAGCCGGTCGATGACCCGGAACCGGTACAGCAACGGGCACTGCATGAAGTCACCGGCCCGGGAGGGCGAGAGCGAGGCAGGCGGTATCGCCGCGGGCGCGGGCGGGGCGGTCGTGGCCGTCGTCACCGACGCCGAGGCGTCCGGCTCCACGGTGCCCGGCGCCCCGGCCGCCTCCGGCTGGTCCAGCACGGTCGCCGCCGGGCGGGCGGGTCCGCCGGTCTCCTCCGCGACATCCTCGGTACTCGTCTCCATGTCCACAGACCATACGGCCGGGCACTGACAGCGACCCAGCCCGCAGGCGTGACCCGTGTGACGGAGGGGAAGCAGAGGGGTGCCGGAGCGGAACGGGCGGCGACGGACGCATACCATCGACACGAGACCCTCCCGTCCGCAGGCGGGAGACGCTTCGAACGAGGGGACACCGTGGACGTGAGCGGCGGGAGCGGGCAGCCGCGGCCCGGCAACGACGAGTCGGCCGAGCCCCAGGCACAACCCACGGCCCCGGCCACCGGCCCCGCAGCCGCGCCGACCACGGGCCCCGGCCCGCGTGCCGGCGCGGACACACCCGGCTCCGAGTCGGGGGGTGCGGGGGCGCCGGGTTCCGGGGCGCGGGGTGCGGAGGTGTCCGGTTCCGGGGCGCGGGGTGCGGAGACGCCGGACTCCGGGGCACGGGGTGCCCAGATGCCTGGTTCCGGGGCACGGAGTGCCGAGATGTCGCCGTCGGACCGCGAACCCGACTCGGGACCCTCAGACCCCTCTAGCTCCTCCGGCGCCTCTGGCCCCACGGGCTCCTCTGGCCCCTCAGAACCCTCCGACCCCTCGGAACCACCCTCTAACCCCTCGGAACCCTCAAGCCCCTCCGGATCCTCCCGCCCCGCCGAGTCTCGTGAACCGGCCGGGGGCCCCCGGCGCGCCGGGGACCACGAGGGCGCCGGCGGCCCGCGTCACCGTGCCGAGGCGCACACCGACGGCGCGGGCGGGCCGGGACGGCCACCGCAGCGCCGGCCGGAGCCCGGGGGCGGGCTGCTGATGGGCCGCCCCTTCGGCGTACCGGTGTACGTCGCCCCCAGCTGGTTCCTGGTCGCCATCCTGATCACCTGGGTGTTCGGCGGCCAGCTCGACCGCGTCCTGCCCGAGCTGGGCGCCGCCCGCTACCTGGTCTCCCTCTTCTTCGCCGTCGCCTTCTACGCCTCCGTCCTCGTCCACGAGCTGGCCCACACCGTCGCCGCCCTCCGCTTCAAACTCCCCGTCCGCCGCATCCAGCTCCAGTTCTTCGGCGGCGTCTCCGAGATCGAGAAGGAGGCCGAGACCCCCGGCCGGGAATTCGTGCTGGCCTTCGTCGGCCCCCTGCTCTCCCTCGTCCTGTCCGGCGTCTTCTACGCCGCCCTGCTGCCCGTCGAACCCGACAGCGTCGCCGGCGTGCTGCTGGCCGGCCTGATGGTCTCCAACCTCATCGTGGCCGTCTTCAACCTGCTGCCCGGCCTCCCCCTGGACGGCGGCCGCATGCTCCGCGCCGTCGTCTGGAAGCTGACCGGCAAGCCGATGAGCGGAACGATCGCCGCCGCCTGGGTCGGCCGGGCCCTCGCCATCGCCGTACTGATCGGCCTGCCGCTGCTCACCCAGTCGCTCGGCAGCGACGCCGCGGACGACGTCGGCATGGACACCGTCATGGACGCCCTGCTCGCCGCCATCCTCGCCGCGATCATCTGGACCGGCGCCGGAAACAGCCTCCGCATGGCCCGCCTGCGCGAACACCTCCCCGAGCTGCGCGCCCGCGCCCTGACCCGGCGCGCCGTCCCCGTACCGGCCGACACGCCCCTCTCCGAGGCCCTGCGCCGCGCCAACGCCTCCGGGGCCCGCGCCCTGGTCGTCGTCGACGGCGAGGGCACCCCCGCCTCCCTGGTCCGCGAGGCCGCCATCGTCGGCGTACCCGAGCACCGCCGCCCCTGGGTGGCGGTGAGCACCCTCGCCCAGGACCTCACCGACGGCATGCGCGTCTCCGCGGAACTGTCCGGCGAGGAACTCCTGGACGCCCTGCGCGCCAGCCCCGCCACCGAGTACCTCGTCGTCGAGGAGACCGGCGAGATCTACGGCGTCCTGTCCGCCGCCGACGTGGAGCGCGCCTTCGTCAAGGCAATGGCACGGCCCAGCTGAACGCGACCCCCGCGCCGGTCAAGCCCCCGGCAGGAAACCGGTAGGCTGGTCACATGTCCGAACCGACCGGTGCCGCCCGCAGGCGCGGGCCCTTCAAGGTCGGGGACCAGGTTCAGCTGACCGACCCCAAGGGCCGCCACTACACGTTCACGCTCGAGGCCGGGAAGAACTTCCACACCCACAAGGGTTCCTTCCCCCACGACGAACTGATCGGTGCTCCCGAGGGCAGCGTTGTCCGCACCACCGGGAACGTCGCCTACCTCGCGCTGCGCCCCCTGCTCCCCGACTACGTCCTGTCCATGCCCCGCGGGGCAGCCGTCGTCTACCCGAAGGACGCGGGGCAGATCCTCGCCTTCGCCGACATCTTCCCCGGCGCACGCGTCGTGGAGGCCGGCGTGGGCTCCGGCTCCCTCAGCAGCTTCCTGCTGCGCGCCATCGGCGACCAGGGCATGCTGCACTCCTACGAGCGCCGCGAGGACTTCGCCGAGATCGCCCAGCAGAACGTCCAGCGCTACTTCGGCGGCCCGCACCCCGCCTGGCAGCTCACCGTCGGCGACCTCCAGGACAACCTGTCCGACGCCGACGTCGACCGTGTCATCCTCGACATGCTCGCCCCCTGGGAGTGCCTGGACGCCGTCTCCAAGGCACTCGTGCCCGGCGGCATCCTGTGCTGCTACGTCGCCACCACCACCCAGCTCGCCCGGACCGTCGAGTCCATCCGCGAGATCGGCTGCTTCAACGAGCCGACCTCCTGGGAGACGATGATCCGCAACTGGCACGTCGAGGGCCTCGCCGTCCGCCCCGACCACCGCATGATCGGCCACACCGGCTTCCTGCTCACCGCCCGTCGCCTCGCCGACGGCGTCGAGCCGCCCATGCGCCGCCGCCGCCCCGCCAAGGGCGCCTACGGCGAGGACTACGACGGCCCCAACGCCGGCGGAGGCTCCGGCCGCTGAGGCGGCCCCGTGCCGCGTACAACGTACAGACGCCGTGGTGGAGTTCCGGGACACTGCCGGAACTCCACCACGGCGTCGACGCGTTGAGGCGACCACCCGACGGCGACCACCGGCGGGACCACCCGCCCGTACAGAAATCGGAACGGGTACCCACCCCGCCGTTCCC
The DNA here is from genome assembly GCF_020404845.1 of Streptomyces hyderabadensis. Lineage (GTDB taxonomy): Bacteria > Actinomycetota > Actinomycetes > Streptomycetales > Streptomycetaceae > Streptomyces > Streptomyces hyderabadensis. The sequence goes on along the minus strand of NZ_JAIOJZ010000010.1, from coordinate 141,810 downwards.
CCGCACTGTGACGTGTGGCACGATGCTGGCCACCCCCACCGGCACAGCCCTCACAGGAGACACTCCTCGTGCAGCACCCCGCCGTTCCGGACCTCTCGCACACGCACACCCGGCCGATCCACTGGGTCGCCACCGCCACGGCCGTCGCCGCAGTGGTCGCCCTGTCCTCGGTACTCCAGCCCGACGCCGCGACGGCAGCCCAGAGTGCCGACAGAGCAGCAGCCCCGAAGAGCGCGCCCGCCCATGTCACGCCGCCCGACCCGGCCGACGTGGCCTTTCCCCTGGAATGCGGTCCCGTCAAGGCCGTGGTGCAGAAGAAGGCCTCCGGCGACCTCGACGGCGACGGCCGGCCCGAAACGGTGGCCGTCGTGCACTGCGACGCGCCCATGGGCACACCGCCCGACGGCGTGTACGTCGTCACACGGGGCCATGACGGCGGCAAGCCCCGCGTCGTGGCCACCCTCGTCGACCCCGGGGAACGCCGCACCGCCACCGAACTCTCGGTGCGCGCCGGTGCCGTCCGCGCCACCCTGCTCGGCTACTCGTCGCCCGACGTGCCCAGTTGCTGCCCCGACGTCACGGACGACGTGAAGTGGCGGTGGAAGAACGGCGCGTTCGTCAGCGACACGCCCTCACAAGCACGCACCGTGTGACCGGCACTCCCAGGACGAGCGGTGTGACACACCAGACAGCGGTCACGGAGCGTACCCGCCAAGTCACATTTTGGTCACTCTGAGTCCGGACCGTAGACCTCGGCCCTGTCCGAAACGCGACGCACGTGGATGCACTCGCCCGGACACTCCTTCACCGAGTCGACCACATCCGTGAGAAGCGTCAGCGGAACGGGCGTTGCCGCCCCCGGGGCCTGCAGCAGCTCGTCGTCCGCGCCCTTCACATAGGCCAGACCGTCGATGTCCAGCTCGAACACCTCGGGCGCGTACTGGGCGCAGATGCCGTCGCCGGTACACAGGTCCTGGTCGATCCAGACCTCCAGAGCCTCGCCGCCGACCCCGGCCTCCTGCTGCACGCTCATCTCTCCTGCCGTTTCCTGCGCCGAGCCGTTCGGGAATCCGGCCAGCTCTGACGGGTGTTGAACACTTCGACCCTACCCCCGCCTGGGTTCCTCTCACGTTCCGTGGGTATTCCCCTGGCGTGAGGGAGAGCGCAAGGGTGAAGATCGGACACACCCCGACAGTCTTTGTGATCTAGGGGTTTCAATCGACACCCACCCAGGTAGGGTCTGGAAGCGTCCAGCTCCCCTTGGAGGAGGTGAGGACCGTGGCAGCCCACGACGACGACATGAACCGCGGCATCCGCCCGGGACGCGGGTCCGAGGACCCGGCCGGGCAGGTGGCCTACCTTGAGCAGGAGATCGCCGTCCTGCGACGCAAGCTCGCCGAATCTCCGCGACACACGAGAATTCTCGAAGAGCGGATCGTCGAACTGCAGACCAACCTGGCCGGCGTGTCCGCCCAGAACGAGCGACTCGCCGGCACACTCCGCGAGGCCCGCGACCAGATCGTGGCCCTCAAGGAAGAGGTCGACCGGCTGGCCCAGCCGCCCGCCGGCTTCGGCGTCTTCCTGCAGGCCAACGAGGACGGCACCGCCGACATCTTCACCGGCGGCCGCAAACTCCGGGTGAACGTCAGCCCGAGCGTCGAGCTCGACGAGCTCCGGCGCGGCCAGGAAGTGATGCTCAACGAAGCACTCAACGTGGTCGAGGCCATGGAGTACGAGAGCGTCGGCGACATCGTCACCCTCAAGGAGATCCTCGAGGACGGCGAGCGCGCCCTGGTACTCGGCCACACCGACGAGGAACGGGTGGTACGGCTCGCCGAACCCCTGCGCGGGCTCACCATCCGACCCGGCGACGCCCTCCTGCTCGAACCCCGCTCCGGCTACGTCTACGAGGTCGTCCCCAAGAGCGAGGTCGAGGAACTCGTCCTCGAAGAGGTCCCCGACATCGGCTACGAGCAGATCGGCGGCCTCGGCGGACAGATCGAAGCCATCCGCGACGCGGTCGAGCTCCCCTACCTCTATCCCGACCTGTTCCGGGAGCACGAGCTGCGTCCGCCCAAGGGCGTCCTGCTCTACGGGCCCCCCGGATGCGGCAAGACGCTCATCGCCAAGGCCGTCGCCAACTCGCTGGCCAAGAAGGTCGCCGAGGTCACCGGCCAGGCCGCCGGCAAGAGCTTCTTCCTCAACATCAAGGGCCCCGAGCTGCTCAACAAATACGTCGGCGAGACCGAGCGGCAGATCCGCCTGGTCTTCCAGCGGGCCCGGGAGAAGGCCAGCGAGGGCACCCCCGTCATCGTCTTCTTCGACGAGATGGAATCCCTCTTCCGCACCCGCGGCTCCGGCGTCAGCTCGGACGTGGAGAACACCATCGTCCCGCAGCTGCTCGCCGAGATCGACGGCGTGGAAGGCCTGCAGAACGTGGTCGTCATCGGCGCCTCCAACCGCGAGGACATGATCGACCCCGCCATCCTGCGGCCCGGCCGGCTCGACGTGAAGATCAAGATCGAACGTCCGGACGCCGAAGCGGCCAAGGACATCTTCGGCAAGTACCTCACCGAACGCCTCCCCCTCCACTCCGACGACCTCGCGGAGCACGAGAAGGACAAGGCGGCCACCGTCCAGAGCATGATCCAGACCGCGGTGGAACAGATGTACGCCGAATCCGAGGAGAACCGCTTCCTGGAAGTCACCTACGCCAACGGCGACAAGGAAGTCCTCTATTTCAAGGACTTCAATTCCGGCGCCATGATCGAGAACATCGTGGGCCGCGCCAAGAAGATGGCGATCAAGGACTTCCTCGACAAGAACCAGAAGGGCCTCCGCGTCTCCCACCTCCTCCAGGCCTGCGTGGACGAGTTCAAGGAGAACGAAGACCTGCCCAACACCACCAACCCCGACGACTGGGCCCGCATCTCCGGAAAGAAGGGCGAACGGATCGTGTACATCCGTACGCTCGTCACCGGAAAGCAGGGCGCGGACACCGGACGCTCCATCGACACGGTGGCAAACACCGGTCAGTACCTGTAAAAGGCGGGGCGGCTGCGGGTCCCCACAGTGGGTACCCGCAGCCGACTGTTTTCCGGAGCCCCGGCTGGAGCAAGGCAATGACGCAAATGATCTCCCCGCCAGCGCAAAGGCGTTCTAGGCTCTTCCATACCGCCGAGTCGCGCAGTGCGGGGACGGGCACCGCACACGCATCGGAGCGCCAGCGGTACTTGAGCGGCGCCCACTACGGGCGCTGCCGGGCAAGGAGGGCCGCATGACCGTACGGCGAGTAATGGGCATCGAGACGGAGTACGGAATCTCCGTCCCCGGCCACCCGAACGCCAATGCCATGCTCACCTCGTCCCAGATCGTCAACGCCTACGCGGCGGCGATGCACCGGGCCCGCCGGGCCCGCTGGGACTTCGAGGAGGAGAACCCGCTGCGGGACGCGCGAGGCTTCGACCTCGCCCGCGAGGCCGCCGACTCCAGCCAGCTCACCGACGAGGACATCGGCCTCGCCAACGTCATCCTCACCAACGGAGCACGGCTCTACGTCGACCACGCCCACCCCGAATACAGCGCTCCGGAAGTCACCAACCCGCGCGACGCGGTCCTCTGGGACAAGGCCGGCGAACGCATCATGGCCGAGGCCGCCGAACGCGCCGCCCAGCTGCCCGGCGCCCAGCCCATCCACCTCTACAAGAACAACACCGACAACAAGGGCGCCTCCTACGGCACACACGAGAACTACCTGATGAAGCGGGAGACCGCCTTCTCGGACATCGTGCGCCACCTGACGCCCTTCTTCGTCTCCCGCCAGGTCTTCACCGGCGCCGGCCGCGTCGGCATCGGCCAGGACGGCCACGAACACGGCTTCCAGCTCAGCCAGCGCGCCGACTACTTCGAGGTCGAGGTCGGGCTGGAGACGACACTCAAGCGGCCCATCATCAACACCCGCGACGAACCGCACGCGGACGCCGAGAAGTACCGGCGCCTCCACGTGATCATCGGCGACGCCAACCTGTCCGAGATCTCGACGTACCTGAAACTCGGCACCACGGCCCTGGTCCTGTCCATGATCGAAGACGGCTTCATCGCCGTCGACCTCGCCGTCGACCAGCCCGTACGCACCCTCCACCAGGTCTCCCACGACCCCACGCTCAAGCACCTCGTCACGCTGCGCAGCGGCCGCACACTGACCGCCGTACAGCTCCAGATGGAGTACTACGAGCTGGCCCGCAAATACGTGGAGGAGCGGTACGGGGCGGACGCCGACGACCAGACCAAGGACGTCCTGGGCCGCTGGGAGGACACCCTCAACCGGCTCGAGAACGACCCGATGAGCCTGGCCGGCGAGCTGGACTGGGTCGCCAAGCGGGAACTCATGGAGGGCTACCGCCGCCGCGACAACCTCGACTGGGACGCCGCCCGGCTGCACCTCGTCGACCTCCAGTACGCCGACGTACGGCCCGACAAGGGCCTCTACAACCGCCTGGTGGACCGCGGCCGCATCAAGCGCCTGCTGGACGAGAACGAGGTCGAGCGGGCCCGCACGAAGCCGCCGGAGGACACCAGGGCCTATTTCCGCGGCCGCTGCCTGGAGCAGTACGCGGACGATGTCGCGGCGGCCTCCTGGGACTCGGTGATCTTCGATCTGCCGGGCCGGGACTCGCTCCAGCGGGTCCCAACCCTGGAACCGCTTCGCGGAACGCGTAATCACGTCAAGGAGCTCCTGGACCGCTGCCGCACCGCGGACGACCTGGTCAGGGTCCTGTCCGGCGGGTGAGCGGACGAGCGGGCACCGGGGAGTAGACAGCCGGACAGGGTGGAATACCCCAGGTCCGGGAACCATGGAGATGGTCCCCGTACGTTGGAGAGAGTGCGGGGCCGATGTCGGACCAGACTTGTAGGGTCTGATCTTGACCGAGCAACTGTGTCGGGCGAACCGAGCGGGGTGAGGGTTATGGCGACCAAGGACACCGGCGGCGGGCAGCAGAAGGCCACGCGGTCCACCGAGGAGGTCGAGGAGCAGGCGCAGGACGCGCAGGCATCGGAGGACCTCAAGGAACGCCAGGAGAAGCTGAACGACGACGTGGACTCCGTCCTGGATGAAATTGACGACGTCCTGGAGGAGAATGCCGAGGATTTCGTGCGCTCCTTCGTGCAAAAGGGCGGTCAGTAGGCCACTTTCGCCTTCGAAGTGAAGGTCGACTTTGGGGGTTAGTGAGTGCGGGAGGGGCCGATGAAGAAGCGCTGCTCGCGGTGCGGGGAGACCAAGCCGCGGGCGGCCTTCGCCGCCAACCGAGCCGCTCGTGACGGGCTGCAGGGTTACTGCCGTCCATGCGTGGCGGAGTACCACCAGGCCCGCCAGCTGGCCAAGGGCAGGAACGTGCGACCCAGGGTGGAGACTCCCGAAGGGCACAAGTACTGCCGGAGCTGTGGTGAGACGAAGCCTCACAGCGAGTGGCACCGAAATGCGAGTGCCTCTGACGGCCTCTCGACGAGTTGCAAGGCGTGCCGGGCGGTGAAGAGCCGGGCGGGCCACCTGAAGCGGCACTACGGCCTCACCGAGGCCGAGCGCGATCAGTTGATCGCCGGCCAAGGCGGCGTCTGCTGCATATGTCTTGCCGCTCCCGCCGCACATGTGGATCACTGCCACGAGACGGGTAGGGTCCGTGGCGTACTGTGCTTCAGCTGCAACGCTGCGCTGGGGCAGTTCAAGGACCGGCCCGATGCCATAAGGCGGGCTGCCGCTTACGTGGAAGGAATCGCGTGGAAGCCAACACTCGTAGCACCGGGCGTCTACCAGCTGCCTTCCTGACGCCTGGCTCGTCCTCCTTCATGGACTTCCTCGGTGAGCACCAGCCGGAGATGCTCCCGGGCAACCGGCAGCTGCCGCCGGTGCAGGGCGTCATCGAGGCACCGCACGGCACCACGATCGTGGCGGTCACGTTCCCCGGGGGTGTCGTCCTCGCCGGTGACCGGCGGGCCACCATGGGCAACATGATCGCGCAGCGGGACGTCGAGAAGGTCTTCCCGGCCGACGAGTACTCGGCGGTGGGCATCGCCGGTACGGCGGGTCTGGCCGTGGAGATGGTGAAGCTGTTCCAGCTGGAGCTGGAGCACTTCGAGAAGGTCGAGGGCGCCCAGCTGTCCCTGGAGGGCAAGGCGAACCGCCTGTCGACGATGATCCGGTCCAACCTGGGCATGGCGATGCAGGGGCTGGCCGTGGTGCCGCTGTTCGCGGGGTACGACGTGGACCGGGGCAAGGGCCGCATCTTCTCGTACGACGTGACGGGCGGGCGCTCCGAGGAGCTGAACTTCGCGACCACGGGCTCGGGGTCGATCTTCGCCCGGGGCGCGATGAAGAAGCTGTTCCACGACGAGCTGACCGAGGAGCAGGCCACGACGCTCGTGGTCCAGGCGTTGTACGACGCGGCTGACGACGACTCGGCGACCGGTGGTCCCGATGTCGCCCGCCGGATCTATCCGATCATCACTGTGATCACCGAGGACGGTTTCCGCCGGCTCGGCGAGGACGAGTGCTCGGCGCTCGCCCGTTCGGTGCTGGAGCGCCGGCTGGAGCAGCCGGACGGTCCGCGGGCCGCGCTGCTGTAGCGGGAGCGGGGCTTCGTGTTGTCAGGTGGTCCAGTGTTTTTGACAGGAAGGGACGGATAACCGGTGTCGACGCCGTTCTATGTATCTCCTCAGCAGGCGATGGCGGACCGGGCGGAGTACGCCCGCAAGGGCATCGCGCGTGGCCGCAGCCTGGTGGTGCTGCAGTATGCCGACGGCATCGTGTTCGTCGGTGAGAATCCGTCCCGTGCGCTGCACAAGTTCAGTGAGATCTACGACCGGATCGGCTTCGCGGCCGCCGGCAAGTACAACGAGTACGAGAACCTGCGGATCGGCGGCGTGCGCTATGCCGACCTGCGGGGTTACACCTACGACCGTGACGATGTGACGGCGCGCGGCCTGGCCAATGTGTACGCCCAGACGCTGGGCACGATCTTCTCCAGCCAGGCCGAGAAGCCGTACGAGGTGGAGCTGGTCGTCGCGGAGGTCGGTGACAGCCCGGAGAACGATCAGATCTACCGGTTGCCGCACGACGGTTCGATCGTCGACGAGCACGGCTCGGTGGCGGTCGGGGGGAACGCGGAGCAGATCAGCGGGTATCTGGACCAGCGGCACCGGGACGGCATGACGCTGGCCGAGGCGCTGAAGCTGGCGGTGCAGGCGCTGTCCCGTGACACCAACGGGTCCGAGCGGGAGATTCCGGCGGAGCGGCTGGAGGTCGCGGTGCTGGACCGGACGCGTCCGCAGCAGCGCAAGTTCAAGCGCATCGTGGGCGGCCAGTTGTCGCGGTTGCTGGATTCCGGTGCGGGTGCGGGTGAAGCGTCGGCGGCGAGTGAGACCGAGTCCGAGACCGACTCCGGGTCGGACGAGGAGTAGGCGCCACCTGCGCCCGCCTCACTGCGGCGGGGCCGTGGACCCCCGTACCACCAGGCTGACCGGCAGGTCCCCCTTCTCGGGGGGCCTGCCTTCCAGTACCGCCAGCAGTGCGTGCATGCCCCGTTCGCCGAAGGCCTCCGCGTCGAGGCGGACGGTGGTGAGTTCGGGGTCGATGGCGGTGGCGAGGCCGAGGTCGTCGAGGCCGGTGACGGAGAGGTCGTCGGGGACGCGGAGTCCGGCGCGGCGGATCGCCTTGTAGGCGCCGGCCGCGAGCTTGTCGTCGTCGCAGACCAGTGCCGTGGGCCGGGGACCGGGTGCGGCGAGGGCGGCCTCCGTGGCCCGCAGGGCGCCCTCAATGGAGATGGGTGCCCCGATGGTGCGCAGCTCGGTGCCGGGGACGTCGGCGAGCCGGGAGGCCAGTTCGCGGGCGCGTACCTCGAAGGTCCAGGAGGGGATGTCGGCGGCGAGGTGCAGGAAGCTGCGGTGGCCCAGCGCCAGCAGGTGGTCGGCGACCTGGTGGATGCCGTCGGCGATGTCGAGGTTGACGGTGGCGGCGCCCAGGCTGCCTTCCGGGTCGCTGTCGAGCATGACGAGGGGGAGTTGGTCGCCGCGGATGGCGGAGAGGGCGTCGGCGGCCATGGAGGAGGCGATGACGCCGTCGAGGGCGGCCTGGGCGGAGGCGAAGGGGTCGCGGGCGGGGCCGACTCCTTCGGGTGAGGGGTAGAGGACGACGCCGAAGCCGTGTGCGGCGGCGACGCGTGCGGCGCCGGTGTACACCTCGGCGAAGAACTCCGTGGTGAGGGCGGGGACGACCAGCAGGACGGTGCGGGTGCGGCCGAGGCGCAGGTTGCGGGCGGCGAGGTTGGGGCGGTAGCCCAGTTCGAGTGCGGCGTCGCGGACGCGCTGGGCGGTGGGTTCGGAGACGCGGCCGCGCCATTTGTCGCCGAGGACCAGGGAGACGGCCGCCTGGGAGACGCCGGCGGCCTGGGCGACGTCCCGGCTCGTGGGGCGGGTGCTGCCTCGTGCCACCGTTCGCCTGCGCTTTCGTCTGGACTGCTGAACTGGCGACATGGTACGTATGGCGACAGGAGTTATACGTAACACTTGCTGGAGTGGGAACGGGGAGGTGGGTCGTGGTCGCCGGGTATCTGGACATTCTCCGGGCGCGGCATGCCGTGCGGCTGCTCGTCGGCACGCTGGTCGGGCGGTTGCCGAACGCGACCGCGGCGATCGCGATCGTGCTGTTCGTGCGGGCCGAGGGCGGTTCGTACAGCCTCGCGGGGGCGCTGGCGGCGGTGTACGGCGTCGCGAACGCGGTGGGGCAGCCGGTGCTGGGGCGGCTGGTGGACCTGCACGGGCAGCCGCGGGTGCAGTTGCCGGCCGCGGTGCTGTCGGCGCTGGCGATGGCCGTGTTCGCGTTCGCGGGCACCGGGACGGCCGTGCTGGCGTACGTGGCCGTGGGGGCGGCGGGGCTGTTCACCCCGCCGCTGGAGGGCGGTCTGCGGGCGCTGTGGCCCAGTGTGCTGGGCGAGGAGGACCAGGTGCACACGGCGTACGCGATGGACGCCGTGGCGCAGGAGGTCATGTTCACCGTCGGGCCGCTGCTGGTGACGGTGTGCGTGTCGCTGTGGTCGCCGCAGGCGGCGCTGCTCGTGCTGAACGGTGTCGGGGTGCTGGGCGCGCTGTCGGTGGTCGTGTCGCCGCCTTCGCGGGCGTGGCGCTCGGCGCCCCGGGAGGCGCACTGGCTGGGTGCGCTGCGTTCGGGCGGGCTGCTGGCGCTGCTGGGGGCCTTCCTGTTCATCGGGATGGCGCTCGGGTCGATCACGGTGGCCTCGGTGCCGTACGCCGACGATCACGGCGGTGACGCGGTGTACGGGTGGCTGATGGCCGCGCTGGGGCTGGGTGCGCTGGTCGGGGGAGCGGTCTACGGGGCGCGGCGGTGGGCCGGTGAGCCGGCGCGGCGGCTGCGGCTGCTGGTGGCCCTGCTGGCGGTCTGCTACCTGCCGTTGATGCTGATGCCGGGCGCGGTTTCCATGGTGCTGCTGACGGTCCTCGCGGGTGTGTTCCTCGCGCCGTGCATCGCGTGCGCGTTCGTCCTCGTCGACGTGCACGCGCCGCGGGGGACGGTGACGGAGGCGTTCTCGTGGCTCGTGACGACGTTCACCGTGGGCGCCTCGGTGGGGACGGGGCTGGCGGGGCCCGTCGTGGAGCACGGTGGGGCGCTGTGGGGCTTCGCGGTGCCGGGGGCGGCGGGTTTCGTCTCGCTGCTCGTACTGGCGTGCACGGGGCGGGTCCTCGCAGCTCCCGCGCGGGGGGCGGTGGTTGCGGCTTCATCGGAAAATGATCCAAACCGTGCCGTCGAACCCCGTTTCAGTTCGGGTCATCAGGCGTAATGTTCAGTCATGGACCGCCGCATTTTCGGGCTGGAGAACGAGTACGGCGTCACGTGCACGTTCAGGGGACAGCGCCGCCTGTCGCCTGACGAGGTGGCGCGGTACCTCTTCCGCCGTGTCGTGTCATGGGGCCGCAGCAGCAATGTCTTTCTGCGCAACGGCGCCCGCCTTTATCTCGACGTGGGATCGCATCCGGAGTACGCGACACCGGAATGTGACAACGTGATCGAGCTCGTCACCCACGACAAGGCGGGCGAGCGCATTCTCGAAGGACTCCTGGTGGACGCCGAACGACGCCTGCACGAGGAGGGAATCGCGGGCGACGTCTACCTCTTCAAGAACAACACCGACTCCGCCGGCAACTCCTACGGCTGCCACGAGAATTACCTCGTGGCCCGGCACGGGGAGTTCTCGCGGCTCGCGGACATCCTGATTCCGTTCCTGGTGACGAGGCAGTTGCTGTGCGGTGCGGGCAAGGTGCTGCAGACGCCGCGCGGTGCCGTGTACTGCGTCAGCCAGCGGGCGGAGCACATCTGGGAGGGCGTCTCCTCGGCGACGACCCGGTCCCGGCCCATCATCAACACGCGCGACGAGCCGCACGCCGACGCGGAGCGCTACCGTCGCCTGCACGTCATCGTGGGCGACTCGAACATGTCCGAGACGACTATGCTGCTCAAGGTCGGCGCCACCGACCTGGTGCTGCGCATGATCGAGGCGGGCACGGTGATGCGGGACCTCACCCTGGAGAACCCGATCCGGGCGATCCGCGAGGTCAGCCACGACATCACCGGGCGCCGGAAGGTGCGTCTGGCCAGTGGCCGGGAGGCGTCGGCGCTGGAGGTGCAGCGGGAGTACTACGAGAAGGCCGTGGACTTCTGCGAGCGCCGCGGGATCCGCACGGGCACCGTCGAGCGGGTGCTGGAGCTGTGGGGCCGCACGCTGGACGCGATCGAGGCCGAGGACCTGGACCGCATCGACACCGAGATCGACTGGGTCATGAAGTACAAGCTGCTGGAGCGGTACCGGGCCAGGCACAACATGACCATGTCGCACCCGCGGGTCGCGCAGATAGACCTCGCCTACCACGACATCCACCGGCGTCGTGGTCTGTACTACCTGCTGGAGAAGAAGGGCCAGGCCGCCCGGGTCGCCAACGACTTGAAGATCTTCGAGGGCAAGTCCGTTCCGCCGCAGACCACTCGGGCCCGGCTGCGCGGCGACTTCATCCGGCGGGCCCAGGAGCAGCGCCGGGACTTCACCGTCGACTGGGTCCACCTCAAGCTCAACGACCAGGCGCAGCGCACGGTGTTGTGCAAGGACCCGTTCCGTTCGGTGGACGACCGGGTGGAGAAGCTGATCGCCGGGATGTGACCCGGAAGGGGTGAGAGTCGCGCTTTCCGCGCGAAAGGGCGGAACGCCACACGGGCACCGTACGTTAGCCGTGCGGTGCCCTTCTCACGCCGTAGAGTTGCGCGCACGCCAGCCGACAGGACCGACCCGATACCGATAGAGGCCCCCACCGTGCGCCGACGCTCACTTCTCATCGCCGTCCCCGCGGGACTGGTCACGCTCGCCGCCTGCGGTGACAGCGACGACTCCGGCTCATCGAGCAACGCGAGCGACAGCGCGTCGCCCGAAGCGTCGGCCACCTCGGCCGCACCGCCTCCGAAGATCGTCGACGGCCCGCTGCCGGCGATCACCGCGGGGACGAAGTTCGACCAGAAGCCGACCGTCGCCAAGGGCAGCGGCGAGCCCTCCAAGGACCTCGCGGTCAAGACGGTCATCGCGGGCGGCGGCAAGGCCGTCGCGGAGAACGACTTCATCTCGGCGAACTACCTCGGCCAGATCTGGCAGAGCGCGAAGGTCTTCGACAACTCCTACGACCGCAAGACGCCGCTGGTCATCCAGCTCGCCCAGGGCAGCATCATCGACGGCTGGCGGTACGCGCTCACCGGCAAGAAAACCGGCAGCCGCGTCCAGTTCTCGGTGCCGCCGACCTGGGGGTACGGGGAGCAGGGCAATGAGCAGGCGGGGATCAAGGGCGACGACACGCTGGTGTTCGTGGTCGACGTCCAGGACACCTTCAACGCGAAGAGCAGTGCCGACGGCAAGAAGGCCGCGCAGGACGACGCCGCCCTGCCGAAGGTCGGCACCAACACCGACGGCACGGCGCCCTCCATCGAGGTGCCGAAGACCGACGCGCCGAAGAAGCTCGCCGCCGAGTACGTCCTGGAGGGCGACGGCGCCGAGGTCGGCGCGCAGGACAGCGTGCTGGTGCAGTACAAGGGTGTGCTGTGGGACGGCGGCAAGGAGTTCGACTCGACGTACGCCAGGAAGCAGCTGACGTCGTTCTCGCTGCAGCAGGTCGTCAAGGGCTGGGCGCAGGGTCTGACCGGCAAGAAGGTCGGCAGCCGGGTCCTCATCGTGATCCCGCCGGACCTGGGGTACGGCGACAGCCCGCCGGAGGGCAGCGGCATCGAGAAGGACTCCACGCTGGTCTTCTCGGTGGACATCCTCGCGAAGATGTGAGGCCGCGGGGATGTAAGACTTGGGCCGTTGCCTTTCCGCAGACAAGCAGGAGCTGAACACGTGAGCATCGACAAGCCCGAGGTCGACTTCCCGGGCGGCGAGCCCCCGGCGGACCTCGAGATCAAGGACATCTGGGAGGGCGACGGCCCGGTTGCCGAGGCCGGTCAGACCGTGACCGTCCACTACGTGGGCGTGACCTTCAGCACGGGCGAGGAGTTCGACGCCAGCTGGAACCGCGGTACGCCGTTCCGCTTCCCGCTCGGCGGCGGCCGCGTCATCAAGGGCTGGGACCAGGGCGTGCAGGGCATGAAGGTCGGCGGCCGCCGCCAGCTGACCATCCCGGCGCACCTCGCGTACGGCGACCAGAGCCCGACCCCGGCGATCCCGCCCGGCTCGACGCTGATCTTCGTGGTCGATCTGCTCGGAGTCTGAGCGAAGTCCGAGCGGCCGGCGATCGGAGCCGGTCACCTGGGGTCCATGCCTGTCCGGGCATGGGCCCTCGGCTTTTGCCGCGCCACCGCGGGGCGGTACGGTCATCCGTCGTAAGCACCATAGGGAGAAGGGCGTCGATGGCCATTGCCAAGGCCGAGCGGCTGATGAACCTGGCGCTGTGTCTGCTCGGGACACGGCGGCCACTCAGCAAGCGCGAGCTGCGCGAGTCCGTGGAGGCCTACCTCGAGGCGGGCTCCGACGACTCCTTCAACCGCATGTTCGAGCGCGACAAGGACGACCTGCGCGAACTCGGACTGGTCATCGAGACCGTGGAGAGCCTCGACGGCGAGATCGGCTATCTGGCCCGCCGGGACAGCAACCGGCTGCCGCCCATCACCCTGGACGCCGAGGAGGCCGCCGCGCTGGGGCTGGCCGCGAAGGTGTGGCAGCAGGCCCGGCTGGCCGGCGCCGCCAGCGGTGCGCTGCAGAAGCTGCGGGCGGCCGGGCTGCCCGAGGACGTCGACCCGTACGAGGCGCACAGCGCGCTGGAGCCCCGCATCCCGGTGCACGAGGCGGCGTTCGAGCCGCTGATGCTGGCCTGCCGCGACCGCAGGCCGGTCGTCTTCGAGTACCGCAAGGCGAATGCCGCCCAGCCCGAGCCCCGGCACGTGGAGCCGTGGGCGCTGGAGTGCTGGCGCGGCCACTGGTACCTGGCGGGCTTCGACCGCGACCGGGGTGCCGAGCGGGTGTTCCGGCTGTCGCGGATCACGGGGAAGGTGCGCTCGCGCGGCTCGCGCTTCACCGCACCGGTGCCGGACGTCGTCACGGTCCGGGAGACGGTCGCGAGCTGGGCGGGGGAGACCGCCGACCGCTCGGCGCTGATCCGGCTGCGCACGGGCGCGGGTTACCCCCTTCGGGCGAAGGCCACCGGGGTGCGGGAACTCGGTGACGGCTGGGACGAGTTGGAGATTCCGTACGGGCACGGCCTGGACGCCTGGCTGGTGGAGTTCGGGCCGGACGTGGTGGTGCTGGAGCCCGCGGAGCTGCGTGCGGACGTGGTGGACCGGCTGCGTGCCGTGGCCAAGGGCTGAGGGGGAGCGGACAACACTGTGGCAGGCAAACCGGTCAGGCCCGTGAACGCCATCGACCAGACCCGGCGGATGCTGTCCCTGGTGACGTATCTGCGCGAGCGCCCCGGGGCCCGGGTCGAGGACGTCGCGCGTGCCTTCGGCATCACCGAGGACGAGCTGGTCTCCGACCTCGACGTGCTCCCGATGTGCGGGACCAGCTTCCGCGGCGGGGATCTGCTGGACATCGACACCGACGGCGAGCGCATCTGGTGGCACAACCCGGCCGCGCTGGGCGCGGACGCGGCCGAGCCGCTGCGGCTGGCCGCCGACGAGGCGACCGCGCTGCTGGTCGCCGCCCGGGCCGTGGCGACGCTGCCGGGGCTGCGCGAGAGCGACCGGCAGGCGCTGCTGCGGGCGACCGCGAAGGTGGAGACCTCGGCCGGCGAGGCCGCCGGTGCCAGTTCGCGGCTGTCCGTCACCTTCGAGTCCGAGGGCGGTGTCTTCGCCGACGTCGACCGGGCCATCTCGGAGCGCCGCCGGCTGTGGATCCGCTACTACTCACCGGCCCGGGACGAGGTCACCGAGCGGGAGATCGACCCCATCAGACTGGTCAGCGTCGGGCACACGTACGTGGAGGCGTGGTGCCGCCGCTCGGAGGCGCGGCGCACCTTCCGGCTCGACCGGGTCGCCGAGATCCGGATCCTGGACGAGCCCTCCGCCCCGCCCGAGGTCGAGCTGCGGGACCTGTCGGAGGGGCTGGTGCAGCCCGCCGCGGAGGATCCGGAGGTCGTCGTCGAGGTCGGCCCGGGCGGCCGCTGGGTCGCCGAGTACTACCCGCACGACAGCGCGGACGAACTTCCCGACGGCGGTCTGCGCATCACCCTGCGCACCCCGGACCCGGCCTCCCTGCGGCGCCTGGCGCTGCGGCTGGGGCGCGACGGCCGGATCGTCTCGCCCGCCGCGCTCGCCGACAGCGCCCGGCAGGCCGCCCGCGAGGCGCTGGCCGCGTACGACGGGATCGAGGCGGCCGGGGCACGGGACGGTGCGGAGTCCGTCTCCGGGGCCGGGGCGCGCCCGGGCACGGGGGCGGCCGACGGGCAGCACGACAGGCAGGAGCGAGCACTGTGAGCGACCCCCTGGGGCCGACGGGAGCGACCGGAGCGGGCGCGTCGTCCGGGCCGGGCATGACGGCGGCGATCGCGTTCGCCGGCATGAGACGTGTGTCACCGGTCGTGTTCAAGGCGGGCTGCCCGGACTGCCGGGGCCGTTTCGAACTCGCCGCGAGCGCCCTGCGTCTGGCCATCGGCGCCACCAGCCGGACGACCTTCTACTCGTTCACCTGCCCCGAGTGCGGGTCGGCCGTGCGCAAGCCGGCCGGGGAGCGGGTCGTGGAGCTGCTCACCGGCGGCGGGGTCAGGACTCTGCGGCTGCACTCGACGGTCTAGTCTCGACGTCATGTTCTGGCCGATGTTCGCGGTTGCCGTGGGTTTCCTGGGTCTCGCCGTCCTCGCGGTGTTCGCCGTGAAGGTGTTCGTGGAGGCGCAGCGCCTCGGCCGGCAGGTGACGGACTCGGCCCGCCGGATCAGCCGGGCCGCGGAGGACCTGGAACGCGCGACCGAGAGCGCCGCCCGAGCTGTGGACGCCTTGTGAACGGCTGAATCCGGCCGCGCAGCGGCGTCGGTGCCCCGACGGGCCGGTGTGAGTTACGTTTTGGGACACTTCGCCCTGTCACGTCATGGGTTCCGGACGGTACGCTGCTGGTCGCGGCCAGGAAAACGAGGCCCGGCCGCGGACGGGAGTACGCACGGGGATTGCCTCACGTTCACCCCTGAGCGTTACGATCGCTGCACAAGACGATCGATCGGACGCATGTCCGGCCGGTCGGACAGCACCCCCACCCAGCCGCCTCGGTGAGAAGGTAAAGACTTATGTTCGGAAGGCTCGGCGCCCCCGAGATCATTCTCATCCTCGTCGTCATCATCCTGCTGTTCGGCGCGAAGAAGCTTCCGGACATGGCGCGGTCGCTCGGCAAGTCGGCGCGCATCCTCAAGAGCGAGGCCAAGGCCATGAAGAGCGAGGCCAAGTCCGACGAGACCGCCCCGGCCGACCCGCCCACCCCCGAGCAGTCCGCGGCGCAGCGCACCATCCAGGCCGCCCCCGGCGACGTGACCAGCTCCCGGCCGGTCACCGAGCCGACGGACACGACCAAGCGCTGACGCAGGGCCGGTGACCTCCGGCCCGCCGCACGAGATGGGAACGTGGGTTGCTGAAGTCTGCCCGCAACAAGGAGAAGGATCCCGAGGGGCGGATGCCGCTCGCGGAGCACCTTCGTGAGCTCCGCAACCGGCTCGCGAAGGCGCTGCTGGCCATCGTCGTCGTCACGGTGGTCGCCGCCTTCTTCTATCAGGAGATCATCAACTTCCTCACCGAGCCGATCCTCAAGTCGGTCGGCTGTGAGAAGTCGTTCGGCGAGCTGGCCCGGGCGAAGGCCGGCTCGGAGCCGTGCGCGCAGATCACCATCAACGGTCTGCTCGGCCCCTTCACCCTGGCGCTGAAGGTGTCCCTGACCGCCGGTGTCGTGCTGGCCTCGCCGGTCTGGCTGTACCAGCTGTGGGCGTTCGTCGCCCCGGGCCTGCACAAGAACGAGAAGAAGTACGCCTACGCGTTCGTCGCCACCGGCGCCCCGCTGTTCCTTATCGGCGCCTACTTCGCCTACGCGGTGCTGCCCACCTCCGCGAAGGTGCTGATCGAGTTCACCCCGAGCGACGTCGACAACCTGTTGCCGCTGGACGAGCTGCTCGACCTCGTCACGCGCATGGTGCTCGTCTTCGGCCTCTCCTTCGAGCTGCCCCTGCTGCTGGTGATGCTCAACTTCACCGGGGTGCTGAGCGGCAGGCGGATGCTCGGCTGGTGGCGCGCGATGATCATGGGGATCACGCTGTTCGCGGCCATCGCCACGCCCAGCACGGACCCGCTGACCATGCTCATGCTGGCCGGGCCGATCTGGGTCCTGTACTTCGGCGCGGTCGTCGTCGCCCTGCTGAACGACCGCCGCAAGGCCCGCCGCGAGGCCCTGGAACCCGACGACGACGAGGCGTCCGACCTGGACCTCACCCCCGAGGACATCGGCGAGGTCGAGCCCGTGACCACCGCCCGCGCCCTGCCCGAGCAGGCCACGAAGGACCGGGTCAACGGCTACGACGACGTGACCTGAGGACCGCCGGGGCGGTGACGGCAGGCGTCGCCGCCCCCACGGAACCCCCACACGGCCGATCCCGATAATGATCGTCCGGTTGTCAGTGCGGGCCGGTACGCTCGAAAGCACGATGACAGAGGATCTCTCACCGGCCGAGCGGTACGCGGCAGCCCGTCAGCGAGCTGTCGAGCAGGCCACCGCGCTCGCCTCCTTCCGCGAGATGTACGACTTCGGCCTCGACCCCTTCCAGATCGAGGCCTGTCAGGCGCTCGAGGCGGGCAAGGGGGTGCTGGTGGCCGCGCCCACCGGCTCCGGCAAGACGATCGTCGGCGAGTTCGCCGTCCACCTCGCCCTCCAGCAGGGCCGGAAGTGCTTCTACACGACGCCCATCAAGGCCCTGTCGAACCAGAAGTACGCCGACCTGTGCCGCCGCTACGGCACCGACCGGGTGGGCCTGCTCACCGGCGACAACAGCGTGAACTCCGAGGCACCGGTGGTCGTGATGACCACCGAGGTCCTGCGGAACATGCTGTACGCGGGCTCGCAGACCCTCCTCGGCCTGGGATACGTGGTCATGGACGAGGTCCACTACCTCTCCGACCGCTTCCGCGGCGCCGTCTGGGAGGAAGTGATCATCCACCTCCCCGAATCCGTGACCCTGGTGTCACTGTCGGCGACCGTGTCGAACGCGGAGGAGTTCGGCGACTGGCTCGACACCGTGCGCGGCGACACCCAGGTGATCGTCTCCGAGCACCGGCCCGTGCCGCTGTTCCAGCACGTGCTGGCCGGACGCCGGATGTACGACCTGTTCGAGGAGGCCGAGGGCCACAAGAAGGCCGTCAACCCCGACCTGACGCGCATGGCGCGCCTGGAGGCGAGCCGCCCGTCCTACCAGGACCGCAGACGCGGCCGCGCCATGAAGGAGGCCGACCGGGAGCGGGAGCGCAGACAGCGCTCGCGGGTGTGGACGCCGAGCCGGCCCGAGGTCATCGAGCGGCTGGACTCCGAGGGGCTGCTGCCCGCGATCACCTTCATCTTCAGCCGGGCCGGCTGCGAGACCGCCGTCCAGCAGTGCCTGTTCGCCGGTCTCAGGCTCAACGACGAGGACGCCCGGGAGCAGGTGCGGTCCCTCGTCGAGGAGCGCACCGCCTCGATCCCCCGCGAGGACCTGCACGTCCTGGGCTACTACGAGTGGCTGGAGGGGCTGGAGCGCGGCATCGCCGCCCACCACGCGGGCATGCTGCCCACCTTCAAGGAGGTCGTCGAGGAGCTGTTCGTCCGCGGACTGGTGAAGGCCGTCTTCGCCACCGAGACCCTCGCCCTCGGCATCAACATGCCCGCCCGCTCGGTCGTCCTGGAGAAGCTCGTCAAGTGGAACGGCGAGCAGCACGCCGACATCACCCCCGGCGAGTTCACCCAGCTCACCGGCCGGGCCGGCCGGCGCGGCATCGATGTCGAGGGGCACGCCGTGGTGCTGTGGCAGCGCGGCATGAACCCCGAGCACCTCGCGGGACTGGCCGGCACCCGCACGTATCCGCTGCGCTCCAGCTTCAAGCCGTCGTACAACATGGCGGTCAACCTGGTCGAGCAGTTCGGCCGGCACCGGTCGCGGGAGCTGCTGGAGACGTCCTTCGCGCAGTTCCAGGCGGACAAGTCGGTGGTCGGGATCTCCCGTCAGGTGCAGCGCAACGAGGAGGGGCTGGAGGGCTACAAGGCCTCCATGACCTGCCACCTCGGCGACTTCGACGAGTACGCCCGGCTGCGCCGCGAGCTGAAGGACCGCGAGCAGGAGCTGGCCCGGCAGGGCGCCAACCAGCGCCGTGCGGAGGCCGCCGTGGCGCTGGAGAAGCTGAAGCCGGGCGACGTCATCCACGTGCCCACCGGCAAGTACGCGGGCCTCGCCCTCGTCCTCGACCCGGGGCTGCCCGCCGGGCGGTCCAACGGACACCGCGGCTTCGACCACCACGACGGGCCCCGCCCGCTGGTGCTGACGGCCGAGCGGCAGGTCAAGCGGCTGGCGTCGATCGACTTCCCGGTGCCCGTCGAGGCCCTGGACCGGATGCGCATCCCCAAGTCCTTCAACCCGCGCTCGCCGCAGTCCCGCCGCGACCTGGCCTCCGCGCTGCGCACCAAGGCCGGGCACATCCCGCCGGAGCGGGCCCGCAAGAAGCGCTCCCAGGCCGCCGACGACCGGGAGATCGCCCGGCTGCGCAAGGCGATCCGCGCCCACCCCTGCCACGGCTGCGACGACCGCGAGGACCACGCCCGCTGGGCCGAGCGCTACCACCGGCTGCTGCGCGACACCTCGCAGCTGGAGCGCCGGATCGAGGGCCGCACCAACACCATCGCGCGCACCTTCGACCGGATCGTCGCGCTGCTGACCGAGCTGGACTACCTGCGCGGCGACGAGGTCACCGAGCACGGCAAGCGCCTGGCCAGGCTCTACGGCGAACTGGACCTGCTCGCCAGCGAATGCCTGCGCGAAGGCGTGTGGGAGGGCCTGTCACCGGCCGAGCTGGCCGCCTGCGTCTCGGCGCTGGTCTTCGAGTCCCGGGCCGCCGACGACGCGCTGGCGCCGAAGGTGCCCTCGGGCCGGGCGAAGGCCGCGCTCGGTGAGACGGTCCGCATCTGGGGCCGCCTGGACGCCCTGGAGGAGGACTTCCGGATCAGCCAGACCGAGGGGGTCGGCCAGCGCGAGCCCGACCTCGGCTTCGCCTGGGCGGCGTACATGTGGGCCTCCGGCAAGGGCCTCGACGAGGTGCTGCGCGAGGTGGAGATGCCGGCCGGCGACTTCGTGCGCTGGTGCAAGCAGGTCATCGACGTCCTCGGCCAGATCTCGGCCGCCGCGCCAGGCAGCGGCTCCACCGTTCCGAAGAACGCGCGCAAGGCGGTCGACGAGCTGCTGCGCGGGGTGGTCGCCTACTCCTCCGTGGGCTGACCCCACTCCGGCAAGGCCCGGCGGGAATCCCGCCGGGCCTTCGTGCGTTCCGCGGCCCCGGCGCCGCTTTCCCTCATCACGGTGAGTGATTTTCGAGCACCCTTCGGGCATTACCCCACGTGTTCGAATGACTCCCCGGCGTGCAAATGGGCCCGACCATACTCCAGTCCCCGGGCCCGTTTCAGGTGCTTGCCGAATATGACACGGCGATGATCCCCCCGGACTAAGCTCGCCCGCAGCGCACCGAGTTGAGGGGTATTCGCGCGCTTGTTCCCAATGCGGCGAAGATCCCGACAACTCCCAGTACTACCCCGCCGCAAGCTTCCCCATCCCCGCCGATTCGTTTCAGAGGGCCTACATGGTGAGTGTTGATTCCCCTCCAGGTCGCCGCGAACTTCCCTACGCGCGCACACTGCTGCTGCCGGCCATACTGATGGCCGCGGCCACCGGGGCCGCCGTCGCCCTCGTGACGGAACCGGCCCGGCTCGCCGTCGGCCTGTGCGGTGCCGTCGCCACCGTCCTGGTGATCGCCGCGGGCGCCGAAGCGGTGCGCCGCGGCCGCGCGCTGCGGGCCGTGCGCGCCGAGCACGCCCGTCACACCGCGTATCTGGAACAGCGGGCCGCGAGCCACCACGAGGAGATGGTCCGCCTCGGCGCCGAGGTCATCCCGAACGTCCTGCGGGTCATGCGCCGGGGCGCCACACCCCGCGAGATGATGAACCGCCTGGGCGAGGTGGACCCCTCCTACGCCGAACTCGGCGAGCCCCAGCGCGAGCTGGTCCGCATGGTCTGCGAGATCGTCGACCACGAGGACGCCATGCGCGAGTCCGCCGAGCGCTCCTTCGTCGACATCGCCCGCCGGGTCCAGGCGATCGTCCACCAGCAGCAGAAGGAACTCCGCGAGATGGAGGAGGACCACGGGCGCAACCCCGAGGTCTTCGACGACCTGCTGCGCATCGACCACGGCACCTCGCTGATCGGCCGTCTCGCCGACTCCATCTCCGTGATCGGCGGCGGCCGTCCCGGACGCCAGTGGCCCGAACCGGTCGCCCTGTACAGCGTGCTGCGCGGCGCCATGTCCCGGATCCTGGAGTACCGCCGGATCAACCTGGCCTCCATCGCCAAGGTCAACATCAAGGGCACCGCCGTCGAACCGGTCATCCACGCCGCGGCGGAACTCCTCGACAACGCCACCCGCTACTCGCCGCCCGCCGCCAAGGTGCACGTCACCGCGACCGAGGTGCAGAGCGGTGTGTGCATCGAGATCGAGGACGCCGGCGTCAGCCTCAGCGAGGAGTCCCGCGCCCGCATCGAGGGCCTGCTGGAGCAGGCCAAGCGCGGCACCGACGTGCAGGACCTCGCCCACCACCCGCGCCTGGGCCTGTCCGTGGTGGGCCGGCTTTGCACCCAGTTCGACATGGACGTCTCGCTGCGGGCCTCCGCGTACGGCGGCGTCCGCGCCATCCTCATCGTGCCCAGCAAGATGATGACCACCGAGCCCGGCGTCGGCCTCGCCCACGGCATCGGCGCCACCTCGATCCCCACCCCCGGCCCCGACGCCCTGCCCGGACCGCAGCGCAAGCCCAAGAAGCGCCGGCCCACCAGCCCCCGGATCCCGGCCACGGTCTCCCTGGAGGACGACGTTCCCGAGGTGACCGAGTGGACGGCGGGCGGACTCCCGCAGCGCCGCAGCCGGGTCAAGATGCCGCTCAGCCAGCGCCTCGCCGAGCAGGCGGCGTGGGAGCGGGAGGACGCCGAACGCGAGGCCCGCCTGGCCGCCGAGCGCGCCCGCAACGGCATCCCGGAGCCCGCCGCGCCGGAGCCCGGCCCGGACAAGGACCAGGGCGGCCTCCCGCCGGGCCACTTCATCGGCGCCTTCTGGGAGGGGCTCAAGCAGCACCCGGGCAACGCCCACCAGCAGTCCAGCAGCAACGAGCCGGCCCACGCCCCGGCAGACGACGAGGGGAACCTCAAGTGATCGAGCAGCAAGGCAAGTTCGACTGGATGCTCCGGGACCTCTACGACGGCGTCCCGGGCATCGAGATGATCGTGGTGCTCTCCGCCGACGGCCTGCGCATCGCCCGCTACTCCGGGGACCCGGACGCCGCCGACCGGGTCGCCGCCGCCTGCGCGGGCCTGCAGAGCCTGGCGAGCGCCGTCAGCCAGGAGATCCCCACCAGCGACGGCGACATGAAGATGGTGCTCATCGAGATGAACGGCGGCTACTTCTACCTGATGGCCGCCGGTCCCAACGCCTATCTCGCCGTGCTCTCCGACGTCCGCTGCGAACCCGGCCGGATGGGCCTGAGCATGGCCGACCTGGTCGCCCGGATCGGCCCCCATCTGACCAGTCCCGCACGGCGCAACGGGCAGACCGTATGACTCCTCCCAGGCGCCAGAGGCGATCCCCCGGGCCCGGCAGGCCCGCCGCGCCCGCCCCCGACGACGCGCCCACCCCCGACGGCGCGCCCGCCAAGGAGGGCGAGGTCCGCAACCCCGAGCGGCTCTTCGTCATCGGCGGCGAGGGAGGCGGCGAACGCGCCGACATCGACCTCGTCACCCTGATCGTGGCCCGCGCCGACCCTCCGGTGTCCGCCACCCCGGAGCAGGCCGCCCTGCTGCGGCTGTGCGCCGCACCCCTGTCCGTGGCCGAGCTGTCGGCCTATCTGAGCCTGCCGTTCAGTGTGGTGACCGTGCTGCTCACCGACCTGCTGGCGGCGGAACTGGTGCAGGCCCGCGCCCCGATCGTCCGCCAGAAGGTCGCCGACCGAAACCTCCTCGAAGCGGTGATGCATGGACTTCAAAAGCTCTGACACGATCCCGGGCCCGCGCACCGAGGACCGGCTGCCGCACACGGCCGAGGCCGCCGTGAAAATCGTCATCGTGGGCGGCTTCGGGGTCGGCAAGACCACCATGGTCGGCTCGGTCAGCGAGATCAGACCGCTGACCACCGAGGAGACCATGACCCAGGCCGGCATCGGCATCGACGACAACTACGGCTCCGCCTCCAAGACGGCCACCACCGTCGCGATGGACTTCGGCCGCATCAGCATCACCGACGAACTGGTGCTGTACCTCTTCGGCACGCCCGGCCAGGAGCGCTTCTGGTTCCTGTGGAACGGCCTGTTCGAGGGCGCCCTCGGCGCGGTCGTCCTGGTCGACACCCGCCGCCTGGAGGTCAGCTTCGACGTCATGGGGCGCCTGGAGGAGCGCGGGGTGCCCTTCGTCGTCGCCGTCAACACCTTCCCCGACGCGCCCCGTTACCCCATGGCCGAGCTGCGCACCGCGCTCGACCTGCCCGAGGAGATCCCCATCCTCGACTGCGACGTGCGGCGCCGGGCCTCCAGCCGGGACGTCCTGATGACCCTGATGCGCTTCCTGCACTCCCTCGCGCTGAAGGGCGCGCTCACCTGACCCGCGCGCCCACCGGCACCCCCTTGACGTGACCCAACCCCCTGTTCTGCGGAGCGAGACTGTGACGCCTGAAAGCCACTCCCCGACCAAGACGGGCGAACCCCTGCTCGAACCACCGCCCGGCTGCCCCGCGCACGGCCTCGGGCCGGGCGGACTGCACCGGCTGCACGAGGCGGACGACCTGGAGGAGCTGTACGAGCAGCTGCGCGAGCGGCACGGGCCGGTGGCGCCCGCGCTGCTCCACGACGACGTACCCGTGTGGGTGGTCCTCGGACACGCCGAGAACCTGCACATGGTGAGCACCCCCTCCCAGTTCTGCCGCGACAGCCGGATCTGGACCCCGCTCAACGAGGGCATGGTCAAACCCGACCACCCCCTGATGCCGCACATCGCCTGGCAGCCCATCTGCTCGCACGCCGAGGGCGACGAACACAAGCGGCTGCGCGGCGCGGTCACCAGCGCCATGTCCGACCTCGACTACCGGGAGCTGCGCCGGCACATCAAGCGCTACACCCAGCGCATCGTCAACCGCTTCTGCGAGCAGGGCCGCGCCGACCTGGTGAGCCAGTTCGCCGAGCACCTGCCGATGGGCGTGATGTGCCACCTGCTCGGCATGCCCGAGGAGTACAACGACCGGCTGGTGGAGGCGGCCCGCGACACCCTCAAGGGCACCGAGACGGCGATCGCCAGCCACGCCTACGTCATGGAGGCCCTGGGACGGCTGACCGCCGCCCGCCGGGCCGCCCCGGCCGACGACATCGCCGGCCGTCTCGTCACCCACCCGGCCGGGCTCACCGAGGACGAGGTCCGCGAGCACCTGCGGGTGGTCCTGCTGGCCGCCTACGAGGCGACCGTCAACCTGATCGCCAACGTGCTGCGCGTGGTGCTCACCGACCCGGGCTTCCGCGCCCAGCTCAGCGGCGGCCAGATGACGGTGCCCCAGGCGGTCGAGCAGTCCCTGTGGGACGAGCCGCCGTTCAGCACCGTCTTCGCCTACTTCGCCAAGCAGGAGACGGAACTCGGCGGCCAGCGCATCCGCGCCGGTGACGGCCTGCTGTTCGGCATCGCGCCGGGCAACATCGACCCGCGCATCCGGCCCGACCTGGACGCCAGCATGATGGGCAACCGCGCCCACCTCGCCTTCGGCGGCGGCCCGCACGAATGCCCCGGGCAGGACATCGGGCGGGCCATCGCCGACGCCGGCATCGACGCGCTGCTGATGCGGCTGCCCGACCTCCAGCTCGACTGCGACGAGGACGACCTGCGCTGGCGGTCGTCGATCGCCTCGCGGCACCTGGTGGAACTGCCGGTCCGGTTCGAGCCCAGGGCACAGCAGGACGTCATGCAGCAGCCGAGCCACACCCCGGTCCCGGAACGGCACGCACCCTGGCACGTCGGCATCCCCAAGCAGGAGGAACGCACGCAGCCCCCGCTGCCCTCCCAGCCGCCGCGGCCCGCGCCGGGGCCGGCCGCCGCGCCCCCGCAGCCGCCGGCCCCGGAGCGTCCCCGCGGTGCCTGGCAGCGCTTCCTGCTCTGGTGGCGCGGCTACTGACGGGCCGGTCGCGCCCGGCCGGTCCCGCCTACGCCGCCCAGTCCTCGTACGCCGTCCAGGCGCCCAGGGACCGGCCGCTGCGGAAGCGGTGCGCGCGCCCCGTGACCGGATCGGTGAACGCCAGCTCCCGCGCGAGCAGTTGCAGCGGGCGCCGGAAGTCACCGGCCGGCCCGGGGGCGGCCACGTCGGGGTAGAGGGGGTCGCCGAGGATCGGCACGCCGAGCGCGTTCATGTGCACGCGCAGCTGGTGCGTCTGGCCGGTGCCGGGCACCAGCCGGTAATGGCCGAGCCCGCGGTCCGGCCGGTGGGCGAGCAGCTCGATGCGGGTCACGGCGTTGGGCTCGCCGTCCACCTCGCGGGCGGCGAGCACCCCGCGCTCCTTGAGGATCCGGCTGCGCACCGTCCGGGGCAGGGCCAGCTCCGCGTCGTACGGGGCGACGGCCTCGTACTCCTTGCGCACCCGGCGGGCGGCGAACAGGCCCTGGTACGCGCCGCGTTCCTGCGGGCGGACGGTGAACAGGACCAGCCCCGCCGTGAGCCGGTCCAGGCGGTGCGCGGCGCCCAGCTCCGGGATGCCCAGCTCCCGGCGCAGCCGGGCCAGCGCGGTCTGCGTGACGTGGGCGCCGCGCGGGGTGGTGGCCAGGAAGTGCGGCTTGTCCACGACGACGATGTGCTCGTCGCGGTACACGACCTCCAGCGGGAAGGGCACCGGCACCTCCGCGGGCAGCTCGCGGTGGAACCACACGAACATGCCCGCCCGGTACGGCGCGTCGCCCGCCACGGGGCGCCCGTCCGCGCCCACGAACAGCCCGGCGTCGAACATGCCGTCGACCACCCCGGGGCCCGCGCCCGACAGCCGCTCCGCGAGGTGCTCCCGCACCGTGGCCCACGGCCCGTCCGCGGGCAGCCGGACCCGCACCGCGTCGATGCCGTCGCGCTGCGGCAGGGGCGAGGGCGGGGGAGGGGTACGGCGTCTCATCACCTGCCAGCGTACGAGGCGGTCACCCGCGGCGCCGGGCCGAGTCGGGCGGGCCGCCCCGGAAAACCGCTGGGCCGCCGCACGGCCGCCTTGGCAGGATGCCGCCCATGCCCTACCTCACCCGCCCGGTCCTCGCCGCCGGCACCCTCTCCCGGACCCCGCAACCCGTGCTCCCCACCGGCGACGGGCTGGTGCTGCGGCCCTGGCGCCCCGAGGACGCACCGGCCGTGCACGCCGTCTTCCAGGACCCCGTGATGCACCAGTGGCACGTCCGCGCCGCCGACTCCGAGGAGGAGGTGCGGGGCTGGATCACCGAGTGGCAGCGCGCCTGGGAGCAGGAGCGCGGTGTGCAGTGGGCGGTCGCGGACGCGGCGGACGACCGACTGCTCGGCCGGGTCGCGCTGCGTGAGTGGGTGCTCGGTGACGGGGTGGCCGAGGTCGCCTACTGGACGGCCGCGGGCGCCCGCGGCCGGGGTGTGGCCGCGCGGGCCACGCGGACCCTCGCGCACTGGGCCCTGGACGAGATCGGCTTCCAGCGCCTGGAGCTCCTGCACGCGGTGGCCAACGAGGCCTCGTGCCGGGTCGCCCAGAAGACCGGCTTCGCCCTGGAGGGCACCAAGCGCCGCGCCGTGCTCCACCAGGACGGCTGGCACGACATGCACCTCCACGCCCGCGTACGCGGCGACTGACGGCCACCCGGCCCGCGCACCGGCGGGCCGCGGCGCCCTCGCGCGGGGCGCCTGCTCCCTGCCCCCGTCCCGTCGGCACGTCGCCCACCCGCACTCGCACCCGCGCAAGCGGGACTTCGCCGCCGGCCGCCTGCCACGGCTGGCCTGGCGCCTGTGGGTGCCGGGGCGTGGTGGCGCAGGCGGTGCGGGTTTCGTTGCGGTGGGGGTGGCGAGGGGGTGTGGCGCCCCTCCGTATGCGGGGCCTGGCCGACGACCGTCTGCCGTGGGGCGGAGTGAATCCCGTGGGCGCCGGGGCGTGGTGGCGCCGGCGGTGCGAGCCCTGGGCGGGGTTCGTCGCGGTGGAGCGGCGAGGGGGTGTGGCGCCCGGCAGCACGCGGGCCGTTGGCGCGTAGCGCGCCTGCGCGTGTGCGGCGGCGGGGCTGGCCGAGGCGTGCGGGCAGTGGGCCGGGCCGGAGCCCCGTGGGCGCCAGACGGGCGTGGCGGCGCAGGTGGGCCGTTTCCCAGGGTGGGGCCGCCCTGAGGGGCGCGGGACGGGGCCCCGGCCCGTTGCGCACAGGCGGGTGGCCCCGGCCGACAGGGGACGTGGGGCGGGGCGGCGGAGACGTTACGCCGCTGTCGCGCCCTCCTGTTCGGCCTCGATGCGGGCGTTCCACTCGCGCTTCGAGGCCTGCCAGCCGTCCTCGTTGTGGCCGAGCCGCCAGTACCCGGAGATGGACAGGTCCTCGCGGGGGACCTCGCGCTCCAGGCGCAGGTAGCGGCGCAGTTCCTTCACGCAGGCCGCCTCGCCGTGGACGAAGGCGTGCACCCGCCCCTCGGGGAACTCCAGTGCGCGGACCGCCTCGACCAGGGCCTGGCCGACCGGGCGTCCCGCGCGGTGCAGCCAGACCACCTCCACGTCGGAGTCGATCTTCTGCTCCTCCTCGGCCCCGTCGACCTCGACGAAGGCGAACGCGCGGGCGCCGTCGGGCAGCGCCTCCAGGGAGCGGGCGATCGCGGGCAGCGCGCTCTCGTCACCGGCGAGCAGGTGCCAGTCGGCGGCGGGGTCGGGGGTGTAGGCGCCGCCGGGCCCCATGAAGTGGATGGTCTCGCCCGGCCGGACCCGCTTGGCCCAGGGCCCGGCCAGTCCCTCGTCGCCGTGGATGACGAAGTCCAGCGTCATCTCGCGGTGCTCGGCGTCCCAGTGCCGGACGGTGTACGTCCGGGTCACCGGCCACTGCTCGCGCGGGAACTCCTCGCGGATGCGCTCCATGTCGAAGGGCTCCGGGTAGGTCGCGCCCCCGGAGGGGAAGAGCAGCTTCACGTAGTGGTCGGTGCAGGTGTCCGCCGCGAACGCGGAGAGCCCCTCGCCGCCGAGCACCACGCGCTGCATGTGCGGGGTCAGCCGCTCGGTGCGGACGACCTGCGCGGTGTGCGGCTTGCGCGGCTTGCGTGCCGGACGGTCTGCCATGTCGGCCTCCCTGCTCCCTGCGTGCGAATCCTTGAGTTAGGTAAACCTAAGCTAGCATCCCGAACCTGTGAATGGCTCATGGAAACGGGTGCCGCCCGCCGCCGGTCAGCCGGTGAGCGTGGCCAGCAGCCGCTGCAGTGACCCGCCGAGTCCCCAGCGAGCCGCCAGTGAGTCCAGCGCCTCGGCGTCGCGCGGAACACGCGGCAGCGCCGTGCCGGTGTCCGGCAGCGGCACGTCGTCGGCCACCCGGACGACCTTCGGGGCGACCGCGAGATACGGCCCGGCCTCGGTCAGCCGCTTGCGCTGGGTGGGGGTGAGCTTCGCCCCCGGGTCGGCGACGGCCGCCTGGATCCCGGCCAGGTCCCCGAACTCGGCGAGCAGCTTCGCCGCCGTCTTCTCGCCGATGCCGGGCACCCCGGGCAGGCCGTCGCTCGGGTCGCCGCGCAGCAGCGCCAGATCGGCGTAGCCGCGGCCGTCGACGCCGTACTTCTCGCGCAGTGCGGCCTCGTCGACGAGGTTGAGCGTGCCGACGCCCTTGACCGGGTAGAGCACGCGCACCCCGCGGGCATCGTCGACCAGCTGGTAGAGGTCGCGGTCACCGGTGACGATGTCCACCGGGCCGGTGGCCCGCGCGGTGTAGGTGCCGATGACGTCGTCCGCCTCGTATCCCGCCACGCCGACGCGGGCGATGCCGAGCGCGTCGAGGACCGCCTCGATGACCGGGACCTGCGGGGACAGCGTGTCGGGCACCTCCTCCTCGTCCGGGCCCGCCGGGCGTTCCTCGGCCACCCGGTGCGCCTTGTAGGAGGGGATCAGCTCCACCCGCCAGTGCGGGCGCCAGTCGGCGTCCATGCAGGCCACCAGGTGGTCGGGCCGGTGGTCCTTCACCAGGCGGTCGATGAAGTCCAGCAGCCCGCGCACGGCGTTCACCGGCGTGCCGTCGGGTGCCTTCACCGAGTCCGGCACGCCGAAGTAGGCGCGGAAGTAGAGGGAAGCGGTGTCGAGAAGCATCAGTCGTCCGGTCACGCCTCGCATCATGCCGCAGGTCGTGTGGGCGGGCGGGGGAGGGCGTGTGAACTGGCTCACTTAAATGTTTGGCGCATAAGCATCGGGGCAGGCGCGCAGCCGGGCCGAAGCTGGTTGATGCATTCAACTGTCAGGGGAGCTTCGCACCCTGTCCCTGCCCCCGAGCCAAGAGGTAAGCGTGTCAGCCAGACTAGAGGCCGAGAACCTGTACAAGGTCTTCGGCAGGAAACCGGACCAGGCAGTCGAACGGCTGCGCCAGGGGGATGTCCGCGAGGACCAGGGGGACGTTCGCGAGGAGCTGCGCGCCGACGGCACCACCGCCGCCGTCATCGACGCGTCCTTCACCGTGGAGCCCGGCGAGATCTTCGTGGTCATGGGACTGTCCGGATCAGGCAAGTCCACGCTGCTGCGCATGCTCAACGGTCTGTCGGAGCCGACCGCCGGGCACGTCCGCTTCGGGGGCCAGGACCTCACCGAGCTGAGCGACCGCGAGCTGCGCGAGGTCCGTTCCAAGAAGATCAGCATGGTCTTCCAGCACTTCGCGCTCTTCCCGCACCGCAGCGTCCGTGACAACGCTGCCTACGGTCTTGAAGTGCAGGGCGTGCCCCGCGCCGAGCGCGAACGCCGCGCCGACGAGGCGCTCGCCCTGTGCGGCCTGGCCGGCTGGGAGAAGTCCTGGCCCGACGAGCTGTCCGGCGGCATGCAGCAGCGCGTCGGCCTGGCCCGCGCGCTCGCCACCGACGCCGACCTGCTGCTGATGGACGAGTCCTTCAGCGCCCTCGACCCGCTGATCCGCCGCGACATGCAGGACCAGCTGCTCGACCTGCAGAAGACCCTGAAGAAGACCATCGTCTTCATCACCCACGACCTCAACGAGGCCATGCGCCTGGGCGACCGCATCGCCGTGATGCGCGACGGCCGGATCGTGCAGATAGGCACCGCGCAGGACATCCTGATCCGCCCCGCCAACGACTACGTCGCCTCCTTCACCAAGGACGTCGACCGCTCCCGCGTCCTGACCGCCGCCGCCGTCATGGAGACCGACGTGCGCGGCGACGAGGCGGACTGCGACTGCGAGACCGCCCTGCCCGACACGCCGTTCTCGGAGCTGTGCGCGATCAGCGCCCGCGTGCCCCACGCCGTGGCGGTGGTCGACGGCGAGCGCCGGCTCGTCGGCGTCGTCCCGGCCCAGCGGCTCATCGGCTTCCTCGGCGACGAGGACGACGTCGTCCCCGGCGTCTGCGACAGCCCGCGGGACAAGGGCGGCAAGAAGGTGATCAGCCGTGCCTAGGATCCCCCTCGGCGACTGGGTCAACAGCAGCGTCGACTGGCTGCTCGACAACGTCTCCTGGCTGTTCACCTTCCTCAAGGACATCTTCACCGGCGCCTACGACGGCATCAACGCCGTCCTCCAGGCCCCCGAGCCGCTGCTGCTCGCCGGCATCTTCGCCGTGATCGCCTTCTGGCTGCGCGGCACCTTCGCCGGTGTCCTCTCCTTCGTCGGGTTCGCCTTCATCGACTCCCTCGGGCTGTGGGACAACGCGATGGTCACCCTGGCGCTCCTGCTGGTCGCCACCATCATCGCGCTGGTGGTCTCGGTGCCGGTGGGCATCTGGGCGGCCCGCTCGGACCGGGTGAGCGCGTTCGTGCGGCCGGTCCTGGACTTCATGCAGACGCTGCCCGCGATGATCTACCTGATCCCGGCGATCCTGTTCTTCGGGACCGGCTCCGCCCCGGGCATCGTGGCCACCCTGATCTTCGCCCTCGCCCCCGGTGTCCGCATGACCGAGCTGGGCATCCGCCAGGTCGACAAGGAACTGGTCGAGGCGGCCGAGGCGTTCGGCACCACGCCCCGCAACACCCTGCTGCGCGTCCAGCTCCCGCTGGCGCTGCCCACGGTGATGGCGGGCGTCAACCAGGTCATCATGCTCGGCCTGTCCATGGCCGCGATCGCCGGCATGGTCGGCACCGGCGGCCTCGGCGGCGACGTCATGGAGTCCATCGGCCAGCTCAACGTCGGCCTCGGCGCCGAGGCCGGTGTCGCCATCGTGATCCTGGCGATCTACCTGGACCGCATGACCAGCGCGCTGGGCACCCACGTCTCCCCGCTGGGCCGCCGCGCGGCGGCCAAGGCACGCGCCGCCAAGGGCCTGAAGATCTGGTCCTACCGCCCCCAGCCGCAGGTCGCGGTGATCGGCATCGTGATCCTCGCGCTGGTGGCCGGCGGCATGGGCATGTTCGGCGGCGGCTCCGACGACGCCGAGGCGGCGGGCGGCGGCAAGAACGTCGGCAACGGCAAGAAGGTCTCCATCGGCTACATCCCCTGGGACGAGGGCGTCGCCTCCACGTTCCTGTGGAAGGAGATCCTCGAACAGCGCGGCTTCGAGGTCGAGGCCAAGCAGTTCGAGGCCGGCCCGCTCTACACCGCGCTCGCCCAGGGCAACATCGACTTCCAGACCGACTCCTGGCTGCCGACGACGCACGAGCAGTACTGGAAGAAGTACGGCAAGCAGCTCGAGGACCTGGGCTCCTGGTACGACGAGACCTCGCTGGAGCTGACCGTCCCGGCGTACATGAAGGACGTCAACTCCCTGGAGGACCTCAAGGGTAAGGCCGACCTCTTCGGCGGCAAGATCACCGGCATCGAGCCCAGCGCCGGTGAGATGAACCTGCTCAAGAGCAAGATCCTCAAGGAGTACGGCCTCGACCAGGAGTACAAGGTCGTCGACAGCTCCACGCCGGCGATGCTGGCCGAGCTGAAGCGGGCCTACAGCAAGCAGGAACCGATCGTCGTCACCCTGTGGTCCCCGCACTGGGCGTACAACGACTACAAGCTGAAGAAGCTGAAGGACCCCAAGGGCGCCTGGGGCAAGGGCGACGGCGTGCACTCGCTGTCCCGCAAGGGCTTCTCGGACGACAACCCGGTCGTGGCCAAGTGGCTGAAGGACTTCTCCATGTCGGAGAAGCAGCTCACCAGCCTCGAGGCCGAGATCAACAAGGCCGGCAAGGGCCAGCAGCAGGAGGCCGTGCGCACCTGGCTCAAGGCCAACCCGGGCGTCGTCGACAAGCTCGCCCCGGTCGAGGGCGGCTCCGGCGCCACCCCCGCCGAGGCCAAGCAGCCCCTGGACGTGGCCTGGTTCCCCTGGGAGGAGGACGTCGCCGTCACCTACCTGTGGAAGAACGTCCTGGAGCGCCGCGGCTACAAGATGAACCTGAAGCAGATGGACGTCGGCCCGGTCTACACCGGCCTGGCCTCCGGCGGCATCGACCTCAACTTCGACGCCTGGTTGCCGCACGCCCAGAGCAACTACTGGAACAAACACAAGGACAACCTCGTCGACCTGGGCACCTGGTACGAACCGACCTCCCTGGAGATCGCCGTCCCCTCGTACGTGAAGGACGTCAAGTCCCTCGCCGACCTCAAGGGCAAGAGCGACCTGTTCGACGGGAAGATCATCGGCATCGAGCCCGGCACCGGTCAGATGCAGCTGGTCAAGAACGACGTGATGCCGGCCTACGGCCTGGAGGACGAGTACGAGGTCGTCGACGGCTCCACGCCGGCGATGCTGGCCGAGCTCAAGCGCGCCCTCGCCAAGAAGGAGCCGGTCGCGGTCACCCTGTGGTCGCCGCACTGGGCCTACAGCGACTACGACCTGACCAAGCTGAAGGACCCGAAGAAGGCCTTCGGCGAGGGCAACACGATCCGGACCATCTCCAGCAAGAACTTCCCCGAGCAGTACCCGCAGCTCACGAAGTGGATCAAGAACTTCAAGATGAGCGAGGACGAGCTGGGCAGCCTGGAGGCCGAGATCAAGGACCGCGGCCAGGGCCACGAGGAAGAAGCCGTCGCGGCCTGGCTGAAGGAGCACCCGGACATGGTCGGCCGGATGACTCCGTAGCGCGCCGGACGGCTCCCCGGGAGCCCCGCGCAGCGACGGTCACCCCCGAGGGGTGGGCCCGGTGACGCCACCTGACGGCGCGCCGCCGGGCCCACCCCTCGGGTCGTCCCGGGCCCGGACACGGTAAGGATTCGGCCAACCACGGAGCGCCAACCCCGCACCCGAGCCTGGCCCACCAGGGCGGGAACGGCGTGCGGGAACACGGAAGGCCGTCCACGCCTTGAACCGGTAAGGCGTGTGCCACGGCGCGCGGACCCGCCCGCCGGTGGCGAGAAACGTGAGGTCGCGGCCACCGCACCGTGACATCGATGTGACGGCCGCATGAAACGGTTTGCCGAACATGCGTAGGGTGCAGAGAACTCATCAGGAGGGCCGCGCCCCGCACGGGGCACGGTGACGGTACGACGACGGGTGAAGGAGGGAGCCGGAGCGATGGGCGACCACAAAGATCAGCACCTCCGGGTGGGCGCGGCCGTACGGCGGCGGCGCCGGGACCTCGAACTCACCCTCGCCGTGGTGTCCGAGCGCAGCGGCCTGTCCGTGCCCTTCCTGAGCCAGATCGAGAACGACCGGGCGCGGCCCAGCCAGACCTCCCTGGAGAAGGTGGCCGACGCGCTGCGCACCACCGCCGTCGAGCTGCTCGCCGCGGCCGACCCGGCGTGCAGCGTCGACGTGGTCCGCGCCGAGGACCCCGACCCCGAGCTGGCGCCCAAGGTGCGCTCCCTGGTGCGCGGACACCACCAGATGCACGCCTCCGAGTTCACCGGCGACCACGACGCCGGCCGCGAACTGCAGTACCGCAACGACCAGTTGATGTTCGTCGCCGAGGGCGCCGTGGAGATCGAGGCCGAGGGCCGCGCCTACCGGCTCGGGCGCGGCGACACGCTGTACCTCACCGGCGGGGTGCGGCACCGCTGGCGGGCCACGGTGCCCGACACCCGGCTGATCGTCGTCGCCGTCGCCGAGCACATCGAGGCGGTCCGCGAAGGGCCCCGCCGGTGAGGGCGCGCCGGTGAGGGTGGTCTCGCTGGTGCCGTCGCTGACCGAGGCGGTGGCCCGCACCGTCCCCGGGGCGCTGGTCGGCGCGACCGACTGGTGCACCCACCCGGCCGGCCTCGATGTCGTCCGCGTCGGCGGCACCAAGAACCCGAAGACCGACCGCATCCGCTCCCTCGCTCCCGACCTGGTGATCGCCAACGAGGAGGAGAACCGCGCCGCCGACCTCGACGCCCTGCGCGCGGCGGGCGTCGAGGTGCTGGTCACCGAGGTGCGCACCGTCCCGCAGGCCGTCACGGAGCTGGACCGGGTGCTGACCGCCTGCGGCGCCCGCTCCCGGCCCCGCTGGCTGGACGAGGCGGAGGCCGCCTGGGCCGGCCCGCCCGTCCCCGAAGGGCGCGCCACGGCCGTCGTGCCGATCTGGCGCAGGCCCTGGATGGTGCTGGGCCGCGACACCTTCGCCGGGGACGTCCTGGCCCGCCTCGGCGTCGACCACCTGTACGCCGCCCACGCCGAGCGCTACCCGAAGGTGCCGGTGGACGAACTGCGGGCGGCCCGCCCGGACGTCGTGGTCCTGCCGGACGAGCCGTACCGCTTCACCGCCGACGACGGCCCGGAGGCCTTCCCGGGGCTGCCCTGCGCCCTCGTCGACGGGCGGTACCTCACGTGGTACGGGCCGTCACTGGCCGGGGCGCCCCGGGCGCTGGCCGCGGCCCTGCGAGCAGCACGCCGCTGAGCAGGCCCCGGGCGGTGTGCACCGCGGCGACGGCCCAGGCGGTGACGAGCAGGGCGTACAGCGCGACGGTGAGCCCGTCATAGCCGGCCAGCCCGGTCTCCCGGGCCAGTGCCTCGGCGCCGGTGACACAGGTGCCGACCGGGAAGGTGAACGACCACCAGGTCATCGAGAAGCGCATGCCCTCCCGGCGGGCCCGTACGACGTGCGCCGCGGCGAGCGCCAGCCACATCAGGGCGAAGCCCATCACCGGCACCCCGTACAGCACGGCGAAGACCGAGAAGCCCTCGGCGTACGGCCGCGGCACGACCCCCGGCGCCAGGTCCGCGAACTTCCCCACGGCGGTCGTCGACTGCCCGAGCGGGCCGAGGACGAGGAACAGCGACGGGGTGAGCGCGAGCGGCAGCGGCCCGCCGGTGAGCAGCCTGCCGAAGATCACCGGCAGGGTCAGCAGGGTCGCGAACAGACTCACGCCGAACATCGCGACACAGGCGAGCAGCAGCGTCTCGCGGGGCTGCCCCGGCGGGAGGTACGGGACGAGCAGGGGGCCGACGGCCGCGGACACCATCGGCGCGACGAGCGGCAGCAGCCAGACCGGGCTGGCCTGCCCCGGCTCGATCCGGTGGCGTACGGCCATCAGGTACGGCACCGCGACCGCCGCCGCCAGCCCGACCGCCGTACCGGCGGTGAACAGCACGGTGTCCAGGGCGACCGCGGCCGGGGTGCCGATCCAGTCCCGGCCGAGGGTCAGGGTGCCGCCGCCGACGGCCAGCAGGGCCATCGACAGACAGCCGTAGAACGGGGCCGCCGCCGGGTCGAGGAGATGGGCGCGGGCCTGGTCGCGGTGGTGCAGCCAGTGCAGGGACCGGGCGACCAGCAGCACCGCCAGCAGCAGGAGGGACAGGGCCCAGAACGCGGTGCACACGGCACGCAGGCCCGGCACCTGCCCGGGGAGCGCGGCCCCCGCCGTACCGACGATGGCGGTGCCCATGACGCAGGCGTACCAGTTGGGCCCGAGATGACGGACGGCCGGGACCCGCCGGACGGCCGGGCCGACGGTGGGGGAGGGGGCAGGAGAGCGGGGCTGGGCTGCGGTGACCATGACTCCACGGTCCCGGCCGGGGAAACCCCTGACCAGGGACCATGCCTCTATGAGGGCATAAGCTGGGGTTATGAGCGAGGGCACGGGCAGCGGTACGGGCGGCGGCACGGGTGCCGCGGAGGGCGGGCACGACACCCGGGCGCGGCACGGGGCGGGCTCGCTGGCTCACCGGGTGCCGGACCTCGGCGCGCTGGAGCTGTTGCTGGCGGTGGCCCGCCTGGGCAGCCTCGGCGGGGCGGCGCGCGAGCTGGGCATCACGCAGCCGGCCGCCAGCAGCCGCATCCGCTCCATGGAGCGGCAGCTGGGCGTCGCCCTGGTGGACCGCTCGCCGCGCGGCTCCCGGCTCACCGACGCGGGCGCGCTGGTGACCGACTGGGCGCGGCGGATCGTGGAGGCCGCCGAGGCGTTCGACGCGGGCGCGCAGGCGCTGCGGGACCGGAGGGACTCGCGGCTGCGGGTCGCGGCGAGCATGACGATCGCCGAGTACCTGCTGCCGGGCTGGCTGGTCGCGCTGCGCACCCAGCTGCCGGACACGGCGGTGTCGCTGCTCGCGGGCAACTCGACGGCGGTGGCGGAGCGCCTGCTGGCCGACGAGGCCGACCTGGGGTTCGTGGAGGGGGTGAGTGTGCCGACCGGTCTGGACTCCGCGGTCATCGGCCACGACCGGCTCATCGTCGTGACCGCCCCGGGTCACCCCTGGGCCCGTCGCAGGAGCCCGCTGAAGGCGGCGGAGCTGGCGTCGACCCCGCTGATCCTGCGGGAGAAGGGCTCGGGCACCCGGCAGGTCCTGGACGCGGCGCTGGGCGGCCTGGCCCGCCCCCTGATCGAACTGTCCTCGACGACGGCGGTGAAGGCCGCCGCGGTGGGCGGCGCCGGGCCCTCCGTCCTCAGCGAACTCGCGGTCGGCGAGGAACTGACCACCCGGCGCCTGGTGAGCGTGCCCGTGGCGGACGTCGTCCTCGCCCGCGACCTGCGAGCGGTGTGGCCCACCGGCCACCGCCCCACCGGCCCGGCCCGCCGCCTGCTGTCCCTGACCCGGAGCTAGACCCGGCGCACACCGCCCCGGCCCCGGACCCACCACGACCACCGGCGCCGGACGGCATCCCTCCCGCGACATCACGGGTGCCGTCCGCCGCGCGGGGCGGGACGGGGCGGTGGCAGGGCCGGGGCCCGGGGTGCGGGGTTGGTTCGTGGCGCGGTCTCGTGGCCGGTCTGTGTCCTGTCCGCGGGGGCCGGGGGCCGGGGGCCGGGGGCCGGGGGTGTGGGGTTGGGCTCGTGGCGCGGTCTTGTGGCCGGTCTGTGTCCTGTCCGCGGGGGTCGTTGGGCTCTTCCACGGCTGCCTCGGGGCACGATCCGCTGCGCGGGCCGGGCGGCCGGGGTGCGGGCCCCGAGGGCCGCCGGGCGTGTGGACCGGAGGTGGCCAGGTGCGGGGCGGGGGCCGTGGGGTCGCGGTTCACCGTGCGGTGATGGATCGGGCGGACGCCGTCAGGCTTCTCGGCCCCGCCGGGCCGCGTCCACCAGGGCCCTCATCACGCGTACGTCCTCGCCCATCTCCGGGTGCCACTGCACGCCCAGCACCCAGCCAGGGGCGGACGGCAGTTCCACCGCCTCCACGGTGCCGTCCGCCG
This sequence comes from Streptomyces hyderabadensis, assembly GCF_020404845.1. Classification (GTDB taxonomy): domain Bacteria; phylum Actinomycetota; class Actinomycetes; order Streptomycetales; family Streptomycetaceae; genus Streptomyces; species Streptomyces hyderabadensis. The sequence continues at coordinate 104,332 of NZ_JAIOJZ010000010.1, read as the reverse complement.
CGTGGGCCGAGGCGACCAGGCCGGTGCCGAGCCGGTCCACCGCCTGGTGGTGGTACGTCGGCACGCTCGTCTCCTCCGGGACGGCGGCGGCGTACCGCGTCCCCGGCACCGGGCGCACCGGGTGGTCGCCGAACACGCCCACCACCTCGGCGTGCCCCTCGATGTGCTGGACGAGGGTGCCGCCCAGGGCGACGTTGAGCAGCTGCATGCCACGGCAGACGCCCAGCAGCGGGACGCCCGCGGCCAGGGCCGCCTCGATGAGCGCCAGCTCCCAGGTGTCCCGGGCCCGGGCCGGCGGGCCGGTGCGCGGATCGGGTTCGGCGCCGTAACGGACCGGCTCCACGTCCGGTCCGCCCGCGATCACCAGCCCGTCGACCCGGGCGACGGCCGCGGCGGCCCGCTCCGGCGCGTCCGGCGGGAGCATGACGGCCAGGCCGCCCGCCCGTTGCACCAGCCGCGGATACCCGGCCGGCAACAGGGCCGCCTCCAGCTCCCACACGCCCCAGCGCACCGCGGACTCCAGGTACGTGCTGACGCCGATCAGCGGGCTGTCCGCCATCCGCCCTCCAGGAAATCGGACCGGTCAATGAGCCGTTCCCATACCTTTGCCGCGGCATGCCGCCACGGCAAGGCGTTCAGGTCAGAAACCCGCGCAGCAGCGCCGCCGTCCCCGCGCAGTGCTCCCGCGCGATCTCCCGCGCCCCGTCCGCGTCCCCGTCGAGCACCGCCGCCACCAGCGCCGCGTGCTGGCGCTGGGAGTGCTCCAGGTTGCGCACCAGCAGCGGGATGCAGTCCAGCAGGTCGTTGAGGGTGGCGCGGACCGCCGCGTACTGTGCCGCCAGCGCCGGAGAGCCGCACAGCTCCGCCAGCGTCAGGTGCAGCATCGTGTCCAGCCGCCGGTACTGCGCCAGCGGCGCCTCCCGCGTACCGGCCAGCGCCTCGGCCAGCCGCGCCGCCCGCGCGTCCGTCAGCCCGTGCGCCGCGCACAGCCCGGCCGCGCCCACCTCCAGCACCTCCCGGAAGCGCAGCACGTCCTCGATGTCGACCCCGGCCACCCGGCGCCGCAGCTCGTCCTCGCCGCCCGCGTCCGCCCGGGGCAGCACGAACGTTCCGCCGTAGCGTCCGCGCCGCGCCTCGACCAGCCCCTGGTCCTGGAGCACCCGCAGCACCTCGCGCAGCGTCACCCGGCTGATCCCCAGCCGCTCCGCCAGCTCCCGCTCGGCCGGCAGCCGCTCGCCGCCCGCCACCAGGCCCAGCCGGACGACCTGGAGGATCTGCTCCAGCGCCTCCTCGAAGCCGTTCCCGGCCCGCACCGGGCGCAGCACCGGCGCCAGCCGGTCCGTCACGCTCCCGGCGCTCCCGGCACTCCCGGCGGATTCCTCCCGCACGCGGCCGCGCCCCCTTCCCAACCAAAGGTTCCCGGCAATACCTTATGGCTCCCGGCCAGAAGGAGGCTCTCCCCGTGGCAGACCGCACACCCCCGCTCGGGGTCGAGGAACTGCACGCCCTCGTCGCCGCCGGTGACATCGACACCGTCGTCCTCGCCTTCCCCGACATGCAGGGCCGCCTCCAGGGCAAGCGGTTCGCCGCCCGCTTCTTCCTCGACGAGGTCCTGGCACACGGCACCGAGGGCTGCAACTACCTCCTCGCCGTCGACGCCGACATGAACACCGTCGACGGCTACGCCATGTCCTCCTGGGACCGCGGCTACGGCGACTTCGCCATGCACGCCGACCCGGCCACCCTGCGCCGGCTGCCCTGGAACGAGGGCACCGCGATGGTCGTCGCCGACCTCGCCTGGGAGGACGGGTCCCCGGTGCTCGCCGCGCCCCGCCAGATCCTGCGCCGCCAGTTGGAGCGGCTCGCGGAACACGGATACACCGCGCAGGTCGGCACCGAGCTGGAGTTCATCGTCTTCCGCGACACCTACGAACAGGCCTGGGACGCGAACTACCGCGGCCTGACCCCGGCCAACCAGTACAACGTCGACTACTCGGTGCTCGGCACCGGCCGCGTCGAACCCCTGCTGCGCCGCATCCGCAACGAGATGGCCGGGGCCGGTCTCACCGTCGAGTCCGCCAAGGGCGAGTGCAACCCCGGCCAGCACGAGATCGCGTTCCGCTACGACGAGGCCCTGGTCACCTGCGACCAGCACGCGATCTACAAGACCGGCGCCAAGGAGATCGCCGCCCAGGAGGGCATGTCCCTCACCTTCATGGCCAAGTACAACGAGCGCGAGGGCAACTCCTGCCACATCCACCTCTCGCTCGCCGACGCCGACGGGCGCAACGCCATGGCCGACGGGTCCGGCATGTCCGAGGTCATGCGGCACTTCCTCGCCGGACAGCTGGTGGCGCTGCGCGAGTTCTCCCTCCTCCACGCCCCGCACATCAACTCCTACAAGCGCTTCCAGCCCGGCTCCTTCGCCCCCACCGCCGTCGCCTGGGGCCACGACAACCGCACCTGCGCCCTGCGCGTCGTCGGCCACGGCCGCTCGCTCCGCTTCGAGAACCGGCTCCCCGGCGGCGACGTCAACCCCTACCTCGCGGTGGCCGGCATGGTCGCCGCCGGGCTGCACGGCGTCGAGCAGCGCCTGGAGCTGCCCGAGCCCTGCCCCGGCAACGCCTACACCGGCGACTTCGCACACGTCCCCAGCACCCTGCGCGAGGCCGCCGAGCTGTGGGAGAACAGCACCCTCGCCAAGGCCGCCTTCGGGGACGAGGTCGTCGCCCACTACCGCAACATGGCGCGCGTCGAACTGGACGCCTACGACGCCGCCGTCACCGACTGGGAACTGCGCCGCTCCTTCGAACGCATGTGAGGCCCACTTGTCCCACGAGTCGCCCGGACTGGTCGTACTGAACCCCGCCACCGAAGAGGTCGTCGCCACCGTCCCCGCCGCCTCCGCGGCCGACGTGGACGCCGCCGTCGCCCGCGCCGTACGGGCCCAGACCGCCTGGGCCGCCCTCGCCCCCGGCGACCGGGCCCGGCTGCTGCGCCGCTTCGCCGCCACCGTCGACGCGCACCTGGAGGAGCTGGCCCGCCTGGAGGTCCGCCAGGCCGGACACCTCCTCGGCAACGCCCGCTGGGAGGCCGGCAACGTCCGCGACCTGCTCGACTACGCCGCCGGGGGAGTGGAGCGGCTCACCGGACGCCAGATCCCGGTCGCGGGAGGCCTGGACGTCACGCTCCTCGAACCCCTCGGTGTCGTCGGCGTCATCGCCCCCTGGAACTTCCCGATGCCGATCGCCGCCTGGGCCACGGCACCGGCGCTCGCAGCGGGCAACGCGGTCCTCCTCAAGCCCGCCGAGACGACCCCGCTCACCGCGCTCCGCCTGGCCGAACTCGCCCTGGCTGCGGGCCTGCCCGAGGGCCTGTTCCAGGTGCTGCCCGGACACGGCCCGGTCGCGGGCGACGCGCTCGTCGAACACCCGGACGTCGCCAAGATCGTCTTCACCGGGTCCACGGCCGTCGGCCGGCAGGTGGCCGCCAAGGGCGCCGCCCTGCTCAAGCCCGTCACCCTCGAACTCGGCGGCAAGAGCCCCAACATCGTCTTCGCCGACGCCGACATCGAGGCCGCCGCGGCCGCCGCACCCATGTCCTTCCTCGACAACAGCGGCCAGGACTGCTGCGCCCGCACCCGCATCCTCGTCCAGCGGTCCGTGCACGACCGCTTCCTCGAACTGCTCGCCCCCGCGATCGAGGCCGTCCGGGTCGGCGACCCGGCCGACGAGAGCACCGAGATGGGCCCGCTGATCTCCCGCGCCCAGCTGGAGCGCGTCCGCTCGCACGTCCCCGCCGACGCCCCCGGCATCCGCGGCAAGGCACCCGAGGGCGGGCCCGGCTTCTGGTACCCGCCGACCGTCCTCACCGGCGTCGACCCGCACGCGCCCGTGGCCGTCGAGGAGGTCTTCGGCCCCGTCGCCGTCGTCCTGCCCTTCGACGACGAGGCCGACGCGATCCGCCTGGCCAACGCCACCGACTACGGCCTGTCCGGCTCGCTGTGGACCCGGGACGTCGGCCGCGCCCTGCGCGTGTCGGGCGCGGTGCGCGCCGGGAACCTGTCCGTCAACTCCCACGCCAGCGTCCGCTACTGGACACCGTTCGGCGGGTTCAAGCAGTCCGGCATCGGCCGCGAGCTGGGCCCGGACGCGCTGACCGCGTTCACCGAGACCAAGAACGTCTTCATCAGCACGGAGGCCTAGCCACTCATGACCGAGGACATCATCTGCCGACGCCTGGTCGGCCGCAGCGCCGTCGTCACGGGCGCGGGCAGCGGCATCGGACTCGCCACCGCCCGCAGGCTCGCCTCCGAGGGCGCCCACGTCGTCTGCGGCGACGTGGACGAGGCCCGGGGCAAGGCCGCGGCCGAGGCGACCGGCGGCATCTTCGTCAAGGCCGACGTCACCGACCCCGAGCAGGTCGAGGCGCTGTTCGCGGCGGCGTACGACACCTACGGCAGCGTCGACGTCGCGTTCAACAACGCCGGTATCTCGCCGCCCGACGACGACTCCATCCTGGAGACGGGGCTGGAGGCGTGGAAGCGCGTCCAGGAGGTCAACCTCACCTCCGTCTACCTGTGCTGCAAGGCAGCCATCCCCTACATGCGCCGCCAGGGCCGGGGGTCCATCATCAACACCGCGTCCTTCGTGGCCCGGATGGGCGCGGCCACCTCGCAGATCTCGTACACCGCCTCCAAGGGCGGGGTCCTCGCCATGTCCCGGGAACTGGGCGTGCAGTTCGCCCGGGAGGGCATCCGCGTCAACGCGCTGTGCCCGGGACCGGTCAACACCCCGCTCCTGCAGGAGCTGTTCGCCAAGGACCCGGAGCGGGCCGCGCGCCGCCTGGTGCACATCCCGGTGGGCCGGTTCGCCGAGGCCGAGGAGATCGCCGCCGCGGTCGCCTTCCTGGCCAGCGACGACTCCTCCTTCGTCAACGCCACGGACTTCCTGGTCGACGGCGGGATCTCCGGGGCGTACGTCACACCGCTGTAGAACCCCGGGCACGGCGTCCTACAGTGCCGGGATGAGCATGACGCCGCCGCCCGGCTGGTACCGCGACCCGTCGGCCCCCCACCAGGAACGGTGGTGGGACGGCACGGCCTGGACGGAGCACCGCCGCGCCCCCGAGCCCGTCGGATTCGGGCCCGCGGTGGGCGCCCCGGCACCCGCTCCGACTCCCGGTCCGGGACTCGGCCAGGGGGCCGGCACCGGCGGACGCGGCAAGGCCGTCGCCGTCACCGTCGCCGCGGCCGTACTGGTCGCGGCGATCGTCACCGGCGTGTTCGTGCTGGGCGAGGACGACGGCGGCAGCCCGCGGACGCAGACCCCGCCGGTCACGGCGACCAGCACCGACCCCGCGCCGGTCAGCGACCCGCCGTCCCCCTCACCGACCGCGTCCGCGTCCTCCGCCGACGACCCGGCCGTGGTCGAGGACCAGCTCAACGGCGTCACCTTTCCGCTGCCGGACGGCTGGGTCCCGCCCAAGTACGTCGCCGAGGACGACGTCATGATGACCACCGACGGCACCTACGACTGCCCCGCCGACGGCAGCGTGTGCCGGCACGGCCTCGTCGTCTCCCGCACCGTCACCGCGAACGCCGAGTCCTCCCCGAAGGTCCTGGCCGAGCAGGACATCGAGGACGCGGCCGACGACGCCTACGACCGCGACCTGATCGGCAACAAGCCCTTCGGCGGCATCGAGTCCCACCAGGAGGTGGCGTCCGGCCCCGTCGCGGTCGTCGGACGCGCCGGGTACTACGTGCGCTGGCGGGTGAGGACGGCCGAGGGGCCCGGCGGCTACGTGCAGTCGATGGTGTTCCCCTCCACCGTCGGCACCGAGTCCCCGATCCTCGTCCGCTACGTCTTCGACGCCGGCGAGGACGGGCCGCCGCTGGCCGACATGGACAAGATCACCAAGGGTATCCGGCCCATCGGCGACGCGGACACCGGCGGCGGCGTGGGCAGCGGCATCGGCCCGACGGACTGACCCGCCCGCACAGGGGCCCCGCTACAGGAAGGTGTGCCCCTCGCCCCGGTACGTCGGCACCGTGGCCGTCACCGCGTCCCCTTCCACCAGCTGCAACGCCTCGAACCGCTCGCACAGCTCCCCGGCCTTGGCGTGCCGGAACCACACCTTGTCGCCGATCAGCAGGTCGTCGGCGGGCGAGCCCAGCAGCGGCGTCTGCACCTCGCCCGGTCCCTCCTGGGGGTCGTAGCGCAGGCCCTCGGGCAGATAGGGCACCGGCAGCCGGTCGGCCCCGGCCGCGCCGGAGGCCGGATAGCCGCCGCCGAGCACGGTCACCACGCCGACGCCCGGCCGCCGTACGACGGGCTGGGCGAACAGCGCCGCCGGACGACCGCTGAACGACGTGTAGTTGTCGAACAGCCGCGGCACGTACAGCCCCGAACCGGCCGCGATCTCCGTCACCGCGTCCTCGGCGGCGGTGTGCTGCACGCTGCCCGTACCGCCGCCGTTGACGAACTCCAGGCCGGGCACCACCGCGCGGACCGCCCGTACCACGGCCGCCCGCCGCTCGGCCAGTTCCCGGCGGGCGGCGGCCTGCATCAGCCGCACGGCACGCGACCGCAACGGCCGCCCCGCCACCGCGTCCCCGACCCCCGCCACATGACCCTCGTACGCCATGATGCCGACGACCTCGAACCCGGGCCGACGGGCCACCGCGCGGGCCAGGTCGGCGACCTCGGCGGGGGAGTGCAGCGGCGAGCGCCGGGCGCCGACCCGCACCCGGCCCCCGAGCAGCTTCAGCGAGGTGTCCAACTCCAGACACACCCGCACGACTTCCCGGCCGCCGTCGCCGTCGCGCGCCGCGTCGACGAGGTCCAGCTGGGCCACGTCGTCGACCATCACCGTCACGGCGGAGGCGAGCTTGGGATCGGCGGTCAGTTCGGCGTACCCGGCGCGGTCCGCCGACGGATAGGCGAGCAGCACGTCCTCGAAACCGGAGCGCGCCAGCCACAGGGACTCGGCCAGCGTGAACGACATCACGCCCGCGAAGCCGTCCCTGGCCAGGACCCGTTCCAGCAGCGCACGACAGCGTACGGACTTGCTGGCGACCCGGACCGGCTTCCCGCCGGCCCGGCGGACCAGGTCGTCCGCGTTGGCGTCGAAGGCCTCCAGGTCCACGATCGCCACGGGGGCGTCCAGATGGGCGGTGGCCCGGTCGTAGCGGGCCCGGTCGGCGGCGCGTGCGGTCATGACGGCAGCCTGCCAGACAGGATTACCGCGGGGTAGGGGGACGATCCGGGCCAATGCCACGGGCGGGCGGACTGGTTCCCCCTCCGGCGGGGTCACGCCGTAGAGTGACGCGCACGCACGGCGGGCCCGACCCCGGCGGCCGGGCCGGGAGCCCGCGCCGGGATGGCGGTCCGCCCGAGCGGGTATGCGTGCCCGGGACGGATCGGTTCCGCGCCGGGCCGGGCAGGAGACCGCGGCCGGGACCACCGTCTCCGGTCCGTGTCGGAGCGACGGGCCGGGGCCCGAGGAAACGGGGGGTGCATGAGCACGGAAGCGCGCCGCGCCGCCCTTCCCCCGCACCCCGCAGCACCGCCCCGCCCGCAGACCCCGCCCCGTCCCGAGGCGCCGCCGGACACGGACCCCGGACCGCCTTCCGCACCCACGCCGGGCACGAACGAGACGCCCCGACCGGCTGCCGCCGCCGGGGGCGCACCGGTGCCGGGGTCGGCGTGGGGTCCGGACGCGGCTCCCGGCCCGGAGCCCTCGGACCGTTCCGGCTCCGCGCCCGATCCCGCCACGTCGTTCGGCCGGCCGGCACCGCCCCGTCCCGGGCGCGAGCCTGCGCCGGGACCGGAGTCGGTGCCCGGTTTCGGTGGCGCTTCCCGTTCGGTGTCCGAGCCCCGGCCGGGGGCCGCTTCCGGAGCGCGGACGTCGGCCGGTGCCCAGGCCGCGTCCGGCCCGGAGACCGGGTCGGGTCCGGATGTCTCGTCCCGGGCGGCGGTGCCGCGTTCGTCGGTGCCGCCGCGCCCGGGGACCCCGCCCCGTCCCGGTGTTCCTCCCCGCCCGGCCCAGGCGCCGACGGGGGAGCGCGGCGAGGCCGCGGAGCCCGGGGCGCCTCGGCGTACCGGCGGGGCCGGCGCGCCCGCGCCCACGGCGGGCGGCGACGGCCGTGGGGGCGCGTCCACGGCCCCGGACGACGGCCGGGACGGGGACGCCACGGGTCCCGGTGCCCGGACCCGCTACCCGCGCTTCCGGCTCGCCGACTCCCGGTCCGCCGACGCCGCCGCCCCTCCGCCCAGCCCCTCCGCCCGCTTCCCCGACGCCGCCCCGACCGTCGGCCGGGACGCCCCGCGCGGCGGTGGCGCGGCGGTGGCACCGTCCCGCCGTCCCGGCGCTCCCGCACAGACCCCGACGGAGACGACCGCACGCCTGCGCCCGGTCCCGGCGGCGCCGGAAGCGGAGACGGTGGCCGCAACGGACGTTCCCGCGCCCCGGGCAGCCGTCCCGCCCTCCGGCCCCGCAGCCCCCCGCACCCCCGACCCGGCCCTCTCCTGGAGCAGCCCGCACGACCCAAGGCCCCGGGTCTCGTTCGGGGAGCCCGAGGGGTACGACGGGTCGGCCCGGCCGCGTCCGCTCGGCGGGCGTCCGCGGCCGCAGGCCGTCGCCGCCGCCGTCTGCCTCGTGCTCGGGGTGGGGCTCCTCACCGGGGCGGTCACCGGCAGCTGGCTCGCCGACGACTCCGGGGACGAGGGCGCGCGCAGCGCGTACACCGCGGCCGGCGACCTGTGGCACAGCGTGCCCGTCGACCAGCTGTTCCCGCCCACCGTCCAGGGCAAGGGCGCGGGACCCGGCGGAGCCGACCGCACCTGGACGCGGGTCGCCGTCGCCCCGGACGGCGACTGCGCCGGCGCCTTCGACCGGCTCCTCGCCAAGGTGCTCGACCCGGTCGGGTGCTCCCGCCTGCTGCGCGCCACCTACACCGACGCCACCCAGAGCTACGTCACCACCGTCGGTCTGCTCTTCACCAAGGCCGACGCCGCCGCCATGACCGCGCTGGCGGACCGGTTCGAGAAGGAGGGCCTGGGCCGCCGGGAGGACCTCATGCCGCTGCCGTACGCGGCCAAGGACACCGTTGCCGCGGACTTCGGCGCACCGCAGCGCGCCGCCTGGACCGTGTCCGTCCTCACCGATGCCCCCGTCGTCGTCTACGCCGTGTCCGGCTGGGCCGACGGCCGCACCGTCGACGAACCCGAACCCGCCGAGGAGGCCGTCGAGTCCGGCGCCGCGTCGGCGCCCGCCCAGGCCGGTCTCGGCCACGAGGCGCAGGGCCTCGCCGACCGCGTCGAACGCGCCCTGCGCGGACACGTCGGCGCACCCACGGAGCACCCGTCGTGACCCCCGCCGACCTCCGCCGCGGGACCGGCGCCCTGAGCCTGCTCCTCGCCGCCGCCCTCGCCCTCGTCCCGGCCCCCGCCGCGCACGCCGACGGCATCCGCGCCCAGCAGTGGGCCCTGGACGCCATGCACACCCAGGAGGCGTGGCGCACCACCAAGGGCGCGGGCGTCACCGTCGCCGTCCTGGACACCGGCGTCGAGGCCGACCACCCCGACCTGACCGGCAACGTCCTCACCGGCAAGGACCTGGTCGGCTTCGGCGCGAGCGAGGGCGACCGCTCCTGGGCCCGGCACGGCACCGCCATGGCCGGGATCATCGCCGGCCACGGACACGGCGCCGGCAACGCCGAGGGCGTCATGGGCATCGCCCCGGAGGCCAAGATCCTCCCCCTGCGGGTGATCCTGGAGGACGGCGACCCCTCCCGTGCCAAGGCCCGCAAGACCCGCGGCAACGCCCTGGCCGAGGGCATCCGGTGGGCCGCCGACCACGGCGCCGACATCATCAACCTCTCCCTGGGCGACGACTCCGCCTCCGCCCACCCCGAGCCGGCCGAGGACGAGGCCATCCAGTACGCCCTGAAGAAGGGCGTGGTCGTCGTCGCCTCGGCCGGCAACGGCGGCGAGAAGGGCGACCACATCTCCTACCCGGCCGCCTACCCGGGCGTGATCGCGGCGACCGCCGTCGACCGCTACGGCACCCGCGCCTCCTTCTCCACCCGCCGCTGGTACGCCACGGTCAGCGCCCCCGGCGTCGACGTGATCATCGCCGACCCCGACCACCGCTACTACGAGGGCTGGGGCACCAGCGCCGCCTCCGCCTTCGTCTCCGGCGCCGCCGCCCTGGTGAAGGCGGCCCACCCGGACCTCACCCCGGCCCAGGTCAAGGACGTCCTGGAGGACACCGCCCGCAACGCCCCGGCCGAGGGCCGCGACGACTCGCGCGGCTTCGGCTTCGTCGACCCGGCCGCCGCCATCGAGGCGGCCGGACGGCTGAAGCCGGAGGGCCTGAAGGCGGCGGCGTACGGCGACGACTACTTCGGCCCGGGACCGGACGCCCCCGCCTCCGACGACGCCACCTCCGCCTGGGCCGCGCCCCTGGCGGGCAGCGCGGGCGGCGTCCTGGTGGTCGCGGCCGTGGTCCTGTGGCGGGGGCGCCGCGAACGCCGCGACGACTTCTGACCAGCCGGAGAGGTTCCTAGGCCGCCTCGTCCGTGAACACCGACACCGCCGCCCGCGCCGCCGCCTCGGTCAGCGAGATCCCCTCCGCCTGCGTACCGCTGCCCCGCGACACCACCGCCACCAGGTAGCCGTGGCCGCCGCTCTCCACCCGCCCGATGCTGTTGACGACCCACAGTCCGGTGGTGCTGCGCTGCAGCCAGCCGTTCTTCAGCGCCCACGCCGAACCGTCCGTCCCGCCGGCCGCGTCGGCCGCCGCCGACACGCCCCACCGCTGACCGTCCGCGATCCGCTCCATCAGCCCGCGCACATACGTCCGCGACGCCTCGCTCAACGCCGACCCCTCCGCCACGAAGATCTGCCGCAGCAGCACGACCTGGTCGGCGGCGGTGGTCCGGGTCAGGCCCCACAGCGGACCCTCGCCGCCCTCGGTGCCGGTCAGCCCGAAGCGTGCGTTCGCGGCGTCGAGCCCGTCGGCCGTCCCGATTGCCTCCCACAGCGCCGACGCCGAGTCGTTGTCGCTGTTCTCGATCATCGCGGTGGCGTACGCCTTCTCCGACGCGGTGAGGGAACGCCCCGCGTCCTGCGCCCGGAGCAGCAGCGCCGCCAGGATGTCGACCTTGACGATGCTCGCCGTGTCGAAGGCGCCGGTGCCGTACGAGGCGCTCCCGCCCGAGTCCGGGTCCAGCACCGCCACCGACACCTCGGCGCCGTCCGGCACCGTCACCGACGCCATGGCCGCGGCCAGTCGCGCGTCGTCGTCCACCACCGGCTCCGCCGGCTCGACCGTCTCCACCGCCGCCTCCCCGCCCGAGGGTGCCGAGGACGACGACGATACGGCGCCGTCCGCGCCCGGGCGTGCGTGGCCCTGCCAGTACACCGCGCCGGTGGCCGTGGCACCGACGACGGCGAACGCGACCAGGGCCGACCACACCGGGGTACGCCGCCGCGGGGCCCGCCGCGCCCGCCGGGCTCTGGAGGATGCCATGGCCGCGATCGTCCACGCGGTTGCTGTGCGCGCTGTTGGGCGGAGGTTAAATCCCGGTCAGATGTCCCTGAGAGGGCGGTGAGGAACGCCGTGCGCGCCCCCCGATAGGGTCGTGACCGTGGCGAACAAGAACATCCCCGACTCCGCCTTCTCCGACGACGACGGCTCCGCCGACCCCCGGCTGAGCGCCGCGCTCGCCGCCTGGGCCGAGGACCGCGCCGCCGTCGGCCCGGTCCTGGCGGCGCTCAAGGGTGCCCGGCTGCTCGTACCCGTCGTCGCCGTACTCGGCGAGCTGGAGGAGGACGAGAACGGGCTGCGCCGCGAGAAGACCAGCGACATGGCCGTGCCGACGCTGAAGGCCGGTGACCGCACCGCGCTGCCCGCCTTCACGTCCACTCAGTCGCTCGCCCGCTGGGACCCCGCGGCCCGCCCCGTCGCCGTACCCGTGCACCAGGCGCTGCAGGCCGCCGCGCACGAGAAGGCGGACACCGTCGTACTGGACCTGGCCGGGCCGGTGCCGTTCGAGCTGACCGGAGCGGTGCTGCTGGCACTGGCCGAGGGACGTACGACCACCGACCCGCTGGCGGACCCGGCCGTGGCCCGGGCCGTGCGCGCCGCCCTGGCCGACGAGCCCGCCGTGCTCCGCGCCCACCTCGGGCCGGGACGCGCCGACGGCACGCTCGCGCTGGTCCTGGACCCGGACGCCGACGCGGCGAAGGCCGCCCGCGCCGTCGCCGGGCGGCTGGCCGCCGACGACACACTGAGGGCCCGCCTGGTGCGCGGCCTCGACCTGGCACTGCTGCCGGCCGGGGCGACGCCGCCGGGCGAGCCCTTGTACGTGCGGTGACGACTCGGGGCGGCGGTCAGCCGTAGACCGCGCCCGTGTACTTCTCGCCGGGGCCCTGGCCCGGCTCGTCCGGGACCAGCGAGGCCTCGCGGAAGGCGAGCTGGAGCGACTTCAGGCCGTCGCGCAGCGGTGCCGCGTGGAAGGAGCTGATCTCGGTCGCGGTCGCGTCCAGCAGACCGGCCAGCGCGTGCACCAGCTTGCGGGCCTCGTCCAGGTCCTTGTGGTCCTCGCCCTCCTCCGTCAGGCCCAGCTTCACGGCGGCGGCGCTCATCAGGTTGACGGCGACCGTCACGATCACCTCGACCGCCGGGACCTCGGCGATGTCGCGGGTCATGGCGTCGAAGTCGGGGTTCGCCGAGGATTCGGGAGGGGTCTCACTCATGCCGCACACGATAGGCGCAGCCGGGGAGCGGGCCCCACTCGGACTCGGTTAGCCCTTCCCCGGCCGAGCTGCTAACCTTGTGTAACGACCGGTCGGACACGCACGCCCACGGCAGCGGGTCCGGCCCACAAGTGGAGGCTTCGAACTCCCACCTGGCCGTCCTGCCGACGGCGGGTCACCGGTCAGGCGGTCCCGTCCCAGCGGCGGCGACCAGCCCGAAATCGCGCCCCGCGGTCACCGCGGCGGTGCTCCGGTAGCAGTTCGAGGAGCCCCGCCTGTGATCGTCCGGGGCATTTTTTGTGTGCCGGCGCGGTTAGGTCTATCGAACACAGACGTTACGCGGCTGTCCGCCAGACCGTCGCGTGGTGCTACCGAGGAGGATCCATCAGCGCCGAGCCCCGCATCAACGACCGGATTCGCGTTCCCGAGGTGCGACTTGTCGGTCCCAGCGGCGAGCAGGTCGGGATTGTCCCGCTTGCCAAGGCCCTGGAGCTTGCGCAGGAGTACGACCTCGACCTCGTCGAGGTCGCGGCGAACGCCCGTCCGCCCGTGTGCAAGCTCATGGACTACGGGAAGTTCAAGTACGAGTCGGCCATGAAGGCCCGTGAGGCGCGCAAGAACCAGGCGCACACGGTCATCAAGGAGATGAAGCTCCGGCCGAAGATCGACCCGCACGACTATGACACCAAGAAGGGTCACGTCGTCCGGTTCCTCAAGCAGGGCGACAAGGTCAAGATCACGATCATGTTCCGTGGTCGCGAGCAGTCCCGGCCGGAGCTCGGCTACCGACTGCTGCAGCGTCTCGCGGAGGACGTCCAGGACCTCGGCTTCGTGGAGTCGAACCCGAAGCAGGACGGCCGGAACATGATCATGGTCCTCGGTCCGCACAAGAAGAAGACCGAGGCGATGGCCGAGGCCCGCCAGGCGCAGGAAGCGCGCAAGGCGGACGCGAAGGCGAACCCCGGCAAGTCGCAGAACGCCGCGGAGGCCGACGGCGCGGAAGCCGAGGCTCCGGCCGAGGCACCCGCCGAAGCGTGACCCCGGGGGACCGCCAGTCCCCAGGACACAACCGATACCAGAGCGACGCTCCAACCGTGCCCGGTTTCACGACCGGGCACCGGAGCGCCACCGACGAGGAGAGAACGGCGCTATGCCGAAGAACAAGTCGCACAGCGGTGCCAGCAAGCGCTTCAAGATCACCGGCTCCGGCAAGGTGCTCCGTGAGCGCGCCGGCAAGCGCCACCTGCTCGAGCACAAGTCGTCCCGCGTGACGCGTCGCCTCACCGGCAACGCCGAGATGGCCCCGGGCGACGCCGCGAAGATCAAGAAGCTTCTCGGCAAGTGACGTACGGGCGCCACTGAGCGCCGTACGGCAGGACCGGGACCCAATCGATACCGGGCCGCGTGAGGACCACCGCGGCCCCGCTACAAGGAGTTAACAAGTGGCACGCGTCAAGCGGGCAGTCAACGCCCACAAGAAGCGCCGGGCGATCCTCGAGCAGGCCTCCGGCTACCGCGGTCAGCGTTCGCGTCTGTACCGCAAGGCCAAGGAGCAGGTCACCCACTCGCTGGTCTACAACTACAACGACCGCAAGAAGCGCAAGGGTGACTTCCGCCAGCTGTGGATCCAGCGCATCAACGCCGCTGCCCGCGCCAACGGCATCACGTACAACCGCTTCATCCAGGGCCTGAAGGCCGCCAACGTCGAGGTCGACCGCAAGATCCTCGCCGAGCTGGCCGTCAACGACCCGAACGCGTTCGCCGCGCTCGTCGAGGTCGCGCAGAAGGCGCTGCCGAGCGATGTGAACGCGCCGAAGGCGGCGTGACGCTGCGCCGGCTTGAGCCGTAGTTGAAGGGACCCGCAGGCTGGAGCCTGCGGGTCCCTTCGGTTGCCGCCCGGTCCTGTCCGTTCTCGGCTGCGGGCTCGTTGTGGCTGGTCGCGCAGTTCCCCGCGCCCCTGGGGGGCGCGTTGCAGTCCGCGTTGATTCAAATGTGAAGGTGAGCAAGAGTGCGACCTGGCAGCCCCGAGCTGATCTCTCCCCGGTCCCCCCGTGTCGCTGCCGCTCGGCGGCTGGGGAAGCGGAACTTCCGGGGGAAGGAGCGGCTGTTCCTGGCCGAGGGGCCGCAGGCCGTGCGGGAGGCCGCGGGGTACGGGGAGACGCTGGTCGAGCTGTTCGCCACCGTCGAGGCCGCGGAGCGGTACGCCGACATCGTGGGGGCCGCCCGGGAGGTGGGTGCCCGGGTGCACCTGGCCGCCGACGCGGTCATCGAGGACATCTCCACCACCGTCACCCCGCAGGGCCTGGTCGGGGTCTGCCGGTTCCTGGACACGCCGTTCGAGGAGATCCTCGCCGCCCGGCCCAAGCTGGTCGCCGTCCTCGCGCACGTGAGGGACCCCGGCAACGCCGGGACCGTGCTGCGCTGCGCCGACGCCGCGGGCGCCGAGGCGGTCGTGCTCACCGACGCCTCCGTCGACCTGTACAACCCCAAGGCCGTACGCGCCTCCGTCGGCTCCCTCTTCCACCTGCCGGTCGCCGTCGGCGTCCCCGTCGAGCGGGCCGTCGCCGGGCTGCGGGAGGCGGGGGTGCGGGTGCTGGCCGCCGACGGTGCGGGTGCGGACGACCTCGACGCCGAGCTGGACGCGGGCACCATGGGCGGGCCCACCGCCTGGGTGTTCGGCAACGAGGCCTGGGGGCTCCCGGAGGAGACCCGCGCCCTCACCGACGCCGTCCTGCGTGTCCCGATCCACGGGAAGGCGGAGAGTCTGAACCTCGCGACCGCCGCCGCCGTATGTCTCTACGCGTCGGCGCGTGCACAGCGCGCCGCCGGAGGGTGCCGCTCCGTCACCGAGAGCTAGTAGGGTGACCAGCTCAAGGCCCCTGCGCGGTTGAGAGGTGGGGTACGGGGATGAGCGTCGGCACGAGCAGCGCACCGGGAGCACACCAGGTGCCGCGCCCGCCCGCGCCCCGCCCGCCCGCCGATCCCGCCGACCTCGGCATCGACCCGGACCAGCTGCCCGACGGCCTGGTCGTCGCCGACGAGCACGGCCGGGTGGTCTGCTTCAACGCGGCCGCCGTCCGGATCACCGCCACCCCTGCCGCCCAAGCCCTCGGACAGCCCCTGGAGAGCGCCCTGCCCCTGGAGGACCTGGAGGGCCGCCGCTGGTGGCAGCTCACCGACCCCTACGGCGGCCTCGCCATCCGCGTCCGCCAGCCCGAGCGCAACCTGCTGCTCCCCGGCGGCCGGGAGGTCCTGGTCACCGCCCGCTACGTCCGCACCGAACGCCTCGGCCCCGTCCACCGCGTCGTCGTCACCCTGCGCGACACCGAGGCCCGGCGCCGCACCGAGCGCAGCCACGCCGAGCTGATCGCCACCGTCGCCCACGAACTGCGCTCCCCGCTCACCTCCGTCAAGGGCTTCACGGCCACGCTGCTGGCCAAGTGGGAGAGGTTCACCGACGACCAGAAGCGGCTGATGCTGGAGACCGTCGACGCCGACGCCGACCGGGTCACCCGGCTCATCGCCGAGCTGCTCGACATCTCCCGGATCGACTCCGGCCGCCTGGAGGTGCGCCGCCAGCCCGTCGACATCGGCGCGGCCGTCGGCCGGCACATCCAGGCGTACGTCGCCGCCGGCCTGGCGGCCGACCGGTTCCTGCTCCGCCTCGCCCAGCCGCTGCCCGACCTGTGGGCCGACCCCGACAAGGTCGACCAGGTGCTGAGCAACCTGCTGGAAAATGCCGTGCGGCACGGCGAGGGAACCGTCACCATTGACGTCACGCCCACGGCGTCCCCCCGCGAGGGGGAGGACACCGGCACGTCGGTCACGGTGAGCGACGAGGGGGCGGGCATCCCGGAGGAATCCATGAACCGCGTCTTCACCCGCTTCTGGCGGGGCAGCAAGCGCGGCGGCACCGGGCTCGGGCTGTACATCGTCAAGGGCATCGTCGAGGCCCACGGCGGCACCATCACGGTCGGCCGCGCCCCCGGCGGCGGCGCGCAGTTCCGATTTACGTTGCCCGTGGCGGCACCGGCGTACCTCACCTGAGCAGCACCCAGAGGCAGCCGGCGCCCCCCACGGGCGTCATCAGCGTTCCACCGCCCCGTTAGACTCGGTCTTTGGCACCTTTGCGTCCAGATCCGCAGACGAAGCGTCGACGAAGCGTCTCCGCGCCGTCTGAGGACCGTAGACGGGGCGTCCCAGCCAGCCAATCGGAAGCACGGGAAGAGATGTCGGCACCGAATAAGTCGTACGACCCAGTCGAGGTCGAGGCGTTGAAACCGGAAGAGATCGAGCGCATGCGGGACGAGGCGCTCGCCGCCTTCGCCGCCGCGGACTCCCTCGACGCGCTCCAGGAGGCCAAGGTCGCCCACACCGGCGGCACCTCCCCGCTGTCGCTGGCCAACCGCGAGATCGGCGCCCTGCCCCCGCACGCCAAGGCCGAGGCCGGCAAGCGGGTCGGCATGGCCCGCGGTGCCGTGAACAAGGCGCTGGCCGCCCGCCAGGCCGAGCTGGAGGCCGAGCGCGACGCGCGCGTCCTGGTCGAGGAGGCCGTGGACGTCACGCTGCCCTACGACCGGGTGCCGGCCGGCGCCCGCCACCCGCTCACCACGCTCTCCGAGCGCATCGAGGACATCTTCGTCGCCATGGGCTACGAGGTCGCCGAGGGCCCCGAGGCCGAGGCCGAGTGGTTCAACTTCGACGCCCTCAACATCGGCCCGGACCACCCGGCCCGCGGCGAGGCCGACACCTTCTTCGTGCAGGGCCCGGAGGACGGCGCCGAGTCCGGCGTCGTGCTGCGCACCCACACCTCGCCGGTGCAGATCCGCTCCGCGCTCACGCGTGAGCTGCCGGTGTACGTGATCTGCCCCGGCCGGGTGTACCGCACCGACGAGCTGGACGCCACCCACACCCCCGTCTTCCACCAGGTCGAGCTGCTCGCCGTCGACGAGGGCCTGACCATGGCGGACCTCAAGGGCACCCTGGACCACATGGTCCAGTCGCTGTTCGGCGCGGAGATGAAGACCCGGCTGCGGCCGAACTTCTTCCCCTTCACCGAGCCGTCCGCCGAGATGGACATGCTCTGCTACGTCTGCAAGGGCGCGTCCGTCGGCAACCCCGACCGGCCCTGCCGCACCTGCTCCAGCGAGGGCTGGATCGAGCTGGGCGGCTGCGGCATGGTCAACCCGCGGGTGCTCACCGCCTGCGGTATCGACCCGGAGAAGTACAGCGGCTTCGCCTTCGGGTTCGGCATCGAGCGGATGCTGATGTTCCGCCACAACGTCGAAGACATGCGAGACATGGTCGAGGGTGACGTCCGGTTCACCCGGCCGTTCGGGATGGAGATCTGATGCGGGTCCCGCTTTCCTGGCTGCGGGAGTACGTCGACCTGCCGGCCACCGAGACCGGCCGCGACGTGCAGGCCAAGCTGATTTCGGCCGGTCTGGAGGTCGAGACCGTCGAGCACCTGGGCGCCGACCTCAAGGGCCCCCTCGTCGTCGGCCAGGTGCTGACCATCGAGGAGCTGGAGGGCTTCAAGAAGCCGATCCGCTTCTGCACGGTCGACGTCGGCCAGGCCAACGGCACCGGTGAGCCCCAGGAGATCGTCTGCGGCGCCCGGAACTTCTCCGTCGGCGACAAGGTCGTCGTGGTCCTGCCCGGCGCCACCCTGCCCGGCGGCTTCTCGATCAGCGCCCGCAAGACCTACGGCAAGACGTCCCACGGCATGATCTGCTCCAGCGACGAGCTGGGCATGGGCGACGACGGCACCCACGGCATCATCGTGCTGCCGCCGGAGACCGAGGTCGGCAAGGACGCCATCGAGCTGCTGGAACTGGTCGACGAGGTGCTGGACATCGCCGTCACCGCCAACCGCGGCGACTGCCTGTCCATCCGCGGCGTCGCCCGCGAGGCCGCCATCGCCTACGGCCTGCCGCTGCGCGACCCGGCCCTGCTCGACGTGCCCGGGCCCAACGCCTACGGCTACCCGGTGAAGATCGCCGACCCCATCGGCTGCGACCGCTTCACCGCCCGCACCGTGACCGGTCTCGGCGCCGAGGCCCGCTCGCCGATCTGGCTCCAGCGGCGCCTGCAGAAGGTCGGCATGCGCCCGATCTCGCTGGCCGTGGACGTCACCAACTACGTGATGATGGAGCTGGGCCAGCCCCTGCACGCCTACGACCGCTCACTGGTCCAGGGCACCATCGGCGTGCGCCGGGCCCAGGAGGGCGAGAAGATCGTCACCCTGGACGGGGTCGAGCGGAAGCTGCACGCCGAGGACCTGGTCATCACCGACGACCGCGGCCCGATCGGCCTCGCCGGTGTCATGGGCGGCGCCAACACGGAGATCGCCGACCACGACGCCGCCGAGAACGGCGGGAACGCGACGAGCGACGTGGTCATCGAGGCCGCCCACTTCGACCAGGTGTCCGTCGCGCGCACCGCCCGCCGGCACAAGCTGTCCTCGGAGGCGTCCCGCCGCTTCGAGCGCGGCGTCGACCCGCAGGCCGCCGCCGCTGCCGCGCAGCGCACCGTCGACCTGCTGGTGCTGCTCGCGGGCGGCACCGCCGAGTCCGGCGTCACCGAGATCAGCGCCCCGCACGCGCCGCACACGATCACCGTGGCGGCCGACCACCCGGACAAGGTCGCGGGCGTGGCCTACGGCCGCGAGACCGTGGTACGCCGCCTCCAGGAGGTCGGCTGCGACGTGTACGGCCAGGACGAGCTGATCGTCACGGTTCCGTCGTGGCGGCCCGACCTCGACGACATCAACGACCTGGCCGAAGAGGTCATCCGCCTGGAGGGCTACGAGAACCTGCCCTCCACGCTGCCCCGGCCCCCGGCGGGCCGCGGCCTCACCCCCCGCCAGCGGCTGCACCGCCGCGTCGGACGGGCCCTGGCCGGAGCCGGTTACGTCGAGGCGCTGAACTACCCGTTCGTGAGCGAGCAGGTCTTCGACCAGCTCGGACTCGACGCCGACGACCCGGCCCGCCGCGTCGTCCGGCTGGTCAACCCGCTCAGCGACGAGGAGCCCGCGCTGCGGACCTCGCTGCTGCCGGGCCTGCTGGGCGCGCTGCGCCGCAACGACGGCCGGGGCGCGCACGACCTGGCGCTCTTCGAGACGGGCCTGGTCTTCCACCCGCGCGACGAGCAGCGCGTCGCCGCGAACCTGCCGGTCGACCGCCGCCCCAGCGCGGACGACCTCGCCGCGCTGGACGCCGCGCTGCCCGACCAGCCCCGGCACGTCGCCGTGGTCCTGGCCGGCGCCCGCGAGCAGGCCGGCTGGTGGGGCAGGGGCCGTCCGGCCGACTGGGCCGACGCGGTCGAGGCCGCCCGGACCGTCGCCCGCGAGGCCGGTGCCGAACTGGGCGTCCGCAAGGGCCAGTACGGTCCGTGGCACCCGGGCCGCTGCGCCGAGCTGTTCGTCACCTTGGACGGCGAGGAGCGGGTGATCGGGCACGCGGGTGAGCTGCACCCGCGGGTCCTGAAGACGCTGGGCCTGCCCGCGCGCACCTGCGCGATGGAGCTGGACCTGGACGCGGTGCAGCGGGTCGGCGACGACACCCCGCAGGCACCGGGCATCTCCACGTTCCCCGTCGCCACGCAGGACGTCGCCCTGGTCGTCGAGGAGTTCGTCCCGGCGTCGGAGGTCGAGGCCGCGCTGCGTGAGGGCGCGGGTGAACTGCTGGAGTCCATCCGGCTGTTCGACGTGTACGACAACGCGGAGCAGCTCGGCGAGGGGCGCAAGTCGCTGGCGTACGCGTTGCGCTTCCGCGCGGGGGACCGGACGCTGACGGTCGACGAGGCGTCGGCCGCCCGCGACGCGGCGGTTGCCCTCGCGGGCGAGCGGGTCGGAGCGGTGCTGCGCAGTTAGGGCCGCGGTTCGCCCAAGGGGCGTGGGGTTTCCGCCGGTTCGGCGGCTGCGGGTACGTCGTGGTCGCTCGCGCAGTTCCCCGCGCCCCTGAAAAGGGGCGCGGGGAACTGCGCGACCAGCCACCGACTGCCCGCAGTCGACAACGCACCCGCACACCGAACGGCGACGAGTCGAAACCATTGAAGCCGGCGGAGCCGTCCGCCCCGCCACGGAGTGTCGGGCAGGCAGCTGGGCGGACGGCGTGGATACGGGCCGCCGCACTGTACGAGGGGGAGCCGGCGGCCCGGCCGGCCTCTTTCGAGGCCCTTCAGTCAACCGGTCCGGAACTCTCCGCGACAGCGCGCACACGCTGCGGATGCGCGCACTCCGTTCACACCCCGTGTGAAGACCGACGCACTACGCTGTCGGCAGCGATTCACCGGGGGGCACCCATGCAGCCCAACACCCTGCTCGACGCGATCCTCGACGAGGCCGGGATCTCGCACGCGGGACTGGCCGCGCACGTGAACCAGGCGGGGCGGGCACGTGGGCTCGCACTGAGGTACGAACACACCGCCGTGGCGCGGTGGTTGAAGGGGCAGCGGCCGCGCGGTCAGGTGCCCGACCTGATCTGCGAGGTCCTCGCGGCCCGGCTGCACCGACCCGTCACGCTCGACGACATCGGCCTCGGCGTGCCCGGCGAACCGGCCGCCCCGCACACCGGCTCGCTCTCCGGGTTCGTGGAGCGGGCGACCGCCCTGTGGCGCTCCGACCAGCAGCAGCGCCCGCACATCCTCGGCGCCCCCGCGCTCACCGGCACGCCCGCCGTGATGCCGGTGTGGGAGTGGGAGAACCCGCCCGAGGACACGGACGTCTCCCGCGGCGGGCGGCACCGGGTCACGGCGGCCGACCTGGAGACGGTGCGCTGCGCCCGCGCGCACTACGAGCAGATGTACCGCAAGGCCGGCGGCATCGCGACCCGCGCCCGCATCGTCGGCTTCCTCAACTCCGAGGCCGCGCCGCTGCTGCGGGGCAGCTACACCGACGCCACCGGACGGCAGCTGCACCGGGCCACCGGGGGCCTGGTGGCGGTGGCCGGGATCTGCGCGTACGATTCCGACGCGCACGGCCTCGCCCAGCGCTACTTCCACCAGGCGCTGCGGCTGGCCAAGGCCAGCGGCGACCGGGGGCTCGGCGCCTACGTCATCGCGCTGCTGGTCAACCAGGCGCTGTTCCTGCGGGAGTTCCGGCAGGCCGTCGCCTTCGCCGAGGCCGCGCTGCGGGCCGCCGGACGGCACATCACCCCGGCGCTCGCCTCCGACCTGTACGCGATGCAGGCGAAGGCGTACGCGCACCTGGGCGACGGCAGCAGCGCGCTGGCCTGCATCCGCCGGGCCGAGCAGGCCGCCGAGCGCATCCGGCGCGGGTACGAGCCCGACGAGACCGGCTACGTCCAGCCCGGACTGGTCAACGTCCAGGTGGCGGAGGCGCTGCTGAGCCTCGGGGAACTCGCGGCGGCCGGGGAGCACGCGGCGGCCGCCGTCGACACCCCGGCGCACGACCGGGGGCGCGTGCACCGGCTCGCCATGCTCAGCACGATCGAACTGCGCCAGGGCAACGCCGACAAGGCGGTCGCCACCGCCGTACGGATGGCGGAGCAGGCCCGGGGCATGGAGTCCCAGCGGCTGCGCGACCGGCTGCGGGCGGTGCGCGAGCACCTGGTGAACAGCGGGTGCGCGGGCACGGACGAGGCCGCCGAACTGATCGACGGTGCCCTGCGCGTCCCCCTGTAGGAACACCCTCCGCGCCCGCCCCTGCGCCGTGAGCGGCCGTCGTACGCCTGCTGCCGGGACGCCGCTGCTGCGATATTGCCACCTACTCAAGGAAAGGTGGCAGAACCGTGCAGTGGACGAAAGAGAGCGAACAGAATGTGTACGCAAATCGCTGGTTCAGCGTCAATCTCGCCGATGTCGCCCTGCCGGACGGCCGGCACCTCGACCACTTCCTGATACGGATGCGCCCCGTGGCCGTGGCCACGGTCGTGAACGAGGCCGACGAGGTCCTCCTGCTGTGGCGGCACCGCTTCATCACCGACAGCTGGGGCTGGGAACTCGCCGCCGGCGTCGTCGAGGACGGCGAGGACGTCGCGGTGGCGGCGGCCAGGGAACTGGAGGAGGAGACCGGCTGGCGGCCCGGACCGCTGCACCACCTGATGAGCGTGGAGCCCTCCAACGGCCTCACCGACGCCCGGCACCACGTCTACTGGGCCGACGAGGGCACGTACGTCGGCCATCCCGTGGACGACTTCGAGTCGGAGCGCCGGGAATGGGTCCCGCTCAAGCTCGTCCCCGACCTGGTCGCCCGCGGGGAGGTCCCGGCCGCCAACATGGCGGCCGCGTTACTCCTGCTGCATCACCTGCGGCTCGGACAGGACGCCAGGCCGTGATCCCCGGCGCCTCGCCGTCCCACCCGCGCCGCTCAGCGTCCGAACGCCTGCCACAGCGCCACCGCCGGCGCGCCGGCGGCGGTGACCGCGGTGACTGCCGGCAGGGGCCCACGAGGTGGTCAGTCAGCGTCAGCGTCCGGGAGCGGCTACAGGGCCAGCACGGTGTCGCTGCACTCGTAGTCGCAGCTCCCCGACGCCACCTGGAGCCTCCACAGGCCGGGCTCCAGCCGCAGGGCCACCCGGAACTCCCCGTCGCCGCACGGTTTCATGGGCGTCTCCGCCAGGACCCGGCCGTCCTCGGTCACCTGCCTGACCACCAGCCGCATGGCCGCGTCGGCCCGGACGGCCACCACCTCGAACTCCTCTCCCGCCATCACGGTGTCCGGCAGGTCGATGCCCGTCTCGTAGTCGTCGGCCAGGTCCTGCAGCAGGGGGCGTCCGTCGCACACGTTGCGCATCTGCTCCCTGACGCGCGCGGCGTCGAACATGGACGCGTGCCGGAAGGAGCACCACTGCGTCCGGGTGTTCTCGTCGTCCATGAGCGGCTGGGCGGAGTGCCGCGACACCGTGCTGTCGCCCCACCAGTCCGCGGCCCCCCACGGGCTGCCCGACACACGGTGGAGATACTCGAGCGACTCGTCCGCTCCGTGGCGCACTCCGTACGTGGTGGGATGCTTGTCCCCGCCCACGACGAGCAGGTCGTACGACGGCACGCCCTTCCTCTCGTTCTCCTCCACCGCCCTCTCGATCTGCCAGGCGAACCGGGCCGCGTCGTCCAGCATCGCGGCCGGGATCCCCTCCACCGGCGCGACGGCCTGGAGCGGGATCCGGCCGAAGGCCGAGTGCTCCACCACTTCGTAGGTGGGCAGCAGCTGGCCGATGGACGGATAGGTCGAGCACACCTCACGGATGAGCGAACGCCACGGCCTCATGGCGCCGGACGCGTGACCGGTCAGCATGCGCATCGCCTTCAGGCTGCCGCGGTACGGCGTGCCCAGGGTGACGACCGCCCTGGTCTCCCGCCGGCCGCCCAGCACCTCCAGGTAGTACCGGGCGACCAGGCCTCCCATGGAGCGGCACAGAAGGATCACCTTGGCGTCCCGTGCCTCCGGGTACCTGCGCGGATCGGCGGTCGTTCGCCACCGGTCGAGGTGCTCGTCCACGAACTGCCTCAGCTTCTCCGCCGAGTTGCGGTTGCTCAGCCGCCAGTCGTAGGGAAAGGTCACCAGACGTTCCCGATCGATCCCCAGGTGCCTGGCGAGATGCGCGTGCCCGCCGTGTCTTCCCCAGCCGGGCAACTGCCGCAACGTCCTGATGGGCTCCCCGACCTCGAGTGCGTAGCGGGGCTCCGGCTCTCCGTCGCCGATGCCGTCCTGGAGACGCAGCCGCTCGGCGACCCCCGCCCGGGAGGTGAGCGCGTCGCGCAGCATCGCGAGGCTGGTGTTCCAGGCGTCTTCCCCGTCCCGGGACAGCGAGGTGCCCATGATGCCCGGAACCACCACGACGAGATCATGCTTCATGACGTGTCTTCCTCGTTGATGCTTCGGGGGAGGCCGTCCGCTGCCCGGGGAACGCCCGTGGTTCCTCCCACCACCGGTCGATGCGGTCCTGCCGGAGCAGGACCTGGTCACAGCGCAGCCCCGACTGATGCGTGCCCTGGATCACGAGCGTGAGGCCCGCGTCGTCCTGGACCGCGCCGACGTCCGCCACGTGATAGCCGCGGGGCTCCAGGGCAGGCAGGTCCCGGTCGCCGGTCAGGTCGCGGAGGACGATCCGTCCCGAGTCGTTGCGCCAGCCCACCAGGACCAGGCGGTCCGGCGGTCCGACCAGGGCCAGCCGGTCGATCACCATGCCGCCGGGCGGACGGAACGGCCTGGGGTGGGCGTAACTGCCGAGCCACCGGACGACACGCACCCGCCCGGGCCCCGGGTAGGCGATCAGCGGCACCTCGGTGCTGCCCTGGCGCACGAAGCCGGCGACCCCGCCGCCCGCGGGGATCGGTTCGTTGCCGGGCTCGTCGAACTTGAGGGGCTCGGCGCTGAGGTCCGACAGGTCCCAGAGACGCACGAGGGGGCCGCCCCATACGGCGAGCCGGGCCACGCCGCCCGGACCGTTCACCACGGCCAGCCGGTCGACGGTGCCGGCCCCGGTCATATACACGACGGCCCTGCCGTCGTCGCGCCACTCCCCGCCCGGGCCGGCAGGCCGCTCCCAGCACCGCACCCCCTGGTCCCGGGGCCAGTACAGCCGGACGCGTCCGTCGTCCCCCGTGTGCAGCGCGACCGAATGCACCTGGTCGTCGTCGGTCCCCTCCAGCGGGAGCTCGTCGCGGCGGACCGCCACCAGGTCCCGGTCGCAGCTCCAGGCCACCGCCTGGCGACGGCCGACGGCGACCACCAGCGCCCCGGCGTCCGTCCACAGGGCGCTCACCGCGGTCAGCTCGGTCACCCGGGAACCAGGGTGCTCCAGTACCGGTCCGTGGACGACCCTGCCGTCAGAGGTGTGCCGGCTCAGGAGAACGGAACGCCCTTGCGCCCTGACGACCAGGAAGCTGCCGTCCGGTCCCTGCGCCACCTCCACGCGCGGGTTGCCCTGCCTGCCCGACGACGCCGGCGCCGGTCTCCGCCCGCCGCCCCGGCCCGGCCCGTGCGGATCCCAGACCCGGACCCGGGTCTCGTCCGCCACGGCCAGACGTCCGGAACCCGACGGGTCGAACGCCAGCGCCTTGTGTTCGTGGTCGCAGGGCAGCGGTACCTGCTCGACCCCGTCACCGGTCCAGATCCGGATGTGCCCGTCCTCCTGCACGGCGACCAGCAGACCCGATCCGGTACGCCCCAGGGCCAGCGCCGGTGCCTGGGCCTTGCTCTCCCGGTCGAAGAGCAGCCGGCACTGGTCGAGGTAGAGGTCGGGAACCTGCCAGACCCGCAGTTTCTCCCCGTCCAGCGCGGCGATCACCGCCCCGTTGTCCTCGTCCGGGACAAGACCGGTCACGGTGTGCACCGCAGGAGTGCCCCGCCACAAGTACCTCGGCGTCGTCTCCCTCGACTCCCTGCCGGTGAGCCTGCGCAACCGGATCCCCTCCGCGCCCGCGATCACCGCGAAGAGGTCGTCCTGCAGCGGCAGCAACGCGGCACTCTCCGCGTCGGAGATCCGCCGCAGACTCATGTCCCGTCGCGCGGGCCGTCCGTCCCCGGTCCAGTGCCACAGCCACAGCTGCCCGTGCCCCGTCGCGGCCAGCCAGTGCCGCCCCTCCCACCGGGCCAGGTCCAAGGACTCGACGCGGCCGCCCCAGAACAACTCCTCCGAGGGACGGCGGTCCCCACCCCACCACACGCGCACCGCACGGCCGTCGTGTGCGGCCACCACCCGCTGTTCCCCCGCGCCGGTGGCGACGACACCGGCCAGGTGGACGGGGTCACCCGGGAACAGCGGCCCCGTCTCGCGGAGGCGCGCCTCCCGGCCGGCCCACGTCCACGACCGGATCTCTCCTCTGCCCGCCGCGTGGATGAGCCCCTCCCCGTCCCGTTCCCAGTGGACCGCGCACGCGCCTCCGGAGGGCGCAGGCCAGATCCGCTGCAACGGGAGACGTTCCGCACTGGTCCACAGGTCGTCCCAGAAGACCCCCGGTGCGCGGGGGATGTCCGCCCGCTCCTCGGCGGAGAACATCACCAGGGCGGTGGCCTTGAGCACCGCCCACCGGCCGGCGATCAGCCGTTCCCGGCTCACCTCCGGACGGGCCCGGAACTGATCGGCGACCGTCAGATACAGCGACGCCTGCGGGCTGTTCGCCAGCCGGGTGGCGATCAGCGGCTCCAGCACCTCGGGCGACGCGTACACCAGGAAGCGGTAGTCCGCGATCAGTTCCTCCAGCACCTGATCGCCGGCCAGGGCCGCGTGAGCGGCCAGATAGTGCGCCGTGTACGGAGCGACCGCATCCCAGTCCTCGTCGGACGCAGGCCGCAGCGCCCGGTCGGCCAGGGCGTGCAGACGCCGTTCATCGAGACCGGCCAGCAGGTGGCCGCCGAAGCTGGGGTGGTGGAACCGGTACACCGGTTCGCCGAACTCGCCGTCCCTGGCCAGCACGGCCCCGCGCGCACGCCCGACGACGAGTTCCAGATCCGCCTCGTCGTACTCCCGTTCCGCCTCGCGCGTCGCGTTCGCCATGGCCACCCAGAGCCGCCCCAGGGGAAGCCCGTTCCCCTGGGCCAGGGCCAGCGGCCTCAGGAGGTCCCGGATCCGGCGGGGGTCCTCCGGGTCGAGTTGCCGCAGCTCTTGCGCCAGCAGGGAGTCGAGCACCGTGGCTCCCTGCCGAAGCTCCGCCTCGAGCCGGTCCGGGTCGGGCAGGGCGTCCAGCTCGGCCAGCCGCCGCGCCCACAGGGTGGCCACCAGGAAGAGCCCGCTGCTGTGGGCGGCGATGTGCCGGGCGACGGCCTCCCGCGTCACCCGCTCCTCGGACGTCGTCGGCGACAGATGCCTTCCCCGCAGCAGGTTCTCGACGTGCCGGGCGAGATCGTGCTCCGTCTCGACCAGACGGTCCAGTTCCAGCACCCGGTCCCCGGCCAGGACGTCGACCAGCGACTCCGGAGCGGCCTCTCCCGGCAGCGCCCGCCTGGCGTTCGCTCGCGTGGCCACCACCACCTTGACCCTGGGGAGCGAGGCCAGCGGGGTGAGCAGTTCCCTGGCCACGCGGAAGGCATGACCGACGGCGGACTCGTCGAGACCGTCGAAGAGCAGCGTGAGCGTGCCCTTGCGGTCGGCGAGTGCGGAGACCGCCTCGACGAACGCCGGCACCGTGCCGCGTGCCGTGTGCCGGTCCAGGCCCAGATACGCGAGTTTGGCGGCCAGCTCCTGGCACAGGGAGGCCAGGGTCCGCCCCCGGCAGTGCAGCACCGCATGCACCGAATGGAGTTCGGGCTGGACCGGAGGCAGCCGCTCCAGAGCCGCGGCGAACTTCTTCGTCGTCAGGTGCGCGACGAAGTGCAGGAGCGTCGACTTGCCCGCACCGGACGCCCCGGTCACCACGTACATCCCGGTGCTGCGGACGTTCATCCAGGTCACCAAGGGACCCAGGGCGGTGTTGCGAGGGGAGAAGTCCCGCAGCCGCCAGGTGTCACCGCCGCCGGCGAAGAGGGGGATGGACTCGCTCCGGAACTCCTCACCGATCCAGGACTCGTCGTCCTCCGGCCGCGTCGCGGGCCTGACCCGGTCCGAGCAGTACGGGTTGACCAGGAAGAGCGGTCGCAGCGGGCGGACGACGGCGATCCTGGGCGTCTGTCCGTCCCGCATCCTGGCCGCCACCGCCCAGTGCAGGTAGTGCAGCGGCAGATCCGGCTGCTCGCGCGCGAAGAGCCGGTGCTGGCTGTACTCGAGGTCCGGGGTGTGCAGCACCTCTTCCAGGCAGTCAACCCAGCGCGTCTCCGTGGCTCGTTCCTCGGAGCCGGCCGTGGCGACGACGACGAAGCCGCCCGTCGGATCGTCCCCCACCTCCTGATTCCTCGCGCGCTTCACCTGGTCCTCGACCGCCTCCAGAGCGGCTCCGGAGAAGCAGGCGTCCAGCACGACCCAGGTGTCGGTGAGGTCGTTGCCCAGCCACGACGCGAGCTCCTGAGCCGAGACGGCCCGCGAAGGGTCCAGGCGTCCGTTCACATAGCTGTCCTCGCACGCGAGGTAGAAGGTGTCGCCCTCCTGGTGCCCGTGCCCCGTCCAGTAGAGGATCTTCCGGCTGGCCTGTACCTTCCGCAGGTTCGCGATCAGGTCCCGGATCTGTTTCCGGCCCGCCGCCACCGGACTCGTGTCGTCCGTGCCGCTGGTCACGCCGATGGGCTCGGTCACGAAGCCCAGCCGCCGTGTCTGCTCGACGAACTTCGCGGCCGCCCCCCGCAGATACTCGCGGTCCCTGCCACGACGAGTGTCGTCCCGGTATCTGTCCACGACGACCGTGGCCACCAGTCCGTCGTGCTCGATGGCTTCCACCGGAGCTCTCCCCCCAAAGCCCAACCAAGATCTTCAAGAGCCCAACCCGCCGACAACCGAACGTATTTGATGGTTAGTCAGCGGCGTGCAGCCGGTAATAACCTACCGGTACACCACAAGGAGGTTCACGTGGAGGAACGCGGAGACCGCGACAAATTCATCATCGGCAACCTGGTCACGGGCTGTCACGTCTTCGAGGGTGACGGGACCCGTCCCATCCGCGAGGAGAACGTGCGGATCATCTACGAACCGGAACGGCGGAGGGTTCAGCTGCCGGCCGAGGTCCAGCGGTGGCGCGGGGAGATCGAAGCCGAACAGCAGCGCAGGAAGGCGGCCGGCCAGCATTTCGCGTGGAACAACCCCCGGTTCGCCGTGGAGAGCATCATCGTCTCGCGGACCAACGAGACCGAGGAACCGCTGATCCAGCTCAGTCTGTGCGACGCGGACTACTACGACTTCCTCGCCACCTCCATCAACCTCGACACGCCGCTGCGTGAGGGCTCGGACGCCACCCTGCGGTCGCAGTACCTCGAGAACGCGGACCCGGTCAAGGCGCCCGCCTTCCTCTCGTGCAGCTTCGGCGTCAACGTGGCGGTCGAGACGGGTGTCGACGGGAAGATGGTCTTCGCCCGCCGGAGCGCGGTCGTGGAGGGCCACAACAAGGAACGCTGGAACTCGTCGGTGAACGAGGGGATGGCGGCGAACCACGACAGCCCCAAGGACGGCTCGCCGATGCGGCTGCATTCCGTGGCCCGCCGTGCGCTGCGCGAGGAACTCGCCGTCCAGGACGACGACCCGGTGGAGCTGGAACTGCTCGGCTTCGGCCTGGACGTCCACAACCACCAGTGGGCGGCCTTCTACCGTGCGGTGCTCACCGACCTGAGCGCGGACGACCTCGTCACCCGACGCAGCAAGGGCGTCGAGGACAAGTGGGAGCACGACAAGTTCGCCTTCGTGTCCGCGGACCCGGACAGCGTGCTCGACTTCCTGCTCACTCCCGGCAGGAACTGGACCCCTTGCGCTCCCGCGCTCTTCTACCTGGCGCTGGTGCGGGGTGCGGTGCTCGCCCGGGACGGGAATCCTTCCGGGCGTCTGGACGTCGAAGCCGCGGAGCGCCGCGCGATGAAGCGGCTCCGGGAAGCGGCAGCCGTCCGGTAGACCGCCGCCTCCGTGGGCCGCTCACCCGGATTCAGAAGATGTTGCGTTCCCGGTGCTGCTGGCGCAGCTTGAGGAACTTGGTACGCACCTGTTCGGTGGACATGCCGTCCTCCGCCTGGATCAGCAGGTCCGCGAGCGCGTCCCGTGACTCCATGAAACCCCGCCACTTCTGCTGGGGCTTCAGCCAGGTGTCGAACGCGGTCAGGACGGCGACGCCGAGGGCGAGTGCCGGCACCCACTCCGTCAGCCAGCTCCCGTGCCCGCCGTTCAGGTTCTGGTCGGCCGCCACCACCGCCGTGGCGGCGATCAGCAGAATGCGGCTGAGGTAGTAGGTCACCCCGTAGTTCAGGGTCGCGATGCGCCAGCGCCGCCGCTCGCGCTCCATCTCCTCCCTGAGGACCCGGGGCAGTCGTGCGATCTCACCACCCGGCTCCGTAGCCACGCTCTCCGGCGTCTGCTCGGCCTCGGCCACACGTCCCCCTTGCGATCTCTCACCTGCCTGAGCGGGGACATTGTGACCGACCGGCGAGCCGTGCACGATCGACTTCAGGACATCCGCGAATCCGGACCGGACGGCTCCGCCCGGACGCGGGTCCGGCCCGGACGACAGCGGGCCCGACCCGAAACCCCGGGTCGGGCCCACGGAAGCGGCGGGATCAGCCGTAGGCGTAGAAGCCCGAGCCGCTCTTGCGGCCCAGGCGGCCCGCGTCGACCATGCGCTGGAGCAGCGGGGGAGCGGCGTACAGCGGCTCCTTGTACTCCTCGTACATCGAGTACGCCACCGAGGCGACCGTGTCCAGGCCGATCAGGTCGGCCAGCTTCAGCGGGCCCATCGGGTGGGCGCAGCCCATCTCCATGCCGTTGTCGATGTCCTCGCGGCTGGCGATGCCCGACTCGAACATCCGGATCGCGGAGAGCAGGTAGGGGATCAGCAGCGCGTTGACCACGAAGCCGGAGCGGTCCTGGGCCCGGATCGCGTGCTTGCCCAGCACCTTCTCGGTGAACAGCTGGGCCCGGCTGAGCGTGCCCTCGGAGGTGGTGAGCGCCGGGATCAGCTCGACCAGCTGCTGCACCGGGGCCGGGTTGAAGAAGTGGATGCCGATGACGTGGTCGGGCCGCGAGGTGGCGACCGCCAGCTTCACCAGCGGGATCGAGGAGGTGTTGGAGGCCAGGATGGCGTCCGGCCGGGTCACGACCTGGTCGAGCACCTGGAAGATCTCGGTCTTGACCTGCTCGTTCTCGACGACCGCCTCGATCACCAGATCACGGTCGGCGAACTCGCCGAGGTCGGTGGTGAAGCTGAGGCGCGCCTGCGTCGCGTCCCGCTCCTCCTCGGTGATCTTGCCGCGCTCGGCCGCCTTGGACAGCGAGTTGTACAGCCGGGTGCGGCCGATCTCCAGAGCCTCGCCGGTGGTCTCGGCGACCATCACCTCCAGACCCGAGCGGGCGCACACCTCGGCGATGCCCGCTCCCATCTGACCGCAGCCCACCACGCCGACGCGTGCGATATCTCCCGAGATGCCGGTCACATCGTCCCTTTCGCTGACTCCACGGCTGGCCGCAGGCATGGCGGGGTCCCCGGTGCCTGCTCCGATCGAGCACGTTACCCCCGAATGGTCACGGATCCGTCTCCCGGGTCGGGCATGCTGAGGCCCCGTACACGATCCGTGACCGTACGGATCCACAGCGTTTCAGGAGGTCTTGTCATGGGCGGTGTCTCGCGCCGTGCCTTCACGGTGGCGGCGTTGTCGGCGTTCACGCTGGTGCCCGAGGCGTCGGCGGCGGCCCCGGGCGGCGCCGAGCCGGCGCCCCCGCGCAGCGCCGCCGCCGGGATGCGCGGGATGTGGCTGGCCACCGTGGCCAACCGCGACTGGCCGACCCGCGCGGGGCTGCGCGCCGCCGAGCAGCGCGCGGAGCTGATCGAGCACCTCGACAACGCGGTCCGGCACCGCCTCAACACGGTGATCCTCCAGGTGCGGCCGACGGCCGACGCGCTGTGGCCCTCGGCACACGAGCCGTGGTCGCAGTACCTCTCCGGCAGCCAGGGCCGCGACCCGGGCTGGGACCCGCTGGGCACCGCCGTGACGGAGGCCCACGCCCGCGGCCTGCAACTGCACGCCTGGTTCAACCCGTACCGCGTCGCCACCCACGAGGACCCGGCCCGCCTCGTGTCCTCGCACCCCGCGCGGAAGAACCCCGGGTGGGTGGTGCCGTACGGCGGGCAGCTCTACTACAACCCCGGACTGCCCGAGGTCCGGGCCTTCGTGCAGGACGCGATCATGGACGCGGTGGCGAAGTACGCGGTGGACGGCGTCCACTTCGACGACTACTTCTACCCCTATCCGGTGGCGGGCCAGAGCTTCGACGACGGCGGGACCTTCGGCACGTTCGGCACCGGCTTCGCCACGAAGGCCGACTGGCGCCGCGACAACATCGACCGGCTGGTGCGCGAGACCGCGCAGCGGGTCAAGGAGGTGCGTCCGGCCGCCCGCTTCGGCATCAGCCCCTTCGGGGTGTGGCGCAACGCCGCCGCCGACGAGCGCGGCTCCGACACCCGGGCGGGCGTGCAGACGTACGACGACCTGTACGCCGACACCCGCAAGTGGGTGCGCGAGGGCTGGATCGACTACGTGGTGCCGCAGTTGTACTGGCACATCGGGATGGACGGCGCCGACTACGCGAAGCTGCTGCCCTGGTGGGCCGAGGTGGCCCGGGGCAGCCGCACCCAGCTGTACGTGGGCGAGGCGCTGTACAAGTCGGGGGACCCGGCCCAGCCCGCCGCCTGGCAGGACCCGGCCGAGCTGTCCCGGCACCTCGCACTGGCCGCGCGCCACCCCGAGGTCCGCGGACACGTCTACTTCTCCGCGAAGGACGTCGCCGAGGACCGCGGCGGCGCGATGGCGCGGGTGGCCGCCGACCACTACGCGCAGCCGGCCACCGCCCCGCGCGGAAACAGGTGACCGGCCGTCCGGCTACCGGCGGCTCTCCCCGTGCCGGATCTCCGAGTCGGGGCCGGGCGAGCACACGGCCTCGTGCCCGTCCTCGAACCGGACCCGGTACGGGGGAGTGCCCTCGTCGCCCATGACTTCGACGATCTCCGCGACCTTGTCGTGCTCACCGACCACCCGGCCGTGCTGGACCAGCTGGTCGCCCTTGGTTGCGTGCATCCGTGAGGCCTCCTCACCCGTGTGCGGCCCGAAGGCAGGGTCTGAAGGGTCTGAAGGGTCTGACCGGGCCTAACCCCTGGCCCGCTGGGTGACCGCGATGCACACCAGTACGGCCGCGGCCGTCAGCGGAGCGGCCACCGGCAGGTGCTCGCCCAGGAGAAGTACCGACCACACCAGTGTGAGCAGCGGCTGGGCCAGCTGCAACTGGCTGGCCTTCGGGATGCCGATCGACGCCATGCCCCGGTACCAGACGACCAGGCCGAGGAACTGCGAGCCGATCGCCACCCACAGCAGTCCGGTCACACTGTGCGCCGTCAGGTGCACCGGCTCGAACGGCAGCGCCACCGCCGCCATCGGCACCGTCAGCGGCAGGCACAGCACCAGCGCCCAGCCGATGACCTGCCACCCCGGCATCTGACGGGCCAGCCGGCCGCCCTCGGTGTAACCGGCCGCGCACACCAGCAGGGCCGCGAAGAGATAGGCGTCGGCCGAGGTCAGCGCGCCGCCGCTCTGCTGCACCGTGAAGGCGATCACCGCCGCCGCACCCGCCAGGGCCGCGATCCAGAAGGTGCGCGAGGGGCGGGTGCCGACGCGCAGCGCGGACAGCAGCGCCGTGGTCAGCGGGAGCAGCCCCACGACGACGGCGGCGTGCGCGGTGGTCGACGTCTGCAACGCGAGCGTGGTCAGCAGGGGGAAGCCGAGGACCACCCCGGCGCCGACCACCGCGAGGCCCAGCCAGTGCCGCCGCTCGGGCGGTGCGACCCGCATCACCAGCAGACAGCCGCCGGCGACCACCGCGGCCAGGATGCTGCGCACGGCGATCAGGGACCAGGGGCCGAAGCCCTCCAGACCCCATGCGGTGGCGGGGAAGGTCAGGGAGAAGGCGACGACACCCAGGGCGGCCTGGACGGTGCCGAAGGCCGCACCGCCGGTCTCCGCGCTCGCGGCGCCGACTGCTATCCGGGGTGATGCGGTAGCGCTACTCTGTGCTCTCATGCAAGAGCGTAGCAGCGTCGCTGACCTGGTGGCCGTGTTGCGTCGGGAGCTGGACCGCTACTCTCCCGGCGGAAAGCTCCCGTCCAGCAGGGCCCTCGTCGACCGGTTCCGGGTGAGCCCGGTGACGGTCTCCCGCGCCCTGGCCCAGCTGGCCGCCGAGGGGCTGGTCGTCACCCGGCCCGGCGCCGGTGCCTTCCGGGCCCGGCCACGCCCGGCGGCCGCGTCCGCCGGGGACACCTCCTGGCAGGAGGTCGCGCTCAGCGCCGACGGCGCCGCCGACCTCGTACCGCGCTCGGTGGACGCCTCCGGGGTGCTGGTCTCGCTGGCCGCCCCGCCCCCCGGCGTCGTGGAGTTCAACGGCGGCTATCTGCACCCGTCCCTGCAGCCGGAGCGGGCGATGGCGGCGGCCCTGGCCCGGGCCGGACGGCGGCCCGGAGCCTGGGGCCGGCCGCCCATGGAAGGGCTGCCGGAACTGCGGGAGTGGTTCGCGCGCGGCATCGGCGGCGCCATCACGGCGGCCGAGGTGCTGATCACCGCGGGCGGCCAGTCCGCGCTGGCCACCGCCCTGCGTGCGCTCGCCCCGCCCGGCACGCCCGTCCTCGTCGAGTCCCCGACCTACCCCGGGATGCTGGCCATCGCGCGGGCGGCCGGACTGCGCCCGGTGCCCGTCCCCGTGGACGCCGACGGCGTACGGCCCGCCCTGCTCGCCGACGCCTTCCGGGCCACCGGCGCCCGCGTCTTCGTCTGCCAGCCCCTGTTCCAGAACCCGACCGGCGCCGTGCTCGCCCCCGAGCGGCGCGGGGAGGTGCTGCGCATCGCGCGGGCGGCCGGTGCCTTCGTCGTGGAGGACGACTTCGTGCGCCGCCTCGTGCACGAGGACGCGGGGCCGCTGCCCGCCCCGCTCGCCGCCGACGACCCGGACGGCGTCGTCGTCCACGTCTGCTCGCTGACCAAGGCGACCTCGCCCAGTTTCCGGGTGAGCGCCCTGGCCGCCCACGGGCCGGTCCTGGAACGGCTGCGCGCCATCCAGATCGTCGACACCTTCTTCGTGCCCCGGCCGCTCCAGGAGGCGGCGCTGGAACTGGTCGGGTCGCCCGCCTGGCCGCGCCACCTGCGCGCGGTCTCGGCCGAGTTGAGGGCCCGCCGGGACGCCATGACATCCGCGCTGCGCCTGCACCTGCCCGAGCTCTCCCTGGCCCACGTCCCCTCCGGCGGCTACCACCTGTGGCCGCGCCTGCCGGAGGGCGCCGACGAGAGTGCCCTGGCCGCGGCCGCCCTGCGCGCGGGCGTCGCGATCACCCCCGGCCGCCCGTACTTCAGCGCCGAACCCCCGGCCGCCCACTTCCGGCTGAGCTTCGCGGCGGTCGCGAACGTCGGGGAGATCGCGGAAGGCGTACGGCGCCTGCGCACCGCCTGCCCGAAGGCCTGGGGCGGCTGACGGAGCCGGCGGATAACCGGTCGACGCACCTTCGACGGCCCTGCGAACATCCCGGCATGACCGACACGCCGAAGCTCCCCGAGGGCTACGAGATCTCCACCGACCCGCACCGCATCGACGCCGGGCGCGTGCACCGCTGGCTGTCCACCGACGCGTACTGGGCGCTGGGACGGCCCCGGGAGAAACACGACCGGGCCGTCCAGGGCTCGCTCAACTTCGGCGTGTACGACGCCGTCTCGGGCGAACAGGTCGCGTACGCCCGGGTG
Source organism: Streptomyces hyderabadensis (assembly GCF_020404845.1). Lineage (GTDB taxonomy): Bacteria > Actinomycetota > Actinomycetes > Streptomycetales > Streptomycetaceae > Streptomyces > Streptomyces hyderabadensis. The sequence continues at coordinate 68,272 of NZ_JAIOJZ010000010.1, read as the reverse complement.
GTCACCGACCTGGCCACCTTCGCGTGGCTGTGCGACGTGTACGTCGACCCGTCGGTGCGGGCCAAGGGCCTCGGCACGGCGCTGGTCGCGGCCGTCCGCGAGCACCTGGCACCGCACGGACTGCGGCGCATCCTGCTGGCGACGCACGACGCGCACGGGGTCTACGAGAAGCTCGGGTTCACCGCGCTGGACCGGCCCGAGGAGTGGATGGTGCTCGCCTTCGGCCGGTGAGCCGTGGCACACCCTGGGTGACCCACAGGTAACACCCCTTGACCTGGACACCTCGGCGCTCCACCATCACCGCATGGCGCTTCGGGTCACGTTCGTCGCGGCTGCGCGCAGCTCACCGCTGCTCGCGGAGCGCTTCGACGACGACCGGCCGCTGGACCGGGCCGGCTGGGACGAGGTGCTGCGCGCCGCGGGCGACCTGCTGCCGCTGGCGGCGGCCGAGCTGCGCTACTGCTCGCCCACGCCCCGCAGCCGCGCCACCGGCGACGCCCTCGGCTGTGCCCCGCTGGCCCAGCTCGCCCTGCGCGACTGCGACATGGGCCGGTGGCGTGGACTGACGCTGGGTGAGGCCATGGCCCGTGAGCCGGGGGCCGTGGACGCCTGGCTCGCCGATCCCCGGTCGGCGCCGCACGGCGGGGAGTCGCTGCTGGGCTTCATCACCCGGGTCGGCGGCTGGCTCGACACCCGTCCCGGCGAGGACGGCGACCGGATCGTCGCCGTGGCCGAACCCTCCGTGATCCGGGCCGCGCTGGTCTACGTACTGAAGGCGCCGCCCGGAACCTACTGGAACCTGGACGTCCGCCCGCTGTCGACGACCACCGTGACCGGCCGCGCCGGCCGCTGGAGCCTGCGCTTCGAAGGCGCGCGGGACCAGGGCGCTACGCATCCGGCGTTTCGCGAAGGTAATCCGTTGTGAGCAGCAGGTCCTTGGCCGGGCCGCCCACCCGCCACACGGTCCGCCAGCGGTCCGGGCCGCGGACGGTGAACTCGCCCCGGTAGAGGTCGGCGGCGCACGGGTGGTCGGCCACGTGGTGTCCCGTGGTCAGGTCCAGCCCGTGGAAGGGGCGGCCGTCCGCGAACCGCACGTCGGCGCTGCCCGGCGCGCTCCCCGGCTCATAGCGCAGCGTGCGCCCGGCGGGCCGGGTCACCCCCTGCCAGGTGAAGGCCCCCGACTCGTGGCCGACCAGCCCGCCGCCGTCGAGCGGTTCGAAGGAGGTGACTCCCTCGAACCGGCCCTCCAGACCGTTCGCCAGATCCCGCACCGACCGCTCGGTGCGCCAGCGCCCCGCGAGGTACGCCAGTACGTCGGGCACCGGCCACGACTCGCCCATGTCCACCCGCTCTCCCACTCCGGCCCACTCGTCGCCGCGCGCCCCGCCGACGCGCCGCGCCCCTCCCCATCTTGCCGTTCGCATCACCCGCCGGGGACTCGGCCCCGGCGTCACCGGCCTCCCGACGGCCTCGGCCCCGTTGCCGTCCCCTGACCCGGCATGATGTGGACCGTGGGGGAACACGACGACGACCGGGCGACCCGGCGGTTCAGGCTGACGGACACCGAGGACGGCCTCCCGTGGGGGATCTGCGACTCGGTGGACGGCCTCTTCGGCGAACCCGCGCGCGGCACGTACGAGCTGTTCGGCTGGGTCCCGGCGGCCGGTGAGGTGCGCGGCTGGATCGGCAGCCGGGTGTGGCTGCTGCCGGACGACGCGGCGGCCGGGGGCGAGGAACAGGGCCCCTGGCTGCTGGAGGACGCCGAGAGCCTGGGGCGCCCGCCCGGCACGGACGGTCTCGTGCTCACCGGGCTCGACGACTACGAAGGTCCCCCCGAGGGACACCGGACCCCGGTCCGGCTCCACGACGGACGCCGGTGGCTGGGCTCGTGCCGGGAGTTCACCCGCGTCCTGCCGCCGGAGCGGGCGGCGCCCCCGCTCGTCCTGCGCGGGCTGGCCCCGCGGGAGCGGCTGCGGGCGGCCCTGGCGAGGGGCACCCGGCGGTCGCTGGACCTGGAGCAGGCGGCCCTGGAGATACGCGACGACCGGGGGCGGTTGCTGACCGAGCGGCTGCTGTGGACCAGGGTCACCGACTGGCGGCCGTCCTCCCGGGGGACGGATCTGATCGACCTGCAGCTCGACGGAGCCCGGTACGACCCCGTGCCCGAGCACGCCCGGCCGCTCTGGGAGCGCCGGCTCGCCGGACCGCCGGACACCCCCGGCACCTGGGCCCGCCTGGACGCCCGGGGCCGGGCGGCCTGGCTCGAACTCGTCCGGGAGGCGGGCTGCCGCGGCCCAGGCCGAGACCGGCCCGCCGGTCATGCCTACCGGCTCGACGGCACGCACGTCACCGACGAGGCCGGTCTCTACCTGGCCCTCGGCGAGGCGGTCAACGGTCCCGGCGGCTACTTCGGCGGGTGCCTGGCCGCCGTCGCCGACTGTCTGCGGGGGGGCTTCGGCCACACCGCCCCCGCCACCCTGCTCTGGCGGGACATCGGTACCGCGCGCAAGCACCTCTCCCGCACGCTGACGGCGGACGGCCGCCCGTACGACCTCTTCTCGGCCGTCCTCGACGTCCTGGCCGGGGGCGGCATGCGCATCGTCCCGGCCTGACGGCGCCCCCGGGGCTGATTCCCGCCGCGCCCCTCGCAGCGGCGCGTACGGCGCTAGCGTGGGGGCCCATGATCGTATGGCTGAACGGCACCCACGGCGCCGGCAAGACGACGACCGGTGCGCTCGTGCAGCGACTGCTCCCGGACTCCCGGGTGTTCGACGCCGAGAAGGTCGGCGAGACGCTCATGGACATCACGCCGGCGCTGCCCGCCCCCGGGACGGACAACTTCCAGGACTGGCCGCCGTGGCGGCCACTCGTCGTCGAGACCGCCCGCCGGGTGCTCGACTACGCCGGCGGCACCCTGGTGATGCCGATGACGGTGCTGGTCGAGGAGTACTGGAGGGAGATCGCCGACGGTCTCGCCGCGCACCGGATTCCCGTGCGGCACTTCGTCCTCCACGCCGACCAGGACACCCTGCGGGAGCGCATCGCCCAGGACACCGTGGTGGGGCCCGACTCGCCGTTCCGGCTGCGGTACCTGGAGCCCTACGCCGAGGCCGCCCGCACCTGGCTGCACGCCGAGGCCGAGGTCGTCGACACCACCCGCCTCACACCCGGCCAGGCGGCACTGCGCATCGCGGAGGCCGTCAAGGGCTGAGGTTTCGGCGCCTCCCCCGTGGGTGAGTATTCACTGGATTGCATAAACGTGCAGCGAAACGTATAGTCATGCCATCCAGGAGGAGGATTTTCCATGGTGGTACGTGCGGCGGTGGCCGGAGCGAGCGGGTATGCGGGCGGTGAGCTGCTGCGTCTGCTCCTGACCCACCCCGAGGTCGAGATCGGCGCCCTGACCGGCAACTCCAACGCGGGTCAGCGCCTCGGCGGGCTGCAACCGCACCTGCTGCCGCTGGCCGACCGGGTGCTGGAGGCGACCACCCCCGAGGTGCTCGGCGGGCACGACGTCGTCTTCCTCGCCCTGCCGCACGGGCAGTCCGCCGCCGTCGCCGAGCAGCTCGGGCCGGACGTCCTCGTCGTCGACATGGGCGCCGACTTCCGGCTGAAGGACGCCGGTGACTGGGAGCGGTTCTACGGCTCCCCGCACGCCGGCACCTGGCCCTACGGCCTTCCCGAACTTCCGGGTGCCCGCGCCGCGCTGGAGGGGTCCAAGCGCGTCGCGGTGCCCGGTTGCTACCCGACCGCCGTGTCCCTGGCCCTCTTCCCGGCGTACGCCGCCGCGCTGGCCGAGCCCGAGGCCGTGATCGTCGCCGCCTCCGGCACCTCCGGCGCCGGCAAGGCGGCCAAGCCGCACCTGCTGGGCAGCGAGGTCATGGGCTCCATGTCGCCCTACGGCGTCGGCGGCGCCCACCGGCACACCCCCGAGATGATCCAGAACCTCGGCGCGGTGGCGGGGGAGCCGGTCACCGTCTCCTTCACCCCGACCCTCGCGCCGATGCCCCGCGGCATCCTCGCCACCTGCACCGCGAAGGCGAAGCCCGGGGTCACCGGGGAGTCGGTGCGGGCCGCCTACGAGAAGGCCTTCGCCGACGAACCGTTCGTGCACCTGCTGCCCGAGGGCCAGTGGCCCGCGACCGCCTCCGTGTACGGCTCCAACGCCGTCCAGGTGCAGGTCGCGTACGACGCCGCCGCGGGCCGGATCATCGCCATCAGCGCCATCGACAACCTGGCCAAGGGCACCGCGGGCGGTGCCGTCCAGAGCATGAACATCGCCCTCGGTCTCGACGAGACCACCGGCCTGACGACGATCGGAGTTGCGCCGTGAGCGTGACCGCAGCGAAGGGATTCACGGCGGCGGGCATCGCCGCCGGGATCAAGGAGAGCGGCAACCCCGACCTGGCCCTCGTGGTCAACACCGGCCCCCGACGCTCCGCCGCGGGCGTCTTCACCTCCAACCGGGTCAAGGCCGCGCCGGTCCTGTGGTCGGAGCAGGTCCTCAAGAGCGGTGAGCTGACCGCCGTCGTGCTCAACTCCGGCGGCGCCAACGCCTGCACCGGCCCCAAGGGCTTCCAGGACACCCACGCCACCGCCGAGAAGGTCGCGGAGGTGCTCGGGACGGGGGCCGGCGAGGTCGCCGTGTGCTCCACCGGGCTCATCGGCGTACTGCTGCCCATGGACAAGCTGCTCCCGGGCGTGGAGACGGCCGCCGGCCAGCTCTCCGAGCACGGCGGCGAGAAGGCCGCCATCGCCATCAAGACCACCGACACCGTGCACAAGACGTCTGTCGTCACCAAGGACGGCTGGACCGTCGGCGGCATGGCCAAGGGCGCGGGCATGCTCGCCCCCGGGCTCGCCACCATGCTCGTCGTGATCACCACCGACGCCGACCTGGAGACCGAGGCCCTGGACCGCGCCCTGCGCGCCGCCACCCGGGTCACCTTCGACCGGGTCGACTCCGACGGCTGCATGTCCACCAACGACACCGTGCTGCTGCTCGCCTCCGGTGCCTCCGGTGTCACCCCGGAGTACGAGGCGTTCGCCGAGGCCGTCCGCGCCGTCTGCGACGACCTCGGGCAGCAGCTCATCCGGGACGCCGAGGGCGCCAGCAAGGACATCAAGGTCGAGGTCGTGAACGCCGCGACCGAGGACGAGGCCGTCCAGGTGGGCCGCACCATCGCCCGCAACAACCTGCTCAAGTGCGCCATCCACGGCGAGGACCCCAACTGGGGCCGCGTGCTCTCCGCCATCGGCACCACGTCCGCCGCCTTCGAGCCCGACCGGCTCAACGTCGCCATCAACGGCGTCTGGGTCTGCAAGAACGGCGGCGTGGGCGAGGACCGCGAGCTGGTCGACATGCGCTACCGCGAGGTGCACATCGTCGCCGACCTCGCCGCGGGCGACGCCACGGCCACCATCTGGACCAACGACCTCACCGCCGACTACGTCCACGAGAACAGCGCGTACTCCTCATGAGCAACGGAACGAGCAACGCACCCACGCGGAAGCACACCGCGCTCCCCAAGGCCCAGATCCTCATCGAGGCGCTGCCCTGGCTGACCCGGCACCACGGCAAGACCGTCGTCATCAAGTTCGGCGGCAACGCCATGATCGACGAGGACCTCAAGGCCGCCTTCGCCCAGGACGTCGTCTTCCTGCGGCACGCCGGCCTCAAGCCCGTCGTGGTGCACGGCGGCGGCCCGCAGATCAGCGCCGCCCTCGACAAGCACGGCATCGTCAGCGAGTTCAAGGCCGGCCTGCGCGTCACCACCGAGGACGCCATGGACGTCGTACGGATGGTGCTCGCCGGACAGGTGCAGCGCGAGCTGGTCGGGCTGCTCAACCAGCACGGTCCGCTCGCCGTCGGCCTCACCGGCGAGGACGCGCACACCCTCACCGCCACCAAGCACCAGCCCGAGATCGACGGCGAACTCGTCGACATCGGCCGGGTCGGCGAGATCACCGAGATCGACACCGGCGCCATCGAGGCGCTGCTGGCCGACGGCCGCATCCCGGTCGTCTCGTCGATCGCCCGTTCCCAGGACGACCACCATGTCTACAACGTCAATGCTGATACGGCGGCTGCGGCACTCGCTGCGGCGCTCGGCGCCGAGACTCTCATGGTCCTCACCGACGTCGAGGGCCTCTACGAGGACTGGCCGAACTCCGACGAGGTGATCAGCCGCCTCACCGCGTCCGAACTGGAAAAACTGCTGCCCGACCTGTCCAGCGGCATGGTGCCGAAGATGGAGGGCTGCCTGCACGCCGTGCGCGGCGGCGTCACCACCGCCCGCGTCATCGACGGCCGGGTCCAGCACTCGATCCTGCTGGAGATCTTCACCGACGAGGGGATCGGCACGATGGTCGTGCCGGACGAAGAGGGGGAGTCGTGAGCAACACGGAGCTGACCGAGCGGTGGCAGACCACCCTCATGAACAACTACGGCACCCCGCGCCTGCCCCTGGTGCGCGGTGCGGGCTCCCGGCTGTGGGACGCCGACGGCAAGGAATACCTCGACTTCGTCGGCGGCATCGCGGTGAACGCGCTCGGCCACGCCCACCCCGCGGTGGTGGAGGCCGTGAGCCGGCAGATCGCCTCCCTCGGCCACGTCTCCAACCTCTTCATCGCGGAGCCGCCCGTCGCGCTCGCCGAACGGCTCATCCAGCACTTCGGCCGCGAGGGCAAGGTCTACTTCTGCAACTCCGGCGCCGAGGCCAACGAGGGCGCCTTCAAGATCGGCCGGCTGACCGGGCGGCCGCACATGGTCGCCACCCAGGGCGGCTTCCACGGCCGCACCATGGGCGCCCTGGCCCTGACCGGCCAGCCCGGCAAGCAGGAGCCGTTCCTGCCGCTGCCCGGGGAGGTCACGCACGTGCCGTACGGCGACCCGCAGGCGCTGGCCGCGGCGGTCACCGAGGAGACGGCGCTGGTGATCATCGAGCCGATCCAGGGCGAGAACGGCGTCGTCGTGCCGCCCCCCGGCTATCTGAAGGCGGCCCGCGCGATCACCGCCGCCACCGGTGCACTGCTCGTCCTGGACGAGGTGCAGACCGGCGTCGGCCGGACCGGGCACTGGTTCGAGTACCAGGCCCACGAGGGCGTCCTGCCCGACGTCGTCACCCTCGCCAAGGGCCTCGGCGGCGGACTGCCCCTGGGCGCCACGGTCGCCTTCGGACGCGCCGCCGACCTGCTCCGGCCCGGCCAGCACGGCACCACCTTCGGCGGCAACCCGGTCGCCTGCGCCGCCGGGCTCGCGGTGCTCGACACCATCGCCGACGAGGGGCTGCTCGACAACGTCAAGCGGCAGAGCGAGAAGCTCCGGGGCGGCGTCGAAGCCCTCGGCCACCCGCTGGTCGCCCACGTCCGGGGCGCCGGACTGCTCCTGGGTATCGTGCTCACCGAGCCGCTCGCCGCCCGGGTGCAGCAGGCGGCTCAGGACGCCGGAATCCTGGTGAACGCGCCCGCACCCGATGTCGTACGGCTGATGCCCGCGCTGAACCTCGGCGACGACGTGGTGGACGCGTTCCTCGGGGCGCTGCCCGGCATCCTTGACCAGGCCGCCGAGACGGCCCACGGGGACGGACGATCCGGAGAATGAGACGACGATGAGCCACGCGCAGGAGCACGAGCAGACGGCAGGGCCCGCCCTGCCGCAGACCCGCACCGCACGCCACCGCCGCATCGTGGACATCCTCAACCGGCAGGCGGTGCGCTCGCAGAGCCAGCTGGCGAAGCTGCTCGCCGACGACGGGCTCACCGTCACCCAGGCGACGCTCTCCCGGGACCTGGACGAGCTGAACGCGGTCAAGATCCGCAACACCGACGGCGACCTCATCTACGCGGTGCCCAGCGAGGGCGGCTTCCGCACCCCGCGGGCCCCGCTCGGGGAGTCGGCCAAGGAGGAGCGGATGCGGCGGCTCTCCGCGGAGCTGCTGATCTCCGCGGAGGCGTCGGCGAACCTCGTGGTCCTGCGCACCCCTCCGGGGGCGGCGCAGTTCCTCGCCTCGGCGATCGACCAGGCGGAGCTGCACGACATCCTCGGGACGATCGCGGGCGACGACACCCTGATGCTGATCAGCCGGGAGCCGACGGGCGGGCAGGCGTTGGCGGACCACTTGCTGCGGCTGGCCCAGAACGGGGGCTGAAGGGGGCGGTGCGGTGATCTGCCGGCTGCGGGTAGTCGGTGGCTGGTCGCGCAGTTCCCCGCGCCCCTCAGCTGCGGGCAGTCGTGCCGCTGGGGCGGCACGGGTGGGCGCAGCGGCACCCCGCCAACGCGGCTGGTGAGAACGCCGGTACCTCAGCCCAAGCGGGCCGCCAGCCCTCCCGTGCACCGCACCTCGTCCCCGGCCGTGATCAGCAGCCCCTCGACGTCGGGCAGCGACTCCAGCCACCGCAGCCCCTCCCGCGCCCCCATCGCGAACGCCGCCGTCGCCCAGCAGTCCGCCCAGGTCAGCCGGGGCGCCACCACCGTCACGGACACCAGGTCGGTCACCGCGGACCGCCCCGTGCGCGGGTCGACGACATGCGCGCCGCGCTCGGCGGAGCCGGACGTCGCCACGGCCAGCTCCGCCGAACCCGCCGCCGAGACGACCGCCGCGAGCCCGCCCCGACGCAGCGGGTCCGACACCCCGACCCGCCACGGCCGCTCCGCCCCCGGCCGCCCGAGCAACTGCACGTCCCCGCCGCCGTTGACGCTGACTCCCCACGCACCCGGCGCCGCCGCGATCCGCCGCGCGGCGCGCTCCACGGCCCAGCCCTTGACGATCCCGGTCGGATCGAGCCGCCCCTGGTACCGGGTGCTGAACCAGCCGTCGCTCACCCGCTCCGCCTCGGCCGCCAGCTCCAGCACCTCGGCGACCTCCGGCGCGCACGCGTCGAGGGCCAGCTCCCCGCGCGCCAGCCGGGAGACCTCGCTGTCGTCCCGGTACGTGCTGAACACCGCGTCGGCCCGGTGCAGCCCGGCGACCGCCTCGGCCAGCGCGGCCCGGACGGACGCGGGTTCCCCGCCGCGGACGTCGAAGGAGAAGACGGTCCCCATCGCCTCCTCCACGTGACGCACCGCGGCGGGAGCCTCGGCGGACCCGGCCCCGGTGTCAGCCACCGGCCCGGTCCAGCGCCGACTGGAGGGACTGCGTGTACCCGGCGCTGGTGTAGGTGGCGCCGGAGACCGCGTCGATGTCGGCGTTCCCGGCCGCGACGGCCGCCCGGTTGAGCTGGGGGACGGCGTCGGCGGTGACCTGGTCGCTGCGGCCGCCCTTGGGCGCCTGGAGCGCCTCGGCACCGGTGATCTTCCCGCCGCTGACGGTGATCCGGACCTGCACGGGCCCGTACTGGGTCTGCGCCGCGTCGCCGGTGAGCACCTGCGTGCCCTGCCCGGCGCCGCCCGGCTCCTGCCGCCCGGCGGAACCGGCCGCCGCGGCCGCCTTGTCGAGGGCCGACTGGAGCGACTTCACGTACCCGGCGCTGGTGTAGGTGGCGCCGGAGACCGCGTCGATGTCGGCGCTCCCGGCCGCGACGGCCGCCTGGTTCAGCTTGGGCACGGCGTCGGCGGTGACCCGGTCGCTCTGCCCGCCCTTCGGCGCCTGCACGGCCTCGGCCTTGGTGATCTTCCCGCCGCTGACCGTGACCCGGACCTGCACCGGACCGTACTGCGTACGGGCCGCGTCACCCGTGACCGTGCCGGCCCCGGCGCCCCGGCCGCCCTGCGGCGACTGCGCGGCCACGGGCGGTGCCGCGCCGCCCGCCGCCGAGGCGGAGCCCGGGTCCGACGCCGGTTTCAGCGACAGCAGCAGCACGATCCCGGACACCGTGGCGGCCCCGGCGAGCACGGCACGCCGAACGGGGTGGCTTTTCCTCATCTGTCCTGGACTCCCGATGTCCGTCGCTCACATCTCGAACGACTCGTGGTGGATACGGCGAGCGGGGACCCCCGCGCCGCGCAGTGCCTCGTACACCGACTGCGCGAAGCCGGGCGGCCCGCACAGGAAGACGTCGTGGCGCTCGACGTCCGGGATCTTCCGGGCCAGGGTCTCGGCCGAGATGTCCGGGCGCTCCCCGTCCGGGCTGTTGACCGCGTACATCAGCCGGGCGCCGCGCTCGTCCGCGATCCCGGCCAGCTCGTCCCAGAGCGCCAGGTCCTGGGTGCTGTTGGCCCGGTAGAGCAGCGTGATGTCGCCGGAGGCGCCGGGCAGCGTCTCGAACAGCGCCCGCATCGGCGTGATCCCCACCCCGCCCGCCACCAGCAGCACCTTGCCGCGGCTGCGGCGCTGGGCGGTCAGGGCGCCGTACGGGCCCTCCGCCCACACCCGGGTGCCGGGCGTCAGCTCGCGCAGCCGCGCGCTGTGGTCGCCGATCGCCTTCACGGTGATCCGCAGCAGGTCCGGACGCGGCGCCGCCGACAGCGAGTACGGGTGGGAGCTGAACCGCATGCCGGGCGCCAGGAACCGCCAGCGGAAGAACTGCCCGGCCTCCGCGCCCATCCGGTGCAGCCGGCGCCCGCCGATCAGCACCGACACGATCCCCGGCGTCTCCTCGATCACCGCCTCCACCCGCATCCGGTGCCGCAGGTTGAGGCGCAGGGGGGTCAGGACCCGGTACCAGAGGACCAGCGCGGTCACCGAGCCGTACAGGGCGTACCAGACGGTCCTGGCGGCCGGTTCGACGGCGAAGTCGTTTCCGGTGGTCAGCTGGTGCCAGAAGGTCAGGAACACCGCCGCGTAGGTGAGCAGGTGCACGTGGTACCAGGCGTCGTAGGGGATCCGGCGGCGGACGGGGCCGACGGACAGGAGCCCGATGACGACCAGCAGGCCGGTGCCGATGGCGGCCTTGCCCATGTCGGGCAGCTGGTTCACGGAGTCGACGGTCTGCGCGACGACGTCGCCGAGGCCCTTGCCGGCCTGCGCTGCGTAGCCCCACATGATCAGGAAGACGTGGGCCAGGACCAGGCAGAGGGTGTAACGGCCGGTCATGGCGTGCCAGCGGGCGACCCGGTCGGACCCGACGCGCCGCTCCAGCGCCGGCACCCGGGCCATCTGCAGGACCACGAGCGCCATCAGGTACCCGGCGAGCAGTCCGGTGATCCGGCCGGCGCCGAGGATCCGGCCGGTGTCGTCGGAAATGGCGGGCGTGTTGCGCCACCACAGCCACAACACGCCCGCCGCGCCCGCCCACACGGCGAGCAGCAGGGGGACGGCGGGGGAGCGGCGCGGACGGATGCGCCGCATCGTCTGACGGCGGGCGGCACGGCCGCCGGCGAGCGTGGTGGTCACGGTTCCTCCGTGGGGACTTGACCCTTGGCCCACAGATACGCGCCGTGCCGGGCGAGCGTTCAGCCCGTTCCCGTGCTGCCGCCCGCCGTCAGTACCGGGTGATGCCCGTCGCCCCGTCCGAGGTGCCGATCGCGAGGTGCGGCCGCTCTCCCGGCTCGGCCCACCGCAGGATCCGCCGCATGGCCTCCTTCGGCACCGACACGCATCCGGCCGTCGCCCCGCGCCCGTCGACGTGCAGGAAGATGCCCGCGCCGCGGCCGCGCACCGGGCGGTGGTAGTTGAAGCCGACGACCAGGGCGTGGGCGTACTGGGCCGAGTAGGTGATCAGGTGCTCGGCCTCGGTGGCCCGGCAGTCGGCGGGACGCGGCTCGGTCCAGCGGTTGTAGGAGCGGGAGGCGTTGTCCTGGCACCACCAGGAGTCCTCGCGGACCGGGCGGTACCGGTACGCCGTGCCGCGCGGCGCCGGCTCGATGCCGAAGGCGTAGGGGAGGTCGTACAGGCCGGTCGGGGTGGTGTCGGTGCCCTGGACACGCGTCGCCCCGTCGGTGAGTCCGCCGGACCCGAAGCGGGCGGGCGCGGAACCGGCCGCCACCCAGCGTCCGTCGCCCCCGCCCTCGCGGTCCCACCAGGTCACGGTGCCCGTGGTCGAGCCGGTGTCCGGCGCGACGGCGGTGATCAGCTGGCTGCCGCCGCCGGTGTCCGCCATCCGGGCCGGGAGCGGCGCGGCAGCGGGTCCGTCGGCGGGGGCGGCGCCGAGCAGGAGGAGCGAGGCGGCGGACACGAGGACGGCGACGACACCGGGGCGCATGGTTCAGACGGTAGAAGGAGGCAGCGGCAACGGCAGCCCGGGCAGGCCGTCGATGCTGGTGGCGATGTGCTCCTTCTTGGTGAAGTACGCGTCGAGCGAGGCGTCGTCCTCCCGGGCGAACCGCTTGCCGTGCAGGTCCCGGTCGTTCTCGTAGGCCATGAAGGGGACGGCGTAGCCGCAGGTGTCGCGGATGAGTTCGGCGTGCACGACGATGACCGCGCGCAGTCCGTGCGCGGAGGTGTCGATGTCCGGGAAGTGGGTGAGCAGCTCCGGGAAGCGGGGGTCGTCGCGGAAGACCGGCTCCCCCCGGCCGTGCACCCGCACGATGTTCGGCGGGCCCTGGAAGGCGCACCACATCAGGGTGATCCGCCCGTTCTCCCGCAGGTGGGCGATGGTCTCCGCGTTGGAGCCCGCGAAGTCGAGGTAGGCCACGGTCAGTTCGTCGAGCACCGCGAAGCTGCCCGTGAGGCCCTTGGGGGACAGGTTGACCGTGCCGTCGCCGGCCAGGGGAGCGGTGGCGGTGAAGAAGAGGGGCTGAGCCTCGATGAAGGTGCGGAGTCTGCCGTCTATGCGCTCATAAGTCTTTCCCATGTCTAACGATTATGAGGGTGCGGGACGCCGATGGCGGCATCACCCTGCAAGATTGACGAATCATGCAGGGTTCTGCATACTCATGCATGACAGTGATCGTACGGTGAGGAGCGACCCAAGTGAGCAGCAACAGCGGTGACGTCCGGCTCTGGGGCGGGCGTTTCGCCGACGGTCCCGCCGAGGCCCTGGCGAAGCTGTCCGCGTCCGTCCACTTCGACTGGCGGCTCGCCCCCTACGACATCGCCGGTTCGCGCGCCCACGCGCGCGTGCTGCACCAGGCCGGGCTGCTCACCGAGGACGAGCTGACCCGGATGATCGCCGGGCTCGACCAGTTGGAGGCGGACGTCGCCGACGGGTCCTTCACCGGCACCGTCGCCGACGAGGACGTCCACACGGCGCTGGAGCGCGGGCTGCTGGAACGCCTGGGCCCCGACCTCGGCGGCAAGCTGCGCGCCGGCCGGTCCCGCAACGACCAGGTGGCGACCCTCTTCCGGATGTACCTGCGCGACCACGCCCGGATCGTCGGCTCCCTGATCGCCGACCTCCAGGACGCACTGATCGGCCTCGCCGAGGCCCACCCGGACGTCGCCATGCCCGGCCGCACCCACCTCCAGCACGCCCAGCCGGTGCTCTTCGCGCACCACGTCCTCGCCCACGCCCAAGCGCTGGGCCGGGACGCCGAGCGGCTGCGCCAGTGGGACGAGCGCACCGCCGTCTCCCCGTACGGGTCGGGCGCGCTCGCGGGCAGCAGCCTCGGCCTGGACCCGGAGGCCGTCGCCCGCGACCTCGGCTTCGAGCACGGCAGCGCGGGCAACTCCATCGACGGGACGGCCTCGCGCGACTTCGTCGCCGAGTTCGCCTTCATCACCGCGATGATCGGCGTCGACGTCTCCCGGATCGCCGAGGAGATCATCATCTGGAACACGAAGGAGTTCTCCTTCGTCACCCTGCACGACGCCTTCTCCACCGGCTCCTCGATCATGCCGCAGAAGAAGAACCCCGACATCGCCGAGCTGGCCCGCGGCAAGTCCGGCCGCCTCATCGGCAACCTGACCGGCCTGATGGCCACCCTCAAGGCCCTCCCGCTCGCCTACAACCGCGACCTCCAGGAGGACAAGGAGCCGGTCTTCGACTCCATCGACCAGCTGGAGGTCCTGCTCCCCGCCTTCACCGGCATGATGGCCACCCTCACCGTGCACCGCGAGCGGATGGAGGAGCTGGCCCCGGCCGGGTTCTCGCTGGCCACCGACATCGCCGAGTGGCTGGTCAAGCAGGGCGTGCCGTTCCGGGTCGCGCACGAGGTGGCCGGCGAGTGCGTGAAGGTCGCCGAGGCCGACGGCAAGGAGCTGGACGAGCTGACCGACGAGCAGTTCGCCAAGATCTCCGAGCACCTCACCCCCGAGGTGCGCACCGTCCTCGACGTCCCCGGCGCCCTGGCCTCGCGCAGCGGCCGCGGCGGTACGGCGCCCAGCGCGGTCGCCGTCCAGCTGGCCGAGGTGAAGGCGGACGTGGCGGCCCAGCACGCCTGGGCGGACGCCAAGAAGTAGCGGCGGGCAGCCGCCCCGGTGTGCCCGAGGGGCATCGCGGTTACGTTGGTCAACAGCTCAGCAGCACCACAGCTTCAGCAGCCGACCGAACGGAGCCCGCGATGCCCTTCGCCCGCCTGGCCGCGGCGACCACCCCCACCTGCCACATCGGACTGGGTCTCGCCGCCGTCGGCCGCCCCGGCTACATCAACCTCGGCCGGGACCGGGACCTGCCGGCCGACCGTACCGTCGAGGCGCTGCGCGAACGCACCCACGACCTCCTGGACGCCGCCTACGCGCAGGGCGTGCGGTACTTCGACGCGGCCCGTTCCTACGGCCGCTCGGAGGAGTTCCTGGCCGACTGGCTCCGGGACCGCCCCGACGTCGACGACGTGGTCGTCGGCAGCAAATGGGGCTACACCTACACCGCCGACTGGTCCGCCGACGCCGAGCAGCACGAGGTCAAGGACCACGGCGTCGCCACCTACGACCGCCAGCGCGCGGAGACCGACGCCCTGCTCGGCGACCGGCTCGACCTGTACCAGATCCACTCGCTCACCCCGGACAGCCCCGCCCTCACCGACAAGGAGCTGCACGCCAGGCTGGCCGAGGCCGCCGCGCAGGGCAGCACCGTCGGCTTCTCCACCAGCGGCCCCGCCCAGGCCGACGCCATCCGCGCCGCGCTCGCGGTGACCGTCGACGGCGAGCCCCTGTTCCGCACCGTCCAGTCGACGTACAACGCCCTGGAGACCTCCGCCGGGCCCGCGCTGGCCGAGGCGCACGAGGCCGGGCTCACGGTGATCGTCAAGGAGGGCATGGCCAACGGCCGCCTCGCGGAGCCGCACGCCCCCGACGTCCTGAAGGCCGTCGCCGAGGAGACGGCGCTCGGCTGCGACGCGGTCGCCCTCGCCCTGGTCCTGCGGCAACCCTGGGCCGGTGTGGTGCTCTCCGGCGCGGCGACGGTCAACCAGCTCGGCTCCAACCTGCACGCCGCCGTGGTCGACCTCGACGACGACCAGGTGGCGCGCCTGGGCGCACTCGCCGAGGACCCGCACGCCTACTGGGAGCGCCGCGGGCAGCTGCCCTGGCACTGAGACCGCCCACCCGCTGACTCCGTGACCGCCGGGAGTGGTGAGTCACGCATGCCCAGCATGAGACAAACATGTCTCATATGGGTTACCGTTGTCTCATGGCCGTCGATCGTGAACAGGTACTGCGCAGCGCCGCGGCCCTGCTGACCCGGAAATCCACCGCGACCATGGACGAGGTCGCCAGGGCCGCCGGCATCAGCCGGGCCACGCTGCACCGGCACTTCGCCGGGCGCGACGCCCTCGTCCGGGCGCTGGAGTCGCTCGGCATCGCCGAGTGCGAGGCCGCGCTGAAAGCTGCCCGCACCGACGCGGGCCCGGCGGCCGATGCGGTGCGCCGCCTGGTCCGCGAGATCGAACCCGCCGCCGGTCTGCTCGCCTTCCTCTACACCGAGAACCAGCTGTTCGAGGGCGAGGAGCAGAACGAGGGCTGGGCCCGCCTCGACGCCGGGCTCACCGAACTGTTCCGCCGGGGCCAGGAGAGCGGCGAGTTCCGCATCGACCTCACACCCACCTGGCTCACCGAGGCGCTCTACGGCCTGCTGGCCTCCGGCGCCTGGGCGGTGGCCGAGGGCCGCGTGGCCCGCAACGACTTCACCCACATGATCGTCGAGCTGCTGCTCGGCGGCGCACTCCGGAGAGAGGAACCATGAACCGCACCCTGCAGCCGGCCCACCCGACCGAGGCGGTGAAGCGCCCCGGCCGCTGGCTGGCGCTGTCCGTCCTGGTGCTGGCCGTGCTGCTGGTGGCCGTCGACGCGACCGTACTCGGTCTCGCGACCCCCTACATCAGCGAGGACCTCGCGCCCTCCGGCACCCAGCTGCTCTGGATCGGCGACGTCTACTCCTTCGTCATCGCCGGTCTGCTCGTCTCCATGGGCAGCCTCGGCGACCGCATCGGACGCAAACGGATCCTGCTCCTCGGCGCCACCGCGTTCGGCGCGATCTCGGTCCTCAACGCCTACGCGCACACGCCCGAGGTGATGATCCTCGCCCGGGCCCTGCTCGGCGTCGCGGGCGCCACCCTGATGCCCGCCACCCTCGCCCTGATCCGCAACCTCTTCCACGACCCGCGCGAACGCAGCCTCGCCGTCGGCATCTGGGGCGCGGCCGCCTCCGCCGGTGCGGCGGTCGGCCCGGTGGTCGGCGGGTTCCTGCTGGAGCACTTCTGGTGGGGCTCGGTCTTCCTGATCAACCTGCCCGTCATGGCCGTCCTGGTCGTCGTCGGCGTGAAGATGCTGCCCGAGTCCCGCAACCCGAACCCGGGCCCCTGGGACCTGGCCAGCGTCGCGCTGTCCCTGGTCGGCATGGTCGGTGTGGTGTACGCGGTCAAGGAGACCGCCGCCCACGGGTTCGCCTGGGCCACGCTCGCCGCGGGCCTCCTCGGCGCCGCCGCGCTCTACGGCTTCGTCCGCCGCCAGCTGACCATGCCGGTCCCGCTGCTCGACATGCGGCTGTTCCGCAACCGCGGCTTCAGCGGCGCGGTCCTGGCCGACCTGCTGACCATCCTGGGCCTGTCGGGGCTGGTGTTCTTCCTCTCCCAGTACCTGCAACTCGTCCAGGGCAGGCGGCCCTTCGAGGCGGGCCTGGCCGAACTGCCCGCCGCCGTCGGCGCGGTGGCGGCCGGTCTGATCGCCGGCCGCGCGGCCCGGCGCTTCTCGGTCCGTGCCGTGGTCTCCGGCGGACTCGCCGCCGTCGGTCTCGCGCTCGCCGCGCTGACCGTCATCGGCCAGCACACCGGCTACCCGCTGCTCGGCACCGCCCTGCTGGTCGTCGGCCTCGGCGCGGGCTTCGCCTTCACCGTCACCGCCGACGTGATCCTCTCCAGCGTCCCCGGGGAACAGGCGGGCGCCGCCTCCGCGGTCTCCGAGACGGCGTACGAACTCGGCGCCGCCCTCGGCATCGCGGTGCTCGGCTCCATCGTGACCGGCGTCTACCGCGACTTCACCGGCCCCGCCGGCACCCCGGACGCGGCCCACGAGTCACTGGGCGGCGCGGTGGAGGCCGCCGCCCACCTCCCCGGCCCCGCGGCGGAGGCACTGCTGGACTCCGCCCGGCAGGCCTTCGTCGACGGCCTGACCCTGGCGGCGGGCGTCGGCGCCGCCGTGCTGCTGGCCGCTGCCGCGGCGTCCTGGTACCTGCTGCGCGGCCAGCGCCTGGAGGACGGGGCGGAACACCCGTAGCCCGCAGCCGCGCGGGAACGCGAAACGGCGGGCCGCTCACCGAGCGGCCCGCCGTTTCGCGCAGACGGTTCGCGGCGCTACGCCGCCTTCGCCTTGCTCGCGTACATGTCCACGTACTCCTGGCCGGACAGCCGCATGACCTCCGCCATCACGGAGTCGGTCACCGCCCGCAGGACGTAGCGGTCGCGGTCCATGCCCTCGTAGCGGGAGAACTCCATCGCCTCGCCGAAGCGGACCGTGACCCTGCCCGGCCGGGGCAGACCCGCGCCGCCCGGCTGCAGCTTGTCGGTGCCGATGACGGCGAACGGCACCACCGGGGCGCCCGTCATCAGGGTGAGCCGGGCGATACCGGTGCGACCGCGGTAGAGGCGGCCGTCGGGGGAGCGGGTGCCCTCCGGGTAGATGCCGAAGACGTGGCCCTCCTCCAGGATGCGGCGGCCGGTCATCAGCGCCGCCACCCCGCCCCGGCCGCCGTCCCGGTCCACCGGGACCATGCCGACCCCCGTGAAGAACCAGGCCATCAGCCGCCCCTTGAGGCCCTTGCCGGTGACGTACTCGTCCTTGCCGATGAAGAAGACCTGCCGGTCACAGGTCAGGGGCATGATCACCGAGTCGATGAAGGTGAGGTGGTTGCCGGCCAGGATCACCGGACCGTCGCCCGGGATGTTCTCCACACCCTCCACCCGTGTGCGGAACATCAGGCGCATGATCGGACCGAGCACTGCCTTGATGAACACGAAGCGGGACAACGGGCCCTCCGGTGTCGGGGATGCGGTATGAGTCTGTGCAGGTGAGGACATTACTCGCGGCCCGGGGGGTCACGCACCTCGGGTCACCCGGGTCTTACACGGCGTTGACGCGTGTTCACCTGCGGTGCGTGGGCGTTGCGCGCAGGTAACGCCCACGCGGGGATGTGAGGCAGGTCGCGTCCGCGAGGACCGGCGTTCCGGTTCCACGGTGCGGCCACGGCCCGGATCGAAGCACATACGGCCCGCGCTCCACGTGAGGCGCGCCGCCGGTCGCCGCCACCGGGCCCGTGCCCTTCGCCTACCCCGCCACCTCGCCGTCAAGCCGACGGCACGTCAGCCGTCCGCCCCACACGACACCTCGACGCACCCGCGCGTTCCGGCCGCGGTCTCCCGCTCGTCATGTACGCGCCCCTACGATCGGCCCGCACTGGACGGTCGACGGCAGGAGGGCCCCATGGGAACGCAGGAGTCGGACGAGCGGGCGGACGGCGGTACCGGACGGCGGGCGCTCCTCGGGGCGGCGGTGCTCGGCGCGGGCGGGGCCGTACTGGGCCTGCCCGGCACGGCGAGAGCCACCGGCACCGGGCACGGCACCGGACACGGCGGCGGGATGAAGAGCCTGCCCGTGCCGACCGTCATCGGTCACCGCGGCGCGAGCGGCTACCGCCCCGAGCACACCTTCGGCTCCTACGAGCTGGCCCTCGACATGGGCGCCGACATCGTCGAGGCCGGCGACCTGGTCCCCACCAAGGACGGTCACCTCGTCTGCCGGCACGAACCCGAGATCGGCGGCACCACGGACGTCGCCGACCACCCGGAGTTCGCCGACCGCAGGCGCACCAAGCTGCTCGACGGGGTCTCCACCACCGGCTGGTTCACC
Organism: Streptomyces hyderabadensis; assembly: GCF_020404845.1. Taxonomy (GTDB): domain Bacteria; phylum Actinomycetota; class Actinomycetes; order Streptomycetales; family Streptomycetaceae; genus Streptomyces; species Streptomyces hyderabadensis. Next base: position 49,175 of record NZ_JAIOJZ010000010.1, on the reverse strand, counting down.
GAGGACTTCACGCTCGCCGAGCTGAAGACGCTGCGCGCCACCGAGCGCATCCCGGCCAACCGCCCGCACAACACCCTCTACGACGGCCGCTGGGAGATCCCCACGTTCGAGGAGGTGCTGCGCTGGCAGAACGAGCAGACCCGCAGGCGCGGCAAGCAGGTCTGGATCTACCCCGAGCTGAAGCACCCCACCTACTTCCGCAAGCTGGGCCTGGGCACCGAGGAGCGCCTGGCACGGCTGCTGCGCAAGTACGGCAAGGACCGCAAGAACTCGCCCGTCATCATCCAGTCCTTCGAGCCCACCAGCATCCAGCGGATGAACAAGCTGGTCGGCAACCCGCTCGCCGTCCTGCTGTCCGGCGCGAACAGCCGCCCCTGGGACTTCGTCGAGACCGGCGACCCGCGCACCACGGCCGACCTCGTCACGCCCAAGGGCCTGAAGGAGATCGCCTCCTACGCGCAGGGCATCGGACCGACCCTGGACCTGATCGTCCCGAAGGACTCCGCCGGGCGGCTCACCGAGCCGACCACACTCGTCCGCGACGCGCACCGGGCGGGCCTGATCCTGCACCCGTACACCATGCGCAACGAGAACCCCTTCCTGCCCGCCGAGTTCCGCAAGGGCAGCGACCCCGACGCCTACGGCGACGTCTTCGGTGCCTTCCGGACGTACTTCGCCACCGGCATCGACGGCATCTTCACCGACAACCCGGACACCGGCGTGCTGGCCCGCGAGGAATTCGTCAACGGCGTCAACGGCTGAGCGCACACCCCCGGTTGGGGTGACCTTCGGCCGCCCGGGCAACCCGCCGTCCGGGCGGCCGCGTCGACGTGCATATGACGCCCGACCTGGTGACCTCCCTGCGCCCCCTGCTCACCGCCGAGGCCTCGGCCGAGGCATATGCGTCCGGAACCGAGCCCGGCGACCTGGAACAGGCGGTCTGGCTGCGCCTGCTGGAGCGCCTGGCGGCCGACGGCCCGCCCCCGGACCCGCACCGCTGGCTGCGCAGCGCCGTCCGCACCGAGGCCCGCCGCACCCGCCGCACGACCCGCAACGAGCGGCCGTACGGCACCGAACCCGCCGGTGTCGCCGAGTACGCCCAGGAGCCCGAGCGGCTCGCCCTCGCCGCGGCCCGCCGCCGTGCCCTGCGCGAAGCGGTGCGCAGACTGCCGGGCCGCTGCCCCCGCCTGATGGAGGCCCTGTTGTCGCCCAGGGACCTCACATACCGGGAAATCGCGGGGGAGTTGGGTATCTCACAGGGCAGTCTTGGTCCGGAACGCTCCCGATGTCTGGGATGTCTGCGTCGATTGCTGACGCCGGAGGTTGCGGCCGGCTGAGGACGGGGATAGGAGTGGGGGACCACAGGTGATCAGGTGAGCGGGAGGCATGCGCACATGGGCATGAGCGTGACCATCTCGGCGGCGACCGGACAGGACGCCGAGCAGATCTTCCGGCTGCAGTACCTCTGCTTCCAGAGCGAGGCGGCGCTGTACGCCAACTACCGCATCGACCCGCTCGTCCAGACCCTGGACTCCGTGCGCGAGGAGGTCGCCGCCGACTGCGTCTTCGTGGCGCGGCTCGGCGACGAGGTCGTCGGCTCGGTGCGGGGACGGGTGACCGAGGACGGGGCGGCGTCCATCGGCAAGCTCTGCGTCCACCCCCGCCTCCAGGGGCACGGCATCGGGGCCCGGCTGCTGCGGGCCGCCGAGTCCGCCCTGGTCGAGCAGCGCGGTGCCAAGCGGTTCCGGCTGCACACCGGCCACCGCAGCGAGGGCAACCTGCGGCTGTACCGCCGCGTCGGCTACGAGACGGTGGGCACCGCCGAGGGCACCGACGGGGTGCCCATGATCGTCCTGGAGAAGCCGGCGGAGGCGTACGCCACCACGGCCTGACCGACCGCCGGGCCCCGGCGACCGCTAGGCGGTGCGGGCCCGGCGCAGCCAGTACAGGGCCGACAGCGGCAGCAGCACGGGGATGAAGAGGTATCCCATCCCGTAGTCCGACCACACGGTCGCGTCCGGGAAGGCCGACGGCTCCACCAGCGTCCAGGTGCCGACCGTCAGCACGCCCACCAACTCGGCGGCGCAGCACACCTGCGCCGCCCTGCGGGCCGTCTCGCCGCCGCGCACCAGGGTGTAGGTGATGAACCCGTAGACGACGCCCGCGACAGCCGACAGCGAATAGGCGAGCGGGGCCCGGTCGAACTCGGTCGCGATCTGGTACACGGATCGCGACACCGCGCCGACGACCATCACGCCGTACAGCCACACCAGCAGGATGCCGGGCCCGCCGATCAGCCGCTGTCCGGCCCGCTTCTCCTCCGTGGCCACCATCTCAGCCTCCCCAGATGTCATACAGCCGGACCTCCAGGACGGCGAGGACGACACCGCCCGCCGCGACCGTCACCGAGCCCCACCGAGTGCGCTCGGCCAGCGACATGAAGCCCGCCGCCGGCACACAGGCGAAGGCGCCCAGCAGATACGCCACGAAGATCGTCGTGCCCTGCTCCGGTTCCTCGCCCCGCGCCAGCTGCACGACCCCGACCACCAGCTGGATCAGCGCCAGCGCCGAGACCACGGCCATGCCGATGAAGTGCCAGTCCTTCGTCGGCTGGTCGCGGTAGGCGGCCCAGCCGCACCAGGCGGCCAGCAGCAGTGCGGCGACGCCGGTCACCAGCGTCAGGACGTCAAGCATGGCAGCGAGCCTATTACGGCCCAAAAGGCCCGCCGTCCCCGGCCCCGCAGGGTCGGGGGCAGGGCCGGGCACGCCCCGCCGGTCTCCGGGCCTGCCGCGCCGCCGGGATGCGAACCGTGGCGTTGGCCACAACCCACCGCGCCCACGGACTCGGCGCCGACCCGGCGGCAACGGCCGCTCGGCCTTGTCGGCACTGGTCACCGAGGGCGGAGCGGAGATCAGCGCCCGGGGCCGATTCCCGCCCCCGCGGCCATCCACCGTCCACCGCTGTCCAGTATCCGGACAGCGGTCTCCGGTCAGGGGCGTACGTCTGCTTTACTGATCGGCATGAGCACCACGAGCGACCGCACCCCTGCGACCGAGGCGACCATGACGCCCGGTGCTCGTTGTATGTGCCTGCGAATGTGCGCCTTCTAGAGGGCCCCCGCACCACCTGAGCCTCGCGCCCCGAAGCGAGCGCCCGCCCGTGTCCGCCCGCGCCCGACGCGCGCACGCGGCCGGGCCACGCCCCGCGCACACGTTTCTCCCCGGTCCACCGCCATGGCGCACCGCCACCGCGAGAACCGTGCCGCGTTCCGAAGGACCCCCAAGAACCCGAAGAACAACGCCCCGTGCCCGGCGCACACCACCGCGCCGCGCACTCGACAGTGACGGAAACCCACGTGATCACCACATCGGGCCTCACCAAGGTCTATCGTTCACGCGGCCGTGAGGTCACCGCCCTGGACGGCGTCGACCTGCACGTCCGCGAGGGCGAGGTGTACGGCGTCATCGGCCAGTCCGGCGCCGGCAAGTCCTCGCTCATCCGCTGCGTCAACCTCCTGGAGCGGCCCACCGCCGGCACGGTCACCGTCGCCGGCCAGGACCTCACCGCGCTGGCCGGCCGCGGCCCGCGCGCGGGCCGGGAACTGCGGCAGGCGCGCAGCCGCATCGGGATGGTCTTCCAGCACTTCAACCTGCTCTCCTCGCGGACCGTCCGGGACAACGTCGAACTGCCGCTGGAGATCCTCGGCAAGTCGGGGAAGGAACGTTCCCGCAAGGCGCTGGAACTGCTCGACCTCGTCGGCCTCGCCGACAAGGCGGGGGCCTACCCCGCCCAGCTCTCCGGCGGCCAGAAGCAGCGCGTCGGCATCGCCCGCGCCCTGGCCGGCGACCCCAAGGTCCTGCTCTCCGACGAGGCCACCAGCGCCCTCGACCCGGAGACCACCCGCTCCATCCTCCAGCTGCTGCGCGACCTGAACCGGCAGCTCGGACTGACCGTCCTGCTCATCACCCACGAGATGGACGTCGTCAAGAGCATCTGCGACTCGGCCGCCCTCATGGACCGGGGCCGCATCGTCGAGTCCGGCACGGTCGGCGAACTCCTGGCCACCCCGGGCTCCGAACTGGCCGCCGCGCTCTTCCCGGTCGGCGGCGAGGCCTCCGCGGACGACCGCACCGTCCTCGACGTCACCTTCCACGGCGAGGCCGCCACCCAGCCCGTCATCTCCCAGCTGTCCCGCACCTACAACATCGACATATCGATCCTCGGCGCCGCCATCGACACCGTCGGCGGCCTCCAGGTCGGCCGGATGCGCATCGAACTGCCCGGCCGCTACGAGGACAACGTCGTACCCGTCGGCTTCCTGCGCGAACAGGGCCTGCAGATCGACGTGGTGAACGAGACGCCGGAGGCCGCCCCCGCGCCGTCCGCGTCCGCCTCACTGGTGAAGGAAGGTGCCAAGTGACCTGGTCCGAGATGCAGCCGCTGCTGGAGCAGGCGTCCTGGGAGACCCTGATCATGGTCGGCTGGTCCACCCTGATCGCCGTCGTCCTCGGACTTCCGCTCGGCGTCCTCCTCGTCCTCACCGACCGCGGCGGCCTGCTGCAGAACGTCGTGGTCAACAAGGTCATCGGGCAGATCGTGAACATCGGCCGCTCGATGCCGTTCATCATCCTCATGGTCGCGCTGATGAGCTTCACCCGCTGGGTCATCGGCACCACCATCGGCAGCGAGGCCGCCATCGTGCCGCTCGCCATCGGCGGCATCCCGTTCTTCGCCAGGCTCGTCGAGACCGCCGTGCGCGAGGTCGACGGCGGGCTCGTCGAGGCCGTGCAGTCCATGGGCGGCAGCACCTGGACCATCGTCCGCAAGGTGCTGGTCCCCGAGGCGCTGCCCTCCCTGATCGCCTCCACCACCACCACGGTCATCGCGCTCATCGGCTACTCCGCCATGGCCGGCACCGTCGGCGGCGGCGGCCTCGGCGACCTCGCCGTCCGCTACGGCTACCAGCGCTTCGAGCCCGGCTTCATGTGGATCACCGTCGCGCTCCTCGCCGTCGCCATCTCGCTCATCCAGTTCATCGGCGACTACGCGGCCCGCACCCTGCACCGCCGCGGCGGACGCGGCGGCGCGGCGCCCCGGCTCCGGCTGCTCAGGGCCAAGGAGCCCGCCGCGGCCGACGTCGGCAAGGTCGCCTGACCGCGCCCCCATCAGACTCCCCGCCGTACCGGGCGGGGTCGCACCACCTCAGGAAAGGCACTTTTCGTGCGTAACACCGCCAAGATCACCACCGCCGTCCTCGCCGCCGGAGCCCTCACCCTCGGGCTGTCCGCCTGCGGCTCGGACAAGGACTCCGCCTCTGACACCTCGGGCCCGCTGGTCGTCGCCGCGAGCCCCACCCCGCACGCCGAGATCCTCGACTACGTCAAGGACAACCTGGCCAAGGACGCGGGCCTCGACCTGGAGGTCAAGGAGTTCACCGACTACGTCACGCCGAACACGGCGACGGAGGACGGCTCCGTGGGGGCCAACTACTTCCAGACCCAGCCCTACCTCGACGACTTCAACAAGAAGAACGGCACCCACATCGTGTCCGTCGTCGACGTGCACCTGGAGCCCCTCGGCCTCTACTCCCACAAGGTGAAGAAGGCCGACGACCTGAAGAGCGGTGCGACCGTCGCCGTCCCCAACGACACCGTCAACGAGGGCCGCGCCCTGCAGTTGCTCGCCGCCAACGGGATCATCACCCTCAAGGACGGCGTCGGTACCGCGGCCACCCCCGCGGACATCACCAAGAACCCGAAGAACCTGGAGTTCAAGGAGCTGGAGGCGGCCCAGACCCCGCGCTCCCTGGACGACGTGGACGCGGCGGTCGTCAACGGCAACTACGCCATCGAGGCCGACCTGAAGCCCGCCCAGGACGCCCTCGTCCTGGAGAAGGCCAAGGGCAACCCGAACAGCAACCTCCTCGCCGTGAAGGAGGGCCACGAGGACGACCCGCGCGTCAAGAAGCTCGCGAAGCTCCTCAACTCGCCCGAGGTGAAGAAGTTCATCGAGGACAAGTACGCCGGCGCGGTCCTGCCCTCCTTCTGAGCCTCCGGGCGAGGTTTCCTCCGGTCCGCCGTCCGGGCCGGACACCAGTGCCGCCCTCCGGGTCCGCTCCGTGCACACGGGGCGGACCCGGTGGTGTGGTTGAGTGCTTTCATGCTGCATGCTGGTCAGTTCGAGCAGGCCCCGACGGTTACCCAGGTTATGGAGCGGCGCATGACGAGCACCTTCCCCAACATCTCCATCAGCACGGAGCGGTTGGTGCTGCGCCCCCTGGACGAGGACGACGTCCCCGCGCTGGCCGCGATGATGAACGACGAGCAGGTCGCCGCCTGGACCCACGTCCCCCAGCCCTTCACCGAGGACAACGCCGCCACCTGGATCGGCGAGTACGCCCCCGCCGAGCGCACCGCGGGCCGGGGGCTCGACCTGGCCGTCACCGAGTTCCTCACCCAGCGACTGGTCGGCGTCATCCAGCTGACCAAGACCAACTGGCACGTACGGGCCACCGAACTCTCGTACATAATCGCCCCCTGGGCCCGGGGTGAGGGGTACGCGTCCGAGGCGGCGCTCGCCACCGTCCAGTGGCTGTTCGGCGACCAGAAGTTCGAACGCGTCGAGCTGCGCACCGCGGCCGACAACACCGCCTCCCAGCAGGTCGCCCAGAAGATCGGCTGCATCAGCGAGGGCGTCCTGCGCGGCGCCTGCATAGCACGGGCGCGCACCGACGACGGCGTTTGGACGGACGTCCGCACCGACTTCATCGTGTGGAGCCTGCTGCCGGAGGACCTGGAGGGCAGCACCGGACAGCTGACCGACACCGACGGTTTCACCACCTTCACGGACTGGAACTGATAGACGGGGGCCGACCGGCGCCGCCACCCCGGACCCAGGCCGCACCGGGTACCCTCACGGGGCGCGCCAGCGCCGGTACCACGACCACGACCTGCGAAAACCCTGGAGACTGACGACGATGGCCGACCGGGTCACGGTGATCGGCTGGGACGGTTCGCCGCTGACCGCCGCGGCACGCTCCGCACTGGGCGCCGCCACCCTGGTGGCCGGCGCCGCACACCACCTGGCACTTCCCGAGGTACCGCCCACCGCCGAACGCATCCGCCTCGGCAGCGTCGCCCTCGCCGCCCGCCGCCTCGCCGCCCACCGCGGCACGACGGTCGTCCTGGCCGACGGGGACCCCGGCTTCTTCGGCGTCGTACGCACCCTGCGGGCGCCCGAGTTCGGCCTGGAGGTGGAGGTCGTGCCCGCCGTCTCCTCCGTGGCCGCCGCCTTCGCCCGCGCCGGAATGCCCTGGGACGACGCCCATGTGGTCGTCGCCCACCCCCGCACCCTGCGACGCGCGGTGAACGTGTGCCGGGCCCACACCAAGGTCGCGGTCCTCACCTCACCGGGCGCCGGACCGGCCGAACTCGGCCTGCTGATGGAGGGCGTCCACCGCACCTTCGTCATCTGCGAGGAACTGGGCACCACCCGCGAGCGGGTCACCGTGGTCACCTCCGACAAGGCCGCCGACCACACCTGGCGCGACCCGAACGTCGTCATCGTGGCGGGCGGCAGCGCCCCGCCGGCCACCGCGGGCGACGGCACCGGCTGGATCGCCGGCCGCGACCCGGCCACCGGCCCGCGCGGCTGGTCCCTGCCCGCCGCCTCCTACGGCGGCGAACTGGGCGAGGGGGAGACCGACCTGCTGCGCACCGCCCAACTCGTCCGGCTCGGACCGCGCCTCGGCGACCTCGTGTGGGACATCGGCTGCGGCAGCGGCGCCTTCGCCACCGAGGCCGCCCGCGGCGGAGCCGCCGTCATCGCCGTCGACCGGGACCGGGACGCCTGCGCCCGCACCGAGGCCACCGCGCGGCACTTCGGCGTCCAGCTCCAGACCGTGCACGGCGACGCCCCCCACGTCCTGGAGAACCTCCCCGAACCGGACGTCGTCCGGGTCGGCGGCGGGGGAGCGGCCGTGGTCTCCGCGGTCGCGGACCGCCGCCCGCAGCGCATCGTCGCGCACGCCGCGACCCGCGACGCGGCCGAACTCGTCGGCAGGGACCTGACGGAGCACGGATACCGCGTCGAGTGCGCCCTGCTGCAGTCCGTCGGACTCGACACCCGGGCCTGGACGGAGACCGAGCGGAGCGTCGCGTTCCTGCTCAGCGGAGAGATCGTGCGGCGCGAAGCACCCCGCTGAGGCCCCACGGCGACCGCGCCCCGTGATCGGTTGTTCATACCGCGCGGGGTAGGCTGGCGGATTGTTGTACCGCATGCGGACACCCGGCAGTTCGTCGGTCGATGTCCGTAAAGCCCCGCTCCTTGGGGGGGCGGGTGTGGTACGGCAGAACCGGAGGACGCGCAACGTGGCGCAGTCCACAGCGGGCCGTCGCGGATCAAGCTGTCGTGGCGGGGGGACGACCGCGACAATGCCACTCAATGGCTTTGTCGTCTTTTCCCGCGGGTCGTTCGTGCCGCTGGGCACGCCCGCTCGTTCTTCACTACGGGCGGTCGGTGCGCCGTCCCGGGTGAGCTGGTCGTAGAAGCACTAACCGATGGGCGAGGGGTTACGCATGACCGACACCGGCCAGATCCCGGGCGAGGGGCTGCCGGAGAACGCAGGCATGGTGGAGCAGCCGGGCGCCCCCGCACCCGGCGCGTACACCTACCTCTCCGAGGCCACCGCCGAGGACGAGGACCTGTTGTTGCTGCCGGGAGCCCAGAGTGCCTGGGGCAACGAGGTCGCGCCGCCGGCGCCGGAGCCGGTCGTGGAGACCGTGCACCAGCCCGGCCCGCACGAGATGTCCGGCCGCGACAGCGGCTCGGTCGACCTCGGTGGCGTCCGGCTGCCCGACCCGGCGCAGGACCCCGCGTCCGCCCCGGCCCCGCCACGCCGGCCGCTCCACCTCGGTCCGCCGATCCCGGACACCTCCGCCAGCCCGGTCCGCTCACTCGCCGACCGCGGCCCCGCCGACGCGCCGGTACGGCACCCCGCCCCGCCGGCCGCGGCGCCCGAGTACCTCGACGTGTCGCAGGCCGCCGTGCCGACCCCGCAGGCGGCGGCACCCTGGGGCGCGCAGGCGGCGGCGCCGCAGGCCGCCCAGGAGGCCCCGGCGAACTCCGGGGCGGGGCATGCGGAAACGGTTGTTCCGGTACCGGAGCAGCAGCAGCCGGCCGAGCCGGTGGGAGCGGCCCAGGCGCTCGTGACGCGCGTGGCCACGGAGGCCGTGGCGGCGACGGGCGGGACGTCCGCGGGTGCCGCCGAGTCCGGCGAACCGCGTCAGTCGCCCGCACCCGAGGAGGCGGCCCCCGTGTCCGGGGAGGCGGCCGGGTCCGACGCGGAGCGGGCGACCGGTCCCGCGGAGGCGGCCGAGGAGGCGGAAGCGGCCGCAGCGGCTCCCGAGGCGGTCCCCGCCGAGCCCCCGGCCGAGCCCGTCCAGCCCGCTCAGGACACCGCGGTGCCCCAGGAGGCCGTCGCGGCTCCAGAGGCTCCCGCGCACCCGGCGCCGGAAGAAGCACCGGCGGAGGCACTGGCCGAAGTACCGGCCGCTGCAGCGGCCGAAGCAGCGGCCGATGCCGCGGGATCGGCCCCGGCAGAAGCACCGCAGGGACTCGACGAAGTCCCGGTCGCCGACGCCCCGGCGGCCCCCGCACCGCAGGAAGCCGCGCCCTCCGAGCCCCCCGCGCCCGAACAGGGCGACGTCCAGGCGTCCGACGCCTCCGTGGCCGTCGCGGAGCCCGAGGCGGACGCATCCGAGGCGGCCGTGCCCGAGGCCGCCGGACCCGAGCCGTCCCCGGCTCCGGATCAGCCCGCTCCGGTCCAGGCGGAGCCCGCCGCCGCAGAGGCGCCGCACCCGGTGCCGGACGTCGAGTCCGCGCCGCAGTTCGCCGTCCCCCAGCCGTCCCCGGAACCCGGCCCGGAGCCGCAGGCCGCCCAGGGCCCCCAGTCCCTCACGGACGCCAACATGCCGCAGGAGCAGGAGCAGGAGCAGGAGCAGGAGCAGGAGCAGGAGCAGGACGCGGCCGTGGCCGACGGCACGCCGGAGCCCGTACCCGCCCCGGCCCCCGTCGCCCCCGCCACCCAGGAAGCGCCCCCCGCCCAGCCCGTGGGCCAGTTCCTGCCCGTCGACGGCGGACAGGTGCCCACGACCCCGCACCTCGCGCCCACGCCGCCCGAGTCGGTCCTGGTCCCGTCGGAGGCCCCGGCACCGGAGGCGGCACCGGAGCCCGTCGCCGCGCCCCAGGCGACCGAGGACGCCGTCGCCGCGGTGCCGTCGCCGCGCGAGGCCGACCCCGAGATCGCCCAGAGCGTCGACGACCTGGACACCCGGGGCGCCGGCGAGGACGACCACGTGACCGAACCCGCCGCCGCCGAAGCGACCGGAGCGCCCGGGGCGGCGCAGGCGCCCGACGCGCCCGACGCGGGGCCCGCGCCCGAGGAGGCCCCGCACGACGGGCGTACGGCCGAAGCCGCGGACGCACCACAGGCCGTCGGCCCGGCGGCCCCCGCCTACGACGACGCCGAGCGCGAGGCCGTACTGAAGGTCATGCGCGAGCGCCGCGACATCCGCAACGGCTTCCGCAGCGACCCCATCCCGCACGAGGTGCTGCTCCGGGTCCTGGAGGCCGCGCACACCGCGCCGTCCGTCGGCCACTCGCAGCCCTGGGACTTCGTCGTCATCCGCTCCGCCGACACCCGCCGCGCCATGCACGAACTGGCGATGCGTCAGCGCGACGCGTACGCGAAGTCGCTGCCCAAGGGCCGGGCCAAGCAGTTCAAGGAACTGAAGATCGAGGCCATCCTCGACACCCCGGTCAACATCGTCGTCACCGCCGATCCGACCCGCGGCGGCCGCCACACCCTCGGCCGGCACACCCAGCCGCAGATGGCGCCGTACTCCTCCGCGCTCGCCGTCGAGAACCTGTGGCTCGCCGCCCGCGCCGAGGGCCTCGGCGTCGGCTGGGTCAGCTTCTTCGACGAGCGCGAGATGGTCCGCGCCCTCGGGCTGCCCGAGCACCTGGACATCGTCGCCTACCTGTGCGTCGGCTACGTCGACGAGTTCCCGGACGAGCCCGAGCTGATGCAGGCCGGCTGGTCCAAGCGCCGCCCGCTGTCCTGGGTGGTGCACGAGGAGACGTACGGCCGCCGCGCCCTGCCCGGCGAGGCACCGCACGACCTGCTCGCCGAGACCGTCGCGCAGATCCGCCCGCTGGACGCCAAGGCGCTGGGCGAGGCCTGGGAGCGGCAGAAGCGGATGACCAAGCCGGCCGGCGCGCTCGGCATGCTGGAGATCATCTCCGCCCAGCTGTCCGGACTGTCCCGGCAGTGCCCGCCGCCCATCCCGGAGCCCGCGGCCGTCGCCGTCTTCGCCGGCGACCACGGCGTGCACGCCCAGGGCGTCACCCCCTGGCCGCAGGAGGTCACCGCGCAGATGGTGGCCAACTTCCTGGGCGGCGGAGCGGTCTGCAACGCCTTCGCCACCCAGGTCGGCGCCGAGGTGTGCGTCGTGGACGTCGGTGTCGCCACCGACCTGCCCGCCACGCCCGGCCTGCTGCCCCGCAAGGTCCGGGCCGGGACCTCCGACATGACCACCGGCGCGGCGATGACCCGCGAGGAGGCCAAGCAGGCCATCGAGGTCGGCATCGAGACCGCCCGCGACCTGGTGGCGGCCGGCAACAAGGCGCTGCTCACCGGCGAGATGGGCATCGCGAACACCACCGCGTCCGCCGCGCTCATCTCCGTCTTCACCGGCGCCGACCCGGCCGAGGTCACCGGCCGCGGCACCGGCATCAACGACGAGACGCTGGCCCGCAAGACCGAGGTCGTCCGCCGCGCCCTCGAACTCCACCAGCCCGATCCGGCCGACCCGATCGGGGTGCTCGCGGCGATCGGCGGCTTCGAGCACGCGGCCATGGTCGGACTGCTGCTCGGCGGCGCCTCCCTGCGCACCCCGGTCATCCTGGACGGCGTCAGCGCCGGCGCCGCGGCCCTGGTGGCCCGCGCGATCGCCCCCGAGGTCCTCGCGGCCTGCATCGCCGGTCACCGCAGCGCCGAGCCCGGCCATGTCGCCGCGCTCAACAAGCTGGGCCTGCGTCCGCTGGTCGATCTCGACCTCCGCCTCGGCGAGGGCACCGGCGCGCTGCTCGCCCTGCCGATGGTGCAGAGCACGGCGCGGGCGATGCACGAGGTGGCGACGTTCGACTCGGCGGGCGTCACCGAGAAGTAGCGGTCGCTCGACGCGGGGTCCGGGAGCACGGTGCCGGGCCCCGCGTCGGCTGCCACGATCCGGCCCCGTCCGGCGACGGGGTCCCGTCACCGGGCCGGTGGTCCAACCACCGGACCACCTGGGCCCCACCGGCCACCCCGCCGTAAAATCCGCACGTCAGCGCCATCGCCGCAAGAGGAGCCGTCCCCTCATGGCCGAACACCCCGCCTATCCCGTAGGCCTCCGCCTCGCCGGCCGTCGTGTGGTCGTCCTCGGCGGCGGACAGGTCGCCCAGCGCCGCCTGCCCGCCCTGATCGCGGCCGGCGCCGACATCCGGCTCGTGTCCCCCGAGGCGACCCCGTCCGTCGAGGCGATGGCGGACGCGGGCGAGATCGCCTGGGAGCAGCGCCCGTACGCGGAGGGCGACCTCGCGGACGCCTGGTACGCCCTGATCGCCACCAGCGACACCGGGGCCAACAACGCCGCCTCCGCCGAGGCCGAACGGCACCGCGTGTGGTGCGTGCGCTCCGACGACGCCGACCGGGCCACGGCCTGGACCCCGGCGACCGGACACAGTGAGGGCGTCACCGTCGCCGTGCTCACCACCGACGCGCGCCACCGAGACCCCCGCCACACCGCCGCCATCCGCGACGCCGTGGTGGAGGGCCTGCGCGACGGCACCCTCGTCGCCCCGCACCGCCGGACCCGCACGCCCGGCGTCGCCCTGGTCGGCGGCGGCCCCGGCGACCCGGACCTGATCACGGTGCGCGGCCGCCGGCTGCTCGCCGAGGCCGACGTCGTCATCGCCGACCGGCTCGGCCCGCGCGACCTGCTCGCCGAACTGCCGCCGCACGTCGAGGTCATCGACGCGGCCAAGATCCCCTACGGCCGGTTCATGGCGCAGGAGGCCATCAACAACGCGCTGATCGAGCACGCCAAGCAGGGCAAGGCGGTCGTACGGCTCAAGGGCGGCGACCCGTTCGTCTTCGGCCGGGGCATGGAGGAGGCGCAGGCACTGGCCGAGGCGGGCATCGCGTGCACCGTCGTCCCCGGCATCTCCAGCTCGATCTCGGTCCCCGGCGCGGCCGGCATCCCGGTCACCCACCGGGGCGTCGCCCACGAGTTCACCGTGGTCAGCGGGCACGTGGCCCCCGACGACGAGCGCTCCCTGGTCGACTGGCCGTCCCTGGCGAAGCTGACCGGCACACTGGTGATCCTGATGGGCGTCGACAAGATCGGCAGGATCGCCGAGACCCTCGTCGCGCACGGCAAGTCCTCCGACACGCCGGTCGCCCTGGTCCAGGAGGGCACCACGGCCGCCCAGCGCCGGGTGGACGCGACCCTCGCCACCGTCGCCGACACGGTGGTCGCGCAGGAGGTCAGGCCGCCGGCCGTCATCGTCGTCGGCGAGGTCGTCGCCGTCGGCCCGCACGGGACGGTCTGACATGGCCGACCTCGTCACCGTCGACGACCCCGACGATCCGCGCCTGCACGACTACACCGGCCTGACCGACGTCGAACTGCGGCGCCGCCGCGAACCCGCCGAGGGCCTGTTCATCGCCGAGGGCGAGAAGGTCATCCGCCGGGCCGGCGAGGCGGGCTACGCGATGCGCTCGATGCTGCTGTCCGCCAAATGGGTCGACACCATGCGCGACATCATCGACGAGGCCCCGGCCCCGGTCTACGTCGTCGACCCGGCGCTCGCCGAACGGGTCACCGGCTACCACGTGCACCGCGGCGCGCTCGCCTCGATGCAGCGCAGGCCGCTCCCGACCGCGGCCGGCCTACTGACCACCGCCCGCCGGGTCGTTGTCATGGAGTCCGTCAACGACCACACCAACATCGGTGCGATCTTCCGCTCCGCCGCCGCGCTCGGCATGGACGCGGTCCTGCTCTCCCCGGACTGCGCGGACCCCCTGTACCGGCGCAGCGTCAAGGTCTCGATGGGCGCGGTCTTCTCCGTGCCGTACGCCCGCCTCGACACCTGGCCGGGCGGTCTGGCCGCGGTCGGTGCGGCGGGCTTCACGCTGCTCGCCCTCACCCCCGACGAGCGGGCCGAGCCCCTCGACGCGGTCGCCCCGCACCGCATGGACCGGGTGGCGCTCATGCTGGGCGCCGAGGGCAGCGGACTGACCCGGCGGGCCCTGGCGGCGTCCGACACCTGGGTCCGCATCCCGATGTCCCACGGCGTGGACTCCCTGAACGTGGGCGCGGCGGCAGCGGTCGCCTTCTACGCGGTGACGTCGGGACGCCCCTCGGCGTAGCCGCCTGCGGCGCCCGCGGTGCTCAGCCCCGGGGCGCCCGCTGCCCCGGAAGGGCACCGGCCGGCTCCACCCGCTCCTGCTGCGCCGCCCGCACGCCGCCCCGTTCGTCGCCGAGCCCGCGCGAGGGCCCCTGGCACCCCTGTGCCGCGGCGATGCCCAGCGCGACCAGCAGCGTGACGACCACGAACACGAACAGGCGCTGCCGCAGCAGCCGCGGGTTGGCGGGCCGCCGCCAGCCGGTCCCCGTCGTCCTGGCCCCACCACGGCCGGTTCCGCCGCGCGGTGCGGACCGGGCAGCGTCGTTGCGGGAGGGGTTGCGTCCCGTCGTGTCGCGGGAGGACGGCGTCGGCCGGGACCCGGACCGGGCCCCCGCACCGCCGCCGCGCGCCGGTGCGCCGCCGCGCGAGGGCGTCCCGCCCCGGGCGGGCCCGCCACCGCGCGAGGGAACGGAACCCCGGGACGGTGCGGGTCCCCGCGTCCCCGACGTGCCGCGCGGCGGGGGAGTGCCCTGCGCGCCCGGCCGGCCTTGCGGACGCCGCTGGGCACGCTCCGGGTAGGTGTCGGCGAGCCGCCCGGTGGGCACGTCCGCCTCACCACTGCGCGGCGCGGGCGGCCGTACGTCGGCCATGCCCTGGGCCTCGCGGGCGGCGATCTCCTTGAGCCGCAGCGACAGTTGCAGGGTGCTGGGGCGCTCCTCGGGGTCCTTGGCCAGGCACGCCCGCACCAGCGGGGCGAGCGCGTCCGGGACGCCGTGCAGCTGCGCCTCCTCGTGCACCACGCGGTACAGCATCACCTCGGAACTGCCGTGCCCGAAGGGCGAGTCGCCCATCGACGCGTACGCCAGCGTGGCGCCCAGCGAGAACACGTCCGTGGCCGGTGTGACCGCGGCCCCGCGCACCTGCTCCGGGGCGAGGAACCCGGGGGAGCCGACCGCGGTGCCGACGTGCGTCAGGGTGGAGGCACCGGTGGCCCAGGCGATGCCGAAGTCGATGATCCGCGGCCCCTTCGGGGACAGCAGGATGTTGGACGGCTTCAGGTCCCGGTGCACCACCCCGGCCTCGTGCACGGCGACCAGGCCCTCGGACAGCGCGGCGCCCACGGCCGCCACGTCGGCCGCGCCGAGCGGGCCCCCGTCGACGACCTTGTCGTGCAGGGACGGGCCGGGGACGTACTGCGTGGCGAACCAGGGGCGGTCCGCCTCCAGGTCCGCGGCGACCAGCCGGGCCGTGCAGCCGCCCCGGATGCGCCGGGCCGCCGAGACCTCCCGCGCGAACCGGGACCGGAACTCCTGGTCCTCCGCCAGGTCCGGCCGGATGACCTTCAGCGCGACCCGCTGCCCCTTCTTGTCGGAGCCCAGGTAGACCACGCCCATCCCACCCGCGCCGAGCCGCCTGTGAAGCCTGAACGAGCCGACGACGCGCGGGTCCTCGCGCCTCAGGCGCATCATCGCCATGTTCATCCCCGCTGCCCGGTCCCTGTGACGTGCCACAGCTTACGTTTCCACGGCCGCCCGCGCGCAGAGGCCGCGCCCTCTCGCGACAACGGATTGTCAGTGCCCGGTGCGAGAGTTGAGACGTGGTCAGCGAACGCGTGGCCCAAGCGGCCGGGTCCCGGCGATGATCCCAACGGGCCGCCGGGGCTGGGGGATTGGGGCGGGGAAAGGCGACCGGACGGGCACGGCCGGGGGCGACCGGCAGTGCCCGCGCGCGCACGGCGTGGTGGCGGGCGGAGCGGGCCCCGGGGCGGGGCCGGAGTCGTGCCGGGAGGCGATCGGAGTGAGGGATGTCACCGGACAGCCCGGAGATACCGGGACACGCTGGGCACCCCGTCCGGGAAGACCCCGAGACCCCGCAGCCGGTCTCCACCCAGGGGAGTACTCGGCAGGTGGTGGCTCATCCTCCGGGAGGCCCGGCAATCGGTACGAGGGCATGACGTCCGGCGACGGCCCGACCCATAGATTTGAGGTCAAGCGGCGGGTGCAGCACTCGTCCCCCGAGGTCAGACACCCGCCGCTGCAACGAGACAACGAAACGGTCAGGAGAGGGACCATGGCCCAGACGGTTCCGCGGACGCTGGTCCGTACACGGCAAAGCCGCCGTCAGGGCCGCCGCCACCCCGCGGTGGCGACGCTCATGGCCCTCCCCCTGGCGGTCCTGCTCCTCCTCGTCTTCGACGGGTGGGAGACAGTGGCCACACAGGCGTCGTCCGTGGGTGTGGTGCTGGGGCGCTGAGCGGCGACCCCAGGCCCGGAAGAGCGGTCCGGGCGGGGACATCCATCCATGAAACCCCGTGGGGACGGGGGTGCGGCGGACGGCACAAATGCCGGCGCAGCTGGGGAGCTGCGCCGGCATTGCTTTTCCCCGTGCCGCATCGGGCGGTCAGCACGGCGGCATCCCGCACCGCACCGGGCGGCACGGCGGCTCCCCACACCTGCGTACCCTCACCCACGTGACCACGGACGTCCCCGCCCTGCTGACCGCCCTGACGGCCCGCGTCAGGCAAGCGGCCCACGCCCGCACCGCGGCCTGTCCCTGCGGCGCGGCCACCCTCGCCGACCGCCCCGACGCCACCGTCGTCCGGCACGGGGGCACCGTAGCCAAGGCCCATCCCGCGGACGCCGACCACGCCGAGCTGTCCCTCCGGGTCACGGCGGCCGCCCGGCTCCCCGGCGTCTTCCTGCCCCCGCTCGCCCCGGCCCCCGCGGACCTGCACGGGCGGCTCGTCACGTACTGGCCCTACGGCACACCCGTCGATCCGGAGGATCCGGACGCCGCTCCGTGGGAGTCCGCGGCGACCCTCCTCGCCCGTCTCCACCGCACGCCGGCCCCCGCCGCCGTACCCCCCATGCGCGGCCCCGCGAAGGCGGCCCTGGCCGTGGCCCGCCTCCGGGACACCGCCCCCGGCCACCCCGCCACCGGGCCCGTGCTCGCGGCCTGGGCGGCGCTGCCCGCCTGGGCGCGCGGCGCGGCCGCCATGCCGGACCCGACCACCCTCTGCCACGGCGACCTCCACCTCGGCCAGCTCGTCCGGCACCCCGCGCCCGCCGGACCCTGGCTGCTGATCGACGTCGACGACCTCGGCACCGGCGTCCCGGCCTGGGACCTGGCCCGCCCCGCCGCCTGGTACGCCTGCGGGCTGCTCCCGCCCGAGCAGTGGCACCGCTTCCTCACCGCCTACCGCGCCCGCGGCGGTCCCGCCGTCCCCGCCGACGGCGACCCCTGGCCCGCCCTGGACGTCCCGGCCCGCGCCCTCACCGCGCAGACCGCCGCCCGGGCCGTCACCAAGGCGGTGCTGGCCGACCGGCCGCTGGACGAGGTGGAGCACGCCCTCGTCGACGCGTGCGCGCGCATGGCCGCCGTCCGGCCCGCCGCCCCACGGGGTTGAGCCGAAATTCCGCGAAGTAGGGTGCAACCGACCGGCGGCGGGACAGAGTCTGTCCTGGCGATACGCGAAGCAGGACCGACCGGCGAGGAGTTGAGCCGAGCATGCAGTGCCCCAAGTGCCACGCACCGATGCACACCTACAACCGCAACGGCGTTCAGATCGAGCAGTGCAGCGGCTGCCGCGGCATCTTTCTCGACTACGGCGAGCTGGAGTCCCTGACCCGTCTGGAGGCCCAGTGGTCCCAGCCCGCTCCGCCGGCCCCGCCCGCCGCCCCGCAGGCCTACCCGGCGGCCCAGGCCCCGGCCTGGGGCGCCCCGCAGCACGGCGGCCACGGTCACTACGGCCACCACCGCCAGAAGAGCTTCGGCCGCATGCTCTTCTCCAGCTGATCCGCCGCGCGCGGACCCGTCCCGACGGGCCCGCGCACGACGAAGCCCCCGGCCGTTCGAGACGGCCGGGGGCTTCGCTCCGGGTGGACGATACTGGGATTGAACCAGTGACCTCTTCCGTGTCAGGGAAGCGCTCTCCCGCTGAGCTAATCGTCCTGGGAGTGGTGCGTTACCGCGTGCGCGATACTGGGATTGAACCAGTGACCTCTTCCGTGTCAGGGAAGCGCTCTCCCGCTGAGCTAATCGCGCGGGGATCCTTACGGACCGGTGATCCTAGCGGATCAGTGGACGATACTGGGATTGAACCAGTGACCTCTTCCGTGTCAGGGAAGCGCTCTCCCGCTGAGCTAATCGTCCTTGGAGGTGGAGACGGGATTTGAACCCGTGTAGACGGCTTTGCAGGCCGTTGCCTCGCCTCTCGGCCACTCCACCAGGAGTGTAGGAGGCCCGGGAGGCCCCCTGTTCCTGCGAGCGGACGACGAGGCTCGAACTCGCGACCTCAACCTTGGCAAGGTTGCGCTCTACCAACTGAGCTACGTCCGCCTGTCGGTTCGGTCCGCTTGCGCGTCCCGGCGACGTGATGAACTCTAGCGGATTCCGGGGCCAGCACAAAAACGCGTTTGTGCAGCGTGCTGCGGTGCGTCCGGTCGCGGACCAGGTCAGGGCACCCGGAAGGACACATTCGGGTCACCTCGGGGCCACCGGCCTAGACTCGACAGCGTGCTCGACCTCCCTCCCCTCGCCCGCTTCGGCGACCGCCTCGCCACCGGTCTCCTCGACGTCACGAGCGACCCCGCCGCCCTCGACTCCGAGGGGTTCTGGGCGGTCTGCGCGGACTTCGAAGGCCGCCTGACCTGCGCACGCTTCGCGGACGTACGGACCGGGCCGGTGCCCCCGCCCGTGCCGGGAGCGTGGCGGGGCCCCGCCACCGGCGACTGGACGTCCTCGCTCGACCGCGGTGCGTACACGGCGGGCGTGCGGCGCATCCGCGCGCACATAGCCGCCGGCGAGGTCTACCAGACCAACCTCTGCCGGGTGCTGACGGCGCCCGTCGGCCCCGGCGCCGACGTGGACGCGCTCACCGCCCTGCTGGCCCGCGGCAACCCGGCCCCGTACGCCGGCACGATCCGGCTGCCCGGCCACGGCGTCGAGATCGCCACCGCGTCGCCCGAGCTGTTCCTGCGCCGCAACGGCCGGACGGTCGAGTCCGGACCGATCAAGGGCACCGGCCGGACCGAGGCCGACCTGCTGGAGAAGGACTACGCCGAGAACGTCATGATCGTGGACCTGGTCCGCAACGACCTGGGCCGGGTCTGCGCCACGGGCACGGTCACGGTGCCCGACCTGTGCGCCGTCGAGAAGCACCCCGGCCTCGTCCACCTGGTGTCCACGGTGCGCGGCGAGCTGTCCGCGGACGCCGGCTGGCCGGAGCTGCTCGGCGCCGCCTTCCCGCCCGGGTCCGTCACCGGCGCGCCCAAGTCCAGCGCGCTGCGGATCATCGACGCGCTGGAGACCGCGCCCCGGGGCCCGTACTGCGGGGGCGTCGGCTGGGTCGACGCCGACCGGGGCACCGGCGAGCTGGCCGTCGGCATCCGCACCTTCTGGGTCGACCGGGCCGATGACGGTGCCACGTGGCTGCGCTTCGGCACCGGCGCCGGCATCACCTGGGGCTCCGACCCGGAGGGCGAATGGCGGGAGACCGAACTGAAGGCCTCCCGGCTGCTCGCGGTAGCGTCGGGGACGTACGAGACGAACGGCACGGGAGAGGCGCTGGCGACGTGAAGATCTGGCTCGACGGCGGGTTGCAGGACCTCGGGTCCGCCCGCGTCTCCGTCCTCGACCACGGACTGACCGTGGGCGACGGCATCTTCGAGACGGTGAAGGCGGTGGACGGCAGGCCGTTCGCGCTGACCCGGCACCTGGACCGGCTGACCGGCTCGGCCCGCGGCCTCGGCCTGCCCGACCCGGACCTCGACGAGGTGCGCCGTGCCTGCACCGCCGTCCTCGAGGCCAACCCGATGCCGCTCGGCCGGCTGCGCATCACCTACACCGGCGGCCACGGACCCCTCGGCTCCGACCGCGGAGAGCACGGCCCGACCCTCGTCGTCGCCCTCGGCGAGGCCGCCCGCCGCCCCGACTCCACGGCCGTGATCACCGTGCCGTGGACCCGCAACGAACGCGGCGCGCTCACCGGCCTGAAGACCACCTCCTACGCCGAGAACGTCGTCGCCCTCGCCCGCGCCCGCGAACGCGGTGCCACGGAGGCGCTGTTCGGCAACACGGTGGGACAGCTCTGCGAGGGCACCGGGTCCAACGTGTTCGTCGTCCTGGACGGCGAGATCCACACCCCGCCCCTCGCCTCCGGCTGCCTCGCCGGGATCACCCGCGCCCTGGCCGCCGAGTGGACCGGCGCCCGCGAGACCGATCTCCCGCTGGAGGTACTGGAGCGCGCCGACGAGGTGTTCCTGACCTCGACCCTGCGGGACGTGCAGGCCGTGCACCGCGTCGACGACCGCGCACTGCCGGGCACCCCGGGACCGGTGACCGCCAAGGCCATGCGGATCTTCGCGGAGCGCTCCGGGGACGACCTGGACCCGTAACCCACCGATATTCGGCTGCCGTTCCCGCCGACGGTGGGTAGAACTGCCGTGATGACCACGACACTGCGGCCGACCGAGCCGCTCCAGCGCGCCGCCGACGGGACCCGCTCGCGCCACTACCAGGTGTGCGTGAACAGCCGCCCCGTCGGCGTGCTGCACCTCGGCACCTCGTCCTCCCTCGGCGACTCGGTGGCGGTGATCCACAAGCTGCGCGTCGACGAGCCGGACCGCCGCCGCGGCCGGGGCACGGTGGCCGCGCTCGCCGCGGAGGAGGTGGCGCGCGGCTGGGGCTGCCGGCAGATCGAGGCGGGCGTCGCCGGCGACGCCGAGGCGGGCACCCGGCTCGCGCAGGCCCTCGGCTACGCCCTGCGCAACCGCACCATGACCAAGCCGCTCGGCACCACCCCGCCCGGCCTGCCCGCGGGCTGCGCGGCACGGCCCATGACGCGGGAGGACTTCGCCGCCTGGCGCGCGTACGAGTCGGAGCGGTACGCCCGCACCTGGATGGAGCGGGGCGTGCCCGAGGCCGACGCGCACGCGAAGGCCCGCCGCGATCACGAAGTGCTGCTGCCCCGGGGGCTGGACACCGAGGGCATGCTGTTCAGCGTGCTGGAACACGAGGGCCGGCGGGTCGGGATCCTGTGGCTGGCGCTGCACGAGGACCGGGCCTTCGTCTACGACGTCGAGGCCGACGCGGCCCATCGCGGCCGGGGCCACGGCCGTACGCTGATGCTGCTGGCCGAGGCCCAGGCGATCGCCGCCGGCCGCTCCCGGATCGGCCTCAACGTCTTCGCGGGGAACACCCCGGCCGAGCGGCTCTACGAATCGCTCGGCTACGAAACCACGCGGTACAGCTACAGCAAGCCGCTGCTGTAACGGCGGGCGGCCGGGACCGGTCGTTCAGTCCCGCTGCTCGGCGAGCAGCCGGTTGGCGATCTCCTCGATGCGCCCGCGCAGCCCTTCCTGGCTCTTTCCGCCGTCCAGGCGCTCGCCGCCGATCACGTACGTGGGGGTGCCGGTCACGCCGATCGCCTTGCCCTCGGCCTGGTCCGCGTCGACGATCAGGATGTGCCGGCCGTCGACCAGCGCCGTGTCGAACTCCTCGGCGTCCAGTCCCAGTTCCCGGGCCACCTCGACCAGGAAGGGTTCTCCCGCACGGTCCAGCTCCGGGACCCGGCCGAGCACGGCCTCGGCGTACTCCCAGCCCCGGCCCTGCGCGAAGGCCTCCTCGGCGGCCTGCGCGGCGGCGAAGGCGTGCTTGTGCTTCTCCAGCGGGAAGTGGCGCAGCCGCACGTCCAGACGGTCGCCGTAGCGGGCGCGCAGGGCACGGAGGTCGTCCAGGGCGGTGTGGCAGTCCGGGCACTGCAGCTCGCACCAGACGTCGAGGACGGGCGCGGCGGGACGGGCGGGGGAGGAGTCGCTCATGCCTCCCATCCTCCCAGCCCCCGGCGGACCGCCCCAACCGGCCTCGGACGGTGCCCACCGGCACCTGCGGAGGAGCCGACCCCGAGATCTCCCTGATCTCCCTCCGCCGGCATGGCCCCGCGGCGGGCCGACGGTGCAGGATGGAAGGGACGAAGTACTCATGCCCGACCGAGCCCAGCCCTGGAGGACCGGATGATTGCCGAGACCGTCTGCTCCGCGGTGTCCGCGGCGGGCCTGGGCATCGCGGCGGTCACCGCGTACCGCAAGCGCTTCCTCACCGCCGCCCGCATCGCCGCCTACTCGCTGGTCCCGATCGGCCTGGTGATGACCGGAGTCGTCGAGTGGCTGGCCGACACGGCCTTCAGCCCGGTGGCCTGGGCGGGCTTCGGAGTCCTGGGCGTGTCCTGGGTGCTCTTCATGACCACGCGCGCGGTGGAGCGCCGCCGCGGCGGCACCCGCAAGGAGCGCAAGGAGGCCCGGGCCGCGGCCCGGCGCGACGCGGTGGCTCCGGGCGCCTCCGCCCCCTCCCTGGGGGCCGGCTCCCGTCCGGCCGCCGAGCCCGCGTCGAGGCCGGCGAAGGCCTCGCGTGGCGGTGACGACGACTTCAGCGACATCGAGGCCATCCTCAAGAAGCACGGCATATGACGGCCGCGGGCCGGGCTTGAAACGACACAGCGGTCCGAGGCCGACAGCGCGTGTTCCGGAATGATCACGATCCGACCGGACATTGCGACATTCAACCAACACCTGGTCGTAGCGGGCGTGTTGATCGCGTAGACCCCGTCCGCTGCGTCATCATCGCGGCGAGATGCCGGACACCACTCAGCTGGATTCCCAGCTGGACACGAGACAGAGCGAAGCCGCACGGGTGCCAGACGAACCGCGCGGCTGCCTCTTCGCCCTATCCCAGCCACCGCTGATGATCTTCCTGGCGGTGATCGGGTGTCTGCTGCTCATGGCTTCGTTGCACGATCTGCTGTTGCTGTGAGCCGTACCCGCGCTCCCCGGCGCCACCCGCCGGGGGCCGCGTCGCGTTCCGAGGGGCCCGGGATCCGAGCAGCACGGGATCCGAGGGGCCCGGGATCAGCCCGCCGCCTCCTTGCGCCGGGCCCGGTACGCGGCCACGTGCAGGCGGTTCCCGCAGGTGCGGCTGTCGCAGTACCGCCGCGATCGGTTCCGGGAGAGGTCGACGAAGGCGCGCCGGCAGTCGGGCGCCTCGCACCGCCGCAGCCGCTCCTGCTCCCCGGCCACCACGAAGAACGCCAGGGCCATCCCGCAGTCCGCGGTGAGGTGGTCCGCGACGGAGGCGCCGGGCGCGAAGTAGTGGATGTGCCAGTCGTAGCCGTCGTGGTCGGTGAGCCGGGGCGTGGTGCCCGCGGCGGCGACCAGGTCGTTGATCAGCCCCGCGGCGGTCCGGGCGTCGGGAGCGGCGAAGACCGCCGCGAACCGTCCGCGGATGCCCCGCACCGCCGTGAGGTCGAGGTCCGTGAGCACGCCGACGTCGCTGATTTCGTGCGTTCCCACGAATTCCTGGAGGGCCGCGACGTCCGGCAGCCCGTCCGGGGCCGACTCGTCCTCCGGCACGGTGTTCACCAGATCCACCACGGTGTCGAGCGCGCACCGGGTGTCGTGGGTGATCAGCACGTTTCGTCTCCCTGGCCTGGGGGTCGGGCGGGCGCCCGCCGATGCTGGCCGATGGTAGTGGCCGGCGCGACGGGCGAACCGGCCGTGATCCGGTCCCGGTCGGCGATTGCCCCGAAGACTGCCCTTTCAACGGCGGCCGGCCCGCCTTCGTTCCCGGGGCCGCGCACGCAGCGGCGCCGCCCCCGCGGAGATCCGCGGCGACGACGCCGTCGTGTGCCGTATGCGGTTGTCCGGGCCCGTGCCGTCACCCCGAGTCGACGGCGACGGGCGGCTTCACGCGGGGCCCCGCCCTAGCTTTCCGCCAGGATGTGCGAGAGCTCCTGATCGAGATCGAAGTGCCGGTGCTCCGTGCCGGGGGGCACGGCGGCGTCTGTGCGCTTCAGGAAGGACTCCAGGGCCCGCGCCGGGGCCTCCAGCAGTGCTTCGCCCTCCGGGGAGCTGAGAGCGATGCACACGACGCCCTGGCCGTGACTGCGGGACGGCCAGACACGGACGTCGCCGGTGCCTGTGGGGCGGTGGAGACCTTCGGCGAGGAGGTCGCGGGCGAACACCCACTCGACGGTCTCCTCGGCTCCGGTGTGGAAGGTGGCGTGCACGGCGTAGGGGTCGGCCGTGTCGTACCGCAGGCCTGCGGGGACAGGCAGGGAGGACTCGCTCGACACAACGAGGCGCAGGTGCAGCTCGCAGCTGACCGTGGTGTTCATAAGCGCCAGGGCCTTTCGCTCAGTGTGCGCTCGGGGATTCGCACGTCGGCGAAATCGACATGCCACCTACGGTGCCGTTGTAAACCCCTCTGAGTGTTTTGCGTGTGTTTACGTAACTCTTCCGGCCGAGAGATCGTTCGGGTCGTACGCCCATTCCGGTGACAGGTTTCGCTCCGGTAGTGTTTGGCCGTATGAACACGGGGAGTAACAAGCCCGGCGAGGCGGCCGTGGCGGCAGACCGTACGGGGACGGACGAGGCCACGGCCGAGCGGGCGCTCGGTTCGCGGGCACCGGAATTCATCAGGGCGCGCCGTGCGCTGCACCTGAGCTGGCAGGTCGGCGTCTTCATCGTCGGCCTCGCGGTCGTGGTGGCCGGCATCATCATGCTGCCGCTGCCCGGTCCGGGCTGGGTGGTGATCTTCGGCGGCATGGCCATCTGGGCGACCGAGTTCGTCTGGGCCCAGCTGGTGCTGCGCTGGACCAAGCGCAAGGTCACCGAGGCGGCGCAGCGCGCCCTCGACCCGAAGGTGCGGCGCCGGAACATCATCCTGACCTCGATCGGCGTGGTGATCATCGCCGTGCTGGCCGGGATCTACCTCTGGAAGTTCGGCCTCGAGATGCCCTGGAAGATCAAGGACCAGTGATCGTCCGCGGGGGTCGCTCCGTCGCGGCCCCCGTTGGTCACCGGCGCCTCTGACATGGGGTAATGTTCTTCCTGCGTCCGGGCGATTAGCTCAGTGGGAGAGCGCTTCGTTCACACCGAAGAGGTCACTGGTTCGAACCCAGTATCGCCCACCGGAATCAGGCGGCCCGGCTCACGATCGTGAGCCGGGCCGCTTTCGTGTGCGGCCCTCCCGGCGTCCGGGCATTCCGCTTCCGCCCGCCGTCACCTCCGCTCACCGTCACCCAACCGTGACCTGCGCTGCCGGGGCGCTCCGCGACCACACCGACGTTCGGCCGGTCGGTCGCGCCACGCCGACCTGTGGGTTCTCCCGGCCGCCGAACGGTGCGTCCGCCATGGGTGTCCCGGGCCGGTCGGGGCGTGCCCATCAATTCCTGTCCGAATCATTGACGCACCCCTGGCCCCTCCGTACCTTGTGCCAGCAAGCGCTTACTTGAAACGATTCATGAGGCGGACGCGACGTCGCGGGGAGGCTCGTATGCAGCAGGGCGGAAATGCGGAGCGGCAGGCCGGGAGGCGGACGATCCTCAAGGCGGCGGGGGCCTCGCTGGCCGTCGCGGGCCTGGGCGCCACGGCCACCGCGTGCGGCGGCGGCAGCGGCTCGGGAGACGGAACGGTGACGATCCGTTACTCCTGGTGGGGTGCCGAGGACCGGGCGGAACGCATCAACAAGACCATCGCGCTCTTCGAGAAGAAGTATCCGAAGATCAAGGTCAAGACTGACTTCCAGCCGTACACCGACTTCTGGAAGAAGTTCAACACACAGGCCTCCGGAGGCAATCCACCGGACGTCTTCCAGAATGCCATCGGATTTCTCCGCAAATACGATGCCAAGAATGTGCTGCTCGACCTCGGCGAGCAGGTGAAGGCGGGCAACCTCGCCATGGACGGATTCCGCGCCGGCCTGGAGAAGTTCGGCGAGATCGACGGCAAACTCCTCGGCGTGCCGGTCGGTTCCAACTCGATGGCCCTGGTCATCGACAAGCCCGTCTACACCCGGGCCGGCATCAAGCCCGAACAGGGCTGGACCTGGGACGACTTCGACGAGGCGATGACGAAGGTCCGGGACAGGACCGGCCGGGCCGGCGACAGCGGCATGTACGGCGTGATGTACCTCTACGACCTGTACCTGCGTCAGAACGGCAAGGCGTTCTTCACCGAGGACGGACTCGGCTTCACCGAGGCGGACCTGACCACCTGGTGGACCAAGGCGGAGAAGGACGTGAAGTCCGGCCTCTTCGCCGACCCCAAGAAGGTCGCCCAGATCAAGCCCAAGTCGGCACTGTCCGCGGAACTCGCCGGCAGCGAGTTCACCTGGGACAACTTCACCGTCCGCTACACCTCCGAGGGCAAGAGCGAGTACGGACTCGCGCCGATCCCCACCACGGACGGCAAGCGGACCGGCCAGTACCTGGGCTCCCTGATGCTCAGCGCCTACAAGCGCACCCAGCACCCCAAGGAGGTCGCCCAGTTCATCGACTTCATGGTCCACGACCCCGAGGTCGCCAAGATCATGGGCTACGACCGGGGCGTCCCCACGACCCAGGCCCAGTACGACGCGTACAAGCCGACCGACCCGGTCAACAAGGCCATCGCCGCCTACGAGGAGTCACTCGTGGAGGCCGGCGTCCTGGAGCAGATCACCCCGCACCCGAACGGGGCCGACATCTGCGAGGCCGCGTTCCTGCGCATCGCGGAGGAGATGGCGCTCGGCTCGCGGTCCGTCGAGGAGGCCGTCGAGCAGTTCTTCACCGAGTCGAAGACGGTCCTCGCCGGCTGATGGGAAGCGCCGTGACACACGCCCCCGCACTGGACGGCCGGGCGGACCCGGAGCCGCGGCACGGTCCGGCGACGTCCCCGCGCCCCGCCGGGCCGAAGCAGCGCAGGCGCCGGGAGAACCTGGCCGGATACCTCTTCATGTCCCCCTGGATCGCCGGGTTCCTGCTGCTGACCGCGGGCCCGATGGTCGCCTCGCTCTACTTCGCGTTCACCGACTACAACCTCTTCGACGCCCCCCGCTGGATCGGCCTGGACAACTTCGCCGAGATGTTCGGCGACCCGCGCTGGCGCCATTCGGTCCGCATCACCCTGTGGTACGTCGTGGTCGGCACCCCGATCAAGCTGATCGCGGCGCTGGGTGTCGCGCTGCTGCTGGCCCAGAAGCGGCGCGGACAGGCCTTCTACCGGGCTGCGTTCTACGCCCCGTCGCTGATCGGTGCGAGCGTGTCCGTCGCCATCGTCTGGAAGGCGATCTTCTCGGACGACGCGGTCGTCGACCGCACCCAGCAGCTCTTCGGGATCGGTGCCGGCGGCTGGACCGGTGACCCGGAGCTGATCATCTACAGCCTGGTGGCGCTCACCGTCTGGCAGTTCGGCGCCCCGATGGTCATCTTCCTGGCCGGTCTGAAACAGGTGCCGCGCGAGCTGTACGAGGCCGCCGACGTGGACGGCGCGGGGAAGCTGCGGCAGTTCTGGAACATCACCCTGCCGATGATCTCCCCGGTCCTCTTCTTCAACGTCCTGCTGGAGACCATCCACTCCTTCCAGATCTTCAGCTCGGCCTACATCGTCGGCGGCGGCGCCGGAGGCAACGCCTGCGGCCCGGCCGACGGCACGATGGTCTACACCTGCTACCTGTACGTCCAGGGCTTCGAGAACAGCCGCATGGGCCTGGCCTCCGCCATGGCGTGGATGCTGCTGGTCGCGGTCGCCCTGGTCACCGCGGTGCTGTTCTGGTCCCAGAAGCGCTGGGTGCACTACGAGGAGGGCGGCCGATGAGCGCGCAGGCCACCGACGTCACACCCGTCACCGACGCCCCACCGCCCAGGTCCGCCAGGGCGGCCGTGCTCCGGCGCCGCCTGCCCGGGTCGCTCGCCTGGCACCTCGGGTCGCTGGCGATCCTCGCCGTGATCCTCTACCCGGTGCTCTGGGTGATCGGCGGCTCCTTCAAGGAGAGCGGCGACATCGTCGGCAGCCTGGACCTCTTCCCGGGCGACCCGATCACGGACAACTACACGAGCCTCGCCGACGGCATCGCGGACATCTCGATCTCCACGTTCTTCGTCAACTCGCTCTTCCTCGCCGTAGGTTCCGTGATCGGCATCGTGGTGTCCTGCTCGCTGACCGCGTACGCCTTCGCGAAGATCAGGTTCGCCGGCCGCAACCTGCTCTTCACACTGATGATCGGCACGCTGCTGCTGCCCTACCACGTGCTGCTGATCCCGCAGTACGTGCTCTTCCGCAACCTGGACATGATCAACACGTACACCCCGCTCCTGCTGGGGAAGTACCTGGCCACCGAGGCGTTCTTCGTCTTCCTGATGGTGCAGTTCATGCGGAACCTGCCCAGGGAACTGGACGAGGCCGCCCGGCTCGACGGCTGCGGGCACTTCCGCATCTACTGGTCGATCGTGCTCCCGCTGTGCCGCCCCGCGCTGATCACCAGCGCGATCTTCACCTTCATCAACTCCTGGAACGACTTCATGGGCCCGCTGATCTACCTCAACGAGCCCGGCAAGTACACGATCTCCCTCGGCCTGAAGATGTTCGTGGACCAGGAGGGCCTGGCCAACTACGGCGGCATGATCGCCATGTCACTGGTCGCCCTGCTGCCGGTCCTCGCCTTCTTCCTGGCCTTCCAGCGCTATCTGATCGACGGCATGGCGACGTCCGGCCTGAAGGGCTGAGGTGACATTCCGATGACCGAAGCGCGTGCCGGGGCCCGGCCGGGACCGGGGGAGTCCCGGTTCTCCCAGGGCTTCGCCCTGTTCGCCGAGTGCCTGCTCACCGGCGTGTGGATCGCGGTGGCGGCCCTGGGGCTGGTCACCTACCCCGCCGCCTTCGCGGCCGGCGCGCGGCACCTCGGCCGTCGGCTGGCCCACGAGCGGGGCGGCTGGCGGGAGTTCACCGCCGACTTCCGGGCGGCGGTGCGCCACGGCTGGCTCGTCGGGGTCGCCGGCTGGGCCGCCCTGGCGGTGGTGTGGGTGGACGTGCGGGCCGTCCGGGACGGTCTGCCCGGCGGACCGCTGGTCGGCACCGTCGGCGTCCTCGCCCTGATCGCCGCGGCCGTCGCGGGACTGCGCGCGGCGGCGGCCTGGCACCCCGGCGCCTCCTGGCGGGCGCTGCTCGCGCGGGCGGGCCGCCGGACCCTGCGCGACCCCGCCGGTTCGCTCCTCCTCGTCGGCGGGCTGGCCGTCGTGGTCTGCTCCGCCTGGTTCAGCGCACCGCTGGCCGTCGCCGTCCTCGGCGCGGTGGCCGCGGCGGCCGTCGCGGTGGAGGAGCGCTACCGGCGTCGTTGATCCCGGGGCGGTCCCGTGCCGGCCGCCCCCCCGCCCAGGTCGGCGCTCCGGTGCCGCACCTCTATCTGTCATGCCCTTGACAGTCATGCACGCCCGTGCGGAAAGGAAAGGCCATGTCCCCCATCCCCCGCAGGTCCCTCCTCAAGGCGGCCGCCGTCGCCGGCGCCGCCGCCCAGTTCAGCTGGGCCCTGGGTACCAAGAACGCGCAGGCCGCGCCCGCCGCCGCCCCGGCCGCCGACGACAGCCCCGTCACCCTGACCTGGCTGGAGGACGGCGGCCTCGGCGCCGCCCCCGGCTCCACCGTCGGCGTCCCCTGGCCCCGGGGCGCCTTCCAGGAGGACCAGTCGTTCGCCGTCACGGACGCGGACGGCAAGGCCGTACCCGTGCAGTCCTGGCCGCTCGCCCACTGGCCCGACGGCTCCCTCAAGTGGACCGCCCACGCCGTCGGCTCGGGCAACGGCAAGCTCACCCTGGGCCCCGGTACCCCGGCCGCCCCCGCCAAGAGGGTCACCGTCGCCCGGCACGGCGGCACCATCGGCATATCGACCGGCGTCATCACCGCGAGCATCGGCACGTCCGGGTCGGCGCTGATCAAGTCGGTCACCCGGGGCGCCACCGAGATCGCCAGGAACGGCCGCCTGGTCCTGCTGCGCCAGCCCGAGATCGAGGACGGCGACCAGGGCACGGTGAAGTACGAGCGCTTCGACGGCGCGATCGACGAGGTGAAGGTCGAGCAGGACGGCCCGGTCCGCGCCGTCGTCCGCATCGACGGCAAGCACCGCAAGGGCCACCGTCGCTGGCTCCCCTTCTCCATCCGCCTCTACTTCTACGCGGGCGCCGACTCCTTCCGGATGGTGCACACCCTCACCTTCGACGGGGAGCAGGAACCCGGGAAGGCGAGCGGCGACTTCATCCGCGGCCTCGGGGTCCGCTTCACCGTCCCGATGCGCGACGAGTCCTACGACCGCCACGTCCGCATCGGCGGCGAGGGCACCGGCCTGCTCCGCGAGGCGGTCAAGGGCATCACCGGACTGCGCCGCGACCCCGGCGCCGCCGTCCAGGCGGCCCAGTTCGCCGGGGAGAGACTGCCCGACCCCGCCACCTGGGACCAGCGGGTCACCACCCGCCTGCAGTACATCCCCGAGTGGGGCGACTACACCCTCGCCCAGCTCTCCGCAGACGGCTTCACCCTGCGCAAGCGCACCAAGAAGGGACACGGCTGGATCGGCGCCGGCGGCGGACGGCGCGCCTCCGGCTTCGGCTACGTCGGCGGCGCGAGCGGCGGCCTCTCCTTCGGCCTGCGCGACTTCTGGGAGAAGCACCCCGCCCAGCTCGACATCCGCGACGCCCAGACCGACGCGGCCGAGGTCACCCTCTGGCTCTGGTCGCCCGAGGCCCAGCCCATGGACCTGCGCTTCTACCACGACGGCCTGGGACAGGACACGTACGAGGAGCAGCTCGAAGGCCTCAACATCACCTACGAGGACTACGAACCCGGCTTCGGCACCCCCTACGGCATCGCCCGCACCTCGGAACTCCTCTTCTGGGCCAACGCCGCCACCCCGAGCGCCGAGAAGCTCGCCGAACAGGTCGAGGCGGTGCGCGTCCTGCCGCAACTGGCGGCCCCGCCGAAGCAGCTCATCAAGGCCAAGGTCTTCGGCCCCGGCCTCTACTCCGAGCCCGACCGCTCCACCCCCGCCAAGGCGAAGATCGAGGACCACCTCGACTTCCTCTTCACCTACTACAAGGACCAGGTCGAACAACGCCGCTGGTACGGCTTCTGGGACTACGGCGACATCATGCACACCTACGACGCCGCCCGGCACACCTGGCGCTACGACATCGGCGGCTACGCCTGGGACAACTCCGAACTCTCCCCGGACCTCTGGCTCTGGTACGCCTACCTGCGCTCCGGCCGCGCCGACATCTTCCGCTTCGCCGAGGCCATGACCCGGCACACCGGCGAGGTCGACGTCTACCACCTCGGCAAGTGGGCTGGCCTCGGCACCCGGCACGGCGTCCAGCACTACGCCGACAGCGCCAAGCAGCAGCGCATCGCCAACACCACCTACCGGCGCTTCTACTACTTCCTCACCGCCGACGAACGCGTCGGCGACCTCATGCACGCCAACGTCGACTCCGACGAGACCTTCCTCGCCCTCGACCCGCTCCGCAAGATCCGCACCGAGCCCTACACCCCCGACCGCAACGCCCTGTCCATCGGCTTCGGCACCGACTGGAGCGGCCTGGTCTCGGCCTGGCTCACCGAATGGGAACGCAAGGGCCCCGCATGGGAGAAGGCCCGCGACCGCGTCCTGTCCACCATGGAGACCATCGCCGCCCAGCCCAACGGCTTCGTCCAGGGCAGCGGCCTGTACGACCTGGACACCGGCAGGTTCGCCGTGGCCGACAGCCCGAAGGTCGAGGTCTCCCACCTGTCCGCCGTCTTCGGCCTGAACGAACTCTGCGCCGAACTGATCGACCTCGTCGACATGCCGGAGTTCGAGCAGGCGTACTACGACTACTGCCGCTACTTCAACGCGAGCAAGACCGAACAGGCCGAGCGCTACGGCAGCAACTTCGGCAGCCTGATCCTCTTCCAGGGCCACTCGCGCCTCGACGCCTACGCCGCCGTACGGACCGGCGACGAGAAGCTCGCCACGCGCGCCTGGCAGAAGTTCCACGACTCCGACGGCTACCAGGAGTCGGCGCCCTGGACGACGGAGAAGCTGAGCGGGCCCGCCGCCCTGGTCCCGGGCAGCGAGGCGAGCTGGGTGTCCACCAACGACACCGCCCTCTACGGCCTCGCCGCCATCGAGAACCTCGCACTCCTGGGGGACAGGATGCCGTAGCCGGCCCCCGGCCGGGGCGGGCGCGGGCACACTGCACGGGTGGACTGGAACCATTACCGCTTCCGCAGCCTGTGGCCGCTGCCCGCGCCGGCCCCCGACGTCTACCGCGCACTGGAACGCATCGAGGACTACCCCCGCTGGTGGCCACAGGTCCGCGAGGTCACCCGGCTCGACGACACCAGCGGCGTCCTCCGGTTCCGCTCCCTGCTCCCGTACGAGCTGACGGCGACCGTGCGGGAAGGGCGCCGCGACCCGGCCGCCGGGGTGCTGGAGGTCGCGATGAGCGGCGACATGGAGGGCTGGGCCCGCTGGACGGTCGCCCCGCACGGCACCACCACCCTCGTCCGCTACGACCAGGAGGTCGTCGTGAACAAGCCGCTGCTGCGCCGCCTCGCCGTGCCCGGGCGGCCCCTGTTCCGGGCCAACCACCGCCTCATGATGCGGGCGGGACGGCAGGGTCTGGCCGCGCACCTGGCAGGCGGCCGGCCGGCGGTTTGATGGAAACGCCGGGAGCCCTGTATTGTTCAGTGCGTTCCCGGGCGATTAGCTCAGTGGGAGAGCGCTTCGTTCACACCGAAGAGGTCACTGGTTCGAACCCAGTATCGCCCACGCTCGCGAGAGCGACGTGTGTTCCGCAAACTACGCGGACCACGTCGCTCTCTTCGTTTCTGCACGGCTTCCGCCGCGCGTTGTGGGGGCCCCGCCACCCACACCCCCGTCCCGGCGTTGTCCCGGGCCGGGGGCGAAAGGTCACGCCGCCGCAGGCAGGTCCGGGCGCACGGGCCAGGCCGGGTCCACCGGCTCCTCCGTCCCGTTGAGCGCGAACCACGCCTGCAGCCCGCGCGCCTGACCCGCGTGCCACACCGCCTGCAGGGTGTGCAGCTCCGCTGGGGACAAGCGCTCCAGACGTGCCTGGAAGCGGCGCCCCACCGCCCGCACGACCTCCAGCGCCGCCTGCGCGTCCGCCGCCGCGTCGTGCGCCCCCTCCAACTCCACGCCGTAGTGCGCGCACAGGTCGGTGAGGGTGCGACGGCCCTTGCGGTAGCGGTCCAGATGCTTGTCCAGCACCCGCGGGTCCAGCACATGCAGCGACGTCCGCTCCAGCCAGCGGCCCAGCGAGGAGGCGCGGTGCCTGCGCAACTCCCGGTCCAGCAGGGTCAGGTCGAACGGCGCGTTCATCACCACCAGCGGACGCCCCGCACGGGCCTGCTCGGCCAGCGCCTCCGCTATCTCGTACATCACCGGCGCCGGCCACCGCCCGTGGCGCTGCACATGCTCCTCGGTCAGCCCGTGCACCGCCGTCGCCGCCTCCGGCACCGGCACACCCGGGTTCACCAGCCACCGGGTCACCCGCGGCCGCAGCCCCGGCGCGTCCTGGACGACGAGGGCCGCCGACACGATCCGGTCGGCCTCGGTGTCCACACCCGTGGTCTCCGTGTCGAAGGCGGCCAACGGCCCCTCGAACCAGCTCGTCATAGGGCACTCAACTCCTCGTTCCAGCACGGCAGCTGACGTGCCGTCCCTTGTCCCGGTTCGGTGATACCCGGGCTGTTTGCGACGTACGCCGGAAGGACACAACAGGAGTACGGGTCTTTGCAGTTCACAGACCCGCAGCGGGGATTCACCAGTTCTGGAAGGCTGTTGGTCATGGCCATTGCGCAGCCCGAACGGGGCGGGCTGCTGCCCGAGCGCACCGCGCCCTCACGCGGCTCCCTCGCCACCACCGCCTGCATGGAGACCTTGCAGGTCGGCTACCTCCACGCGGTCGCCGCCGCGGCCGGCTGCTCGCTCTCCCAGCCCTTCCCGGACAACGGCATCGACTGGCACGTCAGCCACAGCGCCCCCGGGCACACCGTCGACGACGAGGTCACCATCAAGGTGCAGCTCAAGGCCACCTACCAGCTCCCGCCGAGCCCGCCCGGCCGCTCCTTCTCCTTCACCCTCGACAACGACCACCTGACGAAGCTCGCCCGCACCCCGGTGTCGGTGCACAAGATCCTCGTCGTGATGATCGTCCCCCGGTCCCGGGACCAGTGGCTGCGCGCCGGCCACGACCGGCTCGACCTCAGGCACTGCTGCTACTGGACCAACCTCGCCGGACATCCGGTCACCGGACGGCGGCGCACCACCGTGCGGATACCGACCGCGCGGATCTTCGACGACCGTGCGCTGTGCGAGATCATGACGCGGGTCGGGACGGGAGGGAAACCATGACGCACCGCCCGGCCGGCGGCCCCCCACGGCCCGTCGAGCTCCTGAGGTCCGCCCGCCCGCACCCGGCCGACCCCCTCGACGACGGCCCGCCCGAGCCCGGCACCGTCGACCCGGCCGTGCTGACCGCCCTGCTGCACCGGCACGGCTGGCGACGGCGCGGCGGCGCCCCGGGCCGCTACGGCCGCTGGACCCCGCCAGGACCGGCCGCGGGCGTCACCAGCCTCCTGGTGCCCGTCAGCCGCGCCTTCCCCGACAGCGACGACCTGCTCGGCGAGGCGCTGCACGCCCTGTCCCGCAGCGGCACGCCCGCCGCCCGCGAGATCCTGCTCTCCCTCGCCGTCCCCAGCGACGAGATCCGCTGGGAACGCGACATCCCTGCCGGACCCGGCGACGCCGCCTCCTGGACGGCGGAGGAACAGCTGCGCTCCGCCGCCCGCCGGATGCTGCTCGCCGGAGCCCTCGCCACCCGCGCGCGGGCCGGCTACTACGGCGCCCGGCACCGGCGCTCCGCCGGCGCCGCCCTGGAGAACGTCCTGGTGAGCCCCGCCCCCGGCGGCCGCCGTCTCGCGGCGTTCCTGCCGGTCGGCACCGGCCGCCCCCTCGCCGTACGCCTGCACCAGGCCCTCCACGCCGCCCGTGAGGCCGTCGACTACCGACGGGCCACCGGGGGCACGGAGGCCTTCGACTCGGCCGTCGCGGCGGGCGTCAGCCACGAGCTGACCGAGTCCCTGGTCGCCCTCGTCCGGGGCACCGAGGGCGCCCGGGTCGCCGTCGGCTGGGCACCCGCCGCGGGCGTGCCCGAAGGGTGCGGCGCCCTCACCGACCCCGTCGAGTTCTCGCCCGGCGACCTGCCCGCCCTGCGCGAGGCGGCCGCCCGCTACCTGCGCGCCGAGCCCTCCGTCCCGGTACGGATCACCGGCACCGTCGTCCGCATGCGCCGGCCCGGACCGCGCGGCACCGGCACCGTACGGCTGCGGGTGCTGGCCGGGGCCGAGGTGCCGCACGTGCGGATCGCGCTGGACGAGGAGGCCTACCGGATCGCCGGGCACGCCCACCTCGTCGGACTGCCGGTACGGGTGCTCGGGCGGCTGGAGAGCCGGGGCGGGTTCCGGCGGCTCACCGGCGCCTGCGAGATCACCCCCGTACCGGTCGACGACGCGGAGCGGGACCGGCTGCTGAAGGCCGTCCAGGAGCACGTGGAGGTCGCCGCCTTCTTCGAGGAGGCGTGCTGCGACGGAGGGGACTGCCAGGACTGATTTCGCGGTGGACGGCCCCGGGTCGGTACGATCGCCCCCATGCGTGCGCTCCGGTATGGCGCCGCGGCCCCACCTTCAGTCAGGAGAGACCGGTGTCAGACGTCCGTGTGATCATCCAGCGGGATTCCGAGCGGGAAGAACGCGTGGTGACGACGGGCACTACGGCCGCCGAGCTCTTCGCCGGCGAGCGCTCGGTCATCGCCGCCCGTGTCTCCGGCGACCTCAAGGACCTCGCCTACGAGGTCAAGGACGGCGACACCGTCGAGGCCGTCGAGATCACCTCCGAGGACGGCCTGAACATCCTGCGCCACTCCACCGCGCACGTCATGGCCCAGGCCGTGCAGGAGCTGTTCCCCGAGGCCAAGCTGGGCATCGGCCCGCCCGTCAAGGACGGCTTCTACTACGACTTCGACGTCGAGAAGCCCTTCCACCCCGATGACCTCAAGGCCATCGAGAAGAAGATGCAGGAGATCCAGAAGCGCGGGCAGCGGTTCTCCCGCCGCGTGGTCACCGACGAGGCCGCCCGCGAGGAGCTGGCCGACGAGCCGTACAAGCTGGAGCTGATCGGTCTCAAGGGCTCCGCCTCCAGCGACGACGGCGCGGACGTCGAGGTCGGCGCCGGCGAGCTGACGATCTACGACAACCTGGACGCCAAGACCGGCGAGCTGTGCTGGAAGGACCTCTGCCGCGGTCCCCACCTGCCCACCACCCGCAACATCCCGGCCTTCAAGCTGATGCGCAACGCCGCCGCCTACTGGCGCGGCAGCGAGAAGAACCCGATGCTGCAGCGCATCTACGGCACCGCCTGGCCGACCAAGGACGAGCTGAAGGCGCACCTGGAGTTCCTCGCCGAGGCCGAGAAGCGCGACCACCGCAAGCTCGGCAGCGAGCTGGACCTGTTCTCCATCCCGGAGCAGATCGGCTCCGGCCTCGCCGTCTTCCACCCCAAGGGCGGCATCATCCGCCGGGTCATGGAGGACTACTCGCGGCGCCGCCACGAGGAGGAGGGCTACGAGTTCGTCTACACCCCGCACGCGACGAAGGGGAAGCTCTTCGAGACCTCGGGCCACCTGGACTGGTACGCCGACGGCATGTACCCGCCCATGCAGCTCGACGAGGGCGTGGACTACTACCTCAAGCCCATGAACTGCCCGATGCACAACCTGATCTTCGACGCGCGGGGACGGTCCTACCGTGAACTGCCCCTGCGCCTGTTCGAGTTCGGCACCGTGTACCGGTACGAGAAGTCGGGCGTCGTGCACGGCCTGACCCGGGCCCGCGGCTTCACCCAGGACGACGCGCACATCTACTGCACCCGCGAGCAGATGTCGGAGGAGCTGGACAAGACCCTCACCTTCGTCCTCAACCTGCTGCGCGACTACGGCCTGACCGACTTCTACCTGGAGCTGTCCACCAAGGACCCGGAGAAGTTCGTCGGCACCGACGAGGCCTGGGAAGAGGCCACCGAGACGCTGCGCCAGGTCGCCGAGAAGCAGAACCTGGAGCTGGTGGCGGACCCGGGCGGCGCCGCCTTCTACGGCCCGAAGATCTCCGTCCAGGCCCGCGACGCCATCGGCCGCACCTGGCAGATGTCGACCATCCAGCTCGACTTCAACCTGCCGGAGCGCTTCGACCTGGAGTACACGGCCGCGGACGGCACCAAGACCCGCCCGGTCATGATCCACCGCGCGCTGTTCGGCTCCATCGAGCGGTTCTTCGCGGTCCTCCTGGAACACTACGCGGGCGCCTTCCCGGCGTGGCTGGCGCCGGTGCAGGCGGTGGGCATCCCGGTCGGGGACGCTCACGTGCAGTACCTGGAGGAGTTCGCGGCGGAGGCACGGCGGAAGGGGCTGCGCGTCGACGTGGACTCCTCCTCGGACCGGATGCAGAAGAAGATCCGGACGCAGCAGAAGCAGAAGGTCCCGTTCATGATCATCGTCGGTGACGAGGACATGCACGGGGGCACGGTGTCGTTCCGCTACCGCGACGGTTCGCAGGAGAACGGCATTCCGCGCGACCAGGCACTGGCGAAGCTCGTTGACGTGGTGGAGCGCCGGATCCAGGTCTGACATTCTCCCGCCATAGCGGTGATCGGCCCCCGGGAGAAGCTCCCGGGGGCTCTTTCGGCTTCCCGGCGCCGACGCCATATGCTGCACGCATGACGAGTGAGCCGGAGCAGCAGCTGGGAGTGGGGACGCAGGACGCTTTCCAGCGTCTGTGGACGCCCCACCGGATGGCCTACATCCAGGGCGAGAACAAGCCGAGCGGCCCCGGCGCCGACGACGGCTGCCCCTTCTGCTCGATCCCGGCCAAGTCCGACGAGGACGGTCTGATCATCCGGCGCGGCGAGCACGTGTACGCGGTGCTGAATCTCTACCCCTACAACGGCGGCCACCTGATGACCGTGCCCTACCGGCACGTCGCCGACTACACCGAGCTGAACGCCGTGGAGACCGCGGAGCTGGCCGAGCTGACCAAGCAGGCGATGACGGCCCTGCGCACCGCGTCCGGCGCCCACGGCTTCAACATCGGCATGAACCAGGGCGCCGTGGCCGGCGCGGGCATCGCCGCCCACCTCCACCAGCACGTCGTGCCCCGCTGGGGCGGCGACACGAACTTCATGCCGGTGGTGGGCCACACCAAGGTCCTGCCCCAGCTCCTGGGCGATACCCGCAAGATGCTGGCGGACGCCTGGCCCTCCAGCCCGTCCGGCGTCTGAGGACGAGGCCGTCCAGGCCGAAGCGGGGGTCTGGGGGCGCAGCCCCCAGGGACAGCCACCCCGAACCCCCGCCCCACCGCCGGAGGCCTACGCGTCGTAGACGTCCGCCTTCTTCGGCACCGCCTCCTGCACCGCCCCGCTCAGGCCGCCCGCGCGGGCGCCGAACTTCTCGGTGTCCACGCCGTTCTCCTTCAGCACCTTGATCGCCGCCGAGTGCACCGCCCGCAGCACCGGAGTGGCCGCGCGCAGCGCGTCGTCGGCCATGAAGCGGTGCCGCCACGGCCGGTCCGCCCAGGCGTGCCGCACGCCGAAGGGCTCGGGCAGGGTGAGCTTGCCGCCCAGCCAGTACAGCAGCGGGGGGTACCAGGTCAGCGGGGCCCGTGCGGCCAGCCGTACCACCTCGTCGGTGTCGACCAGCGGGAGCTTCACCGTGCGGGTCTCCCAGAACTTGACCGACTTCTGGACCGTCTTCTCCTTGGCCGCGGGCTTGCTGGTGAACAGGGAGTGCACGGGGCCGAGGGCATGCCCGGTGACCTCGATGCGCAGCGTCTCGTGCAGCACCGTCACCGTGATCAGCATGGAGATGACCAGCTGGCCGTCCCACAGGGTCCACTGCACGCCCAGGTAGTGCCGGTCGCCCGCGCCGAACTGCTGCTTGTCGCAGATCTCCTGTATCGCGTGCTGCTTGACCTGGTACGCCTCGACGTCCGTGCCCTCCGGCCGGGACACCGAGTCGGCGTTCTCACCGATCGGGGTCACGATCCAGTGCCGTACGGTCGGCTTGGGGAAGCCGCCGGTGTGCAGCGGGCCGCGCTCCAGCATGCGCAGCCGGTCGTGGATGGCCTTGATGACGTCCCAGCTGCGGAACGGGTTGATCTCGCGGTCCGGGTCGACCGGGACCAGTTCCTCGGCGAGCTGCCAGTTGCCCCAGCGGGTGCCCATGCCGAGGATCCCCTTGGGACCGGCGTAGAAGACGGAGTTGGACTGCTGCTCGGCGCTGAGCCGGGCCAGCGACTGCCGCAGTTCCTCCGCGGCCGTCTCGCCGGGGCTGCTGGGCACCGCTTCGGGCACCTTGGCGCCCACGCCGGCGCCGGACAGCAGGCCGCTCCAGCGCTCCCTGAGGTCCCGTGCCGTGCGCTCGCAGATCCGCTTGGCCCAGAACCAGCCGATCACGGGCGCGACGACGCAGGCGCGCGCGTACCAGGCCCAGAAGCCGCTGAAGGGCATCTTGAGCAGGAAGAGCACGGCGAGGACGGCCATCGCCAGCAGGACCGCGGTGGCGAGCGCGCCGGCCCGTTTGTCCTCGCGCCGGGCGACGGTGGTGCGGATCTGGAAGATCAGGAGCCAGATCAGCAGGCCGGGCAGGAAGAGCAGCCCGCACAGGACCATGACGGCGCTGAGCCAGTTGTCCCGGTCCCGGCGTATGCGGTGGGCCGCGAGGCTGTGCTCGACGACGACCTGGGGCTGGGTGCCGAAGGACTGGATGAGCGGGGCCCGCTTGGGGCCCAGCATCCGGTCGATGATCGCCCGGGAGTACGCCTCGCCGAGGTTGGGCCGGAACAGCTTGATCCGGGGCTTGCTGACGGCCGACTTGTGCCACTCGCTGTTGGCCTTGAGTATCTCCTCGGCCTCGCTGTCCCGGTAGGCGGCCGAGGCCAGCGCGAAGGTGGCCGTCTGGCCGCCGTCGTCCGTGCGTGGCACCTGCGGTCCGAAGAAGTCCGCGTAACCGCCGTCAACGGTCATTCCCGCCCCCTGATCGCCACCACTGTCGCTCCTGCGGCCTTCCCGACTTGCCTGCCCCGCACACCTGTTGATCTGGTCATCAGCGTATCCGTCGGCATCGTCGCGCGTCATGGGACGGCCAAAGGCGCCCCCACGCGCGCGGGTTGGCCGCCGGGCGCGCCGTCGTACGCCGGGGCGGGCGGCCTCCGGCGCGGGGGAGCGGGCGCCCCGCACCGCAGGCCGCACCGGAGGCCCGGGCTCCGCTAGGACGCCGCCCGCACCTCCTCGCGCAGCCGGTCCGCGACCTGCGCCGGCATCGGTTCGTGCCGCGCGTAGCGCCGGTCGAAGCGGGCCGTGCCGTGCGACAGGGAACGCAGGTCGACGGCGTAGCGGCCGATCTCGATCTCGGGCACCTCGGCCCTGATCAGGGTCCGGCCGCCGCTGGTCTGCTCGGTGCCGAGTACCTTGCCGCGCCGTCCGGACAGGTCGCTCATCACCGCGCCCACGTAGTCGTCGCCGACCAGCACGCTCACCTCGGCGACCGGCTCCAGAAGGTGGATCCTCGCCTCGGAAGCGGCCTCCCTGAGCGCCAGCGCGCCCGCCGTCTGGAACGCGGCGTCGGAGGAGTCCACCGAGTGCGCCTTGCCGTCCAGCAGCGTGACCCGCACGTCGATCAGCGGATGGCCCGCGGCGACGCCCTTGGCGGCCTGGGTGCGCACGCCCTTCTCGACCGACGGGATGAACTGCCGGGGCACCGCGCCGCCGACGACCTTGTCCACGAACTCGATGCCCGAGCCGCCCGGCAGCGGCTCCACCTCGATCTCGCAGATGGCGTACTGGCCGTGTCCGCCGGACTGCTTGACGTGCCGCCCGCGCCCGGCCGCCCGGCCGCCGAAGGTCTCGCGCAGGGAGACCCGGTGCGGTACGACGTCGACCTGGACGCCGTAGCGGCTGCGCAGCCGTTCCAGGGCCACGTCGGCGTGGGCCTCGCCCAGGCACCACAGGACCACCTGGTGGGTGTCCTGGTTGTGCTCCAGGCGCATCGTCGGGTCCTCGGCGACCAGCCGGGCCAGCCCCTGGGAGAGCTTGTCCTCGTCGGGTTTGCTGTGCGCCTCGATGGCCAGCGGCAGCAGCGGGTCGGGCATCTCCCAGGGGGCCATCAGCAGCGGGTCCTCCTTGGCCGAGAGGGTGTCCCCGGTCTCCGCGCGGGTCAGCTTGGCCACGCAGCCGAGGTCGCCCGCGATCACGTGCGTGACGGGCCGCTGCTGCTTGCCGAACGGTGTCGACAGGGCGCCGATCCGCTCGTCGACGTCGTGGTCCTCGTGCCCGCGGTCGGTCAGCCCGTGCCCGGACACGTGCACGGTCTGGTCGGCGCGCAGGGTGCCGGAGAAGACGCGGACCATGGAGATCCGGCCGACGTACGGGTCCGAGGACGTCTTGACGACCTCCGCGACCAGC
The DNA here is from genome assembly GCF_020404845.1 of Streptomyces hyderabadensis. GTDB lineage: Bacteria > Actinomycetota > Actinomycetes > Streptomycetales > Streptomycetaceae > Streptomyces > Streptomyces hyderabadensis. The sequence continues at coordinate 7,354 of NZ_JAIOJZ010000010.1, read as the reverse complement.
GACTCCTCGGGGTCGCACATGCGCAGCTCGCGCCCGGCGCCCTCGGGCGTGGTGACCCGGGGTGCCGCGCGCTCCAGGGGGGTGGGGAAGCCGCGCGTGATCAGCTCCAGCAGCTCGACCGTGCCCAGTCCCTGGCGGGCGCCGTCGGCGGCGGGGGCCGCGGCCAGTACGGGGAAGAAGACCCCGCGGGCCACGGCCCGTTCCAGGTCCTCGACGAGCGTCTTGACGTCGACCTGCTCGCCGCCGAGGTAGCGCTCCATGAGGGTCTCGTCCTCGCTCTCCGAGATGATCCCCTCGATCAGCAGGGAGCGGGCCTCGTCGAGCTGCGGCAGGTCGGCCTCGCCCGGCTCCGAGGCCACCCGCTCGCCGGAGGCGTAGTCGAAGAGCTTGCGCGACAGCAGCCCCACCAGCCCGGTGACGGGCGCGTGCCCGTCGGGCGCGGGCGGCCCGTGCAGCGGGAGGTACAGCGGCAGTACGGCGTCGGGGTCGTCGCCGCCGAAGGCCTCCGCGCAGGTCCGGGTCATCTCCTCGAAGTCCGAGCGCGCGGCCTCCAGGTGCGTGATCACGATGGCGCGCGGCATGCCGACGGCGGCGCACTCGTCCCAGAGCATGCGGGTCGCGCCGTCCACGCCGTCGGAGGCCGAGACGACGAAGAGGGCCGCGTCCGCCGCGCGCAGACCGGCCCTCAGTTCGCCGACGAAGTCGGCGTACCCGGGGGTGTCCAAGAGGTTGATCTTGATGCCGTCCCATTCGACCGGCACCAGGGAGAGCTGTACGGAGCGCTGCTGGCGGTGCTCCATGTCGTCGTAGTCCGAGACGCAGCCGCCGTCCTCCACGCGGCCCGCCCGGTTCACCGCTCCCGCCGTCAGCGCGAGAGCTTCCACCAGAGTCGTCTTGCCCGATCCGGAGTGGCCGACCAGCACCACGTTCCGTACGGACGCGGGGTGGTCGGCCGCCGTTGCCCTTCCGGCGGCTCCGGGATGGGTGTGTGCCTTGTCGCCCATGTCCTTGCCTCCCGTGCACGGTGAGGTCGTTGTGGGCGCGGACACGCGGGACCGCGTGCACTGGCGGCTCCGGCGACGCCCGCGGTCCTTCGAGCTTTCCACTCCCGTCACGCCGCGTCCATACGAAGGACCCGATCCCGCCGCCCACCTGCCGCGCCGCTGGGCGCAGGGTGCCCGGCCACCGCCCACGCGCGCGCGTGACTACGATGGGCCAGCCGGTGGCCAGCAAGGGCCGCGGCGCCACACCGACCGTCGGGAAGGCCATGCTGAACAAGTACGCGCGTGCATTTTTTACGCGTGTCCTCACACCGTTCGCCGCGTTTCTCATCCGCCGGGGCGTCAGCCCCGACACGGTCACGCTGATCGGCACCGCCGGTGTGGTCGCGGGTGCGCTGGTCTTCTACCCCATGGGTGAGTTCTTCTGGGGCACGGTGGTGATCACGCTCTTCGTCTTCTCCGACCTCGTCGACGGCAACATGGCCCGCCAGCTGGGCCGCTCCAGCCGCTGGGGCGCGTTCCTGGACTCCACCCTCGACCGGGTCGCCGACGGCGCGATCTTCGGCGGCCTCGCCCTGTGGTACGCCGGGTCGGGCGACGACAACGTGCTGTGCGCGGTGTCGATCTTCTGCCTGGCCAGCGGTCAGGTGGTGTCCTACACCAAGGCGCGCGGCGAGGCGATCGGCCTGCCGGTGGCCGTCAACGGGCTGGTCGAGCGCGCCGAGCGCCTCGTCATCTCGCTGGTCGCCGCCGGATTCGCGGGACTGCACAAGTTCGGCGTGCCCGGCATCCAGTACCTGCTGCCGATCGCCCTGTGGATCGTCGCCGTCGGCAGCCTGGTCACGCTGGTCCAGCGGGTCGTCACGGTCCGCCGGGAGGCCGCCGAGGCGGATGCCGCCGCCCAGGAGAACCAGGACGCCGAGGCGGCGAAGTGAGCACTCGGGACCGGCTGACCGACGGTCTGTACGGCGCCGGCTGGGCCACCGTGAAGAAGCTCCCCGAGCCCGCCGCCGTGCGCCTGGGCCGCACCGTCGCCGACCTCGCCTGGAAGCGGCGCGGCACGGGGGTGCGCCGCCTGGAGGGCAACTACGCGCGCGTGGTGCCCGGCGCGAGCCCGGAGCGGCTGGCCGCCCTCTCGCGCGCGGGCATGCGCTCGTACCTGCGCTACTGGATGGAGTCCTTCCGGCTCCCCGCGTGGAGCACCGAGCGGATCAAGGGCGGCTTCGCGCCGAAGGACCTGCACCACCTCACCGACGGCATGGACGCCGGCAAGGGCGTGATACTGGCCCTGCCGCACCTGGCCAACTGGGACCTGGCGGGCGCCTGGGTCACCACGAAGCTCGGCATCCCGTTCACCACGGTCGCCGAGCGCCTCAAGCCGGAGACGCTCTACGACCGGTTCGTCGCCTACCGCGAGGGCCTCGGCATGGAGGTCCTGCCGCACAGCGGCGGCAGCGCCTTCGGCACCCTGGCCCGGCGGCTGCGCGACGGCGGCCTGGTCTGCCTGGTCGCCGACCGCGACCTGTCGGCGTCCGGCGTGGAGGTCGACTTCTTCGGCGAGACGGCCCGGATGCCGGCCGGCCCCGCCCTGCTCGCCCAGCAGACGGGCGCGCTGCTGCTGCCGGTGACGCTCTGGTACGACGACTCGCCGGTGATGCAGGGCCGGGTGCACCCGCCGGTCGAGGTGCCCGAGTCAGGCACCCGGGCGGAAAAGACGTCTGTCATGACACAGGCGCTGGCCGATGCCTTCGCCACGGGGATCGCCGACCACCCGGAGGACTGGCACATGCTGCAGCGCTTGTGGCTCAAGGATCTCGACCCGGCCAAGGCGCCCGGGGCCCGCGAGCGGGGCGACCGGTGAGGATCGGCATCGTCTGCCCGTACTCCTGGGACGTGCCGGGCGGCGTCCAGTTCCACATCCGGGACCTCGCCGAGTACTTCATCCGGCTCGGTCACGAGGTGTCCGTCCTCGCCCCGGCCGACGACGACACCCCGCTGCCCCCGTACGTCGTCTCCGCGGGCCGCGCGGTGCCGGTGCCGTACAACGGCTCGGTGGCCCGGCTGAACTTCGGCTTCCTGTCGGCGGCCCGGGTGCGGCGCTGGCTGCACGAGGGCGGCTTCGACGTCATCCACATCCACGAGCCGACCTCGCCCTCGCTGGGGCTGCTGACCTGCTGGGCGGCGCAGGGCCCGATCGTGGCCACCTTCCACACCTCCAACCCGCGTTCCCGCGCGATGATCGCCGCGTACGCGATCCTGCAGGCCGCCCTGGAGAAGATCAGCGCCCGGATCGCGGTGAGCGAGTACGCCCGCCGCACCCTGGTCGAGCACCTGGGCGGCGACGCGGTCGTCATCCCCAACGGCGTCGACGTCGACTTCTTCGCCGACGCGGAGCCCAAGCCCGAGTGGCAGGGCGACACCATCGGCTTCATAGGGCGCATCGACGAGCCCCGCAAGGGCCTGCCGGTGCTCATGCGGGCGCTGCCCGGGATCCTCGCCGCCCGCCCGCAGACCCGGCTCCTGGTCGCGGGCCGCGGGGACGAGGAGGAGGCGGTCGAGAGCCTGCCGAGGGAACTGCGGTCCCGCGTGGAGTTCCTCGGCATGATCAGCGACGAGGACAAGGCCCGTCTCCTGCGCAGCGTCGACCTGTACGTGGCGCCCAACACCGGCGGCGAGAGCTTCGGCATCATCCTGGTCGAGGCCATGTCGGCCGGCGCCCCCGTCCTCGCCTCCGACCTGGACGCCTTCGCCCAGGTCCTCGACCAGGGCGCGGCCGGCGAACTCTTCCCCAACGAGGACGCCGATGCCCTGGCCGCGGCGGCCGTACGCCTGCTGGCCGACCCGGAGCGGCGTGCCGCCCTGCGGGAGCGGGGCAGTGCCCACGTACGGCGCTTCGACTGGTCCACCGTCGGCGCGGACATCCTGTCCGTCTACGAGACGGTCACCGCGGGAGCGGCGGCGGTGGCGACGGACGACCGGGCGACGGGCCTGCGGGCCCGCTTCGGCCTGGCGAGGGACTGACCCGCCGGCGCGCGTACGGCCACCGGCGAGTGCGGACCGGCCGAGCCGTCGCACCGGGGGCGCGGGCCTGTCGCGCGCCGGCTGTCGCCACTGGCGGGCGCGGGCACCGACGGGCGGGCGGGCGGCGGCCGGGCCGCGGGTGACGGCGGCGCGGTGGCCTGTCCGGCACCCGGCCCCGGGTCTCCTGTGCCGCACGGAGGGCACCGCCGTGCACCGGGTCGCCGGCGTGCGGGGACCGTCGTCGTGCACGCGGCCCACCGGGGCGGCCCGGCCCCCCGATAGGGTTGCGGCCCGTGACCGCAACCCTCATCTGGATCCTGGTCGTCCTCGTCGCCGTCGGCCTGTACCTCAGCTGGACGGCGGGCCGTCTGGACCGGCTGCACGCCCGGATCGACGCCGCCCGGGCCGCCCTGGACGCCCAGCTGCTGCGCCGGGCGTCCGTGGCCCAGGAACTCGCCACCTCCGGCGTGCTCGACCCGGCCGCCTCCATGGTCCTGTACGAGGCCGCACACGCCGCGAGGCAGGCCGAGGAGGAGCTGCGGGAGGTCGCCGAGAGCGAGCTGAGCCAGGCCCTGCGCGCCGTGTTCGCCGACGCGCAGCAGGTGGACGCGCTGCGCGAGGCGCCCGGGGGAGAGGCCGCCGCCCACGAACTGGCCGAGGCCGTGCGGCGGGTGCCGATGGCCCGCCGCTTCCACAACGACGCGGTGGGAGCCGCCCGCAGACTGCGCGAGCACCGCAAGGTCCGCTGGTTCCGCCTCGCCGGGCACGCGCCCTTCCCGCTCGCCTTCGAGATGGACGACGAGTCGCCGGCCGCCCTGGTGGAGCGGGCCGCTTAGCGCCGTAGCGCCCGGGAACGAAAACGATCCACCGCCTTCCCATTGGCCCTTGCTGTGGCCTGCTCGCCTCACGTTTCCTCGTTGCTGCAGAAACCCCCTTCTCCTCAGCGAGGTACCCGTGTCCAGCACGCTCTCCGAAAACCAGGCACCCGAGACCGGCACCGCCCGCGTGAAGCGCGGCATGGCCGAGCAGCTCAAGGGCGGCGTCATCATGGACGTCGTCACGCCGGAGCAGGCGAAGATCGCCGAGGACGCGGGCGCCGTGGCCGTCATGGCCCTGGAGCGGGTCCCGGCCGACATCCGCAAGGACGGCGGCGTGGCCCGGATGTCCGACCCGGACATGATCGAGGGCATCATCAACGCCGTCTCGATCCCGGTGATGGCCAAGTCCCGCATCGGCCACTTCGTGGAGGCCCAGGTCCTGCAGTCCCTCGGCGTCGACTACATCGACGAGTCCGAGGTGCTCACCCCGGCCGACGAGGTCAACCACAGCGACAAGTTCGCCTTCACCACCCCCTTCGTGTGCGGCGCCACCAACCTGGGCGAGGCCCTGCGCCGGATCGCCGAGGGCGCCGCGATGATCCGCTCCAAGGGCGAGGCCGGCACCGGCAACGTCGTCGAGGCCGTCCGCCACCTGCGCCAGATCAAGAACGAGATCGCCCGCCTGCGCGGCTGTGACAACAACGAGCTGTACGCCGCCGCCAAGGAGCTGCGCGCCCCCTACGAGCTGGTCAAGGAGGTCTCGGAGCTGGGCAGGCTGCCGGTCGTCCTGTTCTCCGCGGGCGGCGTCGCCACCCCGGCCGACGCCGCGCTGATGCGCCAGCTCGGCGCCGAGGGCGTCTTCGTCGGCTCCGGCATCTTCAAGTCCGGCGACCCGGCCAAGCGCGCCGCCGCCATCGTGAAGGCCACCACCTTCTACGACGACCCGAAGATCATCGCGGACGCGTCCCGCAACCTCGGCGAGGCCATGGTCGGCATCAACTGCGACACCCTCCCCGAGACCGAGCGCTACGCCAACCGCGGCTGGTAAGGCACCCCACCCATGAGTGACACCCCCGTCATCGGCGTCCTGGCCCTCCAGGGCGACGTACGGGAGCACCTCGTCGCCCTGGCCGTGGCCGACGCCGTGGCCAGGCCGGTGAGGCGCCCCGAAGAACTCGCCGAGGTGGACGGCCTGGTCGTCCCCGGCGGCGAGTCCACCACCATCTCCAAGCTCGCTGTGCTCTTCGGCGTGATGGAGCCCCTCCGCGCGCGCGTGCGGGACGGCATGCCCGTCTACGGCACCTGCGCCGGCATGATCATGCTGGCCGACAAGATCCTCGATCCGCGCTCCGGGCAGGAGACGATCGGTGGCATCGACATGATCGTGCGCCGCAACGCCTTCGGCCGGCAGAACGAGTCCTTCGAGGCCGCCGTCGACGTCAAGGGCGTCGAGGGCGCTCCCGTGGAGGGCGTCTTCATCCGCGCCCCCTGGGTCGAGTCCGTGGGCGCCGCCGCCGAGGTGCTCGCCGAGCACGACGGCCACATCGTCGCCGTCCGCCAGGGCAACGCGCTGGCCACGTCGTTCCACCCGGAGCTGACCGGCGACCACCGGGTGCACCGGCTCTTCGCCGACATGGTGCGCGCGAACCGGGCGGCGGAGTCCTTGTAGGATTCCTCCGTTCGCACAAAGACGGGTTACGCGAAGGAGACAGGCAGATGTCCGGCCACTCTAAATGGGCCACGACGAAGCACAAGAAGGCCGTCATCGATGCCAAGCGCGGCAAGCTCTTCGCGAAGCTGATCAAGAACATCGAGGTCGCGGCCCGCATGGGTGGTGCCGACGTCGACGGCAACCCGACGCTGTACGACGCCATCCAGAAGGCGAAGAAGCAGTCGGTCCCGAACAAGAACATCGACTCCGCGGTCAAGCGCGGCGCGGGCCTGGAGGCCGGCGGCGCCGACTACGAGACGATCATGTACGAGGGTTACGGCCCCAACGGCGTCGCGGTGCTCATCGAGTGCCTCACCGACAACCGCAACCGCGCCGCCTCCGACGTCCGCGTCGCCATGACCCGCAACGGCGGCTCCATGGCCGACCCGGGTTCGGTGTCGTACCTGTTCAACCGCAAGGGCGTCGTGATCGTGCCCAAGGGCGAGCTGGGCGAGGACGACGTCCTCGGCGCCGTCCTGGACGCGGGCGCGGAGGAGGTCAACGACCTCGGCGAGTCCTTCGAGGTGCTCAGCGAGGCCACCGACCTGGTCGCGGTCCGCACCGCCCTCCAGGAGGCCGGCATCGACTACGAGTCCGCGGACGCCAACTTCGTCCCGACCATGCAGGTCGAGCTGGACGAGGAGGGCGCGCGGAAGATCTTCCGGCTGATCGACGCCCTGGAGGACAGCGACGACGTGCAGAACGTCTTCGCCAACTTCGACGTGAGCGACGAGATCATGGAGAAGGTGGACGCGTAAGCCGCGTACCGGCTCGGCGGGCCGACCGCCGACCCCCCCCCCCCC
>NZ_JAIOJZ010000001.1 GCF_020404845.1 Streptomyces hyderabadensis | reverse complement strand
TGATCGCGCGCATGCCGGACCCGTTGGTCTCGTGCATCAGGCGGTCCACCGCCGCCGTGCCCGAGCTGTAGCCGGTCCCGGTGGCCGGCCCGGGCACGGCGGCTCCCCTCCCGGCCCCGTAGAGCACCTGTTCCAGGCCGGACACCAGGCGACGCACATCCACCTGGGGGCGCACCACGAGACGCAGGAAGCGGCTGGAGGAACCGATCTTGTTGCCGCACTCCCGGACCAGCACCCGGTGCTCGGTGAGCATGCGGTCGCGCACGGCGGTGCCCTCCGCGCCCACCGGGAGCCGGACGAAGAGGAAGTTGCCCTGCGACGGGTAGACGGTCAGACCGGGCAGCGCGGACAGCTGGGCGGCCATCTCCAGGCGGTCGCGCCGCACCTGGTGCAGGCTCTGCGCGTACTCCGGACCGTGGTCGCGCAGCATGAACACCACGTGCTCCGCGAAGGAGTTGAGGTTCCACTTGGGCAGCATGGCGCGCACCCGGCCGGCGAGCGCCGGGTTGGCGACCAGGTAGCCGAAGCGGATGCCGTGCAGCCCGAAGTTCTTGCCGAGGCTGCGCAGCACGACGACGTTGGGGCGCAGCATCGCCTCCTGGACCACGCTGGGTTCGGCCTCCGCGTCGGCGAACTCCAGGAAGGACTCGTCGATCACCACCAGGTCCCGGTCGGCCATCGCGTCCATGAACTGCACCAGCGCCTGCTTGTGCAGATAGCCGCCGTCGGGGTTGTTGGGGTTGCAGACGACCACGGCCCGGGTGCCCCTGGCCCGGACGAACTCGGCGTAGCGGGCGAGGTCGAGGGCGAAGCCGCCGGCCTCCTGGAGCGGGAACATGTCGACCCGCTTGCCGGTCTCCATGGGCTGGTCGGTCCAGCGGCCGAAGGTGGGGACGGGGACGGCGAGGGACTCCCGGACCAGCAGGTGGTCGATCCAGGTGATCAGCTCCGTGGAGCCGTTGCCCATCGCCACGCACTGCGGCGGGAGCTGGAGCAGGCTGCACAGTTCGGCGGTGATGGTGTCGGCGCTGCTCGGGTAGTACGTGATGATGTCCCGCAGCCGGCCGGCCAGCTCCTCGAACATCGCCGGGGTGGGGAAGTACGGGTTGCAGGGGATGCAGAAGTCCACCGGTCCCGCGCCCGCCGCCTCGCCGCTCTCCCGCGTCAGCGCCGCCATCGAGGGGCTGTGCGCCGCGGTGCTGCGGAACAACGAGGTGACGTTGCCGGACAAGTGGACCTCCGTGAGTGGGCGGCCCGCGCGGGGGACACGGGCCGCCCTTGTATACGGAGGCGGACGGGGCGCCGTTCAACGCATGTGAAGAAAGTGTGCGCCCGGATCCGGGTGCCTCACGCGTCGAACGAGTGCACCGTCGACGTCCGGTAGGTCTCGCCGGGCCGCAGCACCGTGGACGGGAACGACGGCTGGTTCGGCGAGTCCGGGAAGTGCTGGGTCTCCAGGCACAGGGCGTCGCCCTGGCGGTAGAGGGAGCCGCCGGTGCCGGTCAGGGTGCCGTCGAGGAAGTTGCCCGAGTAGAACTGCAGCCCGGGCTGGTCGGTGGCGATGCGCAGGGTGCGGCCGGAGGTGTGCTCGCGCAGGGTGGCGATGTGCTCGGGGCGGTCGGTGATGCCCTTGTCGAGCACCCAGTTGTGGTCGAAGCCCTTGGCGGTGACCAGCTGCGGGTGGGCGTCGCGGATGTCCCGTCCGATCGGCTTGGCCCGCCGGAAGTCGAAGGGCGTGCCGGACACCTTCGCCAGCTCGCCCGTCGGGATCAGACCGGCGTCGGTGGGCGTGTAGCGGGAGGCGGCGATCGACAGCTCGTGGTCCTCGATCGTGCCGCTGCCCTCGCCGGCCAGGTTCCAGTAGACGTGGCTGGTGAGGTTGACGACGGTGGCCTTGTCGGTGGTGGCCTCGTAGTCGATGCGCCAGTCGCCGCGCCGGGTGAGGGTGTACGTCACCGTCGCCCTGAGCGTGCCCGGGTAGCCCATCTCGCCGTCGACGCTGGTGTAGTGCAGCACCAGGCCGACGTCCGGACCGTCGGTGAACGGCTCGACGTCCCACACCCGGTAGTCGAAGCCCAGGGCGCCGCCGTGCAGGGAGTTCTCCCCGTCGTTGACGGAGAGCTGGTACTCCTTGCCGTCCAGGGTGAAGCGGCCCTTGGCGATGCGGTTGCCGTACCGGCCGATCAGGGCGCCGAAGTGCGGGCTGCGGGCGACGTAGTCGTCGAGGTTGTCGAAGCCCAGCGAGACGTCCGCGTAGCGGCCCCGGCGGTCCGGGATCTCCAGGGACTGCACGACACCGCCGTACGACAGCACCTTCATCCGCGTGCCGCCGTTCTCCAGCGACCAGCGGTACACCTTCGTCCCGTCGGCCAGTTTGCCGAAGAGTTCCTTCACCGGTTTCCTGCCTCCCGACGCGTGCGCCGTGCCGCCGGCCGCGGTGGCGGCCACCCCGGCCGCTGCCGCCGACGCGATGACCGTTCGTCTGCTCAGTTCCATACGTGCGGCTCCTGTACTTCCGTGAGAAGAAGCGGGCCCCGCCGTGAGTGGCGGGGCCCGAGATCCGTTACGAACCGACCCTGCGCTTGTTCCACACGTCGAATCCGACCGCCGCCAGCAGCACCAGGCCCTTGATGACCTGCTGCCAGTCGGTGCCGATGCCGACGAGGTTCATGCCGTTGTTCAGCACGCCGAGGACCAGACCGCCGATGATCGCGCCGAGGACCGTGCCGACGCCGCCGCTCATCGACGCGCCGCCGATGAACGAGGCGGCGATGGCCTCCAGCTCGAAGTTGAGGCCCGCCTTGGGCGAGGCCGCGTTGAAGCGGGCGGCGAAGACCAGGCCCGCCAGGGCCGCGAGCATGCCCATGTTCAGGAAGACCAGGAAGGTGACCTTCTTGTCCTTCACGCCCGACAGCTTGGCCGCCGGCAGGTTGCCGCCGATGGCGTAGATGTGGCGGCCGATGATCGCGTTGCGCATCAGGTAGCCGAAGCCGACCACCAGCACGCCGAGGATGAGCAGCACGATCGGGGCGCCCTTGTAGCTGGCCAGCAGCAGCGTGACCACCAGGACGGCGGCGACCAGCGCGACCAGCTTGAGCAGGAAGAGGTTGAGCGGCGGCACCTCGAGGGCGAACTCCTGCTGCCGCTTGCGGTCGCGGACCTCCTGGTACACCACGAAGGCGATGAGCGCGATGCCCAGCAGCAGGGTGAGGTTGTGGTAGTTGGTGTTCGGGCCGACCTCGGGCAGGAAGCCGTTGGCGATCTTCTGCAGGTCCTTCGGGAACGGGCCGAGGGTCTGGCCCTTGAGGAAGATCTCCGTCAGACCGCGGAAGAGCAGCATGCCCGCGAGGGTCACGATGAACGACGGTATGCCGAGGTAGGCGATGAAGAAGCCCTGTACGGCACCGGCGGCGGCGCCGATGGCCAGGCAGAGGATCACCGCCACCGGCCACGCCAGGTCGTGGTTGACCATCAGGACGGCGGCCGTCGCACCGACGAACGCGGTCAGTGAGCCCACCGACAGGTCGATGTGGCCCGCGATGATGACGAGCATCATGCCGATCGCGAGGATCAGGATGTAGCTGTTCTGCAGCACCAGGTTGGAGACGTTGCGCGGCAGCAGCAGGTCCCCGTCGGACCACACCGCGAACAGCACCACGATCAGGCCGAGGGCCATCAGCATGCCGTACTGGCGCATGTTGCGGCGCATGCCGTCGAGCATGAGCTGCAGCAGGCCGCCGCCGGAGGCCGAGCCCTCTCTGCCGGGCGGCGCCGGGGCCGGGGTCTTGGCGGTCACGTCCGTGCTCATCGGCTTACCTCTTCGTCCTTCAGGGACTTCTGGTCCTGCTTGTCCTTCGTCATCTGCCGCATCAGCGCCTCCTGCGAGGCCTCGGCCCGCGAGAACTCGCCGGTCAGCCGTCCCGCGGCCATCGTGTAGATGCGGTCGCACATGCCGAGCAGCTCCGGCAGTTCGGAGGAGATGAACACGACCGCCTTGCCCTCGGCCGCCAGGCGGTCGATGACCGTGTAGATCTCGTACTTGGCGCCCACGTCGATGCCGCGCGTGGGCTCGTCCAGGATCAGCACCTCGGGACCCGCGAAGATCCACTTGCTGAGGACGACCTTCTGCTGGTTGCCGCCGGACAGCTTGCCGACCGGCTCGAAGACGGTCGGCGCCTTGATGTTCATCGACTTGCGGTAGTCCTCGGCGACCTGCCGCTCGCCGTGCTCGTCGACCACGCCCCGCTTGGAGACCCTGCCCAGCGCGGTCAGCGAGATGTTCCGGTTGATGGTGTCGATGAGGTTGAGGCCGTAGTGCTTGCGGTCCTCGGTGACGTACGCGATCCCGTGCCCGACCGCCTCCGGGACGGTCTTCGTGCGGATCTCCTTGCCGTCCCTGAGGACCGTGCCGCCCGCGTACCGGCCGTAGGTGCGGCCGAAGACGCTCATCGCCAGCTCGGTGCGGCCGGCGCCCATGAGTCCGGCGATGCCGACGATCTCACCGCGCCGGACCGCGATCGAGACGTCGTCGACGACCTTGCGCTGCTGGTCGATGGGGTGGTGCACGGTCCAGTTGCGGATCTCCAGGGCCGGGGCCGCGCCCTTCTCGGCCTGGTGCGGGGTCCGGTCCGGGAAGCGGTTCTCCAGGTCGCGGCCGACCATGCCGCTGATGATCCGGTCCTCGGTCGTCTCGGCCGCCTTCACGTCGAGCGTCTCGATGGAGCGCCCGTCGCGGATGATGGTGACCGAGTCGGCGACCCGGCGGATCTCGTTGAGCTTGTGCGAGATGATGATCGAGGTCATGCCCTGATCCTTCAACTGAAGGATCAGGTCGAGGAGTTTGCCGCTGTCCTCGTCGTTGAGCGCCGCCGTCGGCTCGTCGAGGATGAGTAGCTTCACTTTCTTGGACAGCGCCTTGGCGATCTCCACCAGCTGCTGCTTGCCCACGCCGATGTCGGCGACGCGGGTCTCGGGGTGCTCGTCGAGACCGACCCGGCGCAGCAGCTCGGTGGCGTGCCTGAGGGTGTCGTTCCAGTTGATCAGTCCGCGCTTGGCGTGCTCGTTGCCGAGGAAGATGTTCTCCGCGATGGACAGGTACGGCACCAGCGCCAGCTCCTGGTGGATGATCACGATGCCGTGCTGTTCGCTCGCCCGGATGTCCTTGAACCGGCAGGTCTCGCCCTCGAAGAGGACGTCCCCCTCGTAACTGCCGTGCGGGTGGACTCCGGAGAGGACCTTCATCAGGGTCGACTTGCCGGCGCCGTTCTCCCCGCAGATGGCGTGGACCTCGCCCTGGCGAACGGTCAGCGTGACGTCCGACAGCGCTTTGACACCGGGAAAGGTCTTGACGATCGAGCGCATTTCCAGGACGGGTCCCGCCATGGTCGTGCCTTCCAATCCTTGAGGGAACCCGGTCAGTTGAGCTGGTCCGCGGTGTAGTAGCCGCCGTCGACGAGGACCTTCTCGTAGTTGGACTTGTCGACGCTGACCGGCTGGAGCAGGTAGGCGGGGACCACCTTGGCACCGTTGTCATACGACTTGGTGTCGTTGACCTCGGGCTTCTTGTCGTTCAGCACCGAATCGACCATGTTCGCGGCGACCTTGGCGAGCTGGCGCAGGTCCTTGAAGACGGTCTGGGTCTGCTGGCCCGCCTTGATCGACTTGACCGAGGCGATCTCGGCGTCCTGCCCGGTGACGACCGGCATCTTCTTGCTGCCGGAGCCGTAGCCGTCGGACTTCAGCGCGGACAGGATGCCGATGGAGATGCCGTCGTAGGGCGAGAGCACCGCGTCGACCCGGGCGCTGCGGTAGCTGGAGGTGAGCAGGTCGTCCATGCGCTTCTGCGCGGTGCCGCCGTCCCAGCGCAGGGTGGTGACCTGGTTGAGCGCGGTCTGCTTGGAGCGGACGACGAGCTGGCCCTTGTCCATGTAGGGCTTGAGGACCTTCATGGCGCCGTTGAAGAAGTACTTGGTGTTGTTGTCGTCGTTGGAGCCGGCGAACAGCTCGATGTTGAACGGGCCCTTCTCGCCGGCCTTCAGACCGAGCTTGTCGACGATGTAGCCGCCCTGCAGCTCGCCGACCTTCTCGTTGTCGAACGAGGCGTAGTAGTCGACGTTCTCGGTGCCGAGGATCAGCCGGTCGTAGGAGATGACCGGGATGTCGGCGTCCTTGGCCTGCTGCATGACGTTGCCGAGGGACTTGTTGTCGATCGCGGCGACGATCAGGGCGTCCACACCCTGGGTGATCATGTTCTCGATCTGTGAGACCTGCTGGTCCGGGTCGTCCTCGCCGAAGACCAGCTTGGTCTTGAAGCCCTTGGACTTCAGCTCCTTCTCGACGTTGGCGCCGTCGGTGATCCAGCGCTCGGAGGACTTGGTCGGCATCGCGATGCCGACGGTGGCGCCGTCGCTGCCTGACTTGTCCTCCTCGCTGCCGCCCTCGCTGTTCTGGCCGCAGGCGGTCAGGGTGAGGGCGAGCGAGGCGGCGGAGGCTATCGCGGCGAGTGCGGCTCTGCGGTTGCGCATGGTCATCATCCTTGAGGTGAGGGCTGGATCGGCGACGCAGGTGTGTGGGATTGTGCGCGGTCGTGTCGTCTTTTGAGAAGGGAGTTTCCGGAACGTTATGACGAGATCTCGAACCGGTTGAGCGGCCCCGGCAGCCGGGTGCCGAGCGGCGCCATGTCCCCGTCCGCCCCGTGCCGGGCGAGCAGGTCGAGGGCGAGCCGGCCGCGCCGCACCCGCTCCTTGGCGCTGGCCAGCGTCAGTTCCCGCAGGTGGTGGCCGTACGGATAGATCCCGGGCGCCTTGGACAGGCCGAACTTCAGATACAGCGGGGCGCCGCGCCGGATCAGCTCGGCGACCTCGTACATGCGCACATAGCCGCCGAGGTCGTCGGGAGCCTCGATGTACATGTCCATCGGCGCGGCCGAAACCCGACGTATTTCGGTCAGGTGATCCGGTGTCAGGTCACTGGGCACGTTGATGGAGTCCGCGCCGAGCCGTTCGTACACCGCGTACGAGGCCGGGTTGACCGGTCCGACGAGGGCCGAGAGCTTCAGGGTGGTGTCGGCGGGCAGGAGGCCGGCGGCGCGGGCCCGGTGCAGTGTCCACAGCACGCCCTCGTCGGCGACGAGCAGGCACTTGACGCCCAACTTGCTCGCCCGCACGGCGTCCTCGACGCACCCGGCGACCGCGGCGTGGCCGCGCGCCCTGAGGCCCGCGCCGCCCGAGTCGGTCCGGGTGGAGCCGCCGATGTCCCAGGTGCCGCGGGGGCCGGTGAACAGGCAGAGTTCGATGTCGCGTTCGGCGGTGGCCTCGACCATCTCGGTGATCTCGGCGTCGGTCAGCATCCACACGCCGCTGCCCTGGCTGATCCGGTGGATCGGCACGTCGAGGCGTGAGGACTCCTTGAGCACCACCCCCAGCGCCTCCGGACCCTCGCAGGACGGGATCTCGGTGCGCCAGCGGCCGCCGCCCGGGAAGGAGTGCGGCGAGGCGTCGGCGGGATCGGGGTCGGGCGCGGCCAGGCCGAGGGCGGTGAGGGCCTGCTCACCGGGCCTGCGTGCGGCGGCCGTGGCGGAAGCGTCGGTCACAAGCGTTCCTTAGTGTTCGGTATGTCGGACGAAGTTCGCGGCCGTGGCCATGGGTGACTGGGGCGCGCGGTGTCCGGTCCGGTGGGTGCACGCCGGTGCGGAGGCCGTCAGGTCGCCCCCGCACCGGCGTACGGCTCAGGGGTGGGGGTCCGGGTGCAGCAGCACCTTGCCGACCTTGGGGTCGCCGGAGCCCACCAGCTCGATGGCCTCCGAGAACCGGGCCAGCGGCAGTTCGTGCGTCACCAGCGGGCGCGGATCGAGCAGACCGGCCGCGAAGACCCGCACCGTGTGCGCCCAGGCGTCCGGCGGCGCCCCGAAGACCGTGTGCACCTCCAGCTGCCGCACCACCAGGTCGGTCGGGTCGAGCCCGTCGGCGCCCGGCGCCGGGATGCCGGTCAGCACCAGCCGCCCGCCCCGGCGCAGCAGCGCGGCGGCGGTGCGGGCGGCGTCCGCGGACCCGGCGGTCTCGATCACGACGTCGAAGTCGTCCGGCAGCGGCTGGTCCTTGGTGCGGAAGCCGGTCGCGCCGAACCGCCGGGACAGCGCCTCCCGGTCCCCGCGCGTCCCGACGACCAGCAGTTCGGCCGGGGAGGCGGCGCGCAGGAACTGCACGGCGAACATGCCGAGCGTGCCCGTGCCGACGACCGCGACCCGCTCGCCGGGCCGGGCGTTCGCCTTCAGCGCGGCGGCGGCGACGCAGGCCGCGGGCTCCAGCAGGGCGGCGGCGGTGAGGTCGGCGCCGTCGGGCAGCACGTGCAGCAGCCGGGCGGGCAGGGTCAGCGTCGGCGCCATGGCGCCCGGCTGGGTGAACCCGGTCTCCTCGTACCCGGCGGTGCACAGCGTCGTCTCGCCCGCGTGGCAGCGGTCGCACACCTGGCAGTTGCGGAACCCCTCGCCCACCACCTTCCGGCCGACGAGCGAGTCCGGTACGCCGGTGCCGACCCGCGCCACGGTCCCGGACCACTCGTGCCCGGGCGTGAGCGGGTAACGCACGTACCCCTCGGGCCGGTTGCCCTGGTAGACCTCCCGGTCGCTGCCGCAGATCCCGGCGGCGTGCACCCGCACCAGCGCCTCGCCGGGCCCCGGTTCCCGCGGCTCGTGCGGCACCAGCCGGTGCGCCCCCGGCGCCTCGACGACGACGGCGCCGCTCACGCCCCGGTCCCCTTGGGGGCGCGCTTCTCCCAGCCCTCGGCCCACAGGTCGAAGCGGGCCTGCTGCTGCGGGAACTCGGCCGCCGCGTCGGTGTCCAGCTCGACGCCGAGACCGGGTGCGTCGGAGAGGTGGAAGCACCCGTCCTCCGGGTCCACCTGCGGGGCGCCCTTCACGACCTTCTTGATCTCCGCGTCCGCAAAGTCGTTGAAGTGCTCAAGGATCTTGAAGTTCGGCGTGGTGAACCCGACCTGGAGGCTGGCGGCGGTGAGCACGGACCCGCCGACGTTGTGCGGGGCGATGAGCATGTAGTGCGTCTCGGCGGTGGCCGCCAGCTTCCGGGTCTCCCAGATGCCGCCGATGTGACCGACGTCGGGCTGGATGACGTCCACCGACTGGTCCTCGAACAGCTCGCGGAACTCGATCCGGTCGTGGATGCGCTCCCCGGTGGCGACCGGCATGTCGACCTTCTCGGCGACCTTCTTCAGCGCCCTGAGGTTCTCCGGCGGAACCGGCTCCTCCAGCCAGGCGGGCTTGAACGGCGCGAGTTCCCGCGCGAGCCGTACGGCCGTGGAGGGCGAGAACCGCCCGTGCATCTCCAGCATCAGCTCGGCGTCCGGCCCGATCGCGTCCCGCACGGCCTCGATCAGCGACACCGCGTAGTTCGTCTGCTGCTGGTCAAGCTCGAAGTGCCCGGTGCCGAACGGGTCGATCTTCAGCGCCCGGTACCCGCGCTCCATGACCTGCTGCGCGGCCTTGTGGTACGCCTCCGGCGTCCGCTCGGTCGTGTACCACCCGTTGGCGTAAGCCTTGACCTTGTCGGTGACCTTCCCGCCCAGCAGCTGCCACACGGGGACGCCGAGGGCCTTGCCCTTGATGTCCCAGCAGGCCATCTCGACGACGGCGATGCCGGACATCACGATCTCGCCCGCGCGGCCGTAGTCGCCGTACTTCATGCGGCGGACCAGGTCCTCGACAGCGAACGGGTCCGAACCGAGAATGTGGTTGGCCTCGGCCTCCTTCAGGTAGCCGAGGAGGGCGTCGGTGTGCCCCAGCATCCGGGTCTCGCCGACTCCGGTGATCCCCTCGTCGGTGTGCACCTGGACGTAGGTCAGGTTGCGCCACGGCGTCCCGACCACGTGTGTGCTGATTCCGGTGATGCGCACGGCGGCTGCCCTTCGCTCTGTTCGATATTTCGTCACTCGTTCGAAATGCTGGCGTGACAGTAAGGACGGGGTGCTGGGAGTGTCAATGGGTCGGACCCATAACGGTTTCGGCAGTTTCGAGGCGGGGGAGAGGCGTCGGCGAAGTGCTTCCCCACACAACTTTCACAGTGACCTCTAGGAACGCGCCCGTCCCGGAACTTAACCTTCCCGCGTCATGGACTACTGCCACCCGTGCCGACGGCACCTCAACGGCGCCCTCGCCTGCCCGGGGTGCGGCACGCCCGCCCACGAACTCCGTTCGTCGGACGACGCTCTGACGGCGAGTGAGGTCTTCGACCGGCGATACGGGGTCGAGCCGACGACGGCCGACGACGCCCCCCGGGAAGCCCCGGGGCGGAAGCTCGACGACGCCCCGGACGGCACCGCCGACGAGAACGCCGACGGCCCCACGCACGAGCCCCTCGGCGAGGACGCCGACGGCCCCACGCACGACCCCCTCGACGAGGACCTCGACGACGCCACCCCGCCCGGCCCCCGCTCCAGCCGCCGCGACCGCAAGGCCGCCGCCCACCGCAGGCGCCGCCGCCGCACCCTGCTCGTAGCCGCGGGCTTCGTCCTGGCCGCCGGGGGACTGAGCCTCGCCGAACTCGGCATGGACGCCCCGCACTCCGCGGAGGAACCGGCGGCAGCGGCCGGCGAGACGACGGACGGCGAGGCGACCCGCGAGGTGGCCGAGTCGTCGGCGATCCCGGCCGACGACACCTCGGACAGGACCACCCCCTCGGGCACACCGTCCCCCGACGCATCGGCGTCGACGACGGCGTCGGCGTCGGCATCCCCGTCGTCCTCCCCGGGGGCGACGAAGTCCGAAACGGCGACAGACTCCGCCCCTCCGTCAGCCTCCCGCCCCCAGCCCCCGGACCCGGCCAGTCCCGCCGACCCGGACCCGTCCTCCCCGGACACCGACGACGACCCGCCCCCGACAACCACCCCCTCCCCACCGCAGTCCCCGGACCCGACCCCCACGGAAACCTGCGACCGCTTCCTGTGGTGGTGCACGTAGCCCCGCGCCTCGGTATTCGCCCGTCACGGACATGACCGGCTCCTGCCGTCGCGCCGGTCGTCGAGGCGGGTAGTGAGGTCGGGCCACTGCTCGGACCATCGCGCCACATCGCTCTCGGTCAACGCCCACTCCGAACGAAGGGCTTCGCTCGGAAGGAAGTGGACGCAGGTCCCCGTCGTCCCGTCGGCCTCGACGGGCATCAGATCACTCACCGGGACACTGTGCTCATAGCGCTGGCTCCAGGATCCGTTGAGACGGCGGTTGGTATGAATCAGCCACTCGCTGAGCGCCGCGACGACGGACATGCCGCGACGCGGATGTCCGTCCGGTAGCCGTTCAGTTTCCGATAGATCGAAGAAGCGGAGATCCTTCGTAGCCATGACCGGCTTCTTCACCACGCAGCCATGCTCGTCGATTCGAGTGTCGGTGCCTCGGCCGTCATCCTCCACCGACACCGACCCGTCGATGTGCAGCGTGACCACACACCGCCCGCCGCCCCTGCCCGCTGCCTCATCAGCAGCGTAAGCAACGGTCTCAAGAACAAGGTGTTCCGGCCCGCCCGGTGTGAATTCTGCAGCCCTCCGGCGGATTCGACCGAGATGGTCCGCGTCTACGACGGCGGACCAATCGTGCGTGGTGTTGACCCAAGAAGCCCTTGATCCATCCATTCGACCAGTATCTGCCGGGCCCTCCTTCGGGTTGGCGGAATCGATCGCCCGGCAGTGATCCCATGTCGTCGGCGACTTCGACTGCAGTACGAGTTCGACATGCGGTGACGGTCAGTCCTCCGGCGGGCCCTCACCGACCATCAGGCGCAGCGCGTCCCGCAGAGCCACGCGCTCCGTTTCCGACAGCCCCGCCAGCGGCTCCCGGGCGAAGCGGAGGGATTCGCGGAGGTCCCGGGCCACCCGGCGGCCCTCCTGCGTGGCCGCCGCGACCTTCACGCGTCGGTCGGCGGGGTCGGGGCGGCGCTCGACCAGGCCCCGTGCCTCCAGCCGGTCCACGATCCCCGTGACGTTCGACGGCTCGCACTTCAGCTTCTGGGCCAGCTTCCGCATCGGCAGCGGCTCCAGCGTCAGCAGGCTCAGCAGCTTGGCCTGCGCGCCGGTCAGGGCGCGCTCCGCCGCCGCCTCCTCGTAGTCCGCGTGGAAGCGGGCCACGACCTCGCCGATCAGCTCGACGACTTCCAGGGTGAGAGCGTCGGGGCGGCGGGTCGTGTCGCGTGGTGTGGCCATGCGATCCAGGGTACCCAGTTGTTTGACAAGCTGAAATGTTCAGCCGCATGGTTGTTTCAGAGCATGAAACATTCTCGCCAGGCAAGTCCGAGCAAGCCCCAGGAAGCAAGCCTCAGGAAAGGTGCCCCATGACCGACTCCCCCGCCCTCCCCGCCGTCAACCGTGAATGGCACCTGGTCACCCGCCCGGTCGGCTGGCCCAAGCCCGAGGACTTCGCGCTCGTCGAGGCGGAGGTCCCCACCCCGGGCGACGGGCAGGTGCTGGTGCGCAACCTGTACGTCTCCGTCGACCCGTACATGCGCGGGCGCATGAGTGCCGCCAAGTCCTACGCCGCCCCCTACGAGCTGGGCAAGCCCATGCTGGGCGGCGCGGTCGGCGAGGTGGTCGCCTCCAACGCCGAGGGCATCGCCGTCGGCGACCACGTCCTGCACTTCCTCGGCTGGCGCGAGTACGCCGCCGTGGACGCGAAGAGCGCCGTCAAGGTGGACCCGGACGCGGCGCCCCTGTCGACGTACCTGGGTGTGCTCGGCATGACGGGGCTCACCGCCTACGTCGGCCTGCTGCGCACCGCCTCCTTCAAGGAGGGCGACTCCGTCTTCGTCTCGGGCGCCGCGGGCGCGGTCGGCAGCCAGGTCGGGCAGATCGCGAAGCTCAAGGGCGCCTCCCGCGTCATCGGCTCGGCCGGCTCGGACGAGAAGGTCAAGCTGCTCCTCGACGAGTACGGCTTCGACGCCGCCTTCAACTACAAGAACGGCCCGGTGAGCGAGCAGCTGCGTGCCGCCGCCCCGGACGGCGTCGACGTCTACTTCGACAACGTCGGCGGCGACCACCTGGAGGCCGCCATCGGCTCCCTCAACCTCAACGGCCGCATCGCCATCTGCGGCGCGATCTCCGTCTACAACAACACCGAGCCCGCGCCCGGCCCGAAGAACCTCGCCCGGCTCATCCAGACCCGCGGCCGCATCGAGGGCTTCCTGGTCGGCGACCACTACGACCTCCAGCCGCAGTTCGTCGAGGAGGTCGGCCCCTGGGTCCGCACCGGCGAGCTGAAGTACCGCGAGACGGTCGTCGAGGGCATCGAGAACAACCTGGAGGCGTTCCTCGGGGTCCTGCGGGGCGACAACACCGGAAAGATGATCGTCAAGCTCTGACTTCCCGAAGATTCCGGCATGCGGTAGCGTCTTTCCGAAATCCGTCGTGATCGTGGGCGCGAGTCACGGCGGACCGAGGAGGAAGACACCCGTATGCCCATCCAGCAGTCCGAAGTCCTCTACACCGCCGTCGCCACCGCTGAGAACGGCCGTGACGGCCGGGTGGCCACCGACGACGGCAAGCTCGACCTCGTCGTGAACCCGCCCAAGGAGATGGGCGGCAACGGCGCCGGCACCAACCCGGAGCAGCTGTTCGCCGCCGGGTACAGCGCCTGCTTCCAGGGCGCGCTCGGCGTCGTGGCCCGCCAGGAGGGTGCCGACATCAGCGGTTCCACCGTGACCGCCAAGGTCGGGATCGGCAAGAACGACGACGGGTTCGGGATCATCGTCGAGATCTCCGCCGAGATCCCGTCCGTCGACGCCGCCACCGCGCGGTCGCTGGTCGAGAAGGCCCACCAGGTCTGCCCGTACTCGAAGGCGACCCGCGGCAACATCACCGTGACGCTCGCCTGACCGGGGCCGCGCCGGGACCGGAAACGGTCCGGCGCGCCGACCGGTAGAGTGCCGCCCATGCGTGATCTTGGGGCGGGATTCGGCCACCTTCTGAAGGGCCAGCGCTGGGTGGCCCGGCACGGCCGGAGCTACGGCTTCGGGCTCGTCCCGGGCCTGATCACCCTGGTCCTGTACGTGGGCGTGCTGGTCGCCCTCGCGCTGTGGGGCGAGGACTTCGTCGGCTGGGCGACCCCGTTCGCCGACGACTGGTCGAGCCCCTGGCTCGGGCTCTTCCGCGGCTTCCTCACCGCCGTGCTGTTCGCCCTCGCCCTGCTGCTGGCCGTGCTCACCTTCACCGCGGTCACCCTGCTGGTCGGCCAGCCCTTCTACGAGGCCCTGTCCGAGCGGGTCGACCGGGACGTCTCCCCGGACGGCACCGCCCCCGAGTCCGACCTGCCGCTCTGGCGCGAGCTGTGGATCTCCGGCCGCGACAGCCTGCGGATCGTGGTCCGCGCCGCGCTCTGGGGCGTGCTGCTCTTCGCGCTCGGCTTCATCCCGGTCGTCGGGCAGACCGTGGTCCCGGTGATCGGCTTCTTCGTCACCGGCTTCTTCCTCACCGAGGAACTGACCGCCGTTGCCCTCCAGCGCCGCGGGGTCGAGCTGCGCGAACGCCTCGCCCTGCTGCGCTCGCGCAGGATGCTGGTCTGGGGCTTCGGCACCCCGCTGGGCGTCTCCTTCCTGGTGCCGTTCGTCGCCGTGTTCCTGATGCCGGGCGCGGTCGCCGGCGCCACGCTCCTCGCCCGCGAACTGCTGGGCGAGGAGACCCGCGACGATGCCGACGACCGGACCGGAAACGACCCCGCCGACCCCGCGGTCAGCCCCGGTCCGCCCCCGCGGCACTGACCGCCACACCCACGATCGCCCGCGTCTGCGCCACGATGTCCAGCCGGTTGCGCACGAACTCCGGGTCGGTGACCGCCCCCGTCGCCGGATCGGCGTTCCCGGCCCCGAACTGCAGCACCGGGGTGTGCACGTGCCCGCCCGGCAGCGTGCCGTGCAGTCCGAGCCGGTCCCGCAGCAGCGTCGCGCGGTAGGCGATCTCGTTGGACAGGTAGTTCCCGCCGCCGCCCTCCCGGGCCGTCGAACCGGGCGTGGGCCCGTCCGGCCGTACCACCGGCTCGGTGCCGCCCGCCGGGATCTCGGTCACCGTCGTGTTGTCGTACACCGGGAAGCGGCCGGTGTCCGCCGCCGTGATCGCCGCGTACGGCAGCGTGGTCGTCGTCCACTGCGGCTGCGCGGCCGGGTCGGCCACCGGGACGGTCTCCGTGCGGGAGACGTTGTCGTTGTCCGGGAAGCCGCCCCGCCAGGCGCCGTTGGTCCGCTCCACGTCGAACCGCCCGACCCGGCCCTGGCTCACGGTGGTGAACAGGTCGACCCGCGGCAGGTACGGCCGCAGCGCCCGCTCCACCGCTCCCTCGGCGAAGTCCGCCCAGCGCACCGGGAACACGGCCGTCTCCACCCGGGCGGGACCGTCCGGGGTGTCGATCACCGTGCCGTCCAGGGCGAGCGCGACGGCGCCGGACGGGTTGGAGATCCGGATGTCGCGGTCCAGCGTGAAGGGGTCGAAGCCGGTGAGCAGCACCCGCTTCATGCCCTTGCCGTGCCCGCCGTGCCCGCCGCGCGGCAGACGGAGGTCGGTCTGACCGCGCGAGGTGCGCTCCAGCTCCGTCAGCAGCGCGGCCCGCTGCCGCTCGCCCAGCCCGAACCCGGGCTCCCAGGTGCGCAGTTCCCGCGTCATCCCGAGCCGCGCCCAGTACAGCGGCCGGTCGTCGTCCCGGCTGAGGTCCCCGCGGGCCGGCCCGCGGCCCTGCACCCGGTCCACCGCGCGCCGCCACAGCGCCGCGCCCTCGCGCGCCACGACGGCACGTGCCTCGCGGTAGGAGTCCGCCCGCCCGAGCCCCCGGGCGAACGCCGGTGCCACCGCGGCGAATCCGGAGCGCCGCAGGATCTCCCGGGGCACCTCCCCGTCGAGCCGCCGCTCCTCCACGGTCGGTGCGGGGGCGGCACTGCCCGCCTCGGGAGCCGCCGTCGCCGTCGTGGGGGCCGCGAGCCCCGCCGCCAGGGCCAGTCCGAGTACGCCGATCCGAACACGTATGGGTCTCAAGGGAGTCCAGGTCCTTCCGTCGCCGTGGGGTGCTGCCGGAACGGCGGCAGTATCGCGTGACGGAAGGGCCATGCGCCATGGCGCATGGCCGACCGACTCGTGGCCGTTTGTGAAGGGTTCGTACGAACTCCTGATCGGGCACCCGATCGTGGACCGCCCGATCACCGCGGCGATTACCGTCGGACCCGGGACGCCGGTGAGCGCGCCCCCGCGAACAGCCCCGGCCCGGGACCTGACGGCCGGGCCGGGGCTCGGCCCCCGGTGCCCCTGGCCCGGGGTGGCCTACCGGCGCACCGAGAAGCCGTACACCGTCTCCGAGCGGAACACCTCGCCCGGCCGCAGCACCGTGCTCGGGAAGTCGGGCCGGTTCGGCGAGTCCGGGAAGTGCTGGGTCTCCAGCGCGATCCCGTCACCGGGGGCGAAGGGCTCGCCCAGGTGGTCGGCGGTGTACAGCTGGAGCCCCGGCTCGGTGGTCGCCACCGTGAGCACCCGCCCGGACGCCGGGTCGTACAGCTCGGCGACCTCCTCGGCGGTGTCGGTCACGCCCTTGTCCAGCACGAAGTTGTGGTCGTAGCCCGAGCCGACCTTGCGCGCCCGCCGGAAGTCGAAGCGCGTGTCCGACACGTCCTGCGGGGCACCCGCCGGGATCAGGCCGGCGTCGACCGGCGTGATCCGGGAGGCGGCCAGCCGCAGTTCGTGCCCGCCCGCGTGCCCGGAGCCGCTCAGGTTGAAGTAGCTGTGGTTCGTCGGGTTCAGCACGGTCGGCGCGTCCGTGACCGCCTCGTACACGATCCGCAGCGCCCCCGAACCGTCCAGCGTGTACGTGGCCGACATCTCCAGGCGTCCCGGGAAACCCTCCTCGCCGTGCGGGGAGACCCGGCTCAGCCGGACGCCGTCCGCGACCGCCGCCACCTCCCACACGCGCTTGTCGAAGCCGCGCTCACCGCCGTGCAGCACGTTCGGCCCTTCGTTGGGCGCCAGCGCGTACGTCCGCCCGTCCAGCGGGAAGCGCCCGCCCGCGATCCGGTTGGCGTACCGCCCGACCAGCGCGCCGAAGTAGGGCTCCGGGTGCGTCACATAGCCGTCCAGGTCGGCGAACCCCAGCACCACGTCGGCGGTGTTCCCGTCCCGGTCCGGAACCTCGGCCGACTGCACGATCCCGCCGTACGACAGGACCCGTACCCGTACGCCGGCCCGCTCCAGGGTCCAGCGGTGTACCGGGGTGCCGTCGGAAAGTGTGCCGAAGAGTTCGCTCATGTGCGGAACTCTAGTGCTCGACTCCAGGACATGCGCAGGTCAGGCCCGCCTCACGGCGCCTTCGCGGTGACCGCGCGGTAGGCGATCTCCGCCAGCCGCGCCTGGCCGTCCACACTCGGGTGGAACCAGTCCCAGTGGCTCAACTGGTCCGTGCCGAACCGGAACGCGTGGACCGCGCCGTCATCGGTGCGGCACCGCCGGTCCTTCGCGCAGACCTCGCGCAGCACCTCGTTGTAGTCCTCCACCCGGTCCCGCACCGTGTTGCGCCGCAGGGTCGCCGCCGAGTCGAGGGAGTCGGCGTCGCCCAGCATCGAGGGGCAGATGCCCAGCTTCCACACCTGCTTGCCCAGGGGGTTGGTGCGCCCCTGGGACCACAGCCGCTTGAGGTCCGGGATGCTCGACACGTACACCTGCGCCTTGGGAAGCTTCTTGCGCAGGGTGGCCATCGCCTCCTCGAACTGGGCCCGGAAGTCCGCCACCGGGGTCATCGCCGAGGTCGTGGACCGGCACGCGTCGTTCGCCCCGGCCATCACCGCCACCAGCTCCGGCTTCCGCTTCGCCGCCCGCGTCACCTGACCGGTCAGATCCGCCATCCGGGCCCCGGTGACCGCGTAGTTCCAGCTGTGCTCGGCCGCGTCCGCCTTCCCCAGCAGCCGCACGGCGAGCGAGTCGACCTTCGCGCTGCTGCCGGTCGCCCATGACACCTCGGGGCAGTCCGACAGCACGGCGCAGGCGTCGAAGCCGCGGGTGATGGAATCACCGACGGCGGCGACCGACGCCGGGCTCGTGTCCCAGGCGGGTGCCGTCTTCGCCCGCTTCGACGCGCTGCCGGAAGGGGCGGGGGAGTCGCCGCCCACGGCGTCACAGCCCGCCACGCCCACGCCCAGGGCGGCGGCGGTCAGCACGGCGAGCGCGGCACGCGCCCGGCGACGCCCGTACCGCGTCCCCTGGTCCGTCCCTCGGCCCATACCGGTCCCACCCCTCGCCTCGTGCCTCCACCGTGCTCAACCCATGACACCGCGCGAGGGTTCCCGAGGGCGGCGATGCAACGGCTCACACCCGTACAAGCGTCCTGCCGGGTGAATGGCGCGGGTTTGTCGGCGGCGGGACCGACGGTACGTCACACTCCTTGCCCCGTCGCACGGTAGCCTCGCCATGAACGTGGCCCGCCCGGCCACGGCCCGTTCCACCCGTTCCGAGATGTCCCGCTCAGCCCGGAGGTTCCGGTGACGACACGTGGAGTCCTGTACGTGCACTCCGCGCCGCGCGCGCTCTGCCCGCACGTCGAGTGGGCCATCGCCGGGGTGCTCGGCACGCGCGTCGGCCTGGACTGGATCCGGCAGCCCGCCGCGCCCGGCACCTGGCGCTCGGAGTTCTCCTGGCAGGGGCAGGCCGGCATCGCCTCCAAGCTCGCCTCCGCACTGCGCGGCTGGCAGCTGCTGCGCTTCGAGGTCACCGCGGAACCCTCCGCGAACGCCGAGGGCGAGCGCTACAGCTGCACCCCCGACCTCGGCATCTTCCATGCCGTCACCGGCATCCACGGCGACATCATGATCCCCGAGGACCGGCTGCGCGCCGCCCTGGTCCGCTCCCAGCGCGGCGAGACGGACCTGGAGTCGGACCTCGCCAAGCTCCTCGGCAAGCCCTGGGACGACGAACTGGAGCCCTTCCGGCACGCGGGCGAGGGCGCCCCGGTCCGCTGGCTGCACCAGGTGGTGTGAGCGCCCTGAAAGGGCCGCGGTGAACTGCGCGAGCAACCGCACCGGACCCGCAGCCGGCACACAACCCGCACACGAACGGCGATGGCCCGGACCCCATGGGGGCCGGGCCATCAAACGGTCGGTCGGCTCAGCCGGTCAGACCGTCCGGAACGCGAGGACGACGTTGTGCCCGCCGAAGCCGAACGAGTCGTTCAGCGCGGCGATCCGGCCCTCCACCGGGAGCTTGCGGGCCTCGCCGCGGACGATGTCCGCGTTGGCCTCGGCCTCCGGGTCGAGGTTCTCGACGTTGATGGTCGGCGGTGCCACCCGGTGGTACAGCGCGAGCACGGTCGCCACGGACTCCACGCCGCCCGCGCCACCGAGGAGGTGACCGGTCATCGACTTGGTGGCGGAGACCGCCATGTGGTCCACGTTGTCGCCGAGGACCTTGCGCAGCGCCTTCAGCTCGGCGATGTCACCGGCGGGCGTCGAGGTGGCGTGCGCGTTGACGTGCACGATCTCGGCCGGGTCCAGGTCGTTGCGGTCCAGCAGGTTCTGCAGGGCGGCGGAGATGCCGCGGCCCTCCGGCTCCGGCTGCACGATGTCGTGGCTGTCGGCGGAGATGCCCTGGCCGACCGCCTCGGCGTAGACACGCGCGCCGCGCGCGGCGGCGTGCTCGGCGGACTCCAGGACCAGGACGCCCGCGCCCTCGCCGAGGACGAAGCCGTCGCGCGCCGTGTCGAACGGACGCGAGGCACCCTGCGGGTCGTCGTTGTTCTTGGACATCGCCATCATGTTGCCGAACGCGGCGATGGGCAGCGGGTGGATCGCCGCCTCCGTGCCACCCGCGACGACGACGTCGGCGCGGCCGGTGCGGATCATCTCGATGGCGTAGCCGATGGCCTCGGCGCCCGAGGCGCAGGCCGAGACCGGCGTGTGCACGCCCGCCCGGGCGCCCACGGCCAGGCCCACGTTGGCCGAGGGGCCGTTCGGCATCAGCATGGGGACGGTGTGCGGGGAGACGCGGCGGACGCCCTTCTCCTTCAGCACGTCGTACTGGTCGAGCAGCGTGGTCACGCCGCCGATGCCGGAGGCGATGACCGCGCCGAGCCGGTCGGGGTCGACGTGGGCCGCGCCGTCCTCGGCGGGGCTCTCGCCGGCCTTGCCGACGTACCCGGCGTCCTTCCAGGCCTCCTGCGCCGCGATCAGCGCGAACTGCGCCGAGCGGTCCAGGCGGCGGGCCTGCGGCCGCGGGATGACCTCGGAGGGGTCGACGGCGGCCGGTGCGGCGATGCGGACCGCCTGGTCGGCGGCCCACTCCTGCTCCAGGGGCTTGGCTCCGGACTTGCCGGCGACCAGACCCTCCCAGGTCGAGGCTGCGTCGCCACCCAGCGGTGTGGTTGCGCCGATACCGGTGACGACCACGGTGCGATTGGTCGAGCTCACGGGAATTCTTTCTCCAACGGGATACGGATTCGTACGGCGCCACCGCCGGGTGGCGGGGCAGTCTGCCCGGATCTGTCCGATACCCGGGGTATGCCCGAGTATCGGCGGATCAGGCCTGGTGGTCGAGGATGTACTGCGTCGCGTCGCCGACGGTCTTGAGGTTCTTGACGTCGTCGTCCGGGATCTTGACGTCGAAGCGCTCTTCGGCGGCGACGACGACCTCGACCATGGACAGCGAGTCGACGTCCAGGTCGTCGGTGAAGGACTTGTCCAGCTGGACGTCCTCAACCGGGATGCCGGCGATCTCGTTCACGATCTCCGCGAGACCGTCGACGATCTCTTTCTGAGTGGCGGCCATGGTGGCGCTCCTTCGTTGTTGTCCAGAGGGTGTGGCGGTCCGCCGCGTCGCGGCGGGTGTTGCTGCTCTCCGTCCCGGACCGGGTGATCCGGCACGGAGTGCCTAGGGGAGGGTAACGACCGTCGCGGCGTAGACGAGACCCGCCCCGAAGCCGATGACGAGTGCGGTGTCGCCGCTCTTCGCGTCGCCGGTCGCCAGGAGCCGCTCCATCGCGAGCGGAATCGAGGCGGCCGAGGTGTTGCCGGTGGTGCGGATGTCACGGGCGACCGTGACGTGGTCCGGCAGCTTCAGCGTCTTCACCATCGAGTCGATGATCCGCACGTTGGCCTGGTGCGGGATGAAGACGTCCAGGTCGTCCGGGCTGATCCCGGCGGCGTCCAGCGCCTGCTGCGCGACCTTCGCCATCTCGAACACGGCCCAGCGGAAGACCGCCTGGCCCTCCTGGGTGATCGCGGGGAACTTGACGTTGCCCTCGGAGTCGAGGGGCAGCTCGGAGACGTCGCCGACCCGGAAGCGGTCCCAGGGGATCGTCTGCTTGATCGTTTCGGCCTTGTCGCCCTCCGAGCCCCAGATCGTCGGGCCGATGGCCGGCTCCTGGGACGGGCCGACCACGACCGCGCCGGCCCCGTCGCCGAACAGGAAGGCCGTGGCCCGGTCCTCCAGGTCGGTCAGGTCCGACAGCCGCTCCACGCCGATGACCAGCACGTACTCCGCCGAGCCCTCGACGACCATGCCCTTGGCCAGGGTCAGGCCGTAGCCGAAGCCCGCGCAGCCGGCCGAGATGTCGAAGGCCGCGGCCTTGTCCGTGCCCAGCCGGTCGGCGATCTCGGTGGCGATGGCGGGGGTCTGGCTGAAGTGCGACACGGTCGAGACGACCACGGCACCGATCTGCGAGGCGTCGATCCCGGCGTCCGCGAGGGCCTTGCCGGAGGCCTCCACCGACATCGCGGCGACGGTCTCCTCGGGTCCGGCCCAGTGCCGGGTCTCGATGCCGGAGCGCGAGCGGATCCACTCGTCGGACGAGTCGATCTTCTCGAGGATCACCTCGTTCGGCACCACCCGGGTCGGACGGTATCCGCCGACGCCGAGGATGCGCGCGTACGGGGCGCCCTTGCTGGGCTTGATCTTCGACATGCTCTCGCGCTCCTTGTCAGGCCTGGATGTGCTCGGCGACGAGCTCGCGGGCCGCGTCGAGGTTGTCGGGGGTCTTCAGGGCCAGCGTCTTGACGCCGGGCAGCGCCCGCTTGGCGAGCCCGGTCAGCGTGCCGCCCGGACACACCTCGATGATCGCGGTGACGCCCAGCTCCTTGAAGGTCTCCATGCACAGGTCCCAGCGCACCGGGTTGGCGACCTGGCCGACCAGCCGCTCCAGCACCTCGGCGCCGGTGGCGACGCTCCGCCCGTCCTTGTTGGAGACGTACGTCACCTTCGGGTCGGCCGGCGTCAGCGCCTTCGCGGCCTCGGCGAGCCGGTCCACCGCGGGCGCCATGTGCTGCGTGTGGAAGGCGCCGGCCACCTTCAGCGGGACGACCTTGCGGACGCCCTCGGGCTTGTCCTCGTTCAGCGCGGCCAGCTGCTCCATGGTGCCGGCCGCCACGATCTGGCCGGCGCCGTTCACGTTCGCCGGGGTCAGGCCGAGCTTCTCCAGGTGCGCGATGCTCACCTCGGGGTCGCCGCCGAGCAGCGCCGACATGCCGGTCTCGGTCACCGCGGCGGCCTCGGCCATGGCCAGGCCCCGCTTGCGTACGAGGGTCAGCGCGGCGGTGTCGTCGAGGACGCCCGCGAAGGCGGCGGCGGTGATCTCGCCGACGCTGTGGCCCGCGACGGCGCCGGGCGCGAACCCGGGGATGTCACCGAGTGCCGCGGCGGAGAGGAGACCGGCGGCGACCAGCAGCGGCTGGGCCACGGACGTGTCACGGATCTCGTCCGCGTCGGCCTTGGTGCCGAAGTGGGCGAGATCGAGCTGGATGGCGTCGGACCACGCGGCGACGCGGTCCGCGGCGCCGGGAAGGGCGAGCCAGTCAGTCAGGAAGCCGGGCGTCTGGGCGCCCTGGCCGGGAGCGACGAGTACGAGCACTCTCACACTCTCTCTTGAGGACGGCCACGACCGCCCGTGGGGACAGGGACGAAGAACGGGAGCGGGTTTTGTGGACCCTGCACAAAAGCTTAGAGTTGCGGATCTCCGTCGGCCAGACGCCCCAGGATCAGCGCGATCCGCAGTGTGAACGCAGACCGTACATCAGAGGGCGACCATCCGGTGACGTCAGTCACACGTCGGAGCCGGTAGCGCACGGTGTTCGGGTGAACGAAGAGCATCCGGGCGGCGCCCTCCAGACTGCTCGCCTGTTCGAGATAGACACTGAGCGTCTCCAGGAGTGCCGCCCCCGCCTCCTCCAGTGGTCTGTAGATCTCCTCCACCAGCTGCTCACGAGCGGACGGGTCGGAGGCGATCGCGCGCTCCGGCAGCAGATCGTCGGCGAGCACCGGGCGCGGCGCGTCCTGCCAGGCGGTGCACGCCTTGAGCCCGGCCGCGGCGGCCTGTGCGGACCGGGTCGCGGCCAGCAGGTCCGGCACCACGGGCCCGGCGACGACCGGCCCCTGCGCGAACGGCCCGATCAGCGACTTCGCCACCGCCAGCGGGTCGTTGCGGCCCCCGGCGATCACCACCAGACGGTCCCCGAGCACCCCGGTCAGCACCTGGAGCTTGGCGTGCCGGGCGGCCCGCCGGATGGCCTCCACGGTCAGCTCGGAGTCCCCGTCGGGCGCGGTGCCCAGCACGACGCAGACGTGCTCCGGCGAGTTCCAGCCGAGGGCGGCGGCCCGTGACACGGCCCCCTCGTCGGCCTCGCCGCTGAGCACGGCGTTCACCACCAGGGACTCCAGGCGGGCGTCCCAGGCACCGCGTGCCTCGGCGGCCTGCGCGTAGACCTGGGCGGTCGCGAAGGCGATCTCCCGGGCGTACACGAGCAGCGCCTCGCGCAGCACCGACTCGTCGCCGGGCGCGGCGACCTCGTCGATGGCGGACTCCATCACCTCGATGGTGGTCCGCACCATCTCCACGGTCTGCCGCAGCGTGATCGCCCGGGTCAGCTCGCGCGGGGCGGTGCCGAAGACGTCGGTCGAGATGGCCTGGGGCGCGTCCGGCCGCCGGAACCACTCGGTGAACGCGGCGATGCCGGCCTGGGCGACCAGCCCGATCCAGGAACGGTTCTCCGGTGGCATCGCCCGGTACCACGGCAGCGTCTCGTCCATGCGCGCGATGGCCTGCGCGGCGAGCGATCCGGAGGACTGCTCCAGCCGCTTCAGGGTCGCGGTGTGCGGGTGGGCGGGCTGGGCGGGGGCGTCGGGCTTGCCGGTTTCGGGTTCGGGCACGGGGACAAGACTGCCTTATCGGGCCGGGCGGGTGTGCCGCCGGGGCGGTTCTGCGGGCCTCGGCCGCGCTCCGGGCCGCTCCGGGCCGGGACTACGGTGGACCACGTGATGGACGTACGGCGCGCGGACGAGCGCTACCCCGGGGGCGACGAGGCGGCCGGCATCGTCTCCCGCCACGCCTTCTCCTTCGGCCCCCACTACGACCCCGGCAACCTGCGCTTCGGTGCCCTGCTGGCCTGCAACGAGGAGCGCCTCGCGCCCGGCGCGGGCTTCGACGAGCACCCGCACAGCCACACCGAGATCGTCACCTGGGTGGTGCAGGGCGAGCTGACCCACCGCGACAGCACGGGCCACGAGACGGTGGTACGCGCCGGTGACGTGCAACGCCTCAGCGCGGCGGGCGGCGTCCGGCACGTCGAGCGCAACGACGCGGCCGTCCCCCTCACCTTCGTCCAGATGTGGCTGGCCCCGCACGAGCCCGGCGGCGACCCCGCCTACGAGATCGTCCGCGGCATCGCCGACTCCACCCCGTACGCCGTCCCGGAGGCCGGCGCGATGCTGCACGTGCGCCGGCTGACCGCCGGGGAGCGGACGGCGGTGCCGGACGGGGCGCACGTGTACGTGCACGTGGTGCGGGGCGAGGTGGACCTGGACGGTGAGCGACTGGGCCCGGGCGACGCGGCCCGCGTCACGGACGCCGAGGGGATGGCCGCGGTGGCCGTGGCGCCGGCCGAGGTGCTGATGTGGGAGATGGCCTAGGACCGGCTCCGTACCTCCGCGAGCACCCCGTCCGTGAAGGGCGGCCAGACCTCGACCGCCCAGGGGCCGAAGGCCCGGTCGGTGAGGGCCACGCAGGCGAGCCCGGCGTCGGGGTCGATCCACAGGAACGTGCCGGACTGGCCGAAGTGGCCGAAGGTGCGCGGCGAGGACGAGGCCCCCGTCCAGTGCGGGGACTTGCCGTTCCGGATCTCGAAGCCGAGGCCCCAGTCGTTGGGGTTCTGGTGGCCGTAGCCCGGCAGCACGCCCTTGGTGCCCGGGTACTGGACCGTCATCGCCTCGGCGACCGTGCGCGGGTCCAGCAGCCGGGGCGCCTGCACCTCGGCGGCGAAGCGGAGCAGGTCCCCGACCGTGGACACGCCGTCCTTCGCCGGGGAGCCCTCCAGCGAGGTCGCCGTCATGCCCAGCGGCTCCAGCACCGCCTGCCGGGCGTACTCGGCGAACGGCATGTCCGCCGCCTTCGCGATGTGGTCGCCCAGCTGCTCGAAACCGGCGTTGGAGTACAGCCGGCGCTCCCCGGGCGCGGAGGTCGTCCGGTGCTCGTCGAAGGCCAGCCCCGAGGTGTGCGCGAGCAGGTGGCGGACCGTCGCCCCGGGCGGCCCGGCGGGCTCGTCCAGCTCGATCGCGCCCTCCTCGTAGGCCACGAGCGCCGCGTACGCCGCCAGCGGCTTGGTGACCGAGGCGAGCGGGAAGCGGTGCGCGACGGGGCCGTGGGTGCCGAGGGCCGTGCCGTCCGCCCGTACGACGCCCGCCGCCGCGGTGGGGACCGGCCAGTTCTCGATCGACGCGAGGCTGTTCAAGGACATGGCGTCGAGCCTAAGCGGCTCAGAGGTACAGCCGCATCGAGGGGGTGGTGTCGCGCGTGAAGCCCATCGACGCGTACAGGGGCTCGGCGTCGGGGGAGGCCGTGAGCATGACGTGCCCGGCACCCCGCTCGCGGAACCACTCCAGCAGCTCGTCCATGCACGCGCGCGCGTACCCGCGGCGCCGGGCGTCCGGGTCGGTGGCGACGCTGAAGACGTATCCGAGCAGGCCGCTCGCCGGGCGGCCGGGCCCGCCGATCCGGTACTCCAGCGTCCCCACCACCAGCGCCGCGAGCGCGCCCGGCCGCTCCGGGTGGTCGACCACGAACGCCGCGAAACTCCCGTCCGGATCGGCCAGCGCCGCCCGCAGGCCGGGCAGCGCACCCGCCTGCCAGTCGGTGGGAGCGTCCGGGTCCATGGAATCGATCATCACCTGGCGGAGACGGAGCACTTCCTGCGCGTCTTCGGCCACGGCACGGCGTACGAGGCTCATGCCCCGCACGCTAATGACGGGCCGGGGCGCGTGTCCTGTGGATTTCCCGCCGTACGCGCTTGCCTGGAGTGCACTCCAAGGTCATAGCGTTGAGGTCATGACGGTGATGCAGACCACGGCCGGGACCCTCGCGCCGAACGCCACCACAGAAGCCACCGGAACGGACATCTGCTCCTTCCCGCCCCCGCGCCACCCGCGCCCCGACGGGCAGGACCGCTACACGATCAGCGAGGTCGTCGCCGTCACCGGCCTGACGGCCCACACCCTGCGCTGGTACGAGCGGATCGGGCTGATGTCCCACATCGACCGCTCGCACACCGGCCAGCGCCGCTACAGCAACCGCGACCTGGACTGGCTCGACCTGGTCGGGAAACTGCGCCTGACCGGCATGCCGGTCGCCGACATGGTCCGGTACGCGGAGCTGGTGCGCGAGGGCGAGAGCACCTACCCCGAGCGGCGCGAACTGCTGGAGGCCACCCGCCACGACGTGCTGGCGCGGATCGCCGAGCTGCGGGACACCCTCGCCGTACTCGACCGGAAGATCAGCTTCTACGGGGACGCCGGACGCACCCGGGAAGAGGAGGGCAACCGATGAACGACAGCAGGATCCCGACGGCGCGGCTCGGCACCGCGGGCCCGCGGGTGGGCGTCCAGGGCCTGGGCTGCATGGGCATGAGCTTCGCCTACGGCCCCGCCGACGCCGACGCCTCCCGGGCCACCCTGGAACGGGCGCTGGAGCTGGGCGTCACGCTGTACGACACGGCCGACGCGTACGGCGCGGGCGAGAACGAGCGGTTCCTGGCGCCGTTCTTCAAGGCCCACCGCGAGGACGTCGTCGTCGCGACCAAGTTCGCGCTGTCGATCCCCCCGGACGAGCCGACCAGGCGGATCATCCGCAACGACGCGCCGTACATCCGCGAGGCCGTCGAGGCGAGCCTGCGGCGCCTCGACCTCGACGTGATCGACCTCTACTACATGCACCGGCGCGACGTGAACGTGCCGATCGAGGAGACCGTCGGCGCCATGGCCGAGCTGGTGCGGGAGGGCAAGGTCAGGCACCTCGGCCTGAGCGAGGTCACCGCCCGGGAGCTGCGGGCGGCGCACGCCGTCCACCCGATCGCGGCCGTCCAGTCGGAGTGGTCGCTGTTCAGCCGGGACATCGAGGCGGGCGTGGTACCGGCCGCCGCCGAGCTGGGCGTCGCCCTGGTGCCCTACTCACCGCTGGGCCGGGGCTTCCTCACCGGCTCGGTCACCAGTACCGACGGGCTGGCCGACGACGACTTCCGCCACCAGCAGCCCCGCTTCACCGGCGACAACGCGGCGGCCAACGCGGCGCTCCTCGCCCCGGTCCGCACGGTCGCCGAGGCCCATGGCGCCACCCTCGGCCAGATAGCCCTGGCCTGGGTCCAGCAGCGGGCCGAGGTCCACGGCCTGCCGGTGATCCCGATCCCGGGCACCCGGAAGCCGACGCGGGTGGCGGAGAACACGGCGGCGACGGGGATCGTCCTGACCGACGACGAGCTGTCCCTGCTGGAGCCGATCGCGGAGAAGGTCGCGGGCGACCGCTACGCGGACATGACGTTCGCGTCTGCCGGACGGGAGTAGGGAAGCGCCCCGAAGGGGCGCGGGGCTGCATCGATGTGCGGCTCCGCCGCGCGGGCGCGACCGGCCACCACGGGACCGCACCCGGAAGCGGAACAGAAGCCCGGCAGACGCTAGAGCTCCGCCAACAACTCCGCCTTCTTCGAGGAGAACTCCTCGTCCGTCACCAGCCCCTGCTGGTGCAGCTCCCCGAGGTGCCGGATCCGCTCGGCGATGTCGGCCGGGTCCCGCCGGGGTGCCGGCACCGGTACCGGCACGGGCGCCGAGGCGCTCCGTTCCCGCACCGCCGCCAGCACCGCCGCGGCGAACGGCAGTGACTCGTGCACCGGCCCGTACCCGAGCCCGAACACGACCGCCGCCGGATCCTGGTCGGCCTGCGGGACGGCCGGTGCGGCCGGCGCGGCCGCGGCCTCGGCGTCGCGCGGCAGCAGCCGCAGGTACCCCTCGAACATCTCGGGGGAGCGCCACTCCACCCCGCCCAGGTCGGCGACCGGGAAGCTCTGGTCGCCGGCCTTCCACTTCGCCGACGACGCGCCCGTCCAGGACCACCGGAAGGACACCGCCGTCCCGTCGAAGGACGCCTTCCCGTCGTACGCCTTGAAGTGCAACGGTGCCTCGGGCGGGGCGACCAGGTAGCGCTCGGTCTTGCCGGACTCGGTCAGCAGGGCCCGCAGCTCGTCGGCGTAGTACTCCGCGAGCGTCTCCCGCTCGGCGGGCAGCACCAGCCGGTAGGGGTCGCCGCTCTCCTTCAGCTGCCCGGCCGCCGCCTCGATCAGCGGATCGGCCCCCGCGCGCGGCTCGACGCGCAGCACGACGGTGCCCCGTCTGCCGGGCGTGAGCGTCACGCCGGCGATCGCCTCCAGGGGCACCCGGCGTTCCCCCAGGGCCTGGAACAACTTGGGTGTTCGAATCCCCCGTTCGTAGCGGATGAGCACGGAGTC
Organism: Streptomyces hyderabadensis; assembly: GCF_020404845.1. Classification (GTDB taxonomy): domain Bacteria; phylum Actinomycetota; class Actinomycetes; order Streptomycetales; family Streptomycetaceae; genus Streptomyces; species Streptomyces hyderabadensis. The sequence goes on along the minus strand of NZ_JAIOJZ010000001.1, from coordinate 458,809 downwards.
GGACTCGAACTCCCAGGCGGCATGAAATCCGGCCAGTACGTCACCCATGCGGCTCATCGTATGCGGCACGAGCCTTCCCGTCCCCTCCCCGTGCAAACCGGAGTTTCTGCGCCTCTACGCGCGTCCGGCCGTCGTCGCCGCGGACAAACCCGCCCGGCATGTGTCGTCTTCGTCGGCGCAGGCGACCGTGCGGTATGCGCCAACCCCGATCCCCGCGAAGTTCCGCAGGCTGTCCGTGCCCGGCACGAAGTAGCCGCTGTGCCCGCGGGCGTCCCGCGCGGAGAGCACCCGCGCCCCGAAGCCGGCGGACACCGGGTCGGCGCCGTGCCCGAGGCCGCCGACCTCCAGGTACGGCACGTCCTGGATCCAGTCGTCGGCGTCCCGCATCGCCCACACGCGGGCGGAGGTGTCCAGGTGGGAGGCGTTCTCGGCACGCATGCCGGGGCTGCCGGCCACCGCTATGTCGCTCACCCGGCCGGGCAGCGTGTCGGCGGCCAGACCGCACACCACCGAGCCGTAGCTGTGGCAGAAGAGGGAGACCGGGGACCGGCCGGGCAGCGCCCGCAGCAGCGCGTTCAGCCGCACGGCCCCGTGCTCGGCGCGGTTCGCGGTGGCCGCCTCCATGCCGAGGCCGCTGGGGGAGGTGTAGTCGGCCCAGGCGATCACGGCCGTGTCGGTACCGGGGCTCGCCGCGCGCTCGGCCGCGTACAGCGACTTGGCCATGCCGGCCGGCGCCGCGTACTTCTTGCGGTCGGTGCGCTGGAAGGTGAGCAGTTCGGTGTCGACGCCGGGCACGACGACGGACACCCGGTCGGCGCGGTTCAGGTTGCCGAACACCTCGGCGACCCGGCCCGAGCCCGCCGGGTCGAAGGCGAGGATGTGCCGGCCCGGGTCGAGCAGGGACTCGTAGTTGCGCATCCGGCGGCCGGCCTCGCGCTGTCCGGCGGGGGACAGGCGCTTGTCGTGCATGCGGGCGCGCTCCACCGACCGCGCCTCCTGCAGCGCGGAGCGGTTGGCGAGGTAGCGCAGTTGGACGGGGGCACCGTTCATGTTGCCGACGGCCAGGGGATACCGGTGGGCCAGGCTGGTGCGCTGCCATGCGGTGAGCGAGGCGAAGAAGCGGGCCAGCCGGGCGGGTGCCGCCTGGGCGTCGGGCAGCCGCCGCCCGTCGATCCGGCCGTGCTCCCAGGCCGTGACCGACGCTTCGAGGGCCGTGGGGCCCCGCTGGTTGCGCAGGGCGGTCCAGCCGGTGGTCGCCAGCATCACGAACACCACGGCCAGGGCGAGCAGGGCGCGCCAGACGTTCAGCTGCGGGGAGGTGTCGAAGGAAGTCACTGGGAGGACACACTAGGAGAACGGGCCGGTCTCGCGTGAATCCAGTGACACGGATCACGTTTCGGGGCCGCGCCAGTCCCCGGTGAGCGCGGGCGTCACCTGATCGAGGTAAGTGGCCGTCAGATCCCGCAGCGCCGCCAGACCGGCGTCGTCGCGCGCCGACCAGATGCGTTCGGTCACCCGCATCACCGCTCCGAAGACGGCCACGACCACGCGGGGCCGCGGGTCCCGGTCGATGTCCAGGCCCTCGCGGCCGGCGACGACGCGGGCGATCTCCTCCTCCAGCTCCGTGGCGCGCCGCAGATGGGCGGCGAGCAGCGCGGGCGTCGACTCGATCACCCGGTAGAAACGCATGTGCAGTTCGAGCGGGACCACCTGCTCGACCGCCTCGCCGATGGTGTCCCAGCTCTCCGCGAGGGCCAGGCGCAGCGCGTCCAGGGGCGCCTCCCCGGGCGGCCGGGCGTGCACGGCCTCGACGAAGCGGGACTCCGCGAGCCGCGACACGAAGAACGCCGCCTCCTCCTTGGAGGCGAAGTAACGGAAGAAGGTCCGCTGCGAGACGTCGGCGGCCTCGGCGATGTCGTCGACGGTCGTCTCCTCGTAACCGCGCTCGGTGAACAGTTCGAGGGCGGAGCGCAGCAGCAGGTCCCGGGTGCGCTGCTTCTTGAGTTCGCGCAGCCCGGGGCGGGAGGCCGCGGGCGCGGTCTCCGGCGGCGCCGATGTGCCGGCCACCTTCAAAAGTCGTCTCCTTCGAGCGGTTTCCCCTGTTCAGGCTATATGGGAATGACATGTCAGTTACTGACTCGTGAATTGGTTTGTCAACTGTCAGAGGCTGTCATTAGCCTCGGCGGTATGACTAGTCAGACCACCCTCGACAAGCCGGGACCGGGTGACGGCACCCCGGCGGGTTCGGCGCCCGCCAAGGGATGGCGCGGCCATCCGTGGGTCACCCTCGTCACCGTCGCGGTCGGGGTCATGATGGTGGCCCTGGACGGCACCATCGTGGCGATCGCCAACCCGGCCATCCAGGACGACCTGGACGCCAGCCTCGCGGACGTCCAGTGGATCACCAACGCCTACTTCCTCGCCCTCGCGGTCGCCCTGATCACCGCGGGCAAGCTCGGTGACCGCTTCGGCCACCGGCAGACCTTCCTGATCGGCGTGGCGGGCTTCGCCGCCTCCTCCGGCGCCATCGGACTGTCCGGCAGCATCGCGGCGGTCATCGTCTTCCGGGTCTTCCAGGGCCTGTTCGGCGCGCTGCTGATGCCGGCCGCGCTCGGCCTGCTGCGGGCCACCTTCCCGGCCGAGAAGCTCAACATGGCGATCGGCATCTGGGGCATGGTCATCGGCGCCTCCACCGCGGGCGGCCCGATCCTCGGCGGTGTGCTGGTCGAGCACGTCAACTGGCAGTCGGTGTTCTTCATCAACGTGCCCGTGGGCGTCGTCGCCGTCGTGCTCGGCGTCATGATCCTGCTGGACCACCGGGCCGAGAACGCGCCGCGCTCCTTCGACGTCCTCGGCATCGTGCTGCTGTCGGCTTCGATGTTCGCCCTCGTCTGGGCCCTGATCAAGGCGCCCGAGTGGGGCTGGGGCTCCGGTCAGACCTGGCTGTACATCGGCGGTTCGGTGGTGGGCTTCGCCCTGTTCTCGGTCTGGGAGACCAAGGTGCGGGAGCCGCTGATCCCGCTGGCGATGTTCCGCTCGGTGCCGCTGTCGGCCGGTGTGGTCCTGATGGTGCTGATGGCCATCGCCTTCATGGGCGGTCTGTTCTTCGTCACCTTCTACCTGCAGAACGTCCACGGCATGAGCCCCGTCGACGCCGGTCTGCACCTGCTGCCGCTCACCGGCATGATGATCGTCGCCTCGCCGCTGGCCGGCGCGATGATCACCAAGGTCGGTCCGCGCATCCCGCTGGCCGGCGGCATGGCGTTCACCGCGATCGCCATGTTCGGCATCTCCACGCTGGACACGGGCACCGGCAGCGCCCTGATGTCGCTCTGGTTCGCCCTGCTGGGCCTCGGCCTCGCGCCCGTCATGGTCGGCGCCACCGAGGTCATCGTCGGCAACGCGCCCATGGAGCTGTCGGGCGTCGCGGGCGGCCTCCAGCAGGCGGCGATGCAGATCGGCGGCAGCCTCGGCACGGCCGTGCTGGGCGCCGTGATGGCCTCCAAGGTCGACAGCGACCTGGCCGGCAACTGGACGGACGCGGGACTCCCCGAGCTGACGCCGGAACAGGCGCACCAGGCCTCCGAGGCGGTCCGGGTCGGCGTCCCGCCGGTGCCCCCGGGCACCCCGGCCGAGGTCGCCGGGAAGATCACCGACGTCGCCCACGACACCTTCATCTCCGGCATGAGCCTGGCCTCGCTGGTGGCCGCCGGGGTCGCGGTCGTGGCGGTGTGCGTCGCCTTCCTCACCAAGCGCGGTGAGAACGCGGAGGCGGGCGCGGGCGTGGGCCACATCTGAGCCACGCCCGCGAGGTCCCCCGGCCCTGCCACCCGGTTCGTCCATCAGGGTGACAGGGCCGCGAACCCTTCCCCTCCGCCCGACCCCGCAGGTCACAGTGGGTCAAGTCCTCCGCAGGGCACGGAGGGCGCGAGGCTGCGGCGCGCTGCCGGAGGGGGGCGGCGCGCAGGCAGCACGTTCGAAGCGGCGCGAATTGGCCGGGTGCCAGGCATGAGACGCCGCACGCGGGTACCCGAACCCCACGAGGAGTTCCGGGAGTTGATGGCGGCGGGCTTCGGACGGGAAGCGCGCAGGCACCCCCGCTCACATGGCCGGACGAGGTCATGGACCGGGCCGGACCGCGCGGCCCCGCGTCGACGGAGGCGTCGGCACACTCCTGGGACCGATCCGGCTCGACGGAGCGGCGACGCCCTGCCCCGGCATGTTCCAGCCGCGGCAGGGCGTCGCCGCCGCCCGGACACCGGCCGGTGTCCGGGCTTTACGCGCATCGCCCTGCGCGCACCGGCCGGTGTCCGGCCCTACGCGTCCCCGCCGGCCACGCCCGGGTCCGCCGCCGCCACGTCGAGCAGCCGGTACCGGTCGATCGCCTGCTTCAGCACCGACCGGTCGACCTTCCCCTCCCGCGCCAGCTCGCTCAGCACGCCCACCACGATCGACTCCGCGTCGATGTGGAAGAACCGCCGCGCCGCCCCGCGCGTGTCCGCGAAACCCCAGCCGTCCGCGCCCAGCGACTGGTACGTCCCCGGCACCCACCGCGCGATCTGGTCCGGCACCGACCGCATCCAGTCGGACACCGCCACGAACGGCCCCTGCGCACCCGCCAGCTTCCGCGTCACGTAGGGCACCTGCTGCTCCTCCTCGGGATGCAGCAGGTTGTGCTCCTCGCAGGCCACGGCCTCGCGCCGCAGCTCGTTCCACGAGGTCGCCGACCAGACGTCGGCCCGCACGTTCCACTCCTCGGCGAGGATGCGCTGTGCCTCGACGGCCCACGGCACCGCGACCCCGGACGCCATGATCTGCGCCGGGATCGAGCCGCCGGTGCCCTCGCTGAAGCGGTACACGCCCTTGAGGATGCCCTCGACGTCCACGTTCTCCGGCTCGGCCGGGTGCCGGATGGGCTCGTTGTAGACGGTGAGGTAGTAGAAGACGTCCTCGCCGTGCGGGTGCTGCTCGTCCCCGCCGTACATCCGCCGCAGGCCGTCCTTGACGATGTGCGCGATCTCGAAGCCGAAGGCCGGGTCGTACGCCACGCACGCCGGGTTGGTCGAGGCGAGCAGCTGCGAGTGGCCGTCCGCGTGCTGGAGGCCCTCGCCGGTCAGCGTCGTACGGCCGGCGGTCGCGCCCAGTACGAAACCGCGCGCCAGCTGGTCGCCCATCTGCCAGAACTGGTCGCCGGTGCGCTGGAAACCGAACATCGAGTAGAAGACGTACACCGGGATCAGCGGCTCGCCGTGCGTGGCGTACGCCGAGCCCGCCGCGATCAGCGAGGCCGTGCAGCCGGCCTCGGAGATGCCGTCGTGCAGCATCTGCCCGTTCGGCGCCTCCTTGTAGGCGAGCAGCAGGTCCCGGTCCACGGACTCGTACTGCTGCCCCAGCGGGTTGTAGATCTTCGCGCTCGGGAAGAACGAGTCCATGCCGAAGGTGCGGTACTCGTCCGGCGCGATCAGCACGAACCGCTTGCCGATCTCCTTGTCCCGCATGAGGTCCTTCAGGAGCCGCACAAAGGCCATCGTCGTCGCGATGGACTGCTGACCCGAGCCCTTCTTCACGGTCGCGTACGTCTTGTCGTCCGGCAGGGCGAGCGGCTTCGACCGCACGACCCGGGTCGGCACGTACCCGCCGAGACCGAGCCGGCGGTCGTGCATGTACTGCATCTCCTCCGTGTCCCGGCCCGGGTGGTAGTACGGCGGCGGGCCGGACTCCAGCTCCTTGTCGGAGATCGGCAGGTGCAGCCGGTCGCGGAAGCGCTTGAGGTCGTCGACCGTCAGCTTCTTCATCTGGTGCGTGGCGTTGCGGCCCTCGAAGTTCGGACCCAGTGTCCAGCCCTTGATCGTCTTGGCCAGGATCACCGTCGGCTGGCCCTTGTGCTCCAGCGCCGCCTTGTACGCCGCGTAGATCTTGCGGTGGTCGTGACCGCCGCGGCCCAGGTGCAGGATCTGGTCGTCGGTCATGTTCTCGACCATCGCGCGCAGCCGGTGGTCGTCGCCGAAGAAGTGGTCGCGGATGTAGGCGCCGGACTCGGTGGCGTACGTCTGGAACTGGCCGTCCGGGGTCGTGTTCATGCGGTTGACCAGCACGCCGTCGCGGTCCTGGGCGAGCAGCGGGTCCCAGGTGCGGTCCCAGACCAGCTTGATCACGTTCCAGCCGGCGCCCCGGAAGACCGACTCCAGCTCCTGGATGATCTTGCCGTTGCCGCGTACCGGGCCGTCCAGGCGCTGGAGGTTGCAGTTGACCACGAAGGTCAGGTTGTCCAGGCCCTCCCGGGCGGCGATGGACAACTGGCCCAGCGACTCCGGCTCGTCCATCTCGCCGTCGCCGAGGAAGGCCCACACGTGCGACTTGGAGGTGTCCGCGATCCCGCGCGCGTGCATGTAGCGGTTCATCCGGGCCTGGAAGATCGCGCCGATCGGACCGAGGCCCATGGAGACCGTCGGGAACTCCCAGAAGTCCGGCATCGACCGCGGGTGCGGGTAGGAGGACAGCGCGTGCGGCGCCTTGGACTTCTCCTGGCGGAAGCCGTCGAGGTGCTCCTCGCTGAGCCGGTCCAGCAGGTACGCGCGCGCGTAGATGCCCGGTGAGGCATGCCCCTGGAAGAAGACCTGGTCGCCGCCGTCGCCCTCGTCCTTGCCCCGGAAGAAGTGGTTGAAGCCCACGTCGTACAGGGAGGCGGAGGAGGCGAAGGTCGCGATGTGGCCGCCGACGCCGATACCGGGCCGCTGCGCGCGCGAGACCATCACCGCGGCGTTCCAGCGGGTGGCGTTGAGGATCTTGCGCTCGATCTCCTCGTTGCCGGGGAAGAACGGCTCGCTCTTGGTCGGGATGGTGTTGACGTAGTCCGTGCTGCGCATCTCGGGCACGGCCACGCGCTTCTCGCGGGCCCGCTCGATCAGCCGCAGCATCAGGTAACGGGCCCGCTCCCGGCCGCGCGCGTCGACGGCGGCGTCGAGGGAGTCGAGCCACTCCTGGGTTTCCTCGGGGTCGAAGTCAGGAACCTGACTGGGAAGGCCGCCAATGATGATCGGACTGCGATCACTGCGATCGGATGCGGAAGCCACGCTGTTCCTTCGCTGTCGGAGGGCCGTTTTTCCGGGTGACTTCCCGGGTGCCTTTCCCGGGTGCCGTTTCGGATGCCATTACGGGTGTGTGCGCCGATTCCCCCGCTGGTTCCCCATCGTGTACCTCGCGGGGGCGATCGTCATCTGTACCGTGGGGTAACCGGTTCTCCCGTGAGGATCGGGGGCACGTTCATTCGAGTCTCGTACCCACACATGGTTCCCAAATACGCAAACGGGGCAGATAGGTGTGGTGTACGTCACCTTCGGGCTGGACGGCATGGCTGGAGTTGCGGCGACACGGCCGGGATCGTCACCGTTTCGGCGGTCCCAGTCGCCGGGTACTTGCGCGATCCGTCCCGCCCGTGTGGACTACGGCCAAGCTTCGCGCACGCGCGTGGCTCAAGACATCTACCGAAACATGATCAGGAGGCAACCCGTGAGCGCGACCGCGGACCACGCGGAGGAGCGGACGAACCCTGCCGCCAGGCTGGGTTTCCAGCCCGGGCAGGTGGTCCAGGAGATCGGCTACGACGACGACGTCGACCAGGAGCTCCGCGAGGCCATTGAGGGCGCCGTCGAGGGCGAGCTGGTGGACGAGGACTACGAGGACGTGGCCGATGCCGTCGTGCTGTGGTTCCGTGACGACGACGGCGACCTGACGGATGCGCTGGTGGATGCCACCACGTACATCGAAGAGGGCGGGTCGATCCTCCTTCTCACGCCGAAGACCGGCCGTGACGGGTACGTCGAGGCCAGTGACATCTCGGAAGCCTCGACGACCGCCGGGCTGACGGCGTCCAAGAGCGTCAGCGTCGGCAAGGACTGGAGCGGCAGCCGGCTGGCGACGCCCAAGGCCGCCAAGTCCAAGCGGTAGTCCGCCGGGCTCCGTGACACTCCGGACCCCGGACGGACCGGCAGCGGGCAGCTGTCGGCCCGTCCGCGGGTCCGTGACCTTCCCTGCGTAGGGTGTTCCCAGCGAAACACTTACGGAGAACTCCTGCGGAAGGGACGAACGGGACATGGCGATCCAGGTCGGCGACAAGGCCCCCGACTTCGAACTCAAGGACAACCACGGCGCGACCGTGCGGCTGTCCGAGTTCCGCGGCAAGAACGTCGTGCTGCTCTTCTACCCCTTCGCCTTCACCGGCGTGTGCACCGGTGAGCTGTGCGAGGTGCGGGACAACCTGCCGCAGTTCTCCGACCGGAACACCCAGGTGCTCGCCGTCTCCAACGACTCCATCCACACGCTGCGGGTCTTCGCCGAGCAGGAGGGCCTGGAGTACCCGCTGCTGTCCGACTTCTGGCCGCACGGCAACGTCTCGCGCGCCTACGGCGTCTTCGACGAGGACAAGGGTTGTGCCGTCCGCGGCACCTTCGTGATCGACCAGGAGGGCGTCGTGCGCTGGACCGTGGTCAACGGTCTGCCGGACGCGCGTGACCTGACCGAGTACGTGAAGGCGCTCGACGCCCTGTGACCGGCGCCCGCGGACCGGCGGCGCGTGGCGACACCACGTGATTCGTCGGCTCCGGGGACTGCGGGGGGCGGGAACCCGTCACTAGGATCGACTCGTTGATCCGATATCCACGCACTACGGGGCACCCCGCCCCTGGACACCAATGGAGGACTCGTGGGAGTCAGCCTCAGCAAGGGCGGCAACGTATCGCTGACCAAGGAGGCCCCCGGCCTGACCGCGGTCATCGTCGGTCTGGGGTGGGACATCCGCACCACGACCGGTACCGACTTCGACCTCGACGCCAGCGCGCTGCTGCTGAACAGCGCCGGCAAGGTCGCCAGCGACGCGCACTTCATCTTCTTCAACAACCTGAAGAGCCCGGACGGCTCGGTCGAGCACACCGGTGACAACCTCACCGGTGAGGGCGAGGGCGACGACGAGCAGATCAAGATCAACCTCGCCGGTGTCCCCGCCGACATCGAGAAGATCGTCTTCCCGGTGTCGATCTACGACGCCGAGAACCGCCAGCAGTCCTTCGGCCAGGTCCGCAACGCGTTCATCCGCGTCGTCAACCAGGCCGGCGAGGCCGAGATCGCCCGCTACGACCTGAGCGAGGACGCGTCCACGGAGACCGCCATGGTCTTCGGCGAGCTGTACCGCCACGGCGCCGAGTGGAAGTTCCGGGCCATCGGCCAGGGCTACGCCTCCGGCCTGCGCGGCATCGCCCAGGACTTCGGCGTGAACGTCTGAGGCCTGGAGCCACCGAGTGACCGAACGGCCGGGGCGAGGGCCCCGGGCGTCCGGTGAGGCCACGGTCTCGATACGTCCGGCGCCGCACGGTTTACGTGCGGCGCCGGACGCGCAGGAAACCAAGAACCATCACCCGGGGAGGGGACCATCACCATGGGCGTCACGCTTGCCAAGGGCGGCAACGTCTCCCTGTCCAAGGCCGCACCGAACCTCACACAGGTACTGGTCGGACTCGGCTGGGACGCGCGTTCCACCACCGGAGCACCCTTCGACCTCGACGCGAGCGCACTCGTGTGCAGCAGCGGCCGGGTGCTCGGCGACGAGTGGTTCGTCTTCTACAACCAGCTCAAGAGCCCGGACGGCTCGATCGAGCACACCGGCGACAACCTCACCGGCGAGGGCGACGGCGACGACGAGTCGCTGCTGGTCGACCTCTCCAAGGTGCCGGCCCACTGCGACAAGATCGTCTTCCCGGTCTCGATCCACATGGCCGACGAGCGCGGTCAGACCTTCGGCCAGGTCAGCAACGCCTTCATCCGGGTCGTCAACCAGGCCGACGGCCAAGAACTGGCCCGCTACGACCTCAGCGAGGACGCCTCCACGGAGACCGCGATGATCTTCGGCGAGCTCTACCGATACCAGGGCGAGTGGAAGTTCCGTGCAGTGGGGCAGGGGTACGCGTCGGGGCTTCGGGGCATCGCTCTAGACTTCGGAGTCAACGTTTCGTAAAGCCGAGTACGGCGCGGGGGAGCCCCGTACACACACGATTGGGTAGCCAGTGCTTCTGAAAACCTTCGGCTGGTCGTTCGCGGTCACCGCGCTCGGCCTGGTCGCGGCGATCTTCTACGGGGGGTGGACCGCCTTCGGCATCGTCGCGATCCTCTCGATCATGGAGATCTCGCTGTCCTTCGACAACGCGGTGGTCAACGCCGGGATCCTGAAGAAGATGAATGCCTTCTGGCAGAAGATCTTCCTCACCATCGGCATCCTCATCGCCGTGTTCGGCATGCGCCTGGTGTTCCCGGTCGTGATCGTGGCGATCAGCGCCCAGCTCGGACCGATCGAGGCCGTCGACCTCGCGCTCACCGACAAGGACCGCTACCAGGAGCTGGTGACGGACGCCCACCCGTCGATCGCCGCGTTCGGTGGCATGTTCCTCCTGATGATCTTCCTCGACTTCATCTTCGAGGACCGGGACATCAAGTGGCTGGCCTGGCTGGAGCGTCCGCTGGCCAAGCTCGGCAAGGTCGACATGCTGTCGGTCTGCATCGCCCTGATCGTGCTGCTCGTCTCCGCGATCACCTTCGGCGCCCACGCCCACCAGCACGGCGGCGCCCATGCCGACAAGGCGGAGACGGTCCTGCTGGCGGGCATCGCGGGTCTGATCACCTACATGATCGTCGGCGGTCTCTCCGGCTACTTCGAGGACAAGCTCGAAGAAGAGGAGGAACGCGAGCACGAGGCCGAGGAAGAGGCCGCGCGCACCGGCAAGCCCAAGTCGGCCGTCAAGCTGGCGGGCAAGGCCGCGTTCTTCATGTTCCTCTACCTGGAGGTCCTGGACGCGTCCTTCTCCTTCGACGGGGTCATCGGCGCCTTCGCCATCACCAACGACATCGTGCTGATGGCCCTCGGCCTCGGCATCGGCGCCATGTACGTCCGGTCGCTCACGGTCTACCTGGTCCGCCAGGGCACCCTCGACGACTACGTCTACCTGGAGCACGGCGCCCACTACGCCATCGGCGCGCTCGCCGTGATCCTGCTGGTCACCATCCAGTACGAGATCCACGAGATCATCACCGGCCTGGTCGGTGTCGCCCTGATCGCCTGGTCCTTCTTCTCCTCGGTGCGCCGCAACCGCGCACTGGCGGCGGCCGGGGGAGACGGCGACCAGGAGAAGGCGGAGGTCTCCTCCGGGGTGTGAAGCCCCTGATCCCCGGGCCGGGACGCGCCCCCGGTGCGCCCGTACCCCTGGTGTGAACCCGGCCCGGACGAGGAACGCTCTGAGCGGGGCGGCCGACGAGGACGACTCCTCGGGGCCGCCCCGTCGGCGGTGACGCGAAGGTGGGGCGGGAATGGGCTTCCTGGACGGGCTGTGGCGTGGCCGCGAGTCCGAGTTCGACTCGGGCAGCGCGGCGACCAACTCCATACAGCTGACCAAACGGCACAGTCAGGTCTCCCTGACCAAGCAGGGCGCGGCGACCGGCAACCTGCGCATCAACCTGGCCTGGCGCATGCGGTCCTCGGACATCGGGGGCACCCAGCGGGAGAGCCTGCTGCGGCACCCCTTCAAGGCGCTCAAGCCCCCCGAGGTCGTCGGCCACAGCCAGAGCATGGTCAACGTCGACCTCGACCTCGGCTGCCTCTACGAACTGAAGGACGGCACCCGGGGCGTGGTCCAGCCGCTCGGCGGCTTCCTGGGCGACGTCAACGCCCCGCCCTACGTCAAGCTCAGCGGCGACGACCGCTTCGGCTCGGCCTCCGGCGAGACGATCTACGTCAACCTCGACCACAAGGACGCCATCAAGCGCCTGCTGCTCTTCGCCTACATCTACGACCAGACCCCGGCCTTCGACCGGACCCACGCCATCGTCACGCTCTACCCGAGCAACGGTCCGCGCATCGAGATCGGCCTCGACGAGCGGCACCCCCAGGCGCGGTCCTGCGCCGTGGTGATGATCGAGAACGTCAAGGACGAGATCCTCGTCCGCCGCGAGGTGAAGTTCGTGTACGGCTTCCAGGGCGAGCTGGACCGGCTGTACGGCTGGGGCCTGCAATGGGGCCGGGGGCACAAGAGCAAGGCGGAACGATGAGCCCCGGCCCGGACCGGCCGTAACCGACCCGCCGGGCCCTTTCGCGGCCGGGGGCGGGGGCGGCCCGTGGCCGTTACCGGCCGACGAACTGCGGTCCCTGCGGGGGCAGCCGGAAGTCCGGATCGGGTACCCCGGTGACCGGCTGCGGGTAGCCGTAGCCGGACTGCGCGCCGGTGACCCCGGCCGCCGCGGGCGCCTGCGGATAGCCGTACCCGGGCCGGCCTGCCTCCGGCTGGGGATAGCCGTAGGCGGGCTGGGCGGCCGGCGGCTGGGGATAGCCGTACGCGGGCTGCGCCGGTACGCCGGTGGGCTGCTCCGGCGGCAGTGGCCGTGAGGCCTCCGGGAGGGGCTGCACGGCCGTGGGCTGATCGGGGCCGACGACCTGGGGAGCGGGCATGGACTGGGCGGGCGTGGGCTGGTCGGGAGTGGCCTGGGACGGGGCGGAGGGCGCGGCCGGTGCCGTCGGGGCCGGTTCGGGCCGGGGGGCCGCCATGGGGTCCTCCGCACCCTCCGACTCGTCCACGGAGATGCCGAAGTCGGTCGCCAGGCCCTTGAGCCCGTTGGAGTAGCCCTCGCCCAGCGCCCGGAACTTCCAGCCGTCCCCGCGCCGGTACAGCTCCCCGCAGATCAGCGCCGTCTCCTGGCCGGTCTCCGGTTTGACGTCGAAGTACGCCAGCGGCTCCCCCTCGGCCGCGGCGTCGTGCAGCAGGATGCGCAGGGAGCGGACGCGGTCGAAGGGCACGCCGTCCGCCGAGGCGACCAGCAGGATGCGGCCCACGGAGGGCTCGACACGGGAGAGGTCCGTCTGGATGGTGTCGGTGAGGCCCTCGGCGACCCGCTTCTTGCCGAGCCGCCAGACCTGACCGGAGGGGTGCCGTGGCTGGTTGTAGAAGACGAAGTCCTCGTCGGAACGCACGCGGTCGTCCGGCCCCAGCAGCAGCGCGGAGGCGTCGACGTCGGGAACCCCCTGCCCGGGGGTCCAGCGCAGCACGGCGCGTACCGTGGTGGCTTGCAGCGGGACGTTCGACCCCTTCAGCATCGCGTGCGTCATGCCAGTCATCCTGCCCTCTCGGTCCTGGTCACGACAACGCGGGGGCGAGTACGCGGCCCGTGTCCGCCCGCCCCGGGTCGCCGTCGCCGACACGGCCGGGTTACCTGGAATTCATGCCCGGTGGGAACCTCCGACATGGATACCTACGTACTATTACCGGCCACCTTTCGACGATTCCAGGTCGTCCAGACACCACGGGGGAGTTTAAATGCGTCATTTCGGACAGATAGCCCCTGATGTACGGAAACGTCTCTTTCATCAGGAGCCCTGCTCCTTCACGGCGGACTCCCCGGCCCGGCTGCTGTCCGCGGCTCTGGGCGCCACCCTCTACAGCCCGGCCACCCGGCCGAGCCTCGCCGAGGACATCCTGAAGCAGGGTGCGCGCGGGGTGGTGTCGATGGTGCTGTGCCTGGAGGACTCGATCGACGACGCCGACGTACCGGTCGGCGAGGCGAACCTCGTCCGTCAGCTCACGGACCTGGAGAAACGTTCCGACGACACTCCTCTGCTGTTCATCCGGGTCCGCACCCCCGAGCAGATCCCCGACCTCGTCCGGCGCCTGGGCCCCGCCGTCCGGCTGCTGTCGGGATTCGTGCTGCCGAAGTTCACCGAGGAACGCGGCATGCCCTTCCTGGAGGCGCTCACCGCCGCCGAGGCCGCCAGCGGCCGCAGGCTCTTCGCCATGCCGGTGCTCGAGTCCCCGGACCTGCTGTACCGGGAGTCCCGGGTCCAGACGCTGGAGGGCATCTTCCGCGCCGTCGACAAGTACCGCGACCGCGTGCTCGCCCTGCGGCTCGGCGTGACCGACTTCTGCTCCTCCTACGGGCTGCGCCGCGGACCCGACATGACCGCCTACGACGTCCAGATCGTCGCCTCCGTGATCGCCGACGTGGTCAACATGCTCGCCCGCGCGGACGGCACCGGATTCACGGTGACCGGACCCGTGTGGGAGTACTTCCGCGTCCAGGAGAGGATGTTCAAACCGCAGCTGCGGCAGAGCCCCTTCCTGGAGGGCCAGGCCGTCGAACTGCGCCAGAAGCTCATCGAGCACTCCATGGACGGCCTGCTGCGCGAGATCTCCCTGGACCGGGCCAACGGCCTGCTGGGCAAGACCTGCATCCACCCCTCGCACGTGCTCCCCGTCCACGCACTGTCCGTGGTCAGCCACGAGGAGTTCAGCGACGCCCAGGACATCCTGCGGCCCGAACGGTGCGGCGGAGGTGTGATGAGGTCGGCCTACACGAACAAGATGAACGAGGTGAAGCCCCACCGCGCCTGGGCCGAGCGGACCCTGCTGCGCGCCGAGATCTTCGGGGTGGCGAACGAGGACATCGGCTTCGTGGAACTGCTCGCCGCCGGACTGGCCGACTGAACACCGGACGACCGGACGCAAGCGATCCATGACCGACGCCGGGGCCCGGGCCACGGCGGACAACGGGAGGCACGAGTACATGACCGAGAGGGCGCACGCCGAGGGGCCCGCCGAAGAGCGCACCGGAGAGGCCGGCGGAGAGGCCGCCGGCGCATGGTCCGGCAGCTGGGTCGCCGAGCGGCTCGGTGTCGAACTCACCGGTGACCAGGCGCTGACCGGCCTGCTGGGGCTCGCCCTGCGCCGCAACCCCAAGCGGGCGCACCTGCTCGTCTCCAACGTGCTCGGCAAACACGTCCCCCAGTCGCCCTGCGTCGTCTACGGCCACGGCCTGGCCCTCGGCCGACGCGTCCGCGACCTGCTCGGCGCCGAGGCGGCCGCACGCGCGGTCGTCCTCGGCTACGCGGAGACCGCCACCGGACTCGGCCACTCCGTCGCCGACGGCCTGGGCCCCGCCCCCTACCTGCACTCCACCCGCCGCCCGGTCGCCACGGTCGCCCGGGCGGGCGGCTTCGAGGAGTCCCACTCGCACGCGACCTCCCACCTCCTGCTGCCGGAGGACCCCGCACTGCTGTCCGGAGACGGGCCGCTGGTCCTCGTCGACGACGAGTTCTCCACCGGCAACACGGTCCTCAACACCGTGCGCGCCCTGCACGAGCGCTATCCCCGCACGCGGTACGTCGTGGTGGCCCTGGTCGACATGCGCTCGCCCGCGGACGCCGGCCGGCTGGACGACTTCGCCCGGGAGATCGGCGCCCGCGTGGACCTGGTGACCACCGCCTCCGGTACCGTCCAACTTCCCCCGGGAGTGCTGGAGAAGGGCCAGGAACTGGTCGCCCGCCACGAGACGGCGGCCACGGAGCCGATCACCGGCTCGGTCACGGACCCGACCGCGGACGCGGCCGGCCGGCTCCCGGCCGCGGCGTCGCCCGGAACCGTCCGGCGCGTCGAGCTGCACTGGCCCCACGACGTGCCCGACGGAGGGCGGCACGGCTTCACCGCGGCCCACCGGACCCGGCTGGAGGCCGCCCTGCCCGCCATGGCGGCACGGATCGCCGAGGCGCTGCCCTCCGGGGCCCGCCAGGTCCTCGTCCTCGGCTTCGAGGAACTCATGTACGCCCCACTCCGCCTCGCCCACGCGCTGGAACAGCTCGTCGACGGCGAGGTCGCCGTGCGCTACTCCACCACCACCCGCTCTCCCGTCCTCGCCGTCGACGATCCCGGCTACGCCATACGCACCCGCCTGGTCTTCCCCGCGCACGACGACCCGGCCGACGGCCCCGGCGAGCGCTACGCCTACAACGTCGCGGGCGCCGGCTTCGACGCCGTCGTCGCCGTCGTCGACTCCGCCGCCGACACCCCCGCGCTGCACGCGCCGGACGGGCTGTCGGGCCGGCTCGCCGCCCACGTCCCCCACGTCCTGCTCGCGGTCGTCCCGTCGTACGTCCCGCGCCCCCCGCACGCCCCCGAAAGGCCCTCCATGCTGCCCGAGCCCCTGCGCGGCCCCGACTTCTCCTCGTACGCGCCCGACGAGGTCGGCTGGCTGCTCCAGGACCTCTCGGACGTGACGCTGGAGGCGCCGACCGAGGAGCGCGAGGAGGCGATCCAGAGCGGCGGCGCGCACTACGCGGAGTCGCTGCCCGTGGAGTACCAGCCCAGCGAGCAGTACCAGCAGCTGTTCCACGCGGCACTGGAGACGTCCGCCGCGCGGCTGGCGCGCGCCGTCGGCGCCGTCACCGAGACCGTCCTCGCGGAACGGTCGCCCCGCCCCGTCCTGGTCTCCCTCGCCCGGGCGGGCACCCCCGTCGGCGTTCTGATGCGCCGCTGGGCGCAGTTCCGTCATGGTCTCGACCTCCCTCATTACGCCGTCTCGATCGTCCGGGGACGCGGCATCGACGCCAACGCGCTGCGCTGGCTGGCCGACCACCACGACCCCGCCGACGTCGTCTTCGTCGACGGCTGGACCGGCAAGGGCGCCATCACCCGCGAACTCGCCGCCGCCCTGCGCGAATTCGAGGCCTCCGACGGCATCACCGGCTTCGATCCGGAGATCGCTGTACTGGCCGACCCCGGTTCCTGCGTACGCACCTACGGCACCCGTGACGACTTCCTCATCCCCTCCGCCTGCCTCAACTCCACCGTCTCCGGACTGATATCCCGCACCGTGCTCCGCGCCGACCTGGTCGGCCCGCACGACTTCCACGGCGCGAAGTTCTACCGCGAACTCGCCGGCGCCGACCTGTCGACGGCCTTCCTCGACGCCGTCTCCGCACGCTTCCCCGACGTCGCGGACTCGGTCGACGCCCAGGCGAAGGAACTCCTCTCCGCCGACCGCACCCCCACCTGGGAAGGCTGGGCCGCCGTCGAGCGCATCAGCGAGGAGTACGGCATCCACGACGTGAACCTCGTCAAGCCCGGCGTCGGCGAGACCACGCGGGTGATGCTGCGCCGCGTCCCGTGGAAGGTCCTGGCCCGGGCCGGTGCCGGCGCCGACCTGGACCACGTCCGCCTGCTGGCGGCACAGCGGGGCGTCCCCGTGGAGGAGGTCGCCGACCTGCCGTACACCTGCGTCGGGCTGATCCACCCCCAGTACACGCGGGGCGCCACGGGTGCCGACGGCAAGGCGGTGACGCTCTGATGTCCGTGCTCGTCGCCAGCGACCTGGACCGCACACTCATCTACTCCGCGGCCGCCCTCGGGCTCACCATGCCCGACCTGAGGGCACCCCGCCTGCTGTGCGTGGAGGTCTACGAGAGCAAACCCCTCTCCTATCTGACCGAGACGGCCGCCCAACTGCTGACCGACCTCGGCGACTCGGCGGTCTTCGTGCCGACCACCACCCGCACCCGCAAGCAGTACCAGCGGATCAACCTCCCCGGTCCCGCACCGAAGTACGCGATCTGCGCCAACGGCGGTCACCTTCTGGTGGACGGCGTCTCCGACCCCGGCTGGCACGCCCGGGTGACCGCTCGGCTGGCCGACGAATGCGCGTCTCTGGCCGAGGTCCGCGACCACCTGATGAGCACCGCCGACCCGCTGTGGGTGCGCAAGCACCGGGTCGCCGAGGACCTCTTCGCCTACCTGGTCGTCGAACGCGACCTGCTGCCCCAGGACTGGGTGAAGGAACTCGCCGTGTGGGCCGAGAACCGCGGCTGGACCGTGTCCCTCCAGGGCCGCAAGATCTACGCCGTCCCCAAACCGCTCACCAAGAGCGCCGCCGTGCACGAGGTCGCCCGCCGCACCGGAGCCGAACTCACCCTCGCCGCCGGAGACTCGCTGCTCGACGCCGACCTGCTCCTCGCCGCCGACCGCGGCTGGCGCCCGGGTCACGGCGAACTGGCCGACTCCGGTTGGACGGCTCCGACGATCAGCGCCTTGCCCGAGCGCGGCGTCCTGGCCGGTGAGCGGATCCTCCGCGAGTTCCTGCGGGCGGCGGGTCCGACTCGCTGAACCCCCTGTCCGGGTCCCCGGCGCCGAGGTGGCCACCGTCGTCGAGGTGGCTGCCGTCGCCGGGGCGGCCGTCGTCGTCGGCCGGCGGCCGTATCTCCTGCCGTCCGTCCTGTCCGCGCCGCCGCCGACGGTGGCCGGCGCCCGGTCGCAGCAGACGCATGCCGATGAAGACCACCAGCGCCAGGGCGGCTGCCGCGAGGATCACCTTCGAGTACGTGGAGGCGATGTCCGAGACCTCCGACCAGTTGTCCCCCAGGGCGTAGCCGGCGAGCACGAAGACGGTGTTCCAGATCGCACTGCCCAGCGTCGTCAGGGCGAGGAAGACGGGCAGCCGCATCCGCTCCACGCCCGCCGGTACCGAGATCAGACTGCGGAAGATGGGGATCATCCGGCCGAAGAACACCGCCTTGGTGCCGTGCCGGAGGAACCACGCCTCCGTCTTCTCTATGTCCGACACCTTCACCAGCGGCAGCTTCCCCGCTATCGCCACCGTGCGGTCCCGGCCGAGCAGGGCACCGATCCCGTAGAGGGCGAGCGCGCCGATCACCGAACCCGCCGTCGTCCACAGCAGAACGGCGATCAGGTTCATGCGGCCGGAGCTCGCCGCGAACCCGGCGAGCGGCAGGATCACCTCGCTCGGCAGGGGAGGAAAGAGATTCTCCAGAGCGATGGCGAGACCGGCGCCGGGTGCGCCGAGGGCGTCCATGAGGTCGTTGATCCACTGCGGTGCCGCACCGCTGTCCGCGGCCGGCTGCGCTGCGATGGCTGTCATGACGACCACGCTAGAAAATCGCGGCTGAAGGGACCCTGAGGAAGACCGCATGATCGGCTGCGGTACACCGCAGGCGGGAATTGCGGTTTTCCGCAGTGTGCGCCGCTGTCGCGCCCGGCTAGCCTCGCGATCATGCGAAACATGGCGCGACGTGCAGTGCGGTGCGGGGTGGGCCTCATCATGGGGACCGCCGCGGCCGCCGTCGAGCTGCTCTTCACCCTGCTGGCCGGCGTGGCCGTGCTCCCCGTGGCGGCCTGGCCGGACGGGCGCCGTGCCGTACTGCGCCCGGTCCTCGCGGGCGCGCGGATCCTGGCGGAGCTGGAGCGGGCCCGGCTGCGGATGTGGCTCGGCCTCCGCGTCACGCCCGCGTACGAGGACGTGCGGGCGCTGCGGTACGTCGCCTGCCGCTGGGCCCTGGGCGTCCTGGGCGGAGTCGTGATGCTGACGGCCGCCATCGGCCTGGCGTACGGCACCTTCGGGCTGTACGGGTGGCTCCTGCTGGACGGCATACGCAACCCCGGTTCGCTGGTCCTGGGCAGTCTGGGCGGCCTGTTCCTCGTGTTCCTCGCCGTGCAGGGAATATTCGGCGTGGTCGGACTGGAGGGGCAGCTGGCGCGGCACTTCCTCGGGCCCCGCCACCAGGAGGAGCTGGAGCGGAGGATCGCCGAGCTGTCCGCCAGCCGCGCCGCGGTCGTCGACGCCGTGACCGACGAACGGCGCCGCATCGAGCGGGACCTGCACGACGGCGTGCAGCAGCGCCTCGTCGCCCTCGGCATGCTGCTCGGCCGGGCCCGCCGCAGCCAGGACGCCGCCCGCCGGGACGGGCTGCTGAGCCAGGCCCACGACGAGAGCCGCCGTGCCCTGGACGAGCTGCGCGAGGTGGCCTGGCGGATCTACCCGACCACGCTGGACGAGGCGGGGCTGCGCGCGGCCCTGGAGACGGTGGCCGAGCGGGCGTCCGTACCGGTGGGGGTGGAGTACGACCTCGCCGAGGAGCCCGAGCAGGCCGTCGCGACCGTCGCGTACTTCGTGGTCTGCGAGGCGGTCACGAACGCGGTCAAACACGCGGCGCCGACCCGGATAAGCGTCGCGGTCAGAGCGGAGGAGAGACGGATGTACGTGAGCGTGCGGGACGACGGCTGCGGCGGGGCGAACGCCGCGGGCAGCGGACTGTTCGGACTCGCCCGGCGCGTCGCCGCCCTCGACGGCAGCCTCAGCGTGGTCAGCCCGCCGGGAGGGCCGACCCTCGTGTCCGCGGAGCTGCCATGCGGGTGATCCTCGCGGAGGACTCGACCCTGCTGCGGGAGGGGCTGGTGCGGCTGCTGGCGGAGGAGGGCCACGAGGTCCTCGCGGCCGTCGGCAACGCCGAGCTGCTGCTGAAGGCGGTCGCCGAGGACCCGCCGGACGTGGTCGTCGCCGACGTCCGGATGCCGCCCACGCACACGGACGAGGGCCTGCGCGCGGCCCTGGAGATACGCGGGCGGTGGCCGGAGGTCGGAGTGCTGGTCCTCTCGCAGTACGTCGAGAAGCGGTACGCGACCGAGCTGCTCACGGGGGAGACGGAAGGGGTGGGATATCTGCTCAAGGACCGGGTGGTCCAGGTCGACGAGTTCCTGGACGCCCTGGAGCGGGTCGCCGCAGGACGCGCCGCGTTCGACCCGGAGGTGGTCCGTCAGCTGCTCGGCCGCACGACGCACACCGACCTGCTCGCCCGGCTCACCGTGCGGGAGCGGGACGTGCTGGCGGAGATGGCACAGGGCCACACCAACGCGGCGATCGCGCGCCGGCTGCACATCTCGCAGAGCGCGGTGGAGAAGCACACCAACGCGATCTTCGACAAGCTGGAGCTGACCGGAGGTGAGGGCTATTCACGCAGGGTGCTGGCGGTGCTGCGCTACCTGGGGAGCTGACGGGAGCCGTGGGCCGGCCGGTGCGGCGCCGTCTCGGCGACTGGCCTCAGCCGCAGCACCCGCCGCCGCAGCAACCCCCGCCCCCGCCGCCGCCCGACGACGGCGCCGGCGCGGAGGCCGAGCCGCCGACCGCGACCGTCGACAGCAGCTTCACCGTGTCGTCGTGGCCCGCCGGGCAGGCGGCCGGTGCGGAGGACTCGGCCATGGGACGGCTCAGTTCGAAGGTGTCGCCGCAGCTGCGGCAGCGGTACTCGTAGCGAGGCATGCGCACAGATTAACCGGCACGGCGGACCGGACGGCCCGGGTCCGGAGACCTCGCCGATCAGTGACCGGCTCCCCGCTCCTCACGGATCTGCGCGACCACGTGGGCCGCCGTCTCCCGGACCGCTTCCGTCTCCGTCAGGAAGTGCCAGTAGTCGGGGTGCCGCCCCTCCAGCGTGGCGATCGCCCGTTCCAGCCGGGCCACGGCCTCGTCCAGGGGGCGCGCGTGCCGGGGATCGGGAGTGTTGCGCCCGGCCATGGCCAGGCGCTGGGCGTCGCGGATGGCGAAGCGGGTGCGCTCGATCTCCTGCTGCGGATCCTTCTGCACGGCGTTGAGCTGCCGCAGCCGGTCGCCGGCCGCCGAGACGGCCTCGTCGGTCGAGTTCAGCAGGGCTCGTACGGTCGACAGCAGGGCGGTGGCGTCGGGCCAGCGCTGTTCGTCACGGGCGGTCTGCGCCTCGGCCAGTTTCCGCTCGGCCTGGCGGACCGACTCGGTCGCCTGCTCCGGCACGTGCTGGAGGTCCTGCCAGCAGGCGGCGGTGAACCGGCGCCGCAGTTCGCTCAGGACCGGCTCGACCTGCTCGGTACGGGTGGTCAGCGCCTGGGCGCGGGTGCGCAGGGAGACCAGGCGGTGGCCGATCTCGGCGGCGCGCTCGGGCAGCCGTTCCGCCTCGGCGCGGACCGCCTCGGCCTCGCGGGTGACCCGGGCGGCCCGGTCGAGCGTCTGGGGCACCCCGTGCTGTCCCGCGCCCTGGTTCAGCCGGGTCAGCTCCGGGCCGAGGGTGGCGAGACGGGTGGCGAGGTCGTCCGCCGCCAGGCCGGCTCCGCGCGCGGCGTCCAGGGCGTTGGAGGCGGCGAGCAGGGCCTGCCGGGCGCGCTCGACGGCGGGTGCCAGCCGGGCCAGCTGGGTCTCGGCCTTGCCCAGGAGGGGGCCGAGGCCTTCGGCGAAGCGGTCCAGTTCCTGTTTGACCCGGCCCAGCTCGGTCTTGGCGGCGGTCAGTTCGGTGCGGGCGCGGGAGGCGGCCGATGCCTCCAGGTCGTCCCGGTCCAGGTCGTGGGCGTCGACGGCGCTGATGTACTGGTGGCTGACCTCGTCGATGCGCCGGCCGAGGGCCTCGAAGTCGGTGACCGCACGCCGGGCGGCGGGGGAGGAGTCGACGGCCGCGATCGTCTCTATCGAGATCCTCAGGTCCCGCTGCGCGGTGTCCAGTTCGTAGAAGGCGGCGGCCGCGTCGTCCTTCGCGGTCTGGGCCTCGGCCCGCTGGCTCTCGGCCCGCCCGCCGAACCAGCGCCGGGTACCGCCCCCGGCGAACGCCGCAGGCAGCGCCAACACGGCCAGCAGGGGGAGGCCCATCAGGGTGAGGGCGTCACCGACCGGGCCGGTCCGCCGACGGCGGAAGCGGTGCGGCAGGCGCCGGGCGCGCGCCACCATCGGCGAGTACGGCTGCGATGGTGTCGCCGTCACATCCCTCTCCCGTGTCGTCCGTCCTGCCCGGGTTCATTCTCCCACCCGTTAGGGACGAACACACGGGCCGGTCAGTTCGCGGTCCGGACGGTGATTTTGCCGTCACCGGACCGGGCGTCGACCACGTGCGCGCTGGTGTCGTCGGTGGGCACGGACACGTCGACCGAGCCGTCGCCGGTGTCGGTCGACACCTTGTACGTGGCGCGGGGCAGCGAGATCGTCACGGAGCCGTCGCCGGTGCGGGACTCCACCTGGTCCGGGACGGTGCCGAGTTCCAGCCGGACCGAGCCGTCGCCGGTGTGCGTCCGCACCTGGCGGGAGGAGACCGAGGCACGGACGGAACCGTCGTCGGTGCGCAGTTCCAGCGGCCCGGAGGAGTCGGTGACGTGCACCGAGCCGTCGCCGGTGCGGATCTTCAGTGCGTCCTCGAACCCGCTCGCGCGCACGCTGCCGTCCCCGTCCTTCACGTTGACGGCGACGCCGCGCGGCACCTCGATGCGGTGCTTGGCCGCACAGTCGGCGACCACGCCGGAGCAGTGCATCCGCAGCACCAGCCGGTCGCCGTCCATCTTCCAGGTCACCTCGGGGTCCGAGCCGACCGCGACCGAGCCGGAGAACCACCGGGTGACCTCGACCTTCCCGGAGGCGTGGTCGTCCGAGGAGACGATCTCCAGCGCGGAATCGTCGGAGTCGACGGTGAGCGTGCTGCCCGGGAGCGCGAACGACCGGTGCTCGGGGTCCTTGTCGTCCGACGCGGAGGCACAGGCGCTCAGGCCCGCGACGAGAACGGCGACGGCACCGACGGCGGCGGACACGCGGACGGGAACGGTACGGGCGGGCATGGGCGGTCTCCCCCTGGGACGGACGACGAGGTGCCGCACCCGGGTCCTCCGCGGTGGGCGGAGACCTGTTCGGCGAGGCTCTTCGACCGTACGGAGCACGCGGCCCGGGCGGGATCCAGGCCGCTACCGGATCGACGGTGGGGTTAACCCCCGGCCCGGGCCCCGACCCGAACCCGGCCGCACCCTGGCCCCCGGCCGCACCCCGGACCCCGGCCGCACCCCGGACCCCGGCCTCGACCCGAACCCGGCACCATCCCGAACCCCCGCCCTGCCCCTGCACGAATGGGTTTGCCGGGCAGCGCCCCGGGCCATGTAGGCTGTCGACTCGTCATGGGTGCGTAGCTCAGGGGTAGAGCGCCTGCCTTACAAGCAGGATGTCGGCGGTTCGAAACCGTCCGCGCCCACCAGGACCGGCGTCGTGCCGGTGCGTAAGGCCCCCAGAGATCTTCCGGGGGCCTTACGCGTGCGGTCGTTCCCGGCCTCCCTAGGATGAGGTCCGTGAGGAGTCCCGAGCAGCACGTCCAGCGACCGCCCGTGCGCTGGTGGCGGGCCGTCTGCGTGCTCGGACTGCTCGCCGGGCTCCTCGGCATGCACGGCCTGGGCCCCGGCGGCGGCCTTCCGGAGCACTCCGCCGGGCATCCGCTCGCGTCGGCGGCGCCGAGGGCCGGGGACGCCCACCTGCCGACGGCCGCGACGGCGCCGACCGGGCATTCGACACCGTCCGCGCCGACGGCCGCAGGCGGGGCGCACACCGATGCGGCACATACCGACGCGGCGCACACCGGTGCGGCGCACGCCGGGTGTCCGCAGGGCGACGGCTCCTGCGGCGGCGGACATCTCCAGCACGCCGACGCGATGTGCGCGTCCGGCGCGGTGGGCGACGGACCGGCGCTGCCGGCGCCCGTTCCCGACCCGGTCCCCGTCGTCGGGTGCGACGGGACCGTACGCGTGCACGCGGTCGACGCCCCGGACGGGGCGCGGGCGCCGCCCTCCCTCGCCGAACTCCAGCTCCTGCGGATCTAGACACCGCCCCGCACCCGCGCTGCCCCAACGCCGCGCGGTGCGCCGGCCTGTCCATCCCCTTCACCGCAGATCACAGCAGGAGTTCACGCATGAACAGCATCCGTACCCTCACGCGCCGTACCGCCCTGGTGGCGGCCACGGCCACCGCCGCCTTCGTCCTCGCCGCCTGCGGAGGCGACAGCGGCAACGACAGCGGCGGCAGCGCCCACGAGGGCCCGCACGGCTCCGCGTCCGCGAGCGCCGACGCCGGAAGCACCCCCGGGAACGAGACCGGAGAGAAGGCGCACAACGCCCAGGACGTCGCCTTCGCGCAGGGCATGATCCCGCACCACCGGCAGGCGCTCGAGATGGCGCGGCTGGCCGCGGACCGGTCGGCGTCGGCCGAGGTCGAGGACCTCGCCGCCCGCATCGAGAAGGCACAGGACCCGGAGATCACCACCATGACCGGCTGGCTGACGGCCTGGGGCGAGGACGTGCCGGAGCCCGCGGCCTCGAACACCTCGACGGGGTCGGCGGAGCCGATGCCCGGCATGGACCACTCGGGACACTCGGGCATGCCCGGGATGATGGACGACCAGGACATGGCGGAGTTGGAGCAGGCCTCGGGCCGGGTGTTCGACACGATGTTCCTGACCATGATGGTCGAACACCACGAGGGGGCCGTCGAGATGGCCGGGACCGAGAAGGCCGAGGGCCGCTACGCCCCGGCCAAGGCGCTGGCCGACGACATCGTCACCGCACAGAACGCCGAGATCACGGAGATGAACAAGCTCCTCGGCAAGAAGTGACCCGGTAGGCGGCCGGGCCCTCGGCCGCGCTCACGAGTCCCGCCCGGGCGGCGCTCCTCAGGCGTCCCCGGGCGGTGACTCCGGGAGCGGGGCCTCATGGGCGTGCTTCAGCGCCGACCGGGCGCTCACCTGGTCGGGGCCGGTCGTCTCCGACCAGTAGCGATGGGTGCTGACGAATACGGCGAGCTCGCGCTCGCGCCGACGGAGCTTCTCGACCTCGGCCTGCTCGTCCGCCGACCAGCCGGGCGAGGCCGGGCGTTCGACCTTCCGCCAGCCGTTGTCGTCGCTGAATCCGTCGAGTGGCTCGACGGACCAGGGAAGTCTCTTCAGCAGGGCCGACAGCTCGGCCCGGACCTGATGCAGTTCCTCCTGACCGGCGAGGAGGTCACTGGGGAAATCATAGGTCGTAGCCACGCGCCAATGATACGCCTGTTCGAATTTGAGGCGCGCGTTCCCTTCGGTGGTTCACGCGAAAGGGTGGCCGCACGGCCCGGCCCGACTGTCAGACCCCTGCCCTACCGTGAAAGACATGGACGGCGTGGACGAGCGGATCGCGGAGAGCGAGGAGCAGCTTCTGACCCGGCACCGGCGGTACGTGGAGTCGGTCCCCGGCCAGATGTACCGGATCACGCGGGCGGACGGCGGCGAGACCGTCGGCAGCGTCGGTTACTGGCGGCGGACCTGGCGGGACACCGAGGTCTGGGAGACGGGGTGGGGCGTGCTGCCGGAGTTCCAGGGGCGGGGGCTGGCCCTGCGGGCGGCCCGCGCGGTGAGCGAGGCGGCCCGCGCGGCCGGGTCCCACCGGTATCTGCACGCGTTCCCGAGCGTCGACCACGTCGCCTCCAACGCGGTCTGCCGCGGGGCCGGGTTCACGCTCCTCGGGCAGGTCGACTTCGAGTATCCGAAGGGCCACTGGATCAGGTCGAACGACTGGCGAGTGGACCTGGAGACGGGAGACTGACGTCATGTGCCGCAGCATCAAGACCCTGCGTCCGCCCGTGCTGGCCGAGGAGGCCACCGAGGACGAGATCAGGGCCGCCGCCCTTCAGTACGTACGCAAGGTCTCCGGTTTCCGTGCGCCCGCCGCGCACAACCGCGAGGTCTTCGACGACGCCGTCGAAGCCGTCGCCAAGGCCACCGCCGAACTGCTCGCGGGCCTGGAGATACGGGGAGCAGGCGGCGCCGGAGCGCGACGCGCCTCCTGATGCTGACGCCGGGCGGTGACTCCACCCGGCACCCGCGCGAGACTTCCGTCGCCACGGGGGCGCGGCGTCTGGCACCGACCGGTCCGCCGTGCGCGAGCCGAGGGGCTACCTGGTGCGCGTCACCACCCGCCTCGCCGTCGACCGGCTGCGCCAGACGCTTCAGGAGATCGGCGGTGGGGGCGATCCGCGGCGACAGGAGGCCGGCGGTGGGGGCGCGGTCCGCGCTGTCAGGAGGCCGGCGGTGCTACGAGGCCTCCGTCGTCCGGGGCTGCCTGCGCATCAGGTACGCCGCGCCCGCGCCCGCGCCGAACAGCGCCACCAGTGACACGCCCGTCGCCAGCCAGGTCGCGCCCAGCCACTGGCCGCCGAAGTAGCCGAGGGCCACGCTGTACGCGGCCCAGGCCAGCCCGGCCAGCGCCGACCAGGGGAGGAACTCGCGGACACGGCGGTGTGCCGCGCCGGCGACGAGCGAGACGACCGAGCGGCCGGCCGGGGCGAACCGGGCCAGTACGACGAGGGCGCCGCCGCCGCGGGCCAGGGCACCGCCGAGACGTTCCTGCGCGGTGGTCAGCCGCCGGGACCGGGCGATCGCGCGGTCCAGCCGTGCCCCGCCGCGCCAGGCGAGGCGGTACACGGCCAGGTCGCCGACGACGGATGCGGTCGCCGCGCAGAGCGTGAGGACGAGGATGTCGGGAACGTCCTGCGGCACCCGCCCGGCGGCCGCCGCTCCGGAGCCCGCGGCCGCCGCGGTCGCCGCCGTGATCACCAGGACCCCGCTGGGCAGCACCGGCAGGAAGATGTCGAGGAGTACCGAAACGGCCACCAGCGCATAGATCCATGGGCTGCTGACCAGCGACCCGATACTTCCCAGACCTTCGACCACCACAACTCCCCGATCCTCCCCCGTGGGCCGGGCCTTGCCGCGAGACGCGGGGACGGCAGGAGCGGCCGATGACAGCCATACAGCGTACGCCCGGGGTGTGACAGAGGCTTCACAGGGGGCTTGTGTGATCGACGCGCGGCGTTCACACGCGCGGCGGCGGCGCCGGTCAGGCCGCGACCGGCGCCTGTCGCTCCGGGGCGGACTGCTCCCGCTCGGAGGTGCGCCGGGCGAGGAGCCGGTCCAGGCCGAAGGCGCCGGAACCGGCGAAGGCGAGCAGCAGGAAGGCCCAGCAGAACATGACGGAGGCCTCGCCGCCGTTCTCCATCGGCCACAGGGCGTTCGGCTGGTGCACCTTGAAGTACGCGTAGGCCATGGAGCCGGAGCAGATGACGGCCGCCGGCCGGGTGCCGAGGCCCAGCAGGACGAGGCCGCCCCCGACGAGCTGGATCACGGCCGCGTACCAGCCCGGCCAGGTGCCCGCGTCGATGGTGCCGCCCCCGGCGGCACCGCCGAGGACGCCGAAGAGTGAGGCGGCGCCGTGGCAGGCGAAGAGCAGGCCGACGACCATGCGGAACAGACCGAGTACGTACGGCTGGGCGGTGGCGCTGTTGAGGCGTGTGGGCATGGGGGAGTGCTCCTTCGGTCGGCCGGCCGGGACGGGCCGGTGGGGGACGGAACCGAGTGGGCGCCCACGTTAGGTGAGCCTAATGAGTACTTGCAAGTTCAACATCTAGCCATAGCCTGACGTGTGGTCACTTGCTCGCCGTTGTCGCCGAGGCAGGTGGGAGCGCTCCCACTCCCGCGCCGCGGCCCTCCTGCGTGTCTCAAATCATTCCCCGGACCCCCCCTGCCCCATGCGGGGCGCACCCCTCCGGCCCATGAGGGCCACCGCGCCGCCGGGCCCGCCTACGCCAGCTCCCGGTCCGTCACCTTGCGCAGCACGGTGGTCCCGTCGCGTTTCGCCCGGGCCTGTTCCAGGCGCAGCCGCGCCGACCGCCCCCGCAGGGTCAGTGTCATGATCTGGTTGCCGAACCAGGGTCCGCCCGTCCGGCGCCAGCCCACCGCCGGCGGGGCGCAGCGTCCGTGCCGCGCGATGCGCCGCCCGAGCGCACGCGCCGGGACGCTCCAGCCGAAGCGGAAGCCCAGCCGGATCGAGAGCGGCACGGAGTTGTGGACGGGGGAGCAGGTCAGCTGGGCCACCCGCGCGTCGGGTGTCCGCCCGGGCCACGACGGTTCGGCCACGTAGGCGTGGTGGACGTCGCCCGACAGCACGCTCACGGTCGCGGGAGCCCCCGGCCCGGTACCGGCCTCGGCGATCAGGTCGCCGAGGGCGTCGAAGGAGGAGGGGAAGGCGGACCAGTGCTCCAGGTCGGCCCCGCGCCGGATCCGTTCCCCGAGCCGCGCCCAGCGCGCGCCCCGTTCGCCGCCGCACATCGCCGCGTTCCACGCCTCCACGTCGTGCACCAGGTGGGGCAGCAGCCAGGGCAGGGAGGTGCCGATCAGCAGGTGGTCGTACGCGCCGCGGCCGTAGCCGCCCTCGCCCCCGCTCCGAGTCCCACTCCCACTCGCGTCCCCGCCCGCGTTTCCACTCGCCTTTCCGCTCCCGCTCCCGCTCTCGCCCCGCCCGTCCAGGACCTGTTCGCGCAGCCAGGCGGCCTCGCCCGGGTCGAGCATCGTGCGGCGGCCCTCCTCCAGGACGCGGGCCGCGCGGGAGTCGACCATCAGCAGTCGTATGCGCCCGAAGTCGCGCCGGTAGCTCCAGCGGACGGAGGTCGGATCGGCGTCCGCCCGGGTGGCGAACTCCCGCAGGACCGCGGTGCCGTCGGGCGCCTCGCGGACGGCCGTGTAGAGCGGGTCGGCGGCCAGTTCGTCCGGGGAGAGGTTGCCCAGCTGCTGGTAGACCCAGTACGACATCAGCCCGCTCAGCAGCCGCTCCTGCCACCAGTCGGTGGCCCGCATGTCGGCGAGCCAGGCGGCGGAGGTGTTCCAGTCGTCGATGACGTCGTGGTCGTCGAAGATCATGCAGCTGGGCACGGTGGACAGCAGCCAGCGCACCTCGGGGTCGAGCCAGGACTCGTAGTAGAGCCGGGTGTACTCCTCGTAGTCCGCGACCTGGTCGCCGGGGCCCGCGGCCACGTCGCGCCGGCCGGCGATCCAGTGGCGGGTGGCGTCGGAGATCTCGTCGGCGTACACCTGGTCGCCCAGGAGCAGCAGCACGTCGGGACGGGCGCCGTCGGGGTCGGCCGCGACGCGGGCGGAGAGGGTGTCCAGCGCGTCGGGCCCCACCCGGTCCTTGCCGCCCGCGGGCGGCGCCGCCCAGCGGCAGGAGCCGAAGGCGACGCGCATGCCGTCGTCGTCCGTGGGCGTGGCGATCACGGAGGGCGGGAAGCGGGAGTCGGGCGGCGGCCACACTCCCGCCCCGTCGAGGAGCACCTCGTACTCCGTCGCCGTGCCGGGCGTCAGCCCGTCGACCTGGACCAGGGCGTAGTGGTGGCCCGCGATCAGGAAGCTGCGGGCCGTGCCCCGGGCGCCGTCGGCGCAGCGCACCTCGGCGGTGCAGGGGCCGTCCGTCTCGACCCAGACGGTCGCGCGGGAACCGTCGGTGTACCTCAGCAGTGGTCCCAGGCGCAGTTCCGCCATGATGATCCTCTCCTCCGTCGCCCCGTACGGTACGGAACGACGGAGGCCGGCGGGGAGGTTCCGCGCCGAACGGACGGCGCAACGGACGACGGACGGGCGGCGGAACGGATGCCGGGCGGGGTGTCAGCAGTTCGCGAGGTAGCCCTGCAGGGCGGACTTCTCCGCCGAGTCGACCGAGAGGC
Organism: Streptomyces hyderabadensis; assembly: GCF_020404845.1. GTDB lineage: Bacteria > Actinomycetota > Actinomycetes > Streptomycetales > Streptomycetaceae > Streptomyces > Streptomyces hyderabadensis. The sequence goes on along the minus strand of NZ_JAIOJZ010000001.1, from coordinate 428,881 downwards.
CGTAGTAGTACTTCACCTGCACCCAGGCGCGCACGTAGGTGCAGCGGTAGGCGCTGCGCGAGGGCATCCAGGTGGCCGGGTCCTGGTCGCCCTTGGACTGGTTGACGTTGTCGGTGACGGCGAGGAGCTGGGGCCGGGTCAGGTCGTTGGCGAAGGACTGCCGCCGCGAGGTGGTCCAGGAGTCGGCGCCGGAGTCCCAGGCCTCGGCGAGCGGCACGAGGTGGTCGATGTCGACGTCGGAGGAGGCGGACCAGGTGGCGCCGTCGTAGGGGGAGTACCAGCTGCCGCTGGTGGCGGCGCAGGAGGAGTCGGTGACGACGTTCGTGCCGTCGCGCTTGAGGATCGTCTCGCGGGTGTTGCAGGTGCCCGACTGCGTGATCCAGTGCGGGAAGAGGTCGCGGTCGTAGCCGGTGCGGTCCTCGGTGGCCACCGTGAGGTTGGCGAGGTAGGTGCGGGCGGTGGCCGCGCTGACCGGGGTGGGGAGGGCGGCGGAGGCGGCCGGGCCGTTGAGGAGCCCGGCGGAGGCTATGAGCCCGGTGAACGCGGCGAGGAAACCGAGCCGTCGACGCGCGTAGAACTTCGGCATGCGAACTCCCTTGGGATGTGGGGGTGTTGGGACGCGGGCAGGGGAATGCTCGCGGCGCCGCATGGCGCACGGGTGTGCGGTCGGTAAGAAGTTAGTGACGTGTGCATGGCACGTCTAGAAGCGTGACGAGACTCGTGACGGGAGTGGGGGTGAGAGCCCGGGCGGGGCGCCGAGGGTCCCCGGACGGGACCTTCGGCCCTCGGCACCGCCCGGGGTGTCGCGTACTATGGACGGCGCAGAAGGGGAGTAGCTCTTCGCCGGACCGTCGACATACTGCTCAGCCCGCCTGAGCCGGCGCCCGGAGGCAGGCCTCGTACGCGGGGCAGGCCAGCGAGACCTTCGGCAAGCAGTGCACGCCCGTGCCGTACGGCAGGGGTGGATCCGTGTGCTGCCGTGCCGAGGTGTCGCGCGTCGCGGAGATCGTGAAGTCCGCGCAATCAGCACTCTCGGTGGGGTGGCCCCGACCGATTGAGGAATCTTGATCAGCCTGACCGTGACGGCGCTCGTCTTCGGTGTCGTCTTCCTCGCCGAACTGCCGGACAAGACCGCGCTCGCCGGTCTCGTCCTCGGCACCCGCTACCGCGCCTCGTACGTCTTCGCGGGCGTGGCCGCCGCCTTCCTCGTGCACGTCGTGCTCGCGGTCGCGGCCGGCAGTGTGCTGACGCTGCTGCCCCAGCAGATCGTGCACGCGGTTACCGGCGTGCTGTTCCTGGGCGGCGCCGCCGTGCTGCTGATGAAGAAGGACGACGAGGACGAGGAGATCCGCAAGCCGGAGGACCAGTCCTTCTGGAAGGTCGCCGGGGCGGGATTCATGCTCATCCTGGTCGCCGAGTTCGGCGACCTGACGCAGATCATGACGGCCAACCTGGCGGCGCGCTACGACGACCCGATCTCGGTAGGCCTCGGCGCGGTGCTCGCGCTGTGGGCGGTGGCCGGACTGGGCATCGTCGGCGGGAAGGCCCTGATGAAGCGGGTGCCGCTGGGGCTGATCACGAAGGTCGCGGCGGTGCTCATGCTGGGCCTCGGCGTGTGGAGCCTGTGGGAGGCGATCGCGGGCTGAGCGCGGGCTGGGCGCGGGGGCTGGGCGCGGGCTGGGCGCCGGCCGGCCGGCTGAGCGTGTGCGGGGGCAGGCCGGGCGCGTGTCGGGGCCTGCCGGGCGCCTGCCGGGCGCCTGCCGGGGTCGGCTGGGTGCCGGGCGCGGTGGCGCGAACCCCGGTCTGTTTTGTACCGTGGGTGAACAAAGTGGCTCCCGCCCGTTCTCCCTGACCGGCGGGCGGGGCCGCCTTGTTTCCTCCTCGCGCCTTGGAGTCTGCCGATGACGGCCACCGCCACCACCGTTCTGCCCGCCCGTGCCCTGCTGCTGGACATGGACGGCACCCTCGTCAACTCGGACGCCGCCGTCGAGCGCGTCTGGCGACGCTGGGCCGACCGGCACGGGCTGGACGGCGACGAGGTCATGAAGGTCGTCCACGGACGGCAGGGCTACGCCTCGATGGCGCTGCTGCTGCCGGACCGGCCCATGGAGCAGAACTACGCCGACAACGCGCGCATGCTCGCCGAGGAGACCGCCGACACCGAGGGCGTCGTCGCGATCCCCGGCGCGCCGGACTTCCTCGCCTCGCTGCGCGGCCTGCCGCACGCCCTGGTGACCTCGGCCGACGTGGCCCTGTCCACCGCGCGGATGGCCGCCGCCGGACTCGCCCAGCCGGACGTCCGGGTCACTGCCGAGTCGGTCGGCGCGAGCAAGCCGGACCCGGAGGGCTTCCTCAAGGGCGCCGCCGAACTGGGCATCGCCCCCGCCGACTGCATCGCCTTCGAGGACTCCGGCGCCGGTATCGCGGCCGCGCGGGCCGCCGGGATGCGGGTCGTGGGGGTCGGACCCCGGGCCGGGTTCCACGGGCCCGACGTGGTCGTCGAGGACCTGACGCGGGTACGGGTCGAGGCCGACGCGGACGGCAGCCTGCGCCTGCACATCGGCTGACGCCGACCGCCAAGGGCCCCGCCGCCGCTACGGCTCCCGGGTCTCCGACTCCAGCTTGCGGCGGGTGTCCGGGCCGTAGACGCCGACACCGTCGGTGCGGATGCCGCGCTCCCACTGGTACTGGCGGACGGCGTCCTCGACCTGGCGGTTGTAGTTGCCGTTGAGATCGCCCCAGTACATCCACTTCTGCGTCAGACGCTGCTGGAGTTCGACGACCTCCGGGCCCTGGTCGCCGCGCCGCAGCGTGGGGCCGACGTCCCCCGGAGCGAGTCCTTCCTCCTCGGACTCCTGCGGGGCGTCGTCGGCCGGTGCGGTCGTGCTCCGCGTCGGCTCGGCCGACCGGGACGGTGTGGGCGAGGCGCTCGACGCGGACGGCGAGGCGGAGGCGCTCGCACTGGCCGACGGGGAAGCGGACGCGGACGCGGAGCGGGACGCGGTTGGTGACGGTGCGGCGGACGACGCGCTCGGCTCCGCGCTCGGCGAGGCCTCGCTGGTCGACGGATCCGGCACGCTCGCCCGGACCTCGTCCGGCAGCGCCCCGTCGCGCGACGGGGTGTCGTAGGAGAACAGTCCGCCGGCGAAGCCCGCAGCGCCGACCACGACCACGACCGCTCCGGCCGCGCTCAGCAGCACGCCCTTGCGTCGCCTCCGCGGCGGTCGTCCACCGCCGTCCGCCGAACCATGGGCGTCCGCCGTTCCCGGATCCACCTGTGGGAGGGGCGCGGTGGTGGACGCGTCGAACAGGCGCAGGTCGTGCGCGCTGGGTGACCCGGTCGAGGGCGCGAGGGGTGTCGGCAGCGCGGAGGTCGCCTCCGCGTCCACCGCGCGCAGCGTCATGGTGGCGTCCGGGTCGGAAGCGGAAGCGGAAGCGGAAGCGGTCGCGGGTGCGGGTGCGGCGCGGCGTTCAGCGGATGCGTCGGATGCGCCGGATGCATCGGGTGCGCCGGGTGCGGCGGGTGTGTCCGACGGCTTGTCGGTCCCGTCCAGCTCGACGTACGGCCGTATGCGCAGCGGGTCGAAGTCCTCCGCCGCTGCCGCCTGGGCGGTGCGGGCGTCGCGCAGGGCGTCGGACGCCCTGGTTCCGCAGGCGCAGGACGGCGTGTTGTCCGCCGCCCTGGGCGTGCCGCACTCCGGGCACGAGGCCCCCGCAGGCCGCTCCTGCGACGGCTCCCTCTGCTGATCCACGCGTTCGTCCCTCCCCTCGCGACTCGCGACTCCCCTCGCGAACTCCAGAGATTATGCAGATCTTCTCCATACTTGGGCGCACACGCCCCCGGAATACCGGCTTCCTGGCGGACTGAAACGGTCATAACCGGTCACACCGCGCGCGTGGGCGGCTGAGCCCGCTCAGGACTCCCGGCACAGCGGCTTGTGGAACCAGTGCTCGGCGTACGGGCTCTCGTTGTACGCCTCGGTCTCCGTGTAGCCGAGGCGCGCGTACAGGGCGCGGGCCTCGACGAGGTCGCCCCGTGTGTCGAGGACCATGCGCCGGGCCCCGACCGCCCGTGCCGCGTCCTCGGCGGCCCGCACGAGCAGCGCGGCGCCGCCCCGGCCGCGCATCGGGCCGTACAGGAACACCCGGGTCAGCTCGGCGGTGGTGTCGTCCAGCAGCCGGAAGCCCGCGCTGCCGGCCGGTTCGCCGCCGTGGCGGGCGACCAGCAGCCGGCCCCGGGGCGGTACGAGGTCGGCCCCGGGGTACGCGGCGATCTCCCGCTCCAGCTCGTCGGGGTCCGTGGCGCGCCCCTCGTGCAGCTGGTACCAGCGGTCGCTCACCTCCGTGTAGTACGCGCGCCAGAGGGCGGCGGCGACGGGGGAGTCGTACGGTTCCGGGGCGACGGTCCAGGTCATGACGGGCATTGTCGGCGGGGTACCGGCGTGCCGGGCAAGCGTATTTTCCCACCCGTGCGGGCTCGGCGCACGCCGTGCGCCGTTTGAGCGCGGACTGCGGGGCAACACGAACGGCGAACCGGCCCGCTCGGAGAGCCGGCAGGCCGAAAACCCGGAAGGCACTCATGTCCACAGGCGTGATCATCGCTCTGATCGTGATCGTGGCGGTCGTGCTCGTCGTCGCGGCCGTCCTCGCCCTGCGCGCACGGGGCCCCCAGCACGGCGGAAGCCTGAAGCGGCGCTTCGGGCCCGAGTACGACCTGGCCGTGGCCCGGCACGACGGTGACACCAAGGCCGCCGAGCGGGAACTGGCCGAACGGGTGCGGCGGCACGGGTCGCTGCGCACCCGCCCGCTGGAACCCGCCGAGCGCGAGCGCTTCGAGGCGCGCTGGGCGGCGGCCCAGGAGCGCTTCGTCGACTCCCCGCGCGAGGCGGTCGGCGAAGCGGACCGGCTGCTCGCGGAACTCGCCGCCGCGCGGGGTTTCCCGGACGGCGGACAGTACGAGGAGCAGCTCACGGCGCTGTCCGTGCACCATGTCCACCATGTGGAGGGCTACCGCCGTGTGCACCGCGTGACGCACGCCCGCGTGGACGACGCGCGGGACGGCGGTGCGGGCACGGAGGAGATGCGCGCGTCCCTGGTCGAGGCCCGAGCGCTGTTCGAGGCGCTGGTACGCCCGGACCGTCACGACGCCGGGCGGCGGCGGACCGGCACGGAGGCCGGCGAACCGGCCCCCGCCGCCCACGCGCCCCGCACGACCCACGCGTGGTCGCTCGGCAAGCGCCGGCCGAAGGAGAGCTGAGGCATGCCCGACACGACAGGCGACCGCGGTCCCACCGCCGGACCCGACATCGCGCGCGAGCGCGGCACCACTGCCGGACCCGACGTCGCGCGCGAGCCCGGCACCACCGCCGGTGCGGGCGCCCCCGCCCGACCGGGGACCACCACCGAGCCCGGGGCAACCGCCGAGTCCGCGGTCGCTGCCGAAGCACCCTCGGCGGCCACGCCCGCCGGGCCGCTCCTAGCGCCCGGTGACTCCGACCGGCTCGGTCGGCGGCTGCACCACGCCGTGGCCGGGTTCGTCGACGCGCCGCGTGCTTCCGTCGAGGAGGCCGACCGGGTCCTGGAGGAGATCGCCGCCCGCTTCACGGATGCCGTGGCCGACCGCCGCCGCACCCTGCGCACCTCCTGGCAGGAGGTCGGGCCGGACAGCGGCGCGCCCAGCACCGACACCGAGCAACTCCGCCTGGCCCTGCGGGACTACCGAGAGCTGGCGGACCGTCTGATGCGCCTGTGAACCACGGGCGTCACCGCTCCGCCCGGCCCTCCCGCCACTGCCGTACGACCTCGTCGACGTCGTAGGGCTTCAGCCCCAGCGGGGGGCCGGGCGGCGGCTTGAACATGACGTCGCGGATCTTGACGTTGATCTCCTCGACGATGCGGCGCACCACCCGCTCCGACGGTGCCTTCGCCGCCGCCTCCAGGGCGTCCTCCGCCTCCTTGCGCAGAGCCAGCGTGGGCGGCAGCACGGAGAAACCCTCGCGGGCCATCTTCCGCTTGACCCACCACAGTTCGTCGTAGGTGCTGTCCATCTCGGTGGGCAGCGGCTTGCCGGCGCCGGGCAGCTCGGCGAACTCGCCTCGGGCGTCCGCGTCTCGAATCTGTTTGTCGACCCAGGACTCGAAGTCGACGCCGGGTGGCTTCCGCTCGGTCATGTCCCCATTGTGCCGGACACCACTCCACCGGTCGATCTATCATGCGGCGGCGACAAGCCGACGGACCTCGAAGGAGCGCACGTGCTCGAACTCACCATGGCCGCCGTCACCGCGGCGGACGCGGGCGCCACGGCCGGCATGCAGATGGCCGACGCGCCCAGCGAGCCGGACGCCGTGCTGCGGGTGGGCAGGGACAGGTCCGTGTGCCGGCTGTCGACGCCGGACGACTGGCTGTTCGTGTCCCGGGTGCACCTGGAGTTCCGGTGCGGCCCGGACGGCACCTGGCGGCTGACCTGGCTGCGCGGCTCCCAGCCGGACCCCTCCTGCGAGGTCCGGCTGACCGTCGGCGGGCACACGGCGGCGCAGCCCATGACGTACGGCGGCACCGTGCCGCTGCCCAGGGGCGGCAGCGGCGAGGTGGTGGTCCAGGACCGCGCCGAGCCGCGCAGCGTCAACGTCGGCTTCTACCACGAGGTGTAGGCCCGGCCGCCGGTCAGGGCAGCACGCGCGCCAGGGCGAACCCGTCGTACCCCTTGGGGCCGACCGTCTGGACCGCGGTGCCGCTGAGCCGGGGGTGGCTGCCGATCAGCTCGACGGCGGCGCGGATGCCGAGCAGCTCCGCGGCGGTGTCGTCGGCGTCGGCCACGCGGCCGCCGCGGACCACGTTGTCGAGGACGATCAGACTGCCGGTGCTGGTGAGCCTCAGGGCCCACTCGAGGTAGTGCGGGTCGTTGCGCCGGTCGGCGTCGATGAAGACCAGGTCGAAGGGCGCCGGGTTCTCGTCGGCGAGCTTCGGCAGGGACTCCAGGGCGGGGCCCACGCGTACGTCGACGAGGGGGTCGAGGCCGGCGCGGGCGATGTTGCGGACGGCGACCTCCGCGTGCCGGGCGCTGTACTCCAGGGTGACCAGCCGGCCGTCGGCGGGCAGGGCGCGGGCCAGCCAGATGGTGCTGTAGCCGCCGAGGGTGCCGATCTCCAGGATGGTGCGGGCGCCCTGGATCCGGGCGAGGAGCTGCAGGAGTTTGCCCTGGCCGGCGGTGACGTTCACCTGTGGCAGTCCGGCGGCGTCGCTCTCCCGGCGGGCGGCTGCCAGGGCCTCGTCCTCGGGCGCGAGGTGGCCGGTGAAGTAGGCGTCGACCTCGTCCCAGAGCCGTGACTCGCTCATACCGGGCCTCCCGCGGCCACGGTGCGGCGGAAGAGCTGGCGGGAGCCGCCCTCCGGGCCGGGCGCGACCGTTTCGGCGGGGGTGAAGCCGAGGCGCTCGTAGAAGGCGCGGGCGCCGCTCGCGGCAGCGCCGGGATGGTCGGCCCCGAACGTGACCACCTCGACGTCGGCCGGTCCCCGCACCCACCTGCGCAGCGCGTCCCGCATCAGCTCACGGCCCACTCCGCCCGCCCGCGCCCGCTGCGACACGACCAGCCAGTGGACGTGGTGGACCGGCGTGTCCGCGCCCGCCCCGAACAGGAGCCCGCCGAGCAGGTCCGTGTCCGTGCCCGGGTCCGGTTCCGTGCCCGGGTCCGAGGGCACGGCGACGAGTGCCTCGTTCCGGCGGATGTGCTCGCGCACCGCCTCATGGAACCCCGCGTCCTCGACCATCGGGCCGAACCAGTGCTCCACCTGGGCCGCCAGGCCGAGGAAGCCGGGGAAGTCTCGCTCTTCCGCAAGTCTGACCATCACCCCGGCAGTCTGGCAGAGCGGCCCGGAGGCCGCAGCGGCAGCGCCGGGGGGCCGGCTCCCGCCCGGGGTGCCTAACGCCCCTCCACCGCCGGTGCCGAGCCCGGCAGCGGGCGTCCCGCTGACTCGGTCATGAACCAGACCGCCACGCCGCCGACCACGGCCGCGGCCATCATGTAGTACGCGGGCATCATCATGTCGCCCGTCGCCCCGATCAGTGCGGTCACCACCAGCGGCGTCGTCCCGCCGAACAGCGACACCGAGACGTTGAAGCCGATCGACAGCGAGCCGTACCGCACCCGCGTCGGGAACAGCGCCGGCAGCGCCGACGGCATCGACGCCGTGAAGCAGACCAGCAGCATGCCCAGCGCGCCCATGCCCAGCGCCACCGCGAGCAGGCTGCCCTCGCGGATCAGCAGCAGCGCCGGGACGGACAGCAGAAGGAAGCCCGCGCAGCCCGCCGCGATCACCGGCCGCCGCCCGACCCGGTCGGTCAGCGCGCCCGCGAACGGCTGGACGACCATCATCAGCGCCATCACGCCCAGCACCACGAGCAGCCCGTGCGTCTCGTCGTACTCCAGCTCGCTGGTCAGATAGCTCGGCATGTACGACAGCAGCATGTAGTCGGTGACGTTGAAGACCAGCACCAGGCCGACGCAGAGCAGCAGTGCCCGCCACTGGCCGGTGACCATCTCCCGCAGCGGCACCTTCGGCCGCTCCGTCTCCGCCTTCGCCACCTCGGCCGCGAACGCCGGGGTCTCCTCCAGACGCATCCGCAGGTACAGCCCCACGATGCCCATCGGCCCGGCGATCAGGAACGGGATGCGCCAGCCCCACGACATCAGGTCGCCGTCCGAGAGCAGCGCCGTCATCAGCGTCACCAGACCGGCGCCGCCGATGTACCCGGCGAGCGTGCCGAACTCCAGCCAGCTCCCCAGGAAGCCGCGCCGCTTGTCCGGCGCGTACTCGGCGATGAAGGTGGAGGCGCCCGCGTACTCACCGCCGGTGGAGAAGCCCTGCACGAGCCGCGCGGCCAGCAGCAGCACCGGCGCCCAGACGCCGATCGTCGCGTAGGACGGGATGAGTCCGATGGCGAACGTGCCCGCCGCCATCATGATCATCGTCAGGGCGAGCACCTTCTGCCGCCCGACGCGGTCCCCGAGCGGGCCGAAGACCATGCCGCCCAGCGGCCGGACCAGGAACGCCGCAGCGAAGGCGCCGAAGGTGGACAGCAGCTGCGCGGTCGGGTTGCCGGAGGGGAAGAAGACCTTGCCCAGCGTCACGGCGATGTAGCTGTAGACGCCGAAGTCGAACCACTCCATGGCGTTGCCCAGGGCCGCCGCCTTGACGGCGCGCCGCACGAGCGCGGGATCGGTGGCGGTGGGCGCGCCGGCGGCACGCGGGACGGGTGCGGGGGTCGTACGGGACGGAGGAGCAGCGGCGACGGGGGCGGCCGACAAAACTACGCTCGCCTACTTTCGACGGGGACAGGGACGGAGGCGGAGGAACGCCACGACCCGCACGGCGGGCGCTGTCGCCGGGCCGGAAAGAGCCCGCGGCACGCGGCCACGGGCAGAAAAGCGACCATAGGCGCTGATGCGCCGCTTACGCCCGGTATGCTTTTCGTTGCACTGTGCACCAAAATGGCGTACACGCAGGGGACATGCGCGCGCCGCGCGCCGTCCGCCCGGTCGCGAGCTGTGATCCTTCTCGCTCCCCGAATCGAACTGCGGACGGCTGTCAGGTTGAGTGGGGGGTGCTCGCGTCTTCCTCCGGGGGTGGTGCGAGCCTCGTAGGGTTCGCAGGGACGACACACTGCGTACACGAGCGCGGTACGCAGGGTACGAGCGGGGCGGGAGGCCGACGAGGCGTGGCGAATGCGGAGCACAGTGGGCGACCGGCGGAGTCCTTCGGAGCCTCGGCCGCCGACGTGAGCAGAGCACGTTGGCGGGTCGCACGCCTCGGTCTGTGGCTGATCGCCGCCGTCCTGGCCGTACGGCAGGTGGCCGCGGTCCTCAGCACCCCCCAGGGGGAGCGCCTGACGGACCTGGAGACCTGGGTGGGCGAGCACGGCGTCCTGCACGTGGAGGGGTCGCTCTACGACTCCACGCAGTTCACCGGCACGCCGTTCGTCGGCCTGGTCCTCAAACCCTTCACCCGCGCCGCCGAGCAGGCCCTGGGCTGGGGCTGGACCTTCGGCTCGCTGCTGCTCGTCGTCGCCCTCGGCCTGGTCGCCGCCCGCGCCCTGCCCCAGCCGGTCGGACGCCGTACGGCGCTGCTGGCCGCGCCGGTCGCCATCAGCCTGCTGATGCTCTCGCTCCCGGTGCGCAACGCGTTCTGGCTCGGGCAGACCAGCATCATCCCGGTCCTCCTCGTCCTGCTCGGCTGCTTCGCCGTGCGCGGGGCCCGGGGCGACCGCGTGGGCGGCGTGCTGATCGGCGTCGCCGCCGCCTTCCAGCCGACCGTCCTGCTCTTCGTCCCGCTGCTCTGGTTCACCGACCGCCGACGCGCCGCCCTGTCCACCGCGGTCACCTTCGTCGCCTGCACCGCCGTCGCCTGGGCCGCCATGGCGCAGGACTCGTACACGTACTGGGTGCACCACATGGCCGGCGTCGGCCTGGGCGGCGAGGCCGACGACCTCGCCAACCAGTCGCTGCACGGCGCCCTGCTCCGGCTGGGCCTCAACGGCCCGCTGGAGATCGCCCTCTTCCTCCTGCTCGGCGCGGCCGTCGCCATCCTCGCCCTGCGCCGCGCCGTGCGCTACGCCCGCGACGGCCAGCTGCTGCTCGCCGTCGCCGTCACCGGCTGCGCGGCCGTCGCCGTCTCCCCGGCCACCTGGCAGCACCAGCTGCTGTGGGTGCTGCCCGCGGTGGTCGGCCGGGTCGGCAAGCGGGCCTCCGACCGGTACGTGTGGCCGGTCGCGGTCGTCCTGGTGATGACGCTGCCCGCGAAGATGATGCTGCCGAACATGTCGGCCCTGTACCCGCTGCGGGACAACGTCGTGCTGCTGGCCGCGCTGGCCGCCGCCGTCGCCGTGCCCTTCCTGGCCCGCACGTCGCCGTACTTCGACAACCCGGTTCCGACGGCCTACGCGCCGCCGGTGCCGACCCGCTTCAAGCACGTCCCGCTGCTGCCGTTCCTGCGCCGGGTCCTGACCCGTCCCAACCTCCTGCTGGAACTGCTCCTCATCCGGGTCACCTACGCCGCCTACTCCCAGGTCCGCCTCGCGGCGACCGGCGGCAGCAACTCGGCGGGCCGGGAGCGTGCCGAGGAGCACGGGACGCAGATCCTCGACATCGAGCGCTTCCTGCACATCGACATCGAGCACGCGATCAACCACGCGGTGGTGAAGGTCGGCTGGCTGCGGGACTTCTTCGACTTCTACTACACGTCGTTCCACTTCGTCGTGCCGCTGACCGTCCTCGGCGTCCTGTACTGGCGCCGCCCGGTCGACTACCGCTGGGCCCGCGCCTCCCTGGGCTTCGCCACCCTGCTGGCCCTGGTCGGCTTCTGGCTCTACCCGCTCGCCCCGCCGCGGCTGATGCCGGGGCTCGGCATCATCGACACCGTGCACGGCGTGCAGGATTTCACCAAGCCGGACTACGGCACGCTGACGCACCTCACCAACCAGTACGCGGCGATGCCGTCGCTGCACTTCGGCTGGTCGCTGTGGTGCGGGATGGTGATCGCGATCATCGCGCCCAGGGTGTGGATGAAGGCGCTGGGCCTGCTGCACCCGCTCTTCACCGTCTCGGCGATCGTGGCGACCGGCAACCACTGGGTCCTGGACGCGGTGGGCGGCGCGGCCGTGGTCGCGGCGGGCTTCGGACTGACGTACTGGTTCCAGGGCCCGAGGGCCAGGACGGCCACGGCGGTGGCGGCGGTGGCGGCGGTGGCGGCGGTGGCGGCGGTGGCGGCCCGGACGGCCGGGGAACCGGCGGCGGGCGCGAAGACGGCAGAGGAGCCCGCGGCGGGCGCGAAGACCGCCGGGGAGCCCGCCGCGGGGGCCGGCGTCAGCAGCGACCCCCCGCCCCCGGCGAAGGACCGTACCGGGAGCTGATCCGGTACTCGCCCGGCGCGTCGACGGTCAGCCGGGCGAACTCGCCGTCCCGCGCCAGGCACCCGCCGTCGCTGCGCAGCCACGGCGACCAGGCGATCCGCACGGTCACCGGGCCGGGCCGCGCCACGCGCAGCACCAGATCGGCGGGGGCGGCGGTCACGACGGTGCCGGGCGCGGAGACCAGCGGTACGGCGTCCCGTACCCGGAAGACCTGCCAGTGCGCGTCCCGCCAGACGGGCTCCAGCCACGCGGGCCGCAGCTCCGGGTCCCGCACCAGCTCGGCCTCGGCCCTCGCCGGACCGTCCGGCTTGCCGAGCGGGGCGACCACGAAGCCCACCGCCCACCGGTCCAGCCACTCCCGGTAGGTGGCCGCGGAGAAGGTGCCGTCGTAGAAGAGGCGCCCGCGTTCCACGTCGAGCTGCCGGTTCCAGCCGCGGGCCAGGTTGACGTGCGGGGCGAGCAGGGTGGCCTCGCGGTGGTTGCGGGCGGGCACCACCTCCACCCGCGCGCGATCGGCGCCGAGCCCCTTCAGGGCGCCCACGACACCGTCCGTCTCGGCGGCCCAGTCCGGTACGACGGTGGACACCTTCAGGTCGTCGGCGGTCTTCTTGCCCACCCACCCCGCGGAGTAGACGACCGAGACGGCCAGCAGCCCCGACACCAGCCGCCGCGACCGGGCCGCGGTGAGCGCGGGAGGGGCGGTGAGCAGCGCGGCCAGCAGCACGGCGGGCGCGAACAGCTCCGCGAACCGCTCGACGTTGGTGCCGACCGGCGAGGCGATCAGATACGTCAGCACGGTCCCGAACGCGTAGACGGCCCCGCTCCACCGGGCGACCCGCCAGGTACGCGGGGCCAGCACGGTGACGGCGAGGCCGAGCACGACCGGCGGCCATATCCGGGCGAACGGCATCGGCTGCTCCCCCGTGGAGGGGAAGAACAGCGTCGTCAGCCCGACGACGGCCGCCGGGGGTATGAGCAGCACCAGGGCCCGCCGCCAGTCCCGCACCAGCAGGAACGCCGCCCCCACGACGGCCAGGAACAGCCCGGCCACCGGCGAGGCCGACGTCGCCAGCGCCGCGTACCCGGCGGCGAGCCACAGCCGCCGCTCCCGCACCAGCGGCACACAGGCGGCCAGCGCGAGGGCGACGCCGAGCGCGAAGGTGGTCCGGCCCGAGGCCACGTCGCACCAGAGCGCGAGGGAGGCGAGCAGCGCGGGCCACACCGGCCTGCGCACCCCGCACCGCACGATCAGCACGGCCGCGAGCCAGGAGGCGGCGAGCCCGGACCCGACCGTGACGGCGCGCACGCCGACCAGCGCCATCAAGTACGGCGAGATGACGCTGTAGTTGGCGGTGTGCACCCCGCCGTACCAGAACAGCCCGTAGGCCGAACCGCCGTGCCGCGACGCGAAGTCCGCCCACGCCTCCTGCGCGGCGAGGTCACCGCCGCCGGTGGCGAGAAACGCCCACCACACCGCGTACAGCGGGATGGTGGGCAGGGTCGCGAGCAGCGGCACGCGATGCCGGCGCCCGAAGGCGCGCAGGGTGTCGCTCGCGCGTCTGTCCCGACGCCGTTCGGTCCGGGGGACGGTCAGTTCGGCAGGGGCCACGGTCGGGTTTTCCGTTCGGCGTCGTCGGGGTGCACGGCGGGGACACGTGCGAAGACGATAAATCGAACAGAAACGTTGACCTGGACCGGGCGGCGGATCAGCCGCGTACCGCGGCCACGCACTCGTCGTACAGGTCCATGATGTCGCCCTGGCCGTCGTTGACGACCCACGCCATCGAGGCGGCGTCCAGGCACGCGCACGCCGTCGCGATCACCGCCCGGGCCCTCGGGTCGGCCCGGCCGGCCGTGGTGCCCATGCGCCCTTCGACGAGCGGGAGAAGCTCGGCCTAGGTCAGGGAGTCGTGCGACGGGACGACGACCCCGTACATGTCGGCGATGGTGGCGAGGGCGCCGTAGTGGACCTGGCGGGCGTCGAGTTCGGTGTCCGCGACCGGCAGGGCGCGGGTGGCGCAGGCGTCGGCGACGACCGTGGGGCGGTTGCCGCGCAGGAAGGCGCCCTGGGCGGTGAAGGCCACGCACATGTGCGTCATGAAGCCGATGACGACGAGGTCGTTGTTGCCCGCCGCGTCGACGTGCTCGCCGAGGTCGGTGCCGAAGAAGGAGTCCGGCGCCTTCTTGGTGACGAGGGCCTCGCCGTCCACCGGCGCGACGCTCGGGTGGATCTGCCCGATCTCGGCCCCGAGGTCGTACGGGGAGCCCTCGCCGCCGTCGTGCACGACGTGGACGACCTTGGCGCCCTCCCGCCGGGCGCGGGCCAGCAGCCGGGCCCCCGCGTCGAGCGCGTCCTGCCAGCCGTCGAGTTCCATCACGCCGGTCGTGTAGGTGTTCTGGTAGTCGACGAGGACGAGGGTGGAGTCGGCGAGCTCGGCGGGGGTGTCGTCGAGTCCGCTGAGGCGGCGCAAGGTGGTTCTGGGCACGGTGGCTCCCTGAATTCGGTTGGGAATGACGGTCGTTGGCCTGCTCCTACGACGCTAGGGCCGCCCGGTGATGTCGGCAATGTCGTCTAACCTGCAGATACCGACATGACCGTGTAGGGATGTGGCCGGGTGACCGTGGGAGGGACCGTGAACTGCGTGGGACGACTGATCGTCGTCGTGCTCTTCGAGGGCGTCGACCTGCTCGACGTCACCGGACCGCCGGAGGTGTTCTCCCTCGCGCGGCGCGAGACGGAGCACGCGGCGGGTTACGAGGTGTTGCTCGCCGCCGCGGCCACCGGCCCGGTCACCACCGCCGCCGGCGTCCGCGTCCTGCCCGACGCCACCTTCGACGACCTGTCCGGGCGGCGCATCGACACCCTGATCGTGCCCGGCGCGGTCGAACTCGACGACCGGCGCCGGGTCCGGGCGCTCACCGACCCCACCGTGGTCGAGTGGGTGCGGCGTCTCGCGGAACGGACCCGGCGGGTCACGTCCGTCTGCGTCGGAGCGCACGTCCTGGCCGCCGCCGGGCTGCTCGACGGCAAGCGCGCCACCACGCACTGGTCGACCGCGCGGCAGCTCGCCGACGAGCATCCCGAGGTCCGGGTCGACGCCGACCCGATCTTCATCCGCGAGGGCGACGTGTGGACCGGCGCGGGCATCAGCTCCTGCCTGGACCTCGCCCTCGCCCTCGTCGCCGACGACCTGGGCGAGGCGGTGGCGCTGCGGGTGGCCCGGCAGCTCGTGATGTACCTGAAGAGGCCCAGCGGACAGAGCCAGTTCAGCGTCCCGCTGGAGCAGGTCTCCACGACCCGGCGCGTCGAGGACCTCCGCCACCACATCCTGCGCCACATCGCCGAGCCCCTCACTGTCGCCGACCTCGCGGCCCACGCCCACGTCAGCGACCGGCAGCTCACCCGCATCTTCAAGACCGAGCTGGGCACCACCCCGTACGCGTACGTCGAGTCGGCGCGCGTGGAAGCGGCGCGCCAGCAGCTCGAATCCACCGACGCGACCCTCCAGCACATCGCCACCGCCTGCGGCTTCGGCACCGTCGACACCCTGGTCAGAGCCTTCCGCCGCAGACTCGACACGACCCCGACGGAATACCGCCGCCGCTTCCGGACCGCGGTGAGCACCCACAGCTAGTCCGGCTTGGCGCGGCGTGCCACCACACGGAGGCGGCGGCCCCGGGATCAGGGGCCGCCGCCTTCGTGAACGGGGGAGCGGGGCGAGGAGGCGGGTCAGTACCAGCCGTTGGACTGCCAGAAGCTCCAGGCGTCGCAGGCGCTGCCGTAGCGGTCCTTCATGTAGTCCAGGCCCCACTCGATCTGGGTGGCCGCGTTGGTCTTCCAGTCGGAGCCCGCCGAGGCCATCTTCGAGCCCGGCAGGGCCTGGACCAGGCCGTAGGCGCCGCTGGAGGCGTTGGTGGCGTGGATGTCCCAGTCGCTCTCGTGGTCGACGATCTTCGAGAAGCACTGGAACTCGGCCGAGTCGCCGATCATCTTCTTCGCGGTCGCCTGCGCCGAGGAGGCCGGCGTCGCGGCCTGCGCGGGCGCGGCGGCGATCAGGGAGCCGCAGGTGGCCGCGGCCAGGGCGGCACCCGCGAGGGCCTTCTTCGGGGTGGCGACGGAACGGAGGAGGGACGCGGCGGTCAACGGAGGGCCTTTCTTCGGGGACAGGGGCGTCGGCGCACACCGGCCCGGCATGCGTCGGCGCCGCTGCCCGGGAGGGCGTCGGCGCCTGGCGACCGGTTCAGGGAAACAGGCGGGCCGGTCGTCCGCAATCGTCCCTTTTGCTAAGGAGGGTCGTAGCGCCGGTGGCCGGTGCCGCGCCGGGGCGCCGTGCGGCCCGGCCGGCGAGCGGTCCCCGGCTACGAGGCCGCTTCGTAGGTGAGGCGGCTCACGTGGGGCGGCTCACCTCGTCGGCCTGCTCGAACGTGACCGGCGCCTCGAAGGCCGCCCTGCGGGTCGCGCGGCGCAGGGCCCGCAGGAGCGGGGTGCCGAGGGAGAGGGTCAGCACGACCGTCATGGCGGCGCGGCCGCCGTCCCAGCCCAGTGACGTGGCCAGGCAGTAGGCCAGGAAGCGGGCCAGGTTGTCGGGGACCGAGGCGTCCGGGTCGAAGGCGATGTTCGAGGCGAGCGTGTTCATGAAGGTCCAGCCCGCGAGGTTCATCACCGTGCCGTAGGCGAAGGCCGCCAGGAAGCCGTACGCCGCCAGCATCAGCAGCTCCGCGCGGCCGCGCAGCCGGTCGGGGCCCGGCAGCAGGCCCGCGCCCATCGTGAACCAGCCCATCGCCAGCATCTGGAACGGCATCCACGGCCCCACCCCGCCCGTCAGCAGCGCGGACGCGAACATGGTGATCGAGCCCAGCACGAAGCCGAAGCCGGGGCCGAGGACCCGGCCGCTGAGCACCATGAGGAAGAACATCGGCTCCAGGCCGGCCGTCCCCGCGCCGATGGGACGCAGGGCCGCGCCCGCCGCCGCCAGGACGCCGAGCATCGCCACGGCCTTCGGGCCGAGACCCGACTCCGAGATCGTCGCCGCCACCACCGCCACCAGCAGCACCAGCACGCCCGCGAACAGCCACGGCGCGTCCTGCGCGTGCGCGTTCAGCGAGGCGTCCGGCGGGGCCAGGAACGGCCACCCGAAGCCCGCCACGCCCACCGCGCTGACCAGCACCAGGGCGGCGACCGAACGGGGGCCGAGGCGTACGGCGCGCGCCTGGCGCTGCGGAGCGGAGCCGCCGGTCATGCCAGCGCCTCCCGCACCTGGGCCACGGTCAGCCACTTGCGCGGCGCCAGCACCTTCGCCACCTGCGGGGCGTAGGACGGGGAGGCCACCACCACGTCCGCGGCCGGGCCGTCGGCGATCACCTCGCCCTCGGCGAGCAGGACCACCCGGTGGGCCAGCTCGGCGGCCAGTTCCACGTCGTGCGTGGCCAGCACGATCGCGTGACCCTCGGCCGCCAGGGCGCGCAGGATGCCGGCCAGCCGGGCCTTCGCCGCGTAGTCCAGGCCGCGCGTCGGCTCGTCCAGGAGGAGGAGGGGCGGACGGGCGGTCAGGACGACGGACAGCGCGAGGGTGAGGCGCTGACCCTCCGACAGGTCACGGGGGTGCGTGTCGTCCGCCACGCCGGGGAGCAGTTCGGAGAGCAGGGAACGGCAGGTGCCGGGCGCCGCATCCGCGTCCCGGTCGGCGGCCGCGCACTCGGCGGCGACCGTGTCGGCGTACAGCAGGTCCCGGGGCTCCTGCGGAACCAGGCCGACCCGCCGTACGAGGTCCCGGGGGGCCGTGCGGTGCGGTACGGCGTCCCCGGCCCGCACCGAACCCGCCGACGGTGCGACGAGGCCCACGAGTGCCGAGAGCAGCGTCGACTTCCCGGCGCCGTTGCGGCCCATCAGGGCGACCGTCTCGCCGGGGACGACCGTCAGGTCGACGTGGCGCAGGGCCTGCACGCGGTCGCGGCGCACGGCGAGGGACGAGACCTCGGCGGCGTACGGGGCAGGGGAGGAGGTGGCCTGCTGGGCCTTCCCGCGGCGGCGCCACCGGGCGGGGGCGGGCCGGGGGGCGGGGGGTGCCGGGAGCGGTGCGGACGGCGGCGGGGTGCGGTCCGGGATCTGCCGGTCGGCCAGGCCGTCCCGCAGCCCGGACGCCCGGCGGCGGGCGTCCCGGATCGTCAGCGGCAGCGGCGACCAGCCCGCCAGCCTGCCCAGCTCCACCACCGGCGGGTACACCGGGGAGACGGCCATCACGTCCGCCGGGGCGCCGATGAGCGGTGCCTCGCCGGGGGCCGGGAGCAGGACGACCTGGTCGGCGTACTGGATGACCCGCTCCAGGCGGTGCTCGGCCAGCAGGACCGTCGTACCGAGGTCGTGGACCAGGCGCTGGAGGACGGCCAGCACCTCCTCGGCGGCGGCGGGGTCCAGGGCGGAGGTGGGCTCGTCCAGGACCAGGACGTCGGGGTGCGGGGTGAGGACCGAGCCGATGGCGACCCGCTGCTGCTGGCCGCCGGAGAGCGTGGCGATCGGGCGGGAGCGCAGGTCGGACAGGCCCAGCAGGTCCAGGGTCTCCTCGACGCGGCGGCGCATCACGTCCGGGGCGAGGCCCAACGACTCCATGCCGTAGGCCAGTTCGTCCTCGACGGTGTCGGTCACGAAGTGCGACAGCGGGTCCTGGCCGACCGTGCCCACCACGTCGGCGAGTTCGCGCGGCTTGTGGGTGCGGGTGTCGCGGCCGGCCACGGTGACCCGGCCGCTCAGCGTGCCGCCGGTGAAGTGCGGGACGAGGCCGCCGACCGCGCCGAGGACGGTGGACTTGCCGACGCCGGAGGGACCGGCGAGCAGCACGAGTTCGCCCTCGGGGACCTCGAAGTCGATGCCCCGGACGGTGGGTTCGGTCGCGCCGTCGTAGGTGACCGACACGTCCTCGAAGCGGATCACGACGGCTCCTTGGCGGATACGGGCTCGGGTGCGGGGGTGATGAACGCCGGGAGCAGCCCGACGAGTACGGCCGCCGCCGGCCACAGCGGGAGGGCCGGGGCGACCAGCGGGACCACCCCCGGGTGCAGTGCGGCCGGGTCGCGGGCGGCGGCCAGGAACAGGAGCGCCGCCACCGCCGCGCCTGACGCGGTGACCAGCCAGGCGCGGGCGTCCCAGCGGTCGGGGCGGTAGCGGGTGCGGACCGTGCGCCGGCCGCCGAGCCACAGGCCGCCGACGGCGGCGGCGACGCCGGCCAGCAGCACGGGGATGCCGTACGTGCCGCCCGCCGCGGTCAGCAGGCCGTACGTCCCGGCGCAGATGCCGAGCAGGCCGCCGAGGGTGAGGGCGGCGGTGGTACGGCGGACGGGGGCCGGGACCCGGGCGGTACGGCCGTAGCCGCGGGCGTCCATCGCGGCGGCGAGGGCGACGGAGCGTTCCAGGGCGCCCTCCAGGACGGGGAGCCCCACCTGGAGCAGGCCCCGGACGCCGCGGTCGGGGCGGCCGCGCAGGCGGCGGGCGGCGCGCAGGCGCTGGACGTCGGCGATGAGGTTCGGCGCGAAGGTGAGGGCGACGACGACGGCGACGCCCATCTCGTAGAGGGCGCCGGGGAGGGACTTGAGGAGGCGGGAGGGGTTGGCGAGGGCGTTGGCGGCGCCGACGCAGATGAGGAGGGTGGCCAGCTTCATCGCGTCGTACAGCGCGAAGGTGAGGCCCTCCGCGGTGACCCGGCCGCCGAGGCGGATGCCCTGCGCCCAGTCGGGGAGGGGGACTTCGGGGAGGGTGAGGAGGGTGTGGGTGCCGGGGATGGGGGAGCCCAGGACGGTGGTGAACAGCAGGCGGATGAGGAGGACGGCGAGGGCGAGTTTGACGAAGGCGCCGTAGGAGCGGGACCAGGGGGTGTGCGGGCGGCGGGTGATGACGACGTAGGCGGAGACCGTGACGAGGAGGGCGAGGAGGAGGGGGTTGGTGGTGCGGGTGGCGGCGGTGCCCAGGGCTAGCGCCCAGAGCCACCAGGCGCCGGGGTGCAGGGCGGTTGCCCGGTGCCGGTGGGTGGCGGCGGGGGTGGGGGCGCTTGCCCGCGCTGACAGGGTGCCGCCTGCGCCCACCCGTGCCGCCCCAGCGGCACGACTGCCCGCAGGCTGGGCGGCCTGACTGCCCGCAGGTTGGGCGGCCTGACTGCCCGCAGGTTGGGCGGCTTCAGCGGGGTGCATTTCTGCGCCGCCTTGCTTGCCAGGTTGCCGCGGCGGCCAGGGCTGCCACCACCGCTATGCCCGCGTAGAGGCCGACCGACGGGCCGTCCCCGTCCTCCCCGTCCCCCTTGGCCGCCGCGGTCTCCGGGGCTGCCGTGGTCGTCCGGTTCTCCTTCTGCGACACCTGCTCCCCGCAGCCCGACTTCGGGTAGCCCGCGATCGCGCACAGCAGGGCGTTGGTGTCGTAGCGCAGGGGTCCGGCGACGGCGGCCAGGGCGTCGGCCGTCGTCGCCTCGGGGGAGACCCGGGCGCAGGCCGTGCGCGGGGCGGGCGGGGTCTCGCCGGACGGGGCGTCGGACGCCGTGCCGAAGTCCAGGACCAGCGCCACCCGCTTGCTGCCGTCCTCGGCCGGGGTCTTTGCGCAGATCGTCGCGAAGTCCGCGGTGCCGCGCGGCTGGGCCGCGTCGCCCGAGTCCTCGCTCACCGCGAAGCGGAAGCCCTGCACATCGCCGTCGGAGGGGCGGACCAGGGATGGGCCCTGGGTGGCGTAGACCCATGTCCCGCCGTCGCGGTCCCAGAAGGACCAGTAGCGGTACCCGGCGGCCTGCGCCTGACCCGCGTTCGCGACCAGCAGGAACGCGGCCAGGAGGAGAAGAGCGAGGCGGCGGGGCGTCACGGCTGCTGCTTCTTGTTGCGGCCGCTGAGCAGGAAGCCGATGCCGATGCCGAAGACCAGGCAGACGCCGACGAACCACCAGACGCCGAAGCCGGATTCGTCGTCCTTCTCCTCCGCCGGGTCCGCGTCGCTCGCGGTGGCCGTGTCCTTCGCCGCCGCACCCTGCGGGGCCGGTCCGGTCGCGTTCAGCTTCGCCACCAGGTCCGTGCCACCGAAGTCGCGCGGGTCGGTGCCCGTGGCGTGGGCGGCGAAGATCAGCTGGGCGTAGGCGGCCGGGCCGCTCTCCGCGGCCCACTTCGCGGCGTTCTTCTCCAGCCAGGCCAGCGGCTCGGCCGCCCGGTCCGCCCCGCCCTGCGCGGCGAGGGCGACCACCGCGTCGGCCGTGTTGCCGTAGTCGGGCTGGTCGGCGGAGCCGCCGAGGGCGGAGACGAGGTGGCCGTCCTTGGCGAGCGTGGCGGTGAGATACGCGGCGGCGTTGGCGGCGGCGCCCTCCCGGGTGGGCTTGTCCGAGTCGGTGCACGAGGCGGCGTCGGCCTTGTCGCCGGCCTCGGTGACCAGGCCCTTGCCGAGCGCGCCGAGGACACCGGCGGCGGTCGCGTCCGCGTTGGGGAGCAGCTTGCCGTCCTTGTCGGGCTGGAAGGCGAAGGCGCCCGCGCCCTTGTCCTTCGCGCAGGGCAGGGCGAAGGTCAGCAGCGCGTCGTACGGGGACTTGCCGTCCTTGACCACCTTCCCGGGGTCCGTCTCCGTGGCGGTCAGGGCGCCGATGACGACGGAGGTGGAGTTGACGTCGCTGGGGGTGCCGGGGCTGTAGCCCCAGCCGCCGTCCTCGTTCTGCACGGACTTCAGCCAGCCGAGGGCGTCCTCGACGACGTCGCCGTGTCCGCCGACGGCCCACAGGGCCTGGACGGCGGCGGCCGTGTTGTTGGTGTCGACCGGGGTCTTGGCGTCGCAGGCCGCCGCCGGGTCGGCGCGGAAGGGGGCGAAGGCGCCGTTCGCGCACTGCTGGTCCGTGAGCCACTTCACGGCCGTCGAGGACGGGACCACGCCCGCCGTGTCCTGCGCGAGCAGCGCGAGGGACTGGCGCCACACGCCGTCGTACTGGGGGTCGGTGGTCCCGTAGAGCCCGGCGGGTGCGGACGGGGACGCGGAGGCGGACGGCGACGGATCGGCGGCGACTGCGGGCGCGGTGGCGGCGCCGATCACGGCTATGGCGGCCAGAGCCGCGGCGCTGCTGCGACGGCGGACGTTCATGAGCGGCGGGTGCCTTTCCCTGTGCGGGCCCGGCAGCACGGGGCACCCCCGGCGGCTCGGCCCCGTATGCCTCGACGGTGCCCGTGCACCGGCGGGCGCCGGGCACGTGAGCCGGTCACATCCGTGCGGGGCAGTCCGGCTCACCGTCCCGGAGCCCCAAGGGACCCGGCGGGCGGCTCACGGTTGCGGGTCAGCGCCGGAATTGCACCGGCTTCCCCCCGTACGGGTGATGACGACGCCGCCACTTTACCCGCCCGGTGGTCCGGGCAGCGGGGGCGGCCGGGACGGGAGCACCCGCCGGGGGATACGTTCCCGGGCATGCGGACGGGGAGACTGATCGGGGCGGGGCGCTCGGCCGACGTGTACGAGGCGGACGCGGGGTGGGTGCTGCGGCGCGACCGGGAGGGCGTCGGGGACGCGGCGGCCGAGGGCGCGGTGATGGAACACGTGCGGGCGCACGGCTACCCGGTGCCACGGGTGTGGCCCGGCACGACGCCGTCGCCGCGTACCGACCTGGTGATGGAGCGGCTGACCGGGCCGACGATGCTGCGGGCCTGGCTGGACGGGGCGTTGACGCCCGGGGAGGCGGGCGCCATGCTCGCCGGGCTGCTGCGGGGGTTGCACCGGGTGCCCGCGCACCGCTCCACGGATCCGGGCGCGCGCGTCCTCCACCTCGACCTGCACCCGGACAACGTGATCCTCACGGCGGACGGGCCCCGGGTGATCGACTGGTCCAACGCCGAGGAGGGCGACCCGGGGCTGGACTGGGGCATGACCGCGGTGATCCTCGCCCAGGTGGCGGCCGCCGGCGGACCGCTGGCCGGGCCCGTCGCGGGCGCCCTGGCCGCGCTGCTCGCCGACCCCTGCGCACTCACGCCGGACGGCCTCGCCGAGGCGCTGCGGCGACGGGCGGCCAACCCGACCATGAGCCGGGACGAGGTGGAGCTGCTGCCCGCCGCGGCGGCGCTGGTCCGCTCCCACCTGGGGTGAACGGCGGGGCGCTCAGGGGCGCTTCGCGGCCTCTGCGGTACCGGCCTCCGTCAGGTCGATCAGCCGGCACACCGTCTCGATGTCCACCCGCACCTGGCCGAGGGAGGTGCGCCCCGCGAGCCAGGTGATCAGGGTCGAGAGCCAGGTGTGCTCGACGACCCGGACCGCCGACAGCTGCTCGGGCGTCGGGTTCTCCAGGCCGCCCATCGCGTCCAGGATGATCGCCGTGGTCTGCCGCGAGACCTGGTCGACCTCCGGGGAGACACTGCGGTCGGCGAAGGTCAGGGCCCGGGCCATCGCCTCGGCCAGCCGTGGCTCGCGCTGCAGGGCGCCGAAGGCCCGCATCAGGGTCTGCGCCACCCGGTCCGCGGCCGTCTCGCCCGTGGGCGGACTCTTGCGCAGGGTGCCGTGCAGCCGCTCCAGCTGGTCGTGCATCGTGGCGACCAGCAAGTGGACCTTGGAGGGGAAGTAGCGGTACAGGGTGCCCAGGGCGACCTGCGAGGACTCGGCGACCTCCCGCATCTGCACCGCCTCGAAGCCGCCCCGGCAGGCCAGCTGGGCCGTGGCGTGCAGGATGCGGCGGCGGCGCTCCCGCTGCCGCTCGGTGAGGGGCGGGGCGGCGGAGCGGTGCGCCGGACCGGACGCCTCCGCTGCCGGACGGTCCACCTTGGTCACCTTCTCCCCCGTGGCGCGAATCACCTGATCCACTCGTCACAGCCCGGCTACCTGCCGGTAGATTCGAAGCCGCTGACGATCAAGTCTGAAACTTGTTCTAGATTAACCTCCCGACGTAGTGTCGCGGGACAGCGCAGTGAGGAGGGGGCCCAGAGTGACCGCCGAGGCCAGTCAGACGGGTCCGCGTCCGGAGCCCGCAGCCGACGGTCTGCCGCCGCTGCGCATCGCACTCCTCACCTACAAGGGGAACCCGTTCTGCGGCGGCCAGGGCGTCTACGTCCGCCACCTCTCCCGCGAACTGGCCCGCCTCGGCCACCGCGTCGAGGTCATCGGCGCCCAGCCCTACCCCGTCCTGGACGACGGCCCCCTCGTCGGCGACCGGCTCCTGCTCACCGAGTTGCCCAGCCTCGACCTCTACCGCCAGCCCGACCCCTTCCGCACCCCGAAACGCGGCGAGTACCGCGACTGGGTCGACGCGCTGGAGGTCGGCACCATGTGGACCGGCGGCTTCCCGGAACCCCTGACGTTCTCGCTGCGCGCCCGGCGCCATCTGCGCGCCCGCCGCGGGGACTTCGACGTCGTCCACGACAACCAGACCCTCGGCTACGGGCTGCTGGGCGACGTGGGCGCGCCCCTGGTCACCACCATCCACCACCCCATCACCGTCGACCGGCAGCTGGAGCTGGACGCGGCCGACAGTCGCAAGCGCCGCTACTCGGTGCGCCGTTGGTACGCCTTCACCCGGATGCAGAAGCGCGTCGCGCGCCGCCTGCCCTCCGTGCTCACCGTCTCCGGCACCTCCCGCCAGGAGATCGTCGACCACCTCGGCGTACGGGAGAGCCGCATCCACGTCGTCCACATCGGCGCCGACACCGAGCTGTTCTCGCCCGACCCGTCGGTGCCCCGGGTGCCGGGCCGGATCGTGACCACGTCCAGCGCGGACGTGCCGCTCAAGGGCCTGGTCTTCCTCGTCGAGGCGCTGGCCAAGGCGCGCACCGAGCACCCCCGGGCCCACCTCGTCGTCGTCGGCAAGCGGCCCGCTGAGGGGCCCGTCGCCCAGGCGATCGAGCGGTACGGCCTCGAAGGCGCCGTCGAGTTCGTCAAGGGCATCTCCGACGCCGAACTGGTGAACCTGGTGCGGTCGGCGGAGGTCGCCTGCGTACCGTCGCTGTACGAGGGCTTCTCACTGCCCGCCGCCGAGGCCATGGCGGCCGGCACCGCGCTGCTCGCCACCACCGGCGGAGCGGTCCCCGAGGTCGCCGGACCCGACGGGGAGACCTGCCTCGCGGTGCCGCCGGGCGACGCGGACGCGCTGGCCGCGGGACTGAACCGGCTGCTCGGCGACCGCGAACTGCGCGCGCGGCTCGGCGCGGCCGGACGCGAACGGGTGCTGAAGCACTTCACCTGGGCGCGCGCCGCCGAGGGCACCGTCGCCCGCTACCGCGAGGCCATCGACCGGCGCACCCCGGCCACGACCGCCACCGCGACCGGCACCACGACCACCCCGAGGATCGTGCCCGCGACCCCCACCCCCAGTGACACCGGCGTCTACCCCGAAAGCAGGGCCTCGTGCTGACCGTCGACTTCTCCCGGTTCCCGCTCGCCCCGGGCGACCGCGTCCTGGACCTCGGCTGCGGCGCCGGCCGGCACGCGTTCGAGTGCTACCGGCGCGGAGCGCGGGTGGTCGCCCTGGACCGGAACGCCGAGGAGATCCGCGAGGTCGCCAAGTGGTTCGCGGCGATGGAGGAGGCCGGCGAGGCCCCGGCCGGTGCCACCGCCACCGCCATGGAGGGCGACGCGCTGGCCCTGCCCTTCCCGGACGAGTCCTTCGACGTCGTCATCATCTCCGAGGTGATGGAGCACATCCACGACGACAAGGGCGTCCTCGCCGAGATGGTCCGCGTCCTCAGGCCCGGCGGCCGCATCGCGGTCACCGTGCCGCGCTACGGCCCCGAGAAGGTCTGCTGGACCCTCTCCGACGCCTACCACGAGGTCGAGGGCGGCCACATCCGCATCTACAAGGCCGACCAGCTCCTCACCCGCATCCGCGAGGCCGGCCTCAAGCCGTACGGCACCCACCACGCGCACGCGCTGCACTCGCCGTACTGGTGGCTGAAGTGCGCCTTCGGCGTCGACAACGACAAGGCGCTGCCGGTGCGGGCGTACCACAAGCTGCTGGTGTGGGACATCATGAAGAAGCCGCTGGCGACCCGGGTCGCCGAGCAGGCGCTGAACCCGCTGATCGGCAAGAGCTTCGTGGCCTACGC
This sequence comes from Streptomyces hyderabadensis, assembly GCF_020404845.1. Lineage (GTDB taxonomy): Bacteria > Actinomycetota > Actinomycetes > Streptomycetales > Streptomycetaceae > Streptomyces > Streptomyces hyderabadensis. The sequence goes on along the minus strand of NZ_JAIOJZ010000001.1, from coordinate 402,962 downwards.
GACCAAGCCGCACCTGCCGCCGGTGGACGCCGCGTGACCTCGCCCCGCACCCCGGGCACACCCCGCCCCCCGCGCACCGAACACCTCGTCCTGCCCGGCGTCCTCACCGCCGACGAGGCCGCCGCGACCGTCCGGGGCATCCTCGCCGTCCAGCGCGAGGACGGCGCGATCCCGTGGTTCCGCGGCCACCACCTCGACCCGTGGGACCACGTCGAGGCCGCGATGGCGCTGGACACGGCCGACGAGCACGAGGCGGCCGAGCGGGCGTACGCCTGGCTGGCCCGGCACCAGAACCCGGACGGCTCCTGGTACGCCGCCTACGCCGACGGGGACTTCGCCGACGTCACCGACCGCGGCCGGGAGACCAACTTCGTCGCCTACGTCGCCGTCGGCGTCTGGCACCACTACCTCGCCACCGGCGACGACACCTTCCTGGAGCGGATGTGGCCCGTCGTCCACGCCGCGGTCGAGTTCGTGCTGCGCCTGCAGCAGCCCGGCGGACAGATCGGCTGGCGCCAGGACGACGACGGCACCGGCACCACCGACGCACTGCTGACCGGCAGCTCCTCGATCCACCACGCCCTGCGCTGCGCCCTCGCCGTCGCCGAGCAGCGCGAAGAGCCGCAGCCCGACTGGGAGTTGGCGGCGGGCGCGCTGCGGCACGCCATCCGCCGCCACCCGGAGCGGTTCCTGGACAAGGGCCGCTACTCGATGGACTGGTACTACCCGGTCCTCGGCGGCGCGCTGACCGGCACGGAGGCCAGGAGCCGCCTCCAGGAGAGCTGGGACCGCTTCGTGGTCCCGGGCCTCGGCGTGCGCTGCGTCCACCCCAACCCGTGGGTGACCGGCGGCGAGTCGGCCGAACTCGCGCTCGCCCTGTGGGCGGTGGGCGAGTCCGACCACGCCCTGGCCGTCCTCCAGTCCATCCAGCACCTGCGGGACGCCGACAGCGGCCTGTACTGGACGGGGTACGTCTTCGAGGACGACGCGGTCTGGCCCCGCGAACTGACCACCTGGACGGCCGGTTCGCTGCTGCTCGCCGTCGCCGCGCTCGGCGGCCACGAGGCCACCTGCCAGGTCTTCGCGGGCGACCGGCTGCCGAGGGGACTGGACCCGGACTGCTGCGTCTGAACGCCGGGGCCCGCGCGCCCGGCCGCCCGGTCAGTGCCGGTGCAGGCGGTTGGCGATCGCGTGGCCGACGAACAGGTAGACGACCGCGGCCAGTCCGTAGCCGGCCACGACCCGGGCCCACGCCTCGTCGAACGTGAAGAGGTCGTGCGACCAGCCGGCCAGCCAGCGGGCCGCGTCATGGACGAACCCCACCAGGTCGTTGGCCCGGTTGGCGTCCAACAGGTACATCAGGATCCACAGTCCGAGGATGAAGGCCATGATGTCCGCGATCACCGCGACGGCCGTTCCGGCGGAGTTGGACCCACTGCGCGTTCGAGGGGACATGCCTTCCGTCTGGCCCCGGACGTGTGTTTGAAACCTACGGAACCCACGGAAACCCTACGGCCCCCCGCCCGGAACTACCGGTGGGCGAGGGGCCGTTGAGGTGAACGGGCGGGCGGGGCGGATCAGCCGCGCTGGATGCCCGAGGTGTCCTGCAGCACGCCGCGGCGGCCGTCCTGGGTCTGCGCGACCAGGTTGGCGCCGCGCTGCTCCACGGCCAGGTACCAGGTGCCCGGCGCCAGCTCGGCGATCGGCGTCGGGGAGCCGTCCTCCGCGAACAGCGGCCGCGGCACCGGCACGGCGAACCAGAACGGGGAGAAGTCCCCGGCCGGCTGCGCCTGCGCCTGCTGCGGGGCCTGCGGCTGACCGGGCTGCGGCTGCCCCGGCTGCGGCTGGCCACCGAAGGACGGACCGGGCTGCCCCGGCTGCCCGGGCTGTCCCGGCTGTCCGCCGTACGGCTGCTGCTGGGCGCCCGGGTAGCCGTAACCACCCTGGGGCTGGCCGCCGTAGGGCTGCGGCGCGGCCGGACGGGAGGCCGGGATCAGCGTGCCCTTGAGGGCCGGGAGCAGCGGCGTGGCCACGGCCGCGGCGGCCATGACCAGCGTGGCGATGAGCGCGAGGATCAGGCCGATCCCGGCCCCGATGTTGTCCAGGCCCCCGTCGTTGTCGAAGGCGCCCGCCGGGTCGAAAATGTTGCCGAGCGCGCACCACGCGGCGAAGACCGTGAACGCGATGCCGAACTGGCCGAGGTCGAGACCGGCCACCTTCTTGGGCTGCGGCATGGCGCGGTTCACGACGATGAGCGCGGCGCCGATGACGCCGGCCAGGACGACACCGAGCACGACCGAGCCGCTGCCCCACAGGCTGGGGATTTCGGCGCTGTCCGGCGCACCTTCGATCGAGTAGATGTCGAGGAACGACGCGATCAACAGCAACACCGCTGCTCCGATCACCACGCCGTCGCCTCGAGTGAGCGAGCGGATATTCACTTCAGGTCCTTCGTAGGTCGTCTCGTCGTCGGTAGAGGCGTCGCTGTCACGATGGCGCCGAAAGGTTCCGGTGTGAAGCGCGGGGGTGGCCCCTCATCGTACGGACGACACTATCGTTTGGACCTTGCGGCTGTCCGCAGGGATCGGGACGCCGATCACTACCCGCGCAGGAAACTCACGATTCCCTCAGACATCCCCTCCGCCGCCTTCTGCCGCCAACTGCCGCTGGTCAGCAGGGCCGCGTCCGTGCTGTCGCGCATGTTGCCGCACTCGATGAACACCTTGGGAACCGTTGACAGATTGAGACCGCCCAGGTCCGTACGCGTGACCAGACCGGTGCCGTCGCCGAGGTAGTTCGAGGGTGCGGTGCCCGTGACGCGCACGAAGCTGCCCGCGACGCGCTTGCCCAGTTCGGCGGAGGGCGCCACGATCGCGCGGGTGTCGGCGGCGCCCTCGTGCACCGGGCCCGGCATGATCACGTGGAAGCCGCGGTTGCCCGCCCCCGACCCGTCGGCGTGGATCGAGATCGCCGCGTCGGCCTTCGCCTCGTTGCCGATCCGGGCCCGCTCGTCCACGCAGGGTCCGTACGAACGGTCGCCGTCCTGCGTCAGTTTCACGGTCGCGCCCTGCTCCTCCAGCAGGTCGCGCAGCCGGTGGGCCACGTCCAGGGTGAACTTCGCCTCGGGCCAGCCCGCGTTGGTGGCCGTGCCGGTCGTGTCGCACTCCTTCCAGTGATTGCCGACGTTCACCTTGCGGTTGATCTCGGTGGCGTGCTGGAAGTTGGCGGGGTTGTGGCCCGGGTCGATGACGACGACCTTGCCCTTGAGGGCACCGGAGGCGGGGGGTCGGGAGGCGGACGGTGCCTCGGACGTGGGGGCGGTCGGGGAACCCGCGGGCCGCTTGGCGTCACCGGCCCCGGACGCCGGGCCCGGACCGTCGGAGGACGGCGCCGCCGGCGTCCGTACGGCGCCCGCGCGGTCGGCGCCGCCTCCGTCGCCGTCGTCGGGGCCGCCGACCGCCGCGTACACCCCCCACCCGAGCAGCGCCCCGGGCACGAGCGCGGCCAGCGCCACGGTCAGCGGGCGGCGCAGCGGGGAGCGGCGGGGCTGGGGAGGTTCGAAGTCCGGGCCTGTGTACGACACGTCAGCGACTCTAACCGGGCCCTCAGATCCCCGTGCCCGTTCGCCGCAGGACGCGCAGCGAGTCGGTCGCGGAGACCTCGGTGAAGGCGCCGGAGGCGAGAGCCCTGAGGTAGACGCGGTACGGGGCCTGGCCGGTGAACTCGTCGGCCGGGTCCGGGAAGACGTCGTGGATGACCAGCAGCCCGCCCTCGGCCACGTGCGGGGCCCAGCCCTCGTAGTCGGCGTTCGCGTGCTCGTCGGTGTGGCCGCCGTCGACGAAGACCAGGCCGAGCGGGGAGTTCCAGACCGCAGCGACCTGGGGGGAGCGGCCGACCAGGGCGACCACGTGCTCCTCCAGACCGGCCCGGTGCAGGGTGCGGCGGAAGGCGGGCAGGGTGTCCATCACGCCCAGCTCCGGGTCGACCGTCTGAGGGTCGTGGTACTCCCAGCCCGGCTGCTGCTCCTCGCTGCCCCGGTGGTGGTCCACGGTGAGCGCGGTGACCCCGGCCCGGCGGGCCGCGTCGGCGAGCAGGACGGTGGAACGCCCGCAGTACGTGCCGACCTCCAGCAGCGGCAGCCCCAGCGCGCCCGCCTCCGCGGCGGCGGCGTACAGCGCGCGGCCCTCGTGCCCGGGCATGAACCCCTTCGCGGCCTCGAAGGCGGCCAGGACGTCGGGGGAGGGGGAGGAGGCGGGGGCGGGGGCCGCGGTCATGGGGGCCTTTCGGTGGTGGTGCGGGGTGTGCCGGCGCCCCATGCTGCCGCACCCCCCGCCGCGCGGTGCGACAGGGGGTACGGGGGCGGGGAAGGTCAGGCCGGGACCGTCTCGCCCGGCAGGGGCAGGTCCAGGTCGACCGGGCGGTCGCCGTCGTGGGTGGCCGCGTGGGCGAGCGGGGCGTGGCCCGCGGCGCGGGCGGCCAGCACGTACGGGCCTCGGGCGGGCACGGCGAGGGCGTAGCTGCCGTCGGCGGCGGAGAGGGTCGCGCCCGCCTGCCGTCCGTGCCGGTCGATCAGGGTGACCTTGGCCCGGGCGACCGGGGCGCCGTCGGCGGCCAGCACCCGGCCCCGGAAGCCGTGCGGCGGCTGCCCGGTCCCGGCGAGCGCCTGCTCGGCGCGGGCCAGGTTCGCGTCCTCCTCGCTGCTCGCCCGCAGCTGCGAGACCGCGGAGGGGCGGCCCCGCGGCAGGAAGAGGGCCAGTACCAGGCCGACGACGACGGCGGCGGCCGCGATCAGGAAGGAGACCCGGAAGCCGTGCAGGGTGGGGACGGCGACGCCGCCGACGTCGTTCGACGTGTTGGCGAGCACCATGCCGATGACGGCGCTCGACACCGACGTACCGATGGACCGCATCAGCGTGTTGAGGCCGTTGGCGGCGCCCGTCTCCGAGGCCGGGACCGCGCTGATGATCAGCGCGGGCAGGGAGGAGTAGGCGAGGCCGATGCCCGCGCCGATCAGCACCGAGGTGACCACGGTCTGCCAGGCGGCGCTCATCAGGCCGAGGCCGCCGGCGTAGCCGACCGCGATGATCACCAGGCCGATGATGAGGGTGGTGCGGGGGCCGTAGCGGGCGGACAGGCGGGCGTAGACCGGCGCGGTGAACATCATCGTCAGGCCCAGCGGCGCCACGCACAGGCCCGCGACGACCATCGACTGGCCGAGGCCGTAGCCGGTCTCGGAGGGCAGCTGGAGGAGCTGCGGCAGGACGAGGGAGATGACGAAGAAGGAGACGCCGACCATGATCGAGGCGAGGTTGGTGAGCAGGACCTCGCGGCGGGCCGTGGTGCGCAGGTCGACCAGCGGGGCCGCGACCCGCAGCTCCATCAGGCCCCACAGGAGCAGGACCACGACGGCGGCGCCGAACAGGCCGAGCGTGGTGGGCGACGACCAGCCCCAGTCGCTGCCCTTGCTGATCGGCAGCAGGAAGAGGATCAGACCGGCCGACAGGCCGAGCGCGCCCGGCAGGTCGAAGGAGCCCTTGGCGCGCAGCGGGGACTCCGGCACCACCAGCAGGGTCAGGGCGATGGAGACGACACCGAGGCCGGCGGCGCCGTAGTAGAGGGCGTGCCAGTCGGTGTGCTGGGCGACCAGGGCCGCGGCGGGCAGCGCCAGGCCGCCGCCGACGCCGATCGAGGAACTCATCAGCGCCATCGCCGAGCCGAGCCGCTCGCGGGGCAGCATGTCGCGCATCAGGCCGATGCCGAGGGGTATCGCGCCCATCGCGAAGCCCTGCAGCGTACGGCCGACGATCATCGGGACCAGGGCGTCGGTGAGCGCGCTGAGCAGCGCGCCGACGACCATCACCGACAGGCTGGCGATCAGCATGCGGCGCTTGCCGAACAGGTCGCCGAGCCGGCCCATGATCGGCGTGGCCACGGCGCCGGACAGGAGCGTGGAGGTCAGGACCCAGCTGGCGTTGCTGGGTGAGGTGTCCAGAAGTCGGGGCAGGTCCTTGATGACCGGGACCAGCAGGGTCTGCATCACCGCGACGACGATGCCCGCGAACGCGAGCACCGGGACGGTGGCCCCGCTCGCTCGCCGCGCGGGCTCGTCGGTCGTCGTGTGGGACATGGGGTGGGGCCTCCAGGCCGGAGTTGGGGATGCGGTGCGTGATCGGGATGTGTGCAGGCTGAACCTCGTGCGCCCGGGCAACTATTCCGTTGCTTCGAGTCCCTAACGAATTCTTGACCGACTCTTGGGGTGACGACCGGGTGCGGGCGGGGCGCAGGCGGTGCACGGGCGGGGTGCGGGCGGACAGACGGGGCGCAGGCGGACAGACAGGGCGCGGGCGGGGCGCGGTAGGTCGCGGGACCTAGGCCGGTCCGGGGCCGAAATACCGATGCAAGGGGTGCACCCGGGTTGAGACCATGACACCCATGCTGGAAGCCAGCGGTACCTCCACCGCCCCCCGGATATCCCCGCGCCGCACCCCGCCGACCTGGCTGGTGGTGGCGCTCGCCTGTGCCGGCCAGTTCCTGGTCGTCCTCGACGTGTCCGTCGTCAACGTCGCCCTGCCGTCGATGCGCACCGACCTCGGACTGAGCGCCCAGGGGCTCCAGTGGGTGGTCAACGCCTACGCCATCGCCTTCGCCGGGTTCATGCTGCTCGGCGGACGGGCCGGCGACCTGTACGGGCGCAAACGGATGTTCCTGGTCGGGCTCGGGCTCTTCACGCTGGCCTCGCTGGGCGGCGGTCTCGCCCAGGAGGGCTGGCAACTGCTGGTCGCCCGCGCCCTCCAGGGCCTCGGCGCCGCCGTGCTCGCCCCCTCGACGCTGACCATCCTGACCGCGGCGGTGCCGGAGGGCGCGGCGCGGGCCCGCGCGATCGCGACCTGGACCGCCGTGGGCGCGGGCGGCGGTGCCGCGGGCGGTCTGGTGGGCGGCGTCCTGGTGGACGGGCTGTCCTGGCGCTGGGTGCTGCTGATCAACGTGCCGGTGGGCGCGGTCGTACTGGTCGGCGCGGTGCTGTGGCTGGCCGAGAGCAGGGGCGGCCCGCGGCGCCGCCTCGACCTGCCGGGCGCGCTGCTGGTGACCGGCGGTCTCGCCGTGCTCGCCTACGGCATCTCGCAGACCGAGTCCGAGGGGTGGGCGGCGACGGCGACGCTGGTGCCGCTGCTGGCCGGGGTCGCGCTGCTCGGGCTCTTCCTCCTGGTCGAGGCGCGGACGGCGGCGCCGCTGATGCCGCTCGGGCTGCTGCGGCTGCGGTCGGTGGCGTCGGCGAACGTGGCGATGCTGGTGTCCGGCTCGTCGATGTTCTCGATGTGGTTCTTCATGACCCTGTACGCGCAGAACGTGCTGGGCTACTCCCCGCTGGAGGCGGGCCTGGCCCTGGTGCCCAGCTCCCTCGCGGTGATCCTCGGCTCGAAGGCGGCCCCGCGCTTCCTGCCGGTGCTCGGGGCCCGCAACGTGGCCGTGGTCGGCACCCTCGTCGCGGCGGTCGGCTTCGGCTGGCAGTCGACGATGACCGCGGACGGCGGCTATCTGACCGCGATCATGATCCCCGGCGTGCTGATGATGCTGGGCGCGGGCATCGCGGCGACCCCGCTGGCCTCGCTGGCCATCTCCGGCGCGGCGCCCGGGGACGCCGGACTGGTCTCCGGGCTGATCAACACCTCCCGGACGATGGGCGGTTCGCTGGGACTCGCGGCGATGTCGACGATCGCGGCGAGCCGGGCCGGCGGCGAGGACGCGGGCCCGGTGGCCCTGACGGACGGCTACGCCCTGGTCTTCCGCACGGCAGCGGCCGTCCTGGTCCTCGCGGCCCTGCTGATGTGGCTCTGGCTCCCGTCGGGACGCCCGAACCCCGAGCCGACGGCCAGCAGCACGAACTGAACGCGAACCGCGGGGTGCCCTGTGTCACCGGGTACGTGGAGCGCCCCAAAGGGGCGCGGGGCGGTGTCCATGCGCGGCTCCGCCGCGGGGGCGCGAGCAGCTTGCGTCATCCCCTTTCCCTCGGGTCCGCCGGAGCGCCCCAAAGGGGCGCGGGGCGGTATCTATGCGCGGCTCCGCCGCGGGGGCGCGAGCAGCTTGCGTCATCCCCTTTCCCCGGGTTCACCGGAGCGCCCCAAAGGGGCGCGGGGCGGTATCTATGCGCGGCTCCGCCGCGGGGGCGCGAGCAGCTTGCGTCATCCCCGTTCCCCGGGTTCACCGGAGCGCCCCAAAGGGGCGCGGGGAACTGCGCGAGCAACCCCCACCGGCCCGCGGCCGACGACCCGCCCCCGGCCCGGAGCGGTTCCGGACGCCTCATATCGCCGGGCGGGTGGGTGCCCCTCAGGGGCGCGGGGAACTGCGCGAGCAACCCCCACGGGCCCGCGGCCGACGACCCGCCCCCGGCCGTCGGCCGACAACCCGCCCCCGGGCCCAGTCAGAGCCACCCCTGCCCCCGCGCCGCGCGGAGCGCCTCCGTTCGGTTGCGGGTGCCGGTCTTGCCGATGGCCGCGGAGAGGTAGTTGCGGACCGTGGACTCCGAAAGGTGCAGGACCGCGGCGATGTCGGCGACCGTCGCCCCGTCCGCCGAGGCCCGCAGGACGTCGCACTCCCGCGCGGTGAGCGGGCTGGGCCCCGCACTGAGCGCGGCGGCGGCCAGCGCCGGGTCGACGACCGTCTCCCCGGCCAGCACCCGGCGGATCGCGTCGGCCAGCTCCTCCACCGGACCGTCCTTGACCAGGAAACCGGCGGCGCCCGCCTCCATGGCCCGCCGCAGGTACCCGGGGCGGCCGAACGTGGTCAGGATCAGTACCCGGCAGCCGGGCGCCCGCTCCCGCAGCTCGGCGGCGGCGTCCAGCCCGCTCTGGCCCGGCAGTTCGATGTCGAGGAGGGCGATGTCGGGGCGGTGCGCCAGCGCGGCGGGGACGATCTCGTCACCGGCCGCCACCTGCGCGACGACCTCGATGTCCGCCTCCAGGCCGAGCAGCAGCGCGAGCGCGCCCCGCATCATGCCCTGGTCCTCGGCGAGGAGGACACGGACGGGGTGGGCGCGGGGCGTCTCGTCGGTCACGGAGCAAGGGTAGAGGGCAGGCGTACCGCGGACCGGGTCCTCAGGCGTACCGCGGACCGGGGCCCGCACCCGGCGCGGGACTACGCCGGGCCCACGCCGGGACTACGCCGGGCCCACGCCGGGCCCACGCCGGGCCCACGCCGGAACTACGCGGGGGCGCCCACCGGTTCCCCCTCCGCCCGCACCGGCAGCTCCGCCGTCACCGAGAACCCGCCCCGCGGCTCCGCCCCCGCCGTCAGCGAACCGCCCGCCGTCGCGAGGCGTTCCCTGAGCCCGGTCAGACCGGTGCCCGGCCCCTGGGCGGAGGACCCGGCACCCGTGCCGTTGTCCGTGACCGTCAGCCGCACCCGGTCCGCGCTGCCCGCGACCGCGATCTCGCACCGGCTCGCCCCGCTGTGCCGTACGACGTTGGTGACCGCCTCCCGCACCACCCAGCCCAGCAGCGCCTCCGCCTGCGGCGGCAGCGGCGGGCCGGAGCGGCGCACCACCGGGTCCACGTCCGCCGCGCTCAGCGCGGAGCGCGCCCGGTCCAGCTCGGTGCCCAGACTGCCCTCCCGGTAGCCGGTGACCGCCTCGCGGACCTCGGTCAACGCCTGGCGGCCGACCGACTCGATGTCCGTGATCTGGGTCAGCGCCGCGTCCAGGTCACGCGGCGCAAGCCGGCGGGCGGCCTCCGACTTGACCACGATCACCGACAGCGTGTGCCCCAGCAGGTCGTGCAGGTCCCGCGAGAACCGCAGCCGCTCCTCCGCCACCGCCCGGGTGGCCAGTTCCTCCCGGGCGGCGCGCAACTGCCGTACCGCGTCGGACAGGCTCAGGATCGCGGCCGTCACCATCGTCGAGAGGAAGGTGCCGTAGGCGATGTTCAGACCGTTCCAGCCGTCCTTGACGCCGGCCACGACACCCGCCACCACGGCCAGCGACCAGCCCCACCGCCCCAGCCACCGGCCGCGCAGCGCCGCCCCCGCGGCCAGGCCGAGCAGCGGGAAGAAGAGCAGCCAACTGCCCCCGTACGCCAGCGCCAGACCGCAGGTCACCAGCGCCATGGCGGCCAGCGCCAGCCGGGTGGACGGCGACTCGCGCAACTCCTTGTCGAAGGAGCGGAAGGCGACGTAGATGTAGAGCGAGTTGAAGACGAGCAGGCCCGCGCCGCCGATCCAGGGGTTGGAGCTGTCGCCCTGGAAGATGTTCGCGAGGCTGCCCAGACCCATCAGCAGCCACGGCAGCAGCGTGAAACCGGTGGGCGGCGGCCCCATCCGCTCCGACCGCTCGCCCGCCCCGGCCGGATCCGACTGCCGTGCCAGCTGCCACGCGTCCAGACGGCACGACATCCTGCGCAACCGCCCTCGGGTCCCGGTCATGGTCCCGGTCATGGGTGTCGGCTCCCTTCCACTTCGGCGCCCGCGGCGCTCAGTCGGTCGCCGCGCCGCGGCGGTAGGACAGGACGGCGTACGCGCCGAAGGCCAGCAACCAGCCCGTCAGGACGAGAATGGCACCCCCGGGCGGCGCGTGCCCCGTGGCGACGGATGTGCCCAGCTGCGCGAAGCGGTTGGTCGGGGTGTACGCCGACACCGCGCGCAGCCACTCGGGGAACAGCGCCAGCGGGAACCACAGCCCGCCGAGCACCGCGAGACCCAGGTTGGCCACCATGTTCGCCACGCCCGTGGTCTGCCCGGTCAGCCGGTAGCCGTTGCCGAGCCCCAGCAGCGTGAAGGGCACCGACCCCAGCCACAGCAGCACCGCCAGCGCCGCCCACTGCCAGGCGTCCAGCCGTACGCCGTTGACCAGGCCGCCCGCGGCGAGCACGGCCGTGATCGCGGGCAGCACGGTGACCGAGGCGGTCAGGGCCCGGCCCACGACCACCTGGTGCGGTCGCATCGGGGTCACCCGCAACTGCCGCAGCCAGCCGACGGCACGGTCCTCGGCGACCCCGCCGCCGGTGTTGAGGGCGGAGCCGACCGCGCCGTACGCGGCCATGCCGACCATCGCGCCGGTCTTCCAGTCGCCCGCGTCGCCCCCGAGGTTGGTGAACAGCAGGTACATCAGCACCGGTACGGCGACACCGCCGACGACGAAACCGGGGTCGCGCAGTGTGCGGCGCGTTTCGAGGAGCAGGTAGTCCCTCATCGCACGCTCTCCTTCTCCGGCACCGGTGCCGTCGTCGTCAGGGCCAGGAACGCGTCGTCCAGGGACGCCGGGGCGACCTCCAGGCCGCGTATCGCGCCGAGCCGCGCGAGGGCGATCACGGTGGCGTCGGAGTCCTCGGTGCGCAGCAGCGCGCGGTCCCCGCGCACCTCCAGCGAGCGCACCCCGGGCAGCAGCGTGAGGTCCTCGGTGGGCCGTCCGGCCAGGTCGAAGGAGACGCGGCTGCCGCCCGCCGCCCGGCGCAGTTCGTCGCCGGTGCCGTCGGCGACGATCCGCCCCCGGTCGACGACCAGGATCCGGTCGGCGTGCGCCTCGGCCTCCTCCAGGTAGTGGGTGGAGAAGAGGACCGTGCTGCCACGCCCGGCGTACGCCCGCATCGACCGCCAGAAGGCGTGCCGCGCCTCCACGTCCAGGGCGGCCGTCGGTTCGTCCAGGACCAGCAGGTCGGGCCGGCCCGCCAGGGCGAGGGCGAACCGCACGCGCTGGAGCTGCCCGCCGGACAGCCGGTCCACCCGTCGCCCGGCCAACTGCGCGATCCCGGCCAGCTCCAGGGCCTGCCCGACGGGCATCGGCGCCGGATAGCGGCCGCCCACGAAGCCGACCAGCTCGGCCACGGTGACCCGGGGCACCGCCCGCGCCTCCTGGAGCATGGCGCCCACCCGGCCCGCGTGCACGGCACGCTCCGGAGGCCCGCCGAACAGCTCCACGGTGCCCGCGTCGGGCGGGCACAGGCCGAGCAGCAGCGCGATCGTCGTCGACTTGCCCGCGCCGTTGCGGCCGAGCAGCGCGACCGTCTCGCCGCGCTCGATGCGCAGGTCCACGCCGTCGACGGCGCGGACGTCGCCGTACGCCTTGGCCGCTCCGGCGAAGGCCACGGCGGGGGTGGCGCCCTGTGTCGGTGTCATACCGGTGACGCTACGGAGCCGGCGGGCAGGGGCGGCAGATGCGGTTGTCCGGAGATCGGGAGGACAAATGTCACGGGCGGCCCGCGTCCCGTACGGTCGGGGCTGTCGTGATCGTCGCCGTGACCGGGAGGAGCAGGGCCATGCCCATCGACGCAGCGGGCGCGCTCGGCGCCGCACCCCGGGTCCGGGAGATCGCCTGGGACCACAAGGACGTCCAGCTCTACCACCTCGGCATCGGCGCGGGCCGGCCCGCCACCGACCCGCGCGAGCTGCGCTACACCCTGGAGTCCCGGCTGCACGTCCTGCCGAGCTTCGCGACGGTGGCCGGGGGCGGCGCCCCGGGGGTGATCGCCACGCTGTCCGCGCCCGGCGTCGACGTCGACCTCGCCCACGTCCTGCACGCCGGGCAGCGGCTGCTCCTGCACCGGCCCGTCCCGGTGCGGGGCCGGGCCACCGCGACCGCCCGCGTCGTCGCCGCGTACGACAAGGGCACGGCGGCCGTCCTCGTGCTGCGCACCGAGGTCGGCGACGCCGACGGGCCGCTGTGGACCGACGAGGCCGAGGTCTTCGTACGCGGGGAAGGCGGCTGGGGCGGAGAGCGGGGCCCGTCCGGACGTCCCGCGCCCCCGCCCGCCGATCCGCCGGACCACGTCGTCGAGCGGGCCGTGCGGGAGGACCAGGCGCTGCTCTACCGGCTCTCCGGCGACTGGAACCCCCTGCACGCCGACCCGGAGTTCGCCGCGCGCGCCGGCTTCGACCGGCCCGTCCTGCACGGTCTGTGCACCTACGGCGCCACGCTCAAGACGGTCGTGGACACGCTGCTGGACGGGGACGTGACCCGGGTGCGGGCCTACCGCACGCGGTTCGCCGGGGTGGTGTACCCGGGGGAGACGCTGCGGGTGCGGATGTGGCGGCCCGCCGGGGCGGGGCGGTACGGGGCGGAGAGAGGCGGGACGGAGAGGGATGGGACGGAGAGCGGTGGGACGGGGGAGGTGCGGGTGACCGTGAGCGCCGTCGAGCGCGACGACGCGGCCGTCCTCGCCGACACGGTCGTCCGGTACGGGTGAACGACAACGGCCCCGTCCGCCGGATGCGACGAACGGGGCCGGAGCCGCTTGCTCTGCGAGTGCCTGTGCCGTCAGGCGGCCGTCTCGGACTCCTCGGCCGGCTTGCGGTGACGGCCCTTGGGAGTCGCCCCGTCCTCCTGGCTGGAGACCGGTCCACGGTGCTTGCCGTGTCCGGTGTCGGTCTCGGGAACGTCGGCACCGGCGGCCTGGATCGGCTGGGTCGTGCTGGCGTCGTTCATCGGAAGGAATTCACCCCGTCAACATGATCTTTCCTACAGCCGGGCGAGTCTAACCGGCACACCTCGGGCGGAATCCAGGCGGTCACGCCAACCGGCACTACTTCGTTACAAGCCGCGCCAGCGGGGCCTGTTGCAGCGGTACGGGGCGGGGTTGAGCGGAGGCGGGAGCGGTCGCCGGGCCGTCCGGCGCGACGGGTCCGGCGGGTGCGCCCGGAGCGGATTCCTCCGAAGCGGGTTCGTCCGGAACCGATCCCTGCGGAGCCGGTCCCTGCGGAGCCGATCCCTCTGGAGTCGCCTCTCCCGACTCCGCGGCGGGGGCGTCGGGTGCGGCCAGCCGGGCCAGGCCGCACGGCGACCGCGGCGTGGAGCACGGCAGCCGCAGCTCCCCGTCCGGGGTCCACAGTCCGGCGCCGGTCAACCAGCCCTCGGGCGCCGGAAGGTGCCGCACCTGCCGTTCGGCGGGCCGCCACACCCCGACCCAGCTGCCGAACGCGCCGTCCACCCGCAGCGCCACCGCACAGCGCTCCGGGGTCAGCACCTGCCCCGGCTGGACGGCGAACGGCGTCACGACGCAGTCCGGCAGCCGCAGGCACTCCGGGAAGCGCACCGGCAGCGTGCTGCCCAGCACGCCCCAGCCGAGCCGCTCCCGCCCCGGGGAGGGGGCGTCCGAGCGGATCAGCACCAGCCCGCTGTCCGGGTCGGCCAGCAGCAGCCGGTCGTCGCTGTCCGCGGCGATCTGCAGCAGCGGCGACACCTCGCCGTCCCGCCCCAGGTCCACCACGACCGCCTTGGTGCGCCCGCCGGTCTCCCGGTCCACCGCCAGTATCCGGCCGGTGCGGTCCAGCCAGACCCCGCCCGAGCAGCGGCCGGGGATCTCCGCCACCCGCTCGGGCCCGAAGGCGCCGCCCGCCACCTGCCACAGCACCGTCGACCGCGGACCGGCCGCGAGGGCGTACGCACGCTCGCCGCCCGGGGCCGGCGGCAGCAGCCGCAGTCCGGTGGCCTCCTCCGGGCACTCGACCGCGCCGAGCGGCAGCTCGCCGGTGCCGGGTCCGGTCGGGTACAGCAGCGCGAAGACGTGCCGGCCGGCCGCGACCCGGTGGACCAGGACCCGCCCGTCGCCCATCGGCTGCACCTCGGTGCCGGGCTCCTCGGGCTGGTTGCCCGGCAGCGGCACCGCGTACGGCTCGGGGCCGTCCAGGGTCCAGCGCTCCGGGTACCAGGCGTCGCCGCCCGGTCCGCCGCGGGCCAGGCGTGCGGCGTAGGCACCCTCCGCGGTGATGCTGCAGCCCGCCCGTGGACCCCCGCCGTTCCCGGGGTCCGCCGAAGGCTCGATAGCACAGGCCGTCATCGTTCGGTCACCTCCGGCGACGAAGCTAGTTTTCGTACGCACGGGCGGGGGACCGGCGACCGTCCCCATCACACATACGTGTGTCACAGGAACGATTCGCCTGAGGGAAGGGCACGCCATGTGCTGTGCCGGACCGTCCGGTCGCGGCGGCGGGCGGCGGGTACGTCCGCGGGTACACCGGCGCAGAACCTCCAGGTAGCCTTGCACGCGTGCCCCGTCTGTCAGAAGTCATCGCCGCGCTGGACGACCTGTGGCCCGCCGAGCGGGCCGAGTCCTGGGACGCGGTCGGCACCGTCGTGGGCGAGCCCGACCGGGAGGTCTCCCGGGTCCTGTTCGCCGTGGACCCCGTCCAGGAGATCGTCGACGAGGCGGTGAAGCTGGGCGCCGACCTGCTCGTCACCCATCACCCGCTGTACCTGCGCGGGACGACGACGGTCTCGGCGGCCACCTTCAAGGGCCGCGTCGTGCACACGCTCATCAAGAACGACATCGCCCTGCACGTGGCCCACACCAACGCCGACACCGCCGACCCGGGCGTCTCCGACGCGCTGGCCGGCGCCCTCGACCTGAACGTCGTACGGCCCCTGGTGCCGGACCCGGGCGACCCCGCCGGGCGCCGCGGCCTGGGCCGGGTGTGCGAGCTGCCGCATCCGCTGACCGTCCGGGAGCTGGCCGCCCGCGCCGCCGAGCGGCTGCCCGCCACGGCGCAGGGCATCCGCGTCGCGGGCGACCCGGAGGCGACCGTACGCACCGTCGCCGTCAGCGGCGGCTCCGGCGACAGCCTCTTCGACCACGTACGGGCGGCCGGCGTCGACGCCTTCCTGACCGCGGACCTCCGCCACCACCCGGTCTCGGAGGCCCGTGCCCACAGCCCCCTCGCGCTGCTCGACGCGGCGCACTGGGCCACCGAGTGGCCCTGGTGCGAGCTGGGCGCGGCCCAGCTCGACGAGATCTCCGACCGCAACGGCTGGGACCTCAGGGTCCACGTCTCGAAGACGGTCACCGACCCCTGGACCGCCCAGGTGGCGTCCGCCCCGACCTCTAGCGCAATGGGAGCCCCCAACTGAAAGCCGCGCCCGCCGACCAGATCCGACTCCTCGACGTCCAGGGCCTCGACACGCGGCTCCAGCAGCTCGCGCACAAGCGCCGGTCCCTGCCCGAGCACGCCGAGATCGAGTCGCTGACCAAGGACCACACCCAGCTGCGCGACCTGCTCGTGGCCGCGCAGACCGAGGAGAGCGACTGCGCCCGCGAGCAGACCAAGGCCGAGCAGGACGTGGACCAGGTGCGCCAGCGCGCCGGCCGCGACCAGCAGCGCCTGGACTCCGGCGCCGTCACCTCCCCGAAGGACCTGGAGAACCTCCAGCGCGAGATCGCCTCCCTCGCCAAGCGCCAGGGGGACCTCGAGGACGTCGTCCTGGAGGTGATGGAGCGCCGCGAGTCCGCGCAGGAGCGGGTCGCCGAACTGACCGAGCGGGTCGGCGCGGTCCAGGGCAAGATCGACGACGCCACCGCCCGGCGGGACGCGGCCGTCGAGGAGCTGGACGGCGAGGTGGCCTCGGTGACCAAGGAGCGCGAGGTCGTCGCGGGCTCCGTCCCCGACGACCTGCTGAAGCTCTACGACAAGCTGCGCGAGCAGCAGGGCGGGGTCGGCGCGGCCAAGCTGTACCAGCGCAGCTGCCAGGGATGCCGGCAGGAGCTGGCCATCACCGAGCTGAGCGAGATCCGCTCCACGGCCCCCGACACGGTCGTACGCTGCGAGAACTGCCGCCGCATCCTGGTGCGCACGGCCGACTCCGGGCTTTAGGGGCCCGGTCGGTGACTGATCGGTGGGAGATACGGTGACCGGTTCCGCGCGGGAGTTCGTCGTCGAGGCCGACGGGGGGTCGCGGGGCAACCCGGGGCCTGCGGGCTACGGCGCGGTGGTGCTGGACGCGGCGACGGGGGAGACCCTGCGGGAGGCCGCGGAGTACCTCGGCGTCGTCACGAACAACGTGGCCGAGTACCGGGGCCTGCTGGCCGGCCTGCGCGCGGCCAGGGAACTGGACCCGGACGCCACCGTGCGCGTCCGCATGGACTCCAAGCTCGTCGTCGAGCAGATGTCGGGCCGCTGGAAGATCAAGCACCCCGACATGAAGCCCCTGGCGACCGAGGCCGCCCGCGTCTTCCCGCCGGGCCGGGTGACGTACGAGTGGATCCCCCGCGCGGACAACAAACACGCCGACCGCCTGGCCAACGAGGCGATGGACGCGGGTGCTCGCGGCGAGCAGTGGTCGCCGGCCGCGTCGACGGCGGAACTGGACGCCGCCACTGCCACTGCCGCCACCGCCACCGCCGAGGCCGGTAGGCGGGCCGCCGACGCCGGTACGCGGGCCGCCGAGGCCGACGTGCGGGCCGCGAAGGCCGTGGCCTCGTCCGGTTGGGGGCCCGCCGACATGGGGGTGCCCGCCACCTTCGTCCTGCTGCGGCACGGGGAGACGCCGCTCACCCCGCAGAAGCGGTTCTCCGGGAGCGGCGGCACCGATCCGTCCCTGTCGCCCGTGGGCCGGGAGCAGGCCGAGAGGGTCGCCGAGAGCCTGGCCCGGCGCGGCACGATCGAGGCGGTCGTCGCCTCGCCCCTGGCCCGCACCCGCGAGACCGCCGGCATCGTCGCCGCCCGCCTGGGTCTGGAGGTGACGGTCGAGGAGGGGCTGCGCGAGACCGACTTCGGCGCGTGGGAGGGGCTCACCTTCGGCGAGGTGCGCGAACGGTACCCCGCCGACCTGGAGGCCTGGCTGGCCTCCCCGGACGCGGAACCGACCGGCGGCGGCGAGAGCTTCGCGGCCACCGGCGCCCGGATCGCCGCCACCCGCGACAAGCTCGTCGCGGCGTACGCGGGCCGCACGGTGCTGCTGGTCTCCCACGTCACGCCGATCAAGACGTTCCTGCGACTCGCCCTGGGCGCCCCGCCCGAGTCGCTGTTCCGGATGGAGCTGTCGGCGGCGTCGCTGTCGGCGGTGGCGTACTACGCGGACGGCGGCGCGAGCGTCCGGCTGTTCAACGAGACGTCCCACCTGCGCTGAGCCCGCCCGCGCCGAGCGCCGCCGCCTCGCGGGCCAGCGCCTCGACGCGCCCCCAGTCCCGCCCGGCCACCGCGTCCTTGGGCAGCATCCAACTGCCGCCGACGCAGCCGACGTTGGGCAGCGCCAGATACTCCGGCGCGGAGGCCGGGGAGATGCCGCCGGTCGGGCAGAAGCGCGCCTGGGGCAGCGGTGCGGCGAGCGCCTTGAGATAGGCGGTGCCGCCCGCGGCCTCGGCCGGGAAGAACTTCATCTCCCGCACCCCGCGCTCCAGCAGCGCCACCACCTCCGAGGTGGTCGACACCCCCGGCAGGAACGGCACCCCGGACGCCCGCATCGCCTCCAGCAGCGCCTCCGTCCACCCCGGGCTGACCAGGAACCGTGCCCCGGCCGCCACGACCTCGGCGACCTGCTCCGCCGTGACGACCGTGCCCGCGCCGACCACCGCGCCCGGCACCTCACCGGCGATGGCCCGGATCGCGTCGAGGGCGACCGGCGTCCGCAGCGTCACCTCGATCGCGGGCAGCCCGCCGGCGACGAGCGCCCTGGCGAGCGGCACGGCGTCGGCGAGGTCGTCGACGACCACGACGGGCACGACGGGCGCGAGATCCAGCACCGAGGCGGCGGGGGAGGAGGGCAGCGGAGAACTCATGCCCTCATCGTGCCGCCCAAACGCACTCCCTGCAATCACCGTTGCGCTGGATGCAACGACCGCCGTCGGCGGGTCAGTGAACCTCGTCCACGAGCACGTCCAGCGTCCACGGCCGCCCGGCCCTCGCGGGCGCCTCCGCCTCCACCTCGTACCCCAGCTCCCGCAGCGCCGCCACCAGCTCCGCCGGCCCCTCGGGCGCGGTGCCGGACGCCAGCAGGCTCCGTACGATCCGCCCCTTGGTCGCCTTGTTGAAGTGGCTGACCACCTTCCGGGTCGGCGCGTGCAGCACCCGCACGGTCGCCGTCCGCGCGGCGACCTCGCCCTTCGGCTTCCACGCCGCCGCGTACGCCGCCGACCGCAGGTCGAGCACCAGCCCGCTCCCGGCCGCCTCCGGCAGCACCTCGGCCATCGGCGCCCGCCAGTACCCGCCCAGCGCCCCGAGCCCCGGGAGCTTCACGCCCATCGAGCACCGGTAGGAGGGGATCCGGTCGGTCACCCGCACGGCACCCCACAACCCCGAGAACACCAGCAGCGACCTGGCCGCCCGCCGCTTGGCGGCGGCGTCCAGCGAGGCCAGGTCCAGGGCGTCGTACAGCACACCGGTGTAGATCTCCCCGGCCGGACGCGCCCCCGCCGTCAGCAGCTCCGCGTTCTTGGCGACCTCGCCGCGCAGGCCCTCGCTCAGCCCGAGCACCTCGCGCGCCTTCTCCTCGTCGCCCGCGCACAGCTCCACCAGCTCCCCGAGGACGGCCTCCCGGGCCGCGGTGAGCCCCGGCAGGGACAGCGACCCGGTCTTCAGCGGGGCGCCCCGGCCGGACGCGGCCTTCCCCTCGGACGGCGGCAGCAGGACAAGCACACGTACTCCTTCACTCACGAGCCACAGGCTCCCGATCAGGGTACGGCGTACCCCTGCCGCGCCTGCTCGACGGCCCGGACGAGCGCCCCGGGATCGTCGGCGTGGCAGCGCACCACCCGGACCTCGCGCCGCCGTCCGAAGAAGGAGACGTGGGCGACGGGCCCGGCCAGCTCGACGGTGACCGAGGTCTGGGACCCCACGGCGAGATCCAGCTCGCCGTCCGTCCGCTCGTGCGTCGCGCGCAGCTCGCGCCGGACGGAGGCGATCCGCTCCAGCGGTATCCGTACGTCCACGTGCACCGCCCGCCGGATCCGCAGCGTCCCCGCGGCCGGGTCCAGGACGTGCGGCCGGACCACGGACGCCGCGTGCAGCCCCACCACGATCACCACGGTGTACACGTCCAGCACCAGCACCACGTGATGGACGGCGGGCCAGTCCCGCAGCAGCACGGACATCGTCAGCGACTCGACGACGCACACGAAGGCGAACCCGGCCATCATCGCGCCCTGCCCCCGCGCGTACCCGAAGACCGATCCGCCGGCCACCGCGCCTTCGGTCCGCCGGGCCGCCCACAGCCACAGGCTCACCAGCAGCCGCAGCTCGTGCCGGACCAGGAGGAAGGGGACGGTGACGAAGGACGGGGCCGTGGCGAACCGGGCACCCCTCACGACCGCCGCCCCCGTGAGGCGAGGGCCAGCGCCTGCCGCACCGCCTCCGCCTGCCCCGGCGCGAAGTCGGCGTACATGGCGCGCAGGATGCCGTGCCCGGAGTCGAGGTCGACGTCCTCCGCGGGCAGCAGCTGCGCGGGGATGCACTCGGCCAGCGCCCGCGCCGCCCCGGGCACCCGGGGATCGTCGGCCCCGGCGTCCGCCAGCTCGTCCAGCAGTGCGTACGCCTGGTGGGCGCGCGCCACCGACTCCGGTGACTCGAACGCGTCGCGCAGCGCGGTCAGCAGCCCCTCCCGCTCCTCCGGGCCCGCCACGCTCTCCATGAACGCCAGCATCTCCCGGTCCCGCAGCGCCATCGGCGAGCCGGACACGTCCCCCATCCCGGCGAACAGCCCGGCCAGCTCCGGCGACACCGGCCCCTCGGTCGGCAGCCCGCCCTCCGTCTCCAGCAGTGCCCGCAACCGCGCCCGGCGCTCCCGGATCGCCGCCTCCTGCCGCGCGAGATCCGCGTCCAGCTCCTGAAGCACCTCGGCCAGGTCCTTCCCGGCCTCGTCCGCGAGCACATCCCGCACCTCCGCGAGACCGAGCCCCAGCTCGGTCAGCCGCCGGATCCGGGCCAGCACGACGACGTGCCGCAGGGTGTACGTCCGGTACCCGTTGGCCAGCCGTTCCGGCTCGGGCAGCAGGCCCTGGTGGTGGTAGTGCCGCACGGTCCGCGTGGTGACGCCGACGGCGTCGGCGAGTTCTCCGATCCGCATGGCCCCAGTAGAAACGTTGACGTTGCGACAGGGTCAAGCACGACGAGCCCGCCTTCCGGACAGGGGCCTCGTTCCTGTGCCACGATCGAGGGAACGGTTTCCGATCTCTCGGACAGGTGATCAGCCGATGTCCCAGTCTGGCGAGCGACCGAAGGAGGGGCGTGACATGACTGCCATGGCACACGAACCGATCACGCAGGACCTCTTGCTGGAGTGGTTTCTCGCCCTGGACACCCCGGAGGGGTTCCGGGCGGAGCTGATCGAAGGGGAGATCGTCGTGACACCGCCGCCGGATGGGGACCACGAGGATTACATTGAGCTGATCGTGGACCAGATGTACCGAGGTTCCGCGACCCGCATGCAGTTCTCCGGTAACAAGGGCCTCAAGCTGGAGAACGCCGACGGCCTCATGGCGGACCATATGATCCCCGACGGCACCTTTGCGCCCAGGAGGTCCAGGCTCTATCGGGGGGCCGAGCCCTGGATGTCTTGCGACGGTGTCTCACTGGTGCTGGAGGTGACTTCCAGCAAGCCCAGGGTCGACCGCGAGACCAAGCGCCGTGCATACGCGCGTGGCGGCGTTCCGTTCTACCTGCTCGTCGACCGTCAGGAGTCGTCGATCACGCTGTTCAGCGACCCGGGCCAGGACGACTACCAGCAGCACTGCACCGTCGCCTTCGGAAAGCCGCTGACCCTCCCCACCCCCTTCGCCTTCGACCTGGACACCACCGACTTCCTCTGATCCCGTAGGGGCAGGGGGGTGGTCGGCGATGGACGCACGAGGCGAGCAAGCACGCTGGACCAGGGCACGGCTGGGGACGGCCGGCCCGCCCCTCGACCTCCTCACGGCCCGCTTCGACCGGCACGTCTACGCCCCGCACGCCCACGACGAATACACGGTCGGCGTCACTGTCGGCGGCCTGGAGGTCATCGCCTACCGGGGCGGGCACATCCACTCCGGGCCGGGCTCCATCGTCGTCCTGGAACCGGGCGAGGTGCACACCGGCGGCCCCGCCGCCCCCGAGGGCTACTCGTACCGCGCCCTGTACGCGGCCCCGGGCCTCCTCACCGACGGCACCCGCACCGCCGCCCTCCCGCACTTCCGCGAACCCGTCCTCGACGACCCGGAACTCGCCGCCGCCCTGCGCGCCGCGCACACCGACCTGGCCCGCTGCCCCGACCCGCTGGAGGCGGAATCCCGCCTGCCCTGGCTGCTCACGGCGCTCGCCCGCCGCCACTCCACCGCCCGCGCGGGCGACGACACGGTCCCCGGCGCCGACCGCGTCGCCCGCCTCGTACGCGACCGCCTCGCCGACGAACTCCTCGCCCCGCCGTCCCTGGCGGCCCTCGCCACCGACTTCGGCCTGTCCCGCTACCAACTCCTGCGCGCCTTCCGTACGGCGACGGGGATGCCGCCGTACGCCTGGCTCGCCCAGCACCGGGTGGCCAGGGCGCGCGGGCTCCTGGACGCGGGCCTGCGCCCGGCTGAGGCGGCGGCGCTGGTGGGCTTCGCCGACCAGGCGCACCTGACCCGCTGGTTCCGCCGGGTCCTCGGCGTGACCCCGGCGGCGTACCGCAACAGCGTTCAAGACCGCGCGGGGTGAGGCGGCCGAGACTCCCCGCATGACTGCACGCGGCTGGTTCCTGTTCTCCCTGATGGGAGTGGTCTGGGGCGTCCCCTACTTGATGATCAAGGTGGCGGTGGACGAGGTGTCCCCGTCCGCAGTGGTGTTCGCGCGCTGCGCGCTCGGCGCGGCACTCCTGCTCCCCTTCGCCCTGCGCAAGGGAAACCTCTTCGGCACCGTACGGCGCCACTGGAAGCCGATGCTGGCCTTCGCCGTCATCGAGATCATCGGCCCCTGGTGGACCCTGACGGACGCCGAGCGGCACCTGTCCAGCTCCACCGCCGGGCTGCTGATCGCGGGCGTGCCGATCGTCGGCGTGCTCCTGGCCCGCTTCTTCGGCGCCGGGGAACGAGTCGGCGCCCGCCGCGTCACCGGCCTCGGCCTCGGCCTCGGGGGCGTCGCCGTCCTCACCGTGCCGCACCTCACCGGCGGCGACGCCCGTTCGCTGGCCGAGGTGCTGGTGACGGCCGTCGGCTACGCCACGGCCCCGCTGATCGCCGCCCGCCACCTCAAGGACGTCCCCACCCTCCAGCTCATCACCCCGTGCCTCACCCTGGCCGCCGTCGTCTACGCCCCCGCCGCCTTCCTGACCCGGCCCGCCACCCTCCCCTCCGGCGAGGCCCTGGCCGCCCTGGCCGGTCTCGGCGTCGTCTGCACGGCGATCGCCTTCGTGGCCTTCCTGGAGCTGATCAAGGAGGTCGGTCCGGTCCGCGCCGGCGTCATCACCTACGTCAACCCGGCGGTCGCCGTCGCCGCGGGTGCCCTCCTCCTGGGCGAGGACCTCACCCTCGGCATCGGCGCCGCCTTCACCCTGATCCTGGCCGGCTCGGTCCTCGCGACGTCCGCCGCCGGTCCGGGGCGGGAGGTCCGCCGGGTACCATGGTCGACACGGCAGACGAGCCGGGCGGGCGGCCGCGTGGAGTCCCTCACGGGACTTCCCGAGGAACGTCCGGGCTCCACAGGGCAGGGTGATGGCTAACGGCCACCCGGGGTGACCCGCGGGACAGTGCCACAGAAAGCAGACCGCCGGAGGCTTCGGCCCCCGGTAAGGGTGAAACGGTGGTGTAAGAGACCACCAGTGCCCAGGGCGACCTGGGCAGCTAGGTAAACCCCACCCGGAGCAAGGTCAAGAGGGGACGCCTCCTCGCAAGAAGGGGCGGCCCTGCGCGGACGACCGAGGGCTGCCCGCCCGAGTCCGCGGGTAGACCGCTGGAGGCCGGTGGCAACGCCGGCCCTAGATGGATGGCCGTCGCCGACGGGACCGCGAGGCCCCGTCGGAACAGAACCCGGCGTACAGCCCGACTCGTCTGCCGCCTCTGCCCCCGAGGGGGCGACCTGGTTTCGTGTGAGCCGGGCCGGGTCAGTCGTCGTGAGTCCTCGTGGGTCCGCGTCAGTCCTTGCGCCCCGTCGCCGCGACGGTGACACCGAGGCCGATCATCGTGAGGCCGCCGATTCCGCCGACCAGGGAGAGCCGCCGGGGTGAGCGGGCGAACCAGTCGCGGCCGGTCGCCGCGGCCAGCCCCCACACGCTGTCGCAGGCCACCGCGATGAGATTGAAGACCAGGCCCAGCACCAGCATCTGGACCACCACGTGTCCCTGGGCGCGGTCCACGAACTGGGGGAGCACGGCGGCGAAGAACACCATCGTCTTGGGGTTCGCCACCCCGACCGCGAACCCCTCCCACAGGGTGCGCAGCCCGCCGCGGTGCGCGCTCCCGTCCGCGCCGACCGCTGCCTGCAACGAACCCCGCTTCCGCCAGGCCCGTACGCCCAGGTACACCAAGTAGGCCGCGCCGACGAGCTTCAGCGCCGTGAAGACGAGCACCGAGCGTTCCACGACCGACCCGACACCGAGCGCCACGGCCACGACCAGCACATAGGCGCCCACCGTGTTCCCCACGACCGTGGTCAGAGCCGCCCGGCGTCCCTGGGCCAGCGCCCGCCCGATCACGAACAGCACGCTGGGCCCGGGGACCACGATCAGCAGGAACGACATCGCCGCGAAGGCGAGCAAGCGGTCGGAGGACAGCATGGCGCCCATCGAAGCATGGCCGGGCGCCGGGCCTCAGCCCCTTTTCCCGAGGCTCGTGGCCTGCCTCGCGCCACCCGGCCACGCCCTCACCCGACCCTCGGCATCACCCGCTCCGCGATCAGCCGCAGCTGGGTGTTCACGTCCGCCGCCTCCGTGAGGTCCCGTCCAGTGAACGCCCGTACCAGAGCGCGGTCGGTGATGGCGCAGATCATGTGGTTGACGCCGCTGGGGGCGATGTCCCGGGCGATCTTCTCCCGGCACTCCTCGGGCGTGCCCGCGACCGAGAGGCGGTCGGCGATCTCCGGGGTGGTGAGTTCGATGCCGCGGGCCAGGTCGCCGGCGGCGATCGCGTCGACGACCGGCTTCAGTTCCGCCGGGTCGACGCCGTTGCGGCGCAGTTGTTCCTCGGGCATGGAGGAGGCGTAGATGCCGACCATGCTGCGTGCCGCCTCCTTGGCGACCGCCGAGTCGGGGCCGGTGGCGAAGACCACCCAGGCGCCGATGTCCAGCGAGCGCCAGTCCTTGCCGGCCCGCTCCGCGCCCGCCCTGATGTGCCGCACCGCGTAGTCGTAGGCCTCGCGGGTGTAGCTCAGGGCGTGGTGGCAGCCGTCCGACAACTCCCCGGCCGCCTCGAAGGACTTGGGCCCGCGCATCGCGCCGAGCTTCAGCGGCAGGCGGTCCTGGACCGGGCGGGCGAAGGTGAACAGGCCGTCGTAGGAGAAGAACTCGCCCTCGTGCGTGATCGCGCCCTCGTCCAGGAACGTGCGCATCACGTGCAGGGCCTCCTTGACCCGGGACAGCGGCCTGGTGCGGGCCCAGTCGATGCGGTACTGGGCCAGCAGGCCGAAGTTGCCGCTGGACAGGACGCCTTCGGCGCGGCCGCCGGAGAGTTCGTCGAGCGTGGCGAGGGCCTGGGCGATCAGGGTCGGCTCGCGCAGCGTCACCGGGGAGACGCTGGGGCCCAGGCGGATGCGGTCGGTGCGGCCGGCCGCCGCGGCGAAGAGGAGCCACAGGTCCTTGTGCCAGGTCTCGTCGGCGGCGTAACAGGCGTGGAACCCGAGTTCGTCGGCGAGCCGGATCGACTCCAGGGACTCGGCCAGCGGGTAGTCCGGGAGCATCGCGTAGCTGAACTTCACGAGCGCCAACCTCCGTTGTGGGGAACGGTGCTCTGCCTCCACCGAGGATGTGAGGTCGGGGAGCGACTGTCCAGGGCGCAGGGCGCTTCGAAAGTTTCGAATCTACCCGTCCGGCTTTCTGTTCGGCCTGGTGGGGTGGCTGTGGGGGATGTGCGCCGGATTTGGAGTCAAGGGGAGTGGTCTGCGGTTTCGTGCCTCTCATGGCTCGATCTCGTGTCACGAAGGTTTCGAAATAATTACCGAAACTGTTGACGCTTGATGGGTGCAGGTCAACACTGTCGCCGTTGTCCGAACCCGCAGGAGAGGAACACCCCCCATGAACCTGCTCGTTCCACAGAGGCGTCGCAGACGCGGTCCCGTCACCCTGCTCGTCCGGAGCGCCTGGGCCGTCGCCCTCGCCGCGCTCGCCGCGCTGATGCTGCCGGGCACCGCCCAGGCCGACACGGTCGTCACGACCAATCAGGAGGGCACCAACAACGGCTACTACTACTCGTTCTGGACCGACAGCCAGGGCACCGTCTCCATGAACATGGGCTCCGGCGGTCAGTACAGCACCTCGTGGCGCAACACCGGCAACTTCGTCGCGGGGAAGGGCTGGAGCAACGGCGGGCGCAGGACCGTGCAGTACTCGGGCAGCTTCAACCCGTCCGGCAACGCGTACCTGGCGCTCTACGGGTGGACCTCGAACCCGCTCGTCGAGTACTACATCGTCGACAACTGGGGCACCTACCGGCCCACGGGCGAGTTCAAGGGCACCGTCACCAGCGACGGCGGCACCTACGACATCTACAAGACGACGCGGTACAACGCCCCCTCCGTCGAGGGCACCCGCACCTTCGACCAGTACTGGAGCGTGCGGCAGTCGAAGCGGACCGGCGGCACCATCACCACCGGCAACCACTTCGACGCGTGGGCGCGGGCCGGGATGCCGCTCGGCAGCTTCAGCTACTACATGATCATGGCCACCGAGGGCTACCAGAGCAGCGGCAGCTCCAACATCAACGTCGGGGGCACCGGTGGCGGTGGCGGCGGCGGTGGCGGCGGCAACGGGGGTGGCTGTGCCGCGACGCTGTCCGCCGGAGAGAAGTGGGGGGATCGGTACAACCTTAACGTCTCCGTGAGTGGTGCCAGTGACTGGACGGTGACGATGAACGTGCCGTCACCGGCGAAGGTCATGTCGACCTGGAACGTCAACGCGAGCTACCCGAGCGCGCAGACGCTGACCGCCAAGTCCAACGGCAGCGGCAACAACTGGGGTGCCACCATCCAGGCCAACGGTAACTGGACCTGGCCGAGCGTGTCCTGCAGCGCGGGCTGACCCGGCCCCGACCGGCCCGCACTCGTGACCGACTCCCACGGGTGCGGGCCTCCGCGCGCGCTCATGTGCCCAGCGACCGTCCCGCCACCCGCGTCAGGTGCCGGGCGAACACCTCCCGGGCCTCGGGTGTCAGGGTCCGCAGCGCCACCATCGCCGTGATCACGACGTCGCACAGCTCCGCCTCCACGTCGTCCCAGGTGTGGGTGACGCCCTTGCGCGGGTTCTGGCCGGTCGCGCCGATCACCGCCTCGGCGACCTCGCCGACCTCCTCGGACAGCTTCAGCATGCGCAGCAGCAGGCCCTCCCGGCCGCCGACGGGCTGGTCCGCCTGCAGCCACTTCCACAGGTCGTCGATCGTGTTCCAGAGGTCGGCTCGGGCGCCGTCAGGGTGGTCGCTCATGGGGAGCAGCGTGCCATGGTCCCGGTCCCCGCGGCCGTCACTCGAACAGCGGCTCCTGCTGCCCCTCCGCCGCCCTGCGCAGCCGCCTGTTCCGCGCACCCACGACCACCGTCGTGGCCGCCGCCGTCACCGCGAAGGCGGCGGGGACCATCCAGTTCCGGTTGACCGCGTGGCCGAGGGCGTGGTCCAGGGAGAGGCGGCCGGGGCCCGAGACGGCGAGGCCCGCGGCGGTCAGGCCGAGGGAGGCCGCGTACTCGTAGCCGCCGGCCTGGGCGAAGAAGCCGTTCGGGGCGTGCACCGCCGCGGCGCCCGCCATCGCGCCGGCCGCCGCCGCGCCCGCGGCCGGGGTGGCCAGGCCCAGCGCCAGCAGCGTCCCGCCGCCCGCCTCGGCGAGGCCCGCCGCGGTGGCGCTGGCCCGGCCGGGTGCGTAGCCCATGGCCTCCATCGCCCGGCCGGTCTCCCCGAGGCCGCCGCCGCCGAACCAGCCGAGCAGTTTCTGCGCGCCGTGCGCGGCCAGGACGCCGCCGGTACCCAGGCGGAGCAGCAGCAGCCCCACATCACGCCGGTCACAGCACTTCACTTCGACTCCTCGCGGACAGGGGCGGCTCATCTGTCCACCGTCGCCCCTCGACGGCCTCCGGGCCCGTCACGGGGCGCCGTTCGGGTGGTGGCCGGTGGGGTGCAGGGGAGTGGGTGCGGTGGGTGCAGGCCGGTGGGTACAGGGGAGCGGGTGTGGTGGTGGCGGGTGGGGGCAGGGCGGGGGGGGTTCCGGTGGCGGGGGTGCGGAGCCGGTGTGACGCTGCGGCCATGACGATTCAGACCACGCGACTCAGCGACCCGGCCGTCCGCGCCTTCGTCGCCGCCGTCAACGCCCACGACCGCGAGGCCTTCCAGGAGCTGCTCGCACCGGACGCCACCATGGCCGACGACGGGGACGACCGGGACCTCGACCAGTGGATCGACCGGGAGATCTTCTCCTCCAACGGCCACATGGAGGTCGAGAACGAGTCGAACGGCGGGCGCGCCCTCATCGCCCGCTACCGCAACGACACCTGGGGCGAGATGCGCACCCGCTGGGACTTCACCGTGGACGAGGAGGGCCGGATCGCCCGCTTCGAGACCGGGCAGGCGTAACCGGGAAACGGTGCGGCAGCCGTTCCGTCCACCGGCGTGCGCCGGTGCGGCGGAACGGCTGCCGCCTCCCCCCTCGGGATGGCCCTTGGAGCGTCGTGGAGTGCCTTGCAGAGGCGCCTCGTGGGTGCCTGCGGGGCGCCTCGTGGGGTGCCTTGTGGAAGGCCAACGCTTCGAGTGTGAAGTTCTGGTGAAGGAGATTTGAGCATACGTCCTTCACCAGCCGCAATACTGCGGACCTTGAAATTCCGATTGTGTGAATCAGCTCAGCCGCGCCCCACGTACGGCATCGCCGTCGCCATGACGGTCGCGAACTGCACGTTGGCCTCCAGGGGCAGTTCCGCCATGTGCCGCACCGTGCGCGCCACGTCGGCGACGTCCATCACCGGCTCGGGTGCCGTCTCCCCGTTGGCCTGGAGCGCGCCGGTCTGCATGCCGGCCGTCATCTCGGTCGCCGCGTTGCCGATGTCGATCTGGCCGACCGCGATGCCGTAGGGACGGCCGTCCAGCGAGAGCGACTTGGTCAGGCCCGTCAGCGCGTGCTTGGTCGCCGTGTACGCCACCGAGTGCGGGCGCGGCGTGTGCGCCGAGATCGATCCGTTGTTGATGATCCGCCCGCCCTGCGGGTCCTGCTCCTTCATCTGCCGGTACGCCGCCTGCGCGCACAGGAACGCCCCGTTGAGGTTGGTGTCCACCACGTGCCGCCAGGCCTCGTAGGGCAGTTCCTCGACCGGCACGCCGCCGGGGCCGAACGTCCCCGCGTTGTTGAACAGCAGGTCCAGTCGTCCGAACCGGTCGCGCACGGCGCCGAACAGGGCCGCCACGTCCTCGGGGCGCGACACGTCGGCGCGGACGGTGAGCGCCGTGCCGCCTCCGGACGGTGCCGCCGCGGCCGTCTGTGCCAGGGGCTCCGGCCGGCGGCCGGCCAGGGCCACCGACCAGCCGGCGGTGAGCAGTTCGACGGCTACCGCCCGGCCGATGCCGGATCCGGCGCCCGTGACGACGGCGACCTTCCGTGCGCCGGCGGGTTCCTCGTCGGTGGTTCTCGCGGTGTTCATGAGTCCGCAGCGTACGGGTCGCGGAACATGCGGAACTCATCCGTCCGACATGCGATCGCCATGTCCGCGCCAAGCCCGGGTCGTTCCCGGCCCTTCGAATCCCCCTTGCAACCACCGCAAGGGGAGGAACGGATGACACCCGCGAACCACCAGGCCCCGGCCCCGGTCCCGAGCCCGGTCCCGGCCCAGTCGCAGTCCTCGCACGCGCCCGAACTCCGCGCCGCCGCCCGCAGCCTGGGGCGCCGCCGCTTCCTGACCGTCACCGGCGCCGCCGCCGCGCTCGCCTTCTCCGTGAACCTGCCGGCCGCCGGCACCGCGAGCGCCGCCGAGCTGGACCCGGCCCAGCTCTCCGCCGACCCGTTCACGCTCGGCGTCGCCTCGGGCGACCCGCAGCCCGGCTCCGTGCTGCTGTGGACGCGCCTGGCCCCGGTCCCGTACCAGGCCGACAGCGGGCTGCCCGCCAAACGCGTCGAGGTGAGCTGGGAACTGGCCCTGGACGAACGGTTCCGACGCGTCGTCAGAAGAGGCCGGGCCACCGCCCACCCCGAGTTCCACCACACCGTGCACGTCGAGGTCGACCACCTGGCACCCGGCCACGTCTACTACTACCGCTTCCGCGCCGGCCGTTACGTCAGCCCGGCCGGCCGCACCCGCACCGCCCCCGCGCAGCACAGCCGGGTCTCCGGCCTCACCTTCGGCCTCGTCTCCTGCCAGAAGTACGACCAGGGGTACTACACCGCCTACAAGCACCTGGCCCAGGAGGACGTGGACGTCGTCTTCCACCTCGGCGACTACCTCTACGAGTACGCCGTCAACGCCACCGGCGGCTCCCGCGCCTACCCCGCGGGCACCCTGCCCGCCCACTTCAACCACGAGACGGTGACGCTGGAGGACTACCGCCTGCGGTACGCCCTCTACAAGTCGGACCCCGACCTGCGGGCCGCGCACGCCGCGCACCCCTTCGTCGTCACCTGGGACGACCACGAGACCGAGAACAACTACGCCGACGAGACGCCGGAGAACAGCGTCCCGCCGGAGGAGTTCCTCATCCGCCGGGCCGCCGCCTACCGCGCCTACTGGGAGAACATGCCGCTGCGGCGCCCGCAGTTGCCCGACGGCCCGGACCTCAAGCTCTACCGCCGGCTGCACTGGGGGCGGCTCGCCCAGTTCGACGTCCTCGACACCCGGCAGTACCGCTCCAACCAGGCGTACGGCGACGGCTGGCAGTTCCCCGGGCCCGAGTCCGAGGACCCGAGCCGCACGCTCACCGGCGACGCCCAGGAGCGCTGGCTGATCAACGGCTGGCACCGGTCGAACGCCCTGTGGAACGTGGTGCCCCAGCAGGTCACCTTCTCCCAGCGGTACAACTCCACGAGTACGCCGTCCAAGGTGTCCATGGACTCCTGGGACGGCTACCCGGCCTCCCGCGAGCGGGTCCTGGCCGGCGCGCAGGCCGCCGGGATCGAGAACCTCATGGTCCTCACCGGCGACGTGCACGTCTCCTACGGCTTCGACATCAAGCGCGACTTCGGCGACCCGGACTCCCGGACGCTGGGCACGGAGATCGTCACCACCTCCGTCACCAGCGGCGGCGACGGCTCCGCGAAGCCGTCCAACTGGGACACCCTCATGACCGCCAACCCGCACCTGAAGTTCTTCAACGGGCTGCGCGGCTACGCCACGGTCGCACTGGGCCGCCAGTCGGCGCGCGCCGACTTCAAGACGGTGTCCCACGTCAGCACCGAGGGGGCGCCGCTCACGACCGCCGGGTCCTTCGTGACGGAGGTGGGGGAGCCGGGGCTCAAGCCGGTGTGACGACCGGCTCCGCCGTGTCGCCGGTTTCCCCTGTTGCTCCCGTCTCTCTCGTCTCTCCCGTCTCTCCCGGGTAGCGGACGCCGACGCGGTCACGGATCGCGTCGAGCGTCCGCATCACGGCCAGGGTGCCGTCGAGGGGGACCAGCGGTGACTCGGTCTTTCCGGCGCGCAGGGCCCGCATCACCTCCTCGGCCTCGTGCCGCAGGCTCTCGCGGGGTCCGTCGGCCGGGTCGGCGCGGAACTCCTGCGGGTCCCGGCCGGTGCGGTGCAGCACGAAGTGGTCCGGGAAGAAGAAGCCGTTCGGGACGTCGATACGGCCCTCGGAGCCGGTGATCGACGCGGAGTTGGGCGTACCGCCGGTGATGGAGCAGTGCACCGAGGCGAGAGCGCCGCTCTCGTAGGAGAGCAGTGCGCCCGTCTGGAGATCGATGCCCTCTTCGGAGAGCACTGCTCGCGCCGCGACGTCCGCGGGCTCGCCGAGCAGCAGCTGCGCGAACGACACCGGGTACACCCCCAGGTCCAGCAGCGCGCCGCCGCCCTGCGCGGGGTCGCGGAGCCGGTGCGCGGGCGGGAAGGGGCCCGCGAGGCCGAAGTCCGCCTGGAGGCTGCGGACCTCGCCGATCGCGCCCTCGTCGACCAGCGACTTCAGGCGCCGCACCAGCGGGTTGCAGAACATCCACATCGCTTCCATGAGGAAGACGTTCTTCTCGCGGGCGAGCGCGACCAGTTCCGCCGCCTCGCGGGCGTTCAGGGTGAACGGCTTCTCGCACAGCACGTTCCGGCCCGCCGCCAGGCACAGGCCGGCCGCGGTCCGGTGCGCCGAGTGCGGGGTCGCGACGTACACCACGTCGAGGTCCTCGTCCCGTGCCAGCGTCTCCCAGTCGCCGTACGCCCGCGGTATCCCGAACCGCTCGGCGAACGCCTTCGCCGACGCCTCGGTCCGCGAGGCCACCGCCACGACCTCCGCGTCCGGCAGATCGACCAGATCCGCCGTGAACCTCGCCGCCATCCCGCCGGTCGCGAGAATCCCCCAGCGCACCTTCTGCCCGGTCACCGCTGACACCCTGCCCCACCCTCGCTCAGGTTCGTTCGTCGTTCGTTGTTCGTCTTTGGTCGTTCGGTTGTCGTTCGTTGGTCGTCGTTCGAGTTTGTTCGTTGCAGTCCGTACGAGCTGAGAGCATAGGTGGCGGATCTGTAGAAGAGGGAGGGGCACATCACATGCCCGAGCGCGGGCCGTCCACACACATGCCGGAAACGTCTCAGTCGTCCCAGTCGTCACCCGTACCGCCAACGCTGTCCGCCGCTCGGCGGGTCAGTCTTCTCGTCACCCTCATCCTCGGCAGCCTGACCGCCACGCCGCCGCTGGCGATGGACATGTACCTCCCCGCGCTTCCCGAGGTCACCCGGTCCCTGAGCGCACCCGCCGCGACCGTCCAGCTCACGCTCACCGCCTGTCTGGCCGGCATGGCCCTCGGGCAGATCGTGGTCGGACCGATGAGCGACAAGTGGGGGCGGCGGCGCCCGCTGCTGGCCGGTCTCGCCGTCTACGTCGTCGCCACCGCGCTGTGCGCCGTCGCGCCGAACGTGGAACTCCTCGTCGCCTTCCGGCTGGTCCAGGGACTCGCGGGTGCCGCCGGGATCGTCATAGCCCGGGCCGTCGTGCGCGACCTGTACGACGGCGTGGCCATGGCCCGCTTCTTCTCCACCCTCATGCTGATCTCCGGCGTCGCGCCGGTCGTCGCGCCGCTCATCGGCGGGCAGATCCTGCGCGTGACCGACTGGCGGGGCGTGTTCGTCGTCCTCGTCGTGGTCGGGGTGGTGCTGGGTGCCGTCGTGTGGGCCAAACTGCCGGAGACGCTGCCCGTCGAGGAGCGGCACGCGGGCGGTGTCGGCGACACCCTGCGCGCGATGCGCGGGCTGCTCGCCGACCGGGCCTTCACCGGGTACATGCTCGCGGGCGGCTTCGCCTTCGCCTCGCTGTTCGCCTACGTGGCGGCGTCGCCGTTCGTCATGCAGGAGATCTACGGGGCGTCCGCGCAGACGTTCAGCCTGCTGTTCGGCCTCAACTCGATCGGCCTCGTGGTGGTCGGACAGATCAACGGCAAGATCCTCGTCGGGCGGGTCAGGCTGGACCGGGTGCTCGGCCTCGGCCTCGTCATCGTGATCGCCGCCGCGACCGTGCTGCTGCTGATGTCCCTGGGCGTCTTCGGCGAGGTCGGGCTCGGACCGGTCGCCGCCGTGCTGTTCGTGCTGATGTCGGCGATGGGCATCAGCCTGCCCAACACCCAGGCGCTCGCGCTGATGCGGGTCAAGACGTCCGCCGGATCCGCCTCGGCACTGCTCGGTACCTCCTCCTTCCTCATCGGCGCGGTCGCCTCGCCGCTGGTCGGGATCGCGGGGGAGGACACCGCCGTGCCGATGGCCGTGGTCCAGTTGGTGGCCGCGGTGGTGGCGCTCGGGTTCCTCGTGACGCTGTGCCGGGTCCCGGCCGCGCGGGCGGGCGAGCAGGCGGGCAAGCGGTCGGGCGAGCGGTCGGGCGAACGTGCGGGCGAGCGGTCGGGTGAACGTGCGGTCGGGCGGGGAGCAGGCGAGGGAGAAGACAACTGAGCGCTGCGAGACTGCGCGGCGACACGCCGGAGCGGGCCGGACTCGACCCCGGGCAGCTGCGGCGTGTCGTCGCCGACGTGCACGACCTCACCACCGGCGAACGTCCCTGGGCGGCGGGCGCGGTCGTGGCCGTCGGGCGCGGGCCGGTGCTCGCGGTCGAGGAGGCGGCGGGGTTCGCCGTGCGCTACGCCTCCCACGATCCGCGCACCGACCGGGGCGTGGAGCTGCCGGCGGGGTCGCGGGTGCCGATGACGGTGGACACGCCGTTCGATCTCGCCTCGCTGACGAAGTTGTTCACGGCGGTCGCCGCCGTGCAGCAGATCGAGCGGGGCACGCTCGGCATCGACGCGGAGGTCGGCGCCTACCTGCCGGACTTCCGGGCCGCGGCGCGGCACGGGGTCACCGTACGGCAGTTGCTCACCCACACCTCCGGGCTGCGGCCCGAACTCCCGCTGTACGACTGCGCCGACGACGAGGAACGGCTGCGGCGGCTGCGGGCGGAGCCGCCGGTGGGGGTGCCGGGCACGTACTGCTACTCCGACCTGAACATGCTGCTGCTGCAACAGGTGCTGGAGCGCATCACCGGGCGGGGCCTCGACGTCCTCGTCCGGGACGGGATCACCCGGCCGCTGGGCATGGCGGCGACGCGGTTCGGACCGTGTCCCGGTGCGGCGGCCACGGAGGACCAGCGGCGGCCGTGGGCCAAGGTGGACCGGGGGATGCTGCGCGGGGTCGTCCACGACGAGAACGCCTGGGCGCTGGGCGGGGTGGCCGGTCACGCGGGGCTGTTCTCGACGGGGCGGGACCTCGCGGTCTTCTGCCGGACGCTGCTCGCGGGGGGCTCCCACGGGCCGGCGCGGATCCTCGGGCCCGACTTCGTGGAGCTGCTGCTGGCGGCGCCGGGGCTGGGCTTCGCCCTGGACCAGCCGTGGTTCATGGGCGGCCTCGCGGGGCGCGGGGCGGCCGGGCACACCGGGTTCACCGGGACGATGCTGGTCCTCGACCGGGCTACGGACACCTTCGTCGTGCTCCTCGCCAACACGGTCCACCCACGGCGCCGGGCACCGGACAACCGGCCGCGTGCGGCACTGTGTACGCGGGTGGCGCGGGCGGTGCGGGGTGCCTCCGGCGGCTGAGGGGGGTGCCTGCGGCGGCCTGTGCGGGTGGTGGCCGCGGGTGCCTGCGGCGCTTGTGCGGGTGGTGGGGGGTGCGGTATGCCTGCGGCGCCTGTGCGGGTTTGGTGGGGGTGCGCGTTGCGCCTTGGGTTCGGTGGGTGGGTCGGGGCCGCGCCGGGGGGTGTTCGTCCTCGGAACGGCGCGGAATCGGTTGGCCGAGAAGTGCCCGGCGTTGACGCGCCAACCGCTGCGGGCGAACACCCCCCGACACGTCCCCTTCCCGCCGTACGCGACTTTCCCGCCGCGTCGCCCCCGCCTCGGCTGCGGGCCGTCGCCAGCCGCCGCCGCTGCGGGCAGTCGCATGCCGCGTAGCTGCGGGCAGTCGTGCCGCTGGGGCGGCACGGGTGGGCGCGGCGGCACCCCGTAACGCCGGGCTGCGCTCCCCACCCCGGCGGCCACACCCACGCCGGGTGCCAAGGGAGCGCCGGACCACCGCGGCCCCCATGCCCACCCCGGGTGACCAAGCTCCCCCACCCACGGAGTGCCTCGTACAATCGGCCCCGTGACCCACCCCGCCCCCGCCGACGCCCTGCGCGCCGCCCTCGCCGACCTCGTCGACGGGTTGCCGCCCCGGCAGGCCGCGCAGGCCGTGGAGCGGCTGATCGCCAACTACCGCGGGGACACCCCGACCGACGCCCCCATCCTGCGCGACCGCGCCGACGTCGTCGCCTACGCCGCCTACCGCATGCCGGCCACCTTCGCCGCGGTGCGCTCCGCGCTGGACGCGTTCGCCGCGGCCGTGCCCGGCTGGGTGCCCGGCGGCCACGTGGACGTGGGCGGCGGGACCGGCGCCGCGACCTGGGCGGTCAGCGACACCTGGGCCGGGACGCGTCCGGTGACCGTGCTCGACTGGGCCGAGCCCGCGCTCGCCCTCGGCCGGGAGATCGCCGCCTCGCTGCCCGCCCTGCGCGAGGTCCGCTGGCGGCGCTCGCGGATCGGAGCGGCGCTCGACATCGAGAGCACTGATCTCGTCACGGTGTCCTACGTGCTGAACGAGCTGACCGGGCCCGACCGCGCCGCCCTCGTCGACGCCGCCGCCGGTGCCGCCCGCGCCGTCGTGATCGTCGAGGCCGGCACGCCCGCCGGGTACGCCCGTGTCATCGAGGCCCGCGACCGGCTGATCGCCGCCGGGTTCCGGGTCGCCGCGCCCTGCCCGCACAGTGCCGCCTGCCCCATCGTGCCCGGCGCGGACTGGTGCCACTTCGCGGCCCGGGTCAGCCGGTCCAGCCTGCACCGGCAGGTCAAGAGCGGGTCCCTCGCGTACGAGGACGAGAAGTTCAGCTATGTCGCCGCCACCCGGCTCCCCGCGGAACCCGCCGCCTCCCGGGTGGTCCGGCGTCCGCAGATCCGCAAGGGGCAGGTGCTGCTCGACCTGTGCGAACCCGACGAGCAACTGCGGCGGCGCACGGTCACCAAGCGGCACGGCGACCTCTACAAGGCGGCCCGCGACGCGGCCTGGGGCGACTCCTGGCCGCCCGGGGAGGACTGACGAAGAGTGGAACGCGACGCTCGCCGCGGCCTGCGGATCGTGATCGCCGAGGACGACCCGCTGCTGCGCGAGGGGCTCGCCCTGCTGCTGCGGGCCGAGGGCCTGGACGTGGTGGCCACCGCGGACACCGCCGAGTCGGTGCTCGACGCCATCGACGCGCACGAACCCGACGTGGCCATCCTGGACGTGCGCATGCCGCCCACCCACACCGACGAAGGCGTCCGCGCGGCCGTCGAGGCGCGGCGGCGGCGCCCCGGACTCGCCGTCCTGGTGCTGTCCGCGTACGTGGAGCAGTCCTTCGCCACCGACCTGCTGACCGGGGGAGTGGGCGGTCTGGGGTATCTGCTCAAGGAGCGCGTGGGGCGGGTCGAGGAGTTCATGGACGCGCTCGGGCGGGTCGCGGACGGTGGCACCGCCATCGATCCGGAGGTCGTCGCCCAGCTGTTCACCCGGACCCGGCAGGACACCCGGCTGGAGCGGCTCAGCCCGCGGGAGCGTGAGGTGCTCGGCCTGATGGCCGAGGGGCTGGGCAACAGCGCCATCGCCGGACGGCTCGTGGTCACCGACGGCGCCGTCCACAAACACATCCGCAGCATCTTCGCCAAGCTCGACCTGTCCCCGGCCGACCAGGTCGACCGGCGGGTGGCGGCCGTTCTGCACTACCTGGAGAACGCGCGGGCGCCACGCCGCTGAGCGGCCGGGGACGCCTCGGTCAGCTCGCCGGTTTCTGCTGCCGCTCCCGCAGTCTGCGCAGCAGTTCCTGCTTCTGGGCCTGCGGCGCAGGGCCGCCGACGCGGCCCGCCCGGTCGCCGCCGCGCAGGGCGTCGCGTCCGAGCTTCCGGCGCGTGCCGCCGACACCCAGCAGGTTTCCGTTTCCACCTCGGGTCATGGGTCGTCCCTCCAGATGCGTAGGGAATACGAGACGGTTCGTCTCGTATCGGTTCCTTCTCACTCTCGGCGAGACGTTCCGTCTTGTCAACCTGATAACTTCGGAGCATGGCCACCACCCGGAAACCCGTCCCCACCGCCCCCGAGCGCCCGCAGCCCGACGCCACCCGGCGCAGTCAGCGGTCCCGCCGGGCCATCTACGACGCCGCCCTCGCCCTGGTCGGGGAGGTCGGCTACCCGAAGACCACCGTCGAGGGCATCGCCGCCCGTGCCGGTGTCGGCAAGCAGACGATCTACCGGTGGTGGTCCTCGAAGGCGGAGGTCCTGCTGGAGGCCTTCCTCGACCTCGGGGAGCAGGCCGCCCGCGCACAGGGGCAGGGGGCGTCCTACGCCATCCCGGACACCGGCGACATCGCCGCCGACCTCAAGACCGTGCTGCGCGCCACCGTCGACGAGCTGTACGACCCCAAGTTCGAGGCACCGTCCCGGGCTCTCGCCGCGGAGGGTCTCGTCGACGAACAGCTGGGCCGGGAGTTCGTCGCCAAGCTCCTGGAGCCCTCGCTCCAGCTCTACGTCGACCGCCTGCGTGCCGCCCAGGCGGCCGGGCAGGTGCGAGCGGAGATCGACCCGCGCATCGCCCTCGAACTCTTCGTCTCACCGCTCGCCCAGCGCTGGCTGCAGCACACGGGGCCGGTCTCCCACGCCTACACCGACACCCTCGTCGACTACGCGCTGCACGGTCTCGCCCCGCGCTGACCAAACCCTGACCGAAGAGGCCTGACCAGGGAAGTTTGTCCCTTCGCGACCCCGAAGCGCGGAATGGTGCGACGATAGGGCATCCTGGAG
Source organism: Streptomyces hyderabadensis (assembly GCF_020404845.1). GTDB lineage: Bacteria > Actinomycetota > Actinomycetes > Streptomycetales > Streptomycetaceae > Streptomyces > Streptomyces hyderabadensis. The sequence continues at coordinate 364,690 of NZ_JAIOJZ010000001.1, read as the reverse complement.
CGCACGACGGCGAGGCAAGGGGATAGATGAGCGCGGAGTTCGGCGGTCGGAGCGGTCTGCAAGGCAAACTCTCCTCGTGGCTGCGCGGACGCCGCCCCAAGGAGGCCGCCTCGGACGGTGGCCGGGAGGACCTGCTGCTCGCCGCCGCCGGTGCCGGACTGCCCCTGGCGCCCGCCGCGCACCCCGCCGGATACCGTTGCTCGTGCGAGCGCGTGGGCTGTCCCACCCCGGCCCGGCACCCGGTGTCGTTCGCCTGGCAGACGCAGTCCACCACCGACCGCGCGCAGATCGAGCGCTGGGCCCGGCACCAGCCCGAGGCCAACTTCATCACCGCGACCGGCATGGTGCACGACGTGCTGGACGTGCCGCTGGAGGCCGGTCGGGAGGCGGTGCGCAGGCTGCTCGACGCCGGTGTCGCGGTCGGGCCGGTCGCCGAGAGCGACGACGGGCGCATGCTGCTGTTCACCCTCACCCGGGGCACCCCCGAGGACGAGGACGAGTGGTGGCCCTGCGAGCTGGACTGCCACCCCGAGACCATGGACGAGCACCCCGGACTGCGCTGGCACTGCCGCGGTTCCTACGTGCTGGTGCCGCCGGCCCGGCTGCCCGGGGAGGACCGCACGGTGCACTGGGTGCGCGGTCCCGAGCACCCGCTGCCGGATCCGCTGACCCTGCTGGAGACCCTCACCGACGCCTGTGCCCGGCACGCCGACGCGGAGGGCGAGCACGCCGGCGCCTCCTGGCCGCTGCGCCGCTGAGCCTCCCGGGCTTCTCCTACTCGCCCTTGCCCGAGGTCAGGCCCTGGACCCGGCCCAGTATCGACACCTGCCCGTCCGCCGGGTCGAGCGCGACCTCGTTGGAGACGAACTCCATCGTCAGCGACTGCTTGATCTCGCCGTCCGTCAGGGCCAGCACGTCCTTGTTCGGTGCCGGCACGGACGCGCCCCGCGCGGCGGTCTGCTTCTCGAAGTGCCGGCTGGTGAAGAACACCAGCGCGCCGCCGTCCTTGGTGCGCAGCGCCAGCGGCGCGTAGTCGCCGTTCGTCAGCGGCTCGTCGATGTACTGCGTGACCAGCCCGGGGCGGGTCGACCGCTTCTCGCGCAGCGCGCGCCAGGAGCTGGTGTGCACGCCGTCCGCGAAGCTCTTGCCGCCGTCCTGCAGATACGTCGTGTAGTCCTTGCTCAGGTCGGCCGGCGGCACGCTCACGTCCGTGGAGTTCGCGGGCACCGCCTCGGCCCAGCCGTCCCGGTCGGTCTTGAACTCGGGCACCTTGCCGGGGGCGACCAGCGTCAGGTACGCCGCCTCCCAGGTCTGGTCCAGGCCGTCGCGGGTGAAGACCAGCAGCCAGCGTGCCGTCCCGCCCTTGTTGGCCTTGGTGTCCGCGACGAACCAGCGCGGCCAGCCCGCCTTCTTCGGGATCGTGAACTTCGCGTCGGTCAGCTCCAGCGGCTGGTGCGCCGGATTGCCGTCCGGGTGGTTGGTCGCCCCGGCCTTCAGCCGCGCCGAGTCGATCGCGGCGAGGGCGCCGGTGGTGTGGTCGGCGTCCAGGGCGGCGTCGTACGCCTTGTCGGCCGCGTTGTAGGCGGTGGTGAACTGCTCCAGCGCCTTCGCGGCCTCGGCGCGGGTGGCCGAGGGGAGCACTTCGCGCTCACCGTGCACCACCACGCAGCCGCTCGCCGTCAGCGACAAAGTGGTCGCCGAGGCGGATATGAGCGCGTACTTCCCAAGCCTGCGGGGCCGTCGAGGGCCGCGGTCCTGGCTCATCAGGTTCCTTCACCTTCCCCTTCCCGGAGGCGAACCCTACCGGGGTGAGGAGGAGCGCGAGTGCCGGGACCGGGTACAGCGGCCGCACCGTGACCTCCGGTCAGGGCTCGCGGTGCGGGACGACCAGCAGGGCGCCGGTGCGCGGGTGCGGGAACACCTCCACCGGCTGGTCGTAGACCTCGGAGAGGAGCCCTTCGGCGAACACCTCCGACGGTGGGCCGCCGGCCGCGATCCGGCCCGAGCGCAGGAGCGCCACCCGGTCCGCGTACGCCGCCGCCAGCGCGAGGTCGTGCAGCACGACGACCACCGCGTCCCCGGCCCGGGCCCGCTGACGGCACAACCGCAGCACGAGTTCCTGGTGCCTGAGGTCCAGGGCCGCGGTCGGTTCGTCGAGCAGGAGGAGGGGAGCGCGTTGGGCGAGGACGCGGGCGAGGGCCACGCGGGCCCGTTCGCCGCCGCTGAGCGAGGAGAACGGCCGTTCGGCGAAATCGGTCACCTCCGTGCGGGCCATCGCCTCGGCCACGGCCGTGTCGTCCTCGTCCTCGCGGTCGCCGCCCGCCCAGGGCGCCCGGCCCATCCGGACCACCTCCGCCACCGCGAACGGGAACGACAGCGACGCCGACTGGGGCAGCACCGCCCGGCGCAGCGCCAGTTCGTGCGCGGACCAGTCCGCCACCGGGCGGCCGTGCACGCGGACGACGCCCTCGGCGGCCGGGACGTCGGCGGCCAGCGCGCCCAACAGGGTGGACTTGCCCGCACCGTTGGGGCCGACCAGGGCGAGCACCTCACCGGCGCGGACCTCCACGTCCACCCCGTCCAGGACCGGCCGCCCGCCGAGGCGCACGCGCAGGCCCTCGGCCGCGGCGAGGACCTCGCCCGGTGCGGGCGGGGGCGGCGGCACCGGACGGGACGGCACCAGCCGCGGCAGCTTCACACTTCTCATGCCCAGCCTCCCTGCCTGCGCCGGGTGCGGCGCAGCAGCCAGAAGAAGAACGGACTGCCCAGCAGCGCCGTCAGCACCCCGAGCGGCAGTTCGGCCGGTTCCGCGACCGTGCGGGCGGCCAGGTCGGCGGCGAGCAGGACCAGCGCGCCGAGCAGCGCGCTGCCCGGGATCAGGAAGCGGTGTCCCGGCCCGGCCAGCATCCGCAGCAGGTGCGGGACGACGAGTCCGACGAAGCCGATGACACCGGCCACGCTCACCGCCGCGGCGGTCAGCAGGGCGATCACCAGGACGAGTACGATCCGCAGCCGCTCCACGTCCACGCCCAGGTGGCGGGCCGGGCGTTCGCCGAGGGCGAGGAGGTCGAGGCGGCGGGCGTACAGCGGGGCGAGCCCGAGACCGAGCGCCGCGCACGGCAGGACCGCCAGCACCTTCGGCCAGGTCGCCTGGGCGAGCGAGCCCAGCTGCCAGAAGGTGATCTGGTTGACCGCCGCCGTGTCCGCGAAGAACAGGAACAGACCGATCAGCGCGCCCGCGAAGGCGTTCACCGCGATGCCCGTGAGGATCAGGGTCACGACCTCCGTACGGCCGCCCGAGCGGGACATGGCGTAGACGATCAGTACCGTGACCAGGCCGGAGACGAAGGCGAAGACGGAGACCGTCCAGGTGCCGAGGAAGTTCAGGCCGAACGCGATGGCGGCGACCGCGCCGACCGCCGCGCCCGAGGAGACGCCGATGACGCCCGGCTCGGCCAGCGGGTTGCCGAACACGCCCTGCATGAGTGCCCCGGCGCAGCCCAGCGAGGCGCCCACCAGCAGCGCCAGCACGATCCGAGGGAACCGCACGTTCCACAGCACCGACTCGGCCACCCGGTCCAGCTCCGTGCCGCCGAGCCCCGTCCGGTGCAGCAGCGAGCCGAGCACGTCGCCGACCGGGATCGGGTAGGCGCCGGTGCCGGCCGCGACCGGGACGAGGACCAGCAGACCGGCGGCGAGGGCGGCGGTCAGCAGCCAGGCGGTGGAGCGCCGGGCGCGGGGCGCGGCCGGGGGGTCCGCGGGCGCCTGGGGGCGGACCGGCTTGTCCAGTACGGTCACTTGGCGCCGTCCTCGCCGTAGAGCTGCGCCACGACCGACTTCAGCACCTGGTCGGTGCGCGGGCCGTAGTTGAGCAGTACGCCGTCCTCGACGGAGACGATCCGGCGGTCCATCCCGGCCGGGGTCTGGGCGACACCGGGGATCTTCACGAGCCCGTCGACGCCGCCGACCGATTCGAGTCCCTTGCTCATCACGAGGATCGCGTCCGGCGCCGCCTTCACCAGGGCCTCGCTGGTGATGGCGGTGAAGTCCTTGTCGAGGCCGGAGGCGGCCCCGGCGTCCACCGCCCCGGCCGCCTCGATCAGCGAACCGGCGCCGGAGTCCTTGCCGCCGATGAGGTAGACGGAGGCCGAGCCGCGCAGGTAGAGGAAGGCGACCCGCGGCTTCTCCCCGTGCGGAACGTCCCCCCGCACGGCCTCGATCCGCTGCTCCGAGCGCCGGGTCAGCTCCTTGCCGGCCGCCGGTACGCCGAGGGCGTCGGCGACCGCCCGGATGCGCGGGCCCACGTCGTCCAGCCCCTTGGCCGCCTCGACGAAAAGCACCGGGACGCCGGCGGCGCGGATCTGGTCCACCGCCTCCTCGGGGCCCGTGGTGGTCTCGGCGAGCACCAGGTCGGGCCTCAGCGACAGCACGCTCTCGGCGGAGACGTCGTGGCCCCGGGTCACCACCGGGAGCTTCGCGGCCTGTTCGAAGGTGGCGGTCACGTCCCGGGCGACGACCCGGTCGCCGAGCCCGAGCGTGAAGACGATCTCGCTGAGGCTGCCCGAGAGGGGGACGATCCGCTCGGCCGCCTCCACCGTCACCCGCTCGCCGTCGGCGGAGGGGACGGTCACCGGGAGGCGGGGCTCGGGTCTCTGGGCGAGCGGCTCGACGCGGTTGGCGACGGACGCCCCGGCGGGTGCGCTCCGGGAGGGTGTCCCGCCGCCGGGCGTGGCCTCGGAGGAGCCTCCGCATCCGGTCGCGGTCAGGGACAGGGCGAGCACGGACAGCAGTGCTCCCGCCAGTCGGTTGCGCAAGCGTCGCACGGTGGTCCGTTCCTCTCCTCGGGCCGCGGACGAGCGGCCGGTGCGGGGTCGACTAAAGCTTAGGTTAGCCTTACCTTTGTTCGCTACCGGCCCCCCGATCCGGAGGACTTCGCATGCCCGCCCGCCTTCGCGCCCTGGTCACCGTGGTGTGCGCGGCCCTTCTGGGCGCCCTGCTGTCCGTGACCGCCGCCCACGCCGAGAGCCGGACCGTGCAGGGCGGACGGCTCGACTGGGGCATCAAGTCCTCGTTCCAGAGCTATGTCACCGGGCCCATCGCCAAGGGCAGTTACTCGCTGACCCAGGGCGCGGCGACCGTCGGCGGCAGCGCCTTCCGCTTCCACTCGGCGAACGGCACCTACGACGCCGCCACCGGCGCCTTCCGCGCCGCCTTCACGGGCGGCGTCCACTTCCTCGGCCACCGCACGAGCGCCGGTTCCCACCAGCTCGACCTCACCCTCAGCCGTCCCACCGTGAGCATCTCCGGCTCCACCGGCACGCTCTACGTGGACGTCGTCAGCAAGGCGAAGGACACCGGGGCGGTCACGACGTCCCGTCAGGTGCCCTTCGCCGCCCTCTCCCTCGGCGGCATCGACATGCGGGGCGCCGCCACCACGGTGGCGCTGAACAACCTGCCCGCCACCCTCACCGCCGAGGGCGCCCGCTCCTTCGCCGGGTACTACACCGCGGGCACCGCGCTCGACCCGGTGAGCCTGTCCGCCGACGTCGAGGCGTCCGCGCCGCGGAAGGAGAAGCAGCCGTCGGGCACCCCCTCCCCGTCCGCGACGTCGCCGAAGCCCGCGAAGACGTCCGGCGGCGCCGTCCGGGACGGTGCCGTCGACTGGGGGGTGCGCCGCACCTTCCGCGAGTACGTCACCGGCGACATCGCCGACGGCGAGTGGACCCTCTCCGCGGGCGCCCAGGACGGCGGCGCGCTCTTCCGCTTCCCCGGCGGCGAGGGGACGTACGAGGACGGCGGCCTCACCGCCGCCTTCGAGGGCACCGTGCGCTTCACCGGCGGCCACGGCCTCGACCTGAGCCTCGGCAACGTACGGACCGTCGTCGAGGACGGCAAGGGCACGCTGTACGCCGACGTGACGAGCCCGGACGTCAAGGAGAAGAGGGTCCCCCTGGTCACCTTCACGGCGGGCGAACTGAAGCCGGCCGGCGGCCTGGTGAAGGTCACCGAGGCCCCGGCGAAGCTCACCGCCCGCGGCGCGCAGGCCTTCGGCGGCATGTACCAGGCCGGCACCGCGATGGACCCGGTGTCCCTGGCCGTCGCCCTCACCGCCGACGCGGAACTGCCCGCCCTGCCCGACCTCGGCAGCGAGCCCACCGCGAGCGCGAGCCCGCAGCCCGAGAAGACCGGCGCCGACACCTCCGCCGCCCCCGTCGCGGCCACCACCGACGACGGCGACTTCCCCGCACTTCCCGTCTCCCTCGCGGCCGGTGCCCTGCTGCTGGCGGCCGCGGCCCTCGTGGCCGTCGCCCTGCGCAGGCGCCGCGCCCGGCCCGCCGCGTCCCCCGCGGACCCGGACCAGGGCTGAACACCCCCGACACCCAAGGAGAACCGAGCCATGCCCGTCAGACGACGCCGCTCCACCGCACTGGCCGCCGCCGTGGCCACGGCCGCCGCCCTCGGCGCCACCGCCCTCGCCACGCTGGGCGGCGCCTCCAGCGCCTCGGCGGCCGAAGCACCGCTCGCCGACTACGAGTTGACCTGGGGCATCAAGCAGTCCTACCGGACGTACGTCGGCATGTTCGGCAGCTTCACCGCCTCCGAGGGCGCCAGTCAGGCCGCGGGCAACGGCGCCTTCACCTTCACCGACGGCACCGGGACCTACGACACCACGGCGCACACCGTGGACCTCGCCTTCCAGGGCAAGCTGGTCAGCGCCTCCGCCGCGCACCAGTTCGAGGTCACGCTCACCGACGTGCGCTTCGACAGCGGCGCCGGTGAGATCACCGCCGACGTGACCACGGTCGACACCTCCGGCGCGACGCCCGCCAAGAAGGGCGACGACGTGCCGCTCGCCAAGGTCGCCGTGACCCGCACGATGACCGACATGGCGACCACCCTCACCGCCGAGGCGGGGGAGTACCTCGGCAGCGCGGGCTACGCGGGCGCGGCCGGAGACCCGCTGACGGTGGTCAAGAAGACGCCGCCGACCACGGAACCGAGCACCGGTCCCACGACCGAGCCCAGCGGGCAGCCCACCACCCCGGAACCCTCCAAGGAGCCGACCGGCGGCCCGACCGACCCGGAACCGACCGACCCGCAGACCACGCCGGCCACCCAGGGCCCGAGCCCCACGGCGAGCACGAGCGCCTCGCCCTCGGCCCCCGCGACCGCCGCCCCCGCCAAGGGCGCCGTCGCCGACGGCACCCTCGGCTGGGGCGTGAAGGAGTCCTTCCGCGCGTACGTCGTCGGTCCCGTCGCCAAGGGCAAGGTCACCGTCTCCGGCGGCGCCGTCCAGGCCGCCGGGAACGGCGCGTTCACCTTCAAGGACGCCACCGGCACCTACGACACCGACGCCGGCAAGCTGACCGCCGCCTTCAAGGGCGCCGTCAACTTCAAGGGCCACCAGTCGGGCGCCACCTACGGCCTCGACCTGACCCTGAGCAACCTCAAGGCCACCCTCGACGGCGGCACCGGCACGCTCAGCGCCGACGTCGACAGCCTCGGCACGCAGACCAAGGGCGTGGTGCTGGCCGACCTCAAGGCGAAGTCCGGCGACCTGACGGCGGCCAAGGACGTCATCACCGTCGACGACGTCGCCGCCACCCTCACCGCGGCCGGCGCCAAGGCCTTCGGCGACTTCTACCAGGCGGGCACCGCGCTCGACAGCGTCGACCTGTCGGTGGCGCTCAGCGACGACGCCCGACTGCCGGGCGGCGACGGCTCGGGCACGTCCGGCGGCACGGGGGGCGGCTCCGGCACGGCGGGCGGCTCCACCGGCGGCGGCACGGGCACCGCGGGCGGCACCGGCTCGACCGTCGGCGGCACCGGGACCACCACCGGCGGTTCCATCGGCGGCGGCAGCCTCGCCTCCACCGGCTCGGACATACCCGGCCCGGCGCTGGGCGCGGCGGCCGGTGTCGCGGTCGTGGTCGGCGCGGGCGCGGTGTACGCGACCCGCAGGCGCCGGACCCAGGCGGGGTCCGCCGAGTAATCCCTTGCGGGCCGGGGCGGCCGGGACCCGATACTGGCCGTATGGAACGGGCGGTGCGGGAAGCGACCGGGGGACCTTTGGTCCTGGACGTCCGGGGCCGCCCCGGCCCGCCACCGCTGCGATTCGTCCGGGCCCGGGACGGCGGCCCGCCCACCCTCCACCAGGGCGAGCGGCCCCTCACCCGGGCCTGGTGGCACGGCGACGGCTGCTGCCGCGAGCTGCACCTGCGCCGCCTGCCCGGCCACCGTTCCCCGCTGCCGCCGCTGCGCGCCGCGTGGCTGCGCACGCCGGCCGCCGACTGGCGCCACCGCTGCGCCCGGTGGCTGGAGGACACCCCGCACGGTCCGCTGCACGACGGACGCTGGTCGCTCACCGCACGCGCCTCGTTCCCGCCGGGCATCTGGACCGAGGACTTCGTACGGGACTGGCCCGACACCGTCCTCGAACTGCTCTGCGGAGGCGGCTGGCACGGCGTCCTGCCCCTGCGCCCGCTCTCGCCCCCCGACGCGCCGCGCGTGAAGGCGTACCGCAAGCACGCCCGGGACGGCACCCTCGCCCCGGTCCTGCTGTGGTGGGTGTCGTTCCTCGACGGCTGGCTGATCCTGGACGGGCACGACCGGGCCGTGGCGGCGCTGGCGGAGGGCGCCGAACCGGCCTGCACGGTGCTGGCCCGGCTGCCGGACGAGACGGAGTGGCGGCGGACCGCCGACGCGGTCGCCGAGGGGCACGCGGAGCGGATGTCCCGGCTGGCGGAGCGCGTCGCCGGACCCGGGACCGAACGGCAACGCGCCGCCCTGGAACGCGGGTACGCGGACGCGCTCGCCGGCCTCCCCTACGACGAGGCCCCCACGCCGCTCTGGCCGCCCGCGGATGATGCTTGAATGCACCGGTGACCGACTACGACGTGCTGCGTGTCTTCTGCGCGCCCAACGGCGGCTACGGCAACGAACTGGGCGTCGTCCGGGACGGATCCGTACTGCCCGAGCCCGAGCGGCGGCAGGAGCTGGCGGCCAAACTCGGCTTCAGCGAGACCGTGTTCGTGGACGACCCCGAGCGCGGCGTCGTCGACATCTACACGCCCACCCTGCGCCTGCCCTTCGCCGGGCACCCCTGCGTCGGCACCGCCTGGCTGCTCGACGTGCCCGAACTCGTCACGCGGGCCGGGGTGGTGGGCGCCCGGCTGGACGGCGAGTTCAGCTGGATCGAGGCCCGGCCCGAGTGGGCCCCGCCGCGCACCCTGCGCCAGTACGCCACCGTCGCCGAGGTCGACGACCTCGCCGTGCCCCCGAAGGGGGAGTGGATCTACGCCTGGGCGTGGGAGGACGAGGCGGCGGGGCGGGTGCGGGCCCGCGCCTTCCCCGGCCGCGACGACGGCATCGACGAGGACGAGGCGACCGGTGCGGCGGCGCTGCTGCTGACCGGTCGCCTGGGCCGCGCCCTCAACATCACCCAGGGCGTCGGCTCCCAGATCCTCACCGCCCCGCAGCCCGAGGGCTGGGTCGAGATCGGCGGGCGGGTACGCCTGGAGCGCTGACGGCGACCGCCCCGCTCGGCGCACCCCGCCGGCGACCGGCTCAGGCGGACAGCGGGAACTCCTCGCCGAGCGCCCGGAACACCGCCGTGTTCAGCGCGAAGGCGCGCTTGCACTCGGCGACGACCCGCTGCTTCTCCAGGTCGTCCGCGCGGATGCCGTCCAGCAGCTCGCGGTACTCCCGCTTGAAGGCGGCCGGGTTGGGGATCTCCTCGAAGACGTAGAAGCGGACCCCGTCGCCCTTCCGCGCGAAACCCCAGGTCCGTTCGGCCTTGTCGCGGATGATCTGCCCGCCCGACAGGTCGCCGAGGTAGCGCGTGTAGTGGTGGGCGACGTACCCGGCCGGCCACTCCTCGGCGCACTCGCGCACCCGGGCCGCGTACGCCTCGGTGGCGGGCAGGGCGGTCAGCCCCGCGCGCCAGCCGGCGCCGCGCAGGTGCGCCAGGTCCCGCTCCAGGGAGGCCAGCCGGAGCAGCTCCGGCCGGACGAACGGCCCGGCCACCGGGTCGGCCGCCAGCCGTCCGGCGCCGGCCTCCAGGGCTTCGTAGACGAACCACAGCTGCTCGGTGTAGCGCGCGTACGCGTCCACGCCGAGCCGGCCCCCGAGCAGGTCGCTCATGAAGGTGGAGGTCTCCGCCTCCACGTGCTGCTCGTGGGACGCCGTGCGGATGAGGGTCGAGAAGGAGTCCATGGCGGGATTTTCTATGGTTAGGCTTACCTAAGTCAATAGGCTTGCCGACGGCCTGTCGGTAAAAGCCTACCCACCGCGACGCGAAACGGCCCGCCCTCCGGGGAGAGCGGGCCGTTCCGGGCGTACGAGGTCGTCAGGGCAGCGTGAGGATCTCGGCGCCCGAGTCCGTCACCACCAGCGTGTGCTCGAACTGCGCCGTCCGCCTGCGGTCCTTCGTCACGACCGTCCAGCCGTCGTCCCACATGTCGTACTCGTGGGTCCCGAGCGTCAGCATCGGCTCGATGGTGAAGGTCATCCCGGGCTGGATCACGGTCGTCGCGTGCGGGCTGTCGTAGTGCGGGACGATCAGGCCCGAGTGGAACGAGGAGTTGATGCCGTGGCCGGTGAAGTCCCGCACCACCCCGTACCCGAACCGCTTGGCGTACGACTCGATGACCCGGCCGATGATGTTGATCTGCCGGCCCGGCTTGACCGCCTTGATCGCGCGGGCCAGCGACTCCCGGGTCCGCTCGACCAGCAGCCGGCTCTCCTCGTCCACGTCGCCGACCAGGTAGGTCGCGTTGTTGTCGCCGTGCACCCCGCCGATGTACGCGGTCACGTCGAGGTTCACGATGTCGCCGTCGCGCAGCACCGTGGAGTCGGGGATGCCGTGGCAGATCACCTCGTTGACCGAGCTGCACAGGGACTTCGGGAAGCCCCGGTAGCCGAGGGTCGAGGGGTAGGCGCCGTGGTCGCACATGTACTCGTGCGCCACCCGGTCCAGCTCGTCCGTCGTCACACCGGGCGCGATGTGCTTCGCGGCCTCCTCCATCGCCCGCGCCGCGATCCGCCCGGCCACGCGCATCGCCTCGATCGTCTCGGGCGTCTGCACCTCCGGACCGGTGTACGGCGTCGGCGCGGGTTTGCCGACGTACTCGGGCCGGCGGATGTTTCCGGGCACGGAACGGGTGGGGGACAGCTCCCCTGGTACGAGCAGCGACTGGCCAGACATGCAGCGAGTCTAACCAGCGGCCGTGGGGGAACATGTCGGTGGCGAGAGGAGCTGTCCATGGCCCTGTTCAAGAAGCGCACGGTCGGCAAACCGGGCGAGTGGTACTACTGCCTGGAGCACCAGAAGGTCGAGGAGGGCCCGGACTGCCCGGGCCGGGACCGCTTCGGGCCGTACGCCTCCCGCACCGAGGCCGAGCACGCGATGCAGACCGCCCGCGAGCGCAACCTCGAGTGGGAGAACGACCCCCGGTGGCACGACGCCTCCTCGGCGGGCGGTGCCGACGGCGACCGGGACGACTGAGCACGCGCCGAGCCGGCCAGTCAGGCGCGGGCCGGTCACCCGCTCGCGGCGGCGGCTGCGCGCTTCTCGCGCAGCCGCACCGCGTGCTCGTTCGTCCGCGCGTCGTACGTCATCATCGTCGGCAGGCACAGCGCCAGCAGCCCCACCGCGCCCGCGCACAGCAGCCCGCCCGACCACACCGACGCCCGCACCCCGGTGAGCGCGGCCGTGCCGCCCGCCCGGACCTGGCCGAGCTGCGGGCCCACCGAGTACGACAGCAGCTCGATCCCGGCGAGCCGGCCGCGCAGCTCGTCCGGGATGGTCTGGTTCCACATCGCGCTGCGGAAGACGCCGCTGACCATGTCGCAGGCCCCGGCGAGCACGAAGCACAGCAGCACCAGCCACACGTTCCCGGCGAAGCCCGCCGCGGCGATCGCCGCGCCCCACCCGGCCGCCGCCAGCACCACCATCCGCCCGTGCCGGTGCACCCGCGAGGTCCAGCCGCTGCTCACGCTCACCAGCAGCGAGCCCGCCGGGATCGCCGCGTACATCAGGCCCAGCGACCACTCGGCGTCCAGCTCGTCGGCCAGGAAGGGCAGCACCGCGAGGGGCATCGCCAGCAGCATCGCCGCGACGTCGACCGCGTACGTGCCCAGCAGTTCCTTGCGGCTCCACGCGTACCGGGCGCCCTCGGCGATCGCCGCCCAGGACGGCCTGCGCGCCTCGTGCGAGGCGGGCGCGGAGGCGAGACCGACCACCAGCGCCACCGAGGCGGCGAAGGTGACCAGATCCACCGCGTACGCCCAGCCGAGGCCGGCGTACGCCACCACCACGCCCGCCAGCGCCGGGCCCGCGATCCCGCCGACCTGCCAGCGCAGTGCGTTCAGCGAGGCGGCGGCCGGCAGGTGCTCGTGGGCCACGATCCGCGGGATCAGGGAGTCCAGGGCCGGGCGCTGGACCGCGCCGAGCGCCGAGGTGAACGCGGCGATCACGTACAGCGGCCACACGGCCGGGCTCGGCATCAGCGCGTTGACCAGCAGCGCCGCGCACAGGACGCCCTGACCGGCCTCCGTCCACAGGATCAGCCGCCGCTTGTCCCAGGCGTCGGCCAGCGCACCGCCGTACAGCCCGAACACCACCAGCGGCACCAGCTCCACGGCACCGATCGCGCCCACCGCGGCCGCCGAGCCCGTCAGCTCCTTGATCTGCACCGGCAGCGCGACGAACGTCAGGAAGCTGCCGAAGTTCGTGATCAGCCCCGAGACCCACAGCCGCCGGAAGTCCCGGGAGGCCCGCCAGGGGGACAGGTCCGGCAGCAGGGCACGCAGGCCGGTGGGCGGGCCCGCGGGTCTGTCGGCGGGGGCGTCGGTGGGGGAGGTCTCGGTCACGAGGGGTCATCGTCCGGCCGCCGCCGGAGCACGGGCAACCGGTTTTCCGGCGGGTCCGTCACCAGCCCGACGGTGGTGGGGCTGCAGGGCGGTCGGCGAGGCGAGGGGGGTGGGGAGGTTGGTGCGGTGTGCGAGGGCGGAGCCGCAAGCGAGGGCGCGGCGGGTTTTCCGGCAAGCCCGTCACCAGCCCGACGGTGGTGGGGCCGTCAGGTGGTCGGCGAGGCGGGAGAGGCGGTCGCGGAAGCGGCGGCGGCCGCGGGGTGGCGGCACCGCGTTCTCCCCGGCCGAGGCGCTGACCAGGTGCTGCACCGTGTCCAGGTCCAGCTCGGCGCCGTCCGGGACGGTCAGCGTCTCGTGCGCCATCGCCGTCAGCTCCCGCTCGCCCGGCTCGCGGTCGGTGCCCAGCGCCAGCACCGTCGCACCGGCCCGGCGGGCGTCGTGCACCCGCTCGAGCAGCGGGGCGCCGGGGTCGTCGGGCGTGACCACCAGCAGCGTCTCGCCGCGCCGGGCCGCCGCCAGCCGCCCGAGGCCGACCGCGAGATGCGCCGGGTCCGAGGGCCGCGCGTCGTGCCGGACCAGCGTCGGCGCCAGCTCCGGCGTCCCCGACCAGGCGGCCTCGTCCACCAGGTGCGCCGCCAGGTGCCAGGGCTCGAACCCGGGGGTGCCCACCAGCAGCAGGCCGCCCCCGTGCGGGACCACCGACCCCCGCAGCGCCCCCGCGAACCTCCGGGTGGCCCCCAGCCACTCGGTCCCGGCGAGCACTTCCCGCAGCAGCGCGACCCGTACGGCGTCCATGCGGCCGCATCCTGCCGCAACCCCGGCCGCGCGGTCCGGCGTTCGCCCCGGATTCACCCGGCCCGGGGACCGCCCTCCGCCCGGCGGGACCCGTACCCCGGGACCGGCCGTCACGGACGTAGGGTCGGCCCATGACCTCTACCGACAGTGCTGCACAGAAGGCCCCCGCCAAGGCCCCGGCCAAGGACCCCTGGGACCTGCCCGACGTCTCCGGGCTGGTCGTCGGCGTGCTCGGCGGCACCGGGCCCCAGGGCAAGGGCCTCGCCTACCGCCTCGCCAGGGCCGGCCAGAAGGTGATCGTCGGCTCCCGCGCCGCCGAGCGCGCCGAGGCCGCCGCCGAGGAGATCGGGCACGGCGTCGAGGGCGCCGACAACGCCGAGACCGCCCGCCGCAGCGACGTCGTGATCGTCGCCGTACCGTGGGACGGACACGCCAAGACCCTGGAATCCCTGCGTGCGGAACTGTCCGGCAAGCTCGTCGTCGACTGCGTCAACCCGCTCGGCTTCGACAAGAAGGGCGCCTACGCGCTCAAGCCCGAGGAGGGCAGCGCCGCCGAGCAGGCCGCCGCCCTGCTGCCGGACAGCCGGGTCGCCGCCGCCTTCCACCACCTCTCGGCGGTCCTCCTCCAGGACCCGGAGATCGACGAGATCGACACCGACGTGATGGTCCTCGGCGAGGAGCGCGCCGACGTGGAGATCGTGCAGGCCCTCGCCGGGCGCATCCCCGGCATGCGCGGCGTCTTCGCCGGACGGCTGCGCAACGCCCACCAGGTCGAGTCGCTGGTCGCCAACCTGATCTCCGTCAACCGCCGCTACAAGGCGCACGCCGGGCTCCGCGTCACGGACGTATGAGGCGATGGGGGACACTGGTCGGTACCAGTGTCCCCCCGACAGGAGCCGTTCCCATGCCCCGCCTCGCCCTCTACGCCCTGGTCGTCTGCGTCCTCGCGGTGGCCGCCGCCGTCGTCTCCTTCGTGCAGGGCAGCGTCGTGATCGGCGTCGTGTGGGTGCTGCTGTCGGGGCTGTCGTCCAACATGTGCTGGTACTACGTCAAGCGCGGCCGGGACGCCCGGCGCACGTCCGCCGCCTCCTGACCGGCGTCAGCCGCCCGGCGTGCACAGCGGGTCGGTCTGCCAGAAGCGGTACAGCTCGAAGCCGCAGTACGTGTCGATCTCGCCGATCCCGAGGCCCCGCAGCAGCGCGTCGATCGCGTCGAAGAAGGCGCCGTTGAGCGCCGGGATCCACAGCAGCGCGAACACGATCAGCAGCCCGAACGGCGCGAGCGGCTCCACCTGCCGCCGCACGTTGTACGACAGCCAGGGCTCGATCACGCCGTAGCCGTCCAGCCCCGGCACCGGCAGGAAGTTCAGGATCGCCGCCGTCACCTGGAGCAGCGCGAGGAACGCCAGCGCGAGCCGGAAGTCCCGCGGCACGCCGTCCAGCGCGTCCAGCCAGAACGGCGCCGTGCACACCACGGCGAACAGCACGTTGGTCAGCGGGCCCGCCGCCGAGATCAGACTGTGCCGCCAGCGCCCCCGGATCCGCCCGCGCTCGATGAAGACGGCGCCGCCGGGCAGGCCGATCCCGCCCATGATCACGAAGAGCACCGGGAGCACGATGCTCAGCAGCGCGTGCGTGTACTTCACCGGGTTCAGCGTGAGGTAGCCCTTCGCGCCGACCGAGATGTCGCCGCTGTGCAGGGCGGTGCGGGCGTGCGCGTACTCGTGCAGGCACAGCGAGACGACCCACGCGGCGGTGACGAACAGGAAGACGGCGAGCCCCGGCTGCTCGGCGAAGCCGGTCCAGGTGGCCCAGCCCGTGACCGCGGCGACGGCGACGATCCCGAGGAAGACGGGACTGATCCTCCGGTCACTGGGGCGGGCGGTGGCGGTGGACATGGCACTCCCTGACTGTCGGACTCGCGCGGCTGGCACCTGCGGGACTGCCCGACCGTACCGGGCGCACGGGGAGAACGTCCCGTGCGGGGCGGACGGTTCCGGGACCGGGGGAGAGGGCGGGACGGCGTGCCGCGGCACGGGGCGGGGACCGTGCCGCGGAGCGGGCCGGGGGAGCCCGGCCACGCCGGGCGGCCAAAACCCCGTGACCGGCTCCGACGGCAGCGGGGACAATGGGGCCGTGCGCTATCGCATCCTCGGCACCACACAGGTACTCCGTCCCGACGGCACGGCCGTCCCGCTCGGCGGGGCGCGGCTGCGTGCCCTGCTGACCGTGCTCGCCCTCCGGGCCGGCCGCGCCGTCCCCGCGGGACTGCTGGTGGAGGAGGTCTGGGACGGGGACCCGCCCGCCGACGCGCCGGGCGCCCTGCAGGCGCTGGTCGGGCGGCTGCGCCGGGCGCTGGGCGCGGATGCGGTCGTGTCCGCCGACGGCGGCTACCGGCTCGCCGCCGTCCCCGACGACGTCGACCTGCACCGCTTCGAGCGGCTCGCCGGTGAGGGCACCCGCGCCCTCGCCGACGGCGACGCGGCCAAGGCCGCCGCCGTGCTCGACGACGCCCTCGCGCTGTGGCGCGACCCCGTCCTGCCCGACCTGCCCGACCGCACCGCCGAGACGGCCCGCTGGACGACCCGGCGCCTGGACGCCCTGCGGGCCCGCCACACCGCCGCCCTCGACCTCGGGCAGGCCGAGCAGTCGCTGCCCGAGCTGACCGCGCTGTGCGACGGCCACCCCCTGGACGAGCCCCTGCAGGCGCTGCGGCTGCGCGCGCTGCGCGACACCGGCCGCACCGCCGAGGCGCTGGCCGCCTACGAGGACGTGCGCCGCCTCCTCGCCGACCGTCTGGGCACCGACCCGGGACCGGAGCTGCGCGCCCTGCACGGCGGGTTGCTGGCGCCCGCCGACCCGGCCAGGCCCGTGCCCGCCGACGCCCCACCGGGGACCGGGACGCCCCGCTCGCCCGGGGCGTCCGCGCCCGCCGAAGCGCCCCGCGCACCCGCCACCGCTGCCCGCCCCCGGGGCAATCTGCGGGCCCGGCTCACCTCCTTCGTCGGGCGGGACGGTGACGTGGAGGCGCTGCGGGCCGACCTGGCGGCCACCCGGCTCGTCACCCTGCTCGGGCCCGGCGGCGCCGGGAAGACCCGGCTGTCGCAGGAGGCCGCCGAGGGCGCCGGGGAGGTGGCGCGGGACGGGGTGTGGCTGGCCGAGCTGGCTCCCGTCGACGACCCCGCCGACGTACCGGAGGCCGTGCTGACCGCCGTCGGCGCCCGGGAGACGGTGCTCTACCGCGCCGGCGCCGAGGAGATGCGGGCCGTCACCGGCGCCGACGGGCAGGCCCGTGCCGTCGAGCGGCTGGTCGAGCACTGCGGCCGGCGCCGCATGCTGATCGTCCTCGACAACTGCGAGCACGTCGTCGACGCCGCCGCCCGCCTCACCGAGGAACTCCTCGCCCGCTGCCCCCACCTCACCGTCCTCGCCACCAGCCGCGAACCCCTCGGCGTACGGGGCGAGTCGCTGCGTCCCGTGGAGCCGCTGTCCGAGCCCGCCGCGCTGCGGCTGCTCGCGGACCGGGGCGCCGCCGCCCGCCCCGGCTTCCGCGTCGACGCCGACCAGGAGACCGCCGCCGCCTGCGCCGAGATCTGCCGCCGCCTCGACGGCCTGCCGCTGGCCATCGAACTGGCCGCCGCCCGGCTGCGCATGCTCACCCCGCGCCAGATCGCCGACCGGCTGGACGACCGCTTCCGCCTGCTCACCTCCGGCAGCCGCACCGTCCTGCCCCGCCAGCAGACGCTGCGCGCGGTCGTCGACTGGTCCTGGGACCTGCTCGACGCCGGCGAACGCGAGGTGCTGGGACGGCTGTCCGTCTTCGCGGGCGGCTGCGACCTCGCCGCCGCGGAGGCCGTGTGCGGGCCCGCCGCGCTGGACGCCCTCGGCTCCCTCGTCGACAAGTCCCTCGTCGTGGCGGCGCCCGTGACCGACCGCCTATCCGGCGACGGCATGCGCTACCGGCTCCTGGAGACCGTCGCCGAATACGCCGGCGAACGCCTCGACGAGACCGGCGGGCGGCCCGCCGCGGCCCGCGCCCATCTGACGTACTACCGCGAACTCGCCCGCACCACCGACCCGTTGCTGCGCGGCGCGCGGCAGCTCGCCGCCATCGAGCGGCTGGAGCGCGAGTACGAGAACCTGCGCACCGCGCTGCGCCACGCCATCGCCGAGCGCGACGAGCAGGAGGCGCTGTGCCTGGCGCTGTCGCTGGTCTGGTACTGGCAGATGCGCGACCTGCGGGTGGAGGCGCGTAACTGGTTCGCCGAGGTCATGGCGCTCGGCCCGGACCCCTTCACCGAACCGGTCACCCGCGCCCGGCCGGTCTGGGAGCGCTGCACCTCGGCGCCGCCCCCGATGACCGGCGAGGTCCTCGCCGAGGCCTGGCGAGGGGTGCACCTGGCCCATCTGGCCTGCATGGACACCGAGCTGGACGCCTGGCAGAACCCGGCGGCCCAGCGCAAGCTGCGCGTCATCGCGGACACCTACGAGCCGGGCATGCCCCAGACCTGCTCCAGCCCCGGCCTGCTCTGGTTCTACTCCGTGATGCTCACCGGTGACATGGCGCGGCTGCGCAAGATCATGGACGCCACCGTGCGCACCTGCCGCGAGACCCCGGGCTACGAGTGGGAGCTGGCCGGCGCCCTGCAGATGCGCGCCAACATGCTCGCCAACCGCACCGACTGGGCCGGCGACGCGGTCCGCGACGCCGACGAGTCGCTGGAGATCTACGACCGGCTCGGCGACGCCTGGGGCATGGCCGAGGCGCTCTCCGGGCGGGCCGAGGCCCGTGAGCGCGTCGGCGAGTACCGGCTGGCCGCCGCCGACTACCGGGCCGCCGCCAAGCACGCCGAGCGGCTCGGCGCGCACGCCCAGGTGGACGTCCTCCAGGCCCGCCTCGGCAGCGTGCTCCTGGAGGCGGGCGACCCGGAGCGGGGCGAGCGGGTCCTGCGCGAGGTGATCGACCGCACGGCGGGGGCGGGCCACAACGGCGCGATGCCCGCCGCCCGGCTGTTCCTCGCCGGGCACCTGGGCATGACGGGGCGCACCGCCGAGGCCGGCGAGCAGCTGAGGCTGCTGCGCGAGGAGTTCTCCATCGCCCACTTCGTCGTCTTCGACGCGTTCATCATCGCCGCCGAGGCGTGGCTCGCCACGCTGGAGGGCCGGCACGAGGAGTGTCTGAGCGGCATCCGCACCTCGCTGCACAAGGCCGAGGACCCGCTGTCCGCGGCCATCGCCCCGCACATGCGCTCCGCGTACCTGACCATCGCCGCGATGGCCCTGGCCCGCCTGGACGGCGGAGGGCGGGCCGCGGACGGCGCCCGGTGCATCGGCGCCGCCGACGCGATGCTGCCGCCCGGGCACGTGGCCACGGGCATGGAGCGGGACGCGCGCGGGCGGGCCGTCGAGCGGGTCCGCGAGGCGCTCGGCACCGAGGCCTACGACGCCGCGTACGCCGAGGGCGGCCGGCTCTCCCCGAAGGAGGCCGTCGCCCTCGTCTGACGCGTGCGCGGTTCAGCTCTTGGTGCGGAACTTGTGGACGGCGATCGGCGCCATCACCGCCGTCAGCACGGCCGACCAGCCCAGCGTCACCCACAGGTCGTGCGCCACGGGGCCGCCGACCATCAGGCCGCGCGCGGTGTCCGCCAGCGAGGACAGCGGGTTGTAGTCCGTGAACGCCCGCAGCCATCCGGGCATCGAGTCGGTCGGCGCGAAGATCGACGAGCCGAACTGCAGCGGCATCAGCACCAGGAATCCCATCGCCTGCACGGACTGCGCGTTCTTCATGATCACGCCGAGGGTCAGGAACACCCACATCAGCGCCGAGCCGAACACCGCGGACAGCCCCACCGAGGCCAGGAGCCCCGCCCAGTCGGTGATGTCGAAGCCGACCAGGACGGCGACGACCAGCAGCACCGCGGTCGCGAACAGCATCCGCAGCAACTCCACCGCGATCTTCGCGAACAGCACCGAGCCGCGGCCGATCGGCAGCGACCGGAAGCGGTCCATGACACCGGAGTTGAAGTCCTGGTTGAAGCCGGTCCCCACCCCCTGGGCCATGTTCATGCCCATCATGGCCATCAGGCCGGGGATGACGTACTGCACGTACGCCTGCTGACCGCCGCCCAGGGACTGCCCGATGGAGCCGCCGAACACGTACACGAACAGCAGCGTGAAGACGATCGGGAAGAGGATGGCGTCGAACATCGACTCCGGGTCCTGCCGGATCCACAGCAGGTTGCGGCGGATCAGCGCGCCGGTGTGCCGGAGGTGGGCGCGCGGGGTGATCCGCGCGTCCGGGGCGGTCCGGGCGTCGGGCGCGTACGTGGCGGCGCTCATACGGCGACCTCCTCGCGGGTGTCGTCGGTGGCCGGGGCGGGGTCCTGCGGAGCACTGGCGCGGTGGCCGGTGAGGGACAGGAAGACCTCGTCCAGGCTGGGCAGTTCGGTGGTGACCGCGGAGACGGTGATGCCGCGGGCGGTGACCGCGCCGACCACGGCCGTCAGCTGCTCGTCGCTGAGGATCGGCACCAGCACGGCACCGCGCTCGGCGTCCACCGTGGAACTGGCGAGCCCGGTGATGCCCAGCTCGTCCAGGTAGGCGGCGAGCGGGCGCAGCTGCAGCGGGTCGGCCGGGCGGACCCGCAGGGTGCGGCCGCCGACCTTGGCCTTCAGCTCCTCGATGCCGCCGTTCGCGATGACCTTGCCGCGGTCCACGACGGTCAGCTCGGAGGCGAGCTGCTCGGCCTCCTCCATGTACTGGGTGGTGAGCAGCACGGTGACGCCGTCGCCGACCATCCGCTTGACCTCGTCCCACACCTCGTTGCGGGTGCGCGGGTCGAGGCCGGTGGTCGGTTCGTCCAGGAACAGCACGGCCGGGTGCCCGATCATGGACGCGGCCAGGTCGAGGCGGCGCCGCATGCCGCCGGAGTAGGTGGAGGCGGGCCGCTTGGCCGCCTCGGTGAGCGAGAACCGCTCCAGCAGCTCGTCGGCGCGGCTGCGCGCGTCCCGGCGGGACAGGTCGAGCAGCCGGCCGATCATGTAGAGGTTCTCCCAGCCGGGGAGCTTCTCGTCCACGGAGGCGTACTGCCCGGTCAGTCCTATCACCCGGCGCAGCTGCCGCGGCTGGCGCACCACGTCGTACCCGGCGACGTGCGCCTGGCCGGAGTCGGGGGCGATGAGGGTGGACAGGATGCGTACGAGGGTGGTCTTGCCGGCGCCGTTCGGCCCGAGCACGCCCATCACGGTGCCCTCGCGCACGTCCAGGTCGACGCCGTCCAGCGCCCTGGTCTCGCCGTAGTGCTTGACCAGCCCCCGCACGGTGACCGCGCTGTCCGCGGCCCGGGGGATGTCGTCGATTCGCTTCATGCCCCAGACGATGGCAGGCCCCACCGACAAACCACCGACATCCCGCCGACAGCCGCCCGGTTCCACCGACGTCCCGCAGACACCCCCGCCCCGCCCCGGGGAAGCACTCGGCCCCGCCGACGGGGGAAGATCGGCGGGGCCGGTGGTCGTACCGCGATGGTCTACGGGTGGGCGGAACGGGCCGACGGAGCTAGTGGACGGAGTGCTCGTCCTCGGGGAAGGTGCCGCCGACCACGTCCTCGGCGTACGCCTTCGTCGCGTCGCCCATGACCTTGCGCAGGTCGGCGTACTGCTTGACGAACTTCGGCACCCGGCCGCCGGTCAGCCCCAGCATGTCGGTCCACACCAGCACCTGGGCGTCGGTGTCCGGACCTGCGCCGATCCCGACCGTCGGGATGTGCAGCGTCCGGGTCACCTCGGCGGCCAGCTCGGCCGGCACCAGCTCCAGGACGACCGCGAAGGCGCCCGCGTCCTGCACCGCCTTGGCGTCGCGCAGCAGCTGCTGGGCCGCCTCCTCGCCGCGGCCCTGCACCCGGTAGCCCATGGAGTTGACGGACTGCGGGGTGAGGCCGATGTGCGCCATGACGGGGATGCCGGACTCGACGAGCAGCCGGATCTGCTCGTGCGACCGCTCACCGCCCTCCAGCTTGACCGCCCCGACCCCGGCCTCCTTGACCAGCCGGGTCGCCGAGCGCAGCGCCTGCACCGGGCCCTCCTGGTAGGAACCGAAGGGCAGGTCGCCCACGATCAGGGCGCGGCTGGTGCCCCGGACGACCGCGGCCGAGAGCATCGTCATCTCGTCCAGCGTGACCGGCACGGTGGTCTCGTAGCCGAGGTGGCAGTTGCCCGCGGAGTCGCCGACGAGCATGACCGGGATGCCGGCCTCGTCGAAGACGGACGCGGTCATCGAGTCGTACGCGGTGAGCATGGGCCACTTCTCGCCGCGCTCCTTGGCGGCGGTGATGTCCCGGACGGTGATACGGCGGTTGATCTTGCCCCCGTACAGCGCCCTGCTCCCGTCGGCGGGGGTGCGCTGCGGCGTCTGGGCAGCCGAAAGCTGCGTCATGGCAACGGCTCCTTCATGTCATCTCGAGGCACCCTGACGGCGTCCCCGGATCCCTTCCATGGTGGCACTTGTCGCGCCCCGACGGCTAGGGGACCCCAGTCACCGGCTCCGTCTGAGGGGCAGGGCGTGGCTCACGGGGGCAAATGTGCCCGTTGTGTCACAGAGCCGCCCGTCCCGGCGCAGTACGGAACTCCGTGGGGCGGCCCGTACGTCCTCGTGCCCGTACGGCCGTCCAGGGACGGCGGGATCGGAACCGATCATCCCCTATGGTGCTGAGTCACAGGGGGCGACGGTGTGCACAGCAGGCAGTGAGGCGACGGTATGGCGCAGCAGGCGTACATGACGGAGACGGACGGCGGCGGCTCGGACCCAGAGCGCCGGGAGACCCGGATTCGGCGCCTGCTCGGCCGGGCGGTCGGCGGCTGGCGCGGCGACCGCCGGATCTGGCGCCGGGGCCTGGTCACCGCCGCGGTCGCGCTGCTCCTGGCGGCGGTCATGGCGGCCCACTCGCACATCCCGAACGCCATCGGCAACCTCGGCAGCCTCACCGAGACCTTCCTGCCGTGGTTCGGTCTGCTGATCCCGGTCCTGCTGGTGATCGCCCTGGTCCGCAAGTCGGCGACGGCGCTGATCGCGCTGATTCTGCCGGTGAGCGTGTGGCTCAACCTCTTCGGCGGCCTGCTCTTCGACAAGACCGGCTCCGGCGGCGACCTCACGGTGGCCACGCACAACGTCAACGCCGACAACGCCGACCCGGCGGGTACCGCCCGTGCCGTCGCCGCCGCCGGTGCGGACGTGCTGGCCCTGGAGGAACTGAAGGCGTCCGCCGTACCGACGTACGAGAAGGCGCTGGCGGCGAAGTACCCGCACCACGCGGTCGTCGGCACCGTCGGGCTGTGGAGCAAGTACCCGGTCAGCGCCGTGAAGCCGGTCGACATCGAGCTGGGCTGGAAGCGCGCGATGCGCGCCACCGTCACCACCCCGTCCGGGCCGATCGCGGTCTACGTCGCCCACCTGCCCTCCGTACGGGTGAAGCTGGAGGCCGGGTTCACCGCCCGGCAGCGGGACAAGAGCGCCGACGCCCTGGGTGAGGCCATCGCCGACGAGAAGCTGCCCCGCAAGATCCTCCTCGGCGACCTCAACGGCACCATGAACGACCGCTCGCTCACCGCGATCACCTCCCAGCTGCGCTCCCCGCAGGGCGCCGTGGGCGACGGCTTCGGCTTCAGCTGGCCGGCCTCCTTCCCGATGGCCCGCATCGACCAGATCCTGGTCACCGGCGTGGAACCGATGACCAGCTGGACCCTCCCGGCGACCGGCAGCGACCACCTGCCGATCGCCGCGCGTGTGAAGGTCGACACAACGGCTTCCTGAAATTCGCCTGCGGAATACCCGCCCTGAGAGTCTTTGTTCCGTACGGGAACATACAGTCGTCCCCCTGGACCCGTCCCTCCCGTACGCACTCCGCTCTCGAAAGGCGAGACCCTTCATGCCCCTGGCCCTGCTCGCCCTTGCCGTGGGCGCCTTCGGCATCGGTACCACCGAGTTCGTGATGATGGGCCTGCTGCCCGACGTCGCGGACGACCTGGACATCTCCATCCCCACCGCCGGCCACCTCGTCTCCGCCTACGCGCTCGGCGTCGTCATCGGCGCCCCGCTGCTCGCCGCGGCCACGACCCGGATGTCCCGCCGGGCCGTCCTGATCGCCCTCATGGCGCTCTTCGTGGCGGGCAACGCCCTGTCGGCCGTCGCCCCCGGCGAGGTCTCCCTGCTGGCCGCCCGCTTCGTCAGCGGCCTGCCGCACGGCGCCTTCTTCGGCGTCGGCGCGGTCGTCGCCACCGGCATGGTCGCGCCGGAACGCAAGGCCCGCTCCGTCTCCCTGATGTTCCTCGGCCTCACCGTCGCCAACATCGTCGGCGTCCCGGCCGCCACCGCGATGGGCCAGCAGCTCGGCTGGCGGGCCACCTTCCTCGGCGTGAGCGCCATCGGCGTGGCGGCGATAGCCGCGCTGGCCCTCCTCATCCCGCGCGACAGCGCCCCCGCCCCCGCCACCGGCCTGCGCGGCGAACTGGCCGCCCTGCGCTCCCTGCCGGTCTGGCTGGCGCTGGGCACGACGGTCGCGGGCTTCGGCGCGCTCTTCGCCGCCTACAGCTACATCACGCCGATGCTGACCGACGCCGCCGGGTTCGCCGAGACCAGCGTGACGCTGCTGCTCGCCCTCTTCGGCGTCGGCGCCACCGCGGGCAACCTGCTGGGCGGGCGCCTGGCCGACCACTCCCTGCGCGGCACCCTCTTCGGCGGCCTGGCCTCCCTGGTCGTGGTCCTCGCCCTGTTCCCCCTCCTGATGCGTACGCCGGTCACGGCGGCCGCGTCGGTGGCCCTGCTCGGCATGGCCGCCTTCGTCACCGGCTCGCCCCTCCAGCTCATGGTCATGGAGAAGGCAGCGGCCGCCCCTTCCCTGGCCTCCTCCGCCAACCAGGCCGCCTTCAACCTGGCCAACGCGGGCGGCGCCTGGATCGGCGGCCTCGCGCTGGCCGCGGGCTTCGGGGTCACCTCCCCGGCGACGGCGGGCGCGGCCCTGGCGGTCCTCGGCCTCGCGGTCGCGGGCACGGCCTGGGCGGTGGACCGGCGGCACGCGGCCACCACTTGGGTCACCGGTCGCGAGCGGGTGGTCGCGGGGCACGTGCCGGAGGCGGCAGAGTCGGTACGGCGGTGACGGGCCCCCGTCCGGCGCGCGTCGGCGGAAAGGGCGGTGCCAAGCGGCCCGCCCCGCAGCATGATGGGGCCATGATCGTCCACACCACCGCCCCCGCCCGCCTCGGTGAGACCCGGCTGCCGGACGGACGCCTGCTCGGCTGGGCCGAGTGGGGCCCGCAGGAAGGCACGCCGGTTCTGCTGTGCCCCGGCGCGGCCACCAGCCGAAGCCTCGGCTTCGGCCCCGGCGCCGTGGCCGCGATCGGCATCCGCCTCGTCTCCGTCGACCGGCCCGGCCTGGGCGCGTCCACGCCCGCCCCCGGCCGGACCTTCGCCGACTTCGCCGCCGATGCACGGGAGTTGTGTGCCCGGCGCGGCATCGACCGCCCCGCCGTGGTCGGCAACTCGCAGGGCGCTCCGTTCGCCCTCGCCTGCGCGGCGGCGGGCTTCGCCTCCGCGCTGGCCCTGGTATCGGCCGCCGACGAGGTGGCGGCCCCCGAGTTCGCCGCCGTACTGCCCGCCGAACTGCGTGCGTTGACCGAACGCGCGGTGCACGACCCTTCAGGCGCCGAGGAGTTCTTCGCGGGCTTCGACGCCGAAAGGATGTGGGACCTGGTCATGGACGGAAGCCCGGACTGCGACCTCGCCGTGTACCGGGACCCAGGCTTCTTTGCCGCCTACCGCCAAGCCCTCGCCGAGGGATTCGCCCGGGGCGCGGCGGCCGGCTACGCCCGCGACACCGTCCTGGCCATGGGACGGTGGCCCTTCGCCCTCGGCTCCCTCGCCCTGCCCGTCGACATCTGGTACGGCGAGCACGACACCGCCCACTCGCCCGACAACGGCGCCCTGCTCGCCTCCCGCATCCCCGGCGCCCGCCGCCGTGTCGTCCCCGGCATCGGCGGGGCCCTGCTGTGGACGCACGCCGAGGAGATCCTGACGTCGCTGACGCACCGCGCGGGCCGCTGACGCCGCCGGGAACGGTGCCGCACGTCCGGGTGACAGGGTGGCCGCATCCCGTGCGCACCTGCTGGAAGTGGCGCAACTGCGCCATGTGGAGATCCAGGTGATGCCCACGTCTCGTGGCGACCACCCGGGAGGCGGACGAATGCAGGTGCTCAAGTTCGAGGACGGCACCGATAGCCTCCGCCACCATCCACGTCCGCGACTCCAAGCGCCCCCACGGCCCCCGCCTCGCCGTCACCAGGACGGCGTGGACGGGGTTCGTGGGGGCGGCGGCCCGGATGTCCTGACCGGGCTCAGGCCATCGTCGTGTGGACCTGACCCTGGGCCGCCGCGCCGCCGAAGGGCGCCGAGGCGCCGATGCCGCCGGTGAAGGCGAACGGGCCGGACTCCGCGTGGAGGCCGGCACCGAGGGCGCCGTCGCCCGCGAAGAGGGCCGTGCTCGCGGTGAGGCCGATGCCGCCGGACACCTGGTCCAGGTCCGCGTCGGAGATCTCGGCCGTCTCGACCTGGGGGACAGTCTTCATGGCAGGTCTGTTCCTTTCGTGGGGAAGGGGAGCGGTGCGGTGCGCAGGCCCGACGTCCGGAGTTGGGGGTTCCGGCAGGGCCACCGGCGTGCCGCGCACCGATCAAAGCACGGGGTCGAACGGCCCACCATCGACGAGCCGCTGCCCGCCGCTGCCCGGCGCCGCCGACTTCACCAGTGTGTGAATGCGGTCGGGGAAACCGTCCGGATCTTCACGCCATCCCCTGGGGCGAAGGGCTCTGCGGCGCCGCGACGCGCGCGGTCCGGCCAGTGGGCGGTGACCGCGCCCCGACCGTGCGACCGAGCGATGAACGCTGTGGAGATACCGGGGGTTTCCGGGACCGATCCGGGGCCGGTCCACGGCGCACCGGGGTGTGACACATCTGGGTGTGACACAACGCCATCGCCGCCTGCCCGGCATCCCCTTCCGGGTCAACTCGGCCCGAACAGGTCCCGCTTGACGCCGACCGTCTTGAAGAGGTGATCGCGGGACGCCTCGAGTTCGCCGCTCAGCCGGTGCAGGTCCACGTCGAGCAGCCGGCCCCGCCACTTGCGTACCTTGCCCGCGACGATCACCGTCTCGACGTTGCTCCGGTCCATCAGCGAGACGACCGCTCCCGGCACGTTGTTGAGCGGGGTCACATGGGGTGCGGTCGCGTCGAGGAGGACGATGTCGGCCTCCTTGCCGGGGGTGAGCGAGCCGGACTTGTGGTCCAGCCGCAGGTGCTTGGCGCCGTTGAGAGTCGCGAAGCGCAGCACGTCGCGGACGGTGAGCAGGTCCGGCGTCCCCTCGGCCGGTGTCGGCCAGTGGTCGGGCGGCATGAAGTCGCCCTGCTCCAGGATCATCTGGTTGACCAGCATGCGCTGCATGGTGAACGCGGAGCGCATCAGCGTGAACGGATCGGGAGCCATCGTCGTCTCGACGTCGGAGCTGAGTGAGGGCTCCATGCCGAGTTCCTGCATCTTGAGGATGGGCGGCGTTCCGTGGCGCATGGCCATTTCGATCGGGAAGGCCGCCGAGACCTGCACGCCGGCGTCCCGGAACCGCCGCCACGCCATGTCCGACACGCCTGTCATGTGAATGAACAGGGTGTCGTCTCCCGCTCCGAGGTCCTTGTCGATTCCGGCGGTGCCCTGGGCGAAGTCGTCGACGACGGGCCCGACTCCCGAGCCGGAGACGACGTGCGCGGTGATCTGCAGGCCCAGTTGGCGGCCGATCTTCCAGGCCCGGGACCACGACTCCTCGCCGCCGGCGTAGAACTCGCCGCCCATGGCCATGCCCACCAGTTGGTCGTCGGAGGAGAACCACCGGTTCCGCAGGCGATGGGCATCCTCCGGGAACCGGGATTCGGGGCGCGCATCACCCGCGGTGTACTGGAGCACCGACCGCCGCCCACTGTCGACGAGCGCCTGGACGGAGGCGTCGGAGTGCTCGGGGGAATGGTGGATCTGTGAGGTGTCGTGCACCGTCGTGATGCCGGCGTCGAGCTGCGTGAGGCCCGAGAACAGCACGTTGATGTAGACGTCCTGCGGTCGGTACGCCGGTGCCATCCGGGTGAGGACGAAATCGGCGTAGTTGGGGACCGCGCTCGGCGAGCCCGAGTGGTCGTCGAAGAGCACCGCGTCGGCGAGGGTTCCGCGCAGTGCCGTCTCGAACTGATGGTGGTGGGTGTCGGCGAAGCCCGGCACGACGATGCGCCCCCGCGCGTCGATCACGTCGGCGCCGGCCGCGCGGATGCCGGGCCGGACGTCGACGATCTTCTTGCCTTCGACCAGGACGTCGGCCGTCTCGAAGTCGCCGACGTCCGGGTCCATGGACATCACCGCACCGCCCCGGATGAGGTAACGGCGCCCGGGCCGCCCGGTGTCCTTCGGCGGCCGGTCACCGCCGCCCTCCTGGGCGGCACTCGGCGCCGCCGAACCGACGGTGAACAGGCCTGCCCCGGCGGCGGCCGCCGCGGAGGCCTTCAGAAAGCCACGCCGCCCCTGCCGCGCAGCGGCCGACTCCCCCGACTCGCTCTCGTCTCCCGCTCTTCCGATCACCGGACGTCTCCTCGTCTGCGAGCGTCTTGTGGGTCTTCTCCACAGCTCCGACACTAGACTGAGTAAGTTGAGCGTTCAACTATTAAGTTGAAGATTCATCTTTTTTGGCTGGATCGGGGGACACATGACCGGCACGGCGGTCGGCAGGGCCAACACCGCCTACAGCAGCCGCCCTTCGGTGACCCACGGCAGCTGCGGACCGTGAACTGCGCTATGGTGCCATCCGCGCCGGGGCCCTGACCGCCGAGGAATCACCGGCCCTTCGTCGAGCAGGTGCTGCTGGGGGAGACATGAGGCACTGGTTCAGGAGCAGCTGCGGCAGTAGCGGAAACGCGGAATGACGGACCGTATGTCCCGTCCCGCCAGTGGCATACCGGCCGAGATCGGTCCCTACCGGCTGGAGCGGCTGCTGGGCGAGGGCGGGATGGGGCGCGTCTACCTGGGGCGTACGCCCGCCGGGAGCGCCGTGGCCGTCAAGGTCGTCCACCGGGCGTACGCCGCCGACCCCGAGTTCCGCAGGCGGTTCGCGCTGGAGGTCGCGGCGGCCCGGCGGGTGCAGGGGCTCTACACCGTGCCCGTCGTCGCGGCCGACCTGGAGGCCGACGAGCCCTGGCTGGCCACGGCCTACGCCCCCGGGCCCTCCCTCCAGCAGGCCGTCGGCGAACGGGGACCGCTGCCCGCCGCCGAGGTGCTCGCGCTGACGGCCGGGGTCGCCGAGGCGCTGGAGACGATCCATGCGGCCGGGGTGATCCACCGCGACCTGAAGCCCTCCAACATCGTCCTCACCGCCGACGGACCCAAGGTCATCGACTTCGGCATCGCCCGCGCCGCGGACGTCACCGCCCTGACCGCCACGGGGATGCGCGCCGGGACGCCGGCCTACATGGCGCCCGAGTACATCCGGGGGCAGGAGGTCACCGAGGCCGGTGACGTGTTCGCGCTCGGCCTCGTCGCCCACTTCGCCGCGACCGGGAGGCTGGCCTTCGGCGGCGGCAGCGACCACGGAGTGGCGTACCGGATCCTGGAGGCGGCCCCCGACCTCGACGACTGCCCCGAGTCCGTGCGCGGCGTCGTGGCGCTGTGCCTGGAGAAGGACCCGGCACGCCGGCCGACGCCCGCCGAGGTGATCCGGCTCTGCGGCCGGGCGGCGAACGGGGACTTCGACGACGGCCGCACCCCCACCGTCGTGTCCGCGCCCCCGGCGACCGGTCCGGACGCGCCCACCGCCACGGCCCCGGCGCGCACCCCGGCCCCGGACGCCGACGCCGAGACCCCGTCCACCCCGCCGTACGCCGCCCTGCTCGGCGTTGTCGCCGCCATCGCGCTGGTCGTCGTCCTGGTCGTGACGCTGCTGCCCTCGTCCGGGAAGCCCCCGAAGAGCAAGCAGCCGTATCCCGTGGTCGCGGCGACCGACATCTTCGCCGAAGGGACCAGCGGCGTCGCGTTCAGCCCGGACGGCGCGACGCTCGCCACCGGCGGCGAGGACGGCAAGGTGCGGCTGTGGAACGCCGCCACCCGCAAGGTGCGTGCCACGCTCACCGAGAAGAACTGGTCCGGGGACCCGAGCCCAGTGGTCGGCGTGACGTTCGGCGCCGACGGGAAGACCCTGGTCACGAGAACCGGCACCCACCTGGTCGGCGTCTGGGACGTGGTCCGGCGCCGGGAGGTCCGCCGCATCGAGGAAACGGCCTACTCCCTCGCCCTCAGCCCCGACGGCAAGTGGATCGCCCTGGGCGACAGTGCGGGTGCCAACCTGTGGGACCTCGGCCGCCGCAGCGCGGACCCGCGGGCCCACCTGTCGCAGAACCTGCACGCGACGGACATGGCGTTCAGCCCCGACGGCAGGACACTCGCCTCCGTGGGCGACTTCTCCGACCAGCGCTACCAGGTGGAGAACGAGCCGGCCAAGCTGTGGGACCTGACCCGGCTCGACCCGGAGCCCTACGGCCAGGGCGGTCCGCGCCACGACCTCGCCCTGGAGGACGTCACCTACGCCGTCGCCTTCGGCCCCGACGGCAAGACCCTCGCCACCGGCGGCCAGGGCAGCGGCGTACGGCTGTGGGACGTGACCACCGGCCGCCTGAAGGCCACCCTCACCCACCGCTTCGTCACCGAGGCCCGGGACCTGGCGTTCAGCCCCGACGGCAGGACCCTCGCCGTCACCGCCGAAGGCCGGGTGCTCCTGTGGAACCTGGCCGACCGCAAGCCCAGCGCCATCCTGGCCGACGACGAGACCGGCTTCGGCGCCGACATCCGCGAACTGGCCTTCAGCCCGGACGGACGGTTCCTCGCCGGCAGCACCGCGGGCGGCGGCGCCCCCGAGGAGACCCCGGCCCCGGGCACCACCGAGTCCGAAGCGACCAAGAACACCGGCGTACGCCTGTGGAAGCTCCCCTCGGGGACCGCTCGCTGAGCCCCCCACTCTGCCGGGAAGAGTTGCGCGATGTCCTGACCGGCGCCGACACGGGGTCACGTGAGCCCCTTGGATACCGTCGGAGGCTCGATCCACGCCGCCTCGGCGAGGAATCGGGTACGAGCTGAGGCGCGAGGACGGCTCCCGCGTGCCCGGGCCGGAGCTGGAGACGACGACCGACCTCTACGACGTCGGCCAGGAGCTGACCGTGGTCGCGGACCCTGAAGGCGTGCTCCGCCCCCGGACGCCAGGGCAGGCGGACGCCACCGGTGAGCTGCTCGGCGCGGGTGCGGCAGGCCTCGCCGCGCTCGGCGCCGTCGGGTGGATGGCATGGCGCGGATCGGACGCCGCGAGCCGGCGCGAGGAGAGGAAGCGCCCGCCCGGCACGGGCAAGGCGTAGGGGAGGGGGCGGCCGGACGGCCGCCCCCGGCCCAGTTACAGCACCGGCAGGTTCTTGCGCAGTTCGAAGGCCGTGACCTGCGACCGGTACTCCTCCCACTCCTGGCGCTTGTTGCGGAGGAAGAAGTCGAAGACGTGTTCGCCCAGGGTCTCGGCGACGAGGTCGCTGCGTTCCATCAGGGCGAGGGCCTCGCCCAGGTTCTGGGGAAGGGGCTCGATGCCCAGGGCGCGGCGTTCCGCGTCGGAGAGGGCCCAGACGTCGTCCTCGGCGCCCGGCGGGAGTTCGTAGCCCTCCTCGATGCCCTTGAGGCCGGCGGCCAGGAGAACGGCGTAGGTCAGGTACGGGTTGGCGCCGGAGTCGATGGAGCGGACCTCGACGCGGGCCGAGCCGGTCTTGCCGGGCTTGTACATCGGGACGCGGACCAGGGCCGAGCGGTTGTTGTGGCCCCAGCAGATGTAGGACGGGGCCTCGCCGCCGGCGCCCGCCGTGCGCTCGGTGCCGCCCCAGATGCGCTTGTAGGAGTTCACCCACTGGTTGGTGACCGCGGAGGTCTCCGCCGCGTGCCGCAGCAGGCCCGCGATGAAGGAGCGGCCGACCTTGGAGAGCTGGTACTCGGCGCCGGACTCG
This sequence comes from Streptomyces hyderabadensis, assembly GCF_020404845.1. GTDB lineage: Bacteria > Actinomycetota > Actinomycetes > Streptomycetales > Streptomycetaceae > Streptomyces > Streptomyces hyderabadensis. The sequence goes on along the minus strand of NZ_JAIOJZ010000001.1, from coordinate 332,927 downwards.
TAGAACGCGTTGCGGTCGCCCTCGAAGAGGGACAGGTGCGAGTGCATGCCCGAGCCCGGGTACTCCGAGAACGGCTTCGGCATGAAGGTGGCCTGGAGGCCCTGTTCCAGCGCGACCTGCTTCATGACCAGGCGGAAGGTCATGATGTTGTCGGCCGTGGAGAGCGCGTCCGCGTACCGCAGGTCGATCTCCTGCTGGCCGGGGGCGCCCTCGTGGTGGGAGAACTCCACCGAGATGCCCATCGACTCCAGCATCGTGATCGCCTGGCGGCGGAAGTCCATGCCGATGTTCTGCGGGGTGTGGTCGAAGTAGCCGGAGTTGTCGGCGGGGGTCGGCACCGAGCCGTCGACCGGCTTGTCCTTCAGGAGGAAGAACTCGATCTCCGGGTGGGTGTAGAAGGTGAAGCCCAGGTCGGAGGTGCGGGCCAGGGCGCGCTTGAGGACGTAGCGCGGGTCCGCGAAGGAGGGCGAGCCGTCCGGCATGAGGATGTCGCAGAACATGCGGGCCGTGCCGGGGGCCTCCGCGCGCCACGGCAGGACCTGGAAGGTCGACGGGTCCGGCTTGGCGATCATGTCGGACTCGTAGACCCGGGCGAAGCCCTCGATCGCTGAGCCGTCGAAGCCGATGCCCTCGTCGAAGGCCTGCTCCAGCTCGGCCGGGGCCACGGCGACGGACTTGAGGAAGCCCAGAACGTCCGTGAACCACAGGCGTACGAACCGGATGTCGCGCTCCTCCAGCGTCCGGATCACGAACTCCTGCTGCTTGTCCATCTTCCGCTTCCCCATCCTTGCTGGTCAGGCCGCCTGTCTCCGGTACGGCGGGAGGCGGCCGGGCACCTGAGCATCACACCACAGCGCCGTTACGTATGCGTTGCGGACCTCCGTCGGCCGGCCCACCCCGTGACCGCAGCGTAGAGGCCACCTGTTCGATCGGGCCATTCCGGGGATCCGGCCGGGACGGATCCTGTGCCCGCCCTACGAAGGACGGGCCCCGCGCCATTACGATCAGCGGACCCTCACGCTCGTCCGTCTCCAGAAGTCTTCCCAGAAGGGCAACACCCCATGGGTTCCGCCAAGAAGAGCAGCAACACGGCGCGACAGGCCCGCATAGCCGAGATGCGGCGCGCCGAGGAGGCCCGCAACCGCCGGAACCGGATCCTCACGATCACGCTGAGCACCGTGGTCGTCGCCGGTCTCGTCGTCGGCGGCGTGTTCCTCGTCCGGTCGCAGTCCGACGACTCCTCCGGCGACACGGCCTCCGACGGCAAGACCTCCGGCAAGTTCGTCACCGGCGCGGACGGCGTACGGACCTGGGAGGGCGACCTGGGGCGCAACCACGTCACCGAGAAGGTGTCCTACCCCGTCGAGCCCCCTGTCGGCGGCGACCACAACCAGGTCTGGATGAACTGCAACGGCGACGTCTACACCAAGCCGCTGAACAACGAGAACGCCGTGCACTCGCTGGAGCACGGCGCCGTCTGGGTGACGTACACCGACCAGGCCCCCAAGGCCGACGTCGACAAGCTGGCCGCCAAGGTCAAGAAGACGCCGTACTCGCTGATGAGCCCCGACGACAAGCAGAAAGACCCGATCATGCTGTCCGCCTGGGGGCACCAGCGCACGGTGACCGGCGCCGACGACCCGAACGTGGACAAGTTCTTCGAGAAGTTCGTCCAGGGCGAGCAGACCCCCGAGCCGGGGGCCGCGTGCACCAACGGGCTGTCCCAGTGACCCCGAAACGGGCCGGCTGGATCGCGGGGGCCGCGGCGGCGGTCCTCGTCGCGGCCGGCGGGATCACCTACGCGGTCGCCGGGGACGACGGCGGCAGCCGGGTCCCGGCCGCCGACTCCGCGGACGCCGGGTTCGCGCGGGACATGTCGGTCCACCACCAGCAGGCCGTGGAGATGTCGTACATCGTGCGCGACCGCACCGACGACGAGGAGGTGCGGCGGCTCGCGTACGACATCGCGCAGACCCAGGCCAACCAGCGCGGCATGATGATCGGCTGGCTCGACCTGTGGGCGTTGCCCAAGGTGTCCTCCGACCCGCCGATGACCTGGATGGGCATGGGCGACGCGCCCTTGGCCGGTGAGGGCTCGCTGATGCCCGGGATGGCCACCGACGCCGAGATGAAGAAGCTCGGGACGCTGGACGGCAAGCAGGCCGAGGTCTACTACCTCCAGCTGATGACCGAGCACCACAAGGGCGGCGTCCACATGGCGAAGGGGTGCGTCGAGCGGTGCACGGTCGGCGTGGAGAAGCGGCTCGCTCAGGGGATGGTGGAGTCCCAGGAGTCGGAGATCCGGCTGATGGCCGACCTGCTGGCCGAGCGGGGCGCGAAGCCGCGGACGTGAGGTCACGTGCGTGAGGTCCCGGACATCACGCCGTAACACACGCGACGCCCCATTGCGTCGTTCTGACGATTACAGTGGGACCCGTGCCCCGACTACGACTCGCCCTGAACCAGATCGACTCCACCGTCGGCGACATCGACGGCAACGCCGCATCCGTCCTGCGCTGGACCCGGCACGCGGCCGGGCAGGGAGCGCACCTGGTGGCGTTCCCGGAGATGACGCTGACCGGGTACCCGGTGGAGGACCTGGCCCTCAGGTCCTCCTTCGTCGAGGCATCCCGCACCGCCCTGCGCGACCTCGCGGCGCGGCTGGCGGACGAGGGCCTCGGCGAGGTCCCCGTGGTCGTCGGGTACCTCGACCGCTCGACGACCGCGCAGCCCAGGTACGGCCAGCCGGCCGGCGCCCCGCAGAACGCGGCGGCCGTGCTGCACGGCGGCGAGGTGGCGCTGCGCTTCGCCAAGCACCACCTGCCGAACTACGGGGTCTTCGACGAGTTCCGCTACTTCGTGCCCGGCGACACCCTGCCCGTGGTGCGGGTGCGCGGCGTGGACGTGGCGCTGGCCATCTGCGAGGACCTGTGGCAGGACGGCGGCCGGGTGCCGGCCGCCCGCGCGGCGCGGGCCGGGCTGCTGCTCTCCGTCAACGCCTCCCCGTACGAGCGGGACAAGGACGACACCCGGCTGGAGCTGGTGCGCAAACGCGCCCAGGAGGCCGGGTGCACCACCGCCTACCTCGCCATGACCGGCGGGCAGGACGAGCTGGTCTTCGACGGCGACTCGATCGTCGTCGACCGGGACGGGGCGGTCCTGGCCCGCGCGCCGCAGTTCACCGAGGGCTGCATGGTCCTCGACCTCGACCTGCCCGCCGCCGAGGCGGAGCCGCCCGCCGGCGTCGTGGACGACGGGCTGCGCATCGACCGGGTGACGCTCCCCGGACCGGCCGCGGATGAGGAGCCGCTGCCCGCCGGGGAGCCGTGGCGGTCCGGCGGCCACGCCGAGCCGCTCGACGACGACGAGGAGGTCTACTCGGCGCTCGTCACCGGCCTGCGCGCGTACGTCACGAAGAACGGCTTCCGCTCGGTGCTGATCGGACTGTCCGGCGGCATCGACTCCGCGCTGGTCGCGTCGATCGCCTGCGACGCGCTCGGCGCCCAGCACGTGTACGGCGTCTCGATGCCCTCCAAGTACTCCTCGGGGCACTCCAGGGACGACGCGGCCGAGCTGGCCCGGCGCACCGGCCTGCACTACCGCACCGTCTCCATCGAGCCGATGTTCGACGCGTACACGGGCGCGCTGGAGCTGACCGGCCTGGCCGAGGAGAACCTGCAGTCCCGGCTGCGCGGCACGCTGCTGATGGCGCTCTCCAACCAGGAGGGCCACCTGGTCCTGGCCCCCGGCAACAAGTCGGAGCTGGCGGTCGGCTACTCGACGCTGTACGGCGACTCGGTGGGCGCGTACGGGCCCATCAAGGACGTGTACAAGACCTCGGTCTTCCGGCTCGCCGAGTGGCGCAACCGCGCGGCCCGGGACCGCGGCCGGACCCCGCCGATCCCGGAGAACTCGATCACCAAGCCGCCGAGCGCGGAGCTGCGCCCCGGCCAGGTCGACACCGACTCGCTGCCGGACTACCCGGTGCTGGACGCGATCCTCGCCCTGTACGTCGACCGCGACCGGGGCGCCGACGAGATCGTGGCCGCCGGGTACGACCGGGAGCTGGTGGCGAGGACGCTGCGCATGGTGGACACCGCGGAGTACAAGCGGCGGCAGTACCCGCCGGGCACCAAGATCTCGCCCAAGGGCTTCGGCAAGGACCGCCGCCTGCCGGTCACCAACCGCTGGCGGGAGACCGGCTGAGGCGGCACACCCCCGTGGGCACACCCCCCGGGGGCGACCCCCGTACCGGTCAGCCCCCGCGCTTGAGGTCCGCCAGCACCTTGTGCAGCGGCTCCGCCGCCCGGCGCCGGTACTCCTGGATCGCCCAGCCGTTGCCGTCCGGGTCCTTGAAGTACATGAAGGTGGCGCCGTCGTCCGGGGCGTACTGCACCGGCTCCGAGACGTCCAGGCCCCGCGCGGTCAGCTCCGCGTGGGCCGCCTTGATGTCGGCGACGCACAGCTGCAGGCCCTGGTACGAACCCGGTTCCGGCCGGGTCTGCCCCTGGGCCATGTCCCAGATGGCGTCGCCGAGGGCGACCGAGCAGCCCGAGCCCGGGGGCGTCAGCTGGACGATCCGCATGCCGGGCATGACCTCCTGGTCGATGTCGACGTGGAAGCCGACCTTGTCGCGGTAGAAGTCCCGGGCGCGGTCGATGTCGCTCACGGGCAGCGGGATGACTTCGAGCGTGAAGTCCATGGCGTGACTCCTTCGGCTGTCGTCGGTCGCGGGGGTCAGTAGTGGTAGCGCGCCTGAACGATGACCAGCAGGTCGTCGGTGGGCTTGTACACGAGACGGTGCGTGTCGTCGATGCGCCGTGACCAGTAGCCGGAGAGGTCGCCCTTGAGGGGCTCGGGCTTGCCGATGCCCTTGAACGGGTCACGGGTGATGTCGGTGATCAGTTTGTTGATCCGCTGGGTCACCTTCCGGTCGTTCTCGGCCCAGTGGACGTAGTCCTCCCAGCCGTGGGACGTGAAAGTGATCCTCACGCCCGCTCCGCGTCCGGGTCGATCAGCTCGCGCTGCCGGGCGTCGCCCGCCTCGGCCTCGGCGATGGAGTCGAGCAGCCGGCGGGCGTTCCTGGGCGAGCGCAGGAGGTGGACCGTCTCCGTCCACGCCGTGAAGTCCTCCTCGGACATGAGCACGGCATTCCCCTTGCGGGAGGTGATGTGCACCGGGGCGTGGTCCTCGTTGACCTGCTCTATCAGCGGGAACAGATTCTGACGGGCTTCGCTGGCGGTGATGGACATACCAGTGCCTCCCTTCCTCGGCTTGTACAAGATATCGTACGAGTCCGTGGCGGGCCACCGGAAGAGCGGGACCGGGCGAGCGAGAGGGGTACGCCCCGGCGCCCGCGCGCCGTTCCCCGGCTACGCTCAGCCCGTACGACCTTGATCCGACCGGGCCCGGGTGCCCGCAGTCCGACAGGAGGCCGGGATGACGGCGCCGGGGCGCAGGAGCAGTACCTTCACGCGGCTGCTGCGGCACGGCTTCACCGATCCCTCGGCCGCCGAACGGCTGCTGGAGGGCGCCGAGCTGGCCGAGCTGCGCGCCGACCCGGTGCTCCTGGAGGCGCTGGGCGCCACCGCCGACCCGGACCTCGCCCTGCACGGCCTGGTCCGGCTCCTGGAGGCGCAGCCCGACCCCACCGCCCGCCGGGAGCTGCTGGACACCCTGATAGCGGCCAAGCCGCTGCGGGACCGCCTCCTCGGGGTGCTCGGCGCCTCCGAGGCGCTCGCCGACCACCTCGCCCGGCACGCGGGGGACTGGCAGGCCCTGGTGACGTACGAGCCGCGGGACCTGCACCGCGGGGTCGAGGAGTTCGAACAGGGGCTCGCCGAGGCCACCGACCCGGTGTCCCTGCGGATCGCCTACCGGCGCTGCCTGCTGTCCATCGCCGCCCGCGACGTGTGCGGCACCATCGACGTCGCCGAGACCGCCGCCGAGCTGGCCGACCTCGCCACCGCCACCCTGCGCGCCGCCCTGGCCCTCGCCGAGGCCGCCGCGCCCGAGGACGCGGCGCGGTGCCGGCTGGCGGTGATCGCGATGGGCAAGTGCGGCGGACACGAGCTGAACTACGTCTCCGACGTCGACGTCATCTTCGTGGGCGAGCCCGCCGAAGGCACGGACGCCGACGAGACCAAGGCACTGCGGGCCGCGACCTCGCTCGCCTCGCACATGATGCGGATCTGCTCCGAGACCACCGTCGAGGGCTCCATCTGGCCCGTCGACGCCAACCTCCGCCCCGAGGGCCGCAACGGCCCGCTGGTGCGCACCCTCAGCAGCCACCTCGCCTACTACCAGCGCTGGGCCAAGACCTGGGAGTTCCAGGCGCTGCTCAAGGCCCGCCCGGTGGCCGGCGACCCCGGCCTCGGCGCCGAGTACGTCGCCGCCCTGCAGCCCCTGGTCTGGCAGGCCGCCGACCGGGAGAACTTCGTCCCCGACGTGCAGAAGATGCGCCGCCGGGTAGTGGAGAACATCCCCGTCGCCGAGGTCGACCGGCAGCTCAAGCTCGGTCCCGGCGGCCTCAGGGACGTCGAGTTCGCCGTGCAGCTCCTCCAGCTGGTGCACGGGCGGGCGGACACCTCGCTGCACAGCGGCACGACGCTGGACGCGCTGGCGGCCCTCGCCGCGGGCGGCTACGTCGGCCGCACCGACGCCGCCCAGCTCGACGAGGCGTACCGCTTCCTGCGCTCCATGGAGCACCGCATCCAGCTGCACCGGCTGCGCCGCACCCACCTGGTGCCCGAGGACGAGGCCGACCTGCGCCGCCTCGGCCGCTCGCTGGGCCTGCGCACCGACCCCGTCGCCGGCCTCATGCGCGCCTGGCGGCGGCACGCCTCCGTCGTACGCCGGCTGCACGAGAAGCTGTTCTACCGGCCGCTGCTCGACGCCGTCGCCCAGCTCGCCCCCGGCGAGGCCCGGCTCAGCCCCGAGGCCGCCCGCGAGCGCCTGGTCGCCCTCGGCTACGCCGACCCCGCCGCCGCGCTGCGGCACCTGGAGGCGCTCGCGTCCGGCGTCACCCGCAAGGCGGCCATCCAGCGCACCCTGCTGCCCGTGCTGCTCGGCTGGTTCGCCGACTCCGCCGACCCGGACACCGGACTGCTCAACTTCCGCAAGGTCTCCGACGCGCTCGGCACCACCCCCTGGTACCTCAGGCTGCTGCGCGACGAGGGCGCCGCCGCCGAGAACCTCGCCCGGGTGCTCTCCGCCGGGCGGCTCGCCCCCGACCTGCTGATGCGGGCCCCGGAGGCCGTGGCGCTGCTCGGCGACGGCGTCGCCGGGGGACTGCGGCCGCGCGGCCGGGCCCAGCTGGAGCAGGAGACCCTCGCCGCGGTCCGGCGCGCCGACGACGCCGTGCAGGCCGTCACCGCGGTGCGCGGCGTACGGCGCCGGGAGCTGTTTCGCACGGCCGCCGCGGACATCGTCGGCTCCTACGGCACCGAGGCCCAGCCCGTCGAGGCCGACCAGGGCGCCCTGGTGGACCTGGTCGGCGGCGCCGTGTCCGACCTGACGGCGGCGACGCTGGCGGGGACGCTGCGGGCGGTCGTGCGGGACAAGTGGGGCGACGTCCTGCCCACCCGGTTCGCGATCATCGGCATGGGCCGCTTCGGCGGACACGAGCTGGGCTACGGCTCGGACGCGGACGTGCTCTTCGTGCACGAGCCCCGGGACGGGGTGGACGAACGGGAGGCGGGCGACGCCGCCAACAAGGTCGTCGCCGAGATGCGCCGCCTGCTCCAGGTGCCCAGCGCCGACCCGCCGCTGCTGATCGACGCCGACCTGCGGCCCGAGGGCAGGTCCGGGCCGCTGGTGCGGACCCTGAAGTCGTACGCGGCCTACTACCGGCGCTGGTCGCTCGGGTGGGAGTCGCACGCCCTGCTGCGGGCCGAGTTCGTCGCCGGGGACGAGGAGCTGGGCCGGCGCTTCATCGAGCTGATCGACCCCCTGCGCTACCCGGCGGGCGGGCTGACGGAGGACGCCGTACGGGAGATCCGGCGGCTCAAGGCCCGGATGGAGTCCGAGCGGCTGCCGCGCGGGGCCGACCCCAAGCTGCACGCCAAACTGGGTCCCGGCGGCCTGTCCGACGTGGAGTGGACCGTGCAGCTGTTCCAGCTGCGGCACGGGCACGAGATCGCCGGGCTGCGGACCACCGGGACGCGCGCGGCGCTGGCCGCCGCCCGTGACGCCGGGCTGGTCTCACCGGAGGACACCGCCACGCTCGACGAGGCGTGGGTGCTGGCGACGCGGGTGCGCAACGCGGTGATGCTGGTGCGGGGGAGGGCGGGCGACACCTTCCCGACCGACCCGCGCGAGCTGGCGGCCGTCGGCCGCTACCTGGGCCACGGCTCGGGTCACGCGGGCGACATGCTCGACGAGTACCGCCGCACGGCCCGCCGGGCGAGGACGGTGGTGGAAGACCTGTTCTACGCGTAGCCGCAGCTGCGGGCAGTCGTGCCGCTGGGGCGGCACGGGTGGGCGCAGCGGCACCCGGCCAGCGCCGGTTCGCGCCCCCTCGCACGTACCCGCAGCTACGCGCGCCCCGGCAACCACACCCTCCGCCGCCGCGCAGCGACCGGCACCAGGCGAGGCAACGCGTACGGCAGCCTCCCGTACCAAGCGGCAGCGACCCCGTACCCGAACGCCAGGCACAGCACGCCCCCCACCGCGTCCAGCCAGAAGTGGTTCGCCGTCGCCACGATCACCACCAGCGTGAGCGCCGGATACACCAGCCCCAGCACCCGCACCCACGGCACCGACGCCAGCGCGAAGATCGTCAGCCCGCACCACACCGACCACCCGATGTGCATCGACGGCATCGCGGCGTACTGGTTGGACATGTTCTTGAGGTCCCCGGAGGCCATCGACCCCCACGTCTGGTGGACCATCACCGTGTCGATGAAGTGCCCGCCGTTCATCAGCCGGGGCGGGGCGAGCGGGTACAGGTAGTAGCCGGCCAGGGCGACGCCCGTGGTCGCGAAGAGCACCAGCCGGGTCGCAGCGTAGCGGCCGGGATGGCTGCGGAAGAGCCACACCAGGACACCCAGGGTCACCACGAAGTGCAGCGTGGCGTAGTAGTAGTTCATGCCGACGACCAGCCAAGTCACCGAGTTCACGGCGTGGTTGACGGACTCCTCGACGGCGATGCCCAGTTGCTGCTCGACCCGCCAGATCCAGTCGGCGTTGCGCAGCGCGGCCGTGCGCTGTTCCGGCACCGCGTTGCGGACGAGGGAGTACGTCCAGTAGCTGAGCGCGATCAGCAGGATCTCGAACCAGAGGCGGGGGCGGCGCGGGGTGCGGAGCCGGCGCACGAGCCCCTTCCCCGTCGTCTCCGTGACGGGGTGCGGAACGCCGTCCTCCAGGCGTTCCCGAGTCCTCACGGTCGCGTCACCCATAGGCATGAAGTCTGCCAGAAAAGCCCTCTTCCACCGATCATCCCCCAGGTGGATCCGACCCGCATCCGACCCGGAGCCGCCGCCCCCCACCGGGTCAGGGACGGCCGCGCTCGCCCGGCGCCGACGCCGTCGAGCCGCGCACCACCAGCTCCGGCATGAACACGAACTCGCTGTGCGGCGCGGGCGTCCCGCCGATCTCCTCCAGGAGCGTGCGCACCGCCGCCTGCCCCATCGCGGGCACCGGCTTGCGGACCGTGGTCAGCGGCGGGTCGGTGAAGGCGATCAGCGGCGAGTCGTCGAACCCGACGACCGAGACGTCCCTGGGCACGTCCAGGCCCTGCTGCCGGGCCGCCCGTATCGCGCCCAGCGCCATCATGTCGCTGGCGCAGACCACCGCCGTGCAGTCCCGCCCGATGAGCGCGGCGGCCGCCGCCTGGCCGCCCTCCAGGGTGTACAGCGAGTGCTGGACCAGCTCCTTCTCCACCGTCTCGGCGCTCAGGCCCAGCTGCTCCTGCATGCTGCGCACGAACCCCTCGATCTTGCGCTGCACCGGCACGAACCGCTTCGGCCCGAGGGCCAGTCCGATCCGGGTGTGGCCGAGCGAGACGAGGTGGGTGACCGCCAGGCTCATCGCGGCCCGGTCGTCGGGGGAGATGAACGGCGCCTGGACCTGCGAGGAGAAGCCGTCGACGAGCACGAACGGCACGCCCTGGGCCCGCAGCCGCTCGTAGCGCTGCATGTCGGCGGTGGTGTCGGCGTGCAGCCCCGAGACGTAGATGATGCCGGCCACCCCGCGGTCGACCAGCATCTCGGTCAGCTCGTCCTCCGTGGAGCCGCCCGGCGTCTGGGTGGCGAGGACCGGCGTGTAGCCCTGGCGGGTCAGCGCCTGCCCGATGACCTGGGCCAGCGCGGGGAATATCGGGTTCTCCAGCTCCGGGGTGATCAGGCCGACCAGGCCCTCGCTGCGCTGCCGCAGCCGCACCGGGCGCTCGTAGCCCAGCACGTCGAGGGCGGCGAGCACGGACTGGCGGGTGGTGGCGGCGACGCCCGGCTTCCCGTTCAGGACGCGGCTGACGGTCGCTTCGCTCACCCCCGCCTGGGCAGCGATGTCGGCAAGCCGTGTGGTCACAGGGGTGGACTGTACCTGTCGGCCGCCTCCTTGCACACCGATCGGGCGCCGTGGGCGGCCGGTTGGGCGGCCTGCCGGACGGCCCGGCGCGGGCTGCTGCGTCATCGCGCTCCCTCGAAAAAGTGGCGGCAAGAGCTTGCAGAGTCTTGCACAACCGGCCCGATACCGCTCGACCCCCGTAAACAAGCGTCTCATGACGGTCGCCGAGAGGTCACGCCCGGATAACTTCGGAGATCTCTTGCACTTTTTTGCTGCAAGACCTTTCGCCGCGCTTACAACGCTGTTACGTTCACGTCGCCCGACGGCGGCGATGGCGCGGTCGGTGACGGCAGGAGCGGCGGACGGGCCCGCACCCTGCACCACACGGGCTTTCACCCTCAAGGAGAACTCATGCGGCGTGGCATAGCGGCCACCGCGCTGGTGGCGTCCCTCGCCCTGGCGGCGACGGCGTGCGGCGGAGACGACGGCGGCGACAGCGAGTCCGGCGGACCGGTCACCATCACTTACTGGGACACCTCCAACGCGACCAACGAGGCGCCGACCTACAAGGCCCTGGTCAAGGAGTTCGAGGCCGCCAACAAGGGCGTCAAGGTCAACTTCGTCAACGTCCCCTTCGACCAGGCGCAGAACAAGTTCGACACCGCCGCAGGCTCCAAGGGCGCCCCCGACGTGCTGCGCTCCGAGGTCGGCTGGACGCCCGCCTTCGCCAAGAAGGGCTTCTTCCTGCCGCTGGACGGCACCGAGGCCCTCGCCGAGCAGGACAAGTTCCAGCCCAACCTGATCGAGCAGGCCAAGTACGAGGGCAAGACCTACGGCGTGCCGCTGGTCACCGACACCCTCGCCTTCGTCTACAACAAGGCGCTCTTCGAGAAGGCCGGCGTCGAGGTTCCCAAGACCTGGGACGACCTGAAGAAGGCCGCCGCCACCATCAAGGACAAGACCGGCGCCGACGGCTACTGGGCCTCCACGGCCGGCTACTACGCGCAGCCGTTCCTGTACGGCGAGGGCACCGACACGGTCGACGCCGAGGCCAAGAAGGTCACCGTCAACTCCGCCGAGGCGAAGAAGGGCTACGGCACCTGGCTGAGCCTCTTCGACGGCAAGGGCCTGCACAAGGCCGACACCACCGCGGACGCCTACGCCCACATCCAGGAGGCGTTCGTCAGCGGCAAGGTCGCCTCGATCATCCAGGGCCCGTGGGAGATCACCAACTTCTACAAGGGCTCCGCCTTCAAGGACAAGAACAACCTCGGCATCGCCACCGTCCCGGCCGGCTCCACCGGCAAGGCGGGCGCCCCGACCGGCGGCCACAACCTCTCGGTCTACGCCGGCTCGGACAAGGCCCACCAGGAGGCGGCGCTGAAGTTCGTGAAGTTCATGACCTCGGCGAAGTCCCAGGAGACCGTCGCCCTGAAGAACTCCACGCTGCCCACCCGCGACGACGCCTACACCGCCAAGGTCAAGGCCGACCCGGGCATCGCCGGCTTCCAGACGGTCCTGCCCGCCGCCCAGCCGCGCCCGGCGCTGCCCGAGTACAGCTCCCTGTGGACGCCGCTGGACGACGAGCTGCCGCAGATCGCCGGCGGCAAGAAGTCCCTGGACGAGGGCCTCGGCGACGTCGAGACCGCGATCGCCAAGCTGGTGCCGGACTTCAGCAAGTAGCCCCAGCGACCGCCGGGCCCCCGCACTGGGGGAGGGGCCCGGCGGTCACCGGCCGTGCGCCGCACCCCTGATCTTCCGATCCTCCCGATGATCGCTCCCGAAGGTGTCGAACCATGACAGTCACCATCGACCGCGCGACCGGCAAGCGCCGCGGTGACCGCACCCCGCGGCCCGGCCTCGGCCGGCGTCTGAAAGACGGCTACCAGAAGCACTGGTACGCCTACGCCATGATCGCGCCGGTGGCCGTCGTGATCGGCGTCCTCGTGCTGTACCCGCTGGGCTACGGCCTCTACCTCACCCTCACCGACGCCAACAGCCTCAACAGCGCGCGCACCATCGGCGTCAACGAGATCGAGGCCACCTACAAGTTCGTCGGCCTGGACAACTACGCCGACATCCTCTGGGGCCCGACGGCCTACGACCGCTTCTGGTCGCACTTCATCTGGACCATCGTGTGGACGGCGGTCTGCGTCGGCCTGCACTTCTTCATCGGCCTCGGGCTCGCCCTGCTGCTCAACCAGAAGCTGCGCGGCCGCACCTTCTACCGGCTGGTCCTGGTCCTGCCCTGGGCCGTGCCCACCTTCGTCACCGTCTTCGGCTGGCGCTTCATGCTCGCCGACCAGGGCATCGTCAACTCCGCCCTGGACTGGCTGCACCTGCCGACGCCGGCCTGGCTGGAGGACACCTTCTGGCAGCGGTTCTCCGCGATCATGGTCAACACCTGGTGCGGTGTGCCGTTCATGATGGTCTCGCTCCTCGGCGGCCTGCAGTCCATCGACAACAGCCTCTACGAGGCCTCCGAGATGGACGGTGCCAACGCCTGGCAGCGCTTCCGCTACGTCACGCTCCCCGGTCTGCGCTCGGTCAGCTCCACCGTCGTGCTGCTCGGCATCATCTGGACCTTCAACCAGTTCGCCGTGATCTTCCTGCTGTTCGGGAACACCGCCCCCGACGCGCAGATCCTCGTCACCTGGGCGTACCAGCTCGGCTTCGGGCAGCAGCCGCGCGACTTCGCGCAGTCCGCGGCCTACGGCATCCTGCTGCTGGCCATCCTGATCGTCTTCACCTCCTTCTACCGCCGCTGGCTGAACCGCAATGAGCAGCAGCTCGCGAACTGAGGCAGGAGCCGCCATGAGTACAAGCACCGCACCCACCCAGGCCCCCGCCGAGCAGATCACCGCGCCCACCGCGCCGCCGGGCAAGGTGCGCCGCCGCGGCGAACGCAGCCGCGCCGCGTCGCTGGCCTCCCACGGCGTGCTGACCGTCGCGAGCCTCGTCGCGCTCTTCCCGGTCGCCTGGCTGGTCTACCTGTCCCTCGGCCCGGACAAGAACGACTACCTGCACCCCGGACGCATCTGGTCGAAGATGACCTTCGACAACTACGCGTTCGTGCTCCAGGACACCAACTTCTTCGACTGGCTGAAGAGTTCGCTGATCGTCTCGCTGGGCACCACCGTCATCGGCGTGCTGGTCGCCGCGACCACCGGCTACGCGGTCTCCCGGATGCGCTTCCCCGGCTACCGGAAGCTCATGTGGGTCCTGCTGGTCACCCAGATGTTCCCCATCGCGGTCCTGATCGTGCCGATGTACCAGCTCCTGTCGGAGCTGCAGCTCATCGACAGCTACTTCGGACTGATCCTCGTCTACTGCTCCACGGCGGTGCCGTACTGCGCCTGGCTGCTCAAGGGCTACTTCGACACCATCCCGTTCGAGATCGACGAGGCCGGGCGGGTGGACGGGCTGACCCCGTTCGGCACCTTCTTCCGGCTGATCCTGCCGCTGGCCCGGCCGGGCCTCGCGGTCGCCGGGTTCTACAGCTTCATCACGGCCTTCGGCGAGGTCGCCTTCGCCTCGACGTTCATGCTGAGCGACACCAAGTACACCTTCGCCGTCGGACTGCAGAGCTTCGTCAGCGAGCACGACGCGCAGCGCAACCTGATGGCGGCCACCGCCGTGCTGGTCGCGATACCCGTCTCGGCGTTCTTCTACCTCGTGCAGAAGAACCTGGTGACCGGCCTCACCGCGGGCGGCACGAAGGGCTGATCGCCCGATCACCGAGGGCCGAGAGCCCGACCCGGAAACGTCCGGCCGCGGTGCCCATCCGACCCCGCTGCACCGCGGCCGGCCGCCCTTCCCCCGCCCGCGCCCACCCATGCCTCCACTCCGTTCCGCTACGTACCAAGGACGACATGAGCCAGCAGCACTCCGCCGCACCGGCCCCCACCTCCGCCGTCGCCACCGTCGCAGGGCGCCCCGACTGGTGGCGGGACGCGGTCATCTACCAGGTGTACCCGCGCAGTTTCGCCGACAGCAACGGCGACGGCATGGGCGACCTGGAGGGTGTCCGCACCCGCCTGCCGTACCTGCGCGACCTGGGCGTGGACGCCGTGTGGCTCAGCCCCTTCTACGCCTCCCCGCAGGCCGACGCCGGCTACGACGTCGCCGACTACCGTGCCGTCGATCCGATGTTCGGCACCCTCCTGGACGCCGACGCCCTGATCCGCGACGCCCACGCGCTGGGCCTGCGCATCATCGTCGACCTGGTGCCCAACCACTCCTCCGACCAGTACGACTGGTTCAAGCGCGCCCTGGCGGAGGGCCCCGGCTCGCCGCTGCGGGACCGCTACCACTTCCGCCCCGGCAAGGGGAAGAACGGCGAACTGCCGCCCAACGACTGGGAGTCCATCTTCGGCGGCCCCGCCTGGACCCGGGTCACCGAGCCCGACGGCACGCCGGGGGAGTGGTACCTGCACCTGTTCGCCCCCGAGCAGCCCGACTTCAACTGGGAGCACCCGGCCGTCGGCGACGAGTTCCGCTCCATCCTGCGGTTCTGGCTGGACATGGGCGTGGACGGCTTCCGCATCGACGTCGCGCACGGCATGGTGAAGGCCGAGGGCCTGCCCGACCTTGGATCCCACGAGCAGTTGAAGCTGCTGGGCAACGATGTCATGCCGTTCTTCGACCAGGACGGCGTGCACGAGATCTACCGGCAGTGGCGCCGCATCCTCGACGAGTACAGCGATGCAATGGGGCCCGAAGGGCCTTCCGCAGAAGGGCGGGGGCGGGTGACGGGTGGGCGCATCTTCGTCGCCGAGGCGTGGACCCCGACCGTCGAGCGCACCGCCAACTACGTCCGCCCCGACGAGCTGCACCAGGCGTTCAACTTCCAGTACCTGGGCACCCACTGGGACGCCGAGGAACTGCGCACGGTCATTGACCGCACCCTGGACGCCATGCGCCCGGTCGGCGCCCCCGCCACCTGGGTCCTGTCCAACCACGACGTCACCCGGCACGCCACCCGCTTCGCCAACCCGGCGGGCCTCGGCACCCAGATCCGCCTGGCCGGCGACCGCGCCCTGGGCCTGCGCCGGGCCCGCGCCGCGACCCTCCTCATGCTGGCCCTGCCCGGCTCGGCCTACGTCTACCAGGGCGAGGAGCTGGGCCTCCCGGACGTCGTCGACCTGCCCGACGAGGTGCGCCAGGACCCGGCCTACTTCCGGGGCGCGGGCCAGGACGGCTTCCGCGACGGCTGCCGGGTGCCGATCCCGTGGACCCGCGAGGGCTCCTCGTACGGCTTCGGCGACGGCGGCAGCTGGCTGCCGCAGCCGGCGGGCTGGGGCGAGCTGAGCGTCGAGGCGCAGACCGGCACGCCCGGCTCCACCCTGGAGCTGTACCGCGCGGCCCTGGCCGTCCGCCGCTCCACCGCCGACCTCGGCGCGGGCGACGCGGTCGAGTGGCTGCGCGCCCCCGAGGGCGTCGTCGCCTTCCGGCGCGGCGACTTCGTGTGCGTCGCCAACACCACCGGCGAGTCGGTGGCGACGCCCGCGTACGGGCGCGTCCTGCTGGCCAGCGGCGAGATCACCGAGGCGGCCGGCGAGGCGAAGGTGCCGGCGGACACCACGGTGTGGTGGACCCGCGCCTGACGCTCCCTTGGGACCGCTGAAGGGCCCGCCGCTTCCCCAGGGGAGTGGCGGGCCCTCGCGCGTCCGCGGGCCCGCCGGGTGACCCGGGCAAGTCCTGTGAAAATCCTTTCCGTTACTTTCGCAAGTCTTGCCGCAAGACTTGCGGCAGCGCTACGGTCTCGCCGGGGTCGGACCCGAACGAGCCGTATTCGCAAGGAGCTCACGCCTGTGATACCGAGATGGCCGGCGCCTGCCACGCGCCGCACCGCACGAGTGAGACGGGTCGCGGCCGTCACCGTGACCGCGCTCGCCGCCGCCCTGCTCCCCCCGCTCGCCGCACGGGCCGACACCCCGCCCGCGCCCCCGTCCGACGCGCAGCTGGCGAGGACCGCCGCACGCCACGACCTGACGCGTGAGCAGTTCTACTTCGTCCTGCCGGACCGTTTCGCCAACGGCGACGCCCGCAACGACAGGGGCGGCCTGACCGGCACCCGGCTCACCACCGGCTACGACCCCACCGACAAGGGCTTCTACCAGGGCGGCGACCTCAAGGGCCTGACCGAGAAGCTCGACTACATCAAGGGCCTGGGCACCACCGCCATCTGGATGGCGCCCATCTTCAAGAACCAGCCCGTGCAGGGCACCGGCAAGGACGCCTCCGCCGGGTACCACGGCTACTGGATCACCGACTTCACCCGGGTCGATCCGCACTTCGGCACCAACCAGGACCTGAAGAACCTCATCTCCAAGGCCCACGCCAAGGGCATGAAGGTCTTCTTCGACGTCATCACCAACCACACCGCCGACGTCGTCGACTACCAGGAGAAGTCCTACGACTACCTCTCCAAGGGCGCCTTCCCCTACCTGACCAAGGACGGACAGCCCTTCGACGACGCCGACTACGCGGACGGCGAGCGCCGGTTCCCGCGGGTGGACGGCGACTCCTTCCCGCGCACCCCGGTCGTACCGGCCGCGAAGCAGGACCTCAAGGTGCCGTCCTGGCTCAACGACCCGGCCATGTACCACAACCGGGGCGACTCCACCTGGGCCGGCGAGTCGGCCACCTACGGCGACTTCAACGGCCTCGACGACCTGTGGACCGAGCGTCCCGAGGTCGTCAGCGGCATGGAGAAGATCTACCAGCGGTGGGTCAAGGACTTCGCCATCGACGGCTTCCGGATCGACACCGTGAAGCACGTCGACATGGAGTTCTGGACCCAGTGGGCGACCGCCCTGGACGCCTACGCCGCCAAGAAGGGCCGCGACGACTTCTTCATGTTCGGCGAGGTCTACTCCGCCGACACCTCCGTCACCGCGCCCTACGTCACCGAGGGCCGCCTGGACTCCACCCTGGACTTCCCCTTCCAGGACGCGGCCCGCGCCTACGCCTCCCAGGGCGGCAGCGCGCAGAGACTCGCCTCAGTCTTCGGCGACGACTACAAGTACACGACCGACAAGGCCAACGCGTACGAGCAGGTCACCTTCCTCGGCAACCACGACATGGGCCGCATCGGGACCTTCCTGAAGCAGGACGACCCGGAGGCCACCGACGCCGAACTGCTGCAGAAGGACAGGCTCGCCAACGAGCTGATGTTCCTCAGCCGCGGCAACCCGGTGATCTACTACGGCGACGAGCAGGGCTTCACCGGCGCGGGCGGCGACAAGGACGCCCGCCAGCCGATGTTCGCCTCCCGCACCGCCGACTACCTCGACGACGACCAGCTAGGCACCGACCGCACCCACGCCGACGCGGCCTACGACACGAGCGCCCCGCTCTACCGGCAGATCAGTGCTCTCGCCAAGCTCCGCAAGGCCAACCCCGCCCTCGCCGACGGCGTCCAGACCGAGCGGTACGCCGCCGACGGCCCCGGGATCTACGCCGTCTCCCGCACCGACGCGAAGACCGGCACCGAGTACGTCGTCGCCTTCAACAACGCCGACGCCGCGAAGACCGCCACCTTCGCCACCGGCTCGGCCGGCATGACCTTCCGCGGCCTCTACGGCACCGACGCCACCGTGAAGTCGGGAGCCGACAAGAAGGTCACCGTCACCGTCCCCGCCCGGTCGGCCGTCGTCCTCAAGGCCGCGGGCCCGCTCGCCCCGCCCGCCGCCAAGCCGACGATCACCCTCCGCGCCCCGGACCCCGGCGCCACCGGAACCGTCGAGCTGACCGCCGACGTCGCGGGCGGACAGCTCAGCCGCGTCGTCTTCGCCGCCCAGACCGGCGACGGCAGGTGGCGCACCCTCGGCACCGCCGACCACGCCCCCTACAAGGTCACCCACACCATCGGCGCCGACACCCCGGCCGGCACCGCCCTGCGCTACAAGGCGGTCGTCGTCGACTCGGCGGGCCGCACCGCGAGCGCCACGGCCGCCTCCACCACCGGCACCCCGCCCGCCGAGGAGGTGCCCACCGCCGCCTTCCGGGACTACGCGGTCGTCCACTACGAGCGCGCGGACGGGAACTACGACGACTGGGGCCTGTACGCCTGGGGCGACCTCGCCGAGGGCGAGGCCACCGAGTGGCCGAAGAGCCACCCCTTCAGCGGCCGGGACGCCTACGGCGCCTTCGCCTACGTCAAGCTCAAGCCCGGCGCCTCCGACGTGGGCTTCCTCGTCATCGACAAGGACGGCAACAAGGACGTCGCCGCCGACCGCAGCATCGACGTCACCGAGACCGGCGAGGTGTGGATCGAGCAGGGCAAGGAGCAGGTCGCCACGGAGCGGCCCGAGTACCCGGCCCAGGACACCACCAAGGCCGTACTGCACTACCACCGGGCCGACGGCGACTACGACGGCTGGGGCCTGCACGTCTGGGGCGACGCCGCGAACCCCACCGACTGGGCCAAGCCGCTCCAGCCGGTCAGGACCGACCCCTACGGCGCGGTCTTCGAGGTGCTCCTCACCGAGGGCGCGAGCAGCCTGAGCTACATCGTCCACAAGGGCGACGAGAAGGACCTGCCCACCGACCAGGCCCTGGACCTCAAGGCCGACGGTCACGAGGTGTGGCTGCTGAGCGGTCAGGAGGACCACCTGCTGCCGCAGCCCGCGGGCTCGGCGGCGGCCGTGGACCTCACCACCTCCAAGGCGGTCTGGATCGACCGGGACACCGTCGCCTGGAACGGCTCCGAGGGCGCCGCCTCCACCCAGCTGCTCGCCTCCCGCACCGGTTCGATCACCGCCGAGGGCGGCCGGCTCACCGGCGACGACCAGCAGTGGCTCCGCCTCACCAAGAGCGCTCTCACCGACGCCCAGAAGGCGAAGTTCCCGCACCTGAAGGAGTACACCGCCTGGTCGGTCGACCCGCGCGACCGCGACCGGGTCCGCGAGGCCCTGCGCGGCCAGGTCGTCGCCACCCAGCGCACCGCCACCGGTGCCGTGCTCGCGGCGACCGGCGTGCAGACCGCCGGTGTCCTGGACGACCTCTGGGCCGCCGCCGCGACGAAGGCCGACCTCGGCCCGGTCTTCCGGCACGGCCGCCCCACCCTCTCCGTGTGGGCGCCGACCGCGCAGGACGTGAAGCTGGAGATCGGCGACCGCACGGTGCGGATGCGGCGCGACGACGCCACCGGCGTCTGGTCCGTCACCGGCCCGAAGTCCTGGAAGGGCGAGCCCTACCGGTATGCCGTCACGGTCTGGGCGCCCACCGCGGGCAAGGTCGTCACCAACGAGGTCACCGACCCGTACTCGCTCGCCCTGACCACCGACTCCGAGCGCAGCCTCGTCGTCGACCTGGACGACCGCTCTCTCGCCCCGCGCGTCTGGAACGACTACGACAAGCCGAAGGCGGTGCCGCTCAGGGACGCCCAGATCCAGGAGCTGCACATCCGCGACTTCTCCGTCGCCGACCCGACGGCGGACGCAGGCCACCGGGGCACCTACCTGGCCTTCACCGACAAGAAGAGCGACGGCTCGAAGCATCTGCGCGAGCTGGCCGAGGCCGGTACCTCCTACGTGCACCTGCTGCCCGCCTTCGACATCGCCACCATCCCCGAGCGGAAGTCCGAGCAGACCACGCCCGACTGCGACCTCGCCGCCCTCCCGGCGGACTCCGAGAAGCAGCAGGAGTGCGTGACCAAGGCCGCCGCCAAGGACGCCTTCAACTGGGGCTACGACCCGTACCACTACACGGTCCCCGAGGGGTCCTACGCCACCGACCCGGACGGCACCGCGCGCACGGTCGAGTTCCGGAAGATGGTCAAGGCCCTCAACGAGGACGGCCTGCGCGTGGTCATGGACGTCGTCTACAACCACACGGCCGCGAGCGGCCAGGCCGAGACGAGCGTCCTGGACCGGATCGTGCCCGGCTACTACCAGCGGCTGCTGGCCGACGGCTCGGTCGCCAACAGCACCTGCTGCGCCAACACCGCCACCGAGAACGCCATGATGGGCAAGCTCGTCGTCGACTCGGTCGTCACCTGGGCCAAGGAGTACAAGGTCGACGGCTTCCGCTTCGACCTCATGGGCCACCATCCCAAGGCCAACATCCTCGCGGTCCGCAAGGCGCTGGACGAGCTGACGCCCGAGAAGGACGGCGTCGACGGCAAGAAGATCATCCTGTACGGCGAGGGCTGGAACTTCGGCGAGGTCGCCGACGACGCCCGCTTCGTCCAGGCCACTCAGAAGAACATGGCCGGCACCGGCGTCGCCACCTTCTCCGACCGGGCCCGCGACGCCGTGCGCGGCGGCGGCCCCTTCGACGAGGACCCCGGCGTCCAGGGCTTCGCCTCCGGCCTCTACACCGACCCCAACTCCTCGAAGGCCAACGGCACCGAGGCCGAGCAGAAGGCGCGCCTGCTGCACTACCAGGACCTGATCAAGGTCGGGCTGACCGGCAACCTCGCCGACTACGCCTTCACCGACACCGACGGCAAGGAGGTCAAGGGCTCCGAGGTCGACTACAACGGCGCCCCCGCCGGATACGCGGCGGCACCCGGCGACGCCCTCGCCTACGCCGACGCGCACGACAACGAGTCCCTGTTCGACGCGCTCGCCTTCAAGCTGCCCAAGGACACCTCCGCCGACGACCGGGCCCGCATGCAGGTCCTCGCCATGGCGACCGCCGCCCTCTCGCAGGGCCCGGCGCTCTCCCAGGCGGGCACCGACCTGCTGCGCTCCAAGTCCCTGGACCGCAACTCCTACGACAGCGGCGACTGGTTCAACGCCCTGCACTGGAACTGCGCCGACGGCAACGGCTTCGGCCGGGGCCTGCCGCCGGCCGCCGACAACCAGGACAAGTGGCCCTACGCCAAGCCCCTGCTGGGCGCGGTGAAGGCCGGCTGCCCGCAGATCACCGCCACCTCGGCGGCGTACCGGGACCTGCTGAGGATCCGGACGAGCGAGCGGGACTTCTCCCTCACCACCGCCGGGCAGGTGCAGTCCCGGCTCTCCTTCCCGCTCTCCGGCAAGGACGAGACGCCCGGCGTGATCACCATGCGCCTCGGTGACCTCGTGGTCGTCTTCAACGCCACGCCCGAGCGGCAGGAGCAGCGCGTGGCGGCGGCGGCCGGGACCGGCTACCGGCTGCACCCGGTGCAGGCCGCGGGCGCGGACGCGGTGGTGAAGGGGTCGGCGTACACGGCGAAGACCGGCACGTTCACCGTGCCGGGCCGCACCGTCGCGGTCTTCGAGCGGACCCGCTGAGGCCGGCGGACCTGTGGTTAGGGTGAGCCCTGCTGTTCACGCAACGGGAGGGCTCATGCCGCAGATCACCGTCGACTACTCCGACCGGCTCGCCGACGACTTCGACCGGCCCGCCTTCGCGCGGGCCCTGCACGAGGCCGTGGTCGAGATCGCGGCCGCGAAGCCGCCGGCGTGCAAGACGCAGTTCCGCCGCACCGAGGACACCGTCGTCGGTCCCGACCCCGAGGGGCACGCCGTCGTGCACGTCACGCTCGGGCTGCTCGCGGGCCGCACCGACGAGACCAAGGCGCGGCTGACCGAGGCCGTCCTGGAACTGCTGCGGCAGTACGCCAAGCCGGGCGACGGCCTCGCCCTGCACGCCTCCGCCGAGGTCCGCGACCTCGACCCGTCGTACCGGAAGTACGAGAGCTAGTCCATGAATCCGGTGAGCCGGCCGACCAGGTCCGCGAAGGGGCCGTCGGCCGGTTCGTCCGCGATCACGCGGCGCAGGAGGGCGCCCGTCTCCTCGTCGTAGGCGGCGCTCACCGCCAGCAGCGCGGCGAAGTCGTGCACGAGCTGCGCCTCCAGCTCGGCGCGCGGGATGCGGCGGCCGTCCAGCCAGAGCAGCGCCGTCGACTCGGCGAGCGAGATCCAGGAGCGCACGACCAGCTCCAGCCGCGCGGGCGGCTCGGTGACGTCCAGGTGCGAAAGGATCTGGACATACGCGGCCTGCCGCACGGAGTCCACGAGCGCGTTGGTCGTGGACGAGCCCACGGCCGGGCCGCCGCGCATCAGGGCCGAGAAGCCCGGGCCGTGCTCGTCGACGAAGTCGAAGTAGCGGCCCATCACGCGCAGCAGCCGCGCGCCCAGCGGGCCCTCGCGCGGCTCCACGAACCGGGCCGCCAGATCGTCCGAGGCACGCTGCAACGCGGCCTCGTACAAGCTGAGTTTGCCGGGGAAGTAGTGGTAGACCAGCGGGCGCGAGATGCCCGCGGCCGACGCTATCTCGTCGATGGAGACCTCGTCGGGCGAGCGGCGGCTGAACAGATCGAGCGCGACGCCGATCAACTGCTGCCGCCGCTCCTCGACGCCCATTCTGCGGCGTACCCCGGTAGTCATACGAACACCTTACCGATCGAATCCGGCCCCGAACGGGCCGGACCGGACGCCGGTGTTCACATGTCGAGCACGAGCCGGGTACCGAGGCACCGGGACACACAGATGAGCATCGAGTCGCCGCGCTCCGAGTCGGTCAGCAGCTCGTCCCGGTGATCGATCTCCCCCTCCAGCACCTTCTGCTGGCAGGTGCCGCACCAGCCCTGCTCGCAGGAGTACGGGGTGTTCGGCAGCTCGGCGCGCACGGCGGCCAGCACCGAGGAGTCGCCCGGCACGGTCAGCGTGCGCCCGCTGCGGCGCAGCTCCACCTCGAACTCCCCGTCGCCGTCGGCCGTCGTACGCGGCGCGAACCGCTCCAGATGCAGGGCGGCGCCCTCCGGGAGGCGTTCGGCCACGGCCGTCATCAGGCCCTCCGGACCGCAGCAGTACACGGCCGCGCCCTCGGGCAGGCCGGCCAGGAAGGCGCCGGCCTCGGGCCGTCCGTCCTCGTCCTCGGCGACGACGCTGACCCTCCGGCTCTCCGGATCCAGCTTCTCGATCTCCTCCAGGAACGGCATCGACGCCCGCGTCCGCCCGCCGTACAGCAGCCGCCAGTCGGTGCCCTCCGGCAGCGCCCGCAGCATGGGCAGTATCGGCGTGATGCCGATGCCCCCGGCGACGAACGCGTAGGCGGGCGCCTCGACCAGCGGGAAGCGGTTGCGCGGTCCGCGCACCTCCAGCTCCGTGCCCTCCTGCACCTGCTCGTGCAGCTCGCGCGAACCGCCCCGCCCGTCCTCGACCAGCCGCACGGCCACCGTGTACGACGAGGTGTCCTCCGGGTCGCCGCACAGCGAGTACTGCCGTACGAGCCCCGACGGCAGCACCAGGTCCAGGTGGGCGCCCGGCTCCCAGCGGGGCAGGCCGGTCCCCTCCAGGCGGAGCAGCACCACCCCGTCGGCGAGCCGCTCGTGCGCGGTCACCAGCAGGGTCAGCCCGCGGGAGCGGGGCCGCCCGGAGCCCGGAGAGTCCGGCGCGGGCAGCGGCCGCGGCGGCGAGCCCTGGGCCCGGCGCCGCACCACCCGGCGGACGACGAGCGCGGCACCGGCCGCGAGGAGCAGGGGCGTCGGCTTCCGCAGCCGTGTCATGAGGAGGACAGGCTTGTTAGACATGGCGTCAATGTACTGACGGGTACGCTCCGGCGGAACCCTCCCGCCGATACTTGTTGACGCCAGTGTCAACTAGGCCGGTATCGACCGGACCGGCGCCGGCTAGCGCAGTCCGCCGATCGTCCGCCCGCTGTCCAGCGTCCCCTTCAGCTCGGCCCGCGCGCCCTGCTCGGCCTTCGCCGTCAGCAGGTTGCCGTCGGCGGAGTCGCTGATGCCGCCCGTCGCCTCGATCGACTCGGTGTCCGGGCCGCCCGCCGCGAGCAGGTACCAGTGCCCGCCCTGCGACTTCCACAGCACCCCGGCCAGCACCTGGGGATCCCGCTCGCCGCAGGCCGGCACGTCCTGCGCCTTCGCCGCCACCGCGCCCTGCACCCCGCCCGGCGTCCGGAACTGCGCCAGCACCCGGGCCCCCGCACCGCGCCAGGTCTCCGCCCGGGTGCACACCCAGGCGCCCGACCCCGTGCCGTCGGGCAGCGGCTGCGTCGCGAACACCCAGGCGTTCACCGACCGCACCCCCTGCCCGCGCACCGCCCCCAGCGAGCAGGCGTACGGCGCCCAGGCGTCCAGCGCCTTCGTGCCCGAGGCGTCCTTCGCGGAACCGGGGCGCCCGGTGGTGAGCCGGGCCGGCACCAGCTCGCCCAGGTCGGTCACCACCCGGGTGTCGGAACCGTCGGTCAGCTCCAGCGCGTTCCACGACGTACACGCCCCGGACTGCTGCTGCACCGGGCTGGCCAGCGGGGAGGTCACGCCGTCGGTGAGCGTCAGCTCCTTGGCCCCGGAGTCCGGCTCGACCAGATCGCGCCCCGCCGCCTTCGTCACCCAGGGCGCCGTCAGGTACCGGACGTTGCCGTCGGCGCGGCCCAGCACCACGGCGGTCGCCGCCGCCCGGCCGGCCCCGTCGGTCCGCGCGAAGTCCAGGGCGGCACCGGCGGAACCGTCCTTCGGCTCGGCGTACCGGACCAGCCGCAGACCGTCGTGCAGGATCACCACGCGCGCGTTGTCGACGTCCCCGGCGTACAGCAGCTGGGGCGGACCGGCCGGACCGCCGGTCTGGGTCCCCGGCGTCGCGGACACCCCCACGCTCTCGCCGGGCCGGGCCCAGACCGCCAGGGCGCGGCGCAGCAGCTCCTGGTCGCCGGTGAGGTCACCGCGGGCCGGCCAGACCGAGAAGTCCGTGCGCGCGGACGTCTTCCAGGCGGCGGGCGCGGCCTTCGCCAGCTTGCCCGGGTCGAGCGCGGCCTCGGCCGCCGGGTTCTGCGCGTACGGCGGGGCGGCGGCACCGTCCGGCCCCCAGCCGTCCCCGGGCAGCCCGAGCAGCGCCCCGCACACCACCAGCGCCGCCCCGGCGACCAGCGCGGCCTTGGTGTGCTGCCGTCGGCGCAGCAGATCGGTCGGCCGGGCCTGCAGCGAGCAGGGGTCGAACTCGGGGGAGCCGAGCAGCCCGTACTGCCCCGGCACCCCGTCGGCCTCCCGCAGCGCGGCGTCCACGTCGGCGACCTGGGCGGCGGCGAGCACCTGCCGCACCCCGTCGTCGGGCAGCCGCTCCAGACCGCGCAGCACGTACGCCGCCCGGCCGGGACCGGAGAGCGCGGACAGCCGCTGGTCCAGGGCGAGTTCGTCGGCGCCGCCCGAGCGCGGGAAGAGCTTGAGGCCCCGCACGTGGGGCAGCAGCGGCGGCAGCTGGGACCGCCGGGGCCACGCCCGCCGGCGCAGCGGAAGCCCCGCCTCCAGCGCCATCCGCACCACCCGCAGCCGGACCAGCGCATACCCGGGGTCGACCTCGCGGCCGGTGGACTGGGCCGGGATCACCGGGGTGGTCGTGCGGTTCCGGGGCAGGGCGCGCTGCGCGAGGGCGTGCGCGGTCAGGACGCGGCGGCCCCGGCCCAGGCCCGGCGGCAGCACCAGGTAGGCCAGCCGGGCCAGGCGCGGATAGTGCTCGACGAGCGCGGCCTCGGCCTGCTCGACGTCGACGACCGGATCGGCCGAGGAGGCGGAGGACGGTGCGGGGCGCGGGGCGACATCCTGTGGCTGCACGTTCAGCAGAACGAGCGAACGCGGCGATGGTCACCGTGGCGCCGCCCCGGGCCGGGCCCCGCTACTCCTCGGGCTCCACCAGGGCACGCACGTAGGCGGCCATCGACCGCTGGTAGCGCGGCAGATGGGGCGCGAGCGCGCCGACCACCAGGGACAGGCCCTCGCGGTCACGGCCCATGCTGGACAGGCAGAGCGCGAGCGTGGCCCGCACGGCGTCGTCCAACTCGTCGGACGGCGCCACCAGTTCCGGCGAGAGCAGCTTCACGCCCTCCTCCGGGTGCCCGGTGTTCCGCAGCGAGCTGGCGAGCTGGATCTTCGCCCGGCGCCCCTTGTAGGCGCTCACCTCGCCGAGCCCGCGCTCCAGCGCCTCGCGGTACAGCGGCACGGCCCGGTCGGAGTGGCCCGTCGAGTCCCAGGCGCAGGCCCGCTCGAACAGGCCCAGCGGGCTGTCCGCGGGCAACTCGTCGGCGAGGGCGTCGATCACCGCCCGGAAGTCGGCGGCATCCTCCTCGGCGTAGTCCTCGAATGCCGCCCAGGCGGCCGTCACGCGCTCTTCCCAGTCCTGGTCCACGGGCCCACTCTCGCACGGTGCCCGCACAACGGCACCCGCGCTCCTGAGTACTTCGCACCCCGCGCCCGTATCGATGACGGGGCCCCGCGCCGGGGCTCCGTGCGGCATGTCGCCCCAGCGGACCGGAGGAACACATGAGGCTGACCCGACCGATGCTCGCGCCGGCCGCCCTTGCGGCGGCCCTGGCGCTGACGGGCTGCGGCGCCGACGGGGACGGCGGGGACGGCCGGGACGCCGTGCCCGCCACGGCGACCGGCAGCCTGGAACACCTGGCCGCCGAGGCCGAGTGCACCCCGGACATGCAGACCGACGCCGACACCATCCGCCAGGCCCTGTGCGGGAAGGGCGACGAGAAGTACGTCC
The DNA here is from genome assembly GCF_020404845.1 of Streptomyces hyderabadensis. GTDB lineage: Bacteria > Actinomycetota > Actinomycetes > Streptomycetales > Streptomycetaceae > Streptomyces > Streptomyces hyderabadensis. Next base: position 305,985 of record NZ_JAIOJZ010000001.1, on the reverse strand, counting down.
TCGCCACCTTCTCCACCGACCGCGGCCAGCGCGAGTGGATCAACACCGCCAAGGACTACGGCGGCTACTACCTCGTCGGCCGCAAATGGGTCGCCGTCGGCCACGAGGACGTGGTGGCGGACCTGCGCGGCCGGCTCGGCGGCACCCTGGAGCAGGGCGTCCGGCACGGGGGCGGCGGGCACTCCGGGCACGGTGGCTGAACGGGCGTGCGGAAGCACGGAGTGGGCCGGCGGCGGATCCCCGCCACCGGCCCACTTCCGTACGGTCCGGACCTCGCCTCCTACTGGCAGTCCTCGCCGCGGTTGATGCAGTCGACCACCTCGTTCATCAGGTCCTCGTCCATGACGTTGATGAAGTCGTTGTGATCGGTGATCGGCTTGTGCAGCTGCTCCGGGAAGCTGTCCACCGCGTACGGGTTCTGCACCTGGCCGTTCTCGACGGTCGGGGTGGGGATGTCGTACGCGAGGCGGACCTGGAGCTGGGGAACGGCCTGGAAGCCCTCCGGGCAGCTGCCGTCCTCCTGGACGAACGCCATGTGGTCCCGGTGGTTGGCGCTGTCGATGTTCTGGCCGTCCCAGCAGCTCTGGAAGTTGGTCGTCCGCAGCACCTGGCTGCCCTCGGGGCACAGCGGGTACTTGTCCGTCACCTGCCGGTCCTCGAAGCCCGAGCAGCTCCACGAGGTGTTGGCGTTCGCGTCGCCGTTGGTGAACGACTTGGCGTCACCGGTGATGATGCGCAGGAACTTCGGCATCGCGACCACGTCGCCCTGCCGGCTGCCGACGAACTTCAGCTCGGCCTGGGCCGGCTTGAGGATCTTGCCGATGTTCCCCTCGGCGCCGCCGCCCTGGTCGTTCGCGTCGAACTCCTGCGTACCGTCCTGGAGGCGCAGCACCGGCCAGTAGTACGTGGACCTGTCGCCCTGGTTCTGGCACGAGGTGTCCGCGTTCGCCAGGTCCTCGTCGCTGGAGAAGGCGTCGTTGTCCTGGTTGCCGACGTAGTCGTGGGTGTGGTGCGCGCCGTTGTCGACGCCCGGGGCGGCGATCAGGTTGTCGCTGTTGAACAGGTTGTTCTCGTTGACGCCGCAGTCCGTGGTGAAGGTGCCGGTGGAGCCGCCGTCGCCGTCGGCGGCCAGGCCGTTGCGGCTGTTGCGGGAGTTCGGCTGGACGTCGTTGATGTCGATGAAGTCGTCGGCGACCGGACCGGCGACACCGTTGCCGTTGTCGTCCTGGCCCTGGCCGTCGCCGTTCTGGCCGTCCTGGTCCTGGCCGTCGTCCTGACCGCCGCCGTTCTGGCCGTCGCCGTTCTGCTGCTGGTCGGCGGGGCGTCCCTGGCATGCGGCCAGCTCGTCCAGGTTGTCGTCGGCCCTGCCGCCGGCCCGGTTGATCTCCAGCTGGATCCGGTCGATGATCGCCTTCCGCCGGTCCTTGAGCGGCCCCAGGATGGAGTTCTGGACGAACTGCGAGTCACCCGCCTGTGCCCGCCGCGTGGTGGCGAGGCGCTGGTAGGCGTTGGTGATCTGGCTGTCCATCGTGGCCAGTTCGCCGTCCACCTCCCCGCGCGCCCGGTCCGGCACGTCCCGGATCTTCTGGCCGACGTCGGGGCAGTCGATCGTCGCGACCTGCGCGCCGGCCGACCTGGTGCGGTTGTGGCCCCCGTGCTCCTCGTGCGCCGAAGCGTAGAAGTTGGCCCAGACCAGCCCGCCCCCGCCGACCGCCAGGGCCGCCGCCCCGGCTACGATCTTGGTGGCCAGCGGCGTACGGCGTTTTCTCGTGTTGCGTCCCATGGAACTCCTCAAACTTCCTTGCGGGGGCATCGCTTGCGGGGCATCGAGGGCGCCCGACAGGAGTGAAGCGGCTCCCCTCCATACGGAAGCCGCTCCTGAGGTGTTCACCCGTCCGAGGATTTGCTGGGGCCCGTGGGACGGGCGGGACGCGCGAAAGGGTCAGCGGCCGCGGTCCAGATACGCCAGAACCGCCAGCACACGGCGGTTGTCGTCGTCCGAGACCTCAAGGCTCAGCTTCGCGAAGATGTTCGCCGTGTGCTTCGCGATCGCCCGCTCCGTGACGACGAGCTTGCCGGCGATCGCCGCGTTGGTCCGGCCCTGCGCCATCAGCTCCAGCACCTCCAGCTCGCGCGGGGTGAGCCGCTCCAGCGGCCGGTCCTCCGCCGCACGCCGGCTGAGCAGCTGCTGGATGACCTGCGGGTCCATCGCCGTACCGCCCGCCGCCACCCGCCGTACGGCGTCCACGAACTGCTCCGCGTCGAACACCCGGTCCTTGAGCAGGTACCCCACCCCGCCGCTCCCGTCGGCCAGCAGCTCGCGCGCGTACAGCTGCTCCACGTGCTGGGAGAGGACCAGCACCGGCAGCCCGGGCCGGTCGCGGCGGGCCTGGAGCGCGCACTGCAGGCCCTCGTCGGTGAGCGTGGGCGGGAGCCGGACGTCGACCACGGCGACGTCCGGCTCCAGTTCGGCCAGCGCCCGGGACAGCTCGGGGCCGGTCTCGACGGCCGCGGCGATCTCGAAGTCGTGGGCCTCCAGGAGCCGGACCAGTCCGTCGCGCAGCAGGAACAGGTCTTCGGCTAGGACAACGCGCAAGGGATCTCCATGGTGACCATGGTGGGGCCGCCCGCGGGCGAGCTGACGGCCAGGACGCCGTCGAATGTACCGAGTCGGCGCTCCACACCGGCCAGGCCCGAGCCCGCTCCGATCACGGCACCGCCCTTGCCGTTGTCGGTGACGGAGATGCGCAGCCGCGCCTCCGCGTAGTGCATGTCGATCCAGATCCGGTCGGCGCCGGAGTGCTTGACGGCGTTGGTGAGGGTCTCGCTGACCGCGAAGTACGCGGCCGACTCCACCGGGGCCTCGGCACGGCCGGGCAGGTCCACCTCGACCTCGACGGCGACGGGCAGCCGCAGCGCCAGGGCGCGTACCGCGTCGCCCAGGCCGCGTTCGGCGAGCACCGGGGGATGGATGCCGCGCACGAGTTCGCGCAGCTCGGTCAGGGCGTCGGCGGACGACTGCCGGGTCTGCGCGAGCAGTTCCCTGGCCTTCGCCGGGTCCTTCTCCAGCAGTGCCTCGATGGTGCCCAGGTCCATGCCGACGGCGACCAGCCGGGCCTGCGCGCCGTCGTGCAGGTCGCGCTCGATGCGGCGCAGCTCGGCGGCGGAGGTGTCGACGGCGTCGCGCCGGGTCTCGGTCAGTACCCGTACCCGCTCCGCGAGTTCGCCCTGGCCGGAGCCGAGCATCGCACCGGTGAGCCGGAAGTGGGCGCGCAGCAGGAGCGGGGCGAGCCAGAACGCGGCCAGGAGGAGCACGGCGCCCAGCCCGGCGGCGTAGAAGGCGGAGGTCTGGTCGGTGACCTTGACGAAGCCGTACCAGTACCCGTCCGGCAGCACCCGCCACAGCCCGGCCGCGATGGCGAAGCCCTCCAGCGGGTAGAGCGGCAGGACGAGGGCGAGCAGCGCGGTGACGAAGCCCGCGGTCATGTCGACCGGCAGCCAGAGGATGTCCCGCCAGGTCGCCGGGTCGCGGAGCATCCCGAAGGTGCGGCCCCACGGATTGGCGTCCTCGGGCAGCGGCCGGTACGCCCGCGGGATCCGCACCCCGCCCCACTCGGCGGCGAGCAGCCGGCGCCGGTCCGCGAACGCCCGCACCCCCGTCAGCACCCACGGCGTGGTGACGATGCCGACACCGATCGGGACGAGGGCGATGGACACCACGGCCAGGCAGAAGCACACCACCGCGCCGGGCAGGGTGATGAACGTCAGTGCCAGCCCCCGCACGGCCGACAGCGCCATGCCCTGTATCCGCGCGCCCGACCGTGGCTGCCGTGCGGTGCTCTTCGTCTCGATGCTCATGACATCAGTCTCGCCGAGGCGGCGGTCCGGGGCACTGGTCCGGGCACCCCGGTCAGGGGGTGGTGCCAGATACACCCCCGCCGGGCCCGTCGGCGGCCAGGACCCTCGCCTCCGTCTCCGGGTCCAGTCCGACCGGCGGCCGGTCCGGGCGCAGGGGTGCCGGGCCGCCGAGGCTGCGCAGCCAGGTCCAGGTGTCGGCCACGGTGTCGCCGACGGGCCGGCAGACCAGGCCCGTCGCCAGGGCCCGGGAGACGTCCGCGCCCTGCAGGGCGTCGTGCAGCTCGCTGCCCGGGGGCGTCCACACCGGCAGCTGCCCCCACGGCTCGACACCGGCGGCGAGGACGGTCTCGGGTGCGGTCCAGCGCAGCCGCGCCGTGCCGCCGGTGACCTTCACACAGGCGTCGAGCAGGTCTCCCATGGTGGTGTGCCCGGGCCGGGAGACCAGGTTGTACGGCCCGGCCAGCTCGCGCTCCACCGCTCCGAGCACCCAGTCGGCGAGGTCGCGCACGTCGACGTACTGCAGGGGCAGGTCCCGCGGTCCCGGCGCGAGGACCGGGCCGCCGCGGGCCATGCGGTCCAGCCACCACGGCAGCCGGCCGACGTTCTCGTGCGGGCCGAGGATCAGACCGGCCCGTACGAGCACCGAGCGGTCCGCGCCGAAGGCGTCCAGGGCGGCCAGCTCGGCGCCCCGCTTGTCCCGGGCGTAGTCGCTCTGCCCGGCGTCCGCCGAGGCGCCCTCGACGAGCGGGGCGTCCTCGGTGTACCCGGCGGGCGGGGCCCAGGCGTACACCGAGCAGCTCGACACGTACACGTACCGTCCGGCGCGGTCCCGCAGCAGCCGCGCCGCGTCCCGCACCGCGCGGGGCGCCGCCGACCAGGTGTCGACGACGGCGTCCCAGGTGCCCTCGGCCAGCGCGCCGAGCCCGTCGGGTGCGGTGCGGTCGCCGTGCAGCGTCCGCGCCCCGGGCGGCGGGGCGTGCCGTCCGCGGTGCAGGACCGTCACCTCCCAGCCGCGGCCGAGCGCCGCCTCCACCACGGCCCGCCCCACGAACTCCGTACCGCCCAGCACCAGTAGCCTCATGCCGTCACTGTGCCGGGCGCGGCGGCCGCGGGGAACACCTCTCTGCCGTCAGCAGACCGTCAGCAGACGGGCGGCGGCACGGCGTCGTGGGCGTCGGGGGCCGGTCCGGTCATCCCTCCAGCCGTCTGCGCCAGTCCAGCGGGGCGACGGTGATGGCCCGGCCCGGGTCGCCGTCCCACTCCGTGCGCAGCCCGGACCCCGCGAAGGCCGCCACGACCTCGTGTCCGACGGCCGTGGTGGTCTCCTCGGAGCCGTCGAAACCGCCGTAGTGCAGCATGAGTCCGTGCCCCTCGGCGGCGGCCTCGGTGCTCTGCCGGTGGAAGAAGACGAAGCCCCGGGCGCCCTTGCGCTCGGCGCCTATCTCCGCGGTGCCGCAGCCCCGGCAGCAGGTGAAGTTCTCCCGGGCGGTGACACCGGCCGCGTCCAGGGCCCGGAACACCCGGGTGAGGCGGTCCGGGTCGGTGGTCTCCTCGCCCCAGGACTCCTGCTCGGCCAGCCGCTCCAGCCACAGCCGGTCCACCAACTGCCGGGCCTGGGCGGGGGACACCGGTCGTGCGCCGTACTCGCCGCCGACCAGGTAATCCTCCGCGATCTCGGACAGCGTCCGCCGGCTGTCGTAGCCGCAGCGGAGCAGCTCGCGCACCCGGCGCTCGACCTGTTCGCGGACCTCGTCCGGCAGGTCCGGGACCTCTTCGTGCGGCGGCACGGGGATCGGCTCCCAGGCGACGCCCGCGTCCCAGCCGGGCTCCTGGCGTGCCCAGCCGGTCAGGAGGGCGGCCACGCGGTGCGGGTCGTCGAGGTCGGTGCCAAAGAACGCGTCGGCGGCGGACCGGTGCTCCAGCCGGTACCCCCCGCCCTCCTCGTGCCACACCTGCGCGAACACGTCGGGGACGTCCGGTATCCGCTGGACCACCAGGAAGCGGTCGCCGGCCCGGCCGATGCGCAGCACCAGCTCCCGCAGCTCCGCCGCCCGGATCCGGGTGTGCGTCTGCCAGTTCTCCGTCTCGACCCTGATGGCGAGGTCCCCGTCGATCTCCATGCCCCCACCATCGCACGCGCCACTGACAACTCCGGCCCGGGCCGCAGTGGCCGGGCCGGAGTAGTGGGTGCCGGAGTCGTCGGAGTCGGCCGGCGTCAGACCTGGCCGGCCTTCTCCAGCGCGGTGCAGCAGGTGTCGACGAGCAGGCGGGTCACGACGTACGGGTCGACGTTGGCGTTGGGACGGCGGTCCTCGATGTAGCCCTTGCCGTCCTTCTCGACCTGCCACGGGATGCGCACCGAGGCGCCGCGGTCGGAGACCCCGTAGGAGTACTCGTTCCACGGGGCGGTCTCGTGCAGGCCGGTGAGGCGGTCGTCGATGCCGGCACCGTAGTTCTTGACGTGGTCCAGCGGCTTGGAGCCCTCACCGAGCGACTCGCAGGCGGTGATGATCGCGTCGTAGCCCTCGCGCATCGCCTTGGTGGAGAAGTTGGTGTGCGCGCCCGCGCCGTTCCAGTCGCCCTTGACCGGCTTGGGGTCGAGGGTGGCGGAGACCCCGAAGTCCTCCGCGGTGCGGTAGAGCAGCCAGCGCGCCACCCACAGCTGGTCGGAGACCTCCAGCGGGGCCAGCGGGCCGACCTGGAACTCCCACTGGCCGGGCATGACCTCGGCGTTGATGCCGGAGATGCCGAGACCGGCCTTCAGGCAGTTCTCCAGGTGCGCCTCGACGACGTCGCGGCCGAAGATCTCGTCCGAGCCGACACCGCAGTAGTAGCCGCCCTGCGCGGCCGGGAAGCCGCCCTCGGGGAAGCCGAGCGGGCGGGCGCCCTTGAAGAAGGTGTACTCCTGCTCGATGCCGAAGACCGGCTCCTGCGCGGCGAAGCGCCCGGCCAGCTCGGCCAGCGCGGCGCGGGTGTTGCTCGGGTGCGGCGTCATGTCCGTGTCCAGGACCTCGCACAGCACCAGGATGTCCTCGCCGCCGCGGATCGGGTCGGGGCAGGAGAAGACCGGCTTGAGCACGCAGTCCGAGGAGCTGCCCTCGGCCTGGTTGGTGGAGGAGCCGTCGAAGCCCCAGACCGGCAGCGCGTCCAGGCCGGCGGGGGCACCCGTGATGATCTTCGTCTTGGAACGGAGCTTGGCCGTCGGCTCGGTGCCGTCGATCCAGATGTACTCAGCCTTGAAGGTCACGGGGCCACATCCTTCGGGGTGGGTCTCGGCGCACGTGCGGGTGCGGCGGTGCTGGCGCGGCAGGGTGCCGCGGCTACTGCCGTGCAGCGTGCCAACGGGCGATTTCCCGACCGTTGCCCGTATGTGAACCCCGTGTTACCCGGGGTCGTTGTGGTGCGGTTCACGCCCGTCGTCCCCGGCGGCCTCCCGTACGCCGGTCAGGAACCCCCTGATCGCCGCCAGTTCCCGCTCGTCGTACCCGCGCAGCAGCTCCACCGTCCGCCCGATCAGCGGCCCGAAGTGGGACCGGCCCAGCGCCACGGCCCGTTCGTCCACCTCGACGGTGACCCGGCGCCGGTCCCGTCCGTCGCGCACCCGGCGCACGTGGCCGGCCCGCTCCAGCCGGTCGACCAGCGCCGTCGTGCCCGCGGAGTTCAGGCCGAGCGCGGTACCCAGGCGCCCGGCGGTCATCGCCTCGCCCGCGCGTGCGGCGTCCATCAGCGCGATGAGCGCGCGGACGTCGGTGGGGTGCATGCCGTTGCGCTGGGCGAACCGGGCGCTGTGCGCGCCCAGTTCGACGGCGACGGCGCGCAGGAGGTGGACCAGCTCCATCTCCGGTCCCTCGTCGGGCATGGGGCGCTCCCTTCGGTCCCGTCGGCGATCGACCCGCTCGTCCCGGCGGTCGCCTCGCTCGACAAGTATCTCGTTCAGCGAGATAATACCGGCCGAGCAGGGAGCAGGGGAGCGAACGAAACAGGGGGTACCGCCCATGAGCGCTCGCGGTCCGTACGACGCCGGCCGTTTCCGGGACGCCTACGACAAGGTCATGGCCAAGTGGCCCGCGGGCACCGAGGGGGTGACCGTGCCCACCCCGTTCGGCGAGACGCACGTCCACCTGACCGGCCCGGCCGGCGCCCGCCCCCTGGTCCTGCTGCCCGGGGGCGGAGCGGCGACCTCCGCGTCCTGGTACGCCCAGGCCGCCGAGCTGTCCCGGACCCACCGCGTGCACGCCGTCGACCTGGTCGGCGCCCCCGGCCGCAGCACGCCGGCCGGCGACCGCCACCCCCGTACGGTCGCCGACCTCACCGGCTGGCTGGACGCGCTCCTCGACGGCCTCGGCATCGCCGGGACCGACCTCGGCGGGCACTCCTACGGCGCCTGGATCGCCCTGCACCACGCCCTGCACGCACCCGACCGGGTACGCCGCCTGTTCCTCCTGGACCCGACCCAGTGCTTCGCCGGGTTCCAGACGGCCTACCTGCTGCGCGCGCTGCCGATGCTGCTGCGGCCGACGCCGCGCCGGGTCCGCGCCTTCCTGGACTGGGAGACCGGCGCGACCCCCCTCGACGCCGACTGGCTCGCCCTCCAGGAGGCCGCCGTCGGCTTCCCGGAGCGCAGGCCGGTCACCGGACCGCGCCCGGCCCCCGGGGCGCTGCGCGCCCTGGACGTGCCGGTCCTGCTGCTCCTGGCCGGGGGCAGCAGGACGCACGACCCCGCCGAGGTGGCCGCCCGGGCGCGGACCCTGCTGCCGCGGGTGGAGACGGAGATCCTGCCGGACGTGTCCCACCACGCGCTGCCGCAGTCCGCGCCGCCCGGTCTGGGCCGCCGCCTCGGCGACTTCCTGGCCGCGCCGGGTGACTGAGCCTCAGCCGACCTTCTCGATCAGCGCCCGCCGGATCAGGAACTTGCCCTCCTCACGGACCTGCTCGAACGCCGCGTTGTTGAGCAGCGCGCAGCTTCCCGAGACCGAGTTCACCTCCACGGTCGTGGACTTGTCGTTGTCGAGGTTGGTCACCCTGAGCACGGTGCCCACCGGGAACTGGTTGCTGGAGGCGGCGGGCGGACCGCCCTCGCCGGAGAGGGTGACGGTGGAACCGGCACACACCTGCTCGCCGGCCTGCCCGGCCTGCCCGGCCTCTCCTCCGGTCTCTCCGGCACCTCCGGTCTGTTCGGCTCCTCCGGCCTGCGGCGGTTGCTGCGCGGCGTCGTCGGCCTGGGGCGGCTGCGCGGCCTGGGAGTCCTGAGCCGACTCCCCGACCGCGCACCCGGAAGCCGCCTGCTTGCGCTCGATCTCCGCGATGACGGCCTCGCGGTTCTCGATCCGGGCCTGCGACTGCGCGTCCGGATTGGCCCGCTGTCCCTCGATGAACCGCTGGTTGTTGCCGAGCGCGGTGGCCAGGCCCTGGCAGACGCCCGAGTCCTGGGCGGCCTTCGTCCGTGCGTCCTGGGTGGTCTGCGCGGCGTTCGAGGCGTTCGCCATGACGAAGGCGCCGCCACCGGCCACCGTGGCGGCGCCGACCAGTAGCGCGATCTTCTTCTTCGTACCGAGAGTTCTCCTGCGCGACATCCGCGCCTCCTGAAGAGGTAGGGGAGCGTACGCCGCTATGTACGAGATACCGAACGCAGTTACTCACCGGTCGCGCCGAAGCGCGCCCGTAACCTGCGTCACACTCCTGGGCCCGGCTACCGGGACAGGGCGTCCCGGACCGCCTCGTCGCTGCGGGCCACGACGGCCGTTCCGTCGTCCGCCGTGATGATCGGGCGCTGGATCAGCTTGGGGTGCTCGGCGAGCGCGGTGATCCAGCGGTCGCGTGACGCCTCGTCACGGGCCCAGTCCTTCAGGCCCAGTTCCTTCGCGGCCGCCTCCTGGGTGCGGGTGATGTCCCACGGTTCGAGTCCGAGCCTGGTGAGCACCTCGCGGATCTCCGCCGCGCTCGGCACGTCCTCCAGGTAGCGGCGGACGGTGTAGTCGGCCCCCTCCGCGTCGAGCAGGCTGATCGCGCTGCGGCACTTCGAGCAGGCCGGATTGATCCAGATCTCCATGCCGCACACGGTAGCCCGAGGGGTGCGCGAACTCGTTCACCACGTGGGTCCCAGCGGCCCCGAAAGGCCTTGTGGGCAGGGGCTTTTGTCAGTGGTGGGCAGTAAAATAGAAGCAGTGTTCGAGGGTGTCGCCGGGAAGTCCGGACGGCGCCCTGACCGCGACAGGAGGATGCCCGTGCCCGCTGCCGCACTGAAGCCGAAGCCGCTGCCCACCCAGTCCACCGCCAAGCGGCCCGTCCTGCTCGACCTGCCGTACGAACCCGTGGCGAAGCGTCCGCTGCCGGCGGGCCGCCCGCGCGAGTGGTACGTGACGCACAACCGCCGGCTCAAGGCGATGCGCCTCGCCATCGCCCTGCTCGACTCCGGCGTCTACCTGCCCGACCAGGCGCGCAACGAGAGGATCCGGAGCGCCGCGCTGACCATCGGGGTTCACCCGCCGTCGGACACCACGTGCCACATGGTGCGGGCGTTGATGCGGTACTCGCGGTGACGTCGGCGCCGGGTGCCGTGTGTCTTTTCGCGGTGCCCGGCGCCCGCGTCGCCCTCCCAGCGGGGGCACCCCGAGAGGGGCTGGGCTTGCCGACCCGGCGCTGACACCAGGCGCCGAGTCCGCCCCCCTACGCCGACAACTCCCGTTCCAGCGGAGTCCGGAAGCGGGGGGTGACCCGGGCCGTGCCCACCCAGGACGCCAGGCGCTCCGCCTCGGCCGCGATCGCGTTCTGCGCGTCGCGGCCGATGCCGTCACCGTCCAGGATCCGCCAGACGACCTCGCCGTCCGCGCGCTGCGCCCAGCCGCCGACCACGCGGCCGTTCCACCACACCGTCGGTCCGACGTTGCCGCTGCGGTCGAAGAGCGGCGGCCGCAGCTCGGGGGCGAGGAACCAGTCCCGCTGCTGCCAGCCCATCGCGGTGGGATCCAGCGCGGGCAGCAGTGCCGCCCACGGCTCGGCGGGCGCGGCGACCGGGCCGGTGTCACCGGAGACGACATACCCCGTCCCCTCGTCCAGCGAGACCGCCTCCGCGCCGATCGCGGTCAGCGCGCGGCGCACCTCCGTCACCCGCCACCCGGTCCACCACTTGAGGTCGTCCTCGGTCGCCGGACCGCACGCCGTCAGCCACCGGCGCAACAGCTCGGCCTGGGCCTCACCCGGGTCCAGCTCGGGATGGTCGGGCGCCGGTGCCCAGCGGAACTGGCTGGACGTCCAGGAGCCCAGCGGCCGCCCCCGCACCACCTTGCCCTCGACGCCCAGCACCCTCAGCAATTGGGTGGAGACGGTGTGCACCCCCTCGTAGCTCTTCCCGGCCGCGTAGACGAACTGCTCCTTCAGGCGCGGTTCGTCGCGGGCCAGTTCGGCCGCCGTGGCCTGGCCGCGCCGGGCCAGCGCGGCCAGTGCGGACTCCTCCACCTCAGCCAGCCAGGCGGCGTCCGGCGCACCGGCCGCCGCCATGTTCTTGAGCAGTCTGGCCCGCTCCCGGGCGGCGACGGTGCGGCCGGTGGAGGCGTGCACGACCGCCGTCAGCTCGGTGGGGAACACGAACACCGTGTGCCGCATGCCGTGCATTCGGACCAGCGTCCCGTCCTCGTACAGCGCCCGCTCGGTCTCGCCCACGGTCTTCGCCGGGTCCGCCAGCCGCGCGCCCACTGCCAGGTGCACCGCCGCCGGGTCCGTGCCGTGCAGCGCCACCAGCGATCCGGCGACCTCCTCCGGGCTCCCCGCCCGCGCTGCCCCCGCCAGCCGCTGCCGCAGGGCCAGCCGGTGCCGCCGCTCGTCCATCCCGATGTGCCGTCGTCCGCCGCCATCCATGGGGCCCTCCGCCCGTCGTCACGTCCGTAGCGTCCTCGGTACGGACATCGTGCCCGACCCCACTGACAGGCGGCGGTCCCCGGCGGCTCAGAGTCCGGGCGCCCCCCACACCGGGAACCAGCGGCCCAGGTCGTCCTCCACCGGCAGTTCGTCGGCCAGTGCCGCCCGGATCCGCAGCTCCAGCGCGTTGTCCCGCTGCTGCCGCCCGCCGGGCAGGGGCGCGAAGGGGTAGAAGGTGCCGCGCTTGTAGAGGTAGACCAGGGCGAGCCGCCGCCCGTCGTCGGCCGCGAAACCGGCCAGGGAGCACAGCAGCCGCGGGCCGAAACCGGCCCCCTCCAGGGTGCTGTTCACCGCGTGCAGGTCGTTCACCAGGAGCGGCAGCTCCCCCGGGGAGCGGTGTGAGACGAGCCAGGAGTAGCCGTAGGAGTCGTGGGTCAGCTCCACCGGGGTGCGGCCCGCGTCCGCGTCCAGCAGGGCGCGGATCTCGCGGTGCGTGCGCTCGAAGGCGGCGCCCTCGACCGTCGCGAAGCACACCGCCCCCTGCCCGGTCGGCCGGAATCCGGCCGCGGCCTCCAGGCCCACGGCCGCCGAGGGCAGTGCGAACAGCCGGTCGAGATCCGGGCCCACGGCCCTGGTCCGGCCGAGCAGGATGTCCAGCAGTCTCATGCCCGTGTGCCCGCCTTCCCGCGCCGTCCCGCTGTCCCGCGACCTTCCCGCGCCGTCCCGTGTCCCGTCCCTCCGTCCCGCCGCCCCGCGGCCTCCCGTGCCTCAGGTCCTGCCGGGGGCCGCGGCCTCGCCCAGCTCGGCGGAGATCCGGCCCAGTTGGTCGAGCCGCTGCTCCAGGCTGGGATGGGTGGCGAAGAACCGGCCGAGGCCGGGTTCGCTGCCGAAGGCCGGGGTGAAGTAGAAGGCGTTGAAGGCCTGGGCGGTGCGCAGGTCCTTGGTCGGGATGCGCGCGATGTCGCCGGTGACCTTGGTGAGGGCCGCCGCCAGCGCCGAGGGCCGCCCGGTGAGCAGCGCCGCGGCCCGGTCGGCCGCCAGCTCCCGGTACCGGGACAGGGCCCGGATCAGCAGGAAGCTGAGCGCGTACACGGCCGCCGAGACGCCCATCACGACCGCCAGGACCGCCATCGTGTTCTGGTCCCGGCGCCCGCCGAAGAGCTGGGAGTAGAAGGCGAACCGCACGATCAGCCCCGCGATCACGCCCAGGAACGACGCCACCGTGATCACCGCGACGTCCTTGTGCGCCACGTGCGACAACTCGTGCGCCAGCACCCCCTCCAGCTCCGCCGGTTCCAGCCGCCGCAACAGCCCGGTGGTGACACAGACCACCGCGTTGTCCGGGTTGCGGCCGGTGGCGAAGGCGTTGGGCATCTCCATCTCCGACACCGCGACCACCGGCTTCGGCATGTCGGCCATCGCCGCCAGCCGGTCCACCACCCCGTGCAGCTCCGGGTACTCGTCCCGCTCCACGACCCGGCCGCGCATCGCGAACAGCGCGATCCGGTCGGAGAACCAGTACTGGGCCCCGAACACCAGCGCCACGATCACCACGACCAGCACCCAGGACTTCAGCAGCGCGATCAGCGCGGCCACGAACCCCACGTACAGCAGGCCGAGCAGGAACAGGGTGATCCCCATGCGCACGGTCAACCGCCGGTCACTCCGGAAGCGGCTCTGCATCTGCACCACCTCGCAGTCGGGCACTCGTCCCGCTGTCCAGTGTGCACCCGGCCTCCCGGCGTACCGGCGTCCCGGCGGCTAGGCGGTGCCGAGCGCCGTCAGCCGCCGGGTGATCCGGTCGAACAGCTCCGTCAGCGGCTCGCCGACGTCCCGGCCGAACTCGGTGAGCCCGTAGGTGACCTGCGGCGGTGTCGTCGGCTCGACCCTCCGCCAGACCAGGCCGTCCTCGACCAGCGCGCGCAGGGTCTGGGCCAGCATCTTCTCGCTGATGCCCTGGATGCTCTCGCGCAACTCGTAGAACCGGAGGTCGTTGCGCCGCAGGGCGATCAGCACCCAGACGCCCCACCTGCTGGTCACGTGGTCGACCATGTCCCGCGCCAGGCAGTCGGTGTGAAACACGTCATACCGCTCGCCGGTCTCGACCCGTGTGCGCTGCACGCCTTCCGTCATGTCATGAGCTTACCTCCAGGTATGCCCTTACCAAAAGTTAGCTGCCGCTCCTAGCGTGAACGCCCTCGGAGCACTTCCGGGCATTTTGAGCACATCCGACAAGGAGCTGATCATGATCGTGGTGACCGGGGCGACCGGGAACATCGGCCGGCCGCTGACGCGGGCGCTGGCGGAGGCGGGCGAGCAGGTGACGGCGGTGTCCCGGCACCCGGCGGCGGTGCCGGACGGCGTGCGCCACCAGGTGGCCGACCTCGCCGAGCCGGCCGGCCTGCGGCCCGCGCTGGCCGGGGCCGAGTCGCTGTTCCTGCTGCTCTCCGGCGACCTGCACGCCGTCGGCGCCAACCCCGCCGACATCATCGGCGAGGCCGTGGACAGCGGGGTCCGCCGCATCGTCCTGCTCTCCACCCTCGGCGTGGTGACCAGGCCCTTCGGGAGCACGCGGATCGCGATGCGCGCGCTGGAGGACACGGTGCGCGAGTCCGGCCTGGAATGGGCCGTGCTGCGGCCGGGCGGCTTCGCCTCCAACGCCCTGTGGTGGGCCGGGTCCGTCCGCGAGCGACGGGTCGTCGCGGCGCCCTTCGGCGACGTCGGGGTGCCGGTGATCGACCCGGCCGACATCGCGGCGGTGGCGGCGGCCTGTCTGCTGGAGGACCGGCACACGGGCGGCGCGTACGAGCTGACCGGCCCGGAGGTGATCACTCCGCGCGGGCAGACGGAGGCCATCGCGGCGGCACTGGGCTCGCCCGTGGCCTTCCACGAGCTGACCCGCGACGAGGCCAGGGCGGGGATGGCCCGGAGCATGCCGGCGGAACTCGCCGACGACACCCTGGACATCCTCGGCAACCCGAGCCCGGCCGAGCAGCGCGTCAGCCCGGACGTCGAACGGGTCCTCGGCCGCGCCCCGCGCCCCTTCGCCGACTGGGCCGCCCGCAACGTCACCGCGTTCCGCTGAGACCGGGGGTGCCGGACAGGCCCTAGTAGGGCGCCCGGAAGTTGAGGTAGCCGAGCAGCACGATCACCGCGGCGACACAGCCGAGGACCACGGCGGTGGACACCCACGACGACCGGCGCCCGGAACCCACGTGGTCGGGGTCGGCGCGGAAGGGGACCGGGCCGGGAGGGTTCTCCTTCCAGCGCGCGGCGAGCATCCGGGCCCGCGCCGACGGCTCCTTGTGCTCGGCGCCGTCCGCCCACCGCAAGTCGTACTCGCGCTCCTCGTCGTCACGCTCCGGCATCTCCGGCACTCTCCCCGTCCCCCCGACGTCCATCCGACTCGAACAACCGTGTCAGTACATATGATCCCGGCCCGCGCGCACCCTGTGAAGGGTTTTCGGCCACGCACGACGGCGCCCCCGCCCCCGGAGAACGGGGACGGGGGCGCCGGTCAGCCGGTCGGTTCACCGGTCGACGGGCCGGTCACACGTCGAAGTACATCTCGAACTCGTGCGGGTGCGGACGCAGCTGCAGCGGGGCGATCTCGTTGGCCCGCTTGAAGTCGATCCACGTCTCGATCAGGTCCGGCGTGAAAACGTCGCCCTGGAGCAGGAACTCGTGGTCGGCCTCCAGGCGGTCGAGGACCGCGCCGAGGGAGGTCGGGACCTGCGCCACGTTGGCGTGCTCCTCGGGAGCCAGCTCGTAGAGGTCCTTGTCGATCGGCTCGGCCGGCTCGATCTTGTTCTTGATGCCGTCCAGGCCCGCGAGCAGCAGCGCCGAGAAGGCCAGGTACGGGTTGCCGGAGGCGTCCGGGGCGCGGAACTCGACGCGCTTGGCCTTCGGGTTCGAGCCCGTGATCGGGATGCGCATCGCGGCCGAGCGGTTGCGCTGCGAGTACACCAGGTTCACCGGGGCCTCGAAGCCCGGCACCAGACGGTGGTAGGAGTTCACCGTCGGGTTGGTGAAGGCCAGCAGTGACGGGGCGTGCTTGAGGATGCCGCCGATGTAGTAGCGGGCGGTGTCCGACAGGCCGGCGTAGCCCTGCTCGTCGTAGAAGAGCGGCTCGCCGCCCGACCACAGCGACTGGTGCACGTGCATGCCCGAGCCGTTGTCACCGAAGATCGGCTTCGGCATGAAGGTCGCCGTCTTGCCGTTCTTCCAGGCCACGTTCTTCACGATGTACTTGAAGAGCTGGAGGTCGTCGGCGGCCGCGAGCAGCGTGTTGAACTTGTAGTTGATCTCCGCCTGGCCGGCGGTGCCCACCTCGTGGTGCTGGCGCTCGACCTTCAGGCCGGACCGCTCCAGCTCCAGGGAGATCTCGGCGCGCAGGTCGGCGAAGTGGTCGACCGGCGGGACCGGGAAGTAGCCGCCCTTGTAGCGGACCTTGTAACCGCGGTTGTCCTCCAGGGCACCGGTGTTCCAGGCGCCGGCCTCGGAGTCGATGTGGTAGAAGGACTCGTTCGCGCTGGTGGCGAAGCGGACCGAGTCGAAGACGTAGAACTCGGCCTCGGGGCCGAAGAACGCCGTGTCGGCGATGCCCGTGGAGGCCAGGTACGCCTCGGCCTTCTTCGCCACGTTCCGCGGGTCGCGGGAGTACTGCTCGCCCGTGATCGGGTCGTGGATGAAGAAGTTGATGTTGAGCGTCTTGTCCCGGCGGAACGGGTCGACGCGCGCGGTGGACAGGTCGGGGCGCAGGGACATGTCCGACTCGTGGATGGCCTGGAAACCGCGGATCGAGGATCCGTCGAAGGCCTGCTCGTCGTCGGGGTCGAACGCCTCGGCGGGCAACGTGAAGTGCTGCATGACGCCCGGCAGGTCGCAGAACCGGACATCGACGAACTTGACGTCCTCGTCCGCGATGAACTTCTTGACGTCGTCGGCGTTCTGGAACATCCAGCTCCTCCTACTCCCGACCGTCCCGCCGGGTTGGTAGATCGTTGGTGCGGCCAGTGCGGGTGGCACACGCTTCCTCGACCCTAGGGACGGGTGATTTCTCGGGCGTGACCCATTTGTTTCGCAGAAGTTAACCGGCTCCCTGCCCAGCCTAGGCCGATTCGGGGGCCCGCACACCCCGCCGTTCCCGGTACGTATACGGGCGCAGTACCGTGTTCGGGTGGACAACAGGCAAGCAATCGGATCGTGGCTCTCCGGCCCCCGCGCGGCCGTGGAAGAGGCCGGCGCCGATCTCGGACACCGCGGTGAGCAGCTCGGTCTGCCCGAGGAGGGACCGGGTTCGATCGCCCGCCCGGGCAGGCGGCTCGGCGCGCTGGCCGTCGACTGGGCCCTGTGCTCCCTGATCGCATACGGCCTCATCACGGGCAGCTACGGGCAGACCGCGAGCAACTGGGCGCTGCTGATCTTCTTCGTGCTGAGCGTGCTGACCGTCGGCACGGTCGGCTTCACCCCCGGCAAGCGCCTGCTGGGCCTGCGGGTCGTGGACCTCGCCACCGGCCGCCCCAGCCCGCTGCGCGCCCTGCTGCGCTCGGTCCTGCTGTGCCTGGCCCTGCCGGCGCTGATCTGGGACCGCGACGGCCGGGGCCTGCACGACCGGCTGGCCCGCACCGTGGAAGTCCGGATCTGACCCGCTGCGCGTCCCACCTCGCGCGCAGCAGGACGCCGGTACGGCGATGGGGGCGGCCCGAGTGACCGGGCCGCCCCCATCGCCGTACCGGCGCTTCGGAGTCCTGCGGGGTCAGCGGCCCCTGGGGTTGCCGCCCCTGGGCATCCGCATGCCCTTGGGCATCGGACCCTTGGGCAGCGGCATGTTGCTCATCAGGTCGCCCAGGGCGCGCAGCCGGTCGTTGGTCACGGTGACCTGCGGGCCGCTCAGCACGCGGGGGAGCTTGAGCATGGTCGTGCGCAGCTTCTTCAGCTCGACCTGGCCCTCGCCGGTGCCCACGACCAGGTCGTGCACGGGGACGTCGGCGACGATCCGGTTCATCTTCTTCTTCTCGGCCGCGAGCAGGGACTTCACCCGGTTCGGGTTGCCCTCCGCGACCAGCACGATGCCGGCCTTGCCGACCGCGCGGTGCACCACGTCCTGGTTGCGGTTCATCGCGACCGCGGGGGTCGTGGTCCAGCCCCGGCCGATGTTGTCCAGTACGGCCGCCGCCGCGCCCGGCTGTCCCTCCATCTGGCCGAAGGCCGCCCGCTCGGCCCGGCGCCCGAAGACGATCGCCGTCGCGAGGAAGGCGAGCAGCACGCCCAGGATGCCGAGATAGATGGGGTGACCGATCCAGAAACCGATCGCGAGGAGGACACCGAAGACGACGATGCCGACACCCGCGAGCACAAGACCGATCTTCTTGTCGGCCTTGCGGGTCATCTTGTAGGTCAGAGCGATCTGCTTCAGTCGCCCGGGGTTCGCAGCGTCCGCTGCAGGTTCCTTCCTCGCCATGGCACGAAGTCTACGTGCCCCCGAAAGCGCCGACGACGGCAGTGCCCGGCGGATGCGGGAGGCGGGAAGGCGGCCGGAGGGCCGGGGCCGGGCTCAGGGGCGGCCGGCGACGGACTGGCGCAGCGCGCGCTCCGTCTCGATCCGGTCCTTGGCGCGGCGGCGGTCCTCCAGGACCGAGTTCCAGGCGTTGCGCCGGGCGGTGCGCTGGCCGCCGCTCATCAGCAGCGACTCGACGGCCCGCAGGGCGGTGGTGAAGGACGGGATGGCCGTGGCACGGACGGTGGTGGGTCGGGCGGGCGCGGCCTGCATCGTGGAGGTCCCCCCTCGGTACGGCTCCGGGTACGGAGACGGGTGTACGCGGTGGTGTACGTGCTGTGATTCCAGGGTCACTGATTGGTGTTACCAGGGCGTGACCCGCCGGTCAAACGGACATGAAGCCGCGTTGCCGGGTCCTGGAACGGACCCGCGGCCCCGACCGGTGTCCTCATCAGCGAGGACGGTCGGGGCCGCGGCATCTCGGCCATTACCGGCCAGTAGTGACTTGTGCGGGAATTCACACGGTGGCGGAGCGGCGCTGCTCCATGGCCATTCCGTAGAGCCGTCCGGCCCGGTATGAGGAGCGGACCAGCGGGCCGGACATCACGCCGGAGAAACCGATCTGCTCGGCCTCCTCCTTCAGCTCCACGAACTCGTGCGGCTTGACCCAGCGCTCGACGGGGTGGTGGCGCACGGACGGGCGCAGGTACTGCGTGATGGTGATCAGCTCGCAGCCGGCCGCGTGCAGCTCCTTCAGGGCCTCGCTGATCTCCTCGCGGGTCTCGCCCATGCCGAGGATCAGGTTCGACTTGGTGACCAGGCCGTAGTCGCGGGCGTCCGTGATGACCTTCAGGGAGCGCTCGTAGCGGAAGCCGGGGCGGATCCGCTTGAAGATCCGCGGGACGGTCTCGACGTTGTGCGCGAAGACCTCGGGGCGGGAGTCGAAGACCTCCCTCAGCAGCTCCGGCACCGCGTTGAAGTCCGGGGCCAGCAGCTCGACCTTGGTGCGGCCGGCCTCGCGCTCCGCGGTCTGCTGGTGGATCTGGCGCACCGTCTCGGCGTACAGCCACGCGCCGCCGTCCGGGAGGTCGTCACGGGCGACGCCGGTGATGGTGGCGTAGTTCAGGTCCATCGTGACCACGGACTCGCCGACGCGGCGCGGCTCGTCGCGGTCCAGCGCCTCGGGCTTGCCGGTGTCGATCTGGCAGAAGTCGCAGCGCCGGGTGCACTGGTCGCCGCCGATGAGGAAGGTCGCCTCGCGGTCCTCCCAGCATTCGTAGATGTTGGGACAGCCGGCTTCCTGGCAGACCGTGTGCAGGCCCTCGCTCTTCACGAGGTTCTGCATCTTGGTGTATTCGGGGCCCATTTTCGCCCGGGTCTTGATCCACTCGGGCTTGCGCTCGATGGGGGTCTGGCTGTTGCGGACCTCCAGGCGCAGCATCTTGCGTCCGTCGGGTGCGACTGCGGACACGACCGGCTCCCTAGCGTTTGATTCTTCGGCGTTCTTCAGGGTACGCCCGTTGTTTTGAATGCCCGGCGAGGGTGCTGGTCCCTGGGGGCTGCCGCCCCCAGGCCCCCGCTTCGGCCTGAACGGCCTCGTCCTCAAACGCCGGACGGGCTGGATTTATGCCCACCGGCGCTGGATTCGTGCCGCCGGGCGGGGTTCGTGCCGCCGGGCCGGCTTTATGCCGCCGGCGTCTTCTCGATGACCCTCGGCTTCAGTTCGGCGTTCTCCAGGACGTCGCGGAGGTGGCGTTCGGCCACCGGGAGGACCTCCTCGATGGTCACGTCGCGGCCGAGTTCGCCCGCCAGGGAGGCGACGCCCGCGTCGCGGATGCCGCAGGGGATGATCTTGTCGAACCACTTGTTGTCGGGGTTCACGTTCAGCGCGAAGCCGTGCATCGTGACGCCCTTGGCGACCCGGATGCCGATCGCGGCGATCTTGCGGTCCTCGCGCCGCTGTCCGGCGTTGGACGGGGCGTAGTCGGGGCCGTTGAGGCGGGGGTCGAACTCCTCGTCCGTCAGCCGGGGGTCGAAGTCCAGGGAGAGCCCGCCGAGCGCGGGACGCTGCTCGACCGGGTCGCCCAGGACCCACACCCCGCTGCGGCCCTCCACCCGGGTGGTCCGGACGCCGAACTCCGTGCAGGTGCGGATCAGGGCCTCCTCCAGGCGGCGGACGTGGGCCACCACGTCGACCGGGCGCGGGAGCTTCTGGATGGGGTAGCCCACCAGCTGGCCCGGCCCGTGCCAGGTGATCTTGCCGCCGCGGTCCACGTCGATCACCGGGGTGCCGTCGAGGGGACGTTCGCTGTCCTCGGTGCGCCGGCCGGCGGTGTAGACCGGCGGGTGTTCGAGGAGTAGCACGGTGTCGGGGACCTCGTCGGCGAACCGCGCGGCGTGCACCCGGCGCTGTTCGTCCCACGCCTCCTGGTACTCGACGCGATCGGCACCGAACCCCATCCGGACGAAGCGCAGCTCACTCACGGCACGTGCCTCCCTGCAAGGTCGTAAGGCACGAAGCGTGCCCACGCCACTGTACGACCGTCCGTGCGCCGTCAGCCGGGCGGGCAATCCTCACACGATCGGATGAATGCCGGGCGAATTGTGCGATCGGGTGCTTACTCTCCGCTACATTCGCGCCGTTCACGAGGCCATAAGGGCTGCTCACAGGCGCTCCGGGCAATCGAACGCCCGGAAGGCAGGAGACCGCACCGCACCATGACGGAACGACCCGCGCAGCGCACCCCCAACCGCCAGCTCGCCGCGCTCATCGCCGAAGCGGGGTTCTCGAACGCGGGTCTCGCGCGTCGCGTCGACCAGCTCGGACTCGAACACGGCCTGGACCTGAGATATGACAAGACGTCCGTCACCCGGTGGCTGCGCGGCCAGCAGCCCCGCGGCACCACCCCGGCCCTGATCGCCGAGGTCTTCACCCGGCGCCTGGGCCGCCGCCTGACCGCCCAGGACCTCGGCCTGGACGCCTGTGCGCCCGTCTACGCGGGTCTGGAGTTCGCCGGGAGCCCGGAGGAGGCGGTCGACATCGTCGGCGGGCTGTGGCGCAAGGACTCCGGCAGCCACGCCGAGCTGCGGAAGATCGCCTTCACCCCGGCCGGGCTCGTGGTGCCCAGCCGCGACTGGCTGATCGGCCGCGCCGACGAGAAGGTGGCCCGCACCGAGGTGCCCGTCCGCATCCCCGCGCAGGGCCGCCCCGCGACCCCGAGGCTCGCCGTCCCGCTCGACCCGGCCAGGCGCCGGGCCCCGGCCGAGCGCGGCCCGGGGCAGAAGGTCAGCGGGGGCGACCTCGCCGCGCTGCGCTCGGTCGGCGAGCTGTTCCGCAGCCTCGACGACCGGTACGGCGGCGGACACGCCCGCCAGGCCCTCGTGCGCTACCTGGAGCACGAGCTGGAGCCGATGCTCCGCGGCACCTACGGCGAGCAGACCGGCCGGCGCCTCTTCGCGGCCGCCGCCGACCTCACCCGGCTCGCGGGCTGGACCTCGTACGACATCGCGGCGCACGGGCTCGCCCAGCGGTACTTCGTGCAGGCGCTGCGGCTGTCCCAGGCGGCGGCGGACCGGGCCTACGGCTCGTACGTGCTGGTCACCATGAGCCGGCAGGCCGTCTACCTGGGCCACGGCCGGGAGGCCGTGCAGCTCGCCCGGGTGGCGCAGCAGGGCGTGGGGACCTCCGCGCCGCCGGTCGTGCAGACCCTGCTGCACGCCGCCGAGGCCCGGGCGCACGGAGTCCTCGGGGAGGTGCGGGCCTGCACGGCGGCGCTGGTGCGGGCCGAGCGCGCGATGGAGGCCGCCCGGCCCGGCGACGAGGTGCCGCACTGGGCGCGCTTCTTCGACGAGGCGCAGCTCGCCGACGAGTTCGGGCACTGCCACCGCGACCTGCAGCAGTTCCGCGCCGCCGCCCAGCACGCGGAACGCTCGCTGCAGCTGCGCGCCCCCGTCTACGCCCGCAGCAGGCTGTTCTGCCGGATCGTCCTCGCCACCGCCCGGCTCGGCCTCGGCGAGCTGGACCAGGCCTGCCAGCTGGCCGCCGAGGCGGCGGGCCAGGCGGCCGAGATGCGCTCGGTGCGGGCCACGGAGTACGTCCGCGACTTCGAACGCCGCCTGGAGCCCTACCGCGACGCCGCCCCGGTACGGGGGTACCGGGACAAGGTGGCCGCCCTCGGGTAGCAGGCGCTCCCGCGTCCCGAGCCGGGCGGGCGGTCCCGGCGGGGCCGGATCGCCGGGGCGCCCGGAGCGCGGTGCTAAGCCGCTCGGGGCGACCCCAGCGGCTCCGCCGTGTGCATCGGCCGGCCCGCGCCCAGGTCCGTCAATATCGCCGCCGAGGCCCGGTGACCCGAGTGCAGGGCGCCCTGGGGGGTGCTGGTGTCGCGGTGGTCGCCGCACACGTACAGCCCGGCCAGCAGCCGTACCGGCCGGCGCGGATCGTGCGGCGGGCGCATCGCGGGCACCGCCTCGGGCGTGTGGTGCACGGCGAGGGTCTCCCAGCGGGTGGTCGGGGTGCCGTAGAGACGGGCCAGGTGGATGCGGACGGCGGTGTCGAGGTCGGCCGGGGGCGGGCCGAGGACCGTCGACGAGACGAGGGTGCGTCCGGCGGGCGCACGGGCCGGGTCGACCTGGCTGATCTGCGCCGTGTGGGCGACCGGACCGCCCCGGTCGGCGTCGAGCAGCAGGGCCGCGCCGGTGGTCGTCGGCTCGTCGGTCGTGTGGTGGACCACCGTCACCGGGTGGAAGTCCGGCACCCGCAGGCCCGGCAGCAGTTCGGCGGCCGCGCGGGCGTCGGTCGCCACCAGGACGGCCCGGCAGCGGATGACCCCGTGCTCCGCGGTGGTCACGGCGTTGGTCGCGACCGAGGTGACGCGGACCCCGGTGTGCACGGTGCCCGGCGGCAGCGACCGCGCCATGTGCTCCGGCAGGGCCTCGGCACCGCCCTCCGGCAGCGCCAGCCGTCCGCCGGCGAAGGCGCGCAGCGCGAGGTCCGCGCACCGGCTGGAGGTCGTGAGGTCCGGGTCGTACAGCAGCGCGGCGAGCAGCGGGCGCAGGAAGCCGTCGATCGTGCGGGGCGGCAGCCCGCGGGCCGCCAGCGCCCGGGCGGCGGGCAGCTCCGGGCGGGCCAGCAGCCGTTCGGCCGGGGTGTGCGCGAGCCGGGCCAGCGCGGCACCGAGCCGGGCCTGGTCCACGGCGGTGCCCAGCGGGGCCCCGGGGCGGGTGCGGGAGGCGGCGGGAGGCCTGCCGGGGGTGCCGGGCGCGTTGATCGTGCGCCGGGGCGCGGGCATCGAGCGGGGGGCGCTCGCGAGGGCGCGCACCGCATGGAGTGCGCCCCGTGCGCTCCGTACGCCCGCCGGGGCGCCCGCGCGGTGGTGACGGCCCTCGCTGTGCAGCAGGACCCCGGGGGCGAAGGGCAGCAGCGCGAGGCCGTCGAGCCCGGGGGTGCGGCGCAGTTCGGGATACGCCGTGGACAGCAGCTGTCCGATTCTGTCGAGCCGGAAACCGTCGACCTTCTCGGTGGCCATCCGGCCGCCCACCGTATGGGCGGCCTCCAGGACCGTGGTCGTCACTCCTGCGCTGGTCAGCCGTTGCGCCGCGGCGAGTCCGGCGATCCCGGCCCCCACGACGACGACGTCCGCCTGGTACGCGGGCTCAAGCACGTGCCCCTCCTCGAGGTTGCGCGGCCGCTGGAGACGTCATGCCCCCAACAGGCTTGAGGAATACCCGAGTTCGAGACGAGGTTAGGGCCCGGAACGGTCAGCGGGAGTCGCGCGGAGGAAGCACACGGTCGCACGGTGGTCGCATACGGACACGCCTACAGCGCCGCCCGGATCGCCCCGTCGATCTCCGGGAAGGCGAAGCGGAAGCCCGAGTCCAGGAGGCGGGCCGGCAGGACCCGGGCGCTGCCCAGGACGTCGCCCGCCATCTCGCCCAGTGCCGCCCGCAGCACCGGCGCGGGTACCGGGAACGGCGTCGGGCGGTGCAGCACCCGGCCCATGGCCACCGTGACCTCACGGTTCGTCACCGGCCGCGGGGCGGTCAGGTTGAAGGGGCCGGACAGGTCGTCGCGGTCCATGAGGTGACGGATCGCCGCCACCTCGTCGTGCAGCGCGACGAAGGACCAGTACTGCGAACCGCCGCCCAGCCGCCCGCCGAGCCCCGCCCGGAAGAGCGGGAAGAGCCGCCCCCAGGCGCCGCCCCCGCGCGCGACGACCAGCCCGGTGCGCGTGAACACCGTCCGCACGCCCGCCTCCCGGGCGGGGGCCGCCGCGGCCTCCCACTCCACGCACAGACCCGGCAGGAAGCCCTCTCCCGGCGGTGCGCTCTCGTCCACGGGCCGGTCGCCGGTGTGGCCGTAGTAGCCCATCGCGCTGCCGTTCACGAAGACGCGCGGCGGCCGCTCCATCGCCGCGACGGCCTCCGCGAGCGCCGTCGTGCCGTGCACCCGGCTGCTGCGGATACGGGTCTTGTACGCGTCGGTCCAGCGGCGGTCGCCCACCCCGGCCCCGGCCAGATTGACCACGGCGTCGCAGCCCTCCAGCCCGGCCGCGTCCACCCACCCGTTCTCGGGGTCCCACCGGACCTCGTCCGGGCCCTCGGGCGCGCGCCGCACCAGGCGCACCACCCGGTGCCCGTCCGCGGTCAGCGAGCGGGCCAGCGCGCCGCCGATCAGACCGGACGCGCCGGCCACCGCGATGCGGGAACGGCCCCCGCCGGGGTGTCCGCCGACCATGTGCCGATCGTCCACGTGCCGGTCGTCCATGTGTCGTCCGTCCCTATGCCGGCCGTCCATGTGCCGTCCGTCCGTGTGCCCGGGCTCCGTGTGCCCGGCCCCCATGTGTCCGTCGTCCATGTGCCCGCCGCCCACGTGCCCGTCGTCCATGGGCCCATCCTGCCGGGTGGCCCGCCGAAAACCACGGAACGGTCCCCGTCACCGCGTCGTACAGTGATCGTCATGCCAGCCCCGCACATACGCCGCGCCAGGCCGGAAGACGAGCAGCCGCTGCGCCGGATCGACCTCGAGACCTGGTCCTACCTGCACGCCGTTTCGCCCCCGCCGGGACCGGACGACCCCTTCTTCCGCGACATCTGCGGGCCCGACGCCCACCTGGTCGCCGAACTCGACGGCGCCGTCGTCGGGTACGTCCGCCTCGGTTTCCCCACCCCGTTGGCCTCCAACACCCACGTCCGTCAGATCCGCGGCCTCGCCGTCGCCGCCGCGGCCCGCGGCCACGGCGTGGGGCGGGCGCTGGTCCGGGCCGCCGTGGCGGAGGCCCGGCGCGAGGGCTTCCGCCGCATCACGCTGCGGGTCCTCGGCCACAACACGGCCGCCCGCAAGCTCTACGAGTCGGAGGGCTTCGTCGTCGAGGGCGTACAGCCGGAGGAGTTCCACCTCGACGGGCAGTACGTCGACGACGTGCTGATGGGGCAGATGCTGACCGGGCCGGACGGCCCGGCCGACGGCGCGCTCACGACGTGACCGGCTCGCCCGTGTCCACCGCCCGGGTGGCCTCCGCCGCGTCGCGTGCCTCCGGGGCCACCTCCGCCGCCGTCAGCACATAGCCCGTCTCCGCGTCGGAGGTGGAACGGGCGAACACCACGCCGTACACCCGGCCGTCGGTGGTGAGCAGCGGTCCGCCCGAGTTGCCGGGGCGGACCGTGGAGCGGATCGAGTAGATCTCCCGGGTGACGTTCTCGTCGTGGTAGATGTTCTGGCCGGTGGCGCGGACCCGGTTGGCCACCGTCGCCGCCCGCAGATCCAGGTCGCCGTTCTGCGGATAGCCCGCCACCACCGCGGCGTCGCCCCGCGCGGCGTCCTCGTCGAACCGCAGCACCGGCGCGCTCAGGTCCGGGACGTACAGCACGGCCACGTCCTTGTCCGGGTCGAACAGCACCACCCGTGCCTCGTGCGCCGGGCCCACGCCGCCGATCCGCACGGTCGGGTCGTCGATGCCGGCCACCACGTGGGCGTTGGTCATCACGTGCTCCGGCGCGTACACGAAGCCGCTGCCCTCGCGGCCCTGGGTGCCGGTCACGCCCTCCACCTTCACCGTGCTGAGCTTGGCCGCGCGGGTGGCCGCGGGTGTCACGCTGTCGCCCGAGGGCTCGGCCACCTCGGCCGCCGACTCGTTCTCGAACGGGTTGAAGACCTGCGGGAACCCGGCGTCGGCGAGCGCGGACGTCGCCCCCGAGAACCACGCCGGGGTGGTGTCCGGCATCACCCGCTGCACCGCGCCCAGCAGCGTCGAGTCCCGGATCGCCGAGGTGAGCAGCGAGGACGAGGAGGCCGCGAGCACGCTCGCCGCCACCCACGCCACGATCAGGGCCGCCGCCGAGTTCGCCACCGCGCCGCCGACCCCGTCGGCCACCCGGAGCGGGCCGGTGTCCAGCTCCCGGCGCAGCCGCAGCGCCAGGCGTCCCGCCAGTTCGTGGCCCACCATCGCCGGCAGCAGCACCGTGACCACCGCGACCGCCGTCGCCGCCGTCGAGCCCCGTTCGACCAGGTCCGTCACCCACGGCAGGACCCACACGCCGAGCGCCGCACCGCCCACGAAGCCGGCCAGCGACACACAGCCGGCCACCAGGCCGCGCCGGTAGCCGGAGGCCGCGTACACCAGCACCACCAGCGCCAGCACGATGTCGAGCAGGTCCACGCGAACCGCCTTTCTGCCGGAGCCCGGGCCCCTCAGTACGTGCCGTACCGGGCCGGTGATCAACCCGGTCGGGTCAACGGTGAAACGCCGTGCACCGGGACGATGGTTCCACCGGGTGGCACAGCACACATCGCGGACAGAGCGGATCCGCCGGACAGTAGGACCATGCGAGTCTTCCGAGGACCGCGCCGGGCCCGGGAACGGCGGCCCGCCCGGATATCCGGCGCCGCCCGCCCGCCGGCCGCGGTCCGGGCGCTGCTGGGCGCCCTGCCCGGGCTGGCCGCCGTCGCCGCGCTCTTCCTGTGCGCGGACGGCGTGCAGCGGGCGGCCGACACGCAGGCCGCCCCGGCCGCCGCCGACCGGTACGCCGCGCCCCGGCCCGACATCGTGCCCCGGTCGGTCTGGCTGGGCGACGCCGCCCGGGCCCAGCCCGCCCCCCGCTACGACGACCAGGTGGTCGCCGTCTTCGTCCACCACACGGACACGCCGAACGGCTACGACTGCGCCGACGTGCCGGCCATACTCCGCGGGGTCTACCAGGGGCAGACCGGTGCCCGGGACTGGGACGACATCGGCTACAACTTCGTCGTCGACCGCTGCGGAACCATCTACGAGGGGCGGGCCGGCGGCATCGACCGGCCCGTCACCGGGGCGCACACCCAGGGCTTCAACCACCGCACCACCGGGATCGCCGCCCTCGGCACCTACACGGCGGGCGTGCCGGTGCCGGCGGAGCTGACCGACGCGATCGCCGCGGTGGCCGCCTGGAAACTCGGCGAGAGCGGCACCGACCCGCGCGCGAAGGTCGCCCTGGTCTCCAGCAACGGCCTCAGCCGCTTCGCCGCGGGCGCCACCGCCAGGCTGCCCGCCGTCGCGGGCCACGACGACGGTTACGCGACGAGCTGTCCGGGCGCCGCGCTCAGCGCCCGGCTCGGCGACATCAGGGACACGGCGGCCCGTCTCCAGGGGCGGCTGTGACCGCCCGGGCGGGGTGCTTCTTCCACTCCGGTTCTCACTCCGGTCCGAACCTCGTCCACAGGCGGGGCAGGCGCTCGGCGAGGGCCCGGTCGTCCTCCAGGTCGATCGGGGTGCCCAGCGGTTCGGCGGGCGCCGGCGCGATGCCCAGGTCGGGCGCGACGGTGCCGGTCAGCTGCTCGTAGGCCTCGTCGGCCGCGTAGCCCAGCTCCTCGCCGTCGCCGTCCAGTTCCTCGTCGAAGTCGTCCAGCAGCTCGGCGAGCGAGTCGGGTTCGTGCACCGCGCCCTCGTAGACCTCGCGGCCCTGGCCGATCAGCCAGCACCGGAAGAAGTCGAAGGCGTCGTCGCTCGCACCGCCGAGCAGAATCCACGCGGCGGCCCACAGGTCCCAGGTGCAGGCGCGGTTGTAGCGGGCCTCGAAGTGACGGGCGAAGTCGAGCACCAGGTCCGGGTCCATGCCGAGCAGCCGCTCCACGAGCAGGTCGGCCTGGTCCTCGGGATCGCCGTCGGCGCGCTGCCTGGCGGCGTCGATCAGCTCCCAGAACTCCGTCTCGTCCATCACGCGTCCAGCATCGTCCCTGGGCGGGGGCGGCGCACGCGGAGTACGGCGGATCGTTATCTGCGGGGTGCGCTATGCCTGCGGCGCCTGTGCGGCGCCTGTGCGGCTCCGGTGGGGGTGCGGGGTGCCTGCGGCGCCTGTGCGGGTTCGGTGGGGGTTCGCGGTGCGCGGTGCGTGGTTTGTGGGTCGGGGCCGCGCCGGGGGGTGTTCGTCCTCGGAACGGCGCGGAATCGGTTTCTCCAAGAGGCTCGGGGCGTTGACGCGCCAACCGCTGCGGGCGAACACCCCCCGACACGTCCCCTTCCCGCCGTACGCGGCTTTCCCGCCGCGTCGCCCCCGTCGCTGCGGGCAGTCGCCAGCCGCCGCCGCTGCGGGCAGTCGTGCCGCTGGGGCGGCACGGGTGGGCGATGGGGGTACCTCCCAGGCCGTTCAGGCACTGGGGGAGGCACCCCGTAACGCCGGGCCGCGTGACCCGACCCGCGCCCACCCGAACGCCGGGGACCCCGCTACGCCGGGCCACGGCCCCCGTACAGGCCCGCCAACCGCCGCGCATCCCGCGCGAAGCGCGCCCGCAGGGGCGCCGGCGTCAGTACCTCCACCTCCGGCCCGAGCCCCCTGAGCTGCGTGTGCGCGACCTCCTCCGACTCCACCGGCAGCGTCACCGTCACCCACCCCTCCGCGTCCGGCGCCCCCGCGCCCTCCAGCGCCTCCCGGGCGGACAGCGCGTCGACGGCGTACGGCAGCGCCCGCACGCCCCGCTCCGACAGCCGCACCACGACCTCGGCCCGCAGGATCGACCGCGCGAACTGCTCGGCCCGCTCCGCCCAGAACGCGGGCAGGTCGAAGCCGTCGTCCCGGGTGAAACGTTCCTCGCTCGGGTCCACCGCCGTGAAACGGTCGATGCGGTACACGCGGAAGGGGCCGTCGCCCGCCGTTCCCGCGACCCGCGCGCACAGGTACCAGACCCCGGCCTTCAGGACGAGGCCGTACGGCTCCAGCTCGCGGACGACCTCGTCCGTCCCGCGCCGGTAGCGCGCGGCGACGCGCCGGTCGTCCCACACCGCGTCCGCCACCGCGGGCAGCAGCTCGGGCGTCTCCGGCTCGCGGAACCAGTTCGGCGCGTCCAGGTGGAACCGCTGGGCCGCCGTACGGGAGGCGTCCCGCAGGGAGGGGAGCAGGGCCGCCGACACCTTCAGACGGGCCGCCGAGGCCGCGTCCTCCAGGCCCATCTCGCGCAGCGCACCGGGGACTCCGGACAGGAACAGCGCCTCCGCCTCGCCCCTCGCCAGCCCGGTCAGCCGGGTGCGGTAACCGCCGATCAGGCGGTAGCCGCCGGCCCGGCCGCGCTCCGCGTACACCGGCACGCCCGCCTCCGACAGCGCCTGCGCGTCCCGGGTCACGGTCCGCTCCGACACCTCCAGCTCCCGGGCCAGCTCGGCGGCGGTCATCGTCGGGCGGGACTGGAGGAGCAGCACCATCTTGATGAGGCGGGCAGCACGCATCCCCACATGATGCAGGAGACGCGGAAGGCCCCCGCCGGTGCGGGGGCCTTCCGTTCATGACTCGCCTCTACAGGCCGTAGCGCTCGCGCGCCTCCTTCACGGCCGTCGCCTTGACCTCGCCGCGCCGGGCGAGCTGGGCCAGGGCCGCGACCACGATGGACTCGGCGTCCACGCCGAAGTGGCGGCGGGCGGCGTCGCGGGTGTCCGACAGGCCGAAGCCGTCGGCGCCCAGCGAGGCCCAGTCCTGCTCGACCCACTGCGCGATCTGGTCCGGGACCTGGCGCATGTAGTCGGAGACCGCGAGGACCGGGCCCTCGGCGCCCTGCAGCGCCTGGCGGACGTACGGCACCCGCTCCTCGCCGCGCAGCAGCGCCGCGTCGGCGTCCATGGCGTCCCGGCGCAGCTGCGTCCAGGAGGTCGCGGACCACACGTCGGCGGCCACGCCCCACTCCTCGGCGAGCAGCTGCTGCGCCTTGAGCGTCCAGTGGATCGCCGTGCCGGAGCCGAGCAGCTGGATGCGCGGGGCGTTGGCGGCCGGGGTCAGGCCCGCCGTCTCGGCCGTGTTGAAGCGGTACAGGCCCTTGACGATGCCCTCGTCGACGCCGGGCACGGACGGCTTGGCCGGCTGCGGCATCGGCTCGTTGTAGACCGTCAGGTAGTAGAAGACGTTCGGGTCCTCGCCCGGGGCCGCCTCGCCGTACATGCGGCGCAGGCCGTCCTTGACGATCGTGGCGATCTCGTACGCGAACGCCGGGTCGTAGGAGAGGGCGGCCGGGTTGGTCGCCGCGATGGCGGGGGAGTGGCCGTCCGCGTGCTGCAGGCCCTCACCGGTGAGGGTGGTGCGGCCCGCGGTGGCGCCGACCAGGAAGCCGCGGCCGAGCTGGTCGCCGAGCTGCCACATCTGGTCGGCCGTGCGCTGCCAGCCGAACATCGAGTAGAAGATGTAGAACGGGATCATCGCCTCGCCGTGCGTCGCGTACGCGGTGGACGCGGCGATGAAGTCGGCCATCGAGCCGGCCTCGGTGATGCCCTCGTTGAGGATCTGGCCGTTCTTGGCTTCCTTGTAGTACATCAGCTGGTCGCGGTCGACCGGCTCGTACGTCTGGCCCTTGGGCGAGTAGATGCCCAGGGACGGGAACAGGCTCTCCATGCCGAAGGTGCGCGCCTCGTCGGGGACGATCGGCACCCAGCGCTTGCCGGTCTCCTTGTCCCGGACCAGGTCCTTGACCAGGCGGACGAAGGCCATCGTGGTGGCCACGCTCTGCGAGCCGGAGCCCTTGTCGAAGGCCGCGAACGCCTTGTCGGCGGGCGCGGGCAGCGGCGGCAGCGGGTGCACGCGGCGGGCCGGGGCCGGACCGCCGAGGGCGGCGCGGCGCTCCTGGAGGTAGCGCACCTCGGGGGAGTCGGCGCCCGGGTGGCCGTAGGGGACCACGCCGTCGACGAACGCGCTGTCCGCGATCGGCAGGCCGAGCAGGTCGCGCATGTCCTTGAACTCGTCCACCGAGAGCTTCTTCATCTGGTGGTTGGCGTTCTTCGACGCGAAGCCGGTGCCGAGGGTGTGGCCCTTGACCGTCTGGGCCAGGATCACGGTCGGCGCGCCCTTGTGGGCGAGCGCCGCCTTGTACGCGGCGTAGACCTTGCGGGCCTCGTGGCCGCCGCGGGAGAAGTGGAAGCAGTCGAGGATCTTGTCGTCGGACAGGAGCTTCGCCATCTCGGCGAGCTGCGGGTCCTTGTTGAAGAAGTCCTCGCGGATGTAGGCGGCGTCGCGCGTCTGGTACGTCTGGACCTGGGCGTCCGGTACCTCGCGCAGGCGGCGTACGAGGGCGCCGGTGGTGTCGAGCTGGAACAGCTCGTCCCAGGCGGTGCCCCAGAGCGACTTGATCACGTTCCAGCCGGAGCCGCGGAACAGGGCCTCCAGCTCCTGGACGATCTTGAAGTTGGCGCGGACCGGACCGTCGAGGCGCTGCAGGTTGCAGTTGATGACGAAGGTCAGGTTGTCCAGGCCCTCGCGGGCGGCGAGGGTGAGCGCGGTGGTGGACTCCGGCTCGTCCATCTCGCCGTCACCGAGGAACGCCCACACGTGGGAGTCGGTGAGGTCCTTGATGCCGCGGCTGGTCAGGTAGCGGTTGAACCGTGCCTGGTAGATCGCGGAGATCGGGCCGAGACCCATGGAGACGGTGGGGAACTCCCACAGCCAGGGCAGGCGGCGCGGGTGCGGGTAGGACGGCAGGCCGTTGCCGCCGGCCTCGCGGCGGAAGTTGTCCAGCTGCTCCTCGGACAGGCGGCCGTCGAGGAAGGCGCGGGCGTAGATGCCGGGGGAGGCGTGGCCCTGGACGTAGAGCTGGTCGCCGGAGCCGTCACCCTCCTTGCCCTTGAAGAAGTGGTTGAAGCCGGTCTCGTAGAGCCAGGCCGCGGAGGCGAAGGTGGCGATGTGGCCGCCGACGCCGTGCTTGCTGCCGCGGGTGACCATCGCCGCCGCGTTCCAGCGGTTCCAGGCGGTGATCCGCTGCTCCATCGCCTCGTCGCCGTCCACGGCGGGCTCGGCGGAGGTGGGGATGGTGTTGACGTAGTCCGTCTCGAGGAGCTTCGGCAGGGCGAGGCCGGCGCCCTCGGCGCGCTCCAGTGTGCGGCGCATCAGGTACGCGGCACGGTGCGGCCCGGCCGCCTGGGTGACGGCGTCCAGGGAGGCCTGCCATTCGGCGGTCTCCTCCGGGTCGCGGTCCGGGAGCTGGTCGAGCTCGCTCGGCTGGATGGCTTTGGGGTCGGTCATGTCGCCGCCTTCCTCAGTCGAAGGGGGTTCCCTCATCGGCAAGGGTTCGGGGTGCCCTAGGTCTTTGGCAGGACAGGGCTGGGCTCCGGTGGGAGTCCAAGCGTGACTGTAACTCCCTGATCGATGATCGATCAAAGGGTTGAGGGGCAAAAACTCTTGATCACGAGAAAGTCGGCACGGGGTGCCTCCGGCGGTGGCACGGGGTGACCTTGAAGTTGGGGGTTTGTGCAGGTGAGCGCGGTGCGGCTCGGGTGGTTCCGCTGTGTGGCGCCTGCGGGTGTGTCGTGGTTGATCGCGCAGTTCCCCGCGCCCCTGGAACGGCTGCGCCGTTCTTCAGGGGCGCGGGGAACTGCGCAAAAAGGGGTCTGGGGGCGGAGCCCCCAGGGTCGGGACGGGAAGGGGCGGCGGGGGCGAGGAAGAACTACGGGCGCGGCGCGCAGCCCAGGACGTGGGACTTGACGATCTCCGGGATGCGGGGATCGCGGCGGCGGAAGGCCGCGACCAGCTCCTCGTGCTCCTCCGCGTACGACTGCTGCACCGTCCCCAGCCACCGTATCGACAGCGCCGTGAACACCTCGATCCCCAGCCCCTCCCACGTGTGCAGCAGCACCGAATTGCCCGCCGCCCGCACCAGCTCGCGGTGGAATCCCACCGTGTGCCGCACCTGGCCCGTCCCGTCGGACGCCCGGTCGGCCTCGTACAGCGCGGCGACGTGCGGCTCCAGGGCCGAGCAGTCCTCGGCGAGCCGCTCCGCCGCCAGCTCCGCCGCGATCGCCTCCAGGCCGGCCCGGACGGGGTAGCTCTCCTCCAGGTCGGCGGCGGTCAGGTTGCGCACCCGCACGCCCTTGTTCGGCGCGGACTCGATCAGCCGCAGCGACTCCAGTTCGCGCAGCGCCTCCCGCACCGGCGTCTGGCTGACTTCCAGCTCGGTCGCGATCCGCCGCTCCACGATCCGCTCGCCCGGCTGCCAGCGTCCGCTGATGATCCCTTCCAGGATGTGCTCGCGGATCTGTTCGCGCAGCGAGTGGACGACGGGCGCGGTCATGAGAGCTCCTTCGGGAGGGTCACCTTCGGACCCTGGGGCGACTGACGTGGAGAAACAATACGGCCGTCACGGTGGGCGGGAAGGGCGCACGGGGGCGCTTGGACGCAGGTGAGACGAGACTTACACAGCGTGCCCCCGCCGGAACACGGTGATGCCCCAGGCCGGAACACGGTGATGCCCCCGCCCGGAAGGTTCCGGACGGGGGCATCACAGGGGCCCGCTGACGAGGGGGACTACAGGCCGAGCTCGACCTCGAACTCGCCCGCCTCCAGGATCGCCTTGACCGCGGTCAGGTAGCGGGCGGCGTCGGCGCCGTCCACCAGACGGTGGTCGTAGGACAGGGTCAGGTACGTCATGTCGCGGACGCCGATGACCGGGCCGTCCTCCGTCTCGATGACGGCCGGACGCTTGACCGTGGCACCGATGCCGAGGATGGCGACCTGGCCCGGCGGCACGATGATCGTGTCGAACAGCGCGCCGCGCGAACCGGTGTTGGAGATGGTGAAGGTGGCGCCGGCCAGCTCGTCCGGGCTGATCTTGCTGGCCCGGACCTTGCCCGCCAGGTCGGCGGTCGCCTTGGCGATGCCGGCCAGGTTGAGGTCACCGGCGTTCTTGATGACCGGGGTCATCAGGCCCTTCTCGGAGTCCACCGCGATACCGATGTTCTCGGTGTCGAAGTAGGTGATGGTCCCCTCGGACTCGTTGATCTTGGCGTTGATCGGCGCGTGCGCCTTCAGCGCCTGGGCCGCGGCCTTGACGAAGAACGGCATCGGCGAGAGCTTGACGCCCTCGCGCGCCGCGAACGCGTCCTTGGCACGGGCGCGCAGCTTCATCAGACGGGTGACGTCGACCTCGACGACCGACGACAGCTGGGCCTGCTCGTGCAGCGCCTTGACCATGTTGTCGCCGATGACCTTGCGGATGCGCGGCATCTTGACGGTCTGGCCACGCAGCGGGGAGGCCTCCAGGACGGGGGCCTTCTTCGCGGCGGGGGCGGCGGGCGCGGCAGCGGCCGGAGCCGGGGCGGCCTTCGCGGCCTCGGCGGCGGCGATGACGTCCTGCTTGCGGATGCGGCCGCCGACGCCGGTGCCCTTGACGGTGGACAGGTCGACGCCGTTCTCGGTGGCGAGCTTGCGCACCAGCGGGGTGACGTAGGCGCCGTCGTCCACCGGCTGGGCGGCGGCCGGAGCGGCCGGAGCGGCGGCCGGGGCCGGCGCGGGCGCCGGGGCGGCGGGCTGCGGGGCCGGAGCCGGCGGCGCCTGCGGGGCCGGGGCGGCCGGAGCCGGAGCGGCCTGCGCGGGAGCCGGGGCAGCCGGGGCCGCCGGAGCCGGGGTGGGCTCGGGCTGGGCCGGGGCGGCGGGGGCGGCAGGGGCAGCCGCCGGGGCGGCACCCGCCGCACCGATGACGGCGAGCTTGGCGCCGACCTCCGCGGTCTCGTCCTCGCCGACCACGATCTCCAGCAGGGTGCCGGAGGCGGGGGCCGGGATCTCGGTGTCGACCTTGTCGGTCGAGACCTCCAGCAGCGGCTCGTCCTCCTCGACGCTGTCACCGACCGACTTCAGCCAGCGGGTGACGGTGCCCTCGGTGACGGACTCGCCGAGCGCGGGCAGGACCACGTCCGTGCCCTCGGCGGAGCCGCCGCCGGCCGAGGCGTCGGCCGTGGGAGCGGGTGCCGGGGCGGCCTGCTCGGTGGAGGGGGCGGCCGGGGCGGGCTCGGGGGCCGGCTCGGCGACCGGCTCGGCCTGCGGGGCCGGAGCGGCGGCGGGGGCACCGGAGCCGTCGTCGATCAGCGCCAGCTCGGCGCCGACCTCGACGGTCTCGTCCTCGGCGACCTTGATGGAGGACAGCACGCCCGAGGCGGGGGCCGGGATCTCGGTGTCGACCTTGTCGGTCGAGACCTCGAGCAACGGCTCGTCGGCCTCGACGCGCTCACCCTCGGCCTTCAGCCAACGGGTGACGGTGCCCTCGGTGACGCTCTCGCCGAGCGCCGGAAGGGTTACGGAAACCGCCATGGTTTCGGTTGCTCCTTACGAAATTGCGGAAGTCTGTGTCGTCGCGCCCGAAGACCGAAGCGGTCAGTCGTGCATGTGGAGCGGCTTGCCGGCCAGCGCCAGGTGGGCCTCGCCGAGCGCCTCGTTCTGCGTCGGGTGGGCGTGGATGAGCTGGGCCACCTCGGCCGGCAGCGCCTCCCAGTTGTAGATCAGCTGCGCCTCGCCGACCTGCTCGCCCATCCGGTCGCCGACCATGTGGACGCCGACCACGGCCCCGTCCTTGACCTGGACGAGCTTGATCTCGCCCGCGGTCTTCAGGATGCGGCTCTTGCCGTTGCCGCCCAGCGGGAACTTGATCGAGACGACCTTGTCCGCGCCGTACACCTCCTTGGCCTTGGCCTCGGTGAGACCGACGGAGGCGACCTCCGGGTGGCAGTACGTCACCCGCGGCACGCCGTCGTAGTCGACCGGCACGGTCTTCAGGCCGGCGAGCCGCTCCGCCACCAGGATGCCCTCGGCGAAGCCGACGTGCGCGAGCTGGAGGGTGGGAACGAGGTCACCGACGGCAGAGATGGTCGGGACGTTGGTCCGCATGTACTCGTCGACGAGGACGAAGCCGCGGTCCATCGCGACGCCGTTCTCCTCGTAGCCCAGGCCCTGCGAGACCGGGCCGCGGCCGATGGCGACGAGCAGGATCTCGGCCTCGAACTCCTTGCCGTCGGCGAGGGTGACCTTGACGCCGTCCTGGGTGTACTCGGCCTTCTGGAAGAAGGTGCCCAGGTTGAACTTGATGCCCCGCTTGCGGAAGGCGCGCTCCAGGAGCTTGGAGCTGTTCTCGTCCTCGACCGGGACCAGGTGCTTGAGGCCCTCGATGACCGTGACCTCGGAGCCGAAGGACTTCCACGCGGAGGCGAACTCGACGCCGATGACGCCGCCGCCCAGCACGATCGCGGA
Organism: Streptomyces hyderabadensis; assembly: GCF_020404845.1. Lineage (GTDB taxonomy): Bacteria > Actinomycetota > Actinomycetes > Streptomycetales > Streptomycetaceae > Streptomyces > Streptomyces hyderabadensis. The sequence continues at coordinate 269,324 of NZ_JAIOJZ010000001.1, read as the reverse complement.
CTTCGGCACGCGGTCGAGGGTGAGGGCGTGGTCCGAGGAGATGATCCGGTTGCCGTCGATCTCCAGGCCCGGCAGGGTCTTCGGCACGGAGCCGGTCGCCAGCAGGATGTGGCGGCCCTGGACACGCTGGCCGTTCACGTCGACGGAGGTCGGGGAGGAGAGCCGGCCCTCACCCTCGATGTAGGTGATCTTGCGGGAGGCGACCAGACCCTGCAGCCCCTTGTACAGGCCGGCGATCACCTCGTCCTTGTACTTGTGCACGCCGGCCATGTCGACGCCCTCGAAGGACGTCTTGACGCCGAACTGCTCGCTCTCGCGGGACTGGTCGGCGACCTCGCCCGCGTGGAGCAGGGCCTTGGTGGGAATACAGCCGTTGTGCAGGCAGGTGCCGCCAAGCTTGTTCTTCTCGATCAGGGCGACGTCCAGGCCCAGCTGCGCCCCGCGCAGGGCCGCGGCGTAACCACCGCTGCCACCGCCGAGGATCACTAGGTCGAAAACGGTGCTGGCGTCGTTCGCCACGTCACGTCCTCCATGCATGTGCGCCACGCCGGTCTCCAGTGACCGGTCGGCGGCTGGTGTCCGGCCGCTCTTTGTTCTCGGCCCTTGGGTGGGCCCTGTCCTGCCGGGCTCCATCTTCGCACTTGTGAGAGGCGAACGAGACGTGGGGCCGGGGTGTGAGACACCCCACGTTCAGGTGAGCGGGTCTCTCCTCCGCGGGACCGACGGTCCTTCTCGGCCGACACCGGGACGGCCGCCCCGGGGGCAGCCGACCCGAGGGGCGCGGGGAACTGCGCGACGAGCCACGACGGACCCGCAGCCGCAGTACCACCCGCACCCCCCGAGTTCAGGCGTACGTCACCCGAGATCGCCGAGGGCAACCCGCTCGGCGACCCGCACCAGCGTCCGCACCGCCGTCCCCGTGCCGCCCTTCGGCGTGTACCCGAACGGCCCGCCCTCGTTGAAGGCCGGACCCGCGATGTCCAGGTGCGCCCAGGTGATGCCCTCGCCGACGAACTCCCGCAGGAACAGACCGGCCACCAGACCGCCGCCCATCCGCTCACCCATGTTCGCGATGTCCGCGGTCGGCGAGTCCATGCCCTTGCGCAGGTGCTCCGGCAGCGGCATCGGCCAGGCCGGCTCGCCGGACTCCTCCGCCGCCTCGTGCACCGCGGAGCGGAACGCGTCGTCGTTCGCCATGATCCCGTACGTCCGGCTGCCCAGCGCCAGCATCATCGCGCCGGTCAGGGTCGCCACGTCGATGATCGCGTCCGGCTTCTCCTGCGAGGCCGCCCACAGCGCGTCGGCGAGCACGAGCCGGCCCTCCGCGTCGGTGTTGAGCACCTCCACCGTCTTGCCGCTGTACATGCGCAGCACGTCACCCGGGCGCGTCGCGGAGCCCGACGGCATGTTCTCGGCCAGCGCCAGCCAGCCGGTCACGTTGACCTCCAGGCCGAGCCGCGCGGCGGCGACCACCGCGGCGAACACGGCGGCGGCACCGGCCATGTCGCACTTCATCGTCTCGTTGTGCCCGGCCGGCTTCAGCGAGATGCCGCCCGAGTCGTAGGTGATGCCCTTGCCGACGAAGGCGAGGGACTTCTTCGCCTTGGGCGAGGTGTACGACAGCTTCACCAGCCGCGGACCCGACGCCGAACCGGCGCCGACGCCCAGGATGCCGCCGTAGCCGCCCTTGACGAGCGCCTTCTCGTCGAGCACCTGCACCTTGATGCCGTGCTCCTTGGCGGCCGCCTGCGCCACCGCCGCGAACGCCTCCGGATTGAGGTCGTTCGGCGGGGTGTTCACCAGGTCGCGGGCCCGGTTCAGCTCCTCGGCGACCGCCGCGGCACGCTCGACCGCCGCCTTGTACGCCTTGTCGCGGGGCTTGCCGCCGAGCAGCGCGGCCTCCGCCAGCGGGGCCTTGCCGTTGCCCTTCCCCTTGGCGCCCTTGGCGTCCTTCGCGGACTCCTTGTACGCGTCGAAGGAGTACGCGCCGAGCAGCACGCCCTCGGCGACGACACCGGCGTCGGCGGCCTCGGTGAGCGGCAGGGCGAAGGCGGCCTTCTTGGCCCCGGCCAGGGCACGGGCGGCCGCACCGGCGGCCCGGCGCAGCGCCTCGGCGTCGAAACCGGCGTCCTTCTCGGGCTCGGCACCGAGGCCCACCGCCACCACGACGGGCGCCTTGAAACCGGCCGGAGCGGGCAGCTTCGTCACCTCGCCCTCGGCGCCCGAGGCACCGAGGGTCTCCAGGACGCCGGCGAGCCGGCCGTCGTACGCCTTGTCCACGGCCTCGGCGCCCGGGGCGACGGACGGGCCGCCTGCGCCCTTGGCGACACCGATCACGATCGCGTCGGCCCGGAGGCCGGGCGCCGCGGCGGTGGAGAGAGTGAGAGCAGTCACGGTGGTGAAATCTCGCTTCCGTATGAAGTCTGGTGTGGCCGAATGCGGGTGGGTCGACCGGGCCCGACATCCGACCCTAGATCCCTCCTGCGATGCGGTCCTCGCCTGGGCAGGCGAACACTCGCCACGAGCCTACGCTCGCGCCCGGCCGCGCTCCCTCCCGCGGGGCCGCGGTTTCCGCCCGGTCGTGCGGATGGGAGATCATTCCGGAGGTACGCCGTCCACCCCTGACGCACTCTGGAGCACTTCCCGTGAGACGCCCGGTCCTGTCGACAGCCCTCCTCCCGCTGCTGCTCGCGGGCTGCACGGCGGCCCCCGGTGACGACGGCGGGGGCGCCGCCGACCACTGGCGGCCGACCCCCGGTACCGCCTGGCAGTGGCAGCTCAGCGGCAAGCTCGACACCTCCGTCGACGTACCCGTCTACGACATCGACGGCTTCGACCACGACAAGGCCGCGGTCGCGGGTCTGCACGACGACGGACGCAAGGTCATCTGCTACGTCTCCACCGGCGCCTGGGAGGACTTCCGGCCCGACGCCGACGAGTTCCCCGAGGAGGTGCTGGGCAAGGGCAACGGCTGGGAGGGCGAGCGGTGGCTGGACATCCGGGCGACGGACGTCCTGGAGCCGCTGATGGCCGAACGCCTCGACATGTGCCGGGACAAGGGCTTCGACGCGGTCGAGCCGGACAACATGGACGGCTACAAGAACGACACCGGCTTCCCGCTCACCGGCGACGACCAGCTCCGCTACAACCGGCTGATCGCCGACCTCGCCCACGACCGCGGGATGGCCGTCGGCCTGAAGAACGACCTGGACCAGATCCCGGACCTGGTGGACGACTTCGACTTCGCCGTCAACGAACAGTGCGCCCAGTACGGCGAGTGCGCCGACAACCAGCCGTTCACCGACGCGGGCAAGGCGGTCTTCCACGTCGAGTACGAGCTGCCGACGGAACGGTTCTGCGCCGACTCCCGTGAGCTGCGGCTCAGTTCGATGCTGAAGAAGTACGAACTGGACGCGTGGCGGGAGGCCTGCTGAGTCCCTGGCTCCGGTCCTGGCTCCGGTCCTGGCCCGGGCCCTGGCTGGGGCCCTGGCTCCTGCGTCGTCCTCAGCCCAGGGCCAGGACCACCAGCGCGGTCGTGGCCGCCGTCTCGGCCACCCCGCCGAAGACGTCGCCCGTGACGCCGCCGAAGCGGCGGACGCAGTGCCGCAGCAGGAGTTCGGCGACGGCGACCGCGCACCCGACGGCCAGCGCCGTGCGCAGTGCGTCGTACGGGCCGAGGTACGCGCCCGCCGTCGCGGCGGCCAGTACGACGACCGTCGCCACCGCTGCCAGTGCCGCGCCGGCCGGGACCACTCCGGCGACCGCCGCGCCCAGGCCCTCCGGACGGGCGGCGGGCACCCCGGCCCGGGCCGCCGTCGTGAGCGCCAGCCGGGCGGCCGTCGCCGACACCGCGGCGGCGAGCGCTCCCCGGGCCCACGAGCCGTCGTAGGCCTGGGCGAGGGCGGCCACCTGGGCGAGCAGCGTGAACAGCAGGGTGAGCACGCCGAACGGTCCGATGTCCGACTGCTTCATGATCCGCAGGGCGTCCTCGGCGGGCTTGCCGCTGCCCAGTCCGTCGGCGGTGTCGGCCAGTCCGTCCAGATGCAGTCCGCGGGTGAGTACGGCGGGGACGGCGGCGGTGGCGACCGCGGCGAGCAGGCTTCCGGCGCCCAGGGCGAGCAGGAGGAGCCCGACGCCCGCGGCGAGGACGCCCACGGTCAGGCCGGCCAGCGGGGCCCACAGCATGCCGCCGCGCGCGGCGGTCCTGTCCCAGCGGGTGACTTCGACCGGGAGCACGGTGAGGGTGCCGAAGGCGAAACGGAGGCCGTCGGGGGAGGGGGTCCTGAGCACCGGCGCAGACTACCCGGCGGTCGGAGGGGCGTTGACGGGTCTCGGGGATAAAGTGCGCATATGGGAGATTGGTGGCAGCGCAACATCCTGGAACCGGGCAAGCTGCCGCTGCTCCTCGCGCTGACGGCGTTCGTGCTGACGTTCGTGGTCACCCGGGTCATCACCCGGCTGATCCGGGCGGGCAAGGGGCCCTTCGGGAACGTCAAGGCGGGCGGGGTGCACATCCACCACGTGGTTCCGGGGGTCGTGCTCACCGTCGTCGGCGGCTTCGGCGCGGTCGCGGGGGGCCGGCACGGGTTCGGGTCGGCGCTCGCGGCGGTGGTCTTCGGGATGGGGGCCGGGCTCGTGCTTGACGAGTTCGCGCTGATCCTGCACCTCGACGACGTGTACTGGACCGAGGCGGGGCGCAAGAGCGTGGAGGTCGTGGTGCTCACCGCGGCGCTGGTGGGGCTGGTGCTCGCGGGGTTCACGCCGTTCGGTGTCGACGGGATGTCCCAGGACGAGTTGCAGGACCGCGCGAACGTCATCGCGACGGTCGCGGGCAACTTCTTCTTCTCCCTGCTCGCCCTGGCCAAGGGCAAGGCGCGGCTGGCGATCTTCGGGGTCATCGTGCCCGTCGTGGCCCTCGTGGGGGCGGTGCGGCTGGCCCGTCCCGGGTCGCCGTGGGACCGCCGCTTCTACGCCCGACGGCCGCGGGCCCGTGCCAGGGCCCGGCTGCGCGCCCGCCGCCACGACCGCCGCTGGTCCGGGCCGCGCCGGGTCGTCCAGGACTGGATCGGGGGGCGTCCGGATCCGCGGTGACGGTGGCGTGCGCGGTGCGGTATGCCTGCGGCGCCTGTGCGGGTTTGGTGGGGGTGCGCGTGGCGCCTTGGGTTCGGTGGGTGGGTCGGGGCCGCGCCGGGGGGTGTTCGTCCTCGGAACGGCGCGGAATCGGTGGGCCTAGAGGTTCCCGGCGTTGACGCGCCAACCGCTGCGGGCGAACACCCCCCGACACGTCCCCTTCCCGCCGTACGCGACTTTCCCGCCGCGTCGCCCCCGCGTAGCTGCGGGCAGTCGTGCCGCTGGGGCGGCACGGGTGGGCGCAGCGGCACCCCGTAACGCCGGGCTGCGTCCCCGCCCCGCGCCCACCCGAACGCCGGGCGACCAGGAAGCCACGGTCACCGCACCGCGGTCACTCGCTCCCGTCGGAGACCTCCGGCAGCTCCGCTGCCAGCGACGCCGCCGCCTGGACCAGGGGCAGCGCCAGCAAGCCACCCGCGCCCTCGCCCACCCGCACGCCCTGGGACAGCAGCGGCTCCATCGCCATCCGGTCCAGCGCCTTGGTCTGGCCCGGCTCCCCGCTGTCGTGCGCGGCCAGCCACCAGTCCGGCGCCCGGAAGGCGACCCGCTGCCCGACCAGCGCGCACGCCGCCGTCACGACGCCGTCCAGGATCACCGGCATCTTCCGCACCGCGCTCTGCAGCAGGAAGCCCGTCATGGCCGTGAGGTCCGCGCCGCCGACCGTGGCGAGGAGCTGGAGCTGGTCGCCCAGGACGGGGCGGGCGCGGCGCAGCGCGTCCCGGATCGCCGCGCACTTGCGCATCCAGGCCAGGTCGTCGATCGGCAGCCCGCCCCGCCCGGTGACGACCGACGCGTCCGTCCCGCACAGCGCGGCGACCAGCACGCCCGCCGCCGTCGTACCGCCCACGCTCAGGTCGCCGAGCACCACCAGGTCCGTGCCCGAGTCGGCCTCCTCGTCGGCCACCGCCATCCCGGCCCGGAAGGCGGCCTCGGCCTCCTCAAGGGTCAGCGCGTCCTCGACGTCGATGCGGCCGCCGCCGCGCCGCACCCGGTGGCCCGCCACCTCGGCCGGCAGCGTCTCCGGGTCGCAGTCCAGGGACATGTCGACGACGCGCACGGGGACGTCCAGGCGCCTGGCCAGCACCGACACCGGCCGGCCGCCCGCCAGCACCTCGCGCACCAGCTCGCCCGCGCCGCCCGCGGGCCGTGCCGACACGCCGAGTTCGGCCACCTTGTGGTCACCGGCGAAGAGCACCACACGGGGACGTTCGACGGGCCGTACCGGTACGGCGGACTGGGCCGCCGACAGCCACTCGCCCAGGTCGTCGAGGCGGCCCAGCGATCCGGGCGGGACGACCTGACGCTCCCGGCGTGCCTCCGCGTCGCGGCGTACCCCGCCGTCGGGGCGCTCGATCAGGTCGGTGAAGTCGTCGAGATTCAGCGAGCTCATTCGCCGAACAGTACCGGCCCCGGTCGAAGGGGCGGTCGGCGCGGCCGGGCGGCGTCGTTGCGCTCCGGAGCGCCTTCACCTACGTAACGTTTTGACTGGAATGTCGTAACCGCCCCTGTACGTCGGGAGCCGCTCGTGTCCGGAACCTCCGCCTCCTCGGTGCCGCCCGTCCCCGCGTACGGGCCGTACCGCGAGGACTGCCCCTGGTGCGGCTCGCGGCGGCTGCGGGGCCGGTCGCGCGGTGCCGGGCCGCGGCAGGGGGCGCCGCACCGGTCTCCGGTCGAGCGGTGCTCGGACTGCCGGCACGCCTTCCGCAATCCGCCGCTCACCCCCGGACCCGAACACCCCGTGGTCCGGGCCGGCGTCCGGCTCAGACACGCGCTGGCCGCCCGTGCGATGGCCCGCCGCTGTCCCGAGCCCGAGAGCTGGCTGGACGTCGGCACCGGGGACGCCGACTTCCCGCGGACCGCCCGTGCTCACTTCCCCTACACCTCGTTCGACGGCGTGGATCCCACCGGCCGGGTGCTGCGGGCCCGCGCCGTGGAGCGGGTGGAGGAGGCGTTCGTCGGACGCCTGACGGACCCTCATGTCGCGGTGCGGGTGCGGGAGCGCTACGACGTCGTCAGCCTCGTCCAGCACCTGGAGCGCGTTCCGGACCCGCGGGCGGAGTTGCGGGCCGCGCTGGGGGCGCTGCGGCCCGGCGGGCATCTGCTGGTCGACGTGGCCGACCCGCGCCGCCTGGTGCCCGTGCACCCCGTCGGGCTGGGCGCCGAACTCGTGGCCCAGGGGTGCACGGTCCTCAGCGGCTCCCGGGGTCAGCGCGTCATCGCGCGCAAGGACGCCTCAGCCCCGTAGCACCAGCGTCTGGCCCGCCACGACCAGCAGCACCTGTTCGCACTCGGCCGCGAACGCCGCGTTCAGACGGCCGAGTTCGTCGCGGTAGCGGCGGCCGGACGCCGTGGCCGGGACGATGCCCGAGCCGACCTCGTTCGACACCGCCACCAGGGTGCGCCGGGTGGTCCGGACCGCCTGAGTCAGCTCCCGCATCCGGTCCCTGAGCGCCCGTTCGCCGCCGTCGGCCCACTCCGCGTCGTCCCACGCGCCGACCGCGTCCATCGCGTCCGTCAGCCACAGCGACAGGCAGTCGACGAGGAGGGGCGGTCCCTCGTCCTTCAGGAGGGGGACCAGGTCGCAGGTCTCGGTGGTGCGCCAGGACCCGGGGCGGCGCTCCCGGTGGGCGCAGACCCGGGCCGCCCATTCGGTGTCGCCGCCCCGGGAGCCGCCGGTGGCGACGTAGAGCACGTCGGGGAAGGACTCCAGCCGGCGTTCCGCCTCGACCGACTTGCCCGACCGGGCGCCGCCCAGCACGAGGGTGCGCCGCGGTACGTCGGGCACGTCCTCGTACGAGCCCACCGCCAGCGTCGTGCCGTCCGGCACCGCACGGGCGCCCGCCGCCGCGAGCCGCCGGGCCAGCTCACGGCCCGGCGGCACGTCGTGGTCCAGATGGACCGCGACGACGTCCGTGGTCGGGCCCGCCGCGCCCACCGCGCGCAGTTTCGCCAGCGCGTCCGGCCGCCCCACGACGTCCGCGAGGACCAGGTCGTACGGCTCCGCGGGCTCCTCCAGGCCGGCCGGGGCGCCGCCCGGCGGCAGATACAGGAGCCGTCGGCCGTCCGGGCCCGTCACCGCGTACCCGGTGCCGGGCGCGTCCAGCGCCACCGCCCGCACCCGGTGCCCGGTCAGCAGGGCCAGTTCCCGGCCGTCCGGCACCCGGCCCGGCTGCGGCAGCCCGGCCGGGACCTCCACGGCGGGCCCGTCGTGCGGGTGGGAGAGCAGCACCTGCCGTACGCCGGCCAGGGAGCGCCCGGCCCGCGCCGCGGCGAAGGCGACGCCGGGCGTCAGGTCGAGCAGCAGCGCCCCGTCCACCAGCAGCGCGGCCGCCGCCCGCGCCTGCTCGCCCTGCGCCGCGGCACAGGCCGCGCAGGGACAGTCGGGGCGGGGCAGTCCCGCGGGGGCACCGGTGCCGAGCAGAGTCACGTCCACGCACCGATTTTCACCGGTCGCCCGGCGACGTGCGCGCCCGAGTCCCCCCAGGGGGCGTGCGAGGGGCCTCTCCCGTCACCCGATCTTGTCTCACGGTCTTCTACGGAGTGCCCGGCTCAGCGCATAGGCTGCGGGCGGGGGCCGGACCAAGATCCGGCTTCCGCTCTGCATGTGCTCACATCTTGGAGGCGTACATGGCGGCATGGACGTGGCGGTTCGAGACGGCCGGCGGGACGGAGGTCCAGCCCGCGGTGCAGCCCGAGGAGTTCACCACGCAAGGGGACGCCGAGTCCTGGATCGGGGAGCACTGGAAGGACCTCCAGGAGGGCGGCACCGACCAGGTGCGGCTCTTCGAGGACTCCACCGAGATCTACGGCCCGATGAGCCTGCACGCCGAGGAGGCGGAGGCCGAGGCCGAGGCGGGGACCGAGGCCTGAGGCCCGGGGGCGGGGGCGGCCGCGCCCCCGTCACTGCTCGCCCAGCGTCACCTCGGCCGTGCGCTCGTCGCCGTCCCGGGTGTACGTCACCTTCGTCCGGTCGCCCGGCCGCATCGACGCCAGCGCCTCGGACAGCGAGGTGATGGTGGTGATGTCGGTGTCCCCGAGCCGGACGATGACGTCCCCGGGCCGCAGCCCGGCGTCGTCGGCGGCCCCGCCGTCGCTCACCTCGACGACGGCCACCCCGGCCGGCCGGTAGCTGTCGTCGACCACCGTCCGTGCGGTGATGCCCAGCGCGGCCCGGCCCGAGTCGGTGACCCTGCCGTCCTTGACGATCTGGCCGGCCACCGTCGTCACCATCGAGGCCGGGATCGCGAACCCGATGCCGGGCGCCGCGCTGTCGCCGAGGCCCGGGTCGGTCGCCGCCAGGGTCGGGATGCCGATCACCTGCCCGTCCAGGTTCACCAGCGCGCCCCCGCTGTTGCCCGGGTTGATGGCCGCCGACGTCTGCACCATGTTGGCGATGGTCGCGCCCGTGCCGCCCCCGCTGCTGCCCTCGGTGACGGTCCGCCCGGTCGCCGACACGATGCCCTGCGTCACGCTGGAGGAGAGGCCGAGCGGCGAGCCCATCGCCAGCACGATCTGGCCGACCTCCACCTTCGCGGAGTCCGCGAAACGGGCTGCCTTCATGCCCTCGGGCACCTTGTCGAGCTTGATGACCGCCAGGTCCTGCTCCGGGTAGGAGGAGACCAGCTTCGCGGTCAGGGCGCCCTCGGCGCGGGCCGTGGTCACCCGGAAGGACCTGCCGTCCCCGACGACGTGCGCGTTGGTGACGACGTGCCCCTTGTCGTCGTAGACGACCCCCGACCCCAGCGAGTCGCCCGCCTGGATCTGCACGACCGACGGCAGTACGTCCTTGATCACCCGTTCGTAGTCGGCCTGCAGGTCGTTGGCCGCGCGCGGCGCCGCGGCCTGCGCCGTGTCCCCCTCCCGCGTACTCCCCGCGCCCCGTTCGGTCCCCGTACCGGCGTCGGAACAGCCGGCCGCGAGCAGCAGGGAGCAGGCCAGGACGGCGAGCGGAGCGAGCAGCCGGGGCAGCCGGGAGCGGGAAGTGTCCATGGCCCGAGTCTCACCGGGCCCCCGTCACCCGGCCCCCGGTGAACACCCGAACGGGCGAAGCCGGGGCAGCCCCTAGCCCCGCACCCCGCACAGGTGCAGCAGTGCCGCGACCGCGCGGTACGGGTCGGTCCGGCCGGCCCGCTCCTCGGCGGCCAGCAGGGTCTCGAGGTCGTCGGGCGGCGCGGTCCCGTCGGGCGCCGTGTCCGTGAAGACCCGCACCCCGTACCAGGTGTGCAGCGGGGCGCCGATGCCCGCGAGCTTCGCCGTCAGCGTCGCCAGCCGGTCCGCGCGGACGTCGAGGCCCAGGCGGTTGCGGTAGTTCGTGGTGTCGAAGGCGGCCAGCGCGCCCGCCCAGTCGCCGTGCAGGCCGGGGCGCAGCGCGAGGGCGTCGCCGTTGCGCACCACGAGCGACAGCAGGCCGCCGGGCGCGAGCATCCGGGCCAGCCCCGCGAGCAGCGGATCGGGCTCCTCGACGTACATCAGCACGCCGTGGCACAGCACCACGTCGAAGCTGCCGGGCAGGAAGTGCACGCCGGTGTCCCGGCCGTCGCCCTCGATGATCCGCATCCGCTCCCGGATGCCCTCGGGCTGCCCGGCCAGCGCCTCGCGGGCCGTCGCGATCATCGTCGCGTCCCGCTCCACGCCGGTCACCTGGTGCCCGGCCCGGGCCAGCCGCAGCGCCTGGGTGCCCTGGCCCATCCCGACGTCGAGCACCCGCAGCCGCCTGCCCACGGCGAACCGCCCGGCTATCTGCTCGTCCAGCTGCCGGGCCACCAGCTCCTGCCGTACGACGTTGCGAAGCCCGGACAGCCCCGCTGTCCAGGCCTCGGCCGCGCCCCCGGTGAACGGCGTCGTGCTCAGGGCCGCTCCCCACGCTTGACCTGGGGCTTGGGCAGCCGCAGTCGCCGCATCTGGAGCGAGCGCATCAGCGCGTAGGCCACCGCGCCGCGCCGGCGCTCGTCCGGGAAGCGCTCGGCCAGCCGCTTGCGCAGCCGGAAGCCGGTGACGATCGAGTCCAGCACGATCAGCACGATCACGACCAGCCACAGCAGCAGCGCGATGTTCTGCAGCGAGGCCACCCGGATCATGCTCAGCACGAGGATGATCACGGCCATCGGCAGGAAGTACTCCGCGATGTTGAACCGCGAGTCGATCCAGTCGCGCGCGAACTTGCGGACCGGGCCCTTGTCGCGGGCCGGCAGGTACCGCTCGTCGCCCTTCGCCAGCGCCTCGCGCTGCCGGGCCATCGCGGTCCGCCGCTCCTCGCGCTGCCGCTTGGCGGCGTCCTTGCGCGTCATCGGCGTATTGGCGACGCTGCGGCGCTGGGACTGGGCCACACTGCGCTTGGGCGTGGGCCTGCCCTTGGGGGCCTGCGGGTCACGGGGCTGCTTGGAGTCGGTCACCGGCGCGCTGACGGCGCTCTGGGCCTTCTCATCCTTGGCACGGCTACGGAACACAAAACCCAAGGGTACGGGGTGCCGGGGTGTGGACCCCAGTCCGGTGGGGAACGATCCGGCAACGCCGGTCGTCTGTAAGGGGACAGAGCGGAAGTTCGGAGCGGATGGTGCTCACGGACCCGGACACCGGTACTTTCCGGACAACCCCGGGGAGCACCTACTCCCTGCGCCGGACGGGGAGCGTACGCAGTCGTCCTTGGGGATGAGCGCATCCGTCCCCGAACAGTGCGGTAATGGATGCAGGGCCCGTACTGTGGGTTCTGTTGCAGTCGCTGGAGCTGGAGTCGGTCAGAAGGGGGCGCGCGAAGCCCATGAGCGGTGTCATGAAGCGTATGGGGATGATCTTCCGCGCGAAGGCCAACAAGGCCCTTGACCGGGCCGAGGACCCGCGCGAGACCCTCGATTACTCGTACCAGAAACAGCTGGAGCTGCTGCAGAAGGTGCGCCGCGGCGTCGCCGACGTGGCCACCAGCCGCAAGCGGCTGGAGCTGCAGCTCAACCAGCTCCAGTCCCAGTCGGGCAAGCTGGAGGACCAGGGCCGCAAGGCGCTGGCGCTGGGCCGCGAGGACCTGGCCCGCGAGGCGCTGTCCCGGCGCGCCGCGCTCCAGCAGCAGGTCACCGACCTGGAGACGCAGCACGCCACCCTCCAGGGCGAGGAGGAGAAGCTCACCCTTGCGGCCCAGCGCCTCCAGGCCAAGGTGGACGCCTTCCGCACGAAGAAGGAGACCATCAAGGCCACCTACACGGCGGCCCAGGCGCAGACCCGCATCGGCGAGGCGTTCTCCGGCATCTCCGAGGAGATGGGCGACGTCGGCCTGGCCATCCAGCGGGCCGAGGACAAGACGGCTCAGCTCCAGGCCCGCGCCGGTGCCATCGACGAGCTGCTTGCCTCCGGTGCCCTCGACGACCAGTCGGGCATGCACAAGGACGACATCCAGGCCGAGCTGGACCGCCTCTCCGGTGGTACGGATGTAGAGCTGGAACTGCAGCGCATGAAGGCCGAGCTGGCCGGCGGCTCCACCGCCGACCGCCAGGCCATCGAGGGCGGCCAGGGGCAGGGCCAGGCCGCCCCGCAGTCCCAGCCGCAGGACACCCCGCGCTTCGACAAGCAGTAGCCCACGCCTAGGAGGGCCGACATGATCGTACGGATCATGGGGGAGGGACAGCTGACGCTGGCCGACGGCCGGCTCGGTGAGCTGAACAAGCTGGACGACGAGCTCCTGGCCGAGATGGAGAACGGCGACGGCCCCGGCTTCCGCGCGACCCTTAAGGCCCTCCTGGCCAAGGTCCGCGAACTGGGCGAGCCCCTCCCGGACGACACCCTGGAGCCCTCCGACCTCATCCTCCCGTCCCCGGACGCCACCCTGGAGGAGGTCCGGGAGCTGCTGAGCGACGACGGCCTCATCCCGGGGAGTGCCTGACGGTGCCTTCCTGACGCAGGCAGGCAACCATCAGCCCGCCCGGTACCCTGTCGACGCGGGTCGATATCCCCAGCCCGTTTCGGTCCCTTTCCGACGCGGACCGGCGCATCCAGCCCGTTTCGGTGCCTTTCCGACGCGGGTCGGCATATCCAGCCTGTTTCGGTGCCTTTCCGGCGCGGGTCGGCACATCCAGCCCGTCCGGCGTTTGAGGGCGAGGCCCGTCCAGGGCCGAAGCGGGGGCCCGGGGGCGCAGCTCCCCTCAAGACGCCCACTGCATGCGGGGCCCCTCATAAGACACCCCCACTCCAGCTACCGTAAAAAACCGTGAGCACCCTCGCCCGCGCCCGCTGCACCATCGGCGCCCACCCCTCCGCCCTGGACACCGCCCTCGCCGCGGCCGTCCTGCTGTGCATGGTCGCCGGTTCCTTCGTGGACCCGCACGGCCCGGAGGGCGTCAGCTGGGGCCTGCGCACCCCGGACGCGCTCAGCCTCGCCCTCATGACCGCCGGCGCCGCCGCGCTCGCCTTCCGCCGGCGGGCACCGATGGCGGTCCTCGTCGTCACCGGTGCCGTCTCCGTGGTCGAGAGCGTCACCGGCGACCCGCGCGCCCCGGTCGTGATGTCCGCCGTCATCGCCCTCTTCACCGTCGCCGCCTCCACCGACCGCCACACCACCTGGCGGGTCGGCCTGCTCACCATGACGGTGCTCACCGGCGCCGCGATGCTCGCCGGCCCCCTGCCCTGGTACGCGCAGGAGAACCTCGCCGTCTTCGCCTGGACCGGCATCGGCGCCACCGCCGGGGACGCCGTCCGCAGCCGCCGCGCCTTCGTGCAGGCCATCCGGGACCGGGCGGAGAAGGCCGAGCGCACCCGGGAGGAGGAGGCCCGCCGCCGGGTCGCCGAGGAACGGCTGCGCATCGCCCGCGACCTGCACGACGTGGTCGCCCACCACATCGCGCTGGTCAACGTGCAGGCCGGGGTCGCCTCGCACGTCATGGACAAGCGCCCCGACCAGGCCAAGGAGGCGCTCGCCCACGTACGGGAGGCCAGCCGCTCCGCGCTGGACGAGCTGCGGGCCACCGTCGGCCTGCTCCGCCAGTCCGGCGACCCGGAGGCACCGACCGAGCCCGCCCCGGGCCTCGCCCGCCTCGACGAACTCGTGAGCACCTTCCACCACGCCGGACTGCGGGTCGAGCTGGCCCGCACCGACCAGGACACCGAGCTGCCCGCCGCCGTCGACCTGGCCGCGTACCGCATCATCCAGGAGGCGCTGACCAATGTGCAGAAGCACGCGGGACGGCAGGCGAAGGCGGAGGTCAGCGTCGTGCGGGTCGGTCCGAACATCGAGGTGACCGTGCTCGACGACGGGACGGGCGAGGGCGAGGCCCCGGACGCCCCGGTCGAGGGCGGCGGGCACGGGCTGCTCGGCATGCGCGAGCGCGTCACCGCCGTGCGCGGCACCCTCACCACCGGTCCCCGCTACGGCGGCGGTTTCCGCGTGCATGCGATCCTTCCGGTCAGGAGCCGTACCGACGCCGCCCCCCAAGCCACGAGGGACCCCGTATGACGATCCGTGTCCTGCTCGCCGACGACCAGGCGCTGCTGCGCAGCGCCTTCCGGGTGCTGGTCGACTCCGAGCCCGACATGGAGGTGGTGGGGGAGGCGTCCGACGGCGCGGAGGCGGCCCGGCTGGCCGCCGAGCGGCGGGCCGACGTGGTGCTGATGGACATCCGGATGCCCGGCACCGACGGTCTCGCCGCCACCCGCATGATCAGCGCCGACCCGGCCCTCGCCCACGTCCGCGTGGTCATACTGACCACCTTCGAGGTCGACGACTACGTGGTGCAGTCGCTGCGCGCCGGTGCCTCCGGCTTCCTCGGCAAGGGTTCGGAGCCCGAGGAACTGCTCAGCGCGATCCGGGTCGCGGCCGGCGGCGAGGCGCTGCTGTCGCCGACCGCCACCAAGGGGCTGATCGCCCGCTTCCTCGCCCAGCAGGACACGGCCGCCGAGGACCGCGACCCGGCCCGCGCCGAGCGGCTGGAGTCGCTGACCGTGCGGGAGCGCGAGGTGCTGGTCCAGGTGGCCGGCGGGCACTCCAACGACGAGATCGCCGAGCGCCTGGAAGTCAGCCCGCTCACCGTGAAGACCCACGTGAACCGAGCCATGGCCAAGCTGGGCGCCCGGGACCGCGCCCAACTGGTCGTCATCGCGTACGAATCCGGGCTGGTACGTCCAAGGGTGGAGTGAGTGCCGCTCCCGTGTACTGCGGGGGGAGTAGGCGCGGGATAAGGAAATGGACCTGGGGCCTAGGGATGCGGGGCCCCGCATGGCTCAGGGTGTTGGGGTGGGCGCTCACCTGTGTCGCCCGCGCCCGGCGCTGCCATGTGCCCCGTCCCCCGCTCGGCCACAGAAGAGAGACCCTGATCCATGTCCTGGCTGTCGAGATTCAGCCTCGCGCAACGGGCCCTGATAGGGCTGATGTCGATCGTCGCGCTCGTCTTCGGGGCGATCGCGATCCCCCAGCTCAAGCAGCAGCTGCTGCCCACCATCGAACTGCCCATGGTGTCGGTGCTGGCTCCGTACCAGGGTGCCTCGCCGGACGTGGTCGAGAAGCAGGTCGTCGAGCCGATCGAGGACAACCTCGAAGCGGTGGACGGGATCTCGGGCGTCACCTCCACGGCCAGTGAGGGCAGCGCCGTCATCATGGCGTCCTTCGACTACGGCCCGAACACCCAGCAGCTGGTCGCCGACGTCCAGCAGGCCGTGAACCGGGCCCGCGCCCAGCTCCCGGAGGACGTGGACCCGCAGGTGATCTCCGGCTCGACGGACGACATCCCGACCGTCGTCCTCGCCGTCACCTCGGACAAGGACCAGCAGGCGCTGGCCGACCAGCTCGACAAGACCGTCGTCTCCGAGCTGAAGGACATCGACGGGGTCGCCCAGGTCGTGGTCGACGGCGTCCGCGACGTCGAGGTTACGGTCACGCCGGACCCGGCGAAGCTGGCCGCGGCGAAGGTGAGCCCGCAGGTGCTCGCCCAGTCCCTGCAGGCCGGCGGCGCGACCGTCCCGGCCGGTTCCTTCGACGAGGGCGGCGCCAACCGCACCGTCCAGGTCGGCGGCGGCTTCACCTCGGTCAAGCAGATCCAGGACCTCATGGTCACCGGTGAGGGCGTCGTCAAGCCCGTCCGCCTCGGCGACGTCGCCACCGTCAAGGAGGAGGAGGCCCGGGCCGACTCCCTCACCCGCACCAACGGCAAGCCGTCCCTCGCGGTCGCCGTGACGATGGACCACGACGGCAGTGCGGTCTCCATCTCGAACGCCGTCGAGGACAAGCTCCCCGACCTGCGCGAGCAGCTCGGTTCCGGCGCCACCCTCACCGTCGTCAGCGACCAGGGCCCGGCCGTGTCCAAGGCCATCTCCGGCCTGACCACGGAGGGCGGGCTCGGACTGCTCTTCGCCGTCCTGGTCATCCTGGTCTTCCTCGCGTCGCTCCGCTCCACCCTGGTCACCGCGGTCTCCATCCCGCTGTCGGTGGTGCTGGCGCTGATCGTCCTGTGGACGCGCGACCTGTCGCTCAACATGCTGACGCTGGGCGCGCTGACCATCGCCATCGGCCGGGTCGTCGACGACTCGATCGTGGTCCTGGAGAACATCAAGCGCCACCTCGGCTACGGCGAGGAGCGCAAGGACGCCATCCTGGGCGCCGTCCGCGAGGTCGCCGGGGCGGTCACCTCCTCCACGCTCACCACCGTCGCCGTGTTCCTGCCGATCGGTCTGGTCGGCGGCATGGTCGGCGAGCTGTTCGGCTCCTTCAGCCTCACCGTCACCGCGGCGCTGCTCGCGTCCCTGCTGGTGTCGCTGACGGTGGTCCCGGTGCTGTCGTACTGGTTCCTGCGGCCCCCGAAGGGCACCCCCGAGGACGCGGCCGAGGCCCGCAGGCTGGCCGAGGAGAAGGAGGCCAAGAGCCGCCTGCAGCGCTTCTACGTCCCCGTCCTGCGCTTCGCCACCCGCCGCCGCCTGACCAGCGTGGCCATCGCGGTCGTCGTGCTGGTCGGCACCTTCGGCATGGCGCCGCTGCTGAAGACCAACTTCTTCGACCAGGGCGAGCAGGAGGTGCTCAGCGTCAAGCAGGAGCTGAAGCCCGGCACCAGCCTCGGCGCGACCGACGCGCAGGTGAAGAAGGTCGAGAAGCTGCTCGGCGACACCGAGGGCGTCAAGGACTTCCAGGTCACCATCGGTTCGTCCGGCTTCATGGCCGCCTTCGGCGGCGGCACGGACACCAACCAGGCCTCGTACCAGATCATGCTGGAGGACTCGGCGAACGCCGACGACGTCCAGGACCACATCGAGGACGGGCTGGCCGAGCTCGGCGACGGCATCGGCACCACCACCATCGCCGCCGGTGACGGCTTCGGCAGCCAGGACCTGAGCGTCGTCGTCAAGGCGGCCGACGCGCAGGTGCTCCGCGAGGCCTCCGAGCAGGTCCGCAAGACGGTCGCCGGACTCGACGACGTCACCGACGTCACCAGCGACCTGGCGCAGAGCGTGCCGCGGATCTCGGTCAAGGCCAACGCGAAGGCCGCCGAGGCCGGCTTCAGCGACCAGACCCTCGGCGCGGCCGTCGCCCAGGCGGTGCGCGGCACCCCGGCCGCCAAGGCCACCCTGGACGACACCGAGCGCGACGTGGTCATCCGGTCGGCGCAGCCCGCCGACACCATGGCCGAGCTGAAGGCGCTGAACCTGGGCCCGGCGAAGCTCGGTGACATCGCCACCGTGCAGCTGGTGGACGGCCCGGTGTCGATGACCCGCATCGACGGGCAGCGCGCGGCGACCATCACCGCCAAGCCGACCGGCGACAACACCGGCGCGGTCAGCGCGGACCTCCAGTCGAAGATCAACGGCCTGGACCTGCCGGCCGGCGCCACCGCCGAGATCGGCGGCGTCACCGCGGACCAGGACGAGGCCTTCGTCAACCTGGGTCTCGCCATGCTCGCGGCGATCGCCATCGTGTTCATGCTGCTGGTCGGCACCTTCCGGTCGCTGGCCCAGCCGCTGATCCTGCTGGTGTCGATCCCGTTCGCGGCGACCGGCGCGATCGGCCTGCTGGTCGCCACGGGCACCCCGATGGGCGTCCCGGCGATGATCGGCATGCTGATGCTGATCGGCATCGTGGTCACCAACGCCATCGTGCTGATCGACCTGATCAACCAGTACCGCAAGCAGGGCTACGGCGTCGTCGAGGCCGTCATCGAGGGCGGCCGCCACCGGCTGCGCCCGATCCTCATGACGGCCCTGGCGACGATCTTCGCCCTGCTCCCGATGGCGCTGGGCGTCACCGGCGAGGGCGGCTTCATCGCCCAGCCGCTCGCGGTGGTCGTGATCGGCGGTCTGATCACGTCGACGCTGCTGACCCTGCTGCTGGTCCCGACGCTCTACGCGATGCTGGAGCTGCGCAAGGAGCGGCGCGCGAAGAAGCGGGCCGCGAAGAAGGGCCTGCCCGAGCAGTCGCAGCAGCCGTCGGAGGAAGCGGAGCCGGCCCAGGTCTGACACCTGCCGGCCCGACGCAGGCGCCCCCGTGGACTCTCCCACGGGGGCGCCCGTGCGAGGAACGGCAGACGGGCCGGCGCCGAGGCGGCGCGGTGCGGCGCGGGGGCGTCAGTGTCCCGACAGCGCGGCGATGCCGCCGAACAGCACGACCGCCGCGAGGATCACCAGGGCCAGCAGCACACCCATGCAGAATCCGCACCCCTGCCCCGCCCCGCGGCCGAACGAACCCCCGTCCCCACCGGGGACCTGCCCCTGACCTGCCATGACAGCCCTCCAGTCGCTCCCGGACCCCACCGTCGCACAGGCGGCCCCGCGGGCCAACGACGCCGCTGAAGGTGTGCACTCAGGGCCGCACCTTCCTGCGCGGATCGAGAAGGGCCCCGTCCGGTCGCCGCAGAAGGTGACCGGGCGGGGCCCGTGCGCGCGGGGGCCGGTTACGGCAGCGCCAGCATCCGCTCCAGGGCCAGCTTGGCGAACGCCTCCGTCTCCTTGTCGACCTCGATGCGGTTGACCAGGGTGCCCTCGGCCAGGGATTCGAGGGCCCAGACCAGGTGCGGGAGGTCGATGCGGTTCATGGTCGAGCAGAAGCAGACCGTCTTGTCGAGGAAGACGATCTCCTTGCCCTCGGGGGCGAAACGGTTCGCCAGGCGGCGGACCAGGTTCAGTTCGGTGCCGATGGCCCACTTGGAACCGGCCGGGGCCGCCTCCAGGGCCTTGATGATGTACTCGGTCGAGCCGACGTAGTCCGCCGCGGCCACGACCTCGTGCTTGCACTCCGGGTGCACCAGGACGTTCACGCCCGGTATGCGCTCCCGCACGTCGTTCACCGAGTCGAGGCTGAAGCGGCCGTGCACCGAGCAGTGCCCGCGCCACAGGATCATCTTCGCCCCGCGCAGCTCCTGCGCGCTCAGCCCGCCGTTCGGCTTGTGCGGGTTGTAGACGACGCAGTCCTCCAGGGACATGCCCATGTCCCGCACCGCCGTGTTGCGGCCCAGGTGCTGGTCCGGCAGGAACAGGACCTTCTCGCCCTGCTCGAAGGCCCAGTCCAGGGCGCGCTTGGCGTTGGACGAGGTGCAGATGGTGCCGCCGTGCTTGCCGGTGAACGCCTTGATGTCCGCGGAGGAGTTCATGTACGACACGGGCACGACCTGCTCGGCGATCCCGGCCTCGGTCAGCACGTCCCAGCACTCGGCGACCTGCTCGGCGGTGGCCATGTCCGCCATGGAGCAGCCGGCCGCCAGGTCGGGCAGGACCACCTTCTGGTCGTCCGAGGTCAGGATGTCGGCCGACTCCGCCATGAAGTGCACACCGCAGAAGACGATGTACTCGGCCTCCGGGCGCGCGGCCGCGTCCCGGGCCAGCTTGAAGGAGTCGCCCGTGACGTCGGCGAACTGGATGACCTCGTCGCGCTGGTAGTGGTGACCGAGGACGAAGACCTTGTCACCGAGCTTCTCCTTGGCCGCACGGGCGCGCGCGACCAGGTCCGGGTCGGAGGCCGAGGGCAGGTCCCCGGGGCACTCCACTCCGCGCTCGCTCCTCGGATCGGCCTCGCGGCCGAGCAGCAGCAGGGCGAGGGGCGTCGGCTGTACGTCGAGCTCCTGGGTTTGGGCGGTGGTCACGACACGCACCCTTTCTACTTTTCGATCGACCTTTTCGTCGAACTGACGCTATATATCATAACCGCTTCACGTCACTTTGACGATGCCCATAGTGTCGGTGTGACGTGAATCCCGGCGCCCGAGCCGCCGCCCGAGCCGCCCCCGAGCCGTCGTCCGCGGCCGTGGTCCGCGGTCGCCGTCCACAGGCCGCTGACCGTCGGCGGGGGCGTGTGCGAGCATGAAGGGGACGCCGAGGACAAAGACTCGGCCGTGCCCGGAATGAATCCGCGGCTCCGTCGGTTGACACCGTCGGCAAGCAGTCTCCGTACAACCCGGGAGAGATGTAGATGTCCGTATCGGACGAGACCACCACCGTCACCGACGGCATCATCCTGACCGACGCCGCCGCGTCGAAGGTCAAGGCGCTGCTCGACCAGGAAGGCCGCGACGACCTCGCGCTGCGCGTCGCCGTCCAGCCCGGCGGCTGCTCCGGCCTGCGCTACCAGCTCTTCTTCGACGAGCGCTCGCTCGACGGCGACGTGGTGAAGGACTTCGGCGGCGTCAAGGTCACCACCGACCGCATGAGCGCCCCGTACCTGGGCGGAGCCACCATCGACTTCGTGGACACGATCGAGAAGCAGGGCTTCACGATCGACAACCCGAACGCGACGGGCTCCTGCGCCTGCGGCGACTCGTTCAGCTGACGGGCCGAGCCGCACGGCACCCGAGCGTGACAAGGGCGGCGGCCCGGGGTTCCTCCCCGGGCCGCCGCCCTTGTCGTGTCACGCCGCGGGTTCAGCGGCCCCCGGACGGGGCCGGCAGCCGCGCGCCCGGCTTGTGCACCGGGATGTCCTCGCCGTCCGAGCCCACCACCGTCCGGTCGCCCAGCGGCCGGTCCAGCGGCACCGTCCGCTCGTACTCCTTGGCGATCAGGATGCAGACCTTGTCCGGATGCGGGGTCTCGGTCACCGTGACGGTCACCTTCCCGCCGCTCTCCTCGGCCTCGGCGGCGTAGTCGGAGCACACGCCGCCGGTGAAGTGCACCGTCAGCTCGCCGTCCGCGGCCGTGTAGCCGCTCACCCGCACGTCCCGCGGCTCGCCCGGCTTCGCGGTCGGTTCGGGCTTCGCGGTCGGCTCGTCGGACGGCACGGGGGAGGCGGGCGAGGCGGATGACACCGTGGTCAGGTACTTCGGGTCGACCGCCGGGTACGTGACCGTGACGGCGGCGTCCGCGCCCGGTGCCCGTACCTCGAACAGCCAGGACGGCACCAGCGTCGGCCGGCCCCGCACCGGATGCGCGGCCAGCCCGAACACCGCCTCCTCGACGGTGGCCACCCGCTCCTTCCCCGTCCCCGGCCGCTCCGGAGTCCCGGTCGGCAGCTCACAGGGCAGGTCCGTGCCGTCCTGATGCGGTACGGGACTCGCGCAGCCGCCGATGCCCCCGGCGCCCGCACCCGACCCGGCACCCGGCGCGTTCAGCCGCGCCAGCGTCTGCCCGGCGTCCAGGACGGGATACGTGTCCCCCTTGACCGGCGCCTTCACCCGGCCGCTGCCGCCGACCACCTCGCCCCGCGCGTCGACGACGACCCCGGTCGTCCAGCCGTACGTGGGCAGCCCGCCCACCTCCGGTTCCGCGTTCACGGCCCGCCGGGCGCCCATGACCTGGCCCGCGTCCAGCTTGGCGTCGTCCTGGCCCAGCGCCTTCAGCACCGGAGCCGCCGCCTTCTTCGCGGCCGCCTCGCCCACCGGGTCCCCGTCGGCGGACGGGGTCTTGCACTCGGGGCCCTTCTTGCAGTTGTCCGTGCGGGGCGTGTACCGGTGGAAGGTCCAGGTGCCCGGCGCCTGCCGTTCCACCGTGAGCAGCGGCCCGGAACCGTCCTCGGCGTTGCCGACCCGCCACGCCCCGCCCTGGGTGCGGGGCGTCCCCTCGACGCCCAGTGCCCCGGCCAGCCGGGCCACCTCGGCCTCGGTGACCTCGCCCTCGGCCCGGTACACCGGCGCCGAGCCGGGTCCGTCGGGGAGCGGCCCGTCGGCGCGGTAGGTGACGCCGTACGGGTCGGGCTCGCCGGGCGCGATGCCGTTCGAGCCGCCCTCGGGGGAGGTTCCGGCGTAGTCGTCGAGGGGGAGCGGCGGGGGAGTGCCGTCGCCCGAGGCACCGGACGCCGTACCGCCGTCCGGGTCGCCGTCGGCGGCGGACGTGGCCACATAGGCGCCGCCCGCTCCCACGAGCAGCACGGCCGCGGCGACCGACGCGACCGCGACCGCCCGGGGGCGCCGCCGCGCGGGACGGCCGCCGCCGGCCTCGTCGGCGGCCGCGTCGTCGTTGTCGGGTCGCTCGGTGTTCACCGCATCGCTCCTTCGGCTGTTACTGGGGACAGCGATGGGACGCGGTGGGGCGGGAACCGGTTCCCGGCGGCGGCACGCGTCGCCCGAACGGCCCCGGAGCCCGCCCGGGGGCGCTCAGTCGCCGTAGTCCGACATCGCGTCCAGCAACCGGGCGTAGGCCGGCGGCACCCGCACCCCGTGGATGAGGGTGAGCGGCACCGGCCGGGCGGAGACGTCGGCGGGCGCCGACCAGCGAGGGGTCATCCGCGCGCAGTCACCGCGCAGCGACGCCAGGTCGCCGTCCAGGTCGGCCGGGGCGGGGTCGACGGTCCTCGGATTCGTCATAACAGAACCGTAGGCACGTCCCGTACCGCGAAGAAAGTTGTACTACCGGGTAGTTTCGCCTGCTTCAGGCCGGCGGCGCCGCCGGGTAGCGTGAACCGTCAACCCGCCTCCCCTCAGGAGAGAGTCCACGCCGTGCGCATCGCAGTCACCGGCTCCATCGCCACCGACCACCTCATGACCTTCCCCGGACGCTTCTCGGACCAGCTCGTCGCGGACCAGCTGCACACGGTCTCGCTCTCCTTCCTGGTCGACCAGCTGGACGTGCGCCGGGGCGGCGTCGCCGCGAACATCGCCTTCGGCATGGGTCAGCTCGGCACCCGGCCGGTCCTGGTCGGCGCGGCCGGCGCGGACTTCGACGAGTACCGGGCCTGGCTCGACCGGCACGGCGTCGACACCGGCTCGGTCCGCATCTCCGAGACCCTGCACACCGCACGCTTCGTCTGCACCACCGACGCCGACCACAACCAGATCGGCTCCTTCTACACGGGCGCGATGAGCGAGGCCCGGCTCATCGAACTGAAGACCGTCGCCGACCGCGTGGGCGGCCTCGACCTGGTCTCCATCGGCGCCGACGACCCCGAGGCGATGCTCCGGCACACCGAGGAGTGCCGCACCCGCTCCATCCCCTTCGCCGCCGACTTCTCCCAGCAGATCGCCCGGATGAACGGCGACGAGATTCGGATACTGCTGGACGGGGCGACCTACCTCTTCTCCAACGAGTACGAGAAGGGGCTCATCGAGACCAAGACCGGCTGGAGCGACGCCGAGATCCTCGGCCGCGTCGGCCACCGCGTCACCACCCTGGGCGCGCGGGGCGTGCGCATCGAGCGGGCCGGCGGGGACACCATCGAGGTCGGCGTCCCCGACGAGGAGCGCAAGGCCGACCCCACGGGCGTCGGCGACGCCTTCCGCGCGGGGTTCCTGTCGGGGCTGGCGTGGGGGGTCTCGCTGGAGCGCGCGGCGCAGGTGGGCTGCATGCTGGCGACCCTCGTCATCGAGACGGTGGGGACGCAGGAGTACCAGTTGCGGCGCGGGCACTTCATGGAGCGGTTCACCAAGGCTTACGGGGAGGAGGCCGCGGGGGAGGTCCGGACGCACCTGGGCTGATTTCGGGGGCGACCGTCCGGTACAGCCCCGCGCCCCTGGCGTGCCTACCTGATCCGGCGGACCAGGTAGGCCGTTCCCTCTTCCGCCGGCTCCTCGCCCGCGTACTCCTGGCCCCGCATCTCGCACCAGGCCGGGATGTCCAGGCGGGCCGCCTCGTCGTCGGACAGGACGCGGACCGTGCCGCCGACGGGGACGTCGCCGATGACCTTGGCCAGTTCGATCACCGGAACGGGGCAGCGCCGGCCCAGCGCGTCCACGACGAGGCCGGGGCCGGCCGCGCGGACGGGCTCCGTCGCGGCCGGCGCCCCCAGCTTCTCGCGCACCGCGGCCACCGTGCCCGGCAGCACCTCCAGGAACCGCTCGACGTCCTCCGCCGCGGTCCCCGGCGGCAGCGACACCCGGACGTTGCCCTCGCTGAGCACCCCCATCGCCCGCAGGACGTGGCTCGGCGTCAGCGTGCTGCTGGTGCAGGACGATCCGGACGACACGGAGAAACCGGCGCGGTCCAGCTCGTGCAGCAAGGTCTCCCCGTCGACATAGAGACAGGAGAAGGTGACGATCCCGGGCAGCCGCCGCGACGGATCGCCGACCACCTCCACGTCCGGCACCAGATCCCGCACCCGGGACCGGATCCGCTCCGTCAGCTCCCGCAGCCGGGCCGCCTCCGCCGCCGCCTCGGCACGCACCGCCCGCAGCGACGCCGCCGCGGCCACGATCGCCGGCAGGTTCTCGAACCCGGGCGACCGCCCCGACTCCCGCTCGTCCCCGGGCCCTTGCGGCGCGAACCTGACCCCCTTGCGCACCACGAGCAGCCCGACGCCCGAGGGCCCGCCCCACTTGTGCGCGCTGCCCGTCAGCACCGACCAGCCGCCCTCGACCCGGCCCCAGCCCAGCGACTGGGCCGCGTCCACCAGCAGCGGCACACCGGCGGCCCGGCACGCCTCCGCCACCCGGGACACCGGCTGCTCCGTGCCCACCTCGTGGTTGGCCGACTGGAGACAGGTCAGCGCCGTGTCCTCGCGCAGGGCGGCCGCGTACGCCGCCGGGTCGACCGCGCCCGTCCGGTCGACCGGTACCTCCGTGACGCTCCCGCCGCCGGCCTCGTGCGCCTCGGCCGCATGCAGTACGGAGGAGTGTTCGACCGCTGACACGATCAGGTGCGATCCGACGCGCCGACGCCCGGCCAGCACCCCCGCCACGCCTGAATGCACCGCCCGCGTCCCCGAAGGGGTGAACACCAACTCGTCCGGCCGACACCCCACGCACTCGGCCATCGCCTCCCGGGCGGCATCGAGCAGCAACCGCGCCCGCCGCCCTTCGCGGTACAGCCGAGCAGGATCGGCCCACCCCTCGTCGAGAGACGCCAACAGCGCCTGCCGGGCAACGGGATGAAGGGGAGCAGCGGAAGCAGCATCGAAGTAGGCCACGGGCCAACGCTATGACGCAGGGCAGGAAAGCGCCGCCAAGGGGCGCGGGGCTGTGCCATGTGCGGCTCCGCCGCGTGGGCGCGACAAGCCGCAACGGCCCGTCAGCCGCCAACGACACCGCACCATCCCGCCCCGTAGGCGCCCCATCCCACCCTTAAAGAGTGACCCCCGGCGCGTATGCCACCCTCCCCGCGACCCCCCGGAGGGCGTCGGCTAGGGTTTGGTCCGCATAAACATCAAACCCCTGCCCGACGCAGGGCGGCGACCGACCAGCGAGAAGGCAGGCCGCAGCCAACCGCGCGGGCGAGACTCTCGGGAAGGCGCTACGTGAGTCCCAACGGCTCCGACCGCTCGCCGCGGCGCCCGATGCGGCGGAAGCTGCTGCAGGCACTGACCGCGGGCCTGGTCCTGGCGACCGCCACCGGTTGCACATACGAGGACTTCCCCCGCCTCGGCATGCCCACCCCCACCACGGAAGAGGCTCCGCGGATCCTCTCCCTGTGGCAGGGCTCCTGGGCAGCCGCGCTGGCCACCGGCGTGCTGGTGTGGGGCCTGATCCTGTGGAGTGTCTTCTTCCACCGGCGCAGCCGCACCAAGGTCGAGGTCCCTCCGCAGACCAGGTACAACCTGCCCATCGAGGCGCTGTACACCATGGTTCCGCTCGTCATCGTCTCGGTGCTGTTCTACTTCACCGCGCGCGACGAGTCCGATCTCATGAGCCTCAAGAAGAAGCCGGACGTCACGGTCAACGTGGTCGGCTTCCAGTGGAGCTGGTGCTTCAACCACATCGAGGACGTTCCGGGCTCCACCGGCGACGCCAAGACCTCCAAGGAACTGGCCGGCATCCCGGACCGGTACATCGAGGACTTCCCGGCCAACGCGGGCGGTGTCTACGACTGCGGCACCCCCGGCACGCGGAACCCGCAGACCAACAACCCGGGTCCGACCCTCTGGCTCCCCAAGGGCAAGACGGTCCGCTTCGTCCTGACCTCGCGTGACGTCATCCACTCCTTCTGGGTGGTGCCGTTCCTGATGAAGCAGGACGTGATTCCGGGCCACACCAACGCCTTCGAGGTGACCCCCAACAAGGAGGGGACCTTCCTGGGCAAGTGCGCCGAGCTGTGCGGCGTGGACCACTCACGGATGCTGTTCAACGTCAAGGTCGTCTCCCCGGAGCGCTACGAGCAGCACCTCCAGGACCTCGCGAAGAAGGGGCAGACCGGTTACGTTCCCGCGGGCATCGCTCAGACGAGCCACGAGAAGAACCGGGAGACGAACAACCTGTGAGCATCCTCAACGAACCCCAGGGTGCCTCGGCAGCGGAGGACTCGTACGAGAACGAGCTGCCGGTACGGCGCAAGCAGCCCGGCAACGTCGTGATCAAGTGGTTGACGACCACTGACCACAAGACGATCGGCACGCTGTATCTCGTGACGTCGTTCGCGTTCTTCGTGATCGGCGGCGTGATGGCGCTGTTCATGCGCGCCGAGCTGGCCCGGCCGGGTCTGCAGATCATGTCGAACGAGCAGTTCAACCAGGCGTTCACGATGCACGGCACGATCATGCTGCTGATGTTCGCGACGCCGCTGTTCTCCGGCTTCGCGAACTGGATCATGCCGCTGCAGATCGGCGCGCCGGACGTCGCCTTCCCCCGGCTGAACATGTTCGCCTACTGGCTGTACCTGTTCGGCTCGACCATCGCGGTGGGCGGGTTCCTGACCCCGCAGGGCGCGGCCGACTTCGGCTGGTTCGCCTACTCGCCGCTGTCCGACGCGGTGCACTCGCCCGGTATCGGCGGCGACCTGTGGATCATGGGTCTGGCCTTCTCCGGCTTCGGCACCATCCTCGGCTCGGTCAACTTCATCACCACGATCATCTGCATGCGCGCGCCGGGCATGACCATGTTCCGCATGCCGATCTTCACCTGGAACGTGCTGCTGACCGGTGTGCTGGTCCTGCTGGCCTTCCCGGTGCTGGCCGCGGCCCTGTTCGCGCTGGAGGCCGACCGCAAGTTCGGCGCCCACATCTTCGACTCGTCCAACGGCGGAGCGTTGCTGTGGCAGCACCTGTTCTGGTTCTTCGGGCATCCAGAGGTGTACATCATCGCGCTGCCGTTCTTCGGCATCGTCAGTGAGATCATCCCGGTCTTCTCCCGCAAGCCGATCTTCGGCTACATGGGTCTGATCGGTGCGACGATCGCGATCGCGGGTCTGTCGGTGACGGTGTGGGCCCACCACATGTACGTCACGGGCGGCGTGCTGTTGCCGTTCTTCTCCTTCATGACCTTCCTGATCGCGGTCCCGACCGGTGTGAAGTTCTTCAACTGGATCGGCACCATGTGGAAGGGCTCGCTGTCCTTCGAGACACCGATGCTGTGGTCCACCGGCTTCCTGATCACCTTCCTCTTCGGTGGTCTGACCGGTGTCATCCTCGCCTCGCCGCCGCTGGACTTCCACGTCTCCGACTCGTACTTCGTGGTGGCGCACTTCCACTACGTGGTGTTCGGCACCGTGGTGTTCGCGATGTTCGCCGGCTTCCACTTCTGGTGGCCGAAGTTCACCGGCAAGATGCTGGACGAGCGCCTCGGCAAGATCACCTTCTGGACGCTGTTCGTCGGCTTCCACGGCACCTTCCTGGTTCAGCACTGGCTGGGCGCCGAGGGCATGCCGCGCCGCTACGCCGACTACCTGGCGGCGGACGGCTTCACCGCCCTGAACACGATCTCGACGATCAGCTCGTTCCTGCTCGGCATGTCGATGCTGCCGTTCTTCTACAACATCTGGAAGACCGCCAAGTACGGCAAGAAGATCGAGGTGGACGACCCGTGGGGCTACGGCCGTTCGCTGGAGTGGGCGACCTCCTGCCCGCCGCCGCGGCACAACTTCCTCACGCTGCCGCGCATCCGCAGCGAATCCCCCGCCTTCGACCTGCACCACCCCGAGATCTCCGCGATCGACCAGCTGGAGAACGTCGGCCACGGTGAGAAGGCCCTCGCCGGCGGCAAGGAGGCCGGGAAGTGAAGATCCAGGGCAAGATTTTCATCTGGCTGAGCCTGTTCATCCTGGCCGTGGCCGTGGTCTACGGCTACTGGTCCAAGGAGCCGGCCGGCACCACGGCGCTCTTCCTCGCCTTCGGCCTGGCCATCATGATCGGCTTCTACCTCGCCTTCACGGCGCGGCGGGTCGACGCCGGTGCGCAGGACAACACGGAGGCGGACGTCGCGGACGACGCCGGCGAGGTCGGGTTCTTCAGCCCGCACAGCTGGCAGCCGCTGGCGCTCGGTCTGGGCGGCGCCCTCGCCTTCCTGGGCGTGGCCGTCGGCTGGTGGATCATGTACTTCTCGGCACCGGTGATCCTGGTCGGCCTGTTCGGCTGGGTCTTCGAGTACTACCGCGGTGAGAACCGCACCCAGTAGCACGCGTCGAGCACGAAGGGGCCCGGACACTCCGTCAGGAGCGTCCGGGCCCCTTCGTCTGCCGTACCGTCTCTCACCCTTCCGGCTTACCCACCGTGCCGCCGTTGACGTCTCTCCCTAGCGTGAGGCCATGAGCATCACGGTTCACTTCCAGGCGCGGGGGCGTACGGTCGTCGGCTGCACCCTGCTGGTGATCGCCCTCGGCGCGAGCGGCACCGCCTGCCTCGGTGACGACGACAACCCGCTGTCCGCCACGCCCTACGACGCGGCCGGCCAGATCTCCTTCAACGGCCCCACGGACGCCGGGAAGAAGGCCGACCCGGACAAACCCCTGGAGGTGGTCGCCGAGGGCGCCGACGGGCGCATCACGGACGTCACCGCCGTGGACGCGGCCGGACGCCACGTCGCGGGCGAGCTGTCCGCCGACGGCGCCCGCTGGCACAGCACCTCTCCGCTGGCGGCCAACGCCAGCTACACGGTGCGGGTCAGCACCGAGGACGGGGACGGGGCGCCCGGCCGCAAGGTGCTCACCTTCGAGACCGGCAAGCCCGGCGCGAAGAAGACCCTGGACGTCACCTTCGGGCCCAAGGCGGGCGCGTACGGCGTCGGTCAGCCCGTCACCGCGGAACTGAGCCAGCCGGTCCGGGACCCGGCGCAGCGGGCCATAGTGGAGCGTGCCCTGAAGGTCGACTCCACCCCCGCGGTGAGCGGCGCCTGGTACTGGGTGGACGACAAGAAGCTGCACTACCGGCCCCAGGAGTACTGGCCCGCTCACGCCACCGTCCAGGTCCGCAGCACCCTGGAGGGCATCAAGATCGGCGACCGGATGTGGGGCGGCAAGGCGAAGCCGCTGAAGATCACCACGGACGACCGCGTCGTGGCCGTCACCGACGCCGCCGCGCACACGCTGACGGTCTTCAAGGACGGCGAGGAGATCCGCCAGATCCCGGTCACCACCGGCAAGCCCGGCTTCGAGACCCGCAACGGCGTCAAGGTCGTCCTCGGCAAGGAATCCTTCGTACGCATGCGCAGCAGCACCGTCGGCATCGCCGAGGGCTCCTCGGAGTCGTACGACCTGCCGGTCTACTGGGCCACCCGGGTGACCTGGAGCGGCGAGTACGTGCACGCCGCCCCCTGGTCTGTCGGCTCCCAGGGCATCGCCAACGTCAGCCACGGCTGCGTCGGCATGAGCACCGACAACGCGGAGTGGTTCTTCGAGACCGTCCAGGAGGGCGACCTCGTCGAGGTCGTCAACTCCGGCGGCGAGACGATGGAACCCTTCGGCAACGGCTTCGGCGACTGGAACATGGACTGGACCAAGTGGCGCACGGGCAGCGCCCTGACGGGCGGCACGGGCAACGCGACCGGCACGGCAGAGCAAGCCCGTCTGCGACCGGAGAGCGCATGAAGACGCCGTCCGGGGCAGCGCCGCCAGGGGCGCGGGGAACTGCGCGATCAACCCCCACCGGCCGTCAGCCGCCGAACGACGCAGCCGACCGGGCTCCAAGGCGCCCCTAGACGCCCTGCAGCCGCTTCTCCCGCAGCAGCGCGGCCAGCGCGGACGCGAACTCCACCGGCTCCACCGGCGCCGTCACCGCCGCCTCCGCCCGGCTCCAGGTCGCCAGCCACGCGTCCTGCGGCCGGGCGATGAGCAGCAGCACCGGCGGGCACTGGAAGACCTCGTCCTTGATCTGGCGGCACATGCCCATGCCGCCCATGGGCACCGCCTCACCGTCCAGGACGCAGACGTCGATCCCGCCCTTGTCCAGCTCCTTGAGCACGGCGGCCGGGGTGGCGCACTCCACGAACTCGACCACGGGCACGTCCGGAGCCGGCCGGCGCCCCGTCGCGAGCCGCACCTGTTCGCGGGTGTTGGAGTCGTCGCTGTAGACCAGCACCGTGGCGGTCGCCTGCATGCTTCCTCCGATACGCGGTGAGACCGGTGAAGGCTGTCGTAGCCCGTTGGGGCGGATGCTACTCCCTCGAACGCCCCGTCAGCACTGGTTCGGACAGCGCTTCGACGGGCCGTTCGATGGGCCATCCGGGCCGTACGAGCAGGGGGAACACACCGAACGGCACCCCCCGGGGTGAGGGCGGGATAAGCGACCGACATAATGTCGGTCGTGGCGACAGCAACGACAGTAGAAACCGGGCACGCGCACCCGTCGGTCAACCGGCCGAACCTCACCAGCGTCGGAACCATCATCTGGTTGAGTTCCGAGCTGATGTTCTTCGCGGCCCTCTTCGCGATGTACTTCACCCTGCGATCGGTGACCGGCCCGGACTTCTGGTCCGAGAAGGCCGACGCGCTGAACATCCCGTTCTCCGCGACGAACACCACGATCCTGGTGCTCTCCTCGCTCACCTGCCAGCTCGGCGTGTTCGCGGCCGAGCGCGGTGACGTGAAGAAGCTCCGGATGTGGTTCATCGTCACCTTCGTGATGGGTGCGATCTTCATCGGCGGTCAGGTGTTCGAGTACACCGAGCTGGTCAAGCACGAGGGCATCTCGCTCTCGTCCGACCCGTACGGCTCGGCGTTCTACCTGACCACCGGCTTCCACGGACTGCACGTGACGGGCGGCCTCATCGCCTTCCTGCTGGTCCTCGGCCGCACCTACGCGGCCCGGAGGTTCACCCACGAGCAGGCGACAGCCGCCATCGTCGTGTCCTACTACTGGCACTTCGTCGATGTGGTCTGGATCGGCCTGTTCGCCACGATCTACCTGATCAAGTAGTCGCGGCACGCACCCGCGCAATACCAGAAGCATCGACGCAGAAGATCCTGACACCGGGGTAATCCGTGAAAAAGCTCTCCGCACGACGACGCCATCCGCTGGCGGCTCTCGTCGTCCTACTCCTCGCGCTGGCATGCACAGGGGGGCTGTACGCCGCGTTCGCACCCGCGAGCAAGGCGCAGGCCGATGAATCCGCCCAGTCCCTCGCCATCGACGAGGGCAAGAAGCTCTACGCCGTCGGCTGTGCCAGTTGCCACGGCACCGGAGGGCAGGGCACCACCGACGGTCCGAGCCTGGTCGGCGTGGGCGCCGCGGCCGTCGACTTCCAGGTGGGCACCGGCCGCATGCCGGCCCAGCAGCCCGGCGCGCAGGTCCCGAAGAAGAAGGTCATCTACTCCCAGGCGGAGATCGACCAGCTCGCGGCCTACATCGCCTCGCTGGGTGCCGGTCCGGCCATCCCGTCGGAGGAGAAGTACGGCCCCGAGGGCGCGGACATCGCCAAGGGCGGCGAGCTGTTCCGCACCAACTGCGCGCAGTGCCACAACTTCACCGGCAAGGGTGGCGCCCTGACGCACGGCAAGTTCGCGCCGAGCCTCGAGGGTGTCGACCCGAAGCACATCTACGAGGCCATGCAGACCGGCCCGCAGAACATGCCCTCCTTCCCCGACACCACCCTGTCGGAGCAGAACAAGAAGGACATCATCGCCTACCTGGACGCGGTCAACGGTGACGACACCGAGAGCCCCGGTGGTCTCAGCCTCGGCGGACTCGGCCCGGTCAGTGAGGGTCTGTTCGCCTGGGTGTTCGGACTGGGCGCGCTGATCGCCGTCGCCGTCTGGGTCGCCGCTCGGACCGCAAAGGCCAAGAAGTCATGAGTAGCCAAGACATTCCAGAAGAGAAGCTGCCGGCAGAGCAGGACCGCCCGCACGGCGCGGCCGCCCGGCCCGCGGACGAGACGAACCCGTTCGCCGACCCGGGGCTGCCGCCCCACGAGCCGCGGGTCCAGGACGTCGACGAGCGGGCCGCCAAGCGGTCCGAGCGCACGGTCGCCCTGCTGTTCACGCTGTCGATGCTGGCCACCATCGGCTTCATCGCCTCGTTCGTGGCGATCCCGGTCGACAAGTCGGTCTACATCTTCCCGCTCGGTCACATCAGTGCGCTGAACTTCGCGCTCGGCATGACGCTCGGCGTCGCGCTGTTCGCCATCGGCGCCGGCGCGGTCCACTGGGCCCGCACCCTGATGTCCGATGAGGAGGTCGCCGACGAGCGCCACCCGATCGAGGCATCCCCCGAGGTCCGTGCCAAGGTCCACGCGGACTTCAAGCAGGGTGCCAAGGAGTCCGTGATCGGACGCCGCAAGCTGATCCGCAACACGATGCTGGGCGCGCTCACCCTGGTGCCGCTCTCCGGCGTCGTCCTGCTGCGCGACCTCGGTCCGCTGCCCGGGACCAAGCTCCGCCACACCCTGTGGTCCAAGGGCAAGCTCCTCGTCAACATGAACACCAACGAGCCGCTGCGTCCCTCCGACGTCGCGGTGGGCTCGCTCACCTTCGCCATGCCCGAGGGCCTGGAGGAGCACGACGAGGACTTCCAGAACGAGATCGCCAAGGCCGCCCTGATGATCATCCGGCTGGAGCCGGACTCCATCAAGGACAAGCGCGAGCTCGAGTGGTCGCACGAGGGCATCGTGGCGTACTCGAAGATCTGCACCCACGTCGGTTGCCCGATCTCCCTGTACGAGCAGCAGACGCACCACGCGCTCTGCCCCTGCCACCAGTCCACCTTCGACCTTGCCGACGGTGCCCGGGTGATCTTCGGTCCCGCCGGTCACGCCCTGCCGCAGCTGCGCATCGGCGTGAACGACGAGGGTTACCTCGAAGCGCTCGGCGACTTCGAGGAGCCCGTCGGTCCTGCTTACTGGGAGCGCGGATGAGTACTGCAGCCAACGAACCCCGCTCGCGCGGGAAGGCACCGGCCGGCGAGCGCGTCGCCGACTGGGCCGACGGCCGGCTGGGGATCTACTCCCTGGCCAAGGCCAACATGCGCAAGATCTTCCCCGACCACTGGTCGTTCATGCTGGGTGAGGTCTGCCTCTACAGCTTCATCATCATCATCCTCACGGGTGTGTACCTGACGCTGTTCTTCCACCCGTCGATGGCCGAGGTCGAGTACCACGGCTCGTACGTGCCGCTGCAGGGCCAGATGATGAGTGAGGCGTACGCCTCCACTCTGGACATCAGCTTCGACGTCCGCGGCGGTCTGCTGATCCGGCAGATCCACCACTGGGCCGCGCTGATCTTCCTGGCCGGCATGTTCGTGCACATGATGCGCGTCTTCTTCACCGGCGCGTTCCGCAAGCCGCGCGAGGTCAACTGGCTGTTCGGCTTCCTGCTGCTCGTCCTCGGCATGTTCACCGGCTTCACCGGTTACTCGCTCCCGGACGACCTGCTCTCGGGCACCGGTATCCGCTTCATGGAGGGCGCGATCCTGTCCGTGCCGATCGTCGGCACGTACATCTCGTTCTTCCTCTTCGGCGGGGAGTTCCCCGGCCACGACTTCGTGTCCCGGTTCTACTCGATCCACATCCTGCTGCTGCCGGGCATCATGCTCGGCCTGCTGGTGGGCCACCTGATCCTGGTCTTCTACCACAAGCACACGCAGTTCGCGGGTCCCGGCAAGACCAACAAGAACGTCGTCGGCATGCCGCTGCTGCCGGTGTACACCGCCAAGGCCGGAGGCTTCTTCTTCCTGGTCTTCGGTGTGATCGCCGTCGTCTCGGCCATCGCCACGATCAACCCGATCTGGGCCATCGGTCCCTACCGCCCCGACCAGGTCTCCACCGGCGCCCAGCCGGACTGGTACATGGGCTTCTCCGAGGGCCTGATCCGAGTGATGCCTGGCTGGGAGATCAACTTCTGGGGCCACACACTGGTCCTGGGCGTGTTCGTCCCGCTGCTGATCTTCCCGCTGGTCCTGGCGGCGATCGCGGTCTACCCGTTCATCGAGTCCTGGGTCACCGGCGACAAGCGCGAGCACCACATCCTGGACCGCCCGCGCAACGCCCCGACCCGCACGGCCTTCGGTGTCGCCTGGCTGACCGTCTACTTCGTGCTGCTGATCGGTGGCGGCAACGACCTGTGGGCCACGCACTTCCACCTGTCGATCAACGCGATCACCTGGTTCGTCCGCGTCGCGTTCTTCGTCGGCCCGGTCGTCGCCTTCATCGTCACCAAGCGGATCTGCCTCGGCCTCCAGCGCCGCGACAAGGACAAGGTGCTGCACGGACGCGAGTCCGGCATCATCAAGCGCCTGCCGCACGGTGAGTTCATCGAGGTGCACGAGCCGCTCAGCCAGGAGCAGCTGCACACGCTCACGGCGCACGAGCAGTACAAGCCGGCCGAGATCGGCCCGACGGTCGACGAGAACGGCGTCGAGCGCAAGGCGACGGGCACGCAGAAGCTCCGCGCCAAGCTCAGCGAGGCCTACTACGGCGAGGAGTCGCAGATTCCGAAGCCGACCGTCGAGGAGTACAAGGAGATCACGAGCGGCCACGGCCACCACTGACCCTCCAGCGTCGCCACACCACGGTCGAAGGGCCCCGTTCCGGTCTGCGGACGGGGCCCTTCGCCGTGCCCGGGGCTGGATAGGGTGGGAGCACGATCCCGTCGACGACACACACGATTCAGGAGCGGCTATGAGCGCTGTGACCCCCGCTGGAGGCGACACCACGGCGGACCGCTCCTGGCCCGCCCTGCTGAACGGACTGCTGGACGGCCGCGACCTGAGCGCGGACGACACCGCCTGGGCGCTGGACGTGATCATGCGCGGTGAGGCGACCGACGCGCAGATCTCCGGTTTCGCCGTGGCCCTGCGGGCCAAGGGGGAGACCGTCGAGGAGATCTCCGGCCTCGTCCGCACGATGTACGACCACGCCAACGTGATCGAGGTGCCGGGGGAGACCGTCGACATCGTCGGCACCGGCGGCGACGGCGCCAAGACGGTCAACATCTCCACCATGTCGGCGATCGTCCTGGCCGGCACGGGCGCCAAGGTCGTCAAGCACGGCAGCCGCGCCGCCTCCTCGGCGTCCGGGGCCTCCGACGTCCTGGAGAAGCTCGGGGTCAACCTGGAGCTGACGCCCGCGCGGGTGGCGGAGGTTGCCGAGGAAGCCGGCATCACGTTCTGCTTCGCCGTGAAGTTCCACCCGGCGCTGCGCCACGTGGCGGCGGCCCGCGGCCAGCTCGGCATCCGCACGGTGTTCAACTTCCTGGGCCCGCTGACCAACCCCGCCCGGGTGAAGGCCCAGGCGGTCGGGGTCGCCGACGCCCGGATGGCGCCGATCATCGCCGGTGTCTTCGCCGAGCGCGGTCACTCGTCGCTGGTCTTCCGCGGCGACGACGGACTGGACGAGCTGACCACGACCGCCACCTCCCGGGTGTGGACCGTGCGCGGGGGCCGGGTGACCGAGGAGACCTTCGACCCGCGGGACGTCGGCATCGAGCTGGTGCCGGTCGAGGCGCTGCGCGGCGCCGACGCCTCCTACAACGCCGACGTCGCCCGTCGGCTGCTGGCCGGCGAGACGGGCCCGGTCCGGGACGCGGTCCTGCTGAACTCGGCGGCGGCCCTGGCCGCCCTGGAGCCCGGCGAGGGGGCCCTGGCGGAGCGGCTGCGGGCCGGGATGGACCGGGCGGCCGAGGCGATCGACTCCGGGGCGGCCCGCCGGGCGCTGGAGCGCTGGGTCGCCGTCAGCAACGCCTGAGCGGCAGTACGGCCGGCGGTACAGCGGTACGGCGGTCCGTGTGACGTGCGTCCCGCGATCCGGACTCGGGTTGCGGGACGCCGATCAGTTCCCCTAGGTTTTTCGACAGGTCATGAGTGACAGTCACGAGGCCCCGGCCGACTGTCCGGCAACCCTCCGTCCGTGGCGGGGTGCCCCGGGTGAAGACCAGGTCGTGGACAGCAAGGTCCACGGCAAGCGCGGACCCCTCGCGAAACCAGGGGTCCTGGGTCGTCCGAGGGAGTCTCCCGTGAACCAGCGAATGCGATAGGGCCGCAGAGCCCCGCCTCCGCATCCCCCTTTTTTCCTCTTTCACAGCGCCTCGCCGCGCGCTGGTCCTCACGGGAGTCCGCCATGTCCGTACCCACCGCTGTCGCCACCCCGCTGCCCGTTCTCGGCCGGGACGTCACCGTGCCGCTCGTCACCGGCGGGGAGGTCACCTACGCCGCGCTCGACTACGCCGCCAGCGCGCCCGCGCTCCAGCGGGTCTGGGACGACGTGGCCGCCTACGCCCCGTACTACGGCAGCGTCCACCGGGGCGCCGGGTACCTCTCGCAGCTGTCGACCGACCTGTTCGAGAACGCCCGCAGGACCGTCGCCGAGTTCCTCGGCTGCCGGGACGAGGACCAGGTGGTCTTCACCCGGTCCACCACCGACTCCCTGAACCTGCTCGCCGCCGCGCTGCCCGCCCACTGCCGGGTCTTCGTCTTCGAGACCGAGCACCACGCCTCGCTGCTGCCCTGGCGGGACGCCGACGTGACCTACCTCGACGCCCCGCGCACCCCCGCGCAGGCCGTCGAGACCCTGGAGCGCGCCCTCGCCGCACGGGAGCCGTACGGGCCCGCCCTGGTCTGCGTCACCGGCGCCTCCAACGTCACCGGCGAGCTGTGGCCGGTGCGGGAACTGGCCGCCGCCGCCCACGCGCACGGCGCCCGGATCGTGCTGGACGCCGCCCAGCTCGCCCCGCACCACGCCGTCTCGGTGACCGACCTCGACGTCGACTGGGTCGCCTTCTCCGGGCACAAGCTGTACGCGCCCTTCGGCTCCGGCGTACTGGCCGGGCGGGCCGACTGGCTGCGCGAGGCCGAGCCGTACCTGGCCGGCGGCGGCGCCAGCCGCAGCGTGACCCGGCGCGCGGACGGCGGTGTGGACGTGCAGTGGCACGACAGCGCCGCCCGCCATGAGGCCGGGTCGCCCAACGTCATCGGCGCCTACGCCATCGCCTCCGCCTGCAAGGTGCTCACCGAGGCCGGGTTCGACGCGCTGGTGGCCCGCGAGGAGTACCTGATCCGGAAGGTGCGCGAGGGCCTCGCCGGGGTGCCCGAGGTGCGGATCCTGTCCCTCTTCGGCGACGACGCGCCGCGCGTCGGGGTGCTCTCCTTCGTCGTCGAGGGCTGGAACAGCTCGCACTTCGCCGCCGCCCTGTCCGCCGAGTACGGCATCGGCGTGCGCGACGGACTGTTCTGCGCCCACCCGCTGGTGCGCACCCTGCTCGGCAGCGACCCGCAGACCCAGGGCGAGTGCGGGGCGCCCGAGGCAGCGCCCGGCGAGAAGTCCCTCAACGCCATCCGCGTCAGCTTCGGCGCCGGCACCCCCGACGAGCACGTCGAGCGGTTCGTCGGCGCCGTCAAGGAGCTGGTGAGCGACGGCGCCCGCTGGAACTACCGCACCGAGGACGGGCGCTGCGTGCCCGACACCACCTCCGCCGCCCCCGCGGCCGGTACCGGCGCCTGAGCCGCCCGGCCCGGCAGCCGCGACCCCAGCACGATCATCCGCAGCGCCCGCTCCGTGGCGTCCGTGAGGAGTTCGGAGGCGCGCACCAGCGCGTCCGCCAGGGCCATCGGCGCCGGCATGATCCCGTGGCAGGCGTCCACCCCCGGCACCTCGTGCGCTCCCTCGCCGAGCGTGCCGGCCAGGGCCAGGACCGGCCGCCCGGAGAGCTTGGCGCGGCGCGCCACCTCGGCCGGGACCTTGCCGCGCGGCGTCTGGTGGTCCAGGGCGCCCTCGGCGGTGAGCACCAGGTCGGCGCGGGCGAGGCGGGCGTCCAGGTCGACATGGTCGAGGAGCACGTCGAAGCGGGGCAGCAGCCGGGCGCCGACGGCGGCGAGCCCCGCGCCCAGACCGCCGGAGGCACCGGTGCCCGCGCCCGTGCGCAGATCGGTGCCGGCCACGCCGAGGTCGCGGGTGAGGACGCGCGCCCAGTTCTCCAGCCCGGCCGACAACTCCTCGACCTGCGCGGGCGTCGCCCCCTTCTGCGGTCCGAACACCCGGGCCACGCCGCGCTGTCCGCACAGCACGTTGTAGGGGTTGCAGGCGACGAGCAGCTCGGTGTCCTTCAGCCGGGCGTCCAGACCGGACGGGTCGATGCGGACCAGGCGGTTCAGCTCCCGTCCGCCGGGCGCCAGCTCGAAGCCGTCCGCGTCCAGCAGCCGCGCCCCGAGCGCCTGGAGCGCGCCCGCGCCCCCGTCGGAGGTGCCCGAGTCGCCGCAGCCCACCAGGACGCGCCGCACCCCGGTGTCGAGCGCGGCGCGCAGCAACTCGCCGACGCCGTACGTGGTGGTGGCGCCGGGGTCGCGCAGGGCGCGGGGCACCAGGGACAGGCCCGCGACGGCGGCCATCTCCACCACCGCCGTGTCCTTGCCGCCGAGCAGCGCGAAGTGGGTGCCGACCCGGTCGCCGACCGGACCGGTGGCGGCCAGCGCGACCAGCCGTCCGCCGGTCGCCGACGCCAGCGCGACGGCGGTTCCCTCGCCGCCGTCGACCAGGGGGATCCGGTCGATCTCGGCCTCCGGCAGCACCCGGCGGACGCCCGCCGCGATGGCGTCGGCGGCGGCCTGGGCGGACAGCGACTCCTTGAAGCCGCTGGGCGCCACGACGACACGGTTCAGTACACGGGACGGAGAGGCCGGGGGGTACGGAGAGGACACGGGGGCTCCTTCAGCGGGTCACGGGCACGCCGAGCAGCGGCCAGACCGCGGCGGCGAAGAACAGCACGAGCAGGGCGGTCAGCGGCGCCAGGACGGCGGACAGCCGCAGCAGGTCGCGCGGGGTGTAGGTGGGGACGCCGGGGACGTCGGAGAAGAGCGTGACCGGCTTGGCGGAGGCCGGGAGCGTGTGGCAGAACCCGGCCGCCGCCGTGGAGGCGAGCGCGGCGGCGACCGGGTTGACCCCGGCGCCGACGGCCGCCGCGATCACCAGCGGGACCAGGACCGAGGAGCGGGCCGAACGGGACTGCAGGACCAGGTGGGCCGCCGTGCTCACCGCGACCACCACGCCGAGGAAGACGCCCGGGGCGACGTCCGCGGGCAGGCCCGACACCAGCCACTTCGCCGCGCCGGAGTCGGCCAGCGCGACGCCCATCGCCATCGTGGCGGCCATGAACAGCAGCAGCGACCACGGGACGGTCTTCAGCGCGTCCTTGAGCCGTACGGTGCCCAGCGCCGGGGAGGACGCGACGACCGCGCCGATCAGCGCCACGACGGCGGGGGAGACCCGGTGCAGGGGCTCGCTGCACCACAGGGCCACCACCGTGGCCAGCAGCAGCGCGCAGCGCTTCTCCGCCTGCGTCCACGGCCCGGTGACCGGGCTCTCGCTGTGCCGCTGTATCTCCTCGGCACGGATGTGGACGGGGCCCGCGCGGTCCGCGCGCCGCGTGGTCGTCAGCAGGACCGTCTCGGCGGCGAGGTGGGAGGAGGCGACCGCCAGCGGCAGGCCGAGCAGCAGCCACTGGGTGAAGCCGATCCGGTCCCCGGTCGCCTCCCACAGCACCGACACCGTGATCAGATGCGCGCCCGCGCCGATCAGGGTCGCCACCGCCGACAGCAGGATCACGGTCGGGAACAGCAGCGCCAGCATCACGACCAGTCGCTTCCGGTCGGCGAGCGCCTTGGCGAGGGCGAGGAACACCGGCAGCGCGAGCGCCGCCCGGCCCGAGGTGGCCGGCACCGCGAAGGCCGTGACGACCAGCGCGGCCGTCGTCAGGTGCACCAACTGCCGCACCGTGCGCGCCCCGCCCACCAGGAACGCCGCGGCCCGCCCCGCGAGCCCCGTCCGGGCGACCGCGGCCGCCAGTACGAAGGCGCAGATCAGCAGCCACACCGTGTCTTCGCCGAGGGTGCCGAAGAGGGTGTCGCTGCTGATGACGCCGGTCGCGGTCAGCGCCAGTCCGGCGCCCAGCGCGATGTACGTGTCGTCGATCGGCGTACCGATCCAGGCGCAGGTGGCCAGCGCGAACACGGCGAGGGTGAGGCGCGCGTCGCCGCCCAGGGCGGGGAAGTTGGCGGGGACCGCCAGCAGCGCGCACAGGGACAGCGCCGCGCACAGGGCCGCCCCGAGGCGGAGGTTCAACGTCACGCCATCGAGGGTTCTTCCGGGCGGTGAGTCCTCAATGAGCCCGACATGAAGGAAACTTCACGCGAAAGCCGGTCATCCCGGCAGCCGGTACCCCATGCCCCGCACCGTCTCCACGCGGTGCGCCCCCAGCTTCTTGCGCAGCGCCCGCACGTACACGTCCACGATGTTGGAGCCCGGGTCGAAGTCGTAGCCCCACACGTGGGACAGGATCTGCTCCCGCGACAGGACCTGCCCCGGGTGCCGCAGGAACAGTTCGAGCAGCACGAACTCACGGGCCGTCAGGTCCACCGTCCGGTCCCCGGCGCGGGCCCGGCGGGTGCGCAGGTCCAGGGAGAGGTCGCCGGAGCGCAGCACCGTCACCTCCGGCGCCCTGGCCGCCGTGCGCAGCCGCAGCCGCACCCGGGCGAGCAGTTCCTCGAAGCGGAACGGCTTGGTCATCCAGTCGTCGGCGCCGCCCTCCAGACCGGCCACCGTGTCCCGTACCGAGTCCCGGGCGGTCAGCACGATCACCGGGGTCGTCACCCGGGCCTCGCGCAGCTCCCGCAGGACCGTGAAGCCGTCCCGGCCGGGCAGCCCGATGTCCAGGACGACCAGGTCGAAGCCGCCGGTGAGGGCGTACGCGTAGGCGGCCTCGCCGTCGGCGACCGCGGTGGTGGTGAAGCCGTTGGCGCGCAGGCCCTTCTCGACGAAGGAGGCGATGCGCTCCTCGTCCTCGACGATGAGGATGCGGTTCATGGTCGTGCCTCTTCCAGTGTGAGTACGAAGGTGGCGCCGCCGCCCTCGGTGGTGCGCAGGTCGACCCGGCCGCCGTGGCCCTCGGCGATCGCCCGCACGATCGAGAGGCCGAGCCCGGCGCCCGTGCCGCGCACTCCGCGCCGGGCGGTGCCGCGCCGGAACCGCTCGAAGATCACCTCGGCGTCCTGCGGCTGGACGCCGGGCCCGGAGTCGGCGACGTACAGCTCGATCCGTGAACCGTCGGCGCGGGAGCCTATGCGGACCCGCTGACCGGCCGTGGTGTGCTGCACGGCGTTCTGCGCGAGCTGCACCATGGCCTGGGTGATCCGCTGGGGATCGAGGTGCGCCTCCCGGTCGGCGACCTCGCCCAGCACCCACTCCCGGTCGCCCAGGGTGCGGGCCTTGACGTAGACGTCGGCGGTGAGTTCGGCGAGCTGCACCGGCTCGGGGGTGACGAAGTCGGGGCGTTCGGCCTTGGCGAGCAGCAGCAGGTCCTCGACGATGCGGCTCATCCGGTCCAGTTCGTCGGTGACGAGGCGGACGGTCTCCTCACGCTCCGCCGGATCGTCGCCCATCAGCTCCAGGTGGCCGCGCACGATGGTGATCGGGGTGCGCAGCTCGTGGCCCGCGTCGTCGACGAACCGGCGCTGGGTGGCGAAGGCGCGCTCCAGCCGGTCCAGCATGGCGTTGAACGTCTCGGCGAGGGCCGCCACGTCGTCGTGGCCGTGCACCGGGATGCGCCGGGTCAGGTCCTGCTCGGTGAGCTGGGCGGCGGTCGTGCGCACCAGCCGCACCGGCTTGAGGATGCGGCCCGCGACCACCCAGGCGATGCCGGTCGTCATCAGCAGGGCGACGCCGGAGATGGCGAGCAGGACGCGGAACACCTCGTCCGCGCGGGCCTGTTCGCGCCCCGGGTGGAAGGCCACCACGAACGCGGCCGCCGGTTCGCCGCCGTAGCGGGCCACGGTGACCTTGGCCCAGCGGATCTCGCCCTCGGGCCGGTGCAGGGTGCCGGAGGAGTCGGGGGAGGCGTAGATGCGGCGCCGGGCGTCGGCGTCCTCGTGCAGGGGCCGGTCGACCGGGATCTCGCGCTGCTGGATGATCTGCGTGGGCCTGCTGCCCACCTCGCCCACCAGGCCGACCAGCTCCTCGTCCAGGTCGGCGTACTGCCGCTCCAGGAAGACCCGCAGCAGCCGGCCCGGGTCGGTGAACGGGCGGCCCGTCTCCGGGTCGAAGCCCTGCTCCTCGAAGTTGGCGAACTCCCCGGCCTCCTGCGCGAGCAGGCCGTTGATCCGCTGGTCGGTGTCGCGCAGCAGGATCGAGCGGGTGGTCGCCGCCACCGAGGCCAGCGCGACCGCCATCACGAGCAGCAGCCACAGCAGGATGCGGACCCGGGCCGAGACCCGGCGGCGCTCGCGCTCATCCGTCGCCGGGCCCGTCGTCGGCGTCGCCGCCCCGGTCGTCGTCATCGTCGTCATCCGAAGGGCCGTCGGTCACCGGCGGCCGCGTCACCACCTGGTCGCTGGGCGTCGGCTCGGGCGAGGAGGAGGCAGGCCGCGGGCTGGGGGAGCCGCTCTCCAGCTCCACCTTGGCCGGGACCTTGGGCTCCTGCGGGCTGTCGGTCAGGGCGAAGCTGGTCGCGGCGATGCCGAGGGGGATCAGGACGACGGCCGCGAGGGCCGCCATGCGGCGGGAGAAGACCATGCGGTGGATTCTGCGCGGGGTTTTCCGCGGGCCGGATGAGTGCCGGGTGAAGAACTCTTCATCCGGTGCCCCGGCTCGTTGGTCGGCTGCGGCGCCGTCGTGGCTGGTCGCGCAGTTCCCCGCGCCCCTTTGGGGCGCGTCTCAGTTGTCCAGGCCGATGGCGAAGGCCGCCTCCAGGTCGTGCTGGGAGTAGGTGCGGAAGGCCACGTGGGTGTCGGTGCCCTCCACGCCGGGGATCTTGCTGATCCGGCCGGGGATGACCTCGGCCAGGTCCTCGTGCTTGCTCACCCGGACCATGGCGATCAGGTCGTAGGTGCCGGTGACGGAGAAGACCTCGCTGACGCTCTCCAGCGCGGCGATCTGCTCCGCGATCTCGGGAATGCGGTCCACGCTGGTCTTGATGAGGACGATCGCGCTGATCACGGCTGGTTCTCTCCCTCGGGCGCCGCCACTGGAACGCCACCAACTCTAGTCGTACGTCCGAACCGCACCCAGGCGTAGGCGAAGCCCAGGCCGAAGCC
The DNA here is from genome assembly GCF_020404845.1 of Streptomyces hyderabadensis. Lineage (GTDB taxonomy): Bacteria > Actinomycetota > Actinomycetes > Streptomycetales > Streptomycetaceae > Streptomyces > Streptomyces hyderabadensis. Next base: position 225,739 of record NZ_JAIOJZ010000001.1, on the reverse strand, counting down.
CACCAGGTGCGCGAGGTAGGCCACCCCCGGACCGTCGCCGGCCCGTCCCGCCGCCAGCCACTGCAGGGTCACCCAGAACGGCAGCACGACCCAGGCCGGGAAGCGCAGCGGCAGGAAGAAGAGGAAGGGCAGCAGGCTGGTCACCCGGGCCCGCGGGAAGAGGAACAGGAAGGCGCCGAGGACCGCGGAGATCGCCCCCGAGGCGCCGACCAGGGACTCCTGGGAGTGGGCGTTGGCACCGGCGTAGCCCAGCAGGGCCAGGTAGCCGCAGCCGAGGTAGAACAGGGCGAACTGGAGCCGGCCCATCCGTTCCTCGGTCATCGCGCCGAAGACGTAGAGGAAGAGCATGTTGCCCAGCAGGTGCACCCAGCTGCCGTGCACGAACAGCGCCGTGGCCGGGGTGAGCGCCGACCCGGGGGAGTCCTCGAACAGTTCTGCGGGGATCACGCCCCAGCGCCGGAAGTAGGCGCGCTGCGCCGCCAGCACCTCCTCCCCGGTGCCGTACACCGGATTCAGGCCCGCGGCCGGGCTGATCAGGAACAGCAGACAGCACAGCGTGATCAGCGTGTACGTCACGGGCGCCGCCCGGCGCCGCGGCGAGCGGACGGGGGCGAGCGCCCGGGCCGCCGTGACCGTGCTGCGGACCGCCTTGCTCCAGTTGCGGATCATGGACACAGAGCATGACGTAACGGGCGCGAGGGCTCATAGCGCCTCGCCGCCGTGGACACGCGGGCGTCGGGTACCCGCCAGGCCGTAGGGTTACGAGCCACACGCACCGGGGGAGCCCGGCGCGTCACCGACACTGGAAGAGAGCGGACAGCCACGATGACGGTTCCCCTGCCGACCGACACGACGCGGTGGCGCTGCACCCTGTGCGGCAACCTCACCCGCTTCGACGTGACCCGGGCCTCGAAGGTCGTCGAGTACGTGCACCTCGATCTGGCCGGTGAGCCGACGGTGGAGGAGCGCGAGGTGCTCAGTGAGACCATCGAGTCGGTGCGGTGCCGCTGGTGCAACGCCGTGGACCAGGTGGAACTCGTGGACAGGCCGGGTGCCGCCTCCTGAGCGGAGCGGCCCCGCACCAGGCGATTCCGGTCCGGGATCGCCCTGAGACATTGGGGTGACGGATGGTGGAGACACACGGCGGGGGGCCGGACGACGGCACCGCTGAGGTGCTCGACCGCCCGCTGCCCGACGGCGTGCGCCGCCGGGTCGTGCAGATCGTGTCCGACGGCTTCGGTTCGCTGACCCTGGGCGAGCTGCCCGCCCAGCTGAGGCAGTACGCCAGGTTCGCCCCGAACCGCCGGGCCAAGTTCGCCGGCAACGCCATGGCCGCCGCCGTGGAGACCGACCCGCTCTTCCGCCAGCGCATCGGCGAGAAGTTCCGCGACGCCCAGCCCGAGCTGTGCGGTGCCCTGGACGCCGGCTCCCCGCCCCCGGCCGCCGACCCGCTGGACGTGGCCGCCGCGGCCTACGTGCTGCGCCCGCACGGCTGGGTGAAGCTGGTCACCGCCGCCGGCGAGGAGGCGCAGCGCGCGGACGCCGAGCGCGCCGACGAGGAGAACCGCGCGGAGCTGGAACGGCTGCACGAGGAGCTGTCCCGGGCCCGGGAGCACACCAGGACCGAGACCGAGCGGCTGCGCGGCGAGCTGGACGCGGCGAAGCGGGAGGCCGAGTCGCTGCACCGCAAGCTGCGCGCCGCCCTCAGCGACGTCAAGCGCGGCGAGGCGGCGCTGCGCAAGGTCCGGGCCGAGCTGGACGCGGTCCGGGCCGAGGGGCAGACCCAGGTGTCCGCCGCCGAGAGCGAGACCCGGCGGCTCAAGGGCCGGCTGGGGGAGGCCGAGGCGGCCCTGGAGGCCACCCGCAAGGCCGCCCGGGAGGGGCGCAGCGTCGAGGACATGCGCGTACGGCTGCTCCTGGACACCCTCCTCGACGCCACCCAGGGGCTGCGCCGCGAGCTGGCGCTGCCCCCGGTGTCGGTGCGGCCCGCCGAGACCGTGGACGCGGTCGAGCCGGGCCGGATGACGCCGAAGGACATCGCCAACCGGGCCCTGTCCGAGAACGACCCGGCGATCCTGGACCAGTTGCTGGCGCTGCCCCAGGCCCACCTGGTGGTCGACGGCTACAACGTCACCAAGACCGGCTATCCGCAGATGCCCCTGGAGAAGCAGCGGCTGCGGCTGCTCGGCCAGCTCTCCCAGCTCGCCGCGCAGACCGGCGCCGAGATGACCTGCGTCTTCGACGGGGCCGAACTCGTGGCGCCGGTGCTGCTCGCGCCGCCGCGCGGGGTGCGGGTGCTGTTCTCCAAGCCCGGGGTCACCGCCGACGAGCTGATCCGCCAGCTGGTGCGGGCGGAGCCGCCGGGCCGGCCGGTCATCGTCGTCTCCACCGACCGCGAGGTCGCCGACGGCGTGGCGCGCGCGGGCGCACGCCCGGTGGCGTCCGCGGTGCTCCTCAAGCGGCTTTCCTAGCCGCTCGTTCGCTTCGCGTTGGCTTCCGGCCACTTCTCTTCACTTCCGCACCAACCGTAACGTAGGCGCTCTATGCCCGAATTGACGGAAGCGTCACGCAACGTAGCGTCAGATGGGCGTCACTGCAGGTGAGTTGCGGCGGAAATCGCGGTGCGTAACCGTGATTTTTCGGCGGAGGATTTGAACTGATCACGAGTGGGTCACTAGGGTCACCCTTCGAACCCTCGCACGGGTGATCCCTCTCAAGAAGGAGCTCGTCTCCGTGGCGTCCCACCGTCGTCCCAAGCAGCCGAGCCGCACGCGCGTGACCGTGCTCACCACCGCTGCCGCCGCCGCTGTCGCTCTCAGCTCCCAGGCCGCCAACGCGGCCCCGAGTGAGAAGCCGAGCAAGGACGAGGTCAAGGCCAAGGTCGACAAGCTCTACGAGGAGGCCGAGCAGGCCACCGAGAAGTACAACGGCGCCAAGGAGAAGCAGGAGAAGCTCCAGAAGGAGATCTCCACCATCCAGGACAACGTCGCCCGCGGCCAGGAGGAGCTCAACGAGCTGCGCGACGGCCTCGGTTCGATGGCCAGCGCCCAGTACCGCTCCGGCGGCATCGACCCCTCGCTCCAGCTCTTCCTGTCCGCCGACCCGGACAACTACCTGGACAAGGCCTCCACCCTGGACCAGCTGAGCGGTCAGCAGGTCGAGGCGCTGAAGAAGATCCAGACCAAGCAGCGCGACCTCGCCCAGCAGCGCTCCGAGGCCTCCGAGAAGCTCAAGGACCTCTCCGCCACCCGCACCGAACTGGGCAAGAAGAAGAAGCAGGTCCAGGGCAAGCTCTCGTCCGCGCAGAAGCTGCTCAACACGCTCACCGCGCAGGAGCGGGCCGCCCTCCAGGAGGAGGAGCAGCGCTCTAACCGCGCCAGCGAGCGCCAGGTCCTCACCGGCGGCAAGACCACCCCCGCCTCCGGCCGCGCGGGCGCCGCCTTCGCCGCCGCCCAGAGCAAGATAGGCACGCCGTACGTCTACGGCGCCACCGGACCGTCCTCCTTCGACTGCTCGGGCCTGACCTCCTGGGCGTACGCGCAGGCCGGCGTCGGCATCCCGCGCACCTCCCAGGCGCAGGCCAACTACGGCACGCGCATCTCCTCGATGAGCGACCTCCAGGTCGGCGACCTCGTCTTCTTCTTCAGCGACCTGCACCACGTCGGCCTCTACGCCGGCAACGGCCAGGTCCTGCACGCGCCGCGCACCGGCACCAACGTCCGCTACGAGTCGATGGGCACCATCGGCGGTCCGTTCATGTTCGGCGTCCGGGTCTGATCCCGACGCCTCCCGCGCCACCCGGAGTCACCCCCGCCGTGCCGCCCGTTCGGGCGAATCACGTCCGGGCCCTGTGACCCCCCGCCCCGCCGGTGACCTGCGTCAGCGGCGGGGCGTCGCGTTGCGCGGCCCCCGAGGTCGTTGGCCGGTGCCCCGCCGTGGGGTTACTGTCTGCCGCGTTTCCCCGTCCGCCAGCGGAAGGAGTGCGGCTTCCCGTGGGGTCCCATCGCCGCCTTGCACCATCCGGGTTCGACCGCGGCTCCACCGCCGCCGTCGGCCTGCTCTCCGTGGCCGCCGCGCTCCTGGGCGCCGTACCGGCCGCGGCCGCCCCGCACGACGACCGGCGGGCGGAGGTGGACCGGCTGCACGCCGAGGCGGAGCGGGCGACCGAGGCCTACAACAAGGCCGACGCCCGCACCGACGCGCTGCGCGAGGAGGTCACCACCGCGCAGGACTCCATCGCCCGGCAGCAGCAGCGGGTCAACACCATGCGGGACGCGCTCGGTTCGCTGGCCGGCGCCCAGTACCGTTCCGGCGGCATCGACCCCTCGCTCGCGCTGCTGCTCTCCGCCGAACCGGACGACTACCTCGACCGGGCCTCCGTGCTGGACCGGATCACCACCCGCCAGGCGGGTGAGCTGAGGGAGCTCCAGCAGGCGATGCGCGACCTCGCCCAGGACCGGGCCGAGGCGGCCCGCAAGCTCACCGAGCTGGAGAAGGGCCGCAAGGCCGTCGCCGCCCACAAGAAGACCGTGGAGCGCAAGCTCGCCAAGGCACGCGCGCTGCTCGCCGCCCTGCCCGACGACGAACGCGACGCCTACCGGCGCGGCTCCCGCTCCGGCCGGGAGGACCTGACCGCCCTCGCCGGCGCCGCCGCCCCCGCCTCCGGCCGGGCCGCGGCCGCCTTCGCCGCCGCCCGCTCCGCCCTCGGCAAGCCCTACGTCTGGGGCGCCAACGGCCCCTCCGGCTTCGACTGCTCGGGCCTGACCCAGTGGGCCTACGCGCAGGCCGGGGTCGGCATCCCGCGCACCTCGCAGGCGCAGACCGGCGCCGGACGGCACGTGTCCCTGGCCGAGGCGCGCCCCGGCGACCTGGTCGCCTACCGCGACGACGCCAGCCACATCGGCATGTACGCCGGCAACGGGCAGGTGATCCACGCGCCCTACCCCGGCGCCCCGGTGCGCTACGACCCGGTCGGCATGATGCCGATCTCCTCGGTCACCCGGGTGTGACCCCACGGCCCCTCCCGGCGCCCGCGCTCTGCTCGCCCGGTGCCGTCCGCGGCCCCTCGCCCGTACGATCGGGAAGATGGCTGGTCGAAGGCGGGTGTCGGGTTCCTCGGTGGTGGCGCTGTGCCTGCTGCTCGTCGCGCTGGTGGCCTGCGGCGGCCGGACCGCGGCCGACCCCGCCCGGGCCGACGTCCAGCGGGTCCTGGACCGGCGTGCGGCGGCCGTCCTCGCCCACGACGCGGCCGCCTACGCGCGCACCGGCACCGGCACCGGCTTCGACCGCCTGAGCGCGATCCCGCTGGCCGACTGGTCCTACCGGGTACGGGACGTGGAGCGCACCGGCGACACCGCCACCGCCGACGTCGAACTGCGCTACCGGGTCGACGGCTACGACCGGGGCCCCGTCACCGCGGGCCGCACCGTGCGGCTGAGCCGGGAGGGCACGGCAGGGACCTGGGCCGTCGACTCCGACCGCCCCGCCGAGGAGTCCGGCCAGCAGCCCTGGGACCAGGGCAAGGTCGAGATCGTCCGCGGCACGCACAGCCTCGTCCTCGGCGTCGGGCAGTCCACCGCCGCCCTGCGCCGCTTCGCCGGCCTGGCCGACCGGGCGGTGCCGGCCGTCGCGGACGCCTGGGACGGCGACTGGTCCCGCCGGGTGGTCGTGGTCGTGCCCCGGTCGGTGGAGGGCATGGCGGGCCTGCTCGGCTCCCCGGTCTCCTCCTACCGGGGCATCGCCGCCGTCACCACCGGTGAGACGGGCGGCCGGGAACACGCACCCGCGGACCGGATCATCGTCAACCCCGACGCGTACGGGCTCCTCGGCGACCTCGGCAAGCAGGTCGTGCTCACCCACGAGACGACCCACGTCGCCACCCGCGCCGACACCACCTCGGCCACCCCGCTGTGGCTCTCCGAGGGCTACGCCGACTGGGTCGGCTACCGCGGCAGCGGACGCACCGCCGCCCAGGCCGCCCCCGAACTGGCCGACGCGGTCGCCGGGGGCCGGGTGCCCGCGCGGCTGCCGACGGACGAGGACTTCGGCTTCACCGCCGAGGCGGACGAACTGGCCCGGGCCTACGAGGGCGGCTGGCTGGCCTGCCGGATGATCGCCGAGCAGTGGGGCGAGGACCGGCTGGACGCCTTCTACCGCGCCGTGGGCGCCCACGACGAGCGCACCGGCGCGGTCGAGGGCGCGCTGCACGAGGTGCTCGGCACCACGGAGAAGGACTTCACGGCACGCTGGCAGAAGTACCTGCGAGCGGGGCTGGCCTGAGCCGCGGGTGCTCGCCGGCCGTGGTGCCGGAGGGGTTCACGGCGTGCCGGCGGGAGTGTCCGCGCAAGCCGTGGTGCGGCCGGGGTGCTCGGAGGGCTCGGCCGGGTCCGGGGACCCGCGGCGCACCGGGCTTCGCCACAGGGCACGGGCGCCGAGGAGGGTGGCGGTCACCAGCAGGCCGTTGCGGACGAACAGCAGCGTGCTGCCCAGGGGAGTGCTCGCCACGACGTCCGCGAACAGCAACGGGAAGTCCAGCAGCGTCAGCGGGGTCGCCGCCAGCACCAGGGAGACCGGCACCCGCATCCGGCTCGCCCGGAAGCACCGGCAGACCGCGCCCAGGCCCACCAGCCACACCAGGTACTGCGGACTGATCACCCGGCTGGTCACCGTGAACATCAGCACCGCCACGAAGGCCGCGTCCGCCGCCGTGTGCGCCGCGAACCGGGGCGCCGCCGGCCGTGCCGCCCGCAGCCGCCACAGCAGCAGCCAGCCGAACGCCAGCGCGCTCAGCCCCAGCGAGACCGTGCCGACCGTGTCCACGTGCGGGCCCAGGAACTCCATCGACCCGTAGTTCAGCAGCACCCCGCCCTCCCAGCCGAAGTGCCGGGCGACGTGGAAGACCAGCGCCCCCACCGACTCCACCTCGACGCCCCGCTCGCGCTGGAACGTCAGGAACGCGAACGCCCCGGGCATCGACACGGCGAACAGCACGGCCAGCCCCGCCCCGCTCACCGCGGCCGCGATCCACGGCCGCCACCCCCGCATCCCGACCAGCACCAGCGCCGGCCACACCTTCAGCAGCGCCCCGAGGGCCGCCAGCGCCCCCGCCACCCGCGGATGCCGCCCGGCGGCCAGCAGCGCGGCCACCGCGACGGCCGTGACCATCACGTCGTAGCGGGCGTACACCGTCGGCCCGAGCAGCGGCACGCCCGCCACCCACACCCACGCCCCGCGCGGCGACCGCCCCGCGCCCCGGCCCGCGTGCCACAGCAGCGCCAGCACGACGGCGTCCGTGACACACGCGAGGACGAAGAAGGCCGTCGCGTACTCCAGGAAGGGCAGCAGCGCGGGGGAGAGGATCGCGAAGGCCGCCGCCGGCGGGTACTGCCAGGTGACGTCCGCCAGCGGAAACGTTCCGGTGCGCAGGACGTCGGACCAGTCCCGGTAGATGACGGACACGTCGCTCGTGACGTCCGGACCGGGGAAGACCAGCACCTTCAGCACGAACAGCAGCAGCACCAGCCGGGTGGCGGCCCAGACCGCCGGCAGCCACACCGGTGACCGCCCCGCGTCCCTCGTCTCCACGTGCTCCCTGCCCGTCCGTGCCCGCCCGTCCCCGCCCGTCCCGGCCGTCCGCCGGTGCGGCCATGATGACCCGGACACCTGTGGGCGTGCCACAGGGACGCGGCCGGGCCCGGCGCCCGGCGGACGGTTCGGTAGGGTCGGCGGCGTGCGCAAGACCTTGATCGTGACGAACGACTTCCCGCCCCGCCCGGGCGGCATCCAGGCCTTCCTGCACAACATGGCGCTGCGCCTGGACCCCGAGCGGCTGGTCGTCTACGCCTCCACCTGGAAGCGGAGCCGCGAGGGCATCGAGGCCACCGCCGCCTTCGACGCCGAGCAGCCCTTCACCGTCGTACGGGACCGCACGACGATGCTGCTGCCGACACCGGGCGCCACCCGGCGGGCGGTGGGTCTGCTGCGCGAGCACGGCTGCACGTCGGTGTGGTTCGGGGCGGCCGCGCCCCTCGGCCTGATGGCCCCGGCCCTGCGCAAGGCGGGCGCCGAGCGGCTGGTCGCCACCACCCACGGCCACGAGGCGGGCTGGGCCCAGCTGCCCGCCGCCCGGCAACTGCTGCGCCGGATCGGGGAGTCGACGGACACGATCACCTACCTCGGCGAGTACACCCGCTCCCGGATCGCGGGCGCGCTCACGCCCGGGGCCGCCGCACGGATGGTGCAACTGCCGCCCGGCGTCGACGAGAAGACCTTCCACCCCGGCAGCGGCGGCGACGAGGTGCGCGCCCGCCTCGGCCTGACCGAGCGCCCCGTCGTCGTCTGCGTCTCCCGCCTGGTCCCGCGCAAGGGCCAGGACACCCTGATCCGGGCGATGCCGCGGATCCTCGCCGCCCAGCCGGACGCCGTCCTGCTGATCGTCGGCGGCGGCCCCTACGAGAAGGACCTGCGCCGCCTCGCCGAGGAGACCGGCGTCGCCGCCGCCGTCCACTTCACCGGCCCCGTGCCCTGGTCCGAACTGCCCGCCCACTACGGCGCCGGGGACGTCTTCGCCATGCCCTGCCGCACCCGGCGGGGCGGCCTCGACGTGGAGGGCCTCGGCATCGTCTACCTGGAGGCCTCCGCGACCGGTCTGCCCGTCGTCGCCGGCGACTCGGGCGGCGCCCCGGACGCCGTACTCGACGGCGAGACGGGCTGGGTGGTCCGCGGCGCCGACCCGAACGAGTCCGCCGACCGCATCACCACCCTCCTCGCCGACCCGCAACTCCGCCGCAGGATGGGCGAACGGGGCAGGTCGTGGGTCGAGGAGAAGTGGCGCTGGGACCTGCTGGCCGAGCACTTGAAGGCGTTGCTGTGACGCAGGGTGCCTTGTCCGCACGGTGAGGTGGACCGGCCCAGGGGCGCGGGGAACCGCGCGAGCGACCACGACGTACGTGAAGCCGCCGACGAACCGGACCCGGCACCCCGGAAGGCGCCCCTACTTGGCGTAAATCGCCTCGATCTCGTCCGCGTAATCCTTCGCGACAACATTCCGCTTCAGCTTCAACGACGGAGTCAAATGCCCCGACTCCTCCGTGAACTGCGCCCCCAGCACCCGGAACTTCCGCACCGACTCCGCCTTCGACACCGCCGCGTTCCCGTCGTCGATCGCGTCCTGGATCGCCGCGAGCAGATCCGGGTCCTCCCGCAGCGACACCGCGCTCGACCCGGCCGGCTTCCCGTGCTCCGCGCACCAGCGGCCCAGGAACTCCTCGTCGAGGGTGACCAGCGCACCCACGAAGGGCCGCCCGTCGCCGACCACCATGCACTCCGCGATCAGCGCGTGCGCGCGGATGCGGTCCTCTATGACGGCCGGGGCGACGTTCTTGCCGCCGGCCGTGACGATGATCTCCTTCTTGCGGCCGGTGATCCGCAGGTACCCGTCCTCGTCGAGGGTGCCGATGTCGCCGGTGTGGAACCAGCCGTCGGCCAGCGCCTCCGCGGTCGCCCCCGGGTTGTTCCAGTACTCCTTGAACAGGTGCTCGCCGTGCAGCAGCACCTCGCCGTCGTCCGCGATGCGCACCACGGAGCCGGGCAGCGGCTGGCCGACCGTGCCGATCTTCTGCCGGTCCCAGGGGTTGAAGGCGGTGGCCGCGCAGGACTCGGTCAGGCCGTAGCCCTCCAGGACCGTGAAGCCGATGCCGCGGAAGAAGTGGCCGAGCCGCTCGCCGAGCGGGGCGCCGCCGGAGATGGCGTACTCGCCGCGCCCGCCGAGGACCGTACGGAGCTTGCTGTAGACGAGCTTGTCGAAGACCTTGTGCTTGATCTTCAGACCCACGGACGGGCCCGCCGGGGTGTCCAGGGCCTTGCTGTACGCGATCGCGGTGTCGGCGGCCCGGTCGAAGATCTTGCCCTTGCCGTCGGCCTGCGCCTTGGCGCGCGCCGAGTTGTACACCTTCTCGAAGACGCGCGGCACGCCGAGGATCAGCGTGGGCCGGAAGGCGGCCAGCTCGTCGGTGAGGTTCTTGATGTCGGGGACGTTGCCCAGCTTGATCGGCGCGATCATCGGCGCGACCTGGACCAGCCGCCCGAAGACGTGCGCGAGCGGCAGGAAGAGGAGGACCGAGCACTCACCGGTGCGGAAGAGCGGCCGCAGCCGTTCCACCACGTTGCCGCACTCCGCGAAGAAGCTGCGGTGGGTGAGCACGCAGCCCTTGGGGCGGCCCGTGGTGCCGGAGGTGTAGACGATGGTCGCCGGGTCGTCGGCCTTCGCGATCGAGCCGCGCTCCTCGACGGTGGCGTCCGTGACGTCCTGGCCCAGCCGCCCCAGCTCCTCCACCGCGCCGGCGTCGATCTGCCAGACGTTCTTGAGGGCGGGCAGCTGCTCGCGCACCGACTCGACGGCGGCCGCGTGCCCGGCCGACTCCACGACGCACGCCGTGGCGCCCGAGTCGCCGAGGATCCACTGCACCTGCTCCGGCGAACTGGTCTCGTACACCGGCACGGTGATCGCGCCCGCGCTCCAGATCGCGAAGTCCAGCAGGGTCCACTCGTAACGGGTGCGGGACATCAGTCCGACCCGGTCGCCCGGCTGGACCCCGGCGGCGATCAGGCCCTTGGCGGCGGAGTGCACCTCGGCGAGGAAGGCACGCGCGGTCACGTCCTGCCAGGCCCCGCCCACCTTGCGGGCGATGACGGCGACGTCGGGATGCTGCGCGGCGTTTCTGCGGACGATGTCGGTCAGGTTTCCGTCCGCGGGGACCTCGTACAAGGCCGGAAGGCTGAACTCGCGCAAGACTGCTGCTCCTCATAGGGCGCCGGCGCCACGACGTTGTGTGATGCGACGGTGCGGTCCAAGGCTCGGGCTGTGGCTCCGGAGGACTCATGCGGGATTCACATGTTGAAATCCAGAGCACGACTGGACTGCCCGGACGTTACCCGCCGGTATGCGTTCTCCGACAGGGGGTCCCCGCGAGATGTTCGCTGCGTCACACGGATGGGGTTTGCTTTGCGCACAGTAGTCGACGGATCAACGGACCAGCCAGTAACCGCAGGTCCGACCGCCACTGTTCACAGCACGCGCGCGCTGCTTACGCTTGATCGCCATGGCACCCACACCGCCCCGTAACACGACCACGCGCGTCCACGTGGTCAGCGACGTCCACGGCAACGCCCGCGACCTGGCCAGGGCCGGCGAGGGCGCCGACGCCCTGATCTGCCTCGGGGACCTGGTCCTCTTCCTCGACTACGCCGACCACTCGCGCGGCATCTTCCCCGACTTGTTCGGCGTCGCGAACGCCGACCGCATCGTCGCGCTGCGCACCGCCCGCCGGTTCGCCGAGGCACGGGAGTTCGGGGCGCGGCTGTGGGCCGGGGTCGACGGGGAGCGCCGGGAGCTGATCGAGCGGGCGGTGCGCAAGCAGTACGCCGAACTGTTCGCCGCGTTCCCCACCCCGACGTACGCCACCTACGGCAACGTCGACGTGCCCCCGCTGTGGCCCGAGTACGCGGGGCCCGGCACCACCGTGCTCGACGGGGAGCGGGTGGAGATCGGCGGCCGCGTCTTCGGCTTCGTCGGCGGCGGGCTGCGCACCCCGATGAACACGCCGTACGAGATCAGCGACGAGGAGTACGCCGCGAAGATCGAGGCCGTCGGCGAGGTGGACGTGCTGTGCACCCACATCCCGCCCGAGGTGCCGGAACTCGTCTACGACACGGTGGCCCGGCGCTTCGAGCGGGGCAGCCGCGCGCTGCTGGACGCGATCCGCCGCACCCGTCCCCGCTACGCCCTGTTCGGGCACGTCCACCAGCCGCTGGTACGGCGGATGCGCGTCGGCGCGACCGAATGCGTGAACGTCGGTCACTTCGCGTCCACGGGACGGCCGTGGGCGCTGGAGTGGTGACCGGGCGCGGCGTACCCGCGCAGGTGGGTGGTGGCATCCGCCCTGCCCGTGCGCGATAGCCTTCACGCGGCACACACGTAGCGGCCCGCATCCGGAGGAGCCACGGCGATGGCGGAACACACCAGCTCGAGCATCACCATCGAGGCGGCACCGGCCGACGTCATGGCGGTGATCTCCGACTTCGAGCGCTACCCGGACTGGACCGGCGAAGTGAAGGAGGCCCAGGTCCTCGCGACCGACGCGCAGGGCCGTGCCGAGCAGGTCCGGCTCGTCATGGACGCCGGGGCGATCAAGGACGACCAGACGCTGGGGTACACCTGGACCGGCGAGCACGAGGTGTCCTGGACGCTGGTGAAGTCCCAGATGCTGCGCTCCCTCGACGGTTCCTACCACCTCCGCCCGGCGGGCACGGGCACGGAGGTCACCTACCGCCTCACGGTGGACGTCAAGATCCCCATGCTCGGCATGATCAAGCGCAAGGCGGAGAAGGTCATCATCGACCGAGCCCTGGCAGGCCTGAAGAAGCGAGTCGAGTCGGACAAGTAGCACCGTAGCTGCGGGCAATCGTGCCTCCCCCAGTGCCTGAACGGCCTGGGAGGTACCCCCAGGGCGGCACGGGTGGGCGCAGCGGCACCCGGCCGGCGCCGGCCCGCGAACCCACGCCCACCCCAGCGCCGGTCACCAGCCCAACCGGCGGAGCCCCCAGGTACCGTTCACCCCCATGCGCACCCTCCTGATCACGGGCCCCGGCGGCACCGGCCGCACCACCGTCGCCGCCGCCACCGCGCTCACCGCCGCCCGCGAGGGCACCCGCACCCTCCTCCTCGGCACCGACCGCGACGACACCCTCGGCGCCGTGCTCGGCCTGCGCACCGGCCCGGCGCCGGCCCCCGTCGAACCCGGCCTCACCGTCTGGCGCCCCGACGCCGCTCAGGGCTTCCGGGACGGCCTCGCCGCCCTCCAGGACCGCGCCGCCGCCGCGCTCGACCTCCTCGGCGCCGCCCGCCTCGACCCCGAGGACCTCACCCCGCTGCCCGGCGCCGAGGACCTGGCCCTGCTGCGCGCCCTGCGCGAGGCCGCCCTCGCCGAGGCGCACGACCTCCTCGTCGTCGACCTCCCGCCCGCGCCGCGCGCCCTCGCCCTGCTCGCCGCACCGGAGGAACTGCGCCGCTGCCTGCGCCGCCTGCTCCCGCCCGAACGGCAGGCCGCCCGCGCCCTGCGCCCCGTCCTCGGCCGGCTCGCGGGCGTCCCCATGCCCGCCGAGGCGCTGTACGAGACCGCCGCCCGCTGGGACCTGGAACTCGCCGCCGCCGAGGCCGTACTGGCCGACCGGAACACCGCCGTACGGCTGGTCGCCGAACCGGGACCGGCCGGAGCCGACGCCGTCCGCGCCACCACCCTCGGCCTCGCCCTGCGCGGCCTGCGCACCGAGGTCCTGGTCGCCAACCGCGTCCTGCCCGAGGACACCCCGGCGGACAGCTGGCTCAGCGGCCCCCTCGCCCAGCAGCGCAAGACCCTGGAGGAATGGCGCGGGACGTACGACGTCCGCGTCGTCGCCCATCTCGGCCGCGACCCGCGCGGCACGGACGACCTGGCGGCCCTCGACGTGCCGGGCGTCAACCCGGACGCCTCCCCGGTCGAGTGGCCCGTCACCGACCGGCTGGCCGAGGACGGCGTGCTGGTCTGGCACATCCCGCTGCCCGGAGCCGTGCGCGAGGACCTCGACCTGATCCGCCGCGGGGACGAACTGGTCGTCGCCGCCGGGCCCTTCCGCCGCATCGTCCCGCTGCCCTCCGCGCTGCGCCGCTGCGCCGTCGACGGGGCCGCGCTGCGGGAGGGCGTACTCGCCGTCCGGTTCGCACCGGACCCGGAGCTGTGGCCGCGGGAGCGCTGACCAAAGCCGTGGCCCCCGGGGGCGCCGACCCGACGGGACCCGCCTGAGTAGGAGCCCGTTCGGGTAACGTCGTAAGGACGAACCGTAGTCAGGAGTCCGTCATGAGCGAAGAGCTCCCCCCGTCCGAGGCCCCCCGCCCCGACGAGGCCGACGCGGTCGACGAGACGCGAGCGACCGACGCCGACGCCTGGGCCACGGCGTGCGCCGAGGACCTGGAGGCGGAGAAGGCCCGCCGCCGTGCCGAGTACGGGCCGCCGCCCGGGTCCGCCGCCGAGGAGCTGCGCCGGCTCGTCGACACCGTCGCGGACAAGCTGTCCGGCCTCCAGTCACCGCTGCTCGGCCAGCTCGCCGGGCCCGCCGCCCAGCAGGTGGTCCGGCAGGTCGTGCAGCAGGCGAAGGCCGCCGTCGAACCGGTCATCGAACGCAACCCGGGCGTGTTCGACCACCTCGCCGCCGCCGGCGGTGAACTCCTCGCCGCCTACCGCTCCGCCGTCCAGAACCAGGAACGCCGCTGGACCACCGGCGACACCGCGCCCCGGGACCCGCGCGACCCCCGCGACCTGGACGGACACGACGCCGACGGCCGCGACGAGGGCGACGAGGGCACCGGCCCGGGACAGCGCATCGACCTGGACTGAGCCCCGCCTCGGGTACGGTTGCCCTTAGCGGGGCTCGACCGAACTGAGGGATTCATGGGACTCACCATCGGCGTCGACATCGGCGGCACGAAGATCGCGGCCGGCGTGGTCGACGAGGAAGGCAACATCCTCTCGACCCACAAGGTGCCGACCCCCACCACGCCCGAGGCCATCGTGGACGCCATCGCCTCCGCGGTGGAGGGCGCGCGGGTGGGACACGAGATCGTCGGCGTCGGTATCGGTGCCGCCGGATACGTCAACCGCCAGCGCTCCACGGTCTACTTCGCGCCCAACATCGACTGGCGCCAGGAGCCGCTCAAGGAGAAGGTCGAGGCCCGCGTCGGCCTCCCGGTCGTCGTGGAGAACGACGCCAACGCCGCGGCCTGGGGCGAGTACAAGTTCGGCGGCGGCAAGGGCCACCGCAACGTCATCTGCATCACCCTCGGCACCGGCCTCGGCGGCGGCATCATCATCGGCAACAAGCTGCGCCGCGGCCACTTCGGCGTGGCCGCCGAGTTCGGCCACATCCGCATGGTGCCGGACGGCCTGCTGTGCGGCTGCGGCTCGCAGGGCTGCTGGGAGCAGTACGCGTCGGGCCGGGCGCTGGTGCGGTACGCCAAGCAGCGGGCCAACGCCACCCCCGAGCGCGCCGAGGTGCTCCTCGCGCTCGGCGACGGCACCCCCGACGGCATCGAGGGCAAGCACATCTCCGTCGCCGCCCGCCAGGGCTGCCCGGTCGCCGTCGACTCCTACCGGGAGCTGGCCCGCTGGGCCGGGGCCGGCCTCGCCGACCTGGCCTCGCTCTTCGACCCGTCCGCCTTCATCGTCGGCGGCGGCCTCTCGGACGAGGGCGACCTGGTCCTCGACCCGATCCGCAAGTCCTACAAGCGCTGGCTGGTCGGGGGCAACTGGCGCCCGGTCGCCGACGTGATCGCCGCCCAGCTCGGCAACAAGGCCGGCCTGGTCGGCGCGGCCGACCTGGCCCGGGAGCCCGACCCGATCATGTAAACGCCGGTCACTGCCAGCCCCCAAGGGGCGCGGGGCGGAGTCCATGTGGGGCTCCGCCCCGCGGGCGCGACCAGCCACAACGAACCGGCAGTCGCCCACAGGCCTCGCGCCCCGACCCACAAGGCGCCCGATCATGCGGTCCCGTAAATTGACGGCATGGCAACGTCCCTCCCCGCGCTCCCCAACTCCCGCACCGAACCCGACGGTTCCGCGGTCATCCGTGTCCTGAGCTACAACGTCCGCTCACTGCGCGACGACACCGACGCCCTCGCCCGCGTCATCACGGCCTGCGCGCCCGACCTCGTCCTCCTCCAGGAGGCCCCGCGCTTCTTCCGCTGGCGCAAGAAGATCACCCGGCTCGCCTCCGCGTCCGACCTGGTCCTGCTCTCCGGCGGCGGCACCGCCGCCGGCCCCGCGCTGCTCTGCTCGCTGCGGGCCACCGTGGAGCGCACCGAGGACGTGCTGCTCCCGCTCACCCCCGGCCGGCACCGCCGGGGCATCGCCGCCGCCGTGGTCCGGATCGGCGGGGCCCGTCTCGGTGTACTGAGCACCCACCTGTCCCTGGACGCGGACGAGCGCCACGAACAGGCCGGGCTGCTCCTCGGCCACCTGGCCGGCCTCGGGGTGAAGCACGCCGTCGCGGGCGGCGACCTGAACGAGCGCCCCGGCGGCCGCACCTTCCGGCGGCTCGGGGACGGGCTGCGCGACTGCTGGACCGCGGCGCCCTGGGGCGGCGAGTACACCTTCCCCGCGACCGCTCCCGACCGCCGTATCGACGCGGTCTTCGTCACCGAGGGCGTCGAGGTGCTGGGCTGCGGGGTGCCGACGGGACTGACCGGGGTGGCCGAGGACGACCTGAGGGCGGCCACGGACCACCTCCCGGTCCTGACCGCCCTCCGGGTACCCGCCGGCGCCGCCTGATCCCCGGGCCCGGCCCGGTCGCGCGGTCCGGCCGCCCGGCTACACCACCGCGCCGCGCCCCGGGTCGTCGTCGTCCTCGTCGCCCGTCCGCATCCGCATGACCAGGGTGGCGAAGCCGCCCAGGAAGCCGCCGATGCTCAGGGTCGTCAGCCACCAGGTCATGTCCCAGCCGAGCACCACCGCCAGCAGGAGCAGCACCGGACCGCCGAGGACGCCCAGCCAGGCGAACTTCGCGGTGGGGTCGGCCTCGGGCAGCGGCGGCGGCTCGGGCGGCACGAAGTGACCCTCGTCGTCCGCGTCGAAGTCGTCGTCGGACGGCTCGGCGGGCGTGTGGTCGCGGGGGCCGACGCCGGGCGCGAAGGCGACGGAGCTGCCCAGCGGCCGGTCCGGGGCGGGCCGGTCCGCCCCGGGCTTCTCGTCGTTCACCTCCGTCTCCAGCAGCGCCAGGTCCTCGACCGACTTGAACGGCTTCGCGCCCGGCGGGTCCGGGGGCTCCTCCCCGTACCCGGCGACGATCGAGGCCCAGGCGGCGTCCTCGTCGAAGGGCACGTCCGGCGCCCCGGGGCCGCCGTCCGCCGCGCGCTCCCGTCCCTCGCGGTGCTCCCGCTCCAGGTCCCGCTCCTCGCGCTCCTCGCGGTCCTCGCGGTCGGAGTCGTGCTCAGCCACCTGCGGCCGTCCCTTCCTTGCCGAGACCGGACTCCGGTTCCCCGACGGAACCGGGCGCGAGCCGGTCGATGAACGCGACGCTCTGAGCGAAGATCCGGTCCGCATCGTGGTCCAACGTCGCCACGTGATAGCTCTGTTCCAGCAGGATCTCCGTCACGTCCGTCGACGACACCCGGCCCAGGATCCGCGCCGAGTCGGCCGGCGGCACCACATGGTCCTGCGGACTGCGCAGCAGCAGCAGCGGCTGGGTCACCTGCGGCAGGTCGCCGTCGGCCAGCCGGAAGAAGGCGCGCAGCGAGTGCGCCGAGTGCAGCGGCACCCTGTCGTACCCCAGCTCCGTGCTGAGCGGCTTGGCGATGTCGCTGGCGATCCCCTTCGTCGCGGGCACCAGGTGGCGCAGCACCGGAAGGGCGTGCTGGGCGACGCCGTGCATCCGGTTCGCCGGATTGACCACGACCACGCCGCTGACCGCGTCCCCGTGCTTGGCGGCCAGCCGCAGCGCCAGCGCGCCGCCCATGGACAGCCCGGCGACGAAGACCCGCGCGCAGCGCTCGCGCAGCACGCGCAGCTCGCGGTCCACCTCCGCGTACCAGTCCGGCCAGCCGGTGACCTGCATGTCCTGCCAGCGGGTGCCGTGCCCGGGCAGCAGCGGCAGCGCCACCGTCAGGCCGCGCGCGGCCAGGTACTCGGCCCAGGGGCGCAGCGACTGCGGGGAGCCGGTGAAACCGTGACAGAGGAGGACGCCGACCTCACCGCCCTCGTGGCGGTACGGCTCGGCTCCGGGCAGGACCGACACGTCTCGGTCTCCTGTCGTCAGGGATTACTCGCGGGTCTTTCACCGTACGCGACCGCACTGACACCGACCAGGGCCGTCGGGGCCATTGACGGCACCGCGGGATAAGGTCTGACCCACGGACACGGGAGGCACTCGGTTGTTGTACGGCGCGATGAAGGTCACCATCGGGGGCTCGCTGAAGCTGGCCTTCCGGCCCTGGGTGGAGGGCCTGGAGCACGTTCCGGCCGAGGGGGCCGCCATTCTGGCGAGCAACCACCTGTCGTTCTCCGACTCGTTCTTCCTGCCCGCCGTCCTCGACCGCAAGGTGACCTTCATCGCCAAGGCCGAGTACTTCAACACCCCCGGGGTCAAGGGCCGGCTGACCGCCGCCTTCTTCAAGGGCGTCGGCCAGCTCCCGGTGGACCGCTCCGGCGCGCGCGGCGCGGGGGAGGCGGCCATCAAGAGCGGCATGGAGGTGCTGGAGCGCGGCGAGCTGTTCGGCATCTACCCCGAGGGCACGCGCTCCCCGGACGGCCGCCTGTACCGCGGCAAGCCGGGCGGCCTCGCGCGCGTGGCGCTCGCCACCGGCGCGCCCGTCGTCCCCGTCGCCATGATCGACACCGAGAAGATCCAGCCGCCCGGCCAGGTGATGCCGAAGCTGATGCGGCCCGGCATCCGCATCGGCAAGCCGCTGGACTTCTCCCGCTACCAGGGCATGGAGCACGACCGCTTCGTGCTCCGCGCGGTGACCGACGAGGTCATGTACGAGATCATGAAGCTCTCCGGCCAGGAGTACGTCGACATGTACGCGACCGCCATGAAGCGGCAGCTCGCGGAGGCGGCGAAGGCCGAGAAGGCCGCCAAGGGCGACAAGGCCGCCAAGGGCGACAAGGCGGCGAAGGCCGCGCAGGACCGGGCCGGTACGTAGTCCGGGGCACCGGGTGCCGGTGACCCGGAGAGGGGGGACATGGCCAGGCGCGAGAGAGTCATGAGGATGTCGGTCGAGCAGCCGCTGTGGCGCGCGCTGGCCGGCTACCGCGTGCTCACCATGCTGTACGCGATCGGCTTCTTCGCCACCGCCTGGTCCGGCTTCGACCGCCCCTAGCTGGCCGTCGCCTACTACGCGGTCCTCCTCGTGTGGACCCTGGCCACCCTCCCCAAGGTCGCGAACGCCGCGAGCTGCACCAAGCGGTTCCTCGCCGCCGACCTCACCGTCGCCCTGACCGGCATCCTGCTCACGCCCTTCGCCGACGCCCACGAACGGGTCATGGACGGCGGGCCGACCCTGCCGTCGATATGGACCGCAGGCTCCGTGCTCGCCTTCGCCGTCAAGGGCGGCTGGCGCTGGGCCGCCGTCGCCTCCACCCTCGTCGCCGTCGCCAACCTGGTCGAACGCGGCACCCCGGCCCGTGACACCGTCCACAACGTCGTCCTGGTCTGGGTCGCCTCCATCGCCATCGGCTACGTCGTCGAGGTCGCCCGCGCCTCCGAGCGCACCCTCGCCCGCGCCCTGGAGATCGAGGCGGCGACCAGGGAACGCGAGCGGCTGGCCCGGGACATCCACGACAGCGTCCTGCAGGTGCTGGCGATGGTGCAGCGCCGGGGCGCCGTCATCGGCGGCGAGGCGGCCGAGCTGGGCCGGCTGGCCGGTGAGCAGGAGGTCGCCCTGCGCACCCTGGTCTCCGGCGGCCTGGTCCCCGTCTCCCGCGTGTCGGAGGACACCGCCGAGGGCGCGGTCGTCCGGGTGGTCGAGGAACCGGAGGGGGCGGACCCGGACGGTCCCGTCGACCTGCGCGCCCTGCTCGCCCCGTACGCCGGTTCGCTGGTGAACCTGGCCGAACCCGGCGCCCCGGTCCTCCTGGCCCCGAACGCCGCGCGGGAGCTGGCCGCCGCCGTGGGCGCCGCGCTGGACAATGTCCGCCAACACGTCGGCGAGCGGGCGCGCGCCTGGATCCTGGTCGAGGACGAACCGGACGAGGTGATCGTCACCGTCCGCGACGAGGGGCCCGGCATCCCGGACGGGCGGCTCGCCGAGGCCGAGGGCGAGGGACGGCTCGGCGTGGCCCTGTCGATCCGGGGCCGGCTGCGCGACCTCGGCGGCACGGCCGAGCTGATCTCGGTGCCCGGACAGGGCACGGAGGTCGAACTGAAGGCACCGAAGAAGACCGCCGGCACCACGGCGCGGGGGAAGGCAGCAGACCATGAGTGAACGACAGGACCCGATCAAGGTCATGGTGGTCGACGACCACCCGATGTGGCGCGACGCGGTCGCCCGCGACCTGGCCGAGTCCGGCTTCGACGTGGTCGCCACCGCCGGGGACGGCGACCAGGCGGTGCGCCGCGCCCGCGCCGCCGCCCCCGACGTCCTCGTGCTCGACCTCAACCTCCCCGGCAAGCCCGGGGTCCAGGTCTGCAAGGAGGTCGTCGGCGCCGACCCGAAGCTGCGGGTGCTGGTGCTCTCGGCCAGCGGGGAGCACGCCGACGTACTGGAGGCGGTGAAGTCCGGCGCGACCGGATACCTGCTGAAGTCGGCCTCCACCGAGGAGCTGAGGGACGCGGTGCGCCGTACGGCCGCCGGCGACCCGGTCTTCACCCCGGGCCTGGCCGGACTGGTCCTCGGCGAGTACCGCCGCCTCGCCTCCGAACCCGCACCCGCCGCCGGCACCGACGACCCCGGCGCGCCCCGGCTCACCGACCGGGAGACCGAGGTGCTGCGCCTGGTCGCCAAGGGCCTGAGCTACAAGCAGATCGCCGAACGCCTGGTCATCTCGCACCGCACCGTGCAGAACCACGTCCAGAACACCCTCGGCAAGCTCCAGCTGCACAACCGGGTGGAGCTGGTGCGGTACGCGATAGAACGGGGTCTGGACGACGCCTGACCCGCGCGGGACAGTGGAGTGGCCTCAACCACCCACTGTGGCAAGGGGATTACGCGATGAAGGTCGGAGTACTGACCGGCGGCGGCGACTGCCCCGGGCTCAACGCCGTCATCCGGGCCGTCGTCCGCAAGGGCGTCCAGGAGTACGGCTACGACTTCACCGGCTTCCGGGACGGCTGGCGCGGCCCCCTGGAGGGCGACACCGTCCCGCTCGACATCCCGGCCGTCCGCGGCATCCTGCCCCGCGGCGGCACCGTCCTCGGCTCCTCGCGCACCAACCCGCTCCAGCAGCAAGGCGGCATCCGGCGCATCAAGGAGAACCTCGCCGCACTCGGCGTCGACGCGCTCATCACCATCGGCGGCGAGGACACCCTCGGCGTCGCCACCCGCCTCGCCGACGAGTACGGCGTGCCCTGCGTCGGCGTCCCCAAGACCATCGACAACGACCTGTCCGCCACCGACTACACCTTCGGCTTCGACACCGCCGTCGGCATCGCCACCGAGGCCATCGACCGGCTGCACACCACCGCCGAGTCCCACATGCGCGTCCTGGTCGTCGAGGTCATGGGCCGGCACGCCGGCTGGATCGCCCTGCACTCGGGCCTGGCCGGCGGCGCCAACGTCATCCTCATCCCCGAGCAGCGCTTCGACGTGGAGCAGGTGTGCTCCTGGGTGACCTCCCGGTTCCGGGCCTCCTACGCCCCGATCGTGGTCGTCGCGGAGGGGGCGGTGCCGAAGGACGGCGACATGGTGCTCAAGGACGAGTCCCTGGACTCCTACGGACACGTCCGGCTGTCCGGGGTCGGCGAGTGGCTGGCCAAGCAGATCGAGAAGCGCACCGGCAAGGAGGCCCGCACCACCGTCCTCGGGCACGTCCAGCGCGGCGGCACGCCCAGCGCCTTCGACCGCTGGCTCGCCACCCGTTTCGGCCTGCACGCCATCGACTGCGTCCGCGACGGGGACTTCGGCAAGATGGTCGCCCTGCGCGGCACGGACATCGTCCGGGTCCCGATCGCCGAGGCCACGGCCCGGCTGAAGACGGTCGACCCGGCGCGGTACGAGGAGGTCGGCGTCTTCTTCGGCTGACGTCCGGCCGAACGGCCGCTGACCGGCGACGGCGGGCCCGGGGTCGTATATTCGGCCCGGAGCCCACCAGGACGGGAGCGGTCGTGGAGATCCTTGCCTTCGGCGTGCAGGCCGACGAGAAGCCCCTGATCGAGCGGGCCTTCCGCGACCAGGAGGAGGTCCGCTGCCTGGACGTCTTCCTCAACGCGGACACCGCCCCCATCGCGGCCGGCCACGAGATCGTCTCCACCTCCGTCAACGCCGACCTCGGCGCGGCCGTCCTGGAGATCCTCGCGGCCGGCGGCACCCGGATGGTGGCCCAGCGCTCCACCGGCTTCAACAACGTCGACCTGGACACGGCCGAGCGGCTCGGCATGACCGTGGCCCGGGTGTCGTACTACTCGCCCTACTCGGTCGCCGAGTTCGCCTGGACCCTCGCCATGGCCGTCAACCGGCGGATCGTGCGCGCCTCCATCCGCACCCGCGACTTCGACTTCCGGCTCGACGGGCTGATGGGCCGCGACCTGCACGGCCGCACCGCCGGCGTGCTCGGCACCGGGAAGATCGGCGAGGCCTTCGCCCGGATCGCGCACGGCTTCGGCATGCGCCTGCTCGGCTGGGACGTCGCCGAGAACCCGGCCTGCGCCGAACTCGGCATGCGCTACGTCCCGAAGGACGAGCTGCTGGCCCGCTCCGACCTGATCACCCTGCACGTCCCGCTGATGCCCGAGACCCGGCACCTGATCGACGCCGCCGCGCTGAAGGCGATGCGGGACGACGCCGTCCTGATCAACTCCAGCCGCGGCGGCCTGATCGACACCGCCGCCCTCGTCGGTGAACTGCGCGCGGGCCGCTTCGCGGGCGTGGGCCTGGACGTGTACGAGGCCGAGGCGGGCCTGTTCTTCCTCGACAAGTCCCTGGAGGCCGTCGAGGACGACACCCTGGCCCGCCTCGTCACCTTCCCCAACGTCCTGGTCACCTCGCACCAGGCGTACTACACCGAGGACGCCGTCGGCCAGATCGTCGACGCCACGGTGCGCAACGTCCTGGACTACCGTCAGGGCCGCCGCTCGGAGAACGTGCTGGTCCCGCGCAGCTGACCGGTCAGCTCCCGCACGATCGCCGTGCCGTTCAGCGTCAGTACGGACTCGGGATGGAACTGCACCGACGCGAAACCCGGGCCGCGCAGCGCGTGCACCTCGCCGTTCGCGGCGCGGCTCACCTCGATGCCGCGCGCGGTCAGCGCGGCCGCCGCGGCGTCGTCGCAGCGGGCGGTGAAGCTGTTGTAGAAGCCGACCGTCTCCGGCCGCCCGAACAGGTCGATCCCCGTCTGCGCGCCCTGGTACGGCACCTCCTTGCGGACGATGCCCAGCCCCAGCTCCGCCGCGATCAGCTCGTGCCCGAGGCAGACGCCGAGGACGCCGTGCCGGTTCGCCCCGAGCACCTCGGCGGTCAGGGACCGCAGGAAGCGCATCTTCGGGTCGGCCGGGTCCGAGGGGTCACCGGGTCCCGGGCCCAGCACCACCGGGCCGCCCTCGTGCCCGAGCACCGCCTCGCGCAGCCCCGGCTCGTCGTACCGCCGCACGCTCACCGCCAGGCCCGAGGAGCGCAGTACGTGGGCGAGCATCGCCGTGAAGGTGTCCTCCGCGTCGACGACCAGCGCGTGCCCGGTCAGCGCGGCCGACGGCTCCTGCATCCGCAGCCAGAACGGGGCCAGCGAGGCGCGGCGCCCGTCCAGCGCGGCCCGCACCCGGGGGTCGTCGGCCAGCCGCGGCCGCCCGGCCTCCGTACGCGGCCGGGGACGTACGCCCAGCGCCGCCAGCACCCCGGCCGCCTTGGCGTGGGTCTCGGCGACCTCGCCCGCCGGGTCCGAGCCGCGCACCAGCGTGGCGCCGACCGGCACCCGCAGCCGCCCGTCGGCGTCGATGTCGGCGGTGCGGATCAGGATGGGGGAGTCGAGCGTCTGGGGACCGGCCGCCCCGCCCGGCCCGTCACCCGGGTCCCGGCCGAGCAGCGCCAGCGCGCCCGCGTAGTAGCCCCGCCCGCCGGCCTCGTGCCGCTCGATCACCCGGCAGGCGTTCTGCACCGGCGAGCCGGTGACCGTCGCCGCGAACATCGTCTCCCGCAGCACTTCCCGGGCGTCCAGGGAGGACTTCCCGCGCAGCTCGTACTCGGTATGCGCGAGGTGCGCCATCTCCTTGAGCCGCGGGCCGACGACCACCCCGCCCATGTCGCCGACGGTGCACATCATCTTCAGTTCCTCGTCGACGACCATCGACAGCTCCTCGATCTCCTTGCCGTCGGCGAGGAAGCCGAGGAGGTGCTCGGGCGTTGGGCCCCCGGCGGGGTAGCGGTAGGTGCCGCTGATCGGGTTCATGACGACCGTGCCCCCGGACATCCGCACGTGCACCTCCGGGCTGGCGCCCACCAGCGTCCGGTCCCCGGTGTGCACGACGAACGTCCAGTACGCGCCCCGCTCGCCCGCCAGGAGCCGACGGAACAGCGCTAGCGCGTCGGCCCGCCCGAACCCCGGGATCCGGCCCTGGTACGTCCGCCGGATCACGAAGTTGGCGCCCTCGCCCCGTCCGATCTCCTCGTCGAGGACCCGGCCGACGATCCGCGCGTACTCCTCGTCGCCGACGTCGAAGCCGCCGCCCTCGACCCGCACCTCGTGCCCGGGGAGCCGGTCCAGCGCCTCGGCGAGCGGGATCTCGTACCGCTCCTCGGGGGTGAGCACCAGCAGCGGTGTGCCGTCGTCGCGGACGTCGAAGCCGCGCTCGCGGATCTGCCGGAAGGGGACGAGCGCCAGCCCCTCGTCGGGCAGGTCGGCGACCCGGTCGTGCTCGGTGACCGGGCCGACCAGGAGTTCGACGGTGTCGTGGTCGCGGCCCGGGGTACGGCGGCGCAGCAGGGCGAACGGACGGGAGTCGGCCAGGAGGCCGTCGAGCGCTGTCATGGGTCCGGTTCCTTCTCGGTTGTCGGAGAGGAACGGACCCGGTCGCACAAACACCGAAGGCCGCCCCTCGGGCGGCCTTCGCGGAGTCTGGTGTCGCGCGCAGTCAGTGGGCCGCCGGATGAGCGGTCCACCACCAGGTCTGGGTCGAGTGCGCGAACATAGGGCGCAGCGTACCCCACGCACCGGGCTTGTCCACGGAGCATTCGGTGCGTCTCATTTCCTGGGCACGGGGGCGGGGGCCCGGTTCCGACCCCGTAATGTTGGGGCCGTGACCGTGAACGCTAAGACCAGCCCGAGCGCTGGCAACACCTGGCGAGACCTGCCCGCGGCGCAGCAGCCCGAGTACCCCGACCTTGAGGCTCTGCGCGCAGTGATCGCGGACCTCGAGTCGTATCCGCCGCTCGTCTTCGCGGGCGAGTGCGACCAGCTGCGCGCCCGGATGGCGGCCGTCGCCAAGGGAGAGGCGTTCCTCCTCCAGGGCGGCGACTGCGCCGAGGCCTTCGACGCGGTGTCCGCGGACCACATCCGCAACAAGCTCAAAACCCTCCTCCAGATGGGCGCCGTGCTCACGTACGCCGCCTCCGTGCCCGTGGTGAAGGTGGGCCGGATCGCCGGTCAGTACTCCAAGCCGCGTTCCAAGCCGACCGAGACCCGTGACGGCGTCACCCTGCCGACCTACCGCGGTGACTCCGTCAACGGCTTCGACTTCACCGAGGCGGCCCGGGTCCCGGACCCCGAGCGGCTGAAGCGGATGTACCACGCCTCGGCGTCCACGCTGAACCTGGTGCGGGCCTTCACCACCGGCGGCTACGCCGACCTCAGGCAGGTGCACGCCTGGAACCAGGACTTCGTGAAGTCCTCCCCCTCCGGCCAGCGCTACGAGCAGCTCGCCCGGGAGATCGACAACGCGCTGAACTTCATGCGGGCCTGCGGGACGGACCCGGCGGAGTTCCAGACCGTCGAGTTCTTCTCCTCGCACGAGGCGCTGCTGCTGGACTACGAGTCGGCCCTCACCCGGGTCGACTCGCGCACCGGGCAGCTGTACGACGTCTCCGGGCACATGGTGTGGATCGGTGAGCGCACCCGGCAGCTGGACCACGCGCACATCGAGTTCGCCTCGCGGATCCGCAACCCGATCGGCATCAAGCTCGGCCCGACGACGACGGCCGAGGAGGCGCTGCAGTACATCGAGCGTCTGGACCCGGAGCGCGAGCCCGGGAGGCTGACCTTCATCGTCCGGATGGGCGCGGACAAGATCCGCGACCGGCTCCCCGAGCTGGTGGAGAAGGTCACCGCGTCCGGTGCGACCGTCGCCTGGATCACCGACCCGATGCACGGCAACACCTACGAGGCGGCCTCCGGGCACAAGACCCGCCGCTTCGACGACGTGCTCGACGAGGTCAAGGGCTTCTTCGAGGTGCACAAGTCGCTCGGCACCCACCCGGGCGGCATCCACGTCGAGCTGACCGGCGACGACGTCACCGAGTGCGTGGGCGGCGGCGACGAGATCTTCGTCGACGACCTGCACCAGCGCTACGAGACGGCCTGCGACCCGCGGCTCAACCGCAGCCAGTCGCTCGACCTGGCGTTCCTGGTGGCGGAGATGTACCGGGACCAGTGACGGTCCGCCCCGGACGGGGCGGGTGGAATGGGGCGCGGGTCACACGGGATCCGCGCCCCTCCCACTTTTACCGGCCTTGCGCGATGGGTAAGGTTAGGTTTGCCTCACCGATCAGTCGGGCCCTCCGGTCGTCGTCGGTACGGCACGACCTTGTACCCCGCCCGGGAGGTGAACCGCGTGTTCGTCTGCAGCTGCTTCGGTGTCACCGAGGAACAGGTGAAGAGCCACGCGGAGGCCGGTGCGTGCACGCCCCGGCAGATCGCCTCGGCCTGCAAGGCGGGCACCGACTGCGGCGGCTGCGTACGGCGCATCCAGGCTCTGCTCGGGCGCGGGGCCTGCCCCCGCCGGCAGCTGGCGGACCAGGGCGCCCCGGTCCTCTCGGAGCTTCCCGAGGCGGCCTGAGGGCCGGAGACTAGAGCGATCCCGGCCCCGACGGGTCCGGCTGGGTCTGCTCGATCACCGTCGACAGGTAGAGCGACTCGCCCAGCTTCTCGATCAGGTCGAGCTGGGTCTCCAGGTAGTCGATGTGGTGCTCCTCGTCGGCGAGGATCGCCTCGAAGACGTTGGCCGACGTGATGTCGTGCTTGGCCCGCATCACCTCGATGCCCCGGCGCAGCCGGTCGATCGCCTCCAGCTCGATCTCCCGGTCGGCCTGGAACATCTCGGTCACGCTCTGGCCGACCCGCACGTGGAAGAGCCGCTGGTAGTTCGGCAGGCCGTCCAGGAGCAGGATGCGGTCGGTGAGCACCTCGGCGTGGCGCATCTCGTCGAAGGACTCCGCGCGCGTGTACTTCGCGAGTTTGGTCCAGCCCTTGTGGTCCTGCAGCTTCGCGTGCAGGAAGTACTGGTTGATCGCCGTCAGCTCGGCGGTCAGCTGCTCATTGAGGAACTCGATGACTTCCGGGTCGCCCTGCATCGCTTGAGGCTCCTTCGAACGGGAACAGGCGTGTTGCGCGGCATGATTGCACCGGCATCGAAGATCGTCCAGTAAGTGTTGACTTAGTAAGTAAGTACAGGATTAGTCGGCTTGGTCGCGATTATCCGCCTTTGCCCGAATGTAAGTGAGGTGGGTGAGGGGCATCGGCCCGGGTCTGTCAGGATGGAGGCATGGGTCAGCCGGTGGAAGACGGATCGGGAGAAGACGGTTCGCAAGGAGCGTCGCGGTTCGAGCTCCCGCCGGGACAGCGGCTGCAGCGCGGCTGGCCCGTCACGCACTACGGACCCGTCCCCAAGTTCCGCCCCGAGCGCTGGGAGTTCCGGGTCTTCGGCGCCACCACCGACGACGAGAAGCACGGCTGGACCCACGACGAGTTCACCGCCCTGCCCTACACCACGGTCGTCGCCGACCTGCACTGCGTCACCAAGTTCAGCATGCTCGGCGCCGAGTGGGGCGGCGTCCCGGCCGCCACGATCCTGCGGCTGGCCCCGCCCGCGCCCGACGTCACCCATGTGATGGTGTGGGCCGAGTACGGATTCAGCTCCAACCTGCGGCTGTCCGACTTCGCCGCCGAGCGCACCCTCTTCGCCACCCACAAGGACGGCGAGCTGCTCACCGCCGAGCACGGCTTCCCGCTGCGGCTGGTCGTCCCGCACCTGTACGCCTGGAAGGGCCCGAAGTGGGTGCGCGGCATCGAGTACATGACCGCCGACCGGCGGGGCTTCTGGGAGGAGCGCGGCTACCACAACATCGGCGACCCCTGGCGGGAGCAGCGCTACTCCTACCAGGAGGAGCCCGGGGACGGCCCCGAGCTGTGACCCGGCGCGGCGCCCTCGGGGGTCAGCCGTCGCGCAGCTTCTTCAGCCGCGCCACGTCCGCCGCGTGGCCCTCCTTGCCGCCCGGTGTCTCGATGACCAGCGGCACGCCCTCGGTCGCCGGGTGGGTCATCAGCGCGCGGAACGGGTCCTCGCCGATGTGCCCGGCGCCGATGTTCTCGTGCCGGTCCTTGTGGGCACCGGCCACGTCCTTGGAGTCGTTGGCGTGGATCAGCTTCAGCCGGCCCTCGCCGACGGTGTCCACCAGCAGGTCGAGGGTCTGGTGCATGCCCGAGGGGCCGGTCAGGTCGTGGCCGGCCGCGAAGACGTGGCAGGTGTCCAGGCACACGCCCAGCTTCGGATGGCTGTCCAGCGCCTCGAAGTACGGCCCGAAGTCCCAGGTCCGCGAGCACAGGGAGGCGCCCTGCCCCGCGGTCGACTCCAGGAGCAGGTACGGGTCGTCGTCGTGGGTCAGCTCGTCGAGCAGCGGCAGCAGGTGCTCCCGTACCTGCTTCAGCGCCACAGACCGCTCCCGCCCGCCGGTCGCGCTGCCGGTGTGCACCACCACGCCGAGCGCCCCGATCGCCCGCCCGCGCCGCAGCGAGTGCCGCAGCGACTCGACCGAGCGCTGCACCGTCGCCTCGGTGTGCGAGCCGAAGTTGATCAGGTACGGAGCGTGCACGTACGCCGGGATCGACCCGGCCGCGCAGGCCTCGCGGAAGGCCTCGTCCTGCTTGGGGTTGCCGGCCGGGGTGGCCCAGCCGCGCGGGTTGGCCACGAAGACCTGCACGGCCTCCGCCTTCAGTTCACGGGCGTAGGACAGGCCGACGGAGTGCAGCCCGCCGGCCACGGGGACGTGGCCGCCGACGGGGTTGCGCGGCAGGGCGGGGGTGGGGGATGCGGTGCTCATGTCCGCACCAAGGATGCCAGGACGTGTGGACGGACCCCGGATCAGGGTACGACTGCCTCAGCGCACCGGCGCTGCCGAGCCTGGGGAGGGTGCCAGATGGGGGACGTCGTCAGCTTCGCGCTGCCGGACGGCGGCCGGGTCCTGGTCGAACCGGTCGACGAGGACGTCTACGGACTGCAGGAGATCTCGGTCAACGGGAGCACGGTCGTCCGGCGCGCCCAGGAGGGCCTCGGCGAGGCCCTCGACGGCATCCGGCGCATGGCCGCCGAGGCGCACACCCGCATGACGTCCCTCGACGTCGCCCCGAGCCGGCTGGAGCTGGAGTTCGGGGTGAAGCTCAGCGGGGAGGCGGGTGCGGTCGTGGCCAAGGCGACCGGAGAGGCCCACCTGATCGTGCGTGCCGTGTGGGAAGGCTGAGGGGCGGCATGCCCGGGCAACCGGGTGTCCGGATCCGTCCGCGGGGGAGCGCGGCCCTCTCCCGCACCGCACCCGGATCCGCCTACCATGCACGGGCGGCGGTGTGCCGCGGCGCGGGACCGGATGCCGGACGTCCCGGAAGCAGGAGGGGGCCGAGGCGTGGAAGAGACCACGGGGGTCGAGTGCGCACTGCCGGACATCGCCGGATGCACCGTCGACGAACTGCGCGCGCTTCCCGGTTCCGTACTCGCGGTGGCCCTGGAGCGGCTGCAGACGGAGGCCGCCCAGTCCCATGACGACGAATACACCAGCTGGCAGGCGAGCGCCTGACCGACCCGCGGTCGACGTCGCGGCACTCCTGGACGAGGGCTGGCGGCCGGTCCCGCTGCGCCAGTTCGTCCTCAAGACCCGCAGCCGGTGCAACCTCGCCTGCGACTACTGCATCATCTACGAACACGGCGACCGCACCTGGCGCCGGCAGCCCCGTGCCATGAGCCAGGCGACCCTGCGCCGCACCGCCGAGCGGATCGCGGAGCACGCGCGGCGCCACGGGCTGCGGCAGGTCCGGGTCGTGCTGCACGGGGGCGAGCCCCTGCTGGCCGGACCCGAGGGGGTCGCCGAGGCCGTGCGTACCGTGCGGGAGACCGTCCGCGAGGCGGGCACCGAGACCGAGTTCACCGTGCAGACCAACGGCACGCTGCTCGACACCCGCATGCTGGACACGCTGGCCGAGCACCGGGTGCGGATCGGCGTCAGCGTGGACGGCGACCGGGAGGCGCACGACGCGCACCGCCGCACCCGCGGGGGACGGGGCTCCTACGACGACGTGCTGGCGGGTCTGCGGCTGCTGTCCGGCAGCTACCCGCAGCTGTACGCCGGGCTGCTGTGCACGGTGGACGCGGCCAGGGACCCGGTCGCCGTCTACGAGTCGCTGCTGGCGACCCGGCCGCCGCTGATCGACTTCCTGCTGCCGCACGGCCACTGGGGCGCCCCGCCCCCGGCACCGGCCGGGACGTACGGGCGCTGGCTGGCCGCCGTCTTCGACCGCTGGGCCGACGCGCCGCGCAAGGAGACCTCCGTGCGGATCCTGGACGAGCTGCTGCACCTGGTGCTCGGCGGGCACAGCAGGCTCGACTGGGTGGGCGTGACCAGCAGCGTCTCCGTCTTCGTCGAGTCCGACGGGTCCGTCCACCAGAACGACACGCTGCGCACCGGACCCGACGGCTCCTCCGCGAGCGGCCTCGACGTCTTCCGCCACTCCTTCGACGAGGTCCTGCTGCATCCCGGATTCGCCGCCCGGCAGGCCGGGGAGCGCGCCCTGGCCGAGCAGTGCCTGCGCTGCCCGGAGCTGTCCGTGTGCGGCGGCGGCGAGTACGGGCACCGCTACCGCCCCGGCTCCGGCTACCGCGCGCCCACCGTGTACTGCGCGGACCTGCTCCTGCTCATCGGGCACATCCGGCGCCGGCTCGCACGCACCGCGGCGCCGACGTGATCGGGCCGTACGTCCTGCCGGACGACGTCTTCGACGCCCTGGCCGCCGGGGAGGGCGGCCGGCCCGCGGTGCTCCTGCTGCGGGGCGCCCGGCGCAGCCGCAACCTCCTGCTGCTGCGCCGCGCGCTGGACGGACCGTGCGGCCGGGCCGCCGAACCGGCCGCGGACCTGCTGGCGGGCGTCGAACGCGTCGCCCCCGGGGCGGCCCGGTCGGTGATCGACGGCCCCGCCTTCGGCACCTGGGCCGCCCGGACCCTGCGCGACTGCCCGGCCCACCACCGGGGCCGGTGCGCCGGCCGGGACCTGGCCGCCCTCGCGGTCCTCGCGGCGGTACGCGCGGCCCACCCCGCCCGGATCACCGTGCCGGTGCGCGAGGGGCGCCTGCCCCTGCCCGGCCTCGGCACGGTCACCGGGCTCGGCGAGGCGCCCGAGGCCCTGGTCGTCGTCGAGGCGCCGGCCGCTGCCGCGGGGGCCCCGGACACCCCGGCGGCCGGGGGCTGCCGGGTGCGCGTCCTGACCGCCGCCGGGGAACGCGTCCTGCCGCGCGACCCGGCCCGCCCGGGGCACGGCTGGCAGCCCGTCGCCGTGCTCGACGCCCGGCACCGGGGGCTGGCGCTCCGGCTGCCGCTGGAGACCGCCGCACCGGAGCTGCCCGCGCTGGAGACGGCCAGCGCGGGACCCGCGGCCTGGCAGGACCTCCTGCGCCAGGCCTGGGAACTGCTCGTCGACAACCATCCGCGCCGGGCCGAGGAACTGGCGGCCGGACTGAACGGCATCGTGCCGCTGCCCGCCCCGGCCCGCGGCGTGGCCTCGGCGACCTCACGGCACGCCTTCGGCACCGTGCTCACCTCCTGGCCCGCCGACCCCGAGCGGCTGGCGCTGACCCTGCTGCACGAGTTCCAGCACAGCAAGCTCAGCGCCCTGACCGACCTGGTGACCCTGTGCGAGCCCGGTGGCGGACCCCGGCTGTACGCGCCCTGGCGGCCCGACCCGCGGCCGCCCGGCGGACTGCTCCAGGGCATCTACGCCCACCTCGGCGACCTGGCGTTCTGGCAGGACCGCAGCGGCAGCCGGCACGGGCCCGCGCGGGCCGACGCGGCCTGGCGCCTGGCCCAGACCCGGGCCCACGTCGAGCGCGGCCTGACGGAGGCGGCGGCCCACCTCCGGCTCACCGCCCTCGGCGCCCGCTTCCTCGACCGGCTCGCGCGGACCGTACGGGACGGGGACCGGGGCGGTGACGCGGGCGGGAGCGGTGGTGAACGGCTCGCACGCGCGGTCGCCCGGGTGCAGGCGGGCGACGAGGCCGTCTGGCGGCTGCGCTGGGCGGCCGCCGACGCCGACGCGGCCGAGCGGCTGGCCGCGCGGTGGCGGGCCGGCCGCCCGGCGGGACCGCTGCCGGCGGAGGACGTGCGGGCGGCCACCGGTGCCGTGGCCGGGCCCGGACCGGAGTTCGGGCGCTGGGCGGCCAGGCAACGGGGCGCCGAACGCGCCCGCCCGGCCCGCGAGGCCGCGGACGCGGTGCGCGCCGCGCCGCACCGGGCGCAGGGCTGGGCGGAACTCGCCGCGGCGGCCGCCGAGGAGGGGCGTCCCTGCGCGGATCTCCTGCGCGCACGCACCGAACTCGTCCGCGACCTCTTCCTGCGGCTCACCGCACAGCAGGCGGCGACGCCGGCCGGCCCGGCACCGCCCCACTCGCCCGACCCGCTGACCCTGGCGGCCTGGCTCGCGGACGCCGACCCCCACGCGGAGCCCTCCGGCGCGGGTCCGGCCAGGGACGAGGAAGGAGCCGCCGGGAGGGACCCGCAGGCCCGACCCGCCCACCCGGCCCCAGGCCCCAGGCGCGTCGGCCGGGCGGACCCCGCCGGGGCCACCGCCGATCCGGGTCCGCTCGGGCGCGTCGGCCGGGGGACGCCGCCGGTGCCGGCCCCGGTCCGGGCCCGGCCTCCGACGAGGCGCCCGTAGCCCCGGCCGCGCCCGGCCCGGAGAGGGTCCCGCCGCCGGGGCCGCGCCCGGAGCAGCGGGGAGTCCGGAGCAGCCGGGGAGGACGGTCAGAACACCGGGGTCTCGATGTCGCAGAACGCCCGCTCGCCCCTGGCGAAGACCTCGGCGACCGGGTAGTCCCGTCCCAGGGTGCGGGCGAAGCGGGCCAGGACGTCCGCGCGGAGCGCCTCGGCCTCCTCGTCCCGGCCCAGGGCGCGCAGGTCGTGCGCCAGGTTGCCGCCGCAGACCAGGGTCACCGGGTGATCCGGTCCGACGGTGGCCCGCAGGGCGTCCAGGTGCCGGCCGTCGGCCTGCGCCGCCTCCTCGTGGCGGCCCGCCGAGTGCAGGTCGTTGGCGAGGTTGACCCCGCAGCGCAGGGTGCAGTTGTGCTCCGGGCCGAACCGGGCCGCCAGCTTCTCGTACGCCGTCAGGTTCAGGGACAGCGCCCGCTCGTGCTCGCCCAGCGCGCTGAGGACCAGGGCGTGGTTCGTCTCGGTCATCGGCAGGTACGGGTGGTCCGCGCCGAACAACTGCTCGTACCCGGCCACGGTCTGCGCGGCCAGCCGCTCGGCGTCCTCCAGTTCGCCGCGCAGCAGCAGGTCGATGGCGTAGTTGCCCACCGCCGCCAGCGTGTTGAGGTCGCCCTCGCCGTACCGCGCCCGGTAGCGCTCCACCGTCCGCGAGGACCGGTCGTACGCCTCCTCGTAGGCGCCCATCGCGCGCAGCGAGACCGCGAGGTTCTTCGCCACGTCCAGCGTAGACGGGTGCTCGCGGCCCTGCCGGTCCCGCAGCTTCGGGTACAGCGCCCGCAGCGACTCGGTGGAACCCCGGTAGTCGCCCAGCTCCCGCTGGTCGCGGGCGTAGTTGGCGGCCACCACCAGCGTGACCGGGTCGTCGGGGCCGAAGATGCGCACCCGCCGCTGGTAGGTGTCCGCGTCCAGCTCCAGCGCCTCCTGGAAGCGGCCGAGCAGCCGCAGGTCCAGCGCGTGGTTGGCGGCGGACATCAGCGCCAGCGGGTAGTCCCGGCCGAAGCTCCTGGTCAGCCGCTCCAGGGTGTCGGCGTCCCGCTCCGTGGCCTGCTCGAAGTCGCCCAGCACCCGCAGGTCCGCCGCGTTGCTGTTGGCGATGGCCAGCGTCTCCTCGTGGTCCTCGCCGAACACCCGGCGGGCCCGCACCAGCAGCTGGGCGTTCAGCTCCCGGGCCTCGTCGAAACGGCCGAAGTTGCGGATCAGCGTGGCGTAGGAGCGGGTGGTGCGCATCGTCTGCGGATGGTCGTCGCCCAGCCGCTGCTGCCACTCCTTGCGGGCGAATTCGGCCAGTTCCGTGCCGCCGGTGTAGTCGCCGTGCAGGTACAGGTAGCGGATCTCGTTGATGACCAGGTCCCGCACCTCCCGGTGGTCGCACTCCACGGCCCGGGTGGGACGGATGTGCGGCCGCAGCTCGGAGTAGCGGCGCCAGTTGTCGTTGTCCTCCGGCTCCTGCGGGTCGGCGGCGGCCAGCAGCACGTGGGTCAGGTGGTAGGTGTCCTCCTGCTCCTGCTCCGACATCTGGTTGAAGAGCACCGCCTGCACCAGCCGGTGCATCTGGAGGCTGTTGCTGCGGTGGTCGATCCGGGCCAGGGCGAGCCGGCCGATCTCCCGGGTGGCCAGGCCCAGTTCGACGGGATCGCGCAGCGCCTCGGCGAGCGGCGAGGGCAGCGGGGCGAACGCGGCGCTGCGCAGCATGGCCCAGCTGATCGGCTCCGGGGCCATGCAGGAGCACAGCCGCAGCAGTTGCACGGCCGCCGGACTGCGCTGCTCCAGGCGCTCCATCGCCAGGTTCCAGGTCGCCACCACGGAGTGCGGGTACCCCGAGGGCACGGAGGTGTCCAGCAGCCGGTCCGCGTGCTCGCGCAGCAGTTCCAGGTACTCGTCGACCGACATCGCCGTCTCCGCGTGCCAGGCACCGGCCTGCTCCACCGCGAGCGGCAGGTCGCCCAGCGCCTCCGCCAGGCGGGAGGCGTCCTGCGTCGGCATGCCGGGCACCCGGCGCTGCAGGAAGCGGACCGACTCCTCGCGGGAGAAGACGTCCACCGAGACGGGGTGCGCGTGACCGGCCCAGCTCTGGTTGCGGGACGTGATCAGGATGTGTCCCTCGCCGGAGGGGAAGTACTCCTCCAGGTCCTCGGGACGGTCGGCGTTGTCGAAGACCAAGAGGTACCTGCGGAAGGGAGAGCCCCGGCGCAGCGCGTCGAGGACGAGCGGAAGCGCCTCGTCACCGCTGGGCCCGGCCTCCAGGCCCAGGTGCGGTGCGAGAGCGGCGATGGCGGAGCGGACCAGGGCGGGGTCCTCGGCGTTGATCCACCAGATCAGCTGGTACTGGGACTGGTAGCGGTAGATGTACTCCACGGCCAGCTGGGTCTTGCCCACGCCGCCGAGTCCGAAGAAGGCCTGCGGCACGATGGCCGCCCGCCGGTCGGCCAGCCGGTCGTGCAACTGGGTGATCAGCTCGCTGCGCCCGGTGAAGTTGTGGTTGCGCGGCGGGATGCGCCGGCCCCACACCTGCGGCACGGTCTCCTCGAAACGCATCGGACGGGTGAGCGTCGGAAGGGCGCCCGTCGGAGCCTGCGCCGTCTTCGGGGGGCCGTTGACGCCGACCGGGTGAGAGGCGGACTCGGCCACGGATGGATCCCTTTCCGCTGTGTGCCGTGACTGTTCCCCCGGATGTGCGGACGTCCCCCCGGTCCGGGTGCCGGGACCGGCCGGGCGGGGGCGGCCGGCGCCCGTTTCGATGGCTCCGCTGGTGGATGTGGTGTCAGTCACACCGTCATCGTATGGCGACTTTGCGTCACCATCTCCCCCGGGGCGCTGCTGCCGGGAGATGAGGTCCCGCAGTTCGCGGGCGCGGGCGGCGAAGCCGCCGCCCAGGGCGTCGGCGACCGCCGCGTCGACCTTGGCGAAGGGGAGGCTCTCGACACTGATCCGGGAGGGCAGCCCGCGCGAGGGGTCGGTCAGCGTCGCGTCGAACCGGTACGGCGCCGAGGAGTGCTCCGCCAGATAGCCCGACACGGCGGTCAGGACCCGGCGGCTCTCCTGCCGGTGCAGCGAACCCAGCAGCAGCGACCGCACGGTCTCGGGGAAGTCGAACTCGGTCTGCTCGGCCGGGCGGGGCTGCGCCGGCACCGGGTGCAGCAGGCCGGACAGGAAGACCTCCGCCAGGTGCGAGGGGGTCGTGCGCGGCGCCATCACCTGCTGCACCAGGCGCATCACCGGCAGGAAGAGGGGAGCGGCGGCGAGATATCCGGCCAGTTCGAAAGCCTGCGGCGAGGCCTCCGCGCGGAACGCCAGCACCCGGTCGAGCGGCGACAGCCGCGCGTCCCGCGCCGCGGGCCCCGCACCGCCCGGGCCCGCCCCCTGCCCCGGCGTCCGGCGCGGGGCGGCGTCCGCCCGTACGGCGTACCCGTGGAAGGGCGAGGACTCGGGGCGCGCGACCAGCCGCGCCCACATCTGCAGGGCCGCCGGGGCGAGTTCGACCACGGGCACCAGCAGCCCCGGCCGGTCGGCGTCCGAGCGCAGGTCCGCGTTGGGGGCGCCGGGCCGGGACGCCTTGAGCGCGACGGGCAGCGGCCGCAGCGCGGTGCGGTGCCACAGCCGCCGGTCCAGCGGCTGCACCAGCGCCGTCGGGCCGCCGCGCGCCCAGCGGGCCAGCAGCCGGTGCGCGGCACCCGAGCCCCACCCGGGACCGATCGCGTCACTGAGGACCAGCACCGCGCCGCGCGGGGAGTGGGGCAGCCGCCGGTCCGCACCGGTGGCGGAGCGCGGGGCCGCGCCGTCCGGCCACGGCGGCGGGGTGGCGCGCACCGTCACGGAGCCGTCCGGCAGGTGCTCCAGCCAGCGCACGGCGATGGAGCGGAAGGCGCCCACCCGGCGCAGCACCGCGCGCAGTTCGGCCACCGCGCCGTCCCACAGCACCATCGACTCGCCGGTGTCCACCACGAGCACGAGGTCGAGCCAGGGTTCCTCCGCCGGGACCAGCACCGGCTCCCAGACGTCGGTCTCGGCCGCCCGGTCGGCCGTCGCCTCCTCGTCCAGCCGGTGCCGGACGCTGGAGGCGGCCCGCCGCCGCAACGGCCGCAGGGCCTTGGCCAGTTCCGCCGACCGGGCCAGCGGCCGCACCCCCGGGGAGCGCACCGGCAGCGCCGGTACCGGGGCGCTCGTACGGCCGTCCGGCGCGTCGGTGCTCCGCATGTGCAGCCGCGGCTCCCCGGCCCCCGGCACGGCCCCCTCGGACCAGGTGCCGTCCGGCGCCGGGCCGGGCGGATCGGCCGGTGGCCGGGCCCTGGGACCCCGGCGCGGTGAGCCCGGCTCCAGCTGGCCCGCGATCCCGGACAGCCGGGGGGCGGTGGAGGCCGGCCGGGCGGGCTCCGGGTCCTGGGGCGCACGGGCCAGCCGCGCCGCGAGCCACAGGACCTCGGCGATCTCCCGGGCGTCCGGAGCGGGGTGCTCCGGCGGTTCGTACGGCATCAGGGCCCCGTCTCCAGGTGCCGCCACAGGGTGCGCAGCAGGTCCTGCCACTGCTCCGGGTCCTCGTCGGCACCGGCCCGCGCCAGCTGGATGGCGCTGAGCAACTGGTCCACCGCGACACTCCCGTTGCTCTGCTCCGCGAGGAACGCCTCCACCAGGGGCGCCGCCTCCTCCAGCGCGTCGGCGCCCAGGTGCGCGGCGACGATCGCCGCCAGCCGGTCCGGACCCGGCTGCTCGATGTCGTAGCGCAGGCAGCGCCGGGCGAAGGCGGCGGGGAACTCCCGCTCCTCGTTGGAGGTGATCACCACGAACGGGAAGGCCCAGCACTCCACTTCGCCGTCCGTCACCGGGGCGCTGAGCCCGTCCGCCGTCCGCACCGGGACGGTGCGCTGCTCCGGCGGCAGCCGCAGCAGCTCCTCGACGGTGAAGCGGCCCTCCTCGAACACGGTGAGCAGGTCGTTGGGCAGATCGATGTCGCTCTTGTCCAGCTCGTCGACGAGCAGGACCCTGGGACGGCGGCGCGGCAGCAGCGCCGTGCCCAGCGGCCCGAGCCGCAGGAAGCGGCCGATGTCGCCGGTGCCCTCCCCGGTCTCCAGTCCGGCGCGGCGCAGGTTGGCCTCGTGCAGCCGGCCGATGGCGTCGTAGGCGTACAGGCCGTCCCGCAGCGTGGTGCGCGAGGTCACCGGCCAGTGCAGGACCGGGCCGAGGCCCAGCTCGTAGGCGACCGCGTGCGCGAGGGTGGACTTGCCGGTGCCGGGACGCCCGGTCAGCAGCAGCGGGCGGCGCAGCAGCAGCGCGGCGTTGACCGCGTCGACGAGGCCGTGGTCCACCTGGAAGACCCGGCCGCGGCGGGTGTCGGCGGGCTGCGGGGGCACGGGCTCGTCCTGCGGCGGCATGCCCTGCTGCAGCGGGCGCCAGCTCGGCGGATCGGGCAGCCGTTCGATGCCGTTGTGCGGGACACCGTCACCGCGGTAGATCCACCACGCAGGCGGCTGCGGGGCTGCGGGCTCGGTCACGACGAGGCACCTCCGGAAGCGGGAGCTGGTGGGGTCAGGGGCGTGTGCGGGGGCAGCCGGTCGAACGGGTCCCACAGGAAGCCCAGCCGCAGACCGCCCCCGACCCGCGGCCGGGCCGCACCCGGCCGGGACGACCACTCCCCGCGCCGGGCCCGCAGCACCTCCCCGGGCAGCGTGCGCGCCCCGGCGGCCCGCAGCCGGTCCGGCAGGTCGGCGACGACGGACGGCCCGTCCTGCTCGTCGTGGGCCCAGACCAGGGCCGGCACCCCCGCGTCCAGGGCCGCGTCGAACTCGGCGTCGAGGGCACGCCTGCGGGGCACCCGCGGGGAGTCCGGGGCGCGCCTGCGGGGCACCCGCGGCGGGAAACCCAGGACCAGCGCCAGCGGCCCGTCGTCCGCGTACAGGGCGGAGAACAGTGCCTCGTGGGACGGACCGTCCTGGTTCCGGGCGGGGACCACCGCGACCACGCCCTCTCCGGAGAGTGCGGACAATGCCTTCATCCTGTCCCACTTCCGGGACCAGTTATGCCCCCAGTCGACCCATTCCGACGCGTTCTGGCGCTCGAGGCTGCGCACGGCGACCGGGTGCACCACCCCCAGGCGCACCTCCGCGCCGCTCGGGGTCGTGATCGGCAGTCCGTCGACCGGCCGGCCCAGCAGCTCGCGGGGCAGGACGAACTCCACGAACAGGTCGGGGGAGTCGATGGCCTTCTCCCGGCGCATCCGGATGATCTCGTCCACCACGAGCCGCTCCAGCCGCGCCAGCCGCATCGCCTCGGTGTACTGCTGCACGGCCTCCCGCGGCGCGCCCTCGTGCTGCCGGAACACGTCGAGCAGGTAGTGCCGGCCCGGCGACGCCGGAGTGACGCGGAAGGTGGCGTACGTCCACCGGGTGCCCGCCCCGCCGGGGCGCACCCGGCGCTCCAGCAGCGGGCCGGGATCGACCGCCGGGGTGCAGTGGCCCGCCCGCCCGCGCACCCAACGGGCCAGCTCCTGGCCGCGGGGCCCGGGGACCCGCCGGGACAGCGCGGCGACGAAGGTCAGCAGCGGCGGCACCGGCCGGCCCGCCTGGGCGATGTGCCGCAGGTCGTGCACGATGCCCAGGATGTCCTCGGGGGAGCCCTGCCAGGGGCGGCGCACCGGTCCGAGCGCGTCGTCGCGCAGCGCTACCAGGCCCGGCATCGCGAGCCGGCCGTCGAGCAGCAGCCGGTAGAGGTCGTCCATCGCCTCGTCGTCGAACGGGCCGTCGTCCGGATCCGGCGGCGCCGGCGCGGGCAGCGGCGCCAGGCGCTCGCCGGACAGCGCCAGCGCCGCCCGTAACGGGGGCCAGTCGCGGGCCAGCCGCTCCAGCGGGATCATCCAGGTCACGCCCGCCTCGGGCGACTTGTCGCGCAGCACGGCGAGCCCGGCGACGCGGGAGGTCGCGGCGTCCCGGACCCCGCAGCCGCTGTAGCCGCGGGCCACCCGGCGGCCGGTGTCCGGTGCGTCGTTCAGCTGGATCAGCGCCGACTCCGGGCCGCCCCGCCCGGCCATCAGACAGTCCGCCCACACCCCGTGCGGCTGCCCCTGCGGATAGCCGTACACCTGCATGGGCCGCTTGGCGGTGTAGCCGCCGGTGGACAGATGGGCGTGCGAGGTGGGGAACTGGCCGTTGGCCTGCCCCAGGTCGCCGTGCAGGGTGAGCACCGAGACGTCCTCGTGGTGGCTGCCGCCCGTGTAGTGGTGCCCGCCGCCCGGGGAGCCGGTCAGCTTCAGCCCGCTGCTGAGGGTCACCGTGACCGTGGCGTGCGGGTCGTCCTCCAGGCGTCCGCCCATGGCCGACGTCACGACGTGGGCGCAGGTCAGCACGTAACGGGGCGGGACGATGACTCCGCCGCCCACCGGGTTGCCGGCCGGGCCGAGGATGCTCACCTGCCAGTCGTCGGTGACGGCCGTCCGCACGACCGGTTCCGCCGCCACGGCGCCCTCCCCCCGTCCGCCACCGCAGGCCCCGACCGCCTGCGGAGCCGCCATAGTAGCGGTCCGTGCCCGGGGAAGCAGAGGGGGCAACACCCCTTCGTACACGGCCTGTTGACCATGGGGTTCGGCCTGTCGGGCCGCCCCGTCAGCGGATCGTGATGGTGACGGTGGAGCCCTCGGGAGCGGTGTCCCCGCCGTCCACGGACTGCTTCTTGACGGTGTCGCCGAACAGCCCGAGCAGACCGCGGTCCTCGTCCACCTCGAAGCCCGCGTCCTCCAGCTTCTGCTTGGCGTCGTCCACGCTGTCCCCGACCACGTCCGGGACCTCGATCATCCGGGGGCCCTTGGACACGGTGAGCGTCACCGTGTCGCCCTCGGCGGCGCGGCCGCCCGGCTCCGGCGTCTGCCGGGCCACCTGGCCGCTGTCGTACTCCGAGTTCACCCGCGCGTCGGCGACCTTGACCTCCAGGCCGGCCCGGGTCAGCTCCTCCCTGGCGTCGTCCAGGTCGTCGCCGGTGACGTCCGGGACGTCGATCGGGCTGCCCTTGCTGACGACCAGGGCGACCGCGGAGCCCGCGCGCACCGTGGTGCCCGAGCGGGGCTTGGTGGAGATCACGAAGCCCTTGGCCACCTCGTCGCTGAACGCCCGGGTCACCATGCCCGGCTCCAGCCCCTCGTCCTCCAGCAGCGTCCGGGCCTTGTCCAGCTTGTAGCCCGCCACGTCCGGCAGCTTCACGGTGTCGGGGCCGTCGGAGACGGTGAGGGACACGGAGTCGTTCTTCCGGATGCGGTCACCGGCCGCGGGGTCGGTGCTGATGACCTTGCCGCGCTCCACGGTGTCGCTGTAGGCGTGCCGCACCTTGCCGACGTCGAGACCGGCGTCGTCCAGCCGGTCCCGGGCCTGCGCCTCGGTCTTGGACAGCAGCGGCGGCACCTTGGTGAACTGGCCGGAGTTGATGTACCAGACGCCCGTGCCGACCCCGAGCACCAGCAGCACGGCCACGACGATCGTCAGCGGCCCGCGGCGCAGCCGGAGCCGCCGGGACGGGGCGGGGGGCGGCGGGGGAGCGGCGAGCCGGCTGGTGCGGTTGACTCCGTCCGGGCCGACCCCGCCGCCCGCGGTGAAGCGGCCGTCCGTGCCGTCGGTCCCCTCGGTCTCGTCGTCCTCGTTGACGGGCAGCGGCCGGGGCATCGTCAGGGCGCGCGGGATCACGCTCGTGCGGTCCTCGGCGTTGTCGTGCTCCCCGGCGAGCGCCTGCGGCGGGACGGCGTCCAGCTGTGCCGTGCTCAGCGCCGCCCGCGCCTCGCGGGCCCGCGCGAGCAGCGCCACGGCGTCGTGCGGCCGGATCTCCGGGTTGCGCGCGGTGGCCGCGGCGACCAGCTCGTCCAGCTCGTAGGCCATCTCCGGCACCGCGGCCGACGGCGGCGGCACGTCCTCGTGCAGGTGCTTGTAGAGCACCGCCGCGGGGGAGTCCCCGTCGTGCGGCTTGGCGCCGGTCAGCATCTCGTACAGCACGACACCGCACGCGTAGACGTCGACCCTGGGGTCGGCGGCGCCGTGCTCGATCTGCTCGGGCGCCAGATAGGAGACGGTGCCGAGGACGGCACCGGTGGTGCTGGTGACCGTGTCCACGGCCCGGACCAGGCCGAAGTCGGCGACCTTGACCCGGCCGTCGTCGCCTATCAGCACGTTCTCCGGCTTCATGTCCCGGTGCACGAACCCCGCCCGGTGCGCGGCGCCCAGCGCGGCGAGCACCGGCTCCAGGATGTCCAGCGCGGCCCGCGGCCTGAGCGCCCCGCGTTCGCGCAGCACGTCCCGCAGGGTGCAGCCCGCGATGTACTCCATCGCCAGGTAGACGTACGCCCCCTCGGCACCCTGGTCGAAGACCTGGACGACATTGGGGTGGTCGAGCCGGGCCACCGACTTGGCCTCGCGGATGAACCGCTCGACGAAGGTGGCGTCGGTCGCGAGCGTCGGGTGCATCACCTTCAGCGCGAGCACGCGGTCCAGGCGGGTGTCCACGGCCC
The DNA here is from genome assembly GCF_020404845.1 of Streptomyces hyderabadensis. GTDB lineage: Bacteria > Actinomycetota > Actinomycetes > Streptomycetales > Streptomycetaceae > Streptomyces > Streptomyces hyderabadensis. The sequence goes on along the minus strand of NZ_JAIOJZ010000001.1, from coordinate 183,366 downwards.
GGTAGACCGTGGCCATCCCGCCGACCGCGATCCGCGCCTCGACGCGGTACCGGCCGTCGAGCACCTGCCCGACGAGAGGGTCCTGGAGGGTCGTGTCCACGCAGGTGAGTCTACGAGCCACCACGGACACCCCGCGCCGCCGAGCAGAACGGGAGCGGGACTGCAGCGCACCTGTGACGTACGCAACTGCGGACAGTCGTGCGACGCCCCCGCTGCGGGCAGTCGTGCCGCTGGGGCGGCACGGGTGGGCGCAGCGGCACCCGCAACGCCGGGCTGCGCTCCCGCCCCCGCCCAGCCCCAGGACCGGCCGGCTAAAAGGCCGGCCGCTCCGGATCCAGCACCGCCAAGCCCTCCGCAGGAGAAGACGCCTCGGCGAAATGCCGCCGCGGAATCCGCCCCGCCCGGCGGGCCAACCGCCCCGCCTCCACCCCCGCCCGCATGGCGGAGGCCATCAGCACCGGCTCCTGCGCCCGCGTCACCGCCGAGGCGAGCATCACACCCGCACACCCCAGCTCCATCGCCAGCGCCACGTCCGACGCCGTACCGGCCCCGGCGTCCAGGATCACCGGCACGCGCGCGTGCTCCACGATCAGCTGGAAGTTGTGCGGGTTGCGGATCCCGAGCCCGGACCCGATCGGCGAGCCCAGCGGCATGATCGCCGCGCAGCCGACGTCCTCCAGCTTCCGCGCGAGCACCGGGTCGTCGTTGGTGTACGGCAGCACCGTGAACCCGTCGTCGACCAGCGTCTCCGCCGCGTCCAGCAGCTCGACCGGGTCCGGCAGCAGGGTGCGCTCGTCGGCGATGACCTCCAGCTTGACCAGGTCCGTGCCCAGCGCCTCGCGCGCCAGCCGGGCGGTGAGCACCGCCTCCCCGGCGGTGAAGCAGCCGGCCGTGTTGGGCAGCACCCGGATGCCGAGCCGCTCCAGCACGGACAGCACGGAGCCGTGCACCGAGGCGTCCACCCGCCGCATCGCGACGGTCGTCAGCTCCGTACCGGAGGCCACCAGCGCGCGCTCCAGCACGTCCAGGCTGGGCGCCCCGCCGGTGCCCATGATCAGGCGGGACGCGTACGTCGTACCGCCGAGGACAAAGGGATCGTCGGCCATGGTCAGCCTCCTTGGACGGCGGTGAGGACCTCGACGCGGTCGCCCTCGGCCAGGGCGGTGGCGGACCACCGCGCGCGCGGGACGACGGTCTCGTTCAGGGCGGCGGCCACCCCGGACGGGGCCCGGGTGAGCGTGCCCACCAGGACGTCCAGGGCCGTGCCGGGAGCCACCTCGCGCGGCTCGCCGTTGACGGAGATGTTCATGCGGGCTGCTCCGAGAGTGCGGGGACGGCGCCGAAGCGCCGGGGGCTGAAGGGGCGGGCCGGCGGCGGCAGCTCCCCGCCGGTCAGGACGTCCGCCATGACGTCGCCGGTGACGGGGGTGAGCAGGACGCCGTTGCGGTAGTGACCGGTGGCCAGCAGCAGGCCGTCCAGGGCGGTCGGGCCGAGCAGCGGGGCGTTGTCCGGGGAGCCGGGACGCAGACCCGCGCGGGTCTCCGTCAGGGGCAGCTCCGTGATGCCGGGCACCAGCTCGTGCGCGTCGCGCAGCAGCTCGTAGACGCCGCCCGCGGTGACCGTCGTGTCCCAGCCCAGCTCCTCGCTGGTGGCGCCGACGACCAGCTCGCCGCTCTCCCGGGGCACCAGGTAGACGTGGTTGCCCCGCACGACGGCGCGCACGGTCCGGTTCAGCAGCGGCGCCCGTGCGCCCGTGCGCGGCATGGTCAGCCGCAGCACCTGCCCCTTCACCGGCCGCACCGGCGGCAGCACGGCCTCCGGCACGCCCGCCAGCCGCCCGCTCAGGCTCCCCCCGGCCAGTACCACCTGCCCGGCCTCCAGCGCGGTGCCGTCGGCGGTGACGACGCCCGTGGCCCGGTCCCCGCGCCCGACGGTGAGCCGCTCGGCCCACACCCGGTGGAAGACCACGCCCGCGCGTGCGCAGGCTTCCAGCAGCGCGTGGGCGAGGCGGCGGGGGTCGATCTGGTGGTCGCCGTCCACCCGGAGCCCCCCGCGCACGCCCGGCGCGAGCATCGGCTCCAGACGCCGGCATTCGCGCCCCGACAGCCACTCGGACTCCAGGCCGGAACGCTGCTGGAGGGCGTGCAGCTCGCGCAGGTGGGCGCGGTCGTCGGCGTCCAGCGCGACGGCGAGGGTGCCGCAGCGGCGGTAACCGAGGTCGTGACCGGTCAGCTCGGTCAGCTCGGCCGCGAAACCGGGGTAACGGCCGGCGGAGGCGACGTTCAGCGCGAGCAGGGTCTCCTCGCCGTAGTGCAGCTCCGTGACGGCGGCCAGCATCCCGGCGGCCACCTGGGCCGCCCCGCCGCCCGGCTCGGGGTCGACGAGGGCCGTGACCAGCCCGCGCTGCGCGGCCCGCCAGGCGGTGACCAGCCCGATGATCCCGCCGCCGACGACGAGCACGTCGGGTGTACGGGACGTACGAGGCGTGTGTGGTGGAGACGACATGGGCGTCCAGCCCCTCCCTTCGCCGGCATGACCCGGATCAGGTTCGTACGGTCGGAGGCCGCCAGCCTCCCTCTCAGCCCGGTGCGTCCGGGCTCCCGCGAGTGCCTTACGTTGGCCACCCTAGCCCGCAGCGCATCGCACGTGTAAGGGAGCCTCCACCCGTGGCGCGTTCACTCGACGGTCTCGTCCTCGCCCCCGTCGCCGACCAGGCGCCCGGCCAGGTGGGCACGCGTACCCGGTTCACCTACCACGAGCAGGACGGCGCCGTGTGGGCCGAGTACGAGGGCGGTGACGTGGTGCGCGGGCGGCTGGTGGGCACCAGGGAGGGCGACCGCCTCGACTTCCGGTACGTACAGCTCAGGACCGACGGCAGCACCTCCTCGGGGCACTGCCGGTCCACCGTCGTCGAGCTGCCCGACGGGCGCGTGCGGCTGGAGGAGACCTGGGAGTGGGAGTCGCAGCCGGGCAGCGGGACCAGCGTGGTGGAACAGCTCGACGCGCACGGGCTGTGACCGGCGGCCCGGCAGGTGTCTATGGTGATCGGGTGAGCGAGCAGACGCGGGAACGGGGACAGGGACCGGCGGCGGGCGCGGAGCGGCGCGCGGTCGTCGTGGGCGCCGGGATGGCGGGCGTGCAGACCGCGGTCGCCCTGCGGGAACAGGGCTTCGCCGGCCCGGTGACCCTGATCGGCGCGGAACCGCACCAGCCGTACGACCGGCCCCCGTTGTCCAAGGCCGTCCTGCTCGGCACCGCCGAGGGCTCCGCCTTCGACGTCGACTTCGAGGCGCTCGGCATCACCCTGCGGCTGGGCTGCGCGGCCCTGGGCGTCCGCCCCGGCGAACACGTGCTGGACACCTCCGAGGGGCCGGTGCCGTACGACGCGCTCGTCCTGGCGACCGGCGCCGAACCGGTCCGGCTCCCGGGCTCCGAGGGCGTGCCCGGGGTGCACCTGCTGCGCACCCTGGACGACGCCGAACGGCTGCGGCCGGTGCTCGCCCGGCAGCACGAGATCGTGGTGGTCGGCGCGGGCTGGATCGGCGCCGAGTTCGCCACCGCCGCGCGTGAGGCGGGCTGCGCGGTGACCGTGGTGGAGGCCGCCGACCGGCCGCTGGCCGACGCGCTGCCCGCCGAGGTCACCGCGCCGATGGCCGCCTGGTACGCCGACGCGGGCGCCGAACTGCGCACCCGCGCGCGCGTGGAGCGCGTCGAGCCGGGCGGCCCCGGTGAGCCCGGCCGGGTCGTCCTCGACGACGGCACCCGGCTGCCCGCCGGCGCGGTCGTCGTCGGCATCGGCGCCCGCCCCGCCACCGGCTGGCTGGCCGGCTCCGGCATCGCGCTCGGCGTGCACGGCGAGGTCCTGGCCGACGGCCACCTGCGCACCTCCGCGCCGGACGTCCACGCGGTCGGCGACTGCGCCTCCTTCCCCTCCGCCCGCTACGGCGAGCGGCTGCTGGTGCACCACTGGGACAACGCCCTCCAGGGCCCCCGCACGGTCGCCGCGGACATCGTCGGCGGGCCGGCCGGCGAGGTCCCGGCGGCCTACGACCCGGTGCCGTACTTCTGGTCCGAGCAGTTCGGCCGTTTCGTCCAGTACGCCGGTCACCACGCGTCCGCCGACACCACCGTGTGGCGCGGCGACCCCGCGAGCGCGGCGTGGACGGTCTGCTGGCTGCGCGAGGGCCGCCTGGTCGCCGTGCTGGCGGTGGGCCGCCCCCGCGACCTGGCGCAGGGCAGACGGCTGATCGAGTCGGGGGCGACGATGGACCCGGAGCTGCTGGCCGACCCGGCGAAGCCGCTGAAGGCGGCGACGACGGCCACGGCGTAGCCGGTTTCCGAGTGTCAGTGCCAGGTGGCAGGCTGGAGGCGTGACCGAGATTGACGCAAAGACCGATGCTCTCGTGCCCGCCTGGCTCACCGTTCCCGACATCGCCGAGAAGCTCGGTATCGAGGTGACCCGGGTACGCCAGCTGATCAAGGAAGGCCAGCTCATCGCCGTACGCCGCGGTGAGAACCGCGCACTGCACATCCCCGCCGCCTTCATCGACGAGGACAAGGTCGTCAAGGGCCTGGTCGGCACGCTGACGCTGCTGCGGGACGACGGCTTCACGGCCGAGGAGATGCTGGAGTGGCTCTTCACGCCCGACCCGAGCCTGCCCGGCACCCCGGCACAGGCCCTGAGTGAGAATCGCGGTACGGAGGTGAAGCGCCGAGCCCAGGCGCTCGCCGTCTGAGAGGCCCCTCGCCGATCCGCCACACCGCCCGGCGTGCGGGCCACGCACGCCGGGCGCCCGTGCCCGTACGCCACCACCGCGCGGCCCGTCGTGGGACCGCGCCACTCACCGGGGGGACACCCGCATGCCCGACACCGCCGCGACCACCGCCCGCGCCCGGCTCGCCGACGCCCGGCTCTACCTGTGCACGGACGCCCGCCGCAGCCAGGGCGACCTGCCCGAATTCCTGGACGCCGTGCTCGCCGGCGGCGTCGACATCGTGCAGCTGCGGGACAAGGGCATGGAGGCGGCGGAGGAGCTGGCGCACCTGGAGGTCCTCGCCGACGCCTGCGCCCGCCACGGCAAGCTCCTCGCCGTCAACGACCGCGCGGACGTCGCCCACGCCGCCCGCGCCGACGTGCTGCACCTCGGCCAGGGCGACCTGCCGGTGCCCGCCGCCCGCGCCATCCTCGGCGACGAGGTGCTGATCGGCCGCTCCACGCACGCCGAGTCCGAGGCCGCCGCTGCCGCCGTCCAGGAGGGCGTGGACTACTTCTGCACCGGTCCGTGCTGGCCGACCCCCACGAAGCCCGGCCGCCACGCACCCGGCCTGGACCTGGTCCGCAGCACGGCGGCGCTGGGCACCGACCGCCCCTGGTTCGCGATCGGCGGCATCGACCTCGGCAACCTCGACGAGGTGCTGGACGCGGGCGCCCGGCGCGTGGTCGTCGTCCGCGCGATCACCGCCGCCGAGGACCCGGGCGCGGCGGCCGCAGAGTTCGCCAAGCGGCTGCGGCAGGCCCCGGCCCGGGTCTAGCCGCCCGTCGGCAACGGACGTCGGCCGGCGGGCAGGTGTCCAAAGGGTGGACAACAACTCGACAATGTGGACAAAAGTCCCGCATCCGGTTGGGTGACCGCCGCACCCTGGCTAACCTGCCCATATGGCCCTCGGAACCGCAAGCACGAGGACTGATCGCGCCCGCACGGTGCGTGACATCCTCGCCACCGGCAAGACGACGTACTCGTTCGAGTTCTCGGCGCCGAAGACGCCCAAGGGCGAGAAGAACCTGTGGAGTGCGCTGCGGCGGGTCGAGGCCGTGGCCCCGGACTTCGTCTCCGTGACCTACGGCGCCGGCGGCTCCACACGCGCGGGCACGGTCCGCGAGACCCAGCAGATCGTCGCCGACACCACGCTGACCCCGGTGGCGCACCTCACCGCCGTCGACCACTCCGTCGCCGAGCTGCGCAACATCATCGGCCAGTACGCCGACGCCGGGATCCGCAACATGCTGGCGGTGCGCGGCGACCCGCCCGGCGACCCGGGCGCCGACTGGATCGCGCACCCCGAGGGCCTGACCTACGCCGCCGAACTGGTCAGGCTCATCAAGGAGTCGGGCGACTTCTGCGTCGGCGTCGCCGCCTTCCCGGAGATGCACCCGCGCTCCGCCGACTGGGACACGGACGTCGCGCACTTCGTCGACAAGTGCCGGGCCGGCGCCGACTACGCCATCACCCAGATGTTCTTCCAGCCCGAGTCCTACCTCCGGCTGCGCGACCGGGTCGCCGCGGCCGGCTGCGAGACCCCGGTCATCCCCGAGGTCATGCCGGTGACCAGTGTGAAGATGCTGGAGAGGTTGCCGAAGCTCAGCAACGCCTCGTTCCCGCCGGAGCTGAAAGAGCGGATCCTCACAGCCAAGGACGATCCGGCGGCGGTACGCTCGATCGGCATCGAGTTCGCCACGGAGTTCTGCGCGCGACTGCTGGCCGAGGGTGTGCCCGGACTGCACTTCATCACGCTCAACAACTCCACGGCGACCCTGGAAATCTACGAGAACCTGGGCCTGCACCACCCACCGCGGGCCTAGACCGGCCGCACGTATTTGCGACACACTGCGTAACGGCCACTGGGAGAGGGGCGTACATGGGCTGGACGGTCCTCTACATCGCGTTCGGCGTCGTCGCGTTGTGGCTGCTCGGCGAGGTGCTGCTGCAGTACAAGGCGCGGCTGCGCTGGCGGCTGCTCGCCTTCGGCGGCTTCGTCGGGGTGGTCGCCGGCGTGCTGATGTCGAACGTGCTCGTCATCGGGCTCGGCGCCGCCGCCTTCGCGGTCGGCCAGACCTACGTCACCCTGTCGTTCCGCCGCGGCTTCGAGGCCGGCTGGGCGGTCAACGCCCCGGCGAGCCTCGTCGGCAAACGCGGGCGTCCCGAACGGGGCCGCCGGGAACCGGCGTTGGAGGACTCCGGGGTCGGCCCCGCCGAGGGCGGCCGGGACCACGACGGCTACGACGAGCGCGCCGCCCAGGCGCACGCGGCCCCGGGCCAGGACGCACCGCCGTACGGGCCCGACGACTACGACCGCGACGACGTCTTCACCCCGGCCCGGCCCGCCGCCGACCCCTCGGCCGCGGAGACCACCGCCGTCTACGAACCGCAGCCCATGCCGGACGACACCAACTCGTACGGCATCTACACCGACTCCGGTTACGGCACCGGCCAGCAGCAGGCCGCCACCGCACCGGGCGCCGACCAGGCCTACGCCTACGACTACTCCGGTTACGGCCAGCAGCAGGAGTACGGCTACGACACCGGCGCCCAGCAGCAGTACGCCGCCTACTCCGACCCGTACATCGGCACCCACACCTACGGCGGCGGGGCGTACGACACCGGCGGCTACGACACGACCGGCGGGCAGCAGTACGGCCAGCAGGGCTACGGCCAGGACCAGTACGCCACCGGCGCGCCCGGCGGCTACGGCGGCGAGACCCCGGCCGGCGGGGTGTGGGTGCCGCAGCAGCGCAGCACCGACGACGCCTACGGCGGCGAACTCCCGCCCGAGCAGCAGCCGTACCCCTACCAGGGCAACGGCCAGCCGCAGGGCCAGGGCTACGACGAGCAGTACCGCTTCTGAGCAACCCCGCCCGGCCTCGGCGGCCGCCCCGTCCGCCGCTCACTGGGAGCCGCGGAACTCCGGTCCCTCCACCACGAGTCCGGCGACCAGCGCGCCCGACATCCCCGCGTGCGGCAGCCCCCCGCCGGGGTGCGACCAGCCGCCGACGGTGAACAGGCCCTGGGTGCGCGTGCCGTTCGCCGGGTGCAGCAGCCGTCCGTCGGCACCCGCGAACGCCGGTACCGGAATCGCGCCCCCGGCCGCACCGGTGTCCGCCGCGACCTCGGCCGGGGTGCGCACCTCGTGCCACAGGAGACGGTCGCGCAGGTCCGGTATCGCCCGCTCGGCGACGTCGATCAGCTGCTCGGCCCAGTGGGCGGACACCTCGGTCGTGGCCCAGTCGGACTCACCACCCAGGGCAGGCACCACCGCGGAGAGGGTGACCGCCTCGTGGTCCGCGTCCGGGACCAGCGCGGGGTCGTCGGGCCGCAGGACGGTGACGGTCGGCCGCGCTGCCATCCCGGGAGCGGCGCCGAACAGACAGTCCAACTCGGCCGCACGGTCCGCCGCGTGCACCACCGTCCGGTGCGCCGTGCCCGCGGGGCGGCCGCCCCGCAGCGCCAGCAGCACCGACAGCCGGCTCGCCCCGCCGCGCTGCGCCGGCACCTCGCCCTCGCCCCGCACCGGGACTCCGCCGCACAGGCCCTCCAGTACCTCCGGGGCCACGCCGGAGACCACCAGATCCGCCTCCGTCACACCCCCTTCGGCCAGCTCCACACCCGCCACCCGGCCGTCCTTCGCCACGACCCCGGTGACCTCGGCCCCGAAGCGGAACTCGACCCGGCGGGCCAGACACCGCTCGTACACCGCCCGCGCCAGCTCCCGCAGGCCGCCGCCGCGCACGTACCACACGCCGAACGCGTACTCCATGTACGGCAGGACGGCGGTGTTCGCCGGGGCGGTGCGGGGGTCCAGGCCGTGGGCGAGCGCATGGCTCTCCAGCAGGGCGGCGAGCCGGGCGTCGCGCAGCTCCCAGGCGCCGACCTCCGCGAGCGTGCCGGCCCGACGGGTGCGCAGCAGCCGCTTGTGCGGGACCGCCGGGTAGGGCTCGCGCTCGGCCAGCACCCGCCAGTTCGGCCACAGCGGCTCCTCCAGGAGGGGGCGGCGCGTGCGGTCCCAGGTCTCCCGGGCCCGCACCAGGAAGTCGCCCCACAGCCGCCCGGCGCCCGCACCGAGTGCCGCGTCCAGGGCGGCGACGACACCTGCCCGGGAGGCGTTCGGCAGCGAGACCTCCGTGCCGTCCGCGAAGACGTGCCGGGACGACGGGTCCACCTGGACCAGCTCGACGCACGCCTCCAGCGGCTCCTTGCCGGTCTTCACGAACAGATCGCGCCAGACCGCGGGCAGCGGGAGCAGACCGGGACCGGTGTCGAAGCCGAACCCGTCCCGCTCGAACCGGCCCAGGGCTCCGCCGTACGTCCGCCCCCGCTCGTACACCACCACCCGGTGGCCCGCGACGGCCAGCCGGGCGGCCGCCGCCATGGCGCCCATCCCGGCGCCGATCACCGCAATCCGTGCCATGCCAGGGACTTTAACCGCCGCCACCGGCACCGCCGTGCGAGGGCTGAGCACCGCAACGGACGTCCAGGTGACCGGTCGGCGGCGGCGCCCCGTGGGGCGGGGTGCCCAGGCCTGAGTAGCTGTACCTAGTCCGGCAGATGAGTACGCGCGCGGATGGGCTCCGACCTGCGGGAACGAGAGAGTGGAGGCACGGAGAGGGGCACGGCTCCGGGACCGGCGGCACGGGGCGCCGGAACGGAGCCGGGCCCGCGATCCGCTCCTTCCGCCGACCGTGGTCGGCGGGAGCGAGACACGGGGGAGCCCGGAGGGACGACCGGCGACGGGAGTGCCGACGGGGGGACGTACGGGGGAGCACGAGAAGACGCCGGTCCGACGGCGGCCCGCGGGGGACGCGGCCACCACGGACCGGCGTTCTTCGTGCGTCACCCCCCGCCGCCCGGACGGCTCCGGCCGCTCAACGGCGCCCGCTCAGCCCCGGCCGCTCACGCGTCCCTGGAGCAGCCGCGACAGCGCGGCGTGCACGTCGTCCAGGGAGCGCTCCGGCTGGAACGCCTTCCAGTCCAGCGCGGCCACCAGCACCATGCCGACGAGCGCGGCGGCGGTCAGCGGCACGTCGATCTCCTCGCTGAACTCGCCGCTCGCCACGCCCTCGCGCAGCACGCCCTCCACCACCGCCACGGCCTGCTGCCGGACCACCAGCAGCGTGGACTGCCAGGCCCGGTTGGTGCGCCACAGTTCGGCCACGTACAGCTGGGTGAAGGCCGGATAGCGGTCGATGAAGACGAGCCCCGCGCGGATCATCGCGTCCAGGGCGTCGACCCGGCCGCGGCCCTCCCGGGCCGTCCGTTCCGCGGCCTGGCGCAGTGAGGCGGTCAGCAGGCCGACACCGTGCCGCAGCAGCTCCTCGAAGAGGACGGACTTGCTGGCGAAGTTGTAGTAGACGGTGCCCTTGGCGACCCCGGCCCGCTCGGCGATCTCGTCCACGGTGGTGGCGGAGAAGCCCTGCTCGGCGATGAGGGTGACCGCCGCCTCGTAGAGCTTTTGCCGGGTGGCCTCGCGACGGCTGCCGTGCTGCGAGGCGGTGCTGCTGCTGTCCATGGTCCCGATTCTCACAGCACCCCGCGCGGGGCCGTCACCGCAGGCCCGCCCGGGACCCGAACCGAACAGTCGATCGAAGCAAAAGTCCAGGTCAGAACGGATTGTCAGTGCCATACCTCACGATGGGCACATACGGCACCTCCTGCCCGGGGCGTGCCGTCACGGAGACGACAGGAGGATCGTCATGGCCCACTCGTCCGCAGCCGCCGCCCGGCGGCGCCGCGCAGCCGGCCCTGCACCCTCACTGACCGGACCGGCGAGCGACGTGCACCCCGTGCTCCGCCGGACGACCGCCCCGCCCGCCGCCCTCGACCTGCTCGCCCAGGCCCGGGCCGGACTGGAGGAGGCCACCACCCTGGAAACGCCGAACGAGCGTTACGCGACGGCCCACCTCGCCGCGCTGCGCACCGCCGCCGCGGTGCTGGCCGCGCGCGGCCGTCCGGAGACCAGCCCGCGGGCCAGGGCCCGCATCCGCAGCGCCTGGGAGGTGCTGCCCGAGATCGCCCCCGAGCTGTCCGACTGGAGCGCGCTGTTCGCCTCCGGCGCGCGGCGCCGGGCCCGCGCCGAGGCGGGCATCCAGGGCGCGGCGGGCACCCGGGACGCCGACGACCTGATACGCGACGTGGCGATGTTCCTGCGCCTGGTGGAGCGGATGCTGGTCCTCCAGCCGGTCCTGCCCCAGCCGCGCCCCGACACGGATCCGTCCGGCCCGGAACACCCCGACCAGCACGACGCCGGCCACCCGGGCCGCGACCTGCCGGACGCGGGATGACCGGGGCGGTGACGGGTGACCGGCCGGCGCGGCGCAGGCAATAGGGTGGGAGGCGCCTGAAGCCTCCCCCTCCCCGCGCCGGGCGGGGGCGGCAGCCCGTTCGCTCCGCCCGTGTCCGAGGCGGTGCCGCGCCGAGGAGTCAACTGCCGTGTCGGACCCGATGCGCCCGCCCGCCTCCCAGCCCCGACCGCACCCGGCGGCTCCGCGTTCCGAGCCCTCCCGTTCCCGGGCCGCCCTGCGCACCGCCGTGGTCTGGGACGTCCTCCAGGACGCCCTGGACCGCCGGTCCAAGGCCGCGGGCCGCCAGACGCTGGACGTCCTCGACACCGGCGGCGGCAGCGGCAACTTCGCGGTGCCCGTGGCCGGCCTCGGCCACCGCGTCACCGTCGTGGACCCGAGCCCCAACGCCCTGTTCGCCCTGGAGCGCCGGGCCGCCGAGGCCGGCGTCGCCGACCGCGTGCGGGGCGTCCAGGGCGACGCCCGCGGCCTCTTCGACGTGGTCGAGCGCGGCGGCTACGACGCGGTGCTGTGCCACGGCGTCCTGGAGTACGTGGACGACCCCGCGGAGGGCGTCCGCAACGCGGTGGGGGCGCTGCGCGCCGACGGCGTCCTGAGCCTGCTGGCCGCGGGTCTGGGCGGCGCCGTGCTGGCGCGTGCCCTCGCCGGCCACTTCACGGAGGCCCGGCGGGCCCTGGACGACCCGGACGGCCGCTGGGGCGCGGGTGACCCGGTGCCGCGGCGCTTCACCGCCGAGCAGCTCACCGGGCTGGTCGAGGCCGCCGGGCTCCGGGTCGGCGCCGTGCACGGCGTGCGGGTCTTCGCCGATCTCGTCCCCGGCGTGCTGGTGGACACCGAGCCCGGCGCCATGGACGCCCTGCTGAAGCTGGAGGCCGCGGCGGCCGAACTCGCGGCGTTCCACTCCGTGGCCACTCAGCTCCATGTGCTCGGTGAGACGCGAGGGGCCGACGGGGCCTGAGCCGACCGGTGGGGTAAGGCGCTGATCAGGGGCGCGACTGCAGATGGAGTACGCCACAGGCCCCCCGAACGGGGGGCAGTCGCCGTATGATCGAGGGAGACCGTCCGGCATGACGGGTCGGCCGCTGGGGAATGGGACTTTCAGCGAGCCGGTACGGCCATGACGGAGTCCGGTTGGTCAATTGGCGCAGAGGGGCGGGTTTCACGGGGGCGATTCCCTGCCTATCCTGAAGGGACCCCCCGGGTCGCCCCGGCGACTGCACGATGAGGAGGACTCCGTGCCGCTCTCGGAGCACGAGCAGCGCATGCTCGAGCAGATGGAGCGAGCGCTGTACGCCGAAGATCCCAAGTTCGCGACAGCGCTCGAGGGAAGCGGGCTGCGTACGTACACCCGGCGACGGGTCTACCAGGCGGTCGCGGGCTTCCTCGTAGGTATTGCGCTCCTCATGGCCGGTATGGTCGCCCAGCAGGTGTGGCTCAGTGTGGTGGGCTTCCTCGTCATGCTGGGCTGCGCGGTGCTCGCCGTGACCGGCTGGCGCAAGGCCCCCAAGCCGGGCGAGCAGCAGCAGGCGGCCGGTGCCGGTCCGCAGGCAGCACGCCGCCAAGGACGACAGAAACGCTCGATGATGGACCGCATCGACGAGCGCTGGCAGCGCCGCAGGGATGAGCAGCAGGGCGGCCAGTAGCGCCGCCGGAGCAGCCGCTCACCAGGACATCCGCGTGAGGGGGTGACCACCGTCCGGGTGGTCACCCCCTCACGCACACCCAGGAACGCCCGGGGCACGCCGCCCACCCTGGCCGACGCCCCGGCCACCCGGCCGCGCGGCCCAGCCTCACCCGGGCCGACTGGTTCCGCCGCCCGGCCGGAGGGCTGGGCTCGCTTCGCGTGCTCTGCCACCCGCCCGACGGCCTCACCGGTCCGACGGTCTCAGCCGTCCGGCCGAACGGCTCCGCACTCCGGGGAGAGGCGCGCGCCACCGGTCGGCGGGCGCAGATGCTTGGCCGACGGGCCGCACTCCGGGGGTCTGCCGAGGGTGGGCAGCCGACCGGACGGCCGACCGGGGCTGCCGCCTGTCGACCGACTGCGGTCCGAGAGGATCGGCCACCCATAGACCAACTGTCGCCCGACAGGGCCTGTCGCCCGTCGGCGCGCTCAGCGCGACTGATCGGCGGGCTCCGGCTCCATCGGTCGGCCGGACGGCTCAGCCGTCCGGCCGGAGGGCTTCGCCCCGTCGGGGTGGCGGGTTCAGCCCTGCTGGTCCGACGTTTTTCGCCACACCGGACGGGACGACGCGGCCGCCCGGCGTTTCAACGCCGTCCACCGGGCCGACACCGTCCAGGTCACCCGAATGGCCGAACGCGGAGCGAATCGTGCGCGCAGCCGGGTGCCGCGGCCGACCGCGGCCCGCAGACCGGCGGTCGCCAGCCGGACGTCCTCCGCCAGCCCCGCCGTCAGACGCGGGTGGGGCGCGTAGAGGACCTGCTCCACGGCGTCCGCCACCCGGTGCACCGCCTGGGCGGACGTCGGGTCGAGCCCGCCCAGCCGGACGATGCGGGCGGCCGCCTTGCGCGGGGTCTGCGACTCCTGGGGCAGGATGCCGAGGTCCCACGCCGTGTCGGTCAGCTCCTGCCACACCGCGAGGGTGTGCGGGCCGGCGTCCGCGGCACCGCGGCCGTGGCCCCCGAGCCGTACCGCCCGGGCCCGCAGCCGCCACAGCATCGGCGCCAGCGGGATCAGCAGCACCGCCAGTCCCGCCAGGGCCCAGGCCAGCAGCCCGTACCACTTCGGTCCGTCACCGCCAGTGACGGGCAGGGCCGCCGCGGTCTCGGTGGAGCAGGCGTCCAGCTTCTTGTCCTGCGGCGAGCAGGCGTCGCTCGACGAGGGCGCCGCCGACGGCTCCGTCTCCGCGCTCTGCGAGGGCAGAGCCGGGTCCGGCACCGAGCTGCCCGGCCGGTCCGTGATGGTGTACGACGGGGTCGAGCCACGCGTCGGCGTCGGCTCGAAGCGGGTCCAGCCCACGCCCTCGAAGTACACCTCGGGCCAGGCGTGCGCGTCCCGCAGCCCCACGGACACCGAGCCGTCCGCCTGCGGGGAGCCCGGCGCGAAACCGACCGCGACCCTGGCCGGAATGCCCAGGGAGCGGGCCATCGCCGCCATGGCGAAGGAGAAGTGGACGCAGAAGCCCTCCTTGTCCTTCAGGAACCGGGCGATCGCGTCGGAGCCACTGCCCACCTTGACCTGGGTGTCGTACTCGAAGCCGCCGTTGATCGCGAAGTACTCCTGGAGCTTGACCGCCTGCTGGTAGGGGTTCGCGGCGCCGGCGGTGACCTCGCGGGCGGTCCGGGAGACCACCGAGGGCAGCGAGTCCGGCAGCCGTGTGTACTCGCGCAGGAGAGCCGCGGACGGCGGGGGCGCCGCGGCGAGCTGCTCCGCCGTCGGCTGCACGTTCAGGCTGCGCACCTCGTACTTCAGCCCGCGGGTGTTCTGGCCGTGGTCGCCGACCAGGGTCATGCCGACGGGTTCGTAGCGCCAGTTGCCCGCGACGCGCACACCGCTGGGCGGGTAGGGCATCGGCAGCCAGTCCTGGGCGTACCAGTCGGCGGCCGAGATCAGGGTCCGGGTCTCCGTGCGCCTGATGTCGGCACCGAGGCCGGCCGGGGTGGGGAACGTGCCGTCCGGCACGGCGGTGATGTGCCGCTTGGACGGCTTCCAGGTGGTGCCGTCGAAGTCGTCCAGGGACACGATGCGCAGGTACAGGTTGGACAGGTCCTCGGAGTCCGTCTGGACGGAGAGCACCTGGCGGTCCTCGTTGACGTTGAGGCTGTCCCGCAGCGAGACCAGCGGGTTCACCGCGGAGATCGTGCCGCCGCCACCGGTGCCGGAGCCCACGCCGCCGCGGGCGCCGTCCAGCAGCCCGCCGTCCATCGCGGGCAGGGCGAGCGGCACCACCAGGGCGATGCCCAGCGCGAAGGCGCCGATGCGGCGGCCGGTGCGGACGGGGGCGAGGGCGTGCCCCTGCTCCGGGCCCGGGGCGCGCGACGAGCCGCCGAAGACCCGGCCCCACTGCGAGAGCCGGTCACGTCCCTCGGCCAGGAGCAGCATCAGATAGCCGACCGCCGCGACCAGAAACCACAGCCAGTCGGCGCCGCCCTCGGACAGTCCCGCGGCCACCGAGTAGAGGGCGAGCAGCGGCAGGCCCGCCGGGGCGGCGCTGCGGAAGGTCACCGCGAGGGTGTCCACCAGCAGCCCGATCACCAGGACGCCGCCGACGAGCATCAGCCGGATGCCGTCGGACTCCAGCGGCGCCGGGATCGCGTACCGGGCGATGTCGTCGCCGCCCTGCTGGAACAGGTCGGCGAAGTGCTGGAAGGCCTGCGGGCCGGGGACCAGCCCGGCGAAGGCCTGCTGCCGGGCGAAGACCAGGGTCAGCAGCAGCAGCGTGACCAGGGCCTGCACCGCGATGGTCAGCGGCCGCGCCAGCGGCACCCGCCGGGCCACCGCGCCCACCCCCGACTGCACCGCCAGCAGGACCGCCGCCTGCAGGATCCAGGTGGCCGGCTCGACCAGCGGCAACAACGCACACGCCGCCATCAAGGTCGCCGCCCAAGCACACGCAGCCACCCGCGCCCGCCCGCTCATCGCGCCACCCCCCGCCCGCCGGCCACGGCTGGACGGGCGCCCGGGAGGCCCACCGGGCGTCGACTGCTCGCCGGGCCCCGATAGGCGGTGTGCGCTCGTCGGCCGGTCGCGTCGTCCGCCGGCCGGTGGCCGTCCGCCGGGGCACACACAGCCACCCGCGCCCGCCCGCTCATCGGGTCCCCTTTCCGCCGGTCGGCGTGGTGAGGGTGGTGCGTTCGTGGTCGGCCAGGCGCCACAGCTCCTCGACGGTGGCGCCCCGTGGGACGGTCACCGCGGTCCAGCCCGCCTCGCGGAGCATCCGCAGCCGCTCCCCGCTCCGGTCCAACGGGCCGGGCACGTCGGCCGGTTCCCGGGCCCAGGTCTCGCTGTCCAGGACGAAGGCGACGGCGCCGCCGCTGCGCTGCCGCATCTTGGCCACCACGGTGGCCTGCTCCTCGTCCAGGTCGCCGAAGAACGCCACCAGCAGCCCCTCGTTGCCGCCGCGCAGCACGTCGTACGCCCGCGACAGACTGGTGCCGTCGGAGTGGTCGATCACGGCGAGGGTGTCCATCATCAGCCCGGCCGCGTCGGCCGTGCCCTGGCTCGCGCCCGCGAAGCCCTCGGCGCCCTCGCCCGGCACCGAGTTCCCGGTGTCGGTGAGCAGCCGCACGGAGAAGCCCCGCTCCAGCATGTGCACCAGCACGGACGCCGCGCCCGACACCGCCCACTCGAAGGCCGAGTCGGGGCCCGCGCCCTCGAAGGCCACGACCCGGGTGTCGAGCAGCACCGTGCAGCGGGCCCGCTGCGGCTGTTCCTCGCGCCGCACCATCAGCTCGCCGTAGCGCGCGGTGGAGCGCCAGTGCACCCGCCGCAGGTCGTCGCCGTACCGGTACCCGCGCGGGATCACGTCGTCGTCGCCCGCCAGGGCGAGCGAGCGCTGCCTTCCCTCGCCGTACCCCTTCGCCTCGCCGCTCAGCCGCACCGGCGGCAGCGCCTCCACGCGCGGGATCACGGTCAGCGTGTCGTACGTCGAGAAGGAGCGGGTCAGCTCGCACAGGCCGAACGGGTCGGTCAGGCGCAGCTGCAGCGGGCCCAGCGGGTAACGGCCGCGCAGGTCGGAGCGGACCCGGTAGGACACCTCGCGGCGACCGCCGGGCTCCACCCGGTCGAGCACGAAGCGCGGGCGCGGTCCGAGCACGTAGGGCACCCGGTCCTGGAGCATCAGCAGACCGGTGGGCAGCCGGGAGACGTTGTCGACGCGCAGATGGACCCTGGCCTCGCTGCCCGCGGGCACCCGCCCGGGGGAGAGCCGGCGGCTGCCCGCGACCCGGTACCGCGTGCGGTAGAGCACCGCCGCGCAGACCACGGGCAGGACGCCCAGGAGCAGCCCGACCCGCAGCAGATCGCTCTGCCCCAGGACGTACGCGCAGATCGCGGCCGCGATGCCGGCGGCCAGGAAGGAACGCCCGCGGGTGGTCAGACCGGCCAGGGCGGTCCGCATGCCGCCGCCCTCGCCCCGGTCGGCCTCCGACCGGTCCGTCCCCCCGGCGTCCATCACAGCCTCCGCGGCGGTTGCTGACCGTACGCCGACGTGCCGCGGCCCATGCCGTAGCCCGTCTGCTGCTGGGGTGCCGCGGGTACCGGGGTGCGCTGCAGGATCTCCTCGACGACCTGCTCGGCGGTACGGCGGTTGAGCTGGGCCTGCGCGGTCGGCAGCAGCCGGTGGGCCAGGACGGCGACCGCGAGGGCCTGCACGTCGTCCGGCAGCGCGTACTCCCGGCCGCTGAGGGCGGCGGACGCCTTCGCCGCGCGCAGCAGATGCAGCGTGGCACGCGGCGAGGCGCCGAGTCTGAGATCCGGGTGGGACCGGGTGGCGGCGACCAGGTCCACCGCGTACCGCCGGACCGGGTCCGCCACGTGGACGCCGCGCACCGCCTCGATCAGCTTCAGGATCTCGTGCGCGTGCGCCACCGGCTGCAGGTCGTCCAGCGGGCTGACCCCGCCGTGCACGTCGAGCATCTGCAGCTCGGCCTCCGGGCTCGGATAGCCGATGGAGACCCGGGCCATGAAGCGGTCCCGCTGGGCCTCCGGCAGCGGGTAGGTGCCCTCCATCTCGACCGGGTTCTGCGTCGCCACGACCATGAACGGGCTGGGCAGCTCGTAGGTCTGCCCGTCGATGGTGACCTGGCGCTCCTCCATCGACTCCAGCAGTGCCGACTGCGTCTTCGGCGAGGCGCGGTTGATCTCGTCGCCGATCACCACCTGGGCGAAGATCGCGCCCGGCTTGAACTCGAAGTCCCGGCGCTGCTGGTCCCAGATGGACACCCCGGTGATGTCCGAGGGCAGCAGGTCCGGAGTGAACTGGATGCGGCGCACGGAGCAGTCGATGGACCGGGCCAGCGCCTTGGCCAGCATGGTCTTGCCGACTCCCGGGACGTCCTCGATCAGCAGATGGCCCTCGGCGAGCAGCACGGTCAGCGAGAGCCGGACGACCTCGGGCTTGCCCTCGATCACGTCCTCCACCGAAGCGCGCACCCGCTCGACCACCGCGGTCAGATCGTCCCCCACGCTCGCATACCCTCCCGAGGGGGCACCCCCATGGCTCGCCCGATTGTCATAGGTCGTCACCCGGCCCTCCTCGGCCTTTCCCCGCGCTCCCTGGGAAGCGGGAGTACCCCAGCTTGCCGGACCGGCCCGTATCGCGGACCGGCCCACCCCGAATCACGGACGCCGTGCGGAAAAAGTTCCGCACGACACCACTTCCCGCATTCTTGCCGCCGTTACCGATTCGTGTCACTCGCCTGTGGACAACTGGCCGCGATATGTCGGCCCTTACGGCCTTTGCGGCGCTTGCGCGGCGGGATCGTCGGGGCGGGCCCCCGGATCAGGCGGGGTCGACCTCGCGCAGCCGGCCGGTCCGCACGTCGAAGACGAAGCCGCGCACGTCCTCGGTGTGCAGCAGGAACGGCGAGGTGCGCACCCGCTCGATCGACTGCCGCACGTCCTGGTCGGCGTCCCGGAAGGACTCGACCGCCCACGCCGGGCGCTGGCCGACCTCCAGCTCCAGATCGTGCCGGAACTCCTCGGTGATGGTCTCCATGCCGCAGCCCGTGTGGTGGATGAGGACCACGCTGCGGGTGCCGAGCGCCCGCTGGCTGATGGTCAGGGAGCGGATCACGTCGTCGGTGACGACACCGCCCGCGTTGCGGATGGTGTGGCAGTCGCCCAGCCGCAGGCCGAGCGCGGCGTGCAGGTCCAGGCGTGCGTCCATGCAGGCGACGACCGCGACCCGCTGCACGGGGCGGGCGTCCATCCCGGGATCGGTGAACGCCGCGGCATAGCGTTCGTTCGCCTCGACGAGCCGGTCGGTGACGGTGTGGTCGGACACTATGGCGGATTCGGGGTCCGCGGGTACCGATGCAGAAGTCGTCATATCCATGACGTTACTGGCCGTCCCCGCCCGTGGCCCGCTGTGAAGCGGGACAAAGAACGTCATCGGCGCCGCTTGTGAGGCAACCCACAGGGCGGTGCGCATGCGGCCGTACGAGTGAGGAGCCGCGCGGCGCCGGTTTGCGGACGCCGGGGTCCGCGACGCGCAGGCCGGTTGATTGACCGGGCGACACGGTGGACTAAAGTGACGCGAAGCGGGAGGCGAGGTCCTCCCTGCTGGACTGAATTCCCCGGAGACCTGGGCGACGTCCCGCCAGATCTCCCCACGTGCGCGGCGCGTACGTACGGCTCGGCCTCCTCCCGCTCCCGGCCGGCCGACGCTCTTGGCGCCGGCAGGCCTCCCCTTCAGATGCGAGCGGGAGGGGACCCGGCGGTGCGTGACGCCGCGCCGGACCTGAGAGGCCGCCCCACTTGAGCCAGAGTCGACACGTCCCGGTGATGCTCCAGCGGTGCCTGGACCTGCTGGCACCCGCCCTTCAGGAGCCGGGAGCCGTGGTCGTCGACTGCACGCTGGGTCTCGGCGGGCACAGCGAGGCGCTCCTCGCCCGCTTCCCCGAGGCCCGGCTCGTCGCACTCGACCGCGACAAGGAGGCCCTGCGCCTGTCCGGCGAGCGGCTCGCCCCGTACGGCGAGCGCGCCACCCTCGTGCACGCCGTCTACGACGAGCTGCCCGACGTCCTCGACCGGCTCGGCGCCCCCCGCGTCCAAGGTGTGCTGTTCGACCTCGGCGTCTCCTCCATGCAGCTCGACGAGGCCGGCCGCGGCTTCGCCTACGCCCAGGACGCCCCGCTCGACATGCGGATGGACCAGAGCACCGGCACGAGCGCCGCCGAGGTCCTCAACACCTACCCGCCCGGCGAACTCGTCCGGATCCTGCGGGCGTACGGCGAGGAGAAGCAGGCCAAGCGGATCGTGTCCGCGATCGTGCGCGAGCGCGAGAAGGAGCCGTTCACCAACAGCGCCCGCCTGGTGGAGCTGATCCGCGCGGCCCTGCCGCAGGCCGCCAAGCGCACCGGCGGCAACCCGGCCAAGCGCACCTTCCAGGCCCTGCGTATCGAGGTCAACGGCGAGCTGTCGGTCCTGGAGCGGGCGATCCCGGCCGCCGTGGAGGCGCTCGCGGTCGGCGGGCGGATCGCGGTGCTGTCGTACCACTCGCTGGAGGACCGGCTGGTCAAGCAGGTGTTCGCGGCCGGCGCCGCCAACACCGCGCCGCCCGGTCTGCCGGTCGTCCCGGAGCAGTACGCGCCGCGGCTCAAGCTGCTCACCCGCGGTGCCGAACTCCCCACCGAGGAGGAGATCGCCGAGAACCGGCGGGCGGCACCGGCACGGCTGCGCGGGGCCGAGCGCATCAGGGAGTCCCTCGGGTGAAGGGAGTTGCTCGGGTGCGGCGAGCCAGGCAGGCCAGGCAGGGGTGCGGACGGCCCACCCCGGACCGGGGGGAGGGCACATGAGCAGGAAACCCGAACTGAAGGGCCGGGCGGCCCGCCTCGCCCGGCTCCTGCCCACCGGCGGCACCCGCGGCCAGGCGGCCCGGGCGCCCTTCGTCCTGCTGGTCGTCGTCCTCCTCGGCGGCGGCCTCATCGGGCTCCTCGTACTGAACTCCGCCCTGAGCGAGGGCTCCTTCCAGCTGGACGACCTCAAGCAGCGCACCAAGGAACTCACCGACGAGGAACAGGCGCTCCAGCGGGACATCGACGCCTACTCCGCCCCCCAGGCCCTCCAGCGCCGCGCCCGCGAACTGGGCATGGTGCCCGGCGGCGACCCCGCCTTCCTCGACCCCGACGGCACCGTGAAGGGCGTGCCCAGCCCCGCGCCCGCCGCCGCCACCCCGCTCGTGCTCGCCCCCGAGGCACTGGCCTCCACGTCCGCGGGCACGTCCACGGTCACGCCGTCCCCCTACACGGAGCCGTCCGCCCCGGCCCCCACGCCCACCACCGCGGCCCCGCCCAGCACAGCCGCCACCCCCACCCCAGCGGCGACGCCCACCCCGACCCCGACTCCCGGCAGGTGACGGAAGTGTCCGACAGGGAACCGCCGCGCCGCCGTGTGCCCGGACCCGCGAGGCCCGTCCGCCCCGGCGGCGGGCGCCGCCCGGGACCGGGCGCCCGGCCGGCCCGCAGGCCAGGGCCGCCCCGGCCGGCGCCCCGCGCCTTCCGGCTGGGCAGCCCGCGCCCCCGGCTGCGCATGATCGGCCTCGCGCTGACCCTGGTGCTGGCCGCCTTCGTCGTACGGCTCCTCCAGGTGCAGGCCGTCGACGCCGGCACGTACTCCGCCAAGGCCGAGCAGAACCGCTACGTCGTGCACACCCTGCCCGCCGAACGCGGCGGGATCACCGACCGCAACGGCGTCGCCCTCGCGACCACCGTGGACTCCTACGACATCACCGCCGACCCCACGATGTTCACCCGCGAGCAGCTGAAGGTGGACGACGGACCCGAGCAGGCGGCGGCGCTCCTCGCGCCGATCCTCGGCCAGGACCAGGAGCAGCTGGCCAAGGTGCTCCGCCCGAAGAACAAGGAACTGCGCTACGTCCGCCTCGCGCGCCGCCAGACCCCCCAGGTCTGGAACCAGATCAAGGACCTGAAGACCGCGCTCACCACGAAGGCGGAGACCGACAGGTCGACGGTCAACGTGCTCGCGGGCGTCTTCGCCGACCCCAGCAGCAAGCGCGTCTACCCGGGCGGCGACCTCGCCGCCGGCGTCCTCGGCTGGGTCGGCGCCGACGGCAAGGGCGGCGGCGGCCTGGAGCGGCAGCTGGACAAGACGCTGGCCGGCCAGGACGGCAAGATCCGCTACGCGCAGTCCGGCGGGCGCCAGGTGCCCACCGCCGGTTCCACCGAGACCCCCGCCGTGCCCGGCAGCGACGTCGAGCTGACCATCGACCGCGACATCCAGTGGGCCGCGCAGCACGCCATCAGCGAGCAGGTGGAGAAGTCCAAGGCGGACGGCGGCTACGTCATCGTCCAGGACACCCAGACCGGCGAGATCCTGGCCATGGCCAACTCGCCCGGCTTCGATCCCGGCGACCTCGCGCACGCCGACCCCGACGCGCTGGGCAACGCCGCGCTCCAGGACGCCTTCGAGCCGGGTTCCACCGCCAAGGTGCTGTCGATGGCGGCCGTGCTGGAGGAGAACGTCGCCACCCCGGACACCCACATCACCGTCCCCAACCGGCTCAAGCGCGGCGACCGGCTCTTCAAGGACGACATCGACCACCCGACCTGGTACCTCACGCTCAACGGCGTGCTCGCCAAGTCCAGCAACATCGGCACGATCATGGCCACCGGCGAACTGGGCAAGACCCAGGCCGAGGCCAACCAGGTGCTCTACTCCTACCTGCGCAAGTTCGGCCTCGGCGGCTACAGCGGGCTCGGCTTCCCCGGGGAGACCAAGGGCATCCTCGCGCCGCCCGGCCAGTGGTCGACCTCGCAGCAGTACACGATCCCTTTCGGCCAGGGCGTCTCCGTGAACGCGCTCCAGGCGGCCTCCATCTACTCGACCATCGCCAACGGCGGCGTCCGTATCGAACCCACGCTCGTCCGCGGCACCAAGGACGCCGACGGACGCTTCACCCCGGCCCCCGAACCCAAGAAGACCCGCGTGACCAGCGAGAAGACCGCCAAGACCCTCTCCCAGATGCTGGAGTCCGTGGTCGACGACGAGGAGGGCACCGGCACCAAGGCCCGCATCCCCGGCTACCGGGTGGCGGGCAAGACGGGCACGGCCAACCGGGTGGATCCGGCCACCGGCAAGTACCACGGCTACACCTCGTCCTTCGCCGGGTTCGCGCCCGCCGACAAGCCCCGCGTCACCGTCTACTGCGCCATCCAGAACGCCACCGAGGGCAGCTACTTCGGCGGCCAGATCTGCGGCCCCATCTACAAGCAGGTCATGGAGTTCGCCCTGAAGACCCTCCAGGTCCCGCCGACCGGGGCCGACCCCGCGAGGCTCCCGGTCACCTTCAAGCCCTGAACCGCACCGTCCCCCGCATCGAGACCCCACCGAGCCCGTACCGAGCCAGCGCCGTTTCAGTACCGAGCCACCAGGAACCACCCGTGACAACGATCACCCCCGACCCCGGGAACCGGAGCGCCCCCCAGGCCTCCCCCCAGCCCTCGCTTCGCCGGGAAGCGGGTACTCCCGGTACGCTCACCGCCGTGCCACACCCTGATCAGTCCCAAACCACCCAGAAGGGCCACCCCGTGACATACCCGGGACCGCCCCGGCCGGTGCGGATCTCCGCCACACCCCTCGCGGAACTCGCCGATCAGCTGGGTGTCACCGCGCCGGACGGCTCCGCCGAGATCACGGGCATCACCCACGACTCGCGCGCCGTCCGCCCCGGTGACCTGTACGCCGCCCTGCCCGGCGCCCGCCTGCACGGCGCCGACTTCGTCACCCAGGCCGCCGGACTCGGCGCGGCCGCCGTGCTGACCGACCCGGCCGGCGCGGAGCGGGCCGCCGCGGCCGGGCTGCCGGCGCTCGTCGTCGACGACCCGCGCGCGCGGATGGGCGAGCTGGCGGCCACGATCTACGGCCACCCGGGCCGCGACCTGCTCCAGATCGGCATCACCGGCACCTCCGGCAAGACCACCACCGCCTACCTGGTCGAGGGCGGTCTGCGCACGGCGAAGTCCACCGGGCTGATCGGCACCGTCGAGATGCGCATCGGCGACGAGCGCATCAAGTCCGAGCGCACCACGCCCGAGGCCACCGACCTCCAGGCGCTGTTCGCGGTGATGCGCGAGCGCGGCACCGAGGCGGTCGCCATGGAGGTCTCCAGCCACGCCCTGGTCCTCGGCCGCGTCGACGCCTGCGTCTTCGACATCGCGGTCTTCACCAACCTCAGCCCGGAGCACATGGAGTTCCACTCCGGCATGGAGGACTACTTCCAGGCCAAGGCACAGCTCTTCACCCCGAAACGCAGCAAACTCGGCGTGGTCAACGTCGACGACGAGTACGGGCGCCGGCTCGCCAACGAGGCCACCGTCCCGGTCGTCACCTACTCCGCCGAGGGCCACCCCGACGCCGACTGGCGCGCCGACGAGGTCGAGGTCGGCCCGCTGGACTCCACGTTCACCGTGCTCGGGCCCAAGGGCGAGCGGATCGCCGCCAAGTCGCCGCTGGCCGGGCCGTTCAACGTGGCGAACACCCTCGCCGCGATCGTCGCCCTGGCCGCCGCCGGGCTCGACCCGCAGGTCGCCGCCGACGGTGTCGCCGCCGTGCCGGGCGTGCCGGGCCGGCTGGAGCGCGTGGACGAGGGCCAGCCCTTCTTCGCGGTGGTCGACTACGCCCACAAGACCGACGCCGTCGAGTCCGTCCTGCGGGCGCTGCGCAAGGTCACCGAGGGCAGGCTGCACGTGGTGCTCGGCTGCGGCGGCGACCGGGACACCACCAAGCGGGAGCCGATGGGCGCCGCCGTGGCCCGGTTCGCCGACACCGCCGTACTGACCTCCGACAACCCCCGCTCCGAGGACCCCCTCGCGATCCTCGCCACCATGCTCCAGGGCGCGGCCTCCGTGCCCGCGCACGAGCGCGGCGAGGTGCAGGTCTTCGAGGACCGGGCCGCCGCGATCGCCGCCGCCGTCGCCCGGGCCGAGCCCGGCGACACCGTGCTGGTGGCGGGCAAGGGCCACGAGCAGGGCCAGGACATCGCCGGGGTGGTCCGTCCCTTCGACGACCGCCAGGTGCTCCGCGAAGCCATCAAGAAAGCCCAGGGATGAGATCCCGAATGATCCAGCCGATCCTGATCCTGATCCAGGGGACGAACTTGTGATCACCCTCTCACTCGCCGAGATCGCAGAAGTCGTCGGCGGGCGGATGCACGACATACCGGACGCGTCCGCCGAGGTCACCGGGCCGGTCGTCCGGGACTCCCGGGAAGCCGGGCCCGGCAGCCTCTTCGTCGCCTTCGTGGGCGAACGGGCCGACGGCCACGACTTCGCCGCGCAGGTCGTCGAAGCGGGTGCGGTGGCCGTCCTCGGCTCCCGCCCCGTCGGCGTGCCCGCGATCGTCGTGGACGACGTCCAGGCCGCCCTGGGCGCCCTCGCCCGGCACGTCG
This sequence comes from Streptomyces hyderabadensis, assembly GCF_020404845.1. Lineage (GTDB taxonomy): Bacteria > Actinomycetota > Actinomycetes > Streptomycetales > Streptomycetaceae > Streptomyces > Streptomyces hyderabadensis. The sequence goes on along the minus strand of NZ_JAIOJZ010000001.1, from coordinate 158,208 downwards.
TGCGGCGCCTCGGCACCACCCTCGTGGCCCTCACCGGGTCGGCCGGCAAGACCAGCACCAAGGACCTGATCGCCCAGGTACTGCGCCGCAAGGCGCCCACGGTCTTCACGCCCGGCTCCATGAACAACGAGGTCGGGCTGCCGCTGACCGCGCTCACCGCCACCGACGAGACGAAGTTCCTCGTCCTGGAGATGGGCGCCCGCGGCATCGGCCACATCCGGTACCTGTGCGAGCTGACCCCGCCGAGGATCGGCGCGGTCCTCAACGTCGGCTCCGCGCACATCGGCGAGTTCGGCGGCCGGGAGCAGATCGCCCAGGCCAAGGGCGAACTCGTCGAGGCGCTGCCGCCGGCCGAGCAGGGCGGCGCCGCGATCCTCAACGCGGACGACCCGCTCGTACGGGCCATGGCCTCCCGAACGAAGGCGAAGGTGATCCTTTTCGGAGAGTCCGACGAAGCGGACGTTCGCGCCGAGAACGTGCGACTCACGGACACCGGACAGCCCTCCTTCAGCCTTCACACACCCTCCGGTGCAAGCGATGTGACCATGCGCCTGTACGGTGAGCACCACGTGTCGAACGCGCTCGCCGCGGCCGCCGTCGCCCACGAGTTGGGCATGTCCGCAGACGAGATCGCCACCGCGCTCTCCGAGGCGGGCTCCCTCTCCCGCTGGCGGATGGAGGTCACCGAGCGCCCGGACGGCGTGACGGTCGTCAACGACGCCTACAACGCGAACCCCGAGTCCACGAAAGCCGCGCTGCGTGCACTGGTGGCCATGGGCAAGGGGCGTCGTACGTGGGCGGTGCTCGGCAAGATGGCCGAGCTCGGGGACGAGGCGCTCGCCGAGCACGACGCGGTCGGACGGCTCGCCGTCCGGCTCAACGTCAGCAAGCTCGTCGCGGTCGGGGGCAGGGAAGCCCAATGGCTGCAACTGGGCGCATATAACGAGGGTTCGTGGGGTGAGGAGTCGGTGCACGTGTCCGACGCACAGGCGGCGGTCGACCTGTTGCGCAGCGAGTTGCGCCCGGGGGACGTCGTGCTCGTGAAGGCGTCCCGTTCGGTGGGTCTGGAGAGCGTCGCCACGGCGCTGCTGGAGACCGGCGCCGAGGGTGAGGTCGCCGCCCGATGATGAAGCAGATCCTGTTCGCAGGAGTCATTGGCCTCTTCCTGACGCTGGTCGGCACCCCGCTGCTGATCAAGCTCCTGGCCCGCAAGGGCTACGGCCAGTACATCCGGGACGACGGACCGCGCGAGCACGCCAGCAAGCGCGGTACGCCGACCATGGGTGGTATCGCCTTCATCCTCGCGACGGTCGCCGCCTACTTCCTGGCCAAGGCGATCACCGGCTACCTCGACCCGAAGGCGGACGCGGGGCCGACCTTCTCCGGCCTGCTGGTGCTCGGCCTGATGGTCGGCATGGGCCTGGTCGGCTTCCTCGACGACTACATCAAGATCGTCAAGCGGCGTTCGCTGGGCCTGCGGGCCAAGGCGAAGATGGCCGGGCAGCTGATCGTGGGCATCGGCTTCGCCGTGCTCTCGCTGCAGTTCGCGGACAACCGCGGCAACACCCCGGCGTCCACGAAGCTGTCGTTCATCACCGACTTCGGCTGGACCATCGGCCCGGTGCTGTTCGTCATCTGGGCGCTGTTCATGATCCTCGCGATGTCGAACGGCGTGAACCTCACCGACGGCCTGGACGGCCTGGCCACCGGCGCCTCCGTCCTGGTCTTCGGCGCCTACACCTTCATCGGCGTGTGGCAGTTCCAGGAGTCCTGCGCCAACGCGCTGACCCTGACCAACCCGGGCGCCTGCTACGAGGTGAGAGACCCGCTCGACCTCGCGGTGGTCGCCTCCGCGCTGATGGGCGCCTGCCTCGGCTTCCTGTGGTGGAACACCTCGCCGGCCAAGATCTTCATGGGCGACACCGGTTCGCTCGCGCTCGGCGGTGTGCTCGCGGGTCTGGCGATCTGCTCGCGCACCGAACTGCTGATGGCCATCCTCGGCGGCCTGTTCGTCCTGATCACCATGTCCGTGGTCATCCAGGTCGGCTCCTTCCGCCTCACCGGCAAGCGGGTCTTCCGGATGGCGCCACTCCAGCACCACTTCGAACTCAAAGGCTGGTCCGAGGTCCTCGTCGTGGTCCGTTTCTGGATCATCCAGGGCATCTGCGTGATCGTCGGACTCGGCCTCTTCTACGCGGGATGGGCAGCGGACAAGTGACCTCCTCGGTGCCTTCGGAATTCACCGGCAAGCACGTCACCGTCGCCGGACTCGGCGTCTCCGGCGTCCCGGCGGCCAAGGTGCTGCACGGGCTCGGCGCGCACGTCACCGTCGTCAACGACGGCGCCGACGAGCGGGCCCGGACCCAGGCGGCGGAGCTGGAGGCGCTCGGCGTCACCGTGCGCCTCGGCGACGGGGACACGCTCCCCGAAGGCACCGAGCTGATCGTCACCGCACCCGGCTGGAAGCCCACCAAGCCCCTGTTCACGGCGGCCGAAGAGGCCGGCGTCCCGGTCTGGGGCGACGTGGAGCTGGCCTGGCGGCTGCGCGGCCTCGACGGCCGGGAGCCCGCTCCCTGGCTGGCCGTCACCGGCACCAACGGCAAGACCACCACCGTCCAGATGCTCGCCTCGATCCTGAAGGCGGCCGGGCTGCGCACCGCCGCCGTCGGCAACATCGGCGTCTCGCTCCTCGACGCGGTCACCGGCGACACCGAGTACGACGTTCTCGCCGTCGAGCTGTCCAGCTACCAGCTCCACTGGGCGCCCTCGCTGCGCGCCCACTCCGCCGCCGTGCTCAACCTCGCCCCGGACCACCTCGACTGGCACGGCTCGATGGAGGCCTACGCCGCCGACAAGGGCCGCATCTACGAGGGCAACCAGGTGGCCTGCGTCTACAACGTCGCCGACAAGGCGACCGAGGACCTGGTCCGCGCCGCCGACGTGGAGGAGGGCTGCCGGGCGATCGGCTTCACGCTCGGCACCCCCGGTCCCTCCCAACTCGGCGTGGTGGAGGGCCTCCTGGTCGACCGCGCCTTCGTCGAGGACCGGCAGAAGAACGCCCAGGAACTCGCCGAGGTCTCCGACGTCAACCCGCCGGCCCCGCACAACATCGCCAACGCCCTCGCCGCCGCGGCCCTCGCCCGCGCCTTCGGCGTCTCCGCCGCCGCCGTACGCGACGGGCTGCGCGCCTTCACGCCGGACGCCCACCGCATCGCGCACGTCGCCGACGTGGACGGGGTGGCCTACGTGGACGACTCCAAGGCCACCAACACCCATGCCACCGAGGCCTCCTTGGCGGCGTACGAGTCGATCGTGTGGATCGCGGGCGGACTGGCCAAGGGTGCGACCTTCGACGAACTGGTCGCGGGCGCCGCGAAGCGGCTGCGCGGCGCCGTCCTGATCGGCGCCGACCGCGCCCTGATCCGCGAAGCCCTGGCGCGACACGCGCCCGAAGTACCCGTGGTCGACCTCGACCGGACCGACACTGGTGCGATGCTCCAGGCCGTCCAGGAGGCGCGGCGGCTCGCCCGGCCCGGCGACACGGTGCTGCTGGCACCGGCCTGTGCCTCCATGGACATGTTCACCAACTACAACCAGCGCGGTGACGCGTTCGCGCAGGCCGTTCGCGAACTCGGCGCCTGACCCGGCCGCCTCCTGCCGCCGGGTGAACTCGGGAGGACGCGTGGGACGGTCCATGCCGACGTACAGCGGAGGCCGCGATGCCCGGTAGTCCCCAGAGCCGCACCGGACGTCCGCCCGTACAGCGGTCCGTCAAGCGACCCGCCGCACCGGGGCCGCCGCACGAGAACGGTGTGCTCCGCCTCTACCACCGGCTGCGCCGCGCCTGGGACCGGCCGCTGACCGCGTACTACCTGATCTTCGGCGGCAGCCTGCTGATCACCGTGCTCGGCCTGGTGATGGTCTACTCGGCCTCCCAGATCACCGCGCTCCAGCTGTCGCTGCCCGGCTCGTACTTCTTCCGCAAGCAGGCGCTCGCCGCGCTCATCGGCGCCGGTCTCCTGGTCGCCGCCATGAGGATGCCGGTCAAACTGCACCGGGCGCTGGCCTATCCGATCCTCGCCGGTGCCGTCTTCCTGATGATCCTGGTCCAGGTGCCGGGGATAGGAGTCGCGGTCAACGGCAACCAGAACTGGATCTCGCTGGGCGGCTCCTTCCAGATCCAGCCCAGCGAGTTCGGCAAGCTGGCCCTGGTGCTGTGGGGCGCGGACCTGCTCGCCCGCAAGCACGACAAGAAGCTGCTGACCCAGTGGAAGCACATGCTGGTGCCGCTGGTGCCGGCCGCGTTCATGCTGCTCGGGCTGATCATGATCGGCGGCGACATGGGGACCGCGATCATCCTCACCGCGATCCTGTTCGGCCTGCTGTGGCTGGCCGGCGCGCCCACCCGGCTGTTCGCGGGCGTGCTCTCGATCGCCCTGCTGCTCGGCTTCATCCTCATCAAGACCAGCGCGAACCGCATGGCCCGGCTCAACTGCCTCGGCGCCACCGACCCCGGACCGGGCGACTCCTGCTGGCAGGCGGTGCACGGCATCTACGCCCTCGCCTCCGGCGGACTGTTCGGCTCCGGGCTCGGTGCCAGTGTGGAGAAATGGGGCCAACTCCCCGAGGCGCACACCGACTTCATCTTCGCCGTCACCGGTGAGGAACTGGGCCTGGCGGGGACGCTGTCGGTGCTCGCCCTGTTCGCGGCTCTAGGCTATGCGGGTATCCGCGTGGCCGGACGCACGGAGGACCCCTTCGTGAGGTATGCCGCGGGAGGCGTGACCACCTGGATCACGGCCCAGGCCGTGATCAACATCGGCGCGGTCCTCGGACTGCTGCCGATCGCCGGCGTCCCGCTCCCGCTGTTCTCCTACGGGGGTTCCGCCCTGCTGCCGACCATGTTCGCCATCGGTCTGCTGATCGCCTTCGCGCGTGACGAACCCGGTGCGCGGGCGGCGCTTGCGTTGCGGCAACCTCGCTTTGGTAGAAAGCGGGGAGCCAGGGGACCCGCGGCCAAGCGGCGCCCTGGGAGTTGGAACACGATGCGACGGCGCGCCTCGGCGGCGCGCTCGTCCGGAGAGCGGTGAATTTCGGTGCATGTCGTACTCGCCGGCGGAGGAACCGCGGGCCACATCGAGCCCGCGCTCGCCCTCGCGGACGCCCTGCGCAGGCAGGATCCGACCGTGGGGATCACGGCCCTGGGCACGGAACGCGGCCTGGAGACCCGACTGGTGCCCGAGCGGGGTTACGAGCTGGCGCTGATCCCGGCCGTGCCGCTGCCGCGCAAGCCCACCCCCGAGCTGATCACCGTCCCGGGCCGGCTGCGCGGCACCATCAAGGCGACCGAGCAGATCCTGGAGCGCACCAAGGCGGACGCCGTGGCCGGCTTCGGCGGTTACGTGGCGCTGCCCGCCTACCTTGCGGCCAAGCGGCTCGGCGTGCCGATCGTGGTGCACGAGGCCAACGCCCGCCCCGGCCTGGCCAACAAGATCGGCTCGCGCTACGCCGCCCAGGTCGCCGTCTCCACTCCCGACAGCAAGCTGCGCAACTCCCGCTACATCGGCATCCCGTTGCGCCGCTCCATCGCCACCCTCGACCGGGCCGCCGCCCGGCCCGAGGCCCGGGCCATGTTCGGGCTCGACCCCAACCTGCCCACGCTGCTGGTCACCGGCGGCTCGCAGGGCGCCCGCCGGCTCAACGAGGTGATCCAGCAGGTCGCGCCCTGGCTCCAGCAGGCCGGGATCCAGATCCTGCACGCGGTCGGGCCCAAGAACGAACTGCCGCAGGTGCACCAGATGCCGGGGATGCCCCCGTACATCCCGGTAAGTTATCTGGACCGGATGGACCTCGCGTACGCCGCGGCCGACATGATGCTCTGCCGCGCGGGCGCGATGACCGTCGCCGAACTCTCCGCCGTCGGGCTCCCGGCCGCCTACGTCCCGCTGCCCATCGGCAACGGCGAACAGCGGCTCAACGCCCAGCCGGTGGTCAAGGCCGGCGGCGGACTGCTCGTCGACGACGCGGACCTCACGCCCGAGTGGGTCCAGCAGAACGTCCTGCCCGTGCTCGCCGATCCGCACCGGCTGTACGAGATGTCCCGCGCCGCCGCCGAGTTCGGCCGCCGGGACGCCGACGACCTCCTCGTCGGCATGGTGTACGAGGCGATCGCCGCCCGTGCGCACCGCTAGACACTGACGGAAGGCAGGGGAGCGTGGCCGGACCGACCACCGCCGAGCGGGGTGCACGCCAGCAGGAGTCGTCCGGCCCGCCCCGGGTGCGCCGGTTCCGGCCGCCCCGTCTTCGTACGATCATCATCCTCGCCGTGGCGCTCGTGCTCGTCGCGGGCGGAACCGTCTGGGTGCTCTACGGCTCGAACTGGACACGCCTGGAACAGGTGTCGGTCTCGGGAACGCGTGTCCTGACGCCCGCCCAGGTGCGCGAGGCGGCCGACCTGCCGGTCGGGGACCCGCTGGTCTCGGTCGACACGGAGGCGGTCGAGGCCCGGCTGCGCCGGAAATTGCCCCGCATTGACGAGGTCGACGTGGAGCGTTCCTGGCCGCACGGAATCGGGCTGAAAGTGACGGAGCGTACTCCGGTACTGATTGCCCAAAAGGGCCGAAACTTCGTGGAAGTGGACGATGAAGGCGTCCGTTTCGCCACGGTTTCCAAGGCCCCGAAAGGCGTGCCGACGCTGGAATTGGAACCCGCCCGTTCCGGCTCGGCCGCAGCGAGCCTGCGCCGCTTCGACGACGACCGCCTGGTGCGCGAGGCGGTGCGGGTGGCAGACCGGCTCCCGGACCAGGTCGCCCGGGACACACGGGTCGTCAAGGTCCGTTCCTACGACGACATCTCGCTGGAGTTGAGCGGCGAGCGGACCGTGTCGTGGGGAAGTGGTGAGCAGGGTGTGCGCAAAGCCCGCGCGCTCACCGCGCTGATGAAAGCGACGCCCGATGCGCGGCACTTCGACGTGAGTGTTCCCACCGCCCCCGCGTCATCCGGGAGTTGACGGGTATACGTGCAGGCCAGCACCCTGGTTGGGCAGCGCTACGGCTGATCACATAGGGTGAAAAGAAAAACGGGAGGTTCGGCGTGTTCGTTGAACGTGCGCCACTTGTCGACTTAGTGTCCTGTTCGGAAGAGTCCAAGGAACAGACACACTGGTAACCCTAAACTTCAGCGTTAGGGTTCGGGTCGGCGCTACGGACCGTCCCAATCGGCATCAGTCGTCGGGTCGCGGGGGCATCAGTGCTTCGGCGGTCGGGCGACACGTAACTCGAGGCGAGAGGCCTTCGACGTGGCAGCACCGCAGAACTACCTCGCAGTCATCAAAGTCATCGGTGTCGGCGGCGGTGGTGTCAATGCCATCAACCGGATGATCGAGGTCGGTCTCAAGGGCGTCGAGTTCATCGCCATCAACACCGACGCACAGGCGCTGTTGATGAGCGACGCCGACGTCAAGCTCGACGTCGGCCGCGAACTCACCCGCGGACTCGGCGCCGGAGCCAACCCGGCCGTCGGCCGCAAGGCCGCCGAGGACCACCGCGAGGAGATCGAGGAGGTCCTCAAGGGGGCCGACATGGTCTTCGTGACAGCCGGTGAAGGCGGCGGCACCGGCACCGGCGGCGCACCCGTCGTGGCCAACATCGCCCGCTCGCTGGGCGCCCTCACCATCGGCGTGGTCACCCGCCCGTTCACCTTCGAGGGACGGCGCCGGGCCAACCAGGCCGAGGACGGCATCGCGGAACTCCGCGAAGAGGTCGACACCCTCATCGTCATCCCCAACGACCGGCTGCTGTCCATCTCGGACCGCCAGGTCAGCGTGCTCGACGCGTTCAAGTCCGCCGACCAGGTGCTGCTGTCCGGTGTGCAGGGCATCACCGACCTCATCACCACCCCCGGCCTGATCAACCTGGACTTCGCCGACGTGAAGTCGGTCATGTCCGAGGCCGGTTCCGCCCTCATGGGCATCGGCTCGGCCCGCGGCGACGACCGCGCGGTGGCCGCCGCCGAGATGGCCATCTCCTCGCCCCTCCTGGAGGCGTCCATCGACGGCGCCCGCGGGGTGCTGCTCTCCATCTCCGGCGGCTCCGACCTCGGCCTGTTCGAGATCAACGAGGCCGCCCAGCTGGTCAGCGAGGCCGCCCACCCCGAGGCCAACATCATCTTCGGCGCGGTCATCGACGACGCCCTCGGCGACGAGGTGCGGGTCACCGTGATCGCGGCCGGCTTCGACGGGGGCCAGCCGCCGTCCAAGCAGCGGGACAACGTCCTCGGCTCCGCCTCCTCGGCCAAGCGCGAGGAGCCCACGCCGGCCCGGCAGCCCGAGAGCCGCCCGTCCTTCGGCTCGCTCGGCAGCGTCAAGCCGAAGGAGGAGCCCGAGCAGGCTCCGGCCCCGGAGCCGGTCGCCGACCTGCCGCCGGTCTCCCCGCCGCCGGTTCCGCCGTCCCGCACCTACTCGGACAGCGCGGCCGAGGAACTGGACGTGCCGGACTTCCTGAAGTGATAGGACAGCGCGACACCGTGAACGGCGCGCACTTCGGCTTCACCGACCGGTGGGGCGGAGTGAGCGCCGTTCCGTACGAGGAGCTCAACCTCGGCGGCGCGGTCGGTGACGACCCCGCCGCCGTCACGGCCAACCGGGAGCTGGCGGCCAGGTCGCTGGGCGTCGACCCGGCCCGGGTGGTCTGGATGAACCAGGTGCACGGGGCCGACGTCGCCGTGGTCGACGGCCCCTGGGGGGACGCGCCGGTCCCGCGGGTCGACGCGATCGTCACCGCCGAACGCGGTCTCGCCCTCGCCGTCCTCACCGCCGACTGCGTGCCGGTCCTGCTCGCCGACCCGGTCGCCGGTGTCGCCGCCGCGGCCCACGCGGGCCGGCCCGGACTGGTCGCCGGGGTCGTCCCCGCCGCCGTACGGGCCATGACCGGACTCGGTGCGGACCCCGCCAGGATCGTCGCCCGCACCGGACCCGCCGTGTGCGGCCGGTGCTACGAGGTGCCCGAGCAGATGCGCGCCGAGGTGGCCGCCGCCGAACCGGCCGCGTACGCCGAGACCAGCTGGGGCACTCCGGCTCTCGACGTGGGCGCCGGAGTGCACGCGCAGCTCGAACGCCTCGGGGTGTGCGACCGGGCGCAGTCGCCGGTGTGCACCCGGGAGTCGAAGGACCACTTCTCGTACCGACGCGACCGCACCACCGGGCGGCTCGCGGGCTATGTCTGGCTGGACTGATGGGGCATGACGGACCGTAAGCACGAACTCGCCGCGAACCTGGCGAAAGTGGAAGAGCGCATCGCCGCCGCGTGCGCGGCCGCGGGCCGCCCCCGCGAGGACGTGACCCTCATCGTGGTCACCAAGACCTACCCCGCGGACGATGTGCGCATTCTCTCCGAACTCGGGGTGCGCCACGTCGCGGAGAACCGCGACCAGGACGCGGCACCGAAGGCCGCCGCCTGCTCGGATCTGCCGCTTTCCTGGCATTTCGTCGGCCAGTTGCAGACCAACAAAGTGCGGTCCGTGGTCGGTTACGCGGATGTCGTGCAGTCGGTCGACCGGGCCCGGCTGGTCACGGCCCTGTCGAAGGAGGCCGTCCGGGCCGGGCGCGAGGTGGGCTGTCTGATCCAGGTCGCGCTCGACGCCGGGGAGAGCGGGCGCGGGGAGCGCGGTGGCGTCGCACCCGCCGGAATCGAAGAGTTGGCCGACCTGGTCGCCGGATCGGACGGGCTGCGGTTCGACGGGCTGATGACCGTGGCCCCGCTCACCGGCGAGTACGCGGGACGCCAACAGGCGGCGTTCGAGCACCTCATGGATTTGTCGACCTACGTGCGCCGAACCCATCCGGCTGCGAACATGGTCTCCGCGGGGATGAGTGCGGACCTCGAACAGGCCGTGGCCGCCGGAGCGACACATGTACGCGTCGGCACCGCGGTACTCGGAGTCCGACCCGTGCTCGGGTAACGTCGCCAAGAAGTCGGACCACAGCAGAAAATATGGTCATTACCGCCGAAAGGCGGACGCAACGACCTCGTGGATCGCAGGCACTTGGCAGTCGTCAGCAGATCCACCACAGAGCGGAGGACTCAGAGCATGGCCGGCGCGATGCGCAAGATGGCGGTCTACCTCGGCCTCGTGGAGGACGATGGGTACGACGGCCGGGGGTTCGACCCCGACGACGACTTCGAACCCGAACTGGACCCGGAGCCCGAGCGGGACCACCGGCGCCACGAACCGGCGCACCAGTCACACGGTTCGCATCAGCCCCAAAGGGACGAAGAGGTACGAGTCGTACAACCGCCCGCGCAGCGCGAGCCGATGCCCCGTTCCGCTTCGCTCGCGGCGGAATCCGGCCGTCCGGCGCGCATCGCGCCCGTGGCGTCCATCACACAAGAACGCGCAAGCCTGGAAAAGAGCGCACCGGTCATCATGCCCAAGGTCGTGTCCGAACGAGAGCCCTACCGGATCACCACACTTCACCCCCGGACCTACAACGAGGCCCGTACCATCGGGGAACACTTCCGTGAGGGCACTCCGGTGATCATGAATCTCACTGAGATGGATGACACAGATGCGAAGCGACTTGTCGACTTTGCGGCCGGTTTGGTGTTTGGTCTTCACGGCAGTATCGAGCGGGTGACGCAGAAGGTGTTCCTGCTGTCTCCTGCTAACGTCGATGTCACGGCGGAGGACAAGGCCCGCATCGCAGAGGGCGGGTTCTTCAACCAGAGCTGAGACGCAACACCGGCAGTGAGCAAGCCACGGGCCCGACAACGGGTCCGAGAGATGGTTCAGGGGAGAGGGAAGCAAGGGTCATGAGCGTGGTCCTGGATGTCGTCTACATCGCGCTGATGTGCTTCCTCATCGTGCTCATCTTCCGGTTGGTCATGGACTACGTCTTCCAGTTCGCCCGCTCGTGGCAACCCGGCAAGGCGATGGTGGTCGTTCTGGAGGCCACCTACACTGTCACCGATCCACCGCTGAAGCTTCTGCGGCGGTTCATCCCGCCGCTGCGTCTCGGGGGCGTGGCGCTCGACCTGTCCTTCTTCGTACTGATGATCATCGTCTACATCCTGATCTCGATCGTGAGCCGGCTGTGATCGATGAGAGAGATACGGGCTTGCCGAATGCCGACGACAACGTTGAGGTGAAGAGATGCCGTTGACCCCCGAGGACGTGCGGAACAAGCAGTTCACGACCGTCCGCCTCCGAGAAGGCTATGACGAGGACGAGGTCGATGCCTTCCTCGACGAGGTCGAAGCCGAACTGACCCGACTGCTCCGCGAGAACGAGGACCTGCGCGCCAAGCTGGCCGCGGCGACGCGCGCGGCCGCGCAGAACCAGCAGAACATGCGCAAGCCTCCGGAACCGCCGCAGGATCAGCAGCCGCCGCAGCAGGGACAGCCGCCGCACCAGCAGGGGCACCCGCAGCAGGGCGGTATGCCGCAGCAGGGCATGCGAGGTCCCGGCGCTCCGGTGCCCGCCGGCATATCGGGCCCGCCGCAGCAGCAGATGGGTGGCCCCATGGGTGGTCCGCCCCAGCTGCCGAGCGGTGCCCCGCAGCTGCCCGCCGGCCCCGGCGGACAGGGTGGCCCGCAGGGTCCCGGCCCGATGGGTCAGGGTCCGGGGCCGATGGGCCAGGGCCCGGGTCCGATGCAGGGCCAGATGGGTCCCGGTCCGATGGGCGGCCCCATGGGCGGCCCGCAGGGCCCCGGCGGCCCCGGCATGCCCGGTCAGGGCGGCCCCGGTGGCGACAGCGCCGCGCGTGTTCTGTCGCTGGCCCAGCAGACCGCCGACCAGGCGATCGCCGAGGCCCGTTCCGAGGCCAACAAGATCGTCGGCGAGGCCCGTTCGCGCGCCGAGGGTCTGGAGCGGGACGCCCGTGCCAAGGCTGACGCCCTGGAGCGGGACGCGCAGGAGAAGCACCGCGTCGCGATGGGCTCCCTGGAGTCTGCCCGCGCCACGCTGGAGCGCAAGGTCGAGGACCTGCGCGGCTTCGAGCGCGAGTACCGCACGCGGCTGAAGTCCTACCTGGAGTCGCAGCTGCGCCAGCTGGAGACCCAGGCGGACGACTCGCTCGCCCCGCCGCGCACGCCCGCGACGGCCTCCCTGCCGCCGTCCCCGGCGCCCTCGATGGCACCGGCCGGCGCCAGCGCCCCGTCCTACGGCGGCAACCAGTCGATGGGCAGCGGTCCGAGCCAGTCCGGTCCGTCCTACGGCGGTCAGCAGCAGATGTCGCCGGCGATGACGCAGCCGATGGCACCGGTGCGGCCGCAGGGGCCGTCGCCGATGGGGCAGGCGCCTTCGCCGATGCGCGGGTTCCTGATCGACGAGGACGACAACTGAGTTGTAGTACGGCGTAGCCGTCGGCAACGTTCAGGGCGGGCCCCGGGTTTTTCGACCCGGGGCCCGCCCTTTGGTGTGCGCGGTTCTGCGTGCGGGGTGTTGGTGTGGGCGCGGGGTGGGTGCGCTGCCCGGCGTTGCGGGTGCCGCTGCGCCCACCCGTGCCGCCCCAGCGGCACGACTGCCCGCAGCTGCGCGGAGGGCCCGCACCCCCTGCAGGGATGCGGGCCCTCGTTGCGTTCCCTCGGTTACTGCTTGCGCAGGCGGAACACCAGGGACAGGCCCTCGTCCGTGAACGGGGTGCCGTACGTGTCGTCCGCCTCGCCCTGGGCGAAGTCCGTCGCCAGGACCTCGTCGGCGATCAGGCCCGCGTGGTCGGTCAGGGCCGCGATGGTCGCCGGGTCCGTGGCCGTCCAGCGCAGGGCGATCCGGTCGGCGACGTCGAGGCCGCTGTTCTTGCGGGCCTCCTGGATCAGCCGGATCGCGTCGCGGGCGAGGCCCGCCCGGCGCAGCTCCTCCGTGATCTCCAGGTCCAGCGCCACCGTCGCGCCCGAGTCGGAGGCGACCGACCAGCCCTCGCGCGGCGTCTCGGTGATGATCACCTCGTCCGGAGCGAGGGTGACGGTCTCGCCGTCGACCTCCACCGACGCCGTGCCCTCGCGCAGGGCGAGGGACAGCGCGGCGGCGTCCGCGGCCGCGACGGCCTTCGCCACGTCCTGGACCCGCTTGCCGAACCGCTTGCCCAGCGCCCGGAAGTTGGCCTTCGCGGTCGTGTCGACCAGGGAGCCGCCGACCTCGCTCAGCGATGCGAGGGAGGCGACGTTCAGCTCCTCCGTGATCTGCGAGTGCAGCTCGGGGGAGAGGGCGTCGAAGCCCGCCACCGCGATCAGCGCGCGGCTGAGCGGCTGCCGGGTCTTGACGCCGGACTCCGCGCGGGTGGCGCGGCCCAGCTCGACCAGGCGGCGGACCAGGACCATCTGCTTCGACAGCTCCGGGTCGATCGCCGTGAGGTCGGCCTCCGGCCACGAGGACAGGTGCACCGACTCGGGCGCGCCCGGGGTGACCGGCACGACCAGGTCCTGCCAGACCCGCTCGGTGATGAACGGCGTCAGCGGCGCCATCAGCTGGGTGACCGTCGCGACGACCTCGTGCAGCGTGCGCAGCGCCGCCTTGTCGCCCTGCCAGAAGCGGCGGCGGGAGCGGCGCACGTACCAGTTGGACAGGTCGTCGACGAACGCGGACAGCAGCTTGCCCGCCCGCTGGGTGTCGTAGGCGTCGAGAGCCTGGGTGACCTGGTCGGTCAGCGCGTGCAGCTCGGAGAGCAGCCAGCGGTCCAGGACCGGGCGGTCGGCCGGGGCCGGGTCGGCCTCGCTCGGGGCCCAGCCCGTGGTGCGGGCGTACAGGGCCTGGAAGGCGACCGTGTTCCAGTAGGTGAGGAGCGTCTTGCGGACGACCTCCTGGATGGTGCCGTGACCGACCCGGCGGGCCGCCCACGGGGAACCGCCGGCCGCCATGAACCAGCGGACCGCGTCGGCGCCGTGCTGGTCCATCAGCGGGATCGGCTGCAGGATGTTGCCCAGGTGCTTGGACATCTTGCGGCCGTCCTCGGCGAGGATGTGGCCGAGGCAGACCACGTTCTCGTAGGACGACTTGTCGAAGACCAGGGTGCCGACCGCCATCAGCGTGTAGAACCAGCCGCGGGTCTGGTCGATGGCCTCGGAGATGAACTGCGCCGGGTAGCGGCTCTCGAACAGCTCCTTGTTCTTGTACGGGTAGCCCCACTGCGCGAACGGCATCGAGCCCGAGTCGTACCAGGCGTCGATGACCTCCGGCACCCGCACCGCTTCGAGGGAGCAGCCCTCGTGGGTGCAGGTGAAGGTCACCTCGTCGATGAACGGGCGGTGCGGGTCCAGCGCCGACTGGTCGGTGCCGGACAGCTCGGTCAGCTCCGCGCGGGAGCCGACGACCGTGAGGTGGTCCTCCGCGCAGCGCCAGATCGGCAGCGGGGTGCCCCAGTAGCGGTTGCGGGACAGCGCCCAGTCGATGTTGTTGTTCAGCCAGTCGCCGTACCGGCCGTGCTTGACCGCCTCCGGGAACCAGTTGGTCTTCTCGTTCTCCTCGAGGAGACGGTCCTTGATCGCCGTGGTGCGGATGTACCAGGACGGCTGCGCGTAGTAGAGCAGGGCCGTGTGGCAGCGCCAGCAGTGCGGGTAGCTGTGCTCGTACGGGATGTGCTTGAAGAGCAGGCCCCGGGTGTCCAGGTCCTCGGTCAGCTTCTCGTCGGCCTTCTTGAAGAAGACGCCGCCGACGAGCGGGACGTCCTCCTCGAAGGTGCCGTCCGGGCGGACCGGGTTGACCACCGGCAGGCCGTACGCGCGGCAGACCTTGAGGTCGTCGTCACCGAAGGCGGGGGACTGGTGGACGAGGCCGGTGCCGTCCTCGGTGGTGACGTAGTCGGCGTTGACGACGAAGTGGGCCGGCTCCGGGAACTCCACCAGCTCGAAGGGGCGCCGGTACGTCCAGCGCTCCATCTCGGCGCCGGTGAAGGACTGCCCGGTGGTCTCCCAGCCCTCGCCGAGGGCCTTCTCCACCAGCGGCTCGGCGACGACGAGCTTCTCCTCGCCGTCGGTCGCGACGACGTAGGTGACCTCCGGGTGCGCGGCGACCGCGGTGTTGGAGACCAGGGTCCACGGGGTCGTCGTCCAGACGACCAGCGCGGCCTCGCCGGCCAGCGGGCCCGAGGTCAGCGGGAAGCGGACGTAGACGGACGGGTCGACGACCGTCTCGTAGCCCTGGGCCAGCTCGTGGTCGGACAGGCCGGTGCCGCAGCGGGGACACCAGGGGGCGACGCGGTGGTCCTGGACCAGCAGGCCCTTGTCGAAGATCGTCTTCAGCGACCACCAGACGGACTCGATGTACTCCGGGTCCATCGTGCGGTACGGGTCCTGGAGGTCGGCCCAGTAGCCCATCCGCGTCGTGAGCTCTTCGAAGGCGTCGGTGTGGCGGGTCACCGACTCGCGGCACTTCGCGTTGAACTCGGCGATGCCGTACGCCTCGATGTCCTGCTTGCCGGAGAAGCCCAGCTCCTTCTCGACCGCCAGCTCCACCGGCAGGCCGTGGCAGTCCCAGCCGGCCTTGCGGCCCACGTGGTAGCCGCGCATCGTGCGGAAGCGGGGAAAGACGTCCTTGAAGACGCGCGCCTCGATGTGGTGGGCGCCGGGCATGCCGTTGGCGGTGGGCGGGCCCTCGTAGAACACCCACTCGGGGCGGCCCTCGGACTGCTCCAGGCTCTTGGCGAAGATCTTCTGCTCGCGCCAGAAGTCGAGCACCGCGTGTTCGAGCGCGGGCAGGTCGACCTGGGCGGGCACCTGGCGGTACTGCGGCTGCGTATTCAACGAGCTTCCTCCGGCGGACGTGCTGCCTTCCGTCGGAGGGACGAGAGCCGTGCTCCCGCGGTACCACCCTCCTTGGCCCGGCCGGTGCGTCGTGTGCTCCGGCGAGCCCCCTCATTGGGGTCGCGAGCCGGTTCTACTCGCCGCGGCCTTCCTGCCACGGCTTTCTTCCGGCGGCTCCGGGGTGATCTTCACGTCGCGCTCGCCCCCGGGCTCACACCGTCCCCGGGTCGCTCTGGGCTGCTGACGCCGCTACTCGTCCCCATCCACGCTTTTCGCTGCGCCCAGTGTACGGCGCCGCGCGGACAGCGGCCGACCCATTTAGGCGTGACCCGAATGCCGCCGTCCGGGGTCGACCCCCCGACGGCCCGGGCGGGCGCCGCTCCGGCGGATTACCGGGCGGGGAGCTGGGCACAACGCATGCATGCTCACCGGGCGGCGCACGGTGGGCGGGCGAGTCGGGCGGCGTGCCCCGTTGCCGCGGGACCGGAGTCGATTTATCGTCCCAGCACGATTCGCGCGCAAGATCACAATATGTGAAGGGGCCGCGGCCATGGTGGCGAAGAAGAAGACGACGGCCGCGAAACGGAGCGCCGCCGAGGAGGACGCCGCGGTGCGGGACCCGGAGGAGAAGGCGGCGGCGAAGAAGACCGCAGCGAAGAAGACCGCGGCGAAGAAGGCCGCAACGAAGAAGGCCGCGGCAGGGAAGACCGCGGCGGGCGGAAGCACGGCGAAGAAGAGCACGGCGAAGAAGAGCACGGCCAAGAAAGTGGGCGCGGCCGAGGCCGCGGAGCAGACGGGAGCCACGACGGTGGTTGCGAAGAAGACTCCTGGCACGGCCACGGCGGCCAAGACCGCTGTCCCCAAGGCCCGCGGCACCGCCGCGGACCCCGGTGACCTCGCGGTTCGCCCCGGCGAGGAACCCTGGACCCCGCAGGAGGTCGAGGAGGCACGCGGCGAGCTGCAGTCCGAGGCCGACCGGCTGCGCACCGAGATCGACTCCTCCGAGCGGTCGCTGCAGGGCATGATGCGCGACTCCGGCGACGGCGCCGGCGACGACGAGGCGGACACCGGCAGCAAGAACATCACGCGCGAGCACGAACTGGCGCTGGCCGCCACCGCGCGCGAGGTGCTCACCCAGACCGAGCGCGCCCTGGAACGCCTGGACGCCGGCACCTACGGCCTGTGCGAGAACTGCGGCAAGCCGATCGGCAAGGCGCGGATGCAGGCCTTCCCGCGGGCCACCCTGTGCGTCGAGTGCAAGCAGAAGCAGGAGCGCCGGTACTGAGCCGCAGCCGGGACGGGAAGTGTGCCGTACCCTCGTGCTCAGTCAAGGACCTAGGCTGAGGGACTCACGTGGCAGAGGCGGAGCGCATCATCGGTACTCCGGACACCCCGGACGCGGCGGGGGACGGGCAGGAGCGGCCCGACGCCGAGCAGGAGCGGAAGCAGGTGCAGGCTCCTGAGCGCCCCCGGGGCAAGCGGCGGGTCGCCGTGCTGTTCGCGGTCGCCCTGTTCGCGTACCTGCTCGACCTGGGCAGCAAGATGCTGGTGGTCGCCAAGCTGGAGCACCACGAGCCGATCGAGATCATCGGCGACTGGCTGCGGTTCGCCGCGATCCGCAACGCGGGCGCTGCCTTCGGTTTCGGCGAGGCCTTCACGATCATCTTCACGGTGATCGCCGCGGCCGTGATCGTCGTGATCGCCCGCCTCGCGCGCAAGCTGCACAGCCTGCCCTGGGCGATCGCGCTCGGCCTGCTGCTCGGCGGTGCGCTCGGCAACCTCACCGACCGGATCTTCCGGGCCCCCGGCGTCTTCGAGGGCGCGGTCGTGGACTTCATCGCGCCCAAGCACTTCGCCGTCTTCAACCTCGCCGACTCGGCGATCGTCTGCGGCGGCATCCTGATCGTGATCCTCTCCTTCCGGGGCCTGGACCCGGACGGGACCGTCCACAAGGACTGACCTCCACACGGACTGGCCTCCACAAGGACTGAACTGGGCCGGCCCGGGTTTTCCACAGGCGGCCGGGCGCGCGTTCGGGAGTGTCCGGGCCGTCCGGCATACTCGACGGGTGAGCACGATTCCCGAGATCCGTACCCTGCCCGTGCCCGACGGCCTGGAGGGCGAGCGCGTCGACGCCGCCATCTCCCGCATGTTCGGCTTCTCCCGCACCAAGGCCGCCGAGCTGGCGGCGGCGGGCAAGGTGCAGGTCGACGGGTCGGTGGTCGGCAAGTCCGAGCGCGTCCACGGCGGCGCCTGGCTCGAGGTCGAGATGCCGCAGGCACCCGCGGCGGTGCAGGTGGTCGCCGAGCCCGTCGAGGGCATGGAGATCGTGCACGACGACGAGGACGTGGTCGTCGTCGTCAAGCCCGTCGGCGTCGCCGCCCACCCGTCGCCGGGCTGGAGCGGGCCGACGGTGATCGGCGGGCTGGCCGCCGCCGGGTACCGCGTCTCCACCTCCGGCGCCGCCGAGCGCCAGGGCATCGTGCACCGCCTCGACGTCGGCACCTCCGGACTGATGGCGGTGGCCAAGTCGGAGCGCGCCTACACCTCGCTGAAGCGCCAGTTCAAGGAGCGCACGGTCGACAAGCGCTACCACACGCTCGTGCAGGGCCACCCCGACCCGACCAGCGGCACCATCGACGCCCCCATCGGCCGCCACCCGCAGCACGACTACAAGTGGGCCGTCACCGCCGAGGGCAAGCCCTCGGTCACGCACTACGACCTCATCGAGGCCTTCCGCGCCGCCTCCCTGCTCGACGTGAAGCTGGAGACCGGCCGCACCCACCAGATCCGCGTCCACATGGCCGCCCACCGGCATCCCTGCGTCGGCGACCTGACCTACGGCGCGGACCCCACCCTCGCCAAGCGGCTGCGGCTGACCCGCCAGTGGCTGCACGCCGTACGCCTCGGCTTCGAGCACCCCGGCACCGGTGAGTGGGTCGAGTACGCCAGCGACTACCCCGAGGACCTCCAGCAGGCCCTGGACCAGGTCCGCGAGGAGACCTACGGATGAGCGGCACCCCGAACCCGGCCGTCCCGGCCTACCAGGTGCGCGTCGCCGAGGACCCCGCCGACCGCGAGGCCTGCTTCGCGGTGCGCAAGGACGTCTTCGTCGCCGAGCAGAAGGTCCCCGAGGACATCGAGTACGACGCCTACGACGCGGATGCCGTGCACGTCCTGGCCGTCCGGGCGGACGGCGTGCCGCTCGGCACCGGCCGGCTGCTGCACGGTGCGGCCGCCGCCGCGAAGAACGGCGACGGCGACCCGGCCGTCGGCTCCCTGGGACGGCTCGCGGTGACCGCCGCGGCCCGCGGCCTGGGTGTCGGGGCGGCGCTGGTCAGGGCCGTCGAGGAGGCGGCACGCGCGCGCGGACTCACCGCCGTGGACCTGCACGCGCAGACCCACGCCCTGGGTTTTTACGAACGTCTGGGGTACCAGGCCTACGGACCCGAGTTCCCGGACGCCGGGATTCCGCACCGTGCGATGCGGCGAGCCCTGTAGCCGGGGCGGCGAACGGGCTGGTGAGACCGGTCGCGTGGCACGCTTGAGGTCCGCCGTGTAACGCCGAGACCCCACCGGAGCGGTGACCGTGGATCAGCTGGCCCTGTTGTTCATGCTGTTGCTCGGGGCCCTGCTGAGCGTCCCGATCGGTGCCCGGCTCGGGCTTCCGGCGCCGGTGCTGATGACGCTCCTCGGAATCGTCCTGGCCCTGCTCGACTTCGTGCCCAACGTCGACATCCCGCCCGAGCTGATCCTGCCCGGGCTGCTGCCGCCGCTGCTGTACGCCGCCGTGCGGCGCACGTCCTGGCGGCAGTTCGCGGCCAACAAACGCCCGATCTTCCTGCTGGCCGTCGCGCTGGTCTTCGTCACCATGGTCTGCGTGGCCTCCGTGGCCCACGCGATCGTGCCGGGGCTGCCGCTCGCCGCCGCCTTCGCGCTGGGCGCGCTGGTGGCGCCGCCGGACCCGGTCGCCGCGACCGCGGTCGCCGGGCAGCTGGGACTGCCGCGCCGGCTGGTGTCCATCCTGGAGGGCGAGGGGCTCTTCAACGACGTGACGGCCATCGTCCTGTACCACGTCGCCATCGCCGCGGCGGTCGGCGGCTCCTTCTCGCCGTGGCGGGCCGGGCTCGACCTCGTGCTGTCCGCCGTCGTCGCCGTCGCGATCGGGCTCGCCCTGGGCTGGGGCTCCAACAAGCTCATGGGCGTCCTCGGCGATCCGACGCTGCAGATCGGGCTGACGCTGCTGGTGCCGTTCGTGAGCTACGTCGCCGCCGACGAGCTGCACGGATCCGGCGTCCTCGCCGTGCTCACCACCGCCATGTTCCTCGCCGAGTACGCCTCGGACGCCGACGACGTGATGACCCGGCTCGGCGGGCACACCGTCTGGGACGTGGTCGACACCCTGGTCACCGGGGTGGCCTTCGGGCTGATCGGCCTGGAACTGCACAACGCCGTCCGCACCGCCTCCGGCCGGTGGACGGAACTGCTCGGCTGGGCGGCGGCGATCCTCGGCGTCGTGATCCTGGTCCGGCTGCTGTGGCTGCTGCCGGCCACCTGGCTCACCCAGCGGCTGCACGCCCGGCGCGACCAGGACGAGGACATCCCGACCAGCTGGCGGGAGACGGTGGTCATGTGGTGGGCCGGGATGCGGGGCGTGGCCTCGGTCGCGCTGGCCCTGGCGATCCCGCTGGAGACGGACGACGGGTCGGCCTTCCCGCACCGGGAGGAGATCGTCTTCATCGCGTTCGGCGTGATCATGGGCACGCTGCTGCTGCAGGGTCTGACCCTGCCCTGGCTGGTGGGCCGGCTCGGGGTGCGGGCGGACACCGAGCGGGAGCAGGAGTTCGAGCGGAACCTGGCGCTGCGGGCGGCCAAGGCGGCCAAGCAGCGGCTCAAGGAGATCGAGTCGGTGGAGGAGCTGCCGGAGGAGCTGTCCGAGCAGATGCTGCGGCGCGCCTTCGACATCGGCGTACGCATCAGCCCGGACCTGGGTGACGAGGAACGGCGGGAGGCGCAGGAGCAGCGGGCGCGCCGGATCAAGCGCGTCCGGCGCATCCAGGGCGAGATGCTGAGCGCCGCCCGGCACGAGGTGCTGGCCGCCCGCAGCGAGCCCGGCGCCGACCCGGAGATCGTCGACCGGGTCCTGCGCCACCTGGACGTGCGCAGCCTGCGCTGACCTGGCTGCGGCCCGGCGGTCACAGGCTCTTGGCCGGCCGGCCCGGGAAGCGGCGGGAGTCCCCGTCGGAGGAGCGGCGGGTCCCGACGTCCGGGGCGCGGCGGGCGTGCGGGACCCCGTCGCGGGGCGGGGGCAGGGCCGCGTCCGCCGTGTTGACCCGGGGCAGCGCGTACGGGTGCTCGTCGGCCAGCCAGCGGATCATCCCCTCGCGGACCGAGACCCGCACCGTCCAGATGTCGTCCGCGTCCTTCGCCGTCACCAGGGCCCGCACCTCCATGGTGGTGGGGGTGGTGTCGGTGACGGTCAGGTTGTAGCTGCGCCCGTCCCAGGCCGGGCACTCGCGCAGCAGGTCGCGCAGCCGTTCCCGCATTGCGTCGAGCGGCGCCGAGTGGTCGAGGTGCCAGAACACCGTCCCGGTCATCTGCGGGGTGCCGCGCGACCAGTTCTCGAACGGCTTCGAGGTGAAGTACGACACCGGCATCGTGATCCGGCGCTCGTCCCAGGTGCGCACGGACAGGTACGTCAGCGTGATCTCCTCGACGGTGCCCCACTCGCCGTCCACCACGACCGTGTCGCCCATGCGCACCATGTCGCCGAAGGCGATCTGGAACCCGGCGAACAGGTTGCCCAGCGTGGACTGGGCCGCCACACCGGCGACGATGCCGATGATCCCGGCCGAGGCCAGCAGCGAGGCGCCGGCCGCGCGCATCGCGGGGAACGTCAGCAGCATCGACGACACGGCGACCACGGCGACGATCGCCGTGACCACCCGCATGATCAGCGACACCTGGGTCCGCACCCGCCGCACCCGCGCCGGGTCCCGCTCGGCGTGGGCGTGCGCGTAGCGCGAGTAGGACGTCTCGACGACCGCCGCGGCGATCCGGACCACCAGCCAGGCCACCGAGCCGATCAGCGCCAGCGTCAGCGTCCGGCCGACCCCGGTCTGGTGCTCAGGGAAGACCTCGGCCTCGACGTACGAGCCTCTCAGCAGGCCCGCGCAGAGCGCGATCTGGTAGGGCACGCGGGCGCGCCGCAGCAGCCCCCACAGCGGTGTCTCGGGGTGGCGTGCGTCGGCCTTGCGCAGCAACAGGTCGGTGGCCCAGCCGATGACCAGGGTCAGCAGGACGGAGCCGCCGACCACGATCAGCGGGCGGAGTATCGTCTCCATCCCTCGAACGTAACCGGCCGCACGGCGCCGTGAACCTGTGAGCTACGTCCCGTCCGGGGTACGGCCGTGCGGGGCCGTGTCACACCCGGCTGGCACCATGGCCTCATGAACATCGTGCTCTTTCACTCGACCCTCGGCCCGAGGCCGGCGGTGCGGCAGGCCGCCGACCGGCTGCGCGACGCCGGGCACCAGGTGTGGACCCCGGACCTCTTCGAGGGCCGTACCTTCGACTCGGTCGAGGAGGGCATGGCCCATCAGGACGGGATCGGCCGGGAGGAGCTGCTGAAGCGGGCGGTGCTGGCCGCCGCGCCCTACTCGGAGCGCGGGCTGGTCTACGCCGGGTTCTCGCTCGGCGCCTCCGTCGCCCAGACCCTCGCCCTCGGCGACCACCGGGCGCGCGGGCTGCTCCTGCTGCACGGCACCTCGGACCTCGCACCCAACGCCTCGGTCGACGAGCTGCCGGTCCAGCTGCACGTGGCCGAGCCGGACCCCTTCGAGACGGACGACTGGCTCAGCGCCTGGTACCTGCAGATGGGCCGGATCGGCGCCGACGTCGAGGTGCACAGATACCCCGGCGCCGGCCACCTGTACACCGACCCGGAGCTGGACGACTACGACGCGGAGGCGGCCGAGACCACCTGGCGGGTGGCGCTCGGCTTCCTCGCGTCGCTCCAGGAGGCTCAGACCGGGTCGTAGACGCGCTCGACGCGCTGGGTGCCGCTGCGCGTGCGGTAGGAGCGGGCCCAGGCGGAGGTGGCCGCCGCGTCGGTGCGGTCGGAGACGACGTAGTAGTCCATCTGCGCCCGGTCCGCGGTGACGTCCAGGACGCCGTAGCCGTGCCGGTCGGTGTCGACCCAGTGGACGTGCCGGTTCGCGGCCCGGATCACCGGCGCGGCGATCGCCGAGACGGTGCCCTCGGGGACCTTCACGATGTCGTCGAGGTTGTCGGAGGTCACCGACGTGACGACGAACTCGGTGGCCGCCGAGGCGGACAGCGGGTAGGTCCCGGCGTGGTACGGCACGTCGTTGGCCCAGGCCATGTGGATGTCGCCGGTCAGGAACACGGTGTTGCGGATCGCGTGCGCGCGCAGGTGGGCCAGCAGCTCGCGGCGGTCGTCGGTGTAGCCGTCCCACTGGTCGGTGTTGAGGGCGATGCCCTCCTTCGGCAGTCCGAGCAGCTCGGCGAGCGGCCCGAGCAGCGAGGCGGGCAGCGAGCCGATCGCGAACGGCGAGATCATCACCGGGTTGCCGACCAGCCGCCAGGTGGCGTCGGAGGACGCGAGCCCCGACTTCAGCCAGTCCAGCTGGGCGCGGCCGGTGAGGGTGCGGTCCGGGTCGTCGACCTCGCCGTCGCCGAGCGCCGCCTGCTGGGAGCGGAAGGTGCGCAGGTCGAGCAGCGACAGGTCGACGAGCTTGCCGAACCGCAGCCGCCGGTAGGTGGTGCCGGCGATGGCCGGGCGGACCGGCATCCACTCGAAGTAGGCCCGCTTGGCGGCACTCTGCCGTGCCGCCCAGCTCCCCTCGGCGCCCTCGGTGTGGTTCTCGGCGCCGCCCGACCAGGTGTCGTTGGCGATCTCGTGGTCGTCCCAGATCGCCACCACGGGCGCCGCGGCGTGCAGCGCCTGGAGGTCGGGGTCGGTCTTGTAACGGCCGTGCCGGATCCGGTAGTCGGCGAGGGTCAGGATCTCGTGGGCCGGGGCGTGCGGACGCACGACGGTGTCGCGGGTGCCGTACTCGCCGGTGCCGTACTCGTAGATGTAGTCGCCCAGGTGCAGCCAGGCGTCCAGGTCACCGCGGGCCGCGAGATGCCGGTACGAGGAAAAGTACCCGGCCTCCCAGTTGGCGCAGGAGACCACGCCGAAGCGCAGGCCGGGGACGGCAGCGTCGTGCGCGGGGGCGGTGCGGGTGCGGGCGGCGGGGGAGTCGGCGGGGCCCGCGGAGAAGCGGAACCAGTAGTCCGTGGCGGGCGCGAGGCCGCGCACGTCGGCCTTCACGGTGTGGTCGGCGGCGGCCGTCGCGGTGACGGACCCCTTGGCGACGACGTTCGTGAGGGCCTTGTCGGTGGCGACGACCCAGCTCACCTCGGTGTCCGGACCGGTTCCGGAGCCCGGTATGGCGTCGGGCACCGGTGTCACCCGGGTCCACAGCAGGATGCCGTCGGGCAGCGGATCGCCGGAGGCGACGCCGTGCAGGAAGGCGGGGGCCGCGTCGGCCGCGCCCGCGGGCAGGGCGGCGGCGAGCGGGGCGGCCAGGACGGCGCCGGCCGCCGCGGCCTTGACGACCGTACGGCGGCTCGGGGTGCGGGAGTTGTCGGAGGCTCTGTGTCGACTGGTCACGGCCGATCAGGTTACTGATCGGTATGCGCGTGAGTGGGCGAACGCGCAAAAGTTCGCCCACTCGTCAGACGACGCTCACCGGGAACGGCGACCGGAACCGGCGACCGGGACCGGCGGCGTCACCGCGTCACTTGGTGACGCCCGCGTCCTTCAGCGCCTTCTGCCACGCGTCCGGCGTGCTCGGCGTCTCGACCACCTTGTCGTTGATCTTGATGGTGGGGGTCGACTGGACGCCCTCGGCCTTGTCGAAGGAGTCGCTCATCCGCATCGCCCAGGCGTCGTAGGTGCCCTTCTTCACGGCGTCCTGGAACTTCTTGTTGTTCTTCAGCGCGTCGACCGAGTTCGCCACCTTGATCAGGTAGTCGTCCTTGGCGAACTCGTCGGTCGACTCCTCGGGGTGGTACTCGGTGGAGTAGAGCGCGGTCTTGTAGTCGACGAACGCCTCGGGGCTGACGTTCAGCGCGGCGCCGAGCGCGCTCAGCGCGTTCTTCGAACCCTCGCCGCCCAGGTTGCCGTCGAGGAAGGTGCCGACGGTGAACGACAGCTTGTAGTCGCCGTCCTCCATGCCCTTGTTGACGGCCTCGCCGATGCTCTGCTCCATCGCCGCGCAGCCCGGGCAGCGGGGGTCCTCGTAGAGGTGGATGACGTTGTCCGACTTGGACTCGCCCATGACGATCGTGGTGCCGTCCTTGCCGGAGGTGTTGGCCGGGGCCACCACCTTCGCCTCGGCGGCCTTGTCCCAGCCGCTCGGCTTGTTGCCCTGCACGACGGCGTAGCTGATGCCGCCGGCTATCGCCAGCACGCCGACGATGGAGGCGGCCACAATGACCTGCCGCCTGACCTTGTCGCGCTTGGCCTGGCGCTCGCGCTCCTGGCGCAGGCGCTCACGGGCCGCCGTCTTCGCCGCCTGGCTGTTCCGCTTGCTCATGTTGGTGATCTCTCCGGGGACGCGCACACGGGGGTGTGCGGAAAAACGTATGGGGGGACTGCCGTGCTCGGTGGTGCTCGTGCGACGCGGCCGGTGCCGGGTCAGACGAGGGCGAGGACCGGGCGCGGCGGTCCGCGACGTCCCAGGGAGTGCGTGAGGATCCGCTCGCGGGCGCCGGCGGTGCGGCGGGCCGGGGGAGCCGGGCGGCGCACCGCCGGGGTCCGGCGTACGCCCACGGCGGCGACGGCGAGCAGCAGCGGCCGGAAGGTGGTCGCGGCCACCGCGCCGAGCAGCTGGCCCAGCGCCCGCTCGCCGCGCCGCAGCCAGGCCGCCGCGAGCAGCCCGACCCCGACGTGCGCGCCGAGCAGCAGCCAGGCGGTGCCCGGGTCGGCCTGGGCCAGCACCGACGCCATCCGGTCGGTCTCGGCCCCGGTCACCCGGGTCAGCGGCGCGGTCACCCCGGCGTGGACGCCGGTCCCGTCGCCGCACAGCACGTCGAAGCCGACCGAACGCAGCGGGCCCGCTACCGGGCCGCCCGCCCGGCCGTAGCAGACGTGCTGGCCGGTGGTGAAGACCGTGTCGGCGGCCAGCTCCAGCGGGATCAGCAGGGCGGCGATCCGCCCGAAGCCGCGCTCGCGCCGCCCGGCCAGGGCGTACGCGATCAGGAACACGGCGGCCGCGACGGCGGCCACCGTGGGCAGCGGCAGCGGAACCCCGGACAGCAGCACGTGCGACGCGGTGCTGAGGGTCACGGCGAGTGCCGTGAACAGCGCCGCGCGTACGGCTCTGAGCGGGGTTCCGGATATGTCCATAGCAGTAGAAGAGTGTGTCACGGGGTCCGGTAAGAGACCCCTAAAAGGTTCCTGTGAGACAGCCGACGGTTACCGAACCGGAATGGTCACAGACCCGGGATCCGGCCGTTGCGGAACAGGTCGACGAAGGTCTGGTGATCGGCGCGCGCGCGTGCGCCGTAGCGGTGCGCGAAGTCGACCAGCAGGGGCGCGAAGCCCTCCTCGTCGGCCGCGATCGCCGCGTCGATGGCCCGCTCGGTGGAGAACGGCACCAGGGACTCCCCGGACTGGTCGTCGGCCGCCGCGTGCATGGTCGCGGTGGCCCGGCCCAGGTCGGCGACGACCTCGGCGATCTCCTCCGGGTCGTCGATGTCGCCCCAGTCCAGGTCGACCGCGTACGGCGAGACCTCGGCGACCAGCTGGCCGGCGCCGTCCAGCTCGGTCCAGCCCAGCCACGGGTCGGCGTGCGCCTGCAGGGCGCGCTGGGAGATCACCGTGCGGTGGCCCTCGTGCTGGAAGTAGTCCCGGATCGCCTGGTCGGTGATGTGCCGGGAGACGGCCGGGGTCTGGGCCTGCTTGATGTAGATCACGACGTCGTTCTCCAACGCGTCGCTGTTGCCCTCCAGCAGGATGTTGTACGAGGGCAGGCCGGCCGAGCCGATGCCGATGCCCCGGCGGCCGACGACGTCCTTCACGCGGTAGGAGTCCGGGCGGGCCAGGGAGGACTCCGGGAGCGTCTCCAGGTAGCCGTCGAAGGCCGCGAGCACCTTGTAGCGCGTGGCGGCGTCCAGCTCGATGGAGCCGCCGCCGGGGGCGAAGCGGCGCTCGAAGTCCCGGATCTCGGTCATCGAGTCCAGCAGCCCGAAGCGGGTCAGCGAGCGGGCCACCCGCAGCGCGCCGAGCAGCGGACCTTCGGCGGTGTCCAGCGTGAACGGCGGCACCTCGTCGCTCTTGGCGCCGGTGGCCAGGGCGTGGATCCGCTCGCGGTACGCGCCCGCGTACACCCGCACCAGCTCGGTGATCTGCTCGTCGCTGAGCGCCTTCGCGTACCCGATCAGCGCGACGGAGGCGGCGAAGCGCTTGAGGTCCCAGGTGAAGGGGCCGACGTAGGCCTCGTCGAAGTCGTTGACGTTGAAGATCAGCCGGCCGGTGGAGTCCATGTACGTGCCGAAGTTCTCCGCGTGCAGGTCGCCGTGGATCCACACCCGGGAGGTCCGCTCGTCCAGGTAGGCGCCGCCGGGCCGGTCGGCGAACTCGGGGTCCTCGGTCAAATCGCGGTAAAAGAGGCCGGCGGTGCCGCGGTAGAACGCGAAGGCCGACGCCGCCATCTTCCGGAACTTCACCCGGAACGCCGCGGGATCCGCGGCCAGCAGCTGGCCGAAGGCGGTGTCGAAGACGGCGAGGATCTCCTCGCCGCGCCTCTCCTCGTTGAGCTGCGGGACCGACATGCCTGGTGCCTCCTGGTGCGGGTGGTGCCTGACGAGTGGAGCGGATCTCCACTCGGGCCAACGTTCGAAGGGGTGCGGGAGTGCCCGCCCCAGAAGGTACGCGTGGGCAGCCCTCGAGTGTCAGTGGCGAGGCATAGACTTCGACGCTGACCCCCCGGATCGACCGCCGCCAGTCGTCCCCAGTTTTCCCAGGAGGCCGCACGTGTCCAAGCCGCCGTTCACGCACCTGCACGTCCACACCCAGTACTCGCTGCTGGACGGCGCCGCGCGGCTCAAGGACATGTTCAACGCCTGCAACGAGATGGGCATGACGCACATCGCCATGTCCGACCACGGCAACCTGCACGGGGCGTACGACTTCTTCCACTCCGCGAAGAAGGCCGGGGTCACCCCGATCATCGGGATCGAGGCCTACGTCGCGCCCGAGTCCCGGCGCAACAAGCGCAAGATCCAGTGGGGCCAGCCGCACCAGAAGCGGGACGACGTCTCCGGTTCGGGTGGTTACACCCACAAGACCATGTGGGCGACGAACAGCACGGGACTGCACAACCTCTTCCGCCTCTCCTCCGACGCGTACGCCGAGGGCTGGCTGCAGAAGTGGCCGCGGATGGACAAGGAGACCATCAGCCAGTGGTCCGAGGGCATCGTCGCCTCCACCGGCTGCCCCTCCGGCGAGGTGCAGACCAGGCTGCGCCTCGGCCAGTTCGACGAGGCCCTGAAGGCCGCCGCCGACTACCAGGACATCTTCGGCAAGGACCGCTACTTCCTGGAGCTGATGGACCACGGCATCGAGATCGAGCACCGGGTCCGCGACGGACTCCTGGAGATCGGCAAGAAGCTCGGCATCCCGCCGCTGGTGACGAACGACTCGCACTACACCTACGCGCACGAGGCGACCGCCCACGACGCCCTGCTCTGCATCCAGACCGGCAAGAACCTCTCCGACCCGGACCGCTTCCGCTTCGACGGCACCGGCTACTACCTGAAGTCGACGGACGAGATGTACGCCATCGACTCCTCCGACGCCTGGCAGGAGGGCTGCGCCAACACGCGCCTGATCGCCGAGATGATCGACACCACCGGCATGTTCGAGAAGCGCGACCTCATGCCGAAGTTCGACATCCCCGAGGGGTACACCGAGGTCACCTGGTTCCAGGAGGAGGTCCGCCGCGGCATGGAGCGCCGCTTCCCCGGCGGCGTCCCCGAGGACCGCCAGAAGCAGGCCGAGTACGAGATGGACGTCATCATCCAGATGGGGTTCCCGGGCTACTTCCTCGTCGTCGCCGACTTCATCATGTGGGCCAAGAAGAACGGCATCGCGGTCGGCCCCGGCCGAGGCTCCGCGGCCGGTTCGATCGTGGCCTACGCGATGGGCATCACCGACCTCGACCCGATCCCGCACGGCCTGATCTTCGAGCGGTTCCTCAACCCCGAGCGCGTCTCCATGCCCGACGTCGACATCGACTTCGACGAGCGCAGGCGCGTCGAGGTGATCAGGTACGTGACCGAGAAGTACGGCGCCGACAAGGTGGCCATGATCGGCACCTACGGCAAGATCAAGGCGAAGAACGCCATCAAGGACTCCGCGCGCGTGCTGGGCTACCCGTACGCGATGGGCGACCGCCTCACCAAGGCGATGCCCGCCGACGTCCTCGGCAAGGGCATCGACCTCGACGGCATCACCAACCCGGAGCACCCCCGCTACAGCGAGGCCGGCGAGATCCGCTCGATGTACGAGAACGAGCCGGACGTGAAGAAGGTCATCGACACCGCCAAGGGCGTCGAGGGCCTGGTCCGGCAGATGGGCGTGCACGCGGCCGGCGTGATCATGTCCAGCGAGCCCATCGTGGACCACGCCCCGATCTGGGTGCGGCACACCGACGGTGTGACCATCACGCAGTGGGACTACCCGCAGTGCGAGTCGCTCGGCCTGCTGAAGATGGACTTCCTCGGCCTGCGCAACCTCACGATCATGGACGACGCCGTCAAGATGGTGAAGTCCAACAAGGGCATCGACCTCGACCTGCTGTCGCTGCCGCTGGACGACCCCAAGACCTTCGAACTGCTGCAGCGCGGCGACACGCTCGGCGTCTTCCAGTTCGACGGCGGCCCCATGCGCTCGCTGCTGCGGCTGATGAAGCCCGACAACTTCGAAGACATCTCCGCCGTGTCGGCCCTGTACCGCCCGGGCCCGATGGGCATGGACTCGCACACCAACTACGCGCTGCGCAAGAACGGCCTCCAGGAGATCACCCCGATCCACAAGGAGCTGGAGGAGCCCCTCCAGGAGGTCCTCGCGGTCACCTACGGCCTGATCGTGTACCAGGAGCAGGTGCAGAAGGCCGCCCAGATCATCGCGGGCTACTCCCTGGGCGAGGCCGACATCCTGCGCCGCGTGATGGGCAAGAAGAAGCCCGACGAACTGGCGAAGAACTTCGTCCTCTTCCAGGCCGGAGCCCGGAAGAACGGCTACAGCGACGAGGCCATCCAGGCCCTGTGGGACGTGCTGGTCCCCTTCGCCGGCTACGCCTTCAACAAGGCGCACTCGGCCGCGTACGGCCTGGTCTCCTACTGGACCGGCTACCTGAAGGCGAACTACCCGGCCGAGTACATGGCCGCCCTGCTCACCTCGGTCAAGGACGACAAGGACAAGTCGGCCGTCTACCTGAACGAGTGCCGGCGCATGGGCATCAAGGTGCTGCCGCCCAACGTCAACGAGTCCATGTCGAACTTCGCCGCGCAGGGTGACGACGTGATCCTCTTCGGCCTCTCCGCGGTGCGCAACGTCGGCACCAACGTCGTCGAGTCGATCATCAAGTGCCGCAAGGCCAAGGGGAAGTACGCGTCCTTCCCCGACTACCTGGACAAGGTGGAGGCGGTCGTCTGCAACAAGCGGACGACGGAGTCGCTGATCAAGGCCGGTGCCTTCGACGAGATGGGGCACACCCGCAAGGGCCTCACCGCGCAGTACGAGCCGATGATCGACAACGTGGTCGCGGTCAAGCGCAAGGAGGCCGAGGGCCAGTTCGACCTGTTCGGCGGCATGGGCGACGAGCAGAACGACGAGCCCGGGTTCGGACTCGACGTCGTCTTCGGCGAGGACGAGTGGGACAAGACCTACCTCCTCGCCCAGGAGCGGGAGATGCTCGGCCTCTACGTCTCCGACCATCCGCTCTTCGGCCTGGAGCACGTGCTGTCCGACAAGGCCGACGCGGGCATCGCCCAGCTCACCGGCGGCGACTTCGGTGACGGCGCGGTCGTCACCATCGGCGGCATCATCTCGGGCCTCCAGCGCAAGATGACCAAGCAGGGCAACGCCTGGGCCATCGCCACCGTCGAGGACCTGGCCGGCTCGCTGGAGTGCATGTTCTTCCCGGCGACCTATCAGCTGGTGTCCACCCAACTCGTCGAGGACGCCGTGGTGTTCGTCAAGGGGCGGCTCGACAAGCGGGAGGACGTGCCCCGGCTGGTCGCGATGGAGCTGATGGTCCCCGACCTGTCCAACGCGGGCACCAACGCACCCGTGGTCCTCACCATCCCGGCCACCCGCGTCACCCCGCCGATGGTCAGCAGGCTCGGTGAGATCCTCACCCACCACCGGGGCGACAGCGAGGTGCGGATCAAGCTCCAGGGGCCGACGAAGACGACGGTGCTGCGCCTGGACCGGCACCGGGTGAAGCCCGATCCGGCGCTGTTCGGCGACCTGAAGGTGCTGCTCGGGCCGTCCTGCCTGGCGGGCTGAGCGGAGAAACGAGCGAGGGGCGCGCCCGGTTGCCGGGTGCGCCCCTCGTCGTCGCGGGGGCCGCGACGGCCCGTACCGCGGGTGTCAGTTGTGGCCGAAGCGCTTCCCCCGCTTGCGGGAGGCCGGGTCGCCGGGCGTCGTCAGCTGCGGGGAGTGCTGCTCCTCGCGCTCCAGCACGGCCGACTCGGCGGTCTGCGGGGAGCGCTCGGACCGGGGCTGCTTACGATCACGGTTGTTCTTGTTCTTGGCCATGGTGATCTACCTCCTGAGGGGGATCTAGGGGCCAGGGCCGGATCCAGATTCACACAGCCCAACAAAGAACGCATATCGGGCAATTACCGTCCGTGACGTGGTTCGACGGGGTGCGGGGTGCCGAAACGCCACGCCGAAGATCGAGTTCGGGCCGTTAACCTCCGCGTGGTCGGGCAGACTCGAAGCAAGCCCGAAGCAAACCTCCCGGAAAGAGGGTGGATCGCGTGGACCGCTGCATCGTCCTGGTGGACGCCGGGTATCTGCTGGGGGCCGCCGCGAGTCTCCTGGCGGGAGAGCCCTCGCGCTCGCGCATCACCGTCGACCACGCCGCCCTCATCCAGGGGTTGCGCGACCGCGCCGAGTCCGACACGCAGCAGCCCCTGCTGCGCATCTACTGGTTCGACGGCGCCCCCGACCGCGTCCCGCAGCCCGAACACCGGCGGCTGCGCGTCATGCCCCGGGTGACCGTCCGGCTGGGCGCCCTCACGCGCAGTGACGGCCGCTGGGCGCAGAAGGGCGTGGACGCCGCCATGCACGCCGAACTGACCGAACTGGCCCGCAACCGCGCCTGCTCCGACGTGGTCCTGGTGACCGGCGACGGCGACCTGCTGCCCGGCATGATGGCCGCCAAGGAGCACGGCGTCGCCGTCCACCTGTGGGCCGTACAGGCCGCCGACGGCGACTACAACCAGTCCGAGGACCTGGTCGCCGAGGCCGACGAACGCCGCGTCCTGGACCGTACGTGGATCACGAAGGCGGTACGCGCCAAGGAACTCGGCGGCATCTGCGCGCCGCCGCCCGTGCCCCGCCCCGAGATCGCCGCGATCCTCTCCGCGCCGCTGCCCGAGTCGGCGCTCTCCGCCGCCCAGCGGCCCGCCGAGCAGCCCGAGCACCCCACCACGGCCGCCGCGGGGCAGGACGGCACCGACCAGCGGGTACCGCCCGCCAAGGGCGTCCCCACCCCCAAGGACCTCGCCGCCCTGCGCGCCCCCGGCGCCGCCCACCCCGCCCCGCAGCCGGCCAACGCCACCCTGCGCTGGTCCTCCGACAAGGGCTGGGTCGACCGGCCCGCCGCCGAGCCCGCCGAGGCCGCCTCGCTGCCGACGCTGGCCCAGCTCACCACGGCCGAGCAGCGCTGGGCCGACCGCGAGGAGGACATCACCACGGTCGGCGGCGACCCGTACGAGGTGGGGCAGGTTTTCGCCCGGCGCTGGCTCGAACGCCTCGGCGACCACGGCCACCTGCAGAAACTGTCCGGGATGTACCCGCGCATCCCGCACCGCGTCGACGGCGAGCTGCTGCGCTACGCGGCCCGCTTCGGGCTGCTCGCCCACAAGGACGACCAGATCGACGAGCACGACCGGTACGCCATCCGGGCCGGGTTCTGGCGCGAGATCGACGTGCGCACGGCGACCGAACGGACGCCCGCCGCCGAGTGAGGTGCCGCGGCGCCCGCCGACGAGCGGCGCCTGCCGCAGGCACACCGGCGGAATCCGCCGCAGGGACACCGGGCGGACCCTGCCGCACGGACGGCCGGCGCCCCCTGCCCCGCGGGCGCCGGCGACACCTGCTGAATCGACACTTATGGGCGGACCCGGGAGCGGGCCGGGGGGACCGACCCCGTAGTCTCGTCCCTTGTGAGTACGCGCGCGGCACAGGCATCTCGACCCGGTGGCGATGCCGTGTGCGTGGTGCGCGCACTGACCAAGACCTATCCGGCCCAGCGCGGCAGGCGCGGCGTACCCGCCACGCCCGAGGTGCGGGCCACCGACGACGTCACCCTGGACATCCGCCGCGGTGAGATCTTCGGACTGCTCGGACCCAACGGCGCCGGCAAGTCCACCCTCGTGCGCCAGCTCACCGGACTGATGCGGCCCGACGCCGGCCGCGTGGAGATCCTCGGCCACGACATCGTGCGCCACCCGGAGCGGGCCGCGCGGATCCTCGCCTACCTGGGGCAGGAGTCCAGCGCCTTGGACGAGCTGACCGTGTCGCTCGCTGCCGAGACCACCGGGCGGCTGCGCGGCCTGGAGGTGCGGCAGGCCCGCGCCGAGCGGGACGCCGTCCTGGAGGAGCTGGGCCTGACCGGGCTCGCCGGCCGCCCGCTCAAGAAGCTCTCCGGCGGTCAGCGCCGCCTGGCCTGCTTCGCCGCCGCACTGGTGGGGGAGCGGCCGCTGCTCGTGCTCGACGAGCCGACCACCGGCATGGACCCGGTTGCCCGGCGCGCGGTGTGGTCGGCCGTCGACCGGCGGCGCGCCGAACACGGCACCACCGTGCTGCTCGTCACCCACAACGTCATCGAGGCCGAGACCGTCCTCGACCGGGTCGCCGTCCTCGACCGGGGACGCGTGATCGCCTGCGACACGCCCTCCGGGCTCAAGGAGAAGGTCGCCGGCGAGGTCCGGGTCGAGCTGGTGTGGCGGGAGAGCGCGCCGCTGAACGTCCCGGAGGTCGCCGCCCTGCGCGACCGCGTCGTCGAGTCGGGGCGCCGCTGGACCTTGCGGCTCGCCCCCGAGGAGGCCCGCGCGGTCGTCGCCACCGTCACCGGCGGCGCCGCCTTCGCCGCCCTGGACGACTTCACCCTGGCCACGCCCAGCCTGGAGGACGTGTACCTGGCGCTGGGCGGCGCCGTGCGACAGGGACTGGTGAGGGCGTGAGCACGCGAGCGGTGAGCACACCGGCCGCCGCATCCGTACCCGTCGGGGCGAGTGCCTCCGCCGGGGCGACCGCTTCGAACGACCCGAGCGAAGGGGAGCTGCGCGACGTGAGTGTCGTATCCGCCGATGCCCTGCGGGGCACCGCCCCGGCAGCCGAGGGGCGGCACGCGGCCGGCCCGGCCGAGCTGGGGCCCAGGGCACGGCTGTGGCCCTCCCTGGTGGCCGTGTACCGGGCGCAGCTGTCCCGGGCGCGGGTCGCGCGCATCCCGCTGCTGTTCGTGGCGACCTTCCAGTCGGTCGGCATCATGATCCTGATGCGCGGCGTGGTGGACGGCGGCGGCGAGGCACGGGCCGTGGTCGCCGGGTCCGCGGTGCTCGTCGTGGCCTTCGTCGCGCTGAACCTCCTCGCCCAGTACTTCGGCCAGCTGCGCGCCAGCGGCGGCCTCGACCACTACGCGACGCTGCCGGTCCCGCCCGCCGCGGTGGTGCTGGGCGCGGCGGGCGCGTACGCGTCCTTCACCGTGCCCGGCACCGTGGTCACCGCGGTGTTCGGGTGCCTGCTGTTCGGGCTGCCGATGACCCACCTGTGGGTGCTGGTGGCCGTGATCCCGCTGGCGGGCGCCGCCCTGGCGGGCCTGGGCGCGGCGCTGGGGCTGCTCGCCCCCCGGCCCGAGTTCGCCACGCTCCTCGGCCAGCTCGGCATGTCGGCGGCCCTGCTGCTCGGCGTGCTGCCGCCCGAACGGCTGCCGCAGGTGGTCCGCCTGGCCCGGGACCTGCTGCCCTCCACGTACGGCGTGGAGGCCTTCGCGCGTACCTTCGGCGAGCGGCCCGACTGGGGCTTCGTCCTCGGCGACCTCGCGGTGTGCGCCGCGGTCGGGGTGATCTCGCTGGCCGTGGCCACCTGGGCGTACCGCCGGGCCGCCGTCCGGTGACGCGCCGCACAGCCGGGTTTGGCACGATGGCACGGTGACCGCACCCTTGACTCCGCCACCGCCGCCGCACGAACACTCCTCGTACCAGGGCGGACCGGTGCCGCCGCCCGTCGGCGCCCACGCGGTGGGAGCCGCGTCCGGCGGTACTCACGACCCCTACGGCCCGCACGGCGAACAGGACGGCCCCGGGATGCTGACCGAAGTGCGACAGGCAGCCGTGACCGCGGTGGCGGTCGCGATCTTCGGCGCCCTGCTGGGCGTGCTGTGGTGGCAGCTGGCACCGAGCGTGCCGCTGGTCGGCGAAGTGGTCAACGACAGCTGGGTCGTCTACCTCAAGGACTCCGAGGGCGAGCAGGCGATCGGCGTCGACGGAACGTTCACGCTGCTCGCGCTGGCGTTCGGGGCGCTCAGCGGGGTGGTGGTCTTCCTGCTGCGGCGGCGCGGGGGCGTGCCGCTGGTGGTGGCCCTGTGCGTGGGCGGTCTGCTCGGGTCGCTGCTGGCCTGGCGGCTCGGGGTGTGGCTCGGGCCGGCGCAGGACGTGATCGCGCACGCCAAGGAGGTCGGCAAGGGGGTGACGTTCTCCGCGCCGCTCAAGCTGGGCGCCAAGGGGGCGCTGCTGGCCTGGTCGCTCGCGGCGCTGGTGGTCCACCTGGGGCTGACCGGCCTGTTCGGGCCCCGGGACCCGGAGCCGGATCCTTGGCCGGCACCGGGGCAGTATCCGTCGGGACCCTACGGGGACAAGCCGGTTCAGGGCTGACCCGGCTGACCTGGCTAGGCCGGGCGGCGGCCGTGGTTCGCCCGGCCCTTCTTGGCGCGCCACCGGCGTTTGCGTGTTCGCTTCGACATGTCCTGTCTGATTAGCCGAGGACAGGGGGCCTGTCGAGGGGTCAGGCGCGTCCGACCGGAGCCAGCACGGCGTCTGTCAGCTCGACCAGGTCGTCGGGGGCCAGCTCGACCTCCAGGCCGCGGCGGCCCGCCGAGACACAGATCGTGGCGTGCTCAGCGGCCGACGCGTCCAGGACCGTCGCCAGCCGCTTGCGCTGGCCCAGCGGGGAGATGCCGCCGCGCACATAGCCCGTGGTGCGCTCGGCGAGCGCCGGGTCGGCCATCGCCGCCCGCTTGCCGCCCACCGCGGCCGCCAGCGCCTTGAGGTCCAGCTGGCCCGCCACCGGCACCACCGCGACCGTCAGGGCGCCGTCGACGTCCGCCACCAGCGTCTTGAACACCCGCTCCGGCGGGACGCCCATCGCCTCGGCCGCCTCCTCGCCGTAGGACGGGTGCGCCGGGTCGTGCTCGTAGGCGTGCACCGTGTACGCCACCCCGGCCGCCGTGAGCGCCACCGTCGCGGGCGTGCCGCCCGCCTGCTGCTTCTTCGCCTTGCCGGGCTTGTTCGCCTTCTTCGCCATGCGGGCCAGTACCTCAGTTGAGACTCGTCGGGCCGCGCGTCAGGTCCTGCGCGGGCAGCGACGGCAGCGTACGGATGATGGACGTCTCCGAGCGAAGGAGTTTCAGCTCGTCCCGCAGCCGCGAGGCGGTGTCCGGGGCCTGGAGCAGGCGCTGTTTCGTCGGCGTGTCCAGCATCATCGCGGCGGCGACCAGGTAGGACACCACACCCGGTTCGTCCGGCAGGTCGGCGCCGGTCGCCAGCGACCGTTCGCGTGCCCCCGCCAGCCGCTTCTGGTACTGCCGGAAGGACCGCAGCACGCCCTCCGCGAGGGCGCCCGCCTCGTCGCCGGGCTCCTCGGGCAGCGGATCCAGCTCCGCCGTCAGGAACGGCCCCGAGGCATCCACCGAGAGCAGCCGCACCCGGGTCGTGCCGGTCGCCAGCACCTCGAAGGTGCCGTCGGCCCGCTCCCGGACGGTGGCCGCGTCCGCGATGCAGCCCACCTTGTGGAACGCCTTGAGCGGGTCGGTCCCGAACCCGGCCGTCGGCCCGAGCTCGACGGTGGCCGTCGGGTCGGGCAGGCCGGGGGCGGTCCTGGCCACCTCGTGGCCGTCGCGGATCGCCACGACGGCGAACCGGCGTGGTTCGTCCTCGGGGGTCTTCAGCAACTCGCGCATCATGGCGCGGTAGCGCTCCTCGAAGACGCTGAGGGGGAGCACCAGCCCCGGGAACAGGACCGAGTTCAGGGGGAAGAGGGGGAGCCGGACGGTGGTCACGACGCAGAAGCCTAATGGTCGCCGGGGCGGACGCGTCCGCCGTGCCCATTTCGCGGCGGTCCCGAACCCGCCGTACCGGCCGCCGGGACCGCTGCCGCCGCGCGTGCGCGGACGTCCGCGCGCACCCGGAGGAAGCCGCCGAGCGGGTCGTCCGTGTCCCGGTCCCACGGGAAGGACGTGACGTACGGGCCGGTCAGCCGCAGCTGCTCTGCCGCGTCCCGGTGGCGTTCCAGGCGTACGAGGACGTGGACGAGCAGGTTCCGCAGCTCCGCCGCCCAGGGATCGGCCGCCGGGTGGGCCGCCGAGAGGGTGATCGCGCGGTCCGCGGCCGCGTCCAGGCGGGGGCGGTGGGCGCGTACGGCGGCGGGTGTGGGGCAGGTGAGGGCCGCGTGCAGCGGCAGCGCCCGTACCAGCGCGTCCTCGGGCGCGTCCTGGGCGGCCGTCTCCGCGAAGTCCAGGCACTCGCCGTGGGCGTCGGGCGAGGCGGCGGCCAGGTACTCCAGGGCGGCGACGTGGCTGCCGTAGTGGTGCGGGCTGCGGCGGACCGCCTGCTCCCACAGCCGCTCGAACTCGGTGTGTCCGGCCCGCGCGCCCCGTGCGGCGTCCAGCGCGGTCCGCCACGGCACCGGGTCGGCGGGGCCGGCGGCCTCCGCGGCGGCGACGACGGCGGGGAGCACCTGGCGCAGGAGCTCGGCGCGGGCCGGTGAGCCCCAGTGGCGGTGGACCGTCAGGCGGGCGGTGACCAGGCGGGCGTCGGGGTCGTCCGGGGCGGCGGCGCGCCAGGAGTCGAGCCACTCGGAGCGGGAGCGGGCGAAGGCGGCGAGCCGGGTCGCGTAACGGTCGCGGTGGTCCCATTCGGCGCCCTCGCGGGTACCGGCGAGGAGGCCGGCCGCGGGGGCGTGCTCGCCCCGGGCGGCGGCGACGAGGACGGGGGCGAGGCGGTCGTCGGGGGCGTCGAGGAGCACGTCGTCGTCTTGGGCGGGCCGTGCTGACCGGGAGCGGGCCCGGGCGGCCGCGGACCGCAGGAACGCGCGCAGCATGGCCAGTACGACGGTCGAGGGTTCGGGATGGTTGTGCGGCTCGGGCCCGTCCTTGGCTCCGCCTTCGGGGTCCCTGGACGCCCACCCGCACCCGCGCGGGCCCCGGCGGGGCTTCCCGCCGGGGGGCGGCTGCCGGGCGCGGCCGGGGCCGGTGGTGAGGTCGGGGGAGTTTCTGGCGGACGTCGGGGTGCTGGTTGCGGGCCTGGGGTTGGGCTCTGCCTTCGGATTCGTGGTTTTCCACCGCGCGATGCGTGCGGCATGCGTCGCCGGGTGCGGGTGGCCCGTGCGGGGCTTCCCGCCGGGGCGGTTGTCGGGCGTGGCCGGGAGGGCCGGGGGAGTCCCGGGGCGACGCCGGGGCAGCGGCTGCGGGGTCAGGGCTGGGCCGGGCCCCGCAGACCCGGGGCTGCGCCGGGCGGAGCCGGGGGTCCGCCCCGGGGCCCCGGGGGCGAGGCCGGGGAGCCTTCCGGGTGGGTTCGCGCCCCGCTCCGGGTCCGAGACCCGGTCTTCTCCGGGCGCGACCGCGCGACCCAGCCGCTACGGGCGGGCACCGGGGCTCACCGGTCCCGGGGCGGAGCCGGGGCGCTCGCTGCCGGGGGAGTGCCCGGGATCCGTTCTGCCGCGGAGGCGAGCCGGGGCCGATCCCCCGGAGGGGTCAGTTGCGGCGGAGCAGGCGGGTGGCGCCCGCCGCGACCGTGGTCGCCAGGACCCAGCCCAGCAGGACCAGGGCCGTCGACAGCCACTGCCAGCCGTCGTGGAGCTGCCAGGAGCCCGCCTGGCCCAGGTCGATCACCGGGAGGAGGAGGTCGAGGGCGAAGAGCGCCGGGTTCCAGTCCGGGTGTTCGCCGCTCTTGAGCGGGGGCGGGTCCGCGCGGGCGAACGCGAGGGAGCCCGCCGCCCACAGGACCGCCATCCACACCGCCGCCCGGCCCGGACGGTAGCCGTAGGCGACCGTCCAGTCCTGCGCGTAGCCCACCAGCTTCGCGGCGACCGGCAGGCTCTCGCGGCGCCGACGGTGCTTGGCCAGCAGCACCTCCCTGGCGTCCTCGTCCTCGCCGCCGGCCCGCAGCACCGCGGCGAGCCGCTCGTACGGCTCCGGGTGGTACTCGGCGGTCGCGGCGCCCACCCAGCGCAGCCGCTTGGCCAGTGGGAACGGCCCGCGCGGCACCAGGTTCTCGTAGGCGAAGCCGCCCATGTGCAGCCGGCCGGGGCCCGGCCAGCTGTCCGCCCGGTCCATCAGGTTGACCACCCGCGCCCCCGACAGCACCACCCGCCCGCGCGCCGGACGCTCACCCAGGAAACGCAGCTCGGGCGTCTGCACCCGGCGCAGCGACAGCTCCTGGTCGTCGGTGAAGGTGAACCGGGCGTGCTCCAGGTCCAGCGCGTCGCCGAACCGCCCGTCGTCGAGCCGCACCCCGCCCTCGCACTCGAAGCGCTGGATGCGGGTGCCCTGGGCCGGGGTGGTGCCGCGCAGCAGCGGGCTGCCCAGGCCCGCCGGGGTCAGGTACAGCGTGCGCTCCACCGTCAGCTGCGGCGCGTTCAGCGCGTGCCGCGTGTACGGGTTGAGGAGCCGGGCACCGCGCAGGCTCAGCGACACGCCGACCTGGGCGCTGCGCAGGCTCACCTCGCCGTGCGACTCCAGCATCTCCGCCTGGAGGTCCTGCCCGACCGTCATGCCGTCCGCGGCGATGGACCGCCCGCTGCGGTCCCGGTGCACGATCGCCTGGTTGAGCAGCAGGTCGGTGCCTATCTGCGCGTCCGTGAGCCGGATGCCGCCCGGGAAGCGGGAGCGCGGCAGGTGCAGGTCGCCCTCGGTGTGCAGCCGGGCCGCCTCCAGGCGCGGCACCGCGCAGTCCACGATCCGCACCGTCGTGAACCGGGTCTCCGGCAGCAGCACCTCCCGGTCGAAGCGGCAGCGCCGCAGCTCCACGTAGGGCACCACCGTGCCGCCCGCCAGGTCCATCGTGTCGCTGATCCGCACGCCCACCAGCTGCAGCGAGGACACCCGGCCGGCGAGCGCCGGCGGGCCGTCGAGGAGCAGCCAGCACACGACACGGGCCCGCACCGTCCGCTCCGGCCCCCACGGGTGCCCGCCGTGCGGGTCGTCGACGAGCGGGTCGCCGCCGCTCAGGTCGTACACGCTGCCGTTGCGAAAGGCCTGCCACATGCCGGCCTCCGCGGTGGTCAGGTCGTCCGGCAGCTCTCCGTCACGATGGCCGGCCCCCTCGGTCACGGTGCTTCACTCCCTCCCCAACTACTCGTCGGTCGCTCACCCTTCGTACAACCGTTCATGCCCACTGAGTGACCTTCCGAACACTCAAAGTGAGCACGGATCGGACGAGTTCACCGTGGGGCGTGCGGTCCGTCGCGTTCCGTATCAGCCATTGATACGCGCGGACCGTGCCGGACGCGGGTCTGAGAGAATTGGTTCCGTGATCTCCCGAATCGATCTGCGCGGCGACGCCCTCCCCGAGGGTCCCGCCCTGCGCGACCTGCTGCCCCGAGCCGACTTCGACGTCGCGGCCGCCCTGGACAAGGTGCGCCCGATCTGCGAGGCCGTGCATCATCGCGGCGACGCGGCGCTGATCGACTTCGCCGAGCAGTTCGACGGGGTCAGGCTCGACCAGGTGCGGGTCCCGGCCGCCGCGCTCACGCGCGCGCTGGAGGAGCTGGACCCGGCCGTGCGCGCCGCCCTGGAGGAATCCATCCGCCGTGCCCGCCTCGTCCACCGCGAGCAGCGCCGCAGCACGCACACCACCCAGGTCGTGCCCGGCGGCTCGGTCACCGAGAAGTGGGTGCCGGTCGACCGGGTCGGGCTGTACGCGCCGGGCGGCCGCTCGGTCTACCCGTCGTCCGTGATCATGAACGTGGTGCCCGCGCAGGAGGCCGGCGTCGAGTCGATCGCCCTCGCTTCCCCGGCGCAGGCAGAGTTCGGCGGGCTCCCGCACCCGACGATCCTCGCCGCCTGCGCCCTGCTCGGCGTCGACGAGGTGTACGCCGCGGGCGGCGCCACCGCCGTAGCGATGTTCGCGTACGGCACCGAGTCCTGCCCGCCCGCCAACATGGTCACCGGCCCCGGCAACATCTGGGTCGCCGCCGCCAAGCGCTTCTTCACCGGGAAGATCGGCATCGACGCCGAGGCCGGCCCGACCGAGATCGCGATCCTCGCCGACTCCACCGCCGACCCGGTGCACGTCGCCTCCGACCTGATCAGCCAGGCCGAGCACGACCCGCTGGCCGCCGCCGTCCTGGTCACCGACTCCGTGGAGCTGGCCGAGGCGGTCGAGCGCGAGCTGGAGCCCCAGGTCGCCGCCACCAAGCACATCGACGACCGGATCGTCCCGGCCCTCAAGGGCCGCCAGTCCGCGATCGTCCTCGTCGACGGCCTGGACGAGGGCCTGCGCGTGGTCGACGCCTACGGCGC
This sequence comes from Streptomyces hyderabadensis, assembly GCF_020404845.1. Taxonomy (GTDB): domain Bacteria; phylum Actinomycetota; class Actinomycetes; order Streptomycetales; family Streptomycetaceae; genus Streptomyces; species Streptomyces hyderabadensis. The sequence goes on along the minus strand of NZ_JAIOJZ010000001.1, from coordinate 116,426 downwards.
CGAGCACCTGGAGATCCAGACCGCCGACGCCGCCGCCGTCGCCGACCGTGTCCGCAACGCCGGCGCGATCTTCGTCGGCCCCTGGGCACCCGTCTCGCTCGGCGACTACGCGGCCGGGTCCAACCACGTGCTGCCCACCGGCGGCTGCGCCTGCCACTCCTCGGGCCTGTCCGTGCAGTCCTTCCTGCGTGGCATCCACATCGTCGACTACACGCGCGACGCGCTCGCCGAGGTCGCGCACCACGTGGTGACGCTGGCGGAGGCCGAGGACCTGCCCGCGCACGGCGCGGCGATCAAGGCGAGGTTCGAGTGGAAGGTCCCCCAGAGCAAGTGACGTTCGGCATCGACGATCTCCCCGTACGGGACGAGCTGCGCGGCAAGTCCCCCTACGGCGCGCCCCAACTGGACGTGCCGGTACGGCTGAACACCAACGAGAACCCCTACCCGCTGCCCGAGGCCCTGGTCGAGCGGATCGCCGAGCGGGTCCGCGTGGCCGCCCGCGACCTCAACCGCTACCCCGACCGCGACGCGGTCGAGCTGCGCACCAAGCTCGCCGAGTACCTGACGAACACCTCCGGGCACCCCCTGGACCTGCGCAACGTCTGGGCGGCCAACGGCTCCAACGAGGTCATCCAGCAGCTGCTGCAGACCTTCGGCGGGCCGGGGCGCACCGCGATCGGCTTCGAGCCCTCGTACTCGATGCACGGCCTCATCGCGCGCGGCACCGGCACCGGCTGGATCTCCGGGCCGCGCCACGAGGACTTCACCATCGACGTGTCCGCCGCCGAGCAGGCGATCGCGGAGCACCGCCCGGACGTCGTCTTCGTCACCACCCCCAACAACCCCACCGGCACCGCGGTCCCGGCCGAGACGGTCCTCGCCCTGTACGAGGCCGCCCAGGCGGCGAAGCCCTCCATGGTCGTGGTGGACGAGGCGTACATCGAGTTCAGTCACGGCGCCTCCCTGCTGCCGCTGCTGGACGGCCGGCCGAACCTGGTGATCTCCCGCACCATGTCGAAGGCGTTCGGTGCGGCGGGCCTGCGCCTGGGCTACCTCGCCGCGCACCCGGCCGTCGTGGACGCCGTCCAGCTCGTGCGGCTGCCGTACCACCTCTCGGCCGTCACCCAGGCGACCGCGCTGGCCGCGCTGGAGCACACGGACACGCTGCTGAAGTACGTCGAGCAGCTGAAGACCGAGCGGGACCGGCTGGTCGCCGAACTGCGGGCCATCGGCTACGAGGTGACCGAGTCCGACGCCAACTTCGTCCAGTTCGGGCGGTTCGCGGACTCCCACGCGACCTGGCGGAAGATCCTCGACCGGGGCGTCCTGGTCCGGGACAACGGCGTGCCGGGATGGCTGCGGGTCACCGCCGGCACCCCGGAGGAGAACGACGCGTTCCTCGACGCGGTACGTGAAGTCAAGAAGGAGCAGAACACATGAGCCGCGTGGGACGCGTGGAGCGCACGACCAAGGAGACCTCGGTCCTCGTCGAGATCGACCTCGACGGCACCGGCAAGACCGACATCGCCACCGGCGTCGGCTTCTACGACCACATGCTCGACCAGCTCGGCCGGCACGGTCTGTTCGACCTGACCGTGAAGACCGACGGCGACCTGCACATCGACTCCCACCACACCATCGAGGACACCGCCCTCGCGCTGGGCGCCGCCTTCAAGCAGGCCCTCGGCGACAAGGTGGGCATCTACCGCTTCGGCAACTGCACGGTCCCGCTGGACGAGTCCCTCGCCCAGGTCACCGTGGACCTCTCCGGCCGCCCCTACCTCGTGCACACCGAGCCGGAGAACATGGCGCCGATGATCGGCGAGTACGACGTGACGATGACCCGGCACATCCTGGAGTCCTTCGTCGCCCAGGCCCAGATCGCCCTGCACGTGCACGTGCCCTACGGGCGCAACGCGCACCACATCGTGGAGTGCCAGTTCAAGGCGCTGGCCCGGGCCCTGCGCTACGCCTCCGAGCGCGACCCGCGCGCGGCCGGCATCCTGCCTTCGACGAAGGGCGCGCTGTAACCCATGAACGGTACGTCCACCGCACTGATCGTCGTCGGCCTCTTCTTCCTCGGCGGCATCTACTCCTTCGCCAAGCAGCAGATGCCCAAGGGCCTGATCGTGCTGCTCTCCATCGGCGCCGGCATGTGTCTGCTCGCGGGCGTCCTGAGGCTGGAGGTGTGGAGTTGACCGCCGCCCCGGCAAAGAAGGTCGTCGTCTTCGACTACGGCTTCGGCAACGTCCGTTCCGCCGAGCGGGCCCTCGCGCGCGCGGGCGCCGACGTCGAGATCACCCGCGACTACGACAAGGCCATGAACGCCGACGGGCTGCTGGTCCCCGGCGTCGGCGCCTTCGCCGCCTGCATGGACGGGCTCAAGGCCGCCCGCGGCGACTGGATCGTCGACCGCAGGCTGTCGGGCGGCCGTCCGGTCATGGGCATCTGCGTCGGCATGCAGATCCTGTTCTCCCGCGGCATCGAGCACGACGTGGAGGCCGCGGGCCTGGACGAGTGGCCCGGCACGGTCGGACCGCTGCAGGCCGACGTGGTGCCCCACATGGGCTGGAACACCGTGGAGGCACCGGCCGACTCCCAGCTCTTCGCCGGCCTGGACGCGGACGCCCGCTTCTACTTCGTGCACTCCTACGCCGTCCACGAGTGGACCCAGGAGGCGCACAACCCGCTGCTCGCCGAGCCCAGGGTCACCTGGTCCACGCACGGCAAGCCCTTCGTGGCCGCCGTGGAGAACGGCGCGCTGTGGGCCACCCAGTTCCACCCCGAGAAGTCCGGTGACGCCGGAGCCCAGCTCCTCACCAACTGGATCGAGACCCTGTAGAGATGAGCCCGGTAGAAGAGATGAGCCCGGTAGAGATGAGCAAGCTCGAACTCCTCCCCGCCGTCGACGTCCGCGACGGCCAGGCCGTCCGCCTGGTACACGGCGAGTCCGGCACCGAGACCTCCTACGGCTCCCCGCTGGAGGCCGCCCTCGCCTGGCAGCGTTCCGGCGCCGAGTGGCTGCACCTGGTCGACCTGGACGCGGCGTTCGGCACCGGGGACAACCGCGCGCTGATCGCCGAGGTCGCCAAGGCGATGGACATCAAGGTCGAGCTGTCCGGCGGCATCCGCGACGACGACACCCTCGCCGCCGCCCTCGCCACCGGCTGCACCCGGGTGAACCTGGGCACCGCCGCCCTGGAGACCCCCGAGTGGGTCGCCAAGGTCATCGCCGAGCACGGCGACAGGATCGCGGTCGGCCTGGACGTACGGGGCACCACGCTGCGCGGCCGCGGCTGGACCCGTGACGGCGGCGACCTCTACGAGACGCTGGACCGCCTCAACAAGGAGGGCTGCGCCCGGTACGTCGTCACCGACATCGCCAAGGACGGCACCCTCCAGGGCCCCAACCTGGAGCTGTTGAAGAACGTCTGCGCCGCCACCGACCGCCCCGTCGTGGCCTCGGGCGGCGTGTCGTCCCTGGACGACCTGCGCGCGATCGCCGGGCTCGTCCCGGACGGTGTCGAGGGTGCCATCGTCGGGAAGGCCCTCTACGCGAAGTCGTTCACCCTGGAAGAGGCCCTGGAGGCTGTGTCGACATGACGTCCGAAGCCGTACGGCGCGTGCAGAGCGGAAGTCCCTGGGAAGAGTCCTTCGGTTTCGCACGGGCCGTGGCGGCGGGTGATCGTGTCGTCGTGGCGGGCACCACCGCCTTCAAGGGCGCCGTGCTGTACGGCGAGGGCGACCCGTACGAGCAGACCAAGGTGGCCTTCGGCACCGCCGTCGAGGCCATCGCCGAGTTCGGGCTCGGGATCGAGTCCGTGATCCGGACCCGTGTGTACCTGGCACATTCCCGCGACGTCGATGAGGTGGGCCGCGCCCACAAGGAGCTGTTCGGCTCCGTACGCCCGGCCACGACCCTGCTGGTCGTGGAGGGCTTCATCGACTCGCGGGTCCTGGTGTCGGTCGAAGTGGAAGCGTATAGAGGAGCCGTGGATTCATGACCCTGGCGGTCCGAGTCATCCCCTGCCTGGACGTGGACGGCGGCCGGGTCGTCAAGGGCGTCAACTTCCAGAACCTGCGCGACGCGGGCGACCCCGTCGAGATGGCCAAGGTGTACGACGCCGAGGGCGCCGACGAGCTGACGTTCCTGGACATCACCGCCTCGTCGGGCGACCGCGAGACGACCTACGACGTGGTGCGGCGCACCGCCGAGCAGGTGTTCATCCCGCTGACCGTCGGCGGCGGGGTGCGCACCGCCGAGGACGTCGACAAGCTGCTGCGGGCCGGCGCGGACAAGGTGGGCGTCAACACCGCCGCCATCGCCCGTCCCGACCTGATCCGCGAGATCGCCGAGCGCTTCGGCCGCCAGGTCCTCGTGCTGTCGGTCGACGCCCGCCGCACCGAGGCCGGCACCTTCGAGGTCACCACCCACGGCGGCCGCCGCGGCACCGGCATCGACGCTGTCGAGTGGGCGCACCGGGCCGCGGAGCTGGGCGCGGGGGAGATCCTGCTCAACTCGATGGACGCGGACGGCACGAAGGACGGCTACGACCTGGAGATGCTGGCCGCGGTCCGCAAGCACGTGACCGTCCCCGTGATCGCCTCGGGCGGCGCGGGCAGCCTCGCCCACTTCGCCCCCGCGGTCGATGCGGGCGCGGACGCCGTCCTGGCGGCATCCGTCTTCCACTTCGGCGACCTGCGGATCGGCGAGGTGAAAACCGCACTGCGCGAGGCGGGCCACCCGGTCCGGTAGGGCGAACAGGGGGCGGAAACACGCACAGAACCGCTGGAGCTGTTCCACCGGTCTGACACGGCTGCTGATCGCGAGACCGTCGGCCTGCTGTGCAGGCGCGGTGACGTGACCGTGATGGGAGACTCCCAGCATGGACATGGGGCGTGAGTCGCGGTGGGAAAAGGACGCGATGACGGTGGAGATCGTTTTCGCCCTGGTGACCGCAGCCGTGCTGGCTGGGGTGATCGTTGCCGGCGCATGGGCGCTCGCCGTGGTCCTCGGCCTCTCTGGTTCGGCAGAGAAGGGCCTGTTGGTAGGGGGCGCACTGCTCGGTGCGGTGGCCGGGGTGTGTCGTCTGGTGCGGGTGCTGCTTCGATTCGACGACCAGCGTCGAAGGGGCCGCTGACCCGGACGGGCTGCGGCAGTTGTTCCAGCGGGTGGCGCCCTACGAGGCGACCGTGCTGGTCGCAGTCCTCAATGAGTGGCGGTGACCAGCACTTTCACAACGGAACCCTAGTACTCCAGGGTGCCTTCGTGGCCTTGTAGGGAATCCTGGACGGGAATGGGTACGGTCACCGCGTGGTCATCGGGGGCGTGTGGACTCCCTTCGTCTGACCGGGTCGTCCGACCGGGTCGGCGAGGCGGTCACAGGATGAGTATGAGCTTGCCGCCGGGGCGGCGGGACTGGCTGAGTTCGGCGGCTTCCTGGATCTGGTCGAGGGTGTAGGTGCGGGCGACCGGTACGACCAGGACGCCTTCGCCGGCGAGCCTGGCGAACTCGTCCATCCGGTCGTAGCGGATCTCGGTGGTGATCCGGACGCCCAGTTCGGCTGCGGCGGCGAAGTCCGCGACGGTGAGGACACGGTCGGGATCCCCGGTCAGCTCGATCAGGGTCGGTAGCGGGCCGCCGGCCGGACTGGGCTGGTCGGCGCGGTCGACCCGGCCCCCGGTCGGCGCGGTGTCCAGGGCGCGGTCCACGGGGCCCTGGGCCAGCGCACCGACGCGTTCGGCCATGCCCTCGCCGTAGGCGGTCACCTGGGCGCCGATCTCTTCCAGGGCGGCGGCCCGGGTCGGCCCGGCGGTGGCGATCACCCGAACACCCCGGTGCAGTGCGAAGCGCACCGCCGCCTCACCCACGGTGCTGCCCGCGCCGTGGACGAGCAGTAGCTCACCCGGCTGGACGCCGAGGTCGTCGAGCGCGCGCCACGCCGTCTCGGCCGCCATCGGCAGCGCGGCGGCCTGCTCGGCGGTTACGCCCTCGGGAATGCGGGCCCAGGCCGGCATCAGCGCGTACTCGGCGGCGCCGGCCGTCGGGCCGTCGAACGTGGCCGGGCCGAACACGCGGTCGCCGATCTGGACACCGGTGACGCCCTCGCCGAGCGCGTCGACGGTGCCCGCTACCTCGAGGCCGAGCCCGCGCGGCAGCGGCGGCAGACGGTCGGCGAAGAGACCGTCGACGAGGTGCCAGTCGGCCGGTGTCAGGCCGCACGCCCGCACGGCGATCCGGATCTGGCCGGGTCCCGGCTCCGGCTGTGGGACGTCGCGGAGCACGATCACGTCCGGGGAACCGAACCGGTCGAATTGCAGAGCCTTCATGACGATCTCCCAGCTGATGACAGCATCTGTTGTCATCGACAGTACCAGCTGATGACAGCTTCTGTTGTCGTACACTGGTGGACATGCCGCGATGGGAATCCGACGCACAGGGCCGGCTCGAACGCGCGGCACTCACGCTGTTCGAGACGCAGGGGTTCGAGCGCACCTCGGTCGCGCAGATCGCAGACGCCGCCGGTCTGAAGGAGCGCTCCTTCTACCGCTACTTCCCCGACAAACGGGAAGTCCTCTTCGCCGGCAACGAACTCGAGGCCCACCTCGTCGCCCAGGTCGAGGCGGCCGACCCGGAACTCACCCCGATCGAGACGCTGCTGACCGCGCTGGGAACAGCAGAGGAGATCTTCCGCCCACGCGAGTTCCTGCTGCGCCGTGGAAAGGTCATCGCCGCCAACCCGGCACTGGCCGAGCGCGATCTGATCAAGCTCGCCGCCATCGCCGACGCGCTGGTACCGGCGCTCGAGCGCCGCGGCGTCGAGCCCGGAAGAGCACGCTTCGTCATCGACGTGGCGCTGGCGATCCACCGGCGCGCCGTGCCCCGCTGGCTGGCCGAGCCTGACACCACCCTCGCTCAGCTCATGGCCCAGGCCGCCGCCGAGCTGCGCGAAGTGGTCACGCCGCCGGCGCCAACAGTGCGCTGAGGCGGGCGCAGAAGCCGTAACCCGGCACATTGGCTTCGCCGGCAGTAGCGCGCGGGCCTGTCGGCTGCGGCGCGTCCTTGTGTCTTCCGGGCTGGTTACAGTGGCGCCCATGAGCGAGCACTCCGGCCCTCGGCCCGTGTCACCCACGCTGTTCGGCGCGGGTGGCGACTGGCTTCCCGTCACCGCGGGTGAGTCGGGGGCCTGCGTCTTCCGCAGTGCGGATGCCGCCCGGTACGCCAAGTGCGTGCCCGCCGCGGACGCGGCCGACCTGAGGGCAGAGCGCGACCGGACCGCGTGGCTGAGCGGTCAGGGCGTACCGGGGCCGCAGGTTCTCGACTGGTACTCCGGTGATGCGGGCGCCTGCTTGGTCACGAGTGCCGTCACCGGCGTACCTGCCGATCAGGTGCAGGCAGATGAACTGTGGGCCTCCTGGGAGCGCATCGCGGATGCGGTCCGCCGGCTGCACGAGCTGCCCGTGACGGAGTGCCCCTTCCGCTGGGGCCTGGACGCCATGGTCGCCGTGGCGCGTGACGTCGTGGCCCGTGACGCCGTGAACCCGGAGTTCCTTCCCGTCGAACAGCAGCACACGCCCGCCGCCGAGCTGCTGGCCCGCGTCTCCCGGGAGATCCCCCGGCGACGGGACCAGGAGGTCGCCGACACGGTCGTCTGCCACGGGGACCTGTGCCTGCCCAACATCATCCTCGACCCGCAGACCCTGGACGTGTCGGGCTTCATCGACCTGGGCCGCCTCGGTCCGGCCGACCGCCACGCCGACCTGGCGCTGCTGCTCACCAACGCGCGCGAGACGTGGGCCGACGAGGAGCGGGCGCGGACCGCGGACGTGGCGTTCGCCAAGAGGTACGACATCTCCCTCGACCGCGACCGCCTGCGCTTCTACCTCCATCTCGACCCGCTCACCTGGGGCTGAGGGCCCCGAAGCGCATGGGCGGCCGGCCGCGTTCGGCGGCGCGCCGTCCGTTCAGGCGGGAGGGGTGGGTGGCGGCGTGGTGTGGTCTGAGGGGTGGTCCCCGGCGGGGGAAGGGCAGCCCGGCGGGAGGGACTGGCCGGCGTTGGGTGTGCACGCTTCGTACCCGCCGTTCTGCTCCTGGCCGTCGCCAAGGAGGAGGACCAGCAGGGTGACGACGGCGATGCCGACGAGGAGGGCTCCGCCGAGGTCGGGCTTCTTGTGGGCGAGGCAGACAGCCCCTGCGGCCAGTGCCAGCACCACGATGGTGTCCAGGTCGATGGTCACTGCTGTGTCCTTCGGCTAGAGGAGCCCGCCCGTCATGGCGTGGAGGTCTGGAGCGGGCGGGCTCCGGTCGTGCCGCGCATACCGGGGTCCCCGGATCGGCCGGGTGCGGTGTTCCTGGCGGCACGGTCAGAGTCGGATACGCAGAACCGTTGCCGGAATACGCACCGTCCCATCAGTTGGGAAATGGGAGCATTGCTCTCTGCGCAATGCGGCGACCGCGCGATCGGGGGGTCATGGGGAGCGAACGACGAGAGCAGCCGGAGCTCGGGCCGGTCCAGGAGAACGTGGTCGAGCCGGAACTGGCCTTCGTGGCGCGCCTGCGGGAGTTGTACCAGCACAGCGGGTGGAGCAGTCTGGGCGACTTCGCGCAGGCGGTGGGGTACAGCACGGGCACGATCTCCCGGTTCCTGTCCGGGGACCGGCGGCCCAGAGCCGACTTCCTGGACAAGCTGTTCCAGGCGCTCGAAATGAAGTCGGGCAGCCCGGTCACCGAGGAGACCCGCAGCAGCACTCGCCGCCTGTACTTCGTCTGCATCCGCGACAAGCGGCCGTACGAATACCGGGCGTTCGAACTCGAAGAGGAACTCAGAGCCTCTGTCTGGGAGTACCGGGCCGCGCAGCGCATGGTCGACGGCCTGGCCAGCGACCTGCAGGAGGTCCGCGGCGAACGGGACGACCTCGACCGCCGGCGGCGTGCCCTCGAGCAGGCGGCTGCTCGCGACGCGGTCCGCCGCGGCGAGCTGCAGCTGAGGCTGGAGAACGAACGCAACGACTACCTGGCCGCCCGAAGCGCTCTGAACGAACAGATCCAGGAACTCAACGAGGCGTTGCGGGAAGCGAGAGAAGACCGCGATCGGGCACGCGACCAGTGCGAGCGGCTCAACCACGGCCTGCGCCGGGCCAAGGCGCAGGCCGAGGACGAGCGGCAACGGCATCTGGACGAACAGCAGCGCCTGCGTGCGGAACGCGACCAGGAGCTGCGAGCGGCACAACAGCGCGCTGCCGCTCTGGAACAGGCTCTGGCCCAGGCCGAGGAAGCACTCCAGGACTGGAAGTCCCGCAGCAGCACCCGGACCCCCTCCGACGAGGGTGCTCGTTCCGCGCCGGTCCGGACGACGGGAGAGGCGGCAAGCGCTTCGGGGCGGCCGAAGGACGTACCGATGGCCGCCGAGGAGCAGGAACGGCAGCACGCTCACCACCTGCGCGCGTACGCGGCTCCGGTGGACGCCCCGGTGTCGGTCGGCTACCACGAGCCCCGCGGCCCCGGGGGCGAGCCCAACACCGGCATCGACTTCGCCGTCCCGGACCGGACGGAGGTCAAGGCGATCACTGTGGGACGTGTCGTCACCGCACGGTGGGGCGGAGCCTACGGCTACGAGGTCGTCATCCTGCACCACGACGGCAGGTACAGCCAGTACGCGCAGTTGGCGGCGCTGTCCGTCCGGGCGGGCGAGGAGGTGCAGCCGGGGCAGCGCATCGCACGCTCCGGCTCCACCGGAAACGCCTCCTCCCCGCACCTGCACTTCGAGATTCGTACGGCGCCCGATGCTGGATCCGACATCGCCCCAGTGCCCTACCTGGAGTCGAAGGGCGTGCGCGTTGCCTCCGGCGCAACACCGGGCCGACAGGCGCCGACGGAGCTTGCCGTGGCGGCGCAGGCCCGCCGGCTGCGCTCTCACGAGGCTGCGGAGCGACAGGCCGCCGTCACCGAGCTGAGCAACCTGATGCACGGACTTCCGCACACGGTGCCGGAGATCGTCGGCATCCTCTGTTCCTATCTGCGGCGCGCACCGGACGGTGGTGTTCCCTGCCCTGCCGACGACCCGGTGGCCCAAGCCGTCCTGCGAGCCGTGCTCGACCGGCCGTCCGAGACCGCTCTCGCCGTTGATCTCGCAGGCGCCAACCTCTCCCGCGCCGACCTGTCGGGAGCCGACCTGCACGGCGCCAACCTGAAGGGCGCACTTCTGGTCAACGCGTCCCTGACCGGATGCGATCTGAGGTACGCGGACCTCACGCACACGGACCTGCGCCGCACCGACCTCCGCGGTGCCGACCTCCACGGAGCGACGGGTCTTCGACCTGCCGGCTTCACCACCGCACTGACCGACGGCAAGACCGTCCTCCCCGCAGAGCTTGACGCACTACGCCGGCAGCACACGCCGAGGGCTTCGGCCGAACCGGAGAGTCCGGCCGCCGCCTTCGCACGACGGGCAAACGGCCCCTGGGACGTCTCCGAGGTCCGGGCGCCCGGCGAGGGCCGGATCGACATGGGCGGCCTGTTCGTGCCCGAGGCCGACGGCATGGAACTGCGGGTGGAGGTCGCGGGCGACGTGATCGTCGCCGCGACCGTCGTGCTGCGGGACAGCGCCATCCAGTTCCAGGCCTTCGCCGCGCCCAGGGGCGAGGGCATCTGGAGCGAGGTGCGCGAGGAGATCGCGTCCGGTATCACTCGGCAGGGCGGCATCGTCGACGAGGTCCAGGGTCCGCTGGGCCGGGAGTTGCAGGCCCAGGTCCCGGTGCAGCTGCCGGACGGCGGGGACGGCTACCAGGAGGTGCGGTTCGTCGGCGTCGACGGGCCCCGCTGGTTCCTGCGCGGGGTGATCTCCGGCCGGGGCGCGGTGCAGCCGCAGGCCGCCGGTCTGCTGGAGCAGTTCTTCCGGGACACGGTCGTGGTCCGCGGCGAGGGCCCGATGGCCCCCAGGGATCCGATCGCCCTGAGGCTGCCGCCCGGCACGCGGCGGGAGCCGGAGGCCTTCGAGCGGACCAACGGGACTGAAGGGAGGGGCCAGACCCCCCAAGCAGCCGGCTGAACACCCACCGGCCGATCCATCCTCCAGGCGTACTCCCGGGCCGATGCACGGAGTTGCACTTCACCTGTTCGGTGCCGGGGCCTGCGATGGAGGTCCAGGTCCCCGGGGTGGCGGAGTACTCGTGGGCACCGGAGCGGTCGGCATTGACGGCGTACAGGGCGGTGGAGCTGGTGAGGACCGGGGACCGTCGGGCGGATCGCGTCAGCGCGGACCGGGGTGCCCGTCGGCGTCGGGTCCGGACGATCCGGCACCCCCGACCGGCCTGCGCGGCAAGGTCTGCACCGGTGCCCCGACGCCGTGCAGCAGGGTGTCCACCACACGGGCGGCCAGCTGGTCGACGGCGCCGATGTCGACGATCTCCCGCCCTTCTTCGGCCGCCTCGTGGATCAGGGCGTAGTAGACCCGGCGGGCCCACTCCAGGTCGGTGTCCGCAGACATGAGGCCGGCCTCCTGCGCCCGGCGGAAGAGCCGGTCGCACTGGGCCAGGACGTCGGCGTGCACGCGCGCCGCCTCGGGATCGGACGGAGCGGTGCGGCTCATCGCGAAGCTCCAGCCGATCTTCACCTGGAGGACGTTGGCGGTCACCTGGTGCAGGGCGACCAGCGGCGGGGAGGTGAGGGGGCGGGCGGCCTCCACGGCCTGGTGGAACCGCTCGGTCGCCCAGGTCGCCAGCGCCTCGACCAATGCCTCGCGGGTGGCGAAGCGCCGGTGCACGGTGGTGCGGGCCACCCCGGCCGCGGCCGCGATCTGCTCCATGGTCGCCGTCGGGTCGGCCGCCAGCACGCGTTCGGCCGCCTCCAGGATCGTCCGTACCGTCCGCTCCGCATCGGCGCGCAGCGCGCGTCCCCTCGTCTCCATGGACCAGACAGTACATCGAGGACGCCAATCACGGATTACTTGCAACATCGATGTTGCATCTACTACCTTCAAAGCATCGCTGAAGTCGCGACTCGTTTCGTTGCCACGACAGGAGTGCATCCATGGATCTGCAGCTGACGAACACCACCGCCGTGGTCACCGGCGCGAGCCGCGGCATCGGACTGGCCACCGTCCAAGCGCTCACGGCCGAAGGCGTTCGCGTCGCGGCCGCCGCCCGCACCGTCACCCCGGAGCTGAAGGAGACCGGCGCCCTGGCCATACCGGTGGACCTGCTGGATCCCGACGCCCCCGCCCAGCTGATCGACCGCGCCATCGCCGAGCTGGGCGACCTCGACCTGCTGGTCAACAACGTCGGCGGCGGCGACAGCGGAGAGGGCCAGACCGGCGGCTTCCTCTCCTTCACCGACCAGCAGTGGCAGCAGTCCCTCGACCTCAACTTCCTGGCCGCCGTGCGCACCAGCCGGGCGGCGCTGCCCAGCCTGCTGCGCCGCCGCGGGGCGCTGGTCAACGTCTCCTCCAACAGCGCCCGGATGCCGCATGCCGGACCCGTTCCCTACACCACCGCGAAGGCCGCGCTGACCGCCTTCGGCAAGGCACTGGCGGAGGAGTTCGGACCACAGGGCGTGCGCGTCAACACCATCTCGCCGGGCGCGGTGCGTACCGCGATGTGGGAGAGCCCGGACGGCTACGGCGCGGAGCTGGCCCGCTCCATGGGGGTCACCCAGGAGCAGCTGCTGGCGCAGATCCCGGCCGCGACGGGCATGACCACCGGCCGCCTGCTGGAACCGTCCGAGGTCGCTGCGGCCGTCACCTACCTCGCCTCACCGCTGGCGGCCGGCATGTCCGGCACGGACCTGCTGATCGACGGCGGAGCCGTCAAGACCGCCTGACACGGCGTCGGCGTCCAGGACACGGCCCGGCCCGCGGCGTCCCGGTCTGGCTCTCGGGCGCGAACTCGACCGCTGCCGTCCCTTCCTTGTCACGATCCGTGGATCGGGCCGGGCCGAGGCGGCTTGGTGGACATCCTGATCTTGATGTTGTTCTCGCCGTGACGATTGACTTCGTGCAGGCCCAGTCGCCGGTAGAGGGCCTGGGCCCGCTGGTTGACCGCGAGGACGTCCAAGGTGAGGTCCCGGCCCTGCCGGCGGGCCTGGTGCAGGAGGCCGCGGATGAGCCGACCGCCGATGCCGCGTCCCTGGTGGTCGGGGTGGAGCTCGATCCGCGCCAGGTAGGTCTCGGTGGGCCGGTGCTCGACGTGGAGCATGCCGGCCTCCGTGCCGTCGACGGTGATGATCTGCCATCGGTCCGGAGTGAATACACGGGCGTGGAAGTCGCGTTGGGCCTGCTCGTCCCAGCCCCAGACGGCCGTGACGTAGGCGCCCATGGCGGCCTTGTGCAGCTGGAAGCAGTACTCGCTGTCCGCAGAGGTGGCCGGTCGCAGGTGGATGGCCGTCATGCCGCCCGCCCACGGTCGTCGGTGATCTTCTTTACGGCCTTGGGAGTCAAGGAGGGGCTGTCGGCGGTGGTGTCGTCGTCGTTGACCACGCTGAGCACGGGCGTGCCTTCCCGACCGGTGCCGCGCACACCGGCCTACTCGATGACCATCGATCGATCACTCGGGAAGGTCAACCCACGGAGTGATCCTGGCCCGGTCGGCCGGGTGATCTCGTACCGTACGGGCCTGGCCCGCGTCCGAACACGGCCCATGAAGGGCCACCACGAGCCGGCCGGGCCGGGCTATCCCCAGGTCCGTCGGCAGAGGTCCACGGTTTCCGAGGACGCGACCCCGTCCGCCCGGGAGCACAGGTCCCGCATCTGCTCCGGTCCGGGTCGTGGCCGGGGCCGGGGCGGAGGTGGCTGCGGGGGCTGCGGGGCAGGAGGCTGCACTTTCGGACGGGGCTGCGCGGGCGGCGGTGGAACAGCCGGACGGACGCGAGGGGCGGCTGCGGGTTCAGGTGGCGCTGTGGGGTGTGGTCGCCCCACGGGCCCCGGCGCGCGGCGCTCGCTCGTACGGCCGCTCTTGGGCGTGCGTTGCGGACGGTCGGGGTCGACCCGTGTCAGAGCGGAACGCCCCGACGGCGGGGTCGCCGACGCGGCGGGCGACGGCGAGGCCGGTCGGTCCGGGACGGTGAGGCCACGCTCGTGCTGCGGGCGGCCGTCGGCCGGGAGCGGGTCGGGCGTCACCGTGGCGCAGCCCGTGACGCCCAGGAGGACGCAGAGCAGCAGAGTCGGCGGGCGACGAGGTGGCACCGGCCCACCGTGCATCACCGTGGACGTCGGCGGGCAGCATCACGCGGCTGGTCACCGCAAGGAGGGACCCGGCAGGAGGCAGGCTGACGTGTTCGGCCCGCTCCGGGTTCGAACAGCGGAGCGTCGGCCGGGGACAGGCCCGGCCGTGCAGCCGGTACCAGGCACGTGTGCGTCCTTCGTTGTGATGGCTGCCATCGGCCACGGCACCGGCACCGGCACCGGCACCGGGCCGGGCGGGCAAACAGGCAGCCCAGAACCTCGTCGTCGGCCATCCGGCGGATGCCCGCCGCGTCGATCCCGCCGTTGAGCCATCGGCCCGCCGACCCTGACCACACCCCCATCCCGAAGGAGCAGCACCATGCGCTACCGCAAGCTCGGCCGCTCGGACCTGGAGGTCTCGGAGATCTCCCTCGGCTCCTGGCTGACCTACTCCGGCGGCATCGAGGCCGACCGCACCCGCGCCTGCACCGAAGCGGCGTTCGACGCGGGCATCACCTTCTTCGACACCGCCAACGTCTACGGACAGGGCGCCGCCGAGACGGCCTGGGGCGAGATCCTCTCCGCCCACCCGCGCGACTCCTACGTCCTGGCCACCAAGGTATGGGGCCCGATGTCCGACGACCCGGCCGACCAGGGGCTGTCCCCGGCGCAGATCGCCAAGCAGATCGACGCCTCGCTCACCCGGCTGAAGACCGACTACGTCGACCTCTACCAGGCACACCGCTTCGATCCGTCGGTACCGGTCGAGGACACCGTCGAGGCCTTCCAGAGGGTGGTGGAGCAGGGCAAGGCCCGCTACATCGGCTTCAGCGAGTGGACCCCCGAGCAGATCCAGGCCGGCATCGACATCGCCGGACCCGGCCTGTTCGTCTCCTCCCAGCCCCAGTACTCCATGCTGTGGCAGGCCCCCGAGGCCGAGGTCTTTCCCCTGTGCGCGGCGAACGGCATCTCCCAGATCGTCTGGTCCCCGCTCGCCCAGGGCGTGCTGACCGGCAAGTACAAGCCCGGGCAGCCCGTCCCGGAGGGCAGCCGCTTCGCCTCCGCGGACATGGCCGTCTCCCAGGACCTCGTCTACAGCGACGCCGCCCTCGAAGCGGTCCAGCGCCTCGTCCCGATCGCCGAACAGGCCGGGATGAGCATGCCCACCCTGGCCCTCGCCTGGGTCCTGCGCCGCACCGAGGTCGCCTCCGCCATCACCGGCGCCTCACGCCCCGAACAGGTCCACGCCAACGCCGCCGCCTCCGGCGTCGAGTTGAGCGACGACCTGCTGGCCGCCGTCGGCCAGGCACTCGGCGACGTCCCCGTCACCGCCCCCACCCTCGCCCCCGGCGCCCAGCCCGGCATCCTGCACCGCTGACCAGAGGGACGGGTCAGGAGGCGGACGGTTCGATCTCCCCCGCAAAGACGATGACCTGGTCGATGAGGCTCCGTCGCAGATGGACGACGTCCGTTCCCGCCAGGCGTGGGCCTCCGTCCGGCGTGGTGAAGACCCACTGGTACCGGGCCCACTCGTCCGGCATGTCCACCGCCGAGCAGCGCACCATCGTTCCGGTGCCTGCCGGGTGGCGCCGGATGTCCAGCACGAACCGCTCGACCGCCGTGATTCCCTCGCTGCGACCCAACGGCCCCCAGAAGACCACGTCCGAGGTCAGGGCCTGGGAGAGCAGGGAAGTCACATAGCTGTCGTCCGAGGCGTTGAACGCGGAGATGAACGTGTCGATCGCGGAGCGTGCGGTCTCTTCCTGCATGCCTCAGTAATACCAGTTGCTTCGCGTGCGCTTGTCCCGACGGAACGTCCCGCGAAACCGTCGCGCGGTTCCGGTGCGGCACAATTCTCAGGACTCCGCGGCACGTCCGAAGCGCGGCGCGCTCCCGTCGTCGAGCGCCGACAGGAAGCCGCCCAGGGTGTCGGTGACCTCGTCCAGGCTGCGGGCGCTGAAGAGCACCGGCTGGTACCCGGAGATGTCGTACTCGGTGGCCAGCACCGCGCGGATGTCCAGCGGACGGATCCGAGCCCGCCGCAGGCGGCAGATCTCCCCGGACGAGGAGAGCAGCGCCGCCCCGTACGCCTTGGGTGTGCCTGCCTCGTCGAGGACTCCGTACTCCAGGGTGAACCAGTACACGTCGCTGATCATCTGGAGGACGTCCTTGCTCTCGACGCGCATCGCCGCATCCCCGATCAGCCGGTAGATGTCGGCGAAGGCCGGGGAGGCCAGGTGGATCCCGTGACCGAAGACGTCGTGGACGATGTCCGGTTCGGGGGTGAACATCGGTACGGCCGGGTGGCGGACGAACTGCACGGCGTGGAAGTAGCCGTCGGCCATCGACCCCAGGAACCTCTTGTTGCCGACCACACCGCCCGCGAGGGTGAAGTCGAAGCCCGTCAGCCTCCGCAGGTGCAGCCCGACCTCGGCGTGCTGCGGGATGTGGTCCGCCGGTACGGGCGCCTGTTCACGGGCGTCGAGGACGGCTCGGCAGGCATGCTCGCGCTGGGTGTCCCAGAGCTGCTGGTGGACGGTCCGCCAGGTCTGCTGCTCGGCCTTGGTGTAGTCCACGCGTGGTGAGGGGTCGCCGACCCGGTGTCCGCGGGCCAGCGAGGCGAAGGCCCGACGCCGCAGCAGGTAGCGGGGGTCACTGAGGCCGGGGTGCTTGGCGGCCGTGTCGAGCCGGCCGTCGTTCGCGATCGGGGTACGCACGTGCATGTCTCTCACGGACCGATTGTTTCGGTCGGCGCGCAGCCGCAGCGCCCGGACACGCCTGCCCAGTGCGAGTCGCCGGGGGTTGGAAACGGAAATTGCGCAACTTCTATTGCGCAATCTTTCTTTCGTAGTCTAGCCTCGGCGCATGCCGAGCCAGCAGAGCCGCGCCATCACCGACCTGGGCACCCTCAAAGCCCTCGCCCACCCGCTGCGCATGCAGCTCTACCGCGGACTGTGCGTGGCCCGCACCGCGACCGCCTCGCAGCTTGCCGAGCAGGTCGGCGAAGCCGTCTCCCTGGTCAGCTACCACCTGCGCAAGCTGGCCGAGCACGGGCTCGTCGAGCAGGCCGATCCGCAGAGCGCGGACGGCCGGGAGCGGTGGTGGCAGCCCGCCTCGGACGGGGTGAGCATCCGCGACGAGAACTTCCGCGACGCCCCCGAGCGCGCCGCCGCCCACCTCGCGGCCACCCGCCTCTTCCACGAGCAGCGCGCCGACATGTACCGCCGCTACCTCGACGAACGCCCCACCTGGGGCCCCGAGTGGAACTCCGCCGCCCCCGACAACGAGTCACTGCTCCGGCTGACCCCCGCCGAGCTGGGCGAACTGGGCGAGGAACTGATCGCCCTGGCGAAGAAGTACGAGGAGAAGGGCCGGGCCGCCGAGGCCGCCGGTGACACCGAGGCGCGCGAGAACGTCGCGCTCCACGTCTACGGGTTCCCGTTCCGTGTCTGAGGGGACGACGCCCGTGCCGGCCACGCTCATACCCCCGGTCGCCGCCCCGGAGCGCCCCGCCCACCGGGACGCCAACGTGCTGCGCTGGGTCGGGGCCTACACCGCGTCCATGCTCGGCGACAGCGTCTTCTTCCTCGCGCTGTCCTGGGCCGCCGTGCGGCAGGGCAGTCCCGCCGAGGCCGGGGTCGTCACGGCGGTGAGCGCGGTGCCGCGCGCGCTGCTCATGCTCGGCGGGGGAGTGGTCGTCGACCGGCTCGGACCGCGCCGGGTCGTCATCGGCAGCGACGCCGTGCGGTGCGCGGCGGTCCTCGCGGTGGCCGCGCTGCTCTTCGCCGCCGAGCCCGGGCTGTGGCTCCTCGCCCTGCTCGCCCTCGTCTTCGGCGCGGTGGACGCCCTCTTCCTGCCCGCCGTCGGAGCCCTCCCCGCGCGCATCACCGGCAAGGACCAGCTCGCCCGCGTCCAGGGCATGCGCGGCCTCGCCGTCCGCCTGTCCTCCGTCGTGGGCGCCCCGCTCGGTGGTCTCGGTGTGGCGCTCGGCGGCCCGGCGGCGGCCTTCGCCCTCGCCGGTCTGCTGATCGCCGGGTCCGTGCCGCTGCTGGTCTCCGTACGGATGCGCGAGCTGCCCCCCGACGACGCGGCCGCGGCCCCGGACGGCGGCACCGCGTGGCGGGACCTGCGGGCCGGACTCGCGTACATCCGCGGGCACCGCGTCCTCGGGCCGCTGATGCTGGTCATCGCCCTCGGCGACCTCGGCTTCGTCGGCCCGCTCAACATCGGCCTGACCCTCCTCGCCGACGAACGCGGCTGGGGAGCCGCCGGGATGGGCTGGGTACTCGCCGGCTTCGGGGCCGGCGCCGGGACGGCGGCCCTGCTGCTGACCGTCCGGGGCCGCGTGCCGCACGCCGGGTACGTCGTCGCCGGCGCCCTCGTCCCCGGCGCGGCCGCGGTCGGCGCACTGGCCCAGGCCCCCGTCCTGCCCGTGGCCGTCGGGACGGCGCTGCTCATCGGGCTGCTCGCGGGTCTCAGCGGCGCGCTCTGCGGGGCCCTGCTCCAGACCCAGTCCGCCCCCGCCCTCCTGGGACGGGTCACGGCGGTCGCCGGGATCGTCAGCCTGGGGATCGCGCCCCTGAGCATGCCGCTGTTCGCCGCCGCCATCGGCGCCTGGGGCACCGGCCCCGTCTTCGCCGTCAGCGCCGTGGTCTGCGGCCTCGGCGGGGTCGTCGCCCTGGCCGCGCCCGGAGTGCGGCGGGCCGAGCTGCCCAGGTGAGCGGCCCGGGGGTCAGATCCCGAGCTGCTTGGTCTCCCGCAGCTTGGCGATCGCGTCCTGCTCGCCCTCCAGCTCCACCTTCGCGGCACCCTGCCGGCCGTACGCGAACAGCAGCAGCTCGGACGGCTCGCCCGTCGCCGTCACCACCGGCGTACCCCGGTGGGCGACCGTCGTCTGACCGTTCGGCCGGCGCAGTACCAGGCCGGTGGGGATGCCGCGGCCCATCAGGCGGGCGGCGCGCTCCAGACGGGACCACAGGGCGTCCTGGAAGACCGGGTCCAGCTCGCGCGGCGACCAGTCCGGCTGGGCACGGCGGACGTCCTCGGTGTGGACGTAGAACTCCACCGTGTTCGCCGCCTCGTCGACCTGCTTGAGCTGGAAGGGGGAGAAGCGCGGCGGGCCCGTCCGGATCAGCTGCAGCAGCTCCTCGTACGGCTTCGCGCCGTACTCCTCCATCACCCGGTCCAGGCGGGACGCCAGCGGCTTGATCAGGGTGCCCCCGGCCGCGTCCGGACGCCGCTCGCGCACCACCACGTGCGCGGCCAGGTCACGGGTGCGCCAGCCCTCGCACAGGGTCGGGGCGTCCGGACCCGCCGTCTCCAACAGGTCCGCGAGCAGAAGTCGTTCACGCTTGGCGAAAGTCGACATGGAGTCAGCCTACGGCGGCCGGCCGGGTCCGCCCAATGGACATCCCGCGGACGCGTCCGCCCCGCGCGGCACAATGGGCGCATGACCAGCAGCTCCCCCACCGGCGGCGGCCCCGGGCGGCCCAGCCCCCTCGCCCCCGAGATCGCCGACCGGCTCAAGCGCAGCGCCGACGGCCTCCTGCCCGCCATCGCTCAGCAGTACGACACCGGAGAGGTGCTGATGCTCGGCTGGATGGACGACGAGGCGCTGCACCGCACGCTGACCACCGGCCGCTGCACCTACTGGTCGCGCAGCCGCCGGGAGTACTGGGTCAAGGGCGACACCTCCGGACACGTCCAGTGGGTGAAGTCCGTCGCCCTGGACTGCGACGCCGACACCGTGCTCGTCAAGGTCGACCAGGTGGGCGCCGCCTGCCACACCGGCACCCGCACCTGCTTCGACACCGACGTGCTCCTCGCCGAGGGGCCCGAGGGTTCCGGGGCCGCCGAAGACGCCGCAGGCGCCGACGCGCCCGGTGCGGATCAGTAGGGTCTGCCGCCATGGACGTCACGCATGACATGGACCTCGACACCTTCCGCAAGCTCGCCGCCGACCGCCGGGTGATCCCGGTCAGCCGCAAGCTCCTCGCCGACGGCGACACCCCGGTGGCGCTGTACCGCAAGCTGGCCGCCGAGCGCCCCGGCACCTTCCTGCTGGAGTCGGCCGAGAACGGACGTTCCTGGTCCCGGTACTCCTTCGTCGGCGTCCGCAGCGCCGCCACCCTCACCGAGAAGGACGGGCAGGCGCACTGGCAGGGCACCCCGCCCGTAGGCGTCCCCACCGACGGCGACCCGCTCGCCGCCCTGCGCGCCACCGTCGAGGCCCTGCACACCCCGCGCGACCTCGCCCACGACCTCGGCCTGCCGCCCTTCACCGGCGGCCTGGTCGGCTACCTCGGCTACGACATCGTGCGCCGCCTGGAGAAGGTCGGCCCCGGTGAGCGCGACGACCTGAAGCTGCCCGAGCTGACCATGCTGCTCACCAGCGACCTCGCCGTCATGGACCACTGGGAGGGCTCGGTCCTGCTGATCGCCAACGCGATCAACCACAACGACCTGGCCACCGGCGTCGACGAGGCCTACGCCGACGCGATCGCCCGCCTGGACGCCATGGAGGCCGACCTCAGCCGCGCCGTCGCCCAGCCCCCGGCCGCGCTGCCGCCCTCCGAGCTGCCCGAGTACACCGCGCTGTGGGGCGGCCCCGACTTCCAGGACGCCGTCGAGGACATCAAGGAGCGCATCCGCGCGGGCGAGGCCTTCCAGGTCGTCCCCTCGCAGCGGTTCGAGACGCCCTGCACGGCGAGCGCGCTCGACGTGTACCGGGTGCTGCGGGCCACCAACCCCTCCCCGTACATGTACCTGCTCCGCCTGGACGGCTTCGACGTCGTCGGCTCGTCCCCCGAGGCGCTGGTCAAGGTCGAGGACGGGCGCGCCCTGGTGCACCCCATCGCCGGCACCCGCCCCCGCGGCGCCACCCCGCAGGAGGACCAGGCCCTCGCCGACGAGCTGCTCGCCGACCCCAAGGAGCGCGCCGAGCACCTGATGCTCGTCGACCTCGGCCGCAACGACCTGGGACGCGTCTGCGAGCCCGGCTCCGTCGAGGTCGTCGACTTCATGTCCGTCGAGCGGTACTCGCACGTCATGCACATCGTCTCGACGGTCACCGGACGGGTCGCCCAGGGCCGCACCGCCTTCGACGTCCTCACCGCCTGCTTCCCGGCCGGCACCCTCTCCGGCGCGCCCAAGCCGCGCGCCCTGCAGATCATCGACGAACTCGAACCCTCCCGGCGCGGCCTGTACGGCGGCTGCGTGGGCTACCTCGACTTCGCGGGCGACTCCGACACCGCCATCGCCATCCGCACGGCGCTGCTGCGCGACGGCACCGCCTACGTCCAGGCGGGCGCCGGTGTCGTCGCCGACTCCGACCCGGTCGCCGAGGACACCGAGTGCCGCAACAAGGCGGCGGCCGTGCTGCGGGCCGTCCACACGGCCAACCGGCTGGCGCAATAGGGCCGACCGGTCGGACCGGTGGGGCGATTCTCACGCCCCCCAATCCGAACCCCGGGTGACGGTTCGCCCGGGGTTCGGGTGATAGTGGAGTACGTGACAGCCGTTCCTCACCCCCGCACCCCCGCCGCAGGACCCGCCCGGGCCGGCCGCCGGAGCCTCGCCGTCGCCCTGCTGTGCGGCGCGCTCGGTGCCGCCGTCGCCCTGCTCGCCACCCGGCAGGAGTGGGCGGAGGGCACCGCGACCGTGGCCGGCGGCGCGTTCTCGCTGACCGCCAAGGGCAGCGACGTCACGGGCGTACCCGCGGCGCTCGCCATAGTGGGCCTCGCCGCGCTCGTCGCCGTCTTCGCGGTCCGCCGCGCCGGCCGCTTCGCCGTCGCCGCCGTGCTCGCGCTGAGCGGCGCGGGCACCGTCGCGGCCGCGCTGGTGGGCGCCTCCGACAGCTCGGCGCTGGACGACCAGGCCGCGAAGGCGGCCGGTGACACCTCGGCCACCGTCGACGCGCTCTCCCACACCGCCTGGCCGTACGTCGCGGCCGTGGGCGGCGCGCTGCTCCTGCTCGCCGGGCTGCTCGCGCTGCGCTACGGCCGCCAGTGGCCCGCGATGTCCGGCCGCTACGAACGCAGCGGCGCCCCGCGGCGCAGGCCGCAGACCGTGGACCCGGACCGCCCCGAGGACCTGTGGAAGGCCATCGACCGCGGCGAGGACCCCACCAGCGCCTGACCCGCGCACGGACGGACGCACGGGCCGGCGTCCGGCCCCGCGTTCACCCGCCGGAGCACCCCCGCTCACGGCGCGTGTCCCCGTGCGGGACAATGGGTGCGAGCGTCCTGCTCAGACATGGCACACAGCAACGAGGAGCAAGCAATGGCGGGCAGCAGCCACGGTCACACCCCGGCCGCCTGGACCGGTGTCATCATCTCCTTCATCGGTTTCTGCATCGCGGGCATGTTCATGGTGGCCGCCCAGCCGTGGGGCTTCTGGGCCGGCCTGGCGGTCGTGCTCCTCGGTGGCGTCGTCGGCTACATCATGAAGATGATGGGCCTCGGCCAGCCGAAGCAGAACCACCCCGTGCACCAGGTCGCGGGCGAGCGCGCCGAGGCCGGCGCCAAGGGCTGACCGGGCGCGGCGGTCACGGACTCCTGAGGGGCGGACCGGCACACGGGTGCCGGGAACCGCCCCTCACGTGCGCGCGGGGAACGCCGGGGGCAGAATGCTGGCGTGGACGTCGAGAGCGGGAAACCCGGCCGGACCGGCATCATCCAGCCCCGCGGCGCGGTCCTCCGGCTGGCCGTCCCGGCGGGGGTGCTCGCGGCCGTCGCCGGAGCCTTCGCCTACGTGGGGAGCGTGGACCCGTACGAGCCCGGTCACTACCCCGTCTGCCCGCTGCTGCGCTTCACCGGCGTCTACTGCCCCGGCTGCGGCGGCCTGCGCAGCGCCCACGCCTTCGTCCACGGCGACCTGACCGCCGCGCTGCACGCCAACGCGCCCGCCGTCCTCGCCTACCTGGGCTTCGCCGTCCTGTGGACCGTCTGGGTGATCCGCGCGGCCCGGGGGCGCCCTGTCCGCATCGACCTCGGACCGGTCCACCTGTGGACGCTGGGGACGTTGCTGCTGGTCTTCACCGTTGTCCGGAACCTGCCGTTCGGCGGCTGGCTGCTGCCTTGATCATCCATGGAACGTCCAGGTAGTGGGACCGGGCTCGGCCGGATGCGGGACCGGTGCCCGGCTCCGGATACCATCACAGTGACCACAGGTTTTGCCGTCTGAAAGGGGGCCGCTCGCGTGAGTGTGCTCGACGAGATCATCGACGGAGTCCGTGCCGACCTCGCGGAGCGGCAGGCGCGCGTCAGCCTCGACGAGCTCAAGCAGCGCGCGGCCAAGGCACGCCCCGCCAAGGACGGCGTCTCCGCGCTGCGCGGCGACGGCGTCAAGGTCATCTGCGAGGTCAAGCGCTCCAGCCCCTCCAAGGGCGCGCTCGCGGCCATCGCCGACCCGGCCGGGCTCGCCGCCGATTACGAGGCGGGCGGTGCCGCCGTCATCTCCGTGCTCACCGAGGAGCGCCGCTTCGGCGGTTCGCTGGCCGACCTGGACTCGGTCCGCGCGCGCGTGGACATCCCCGTGCTGCGCAAGGACTTCGTCGTCACCTCGTACCAGCTGTGGGAGGCCCGCGCGCACGGCGCCGATCTCGTCCTGCTGATCGTCGCGGCCCTCGACCAGTCGGCCCTGGAGTCGCTGGTCGAGCGCGCCGAGTCGATCGGACTCACCCCGCTGGTCGAGGTGCACGACGAGGACGAGGTCGAGCGCGCGGTGGACGCGGGCGCCAAGGTCATCGGCGTCAACGCGCGCAACCTGAAGACGCTCGAAGTCGACCGCGGCACGTTCGAGCGGGTCGCCCCGGAGATCCCGGCGCACATCGTCAAGGTCGCCGAGTCCGGCGTCCGCGGCCCGCACGACCTCATCGCCTACGCCAACGAGGGCGCCGACGCCGTCCTGGTCGGCGAGTCCCTGGTCACCGGCCGCGACCCGAAGACGGCGGTCTCCGACCTGGTGGCGGCCGGCGAACACCCGGCACTGCGCCACGGCCGGGGCTGACACGCCGGTAAGCTGACCCCGATGACCCCCGTACTCACTCCGGCTCCCCGGGACCCGTACGCCCGCCTCGCGCGCGGCTGCCGGCCCCGGGGCTGCCGCGCGCCCGCCCGCCGGGTGCACGGCCGCCGGGTGCGGTACGTCATCGGAGACGAGCCTGGGCAGGTAAACGGACGGCGATGGCAACGCCCCGTCCTTTAGGGGCGCGGGGCTGTATTGAATGAGCGACTCCGTCGCGTGGGCGCGACCAGCCACAGACGGCAGGCAGCCGGCAAGACATCCCCGCCCCCACGGCGATTAGTCACATCAGACACTCACCGTGAGGTTCACGCATGCCCAGCACCTTCTTCATCCCCGACCCGGAGGGTCAAACCCCCAGCCCCGAAGGCTACTTCGGGGCGTACGGCGGCAAGTTCATCCCCGAGGCCCTCGTCGCCGCGGTCGACGAGGTCGCCGTCGAGTACGACAAGGCCAAGTCCGACCCGGAGTTCGCCCGCGAACTGGACGACCTGCTCGTCCACTACACGGGCCGCCCGTCCTCCCTCACCGAGGTGCCCCGCTTCGCTGAGCACGCGGGCGGAGCCAGGATCTTCCTCAAGCGCGAGGACCTGAACCACACCGGCTCGCACAAGATCAACAACGTGCTCGGCCAGGCCCTGCTCACCAAGCGCATGGGCAAGACCCGGGTGATCGCCGAGACCGGCGCCGGCCAGCACGGCGTGGCGACGGCGACGGCCTGCGCCCTGTTCGGCCTCGACTGCACCATCTACATGGGCGAGATCGACACCCGCCGCCAGGCCCTCAACGTGGCCCGGATGCGGATGCTCGGCGCCGAGGTCATCGCCGTGAAGTCCGGCAGCCGCACGCTCAAGGACGCGATCAACGAGGCGTTCCGCGACTGGGTCGCCAACGTCGACCGCACCCACTACCTGTTCGGCACCGTCGCCGGGCCCCACCCCTTCCCGGCCATGGTCCGCGACTTCCACCGCGTCATCGGCGTCGAGGCCCGCCGCCAGCTCCTGGAGCAGGCCGGGCGCCTGCCCGACGCCGCGATCGCCTGCGTCGGCGGCGGCTCCAACGCCATCGGCCTCTTCCACGCCTTCATCCCCGACCCGGACGTCCGCCTCATCGGCTGCGAGCCCGCCGGGCACGGCGTCGAGACCGGCGAGCACGCGGCCACCCTGACCGCGGGCGAGCCCGGCATCCTGCACGGCTCCCGGTCCTACGTCCTCCAGGACGACGAGGGCCAGATCACCGAGCCGTACTCGATCTCGGCCGGCCTGGACTACCCGGGCATCGGGCCCGAGCACTCCTACCTCAAGGACTCCGGCCGCGGCGAGTACCGCGCGGTCACCGACGACGCCGCCATGCAGGCGCTGCGCCTGCTGTCGCGCACCGAGGGCATCATCCCGGCCATCGAGAGCGCCCACGCGCTGGCCGGCGCCCTGGAGGTCGGCAAGGAGCTGGGCAAGGACGGGCTGATCGTGGTCAACCTGTCCGGCCGCGGCGACAAGGACATGGACACCGCCGCCCGCTACTTCGGGCTGTACGACACCGACGCCGAGGTCGCCGCCGACGAGACCGGCGCCGCGGAGATCGAGGGGGACGCCAAGTGAGCGGGAACGTACAGCTGCTGAACGACACCCTCGCGGCCGCGAAGGCCGAGGGCCGCACCGCCCTGATCGCCTACCTCCCGGCCGGGTTCCCGACCGTCACGGGCGGCATCGCGGCGGTCAAGGCCGCGCTCGACGGCGGCGCCGACGTCGTCGAGGTGGGCCTGCCGCACAGCGACCCGGTGCTCGACGGCCCGGTGATCCAGACCGCCGACGACATCGCCCTGCGCGGCGGCGTGAAGATCGCCGACGTGATGCGCACGGTCCGCGAGGCCCACGAGGCCACCGGCAAGCCGATCCTCGTCATGACGTACTGGAACCCGATCGACCGCTACGGCGTGGAGCGCTTCACCGCCGAGCTGGCCGAGGCGGGCGGCGCCGGGTGCATCCTGCCCGACCTGCCGGTCCAGGAGTCGGCGCTGTGGCGGGAGCACGCGGACAAGCACGGGCTCGCCACCGTCTTCGTGGTCGCGCCCAGCAGCAAGGACGAGCGGCTCGCCGAGATCACCGCGGCCGGCAGCGGCTTCGTCTACGCCGCCTCCCTCATGGGCGTCACCGGCACCCGCGAGTCGGTCGGAGCGCAGGCCGAGGACCTGGTGCGGCGCACCCGCAGCACCACCGAGACCCCGGTCTGCGTCGGCCTCGGCGTCTCCAACGCCGCCCAGGCCGCCGAGGTCGCCCGGTTCGCCGACGGCGTGATCGTCGGCTCGGCCTTCGTCAAGCGCATGCTGGACGCGCCCGACGACGCGGCCGGCCTGGAGGGCGTCCGCACCCTCGCCGCCGACCTGGCCAAGGGCGTGCGCGGACAGGCGTGAGAGCCCGCCCGGACCGGACGGGCACATGACGGAGGTCCCTCGTACGAGTGGACTCGGGACCGGGGAGGCGCGCTGCGCCTCCCCGGTTCGTTCTGCGGGGTGTGAGCGAGAAGAACCGACAGGGAAAGCGCGGCGCCCGCGAGAAGCTGGCGGCCGAGCGCGCGAAGCAGAAGTCCAGGGACAAGCGCCGCCGGGCGCTGATCGTCGGCGCGAGCGTGGTCTGCGTGCTGGGACTCGCGGCGGTCATCGGCGTGATCGCGGCGAACGCGGGCAAGGACGACGGCAGCGAGTCGACCGGTCCGGTCGTGGCGCCCTCGGGGGCGCAGGGCAAGGACGGCCTCGCGATCCCCGTCGGCGAGGAGAGCGCCAAGTCCACGCTCACCATCTGGGAGGACTTCCGCTGCCCGGCCTGCAAGGCCTTCGAGCTTGCGTACCGCGACACGATCCACGAGCTGACCGACGCGGGGAAGCTCAAGGTCGAGTACCACCTGGCCACGATCATCGACGGCAACATGGGCGGCACCGGCTCGCGCAAGTCGGCCAACGCCGCGGCCTGCGCCCAGGACGCCGGCAAGTTCCCCGCGTACCACGACGTGCTGTACGACAACCAGCCGCCGGAGACCGACGACGCCTTCGCCGACGAGGACAAGCTCCTCGACCTGGCGGGCAAGGTCGACGGCCTCGACACCACCCTGTTCCAGGAGTGCGTGAAGAACGGCAAGCACAACAGCTGGGTGGAGAAGTCCAACAAGGCCTTCCAGAGCGGCGGCTTCAGCGGCACCCCGACGGTGCTCCTGGACGGCAAGAACATCTACCAGGACCGCTCCATGACCCCGGCCAAGCTCAAGCAGATGGTGGAGGACGCCGACAAGTAGCGCGCCCGCTCGTTACGGACCCGTAGCCGGGCTGCCCGCCGCGTGTCCCGTCCGACACGGTAGCGTCGACCCTGCCATGGAACTTGCCTTCATTCCCAGCCCGTCGCGCGGGGTGCTGCACCTCGGTCCCATCCCGCTGCGCGGCTACGCGTTCTGCATCATCATCGGCGTCTTCGTTGCCGTCTGGCTCGGCAACCGGCGCTGGATCGCCCGGGGCGGGCGGCCGGGCACGGTGGCCGACATCGCGGTCTGGGCCGTTCCCTTCGGCCTGATCGGCGGGCGCCTCTACCACGTGATCACGGACTACCAGCTGTACTTCAGCGAGGGCCGTGACTGGGTCGACGCCTTCAAGATCTGGGAGGGCGGACTCGGCATCTGGGGCGCGATCGCGTTCGGTGCGGTGGGCGCCTGGATCGGCGCCCGCCGCCGGGGCGTCCCGATGCCCGCGTACGCCGACGCCGTCGCCCCCGGCATCGCCCTCGCGCAGGCCATCGGCCGCTGGGGCAACTGGTTCAACCAGGAGCTGTACGGCAAGGCGACCGACCTGCCGTGGGCCGTGGAGATCACCTCGACGGCGGACGGACGGGTGCCGGGCACGTACCACCCGACGTTCCTGTACGAGTCGCTGTGGTGCATCGGTGTCGCCTTCCTCGTCATCTGGGCCGACCGCCGCTTCAAGCTCGGCCACGGACGCGCCTTCGCGCTGTACGTGGCGGCGTACTGCGCGGGCCGGTTCTGGATCGAGTACATGCGCGTCGACGACGCCCACCACATCCTGGGCCTGCGCCTGAACAACTGGACCGCGCTCTTCGTGTTCCTGCTCGCCGTGCTGTACATCGTGCTCTCGGCACGGATGCGGCCGGGCCGGGAGGCCGTGGTGGAGCCGGGCGCGGAGACCGCAGCCGGTGACGCCGGGTCCGACGCGGAGAAGGAGGCGGAGGCCGCCGCAGCCGACGACGCGGACCAGACCGACGCCGAGGGCAAGGCCGATTCCCCCGACCTCACCAAGGCCCCCGGGACCGCCGAGAACACGCGCGCCCCGGAGGAGCCGGAGGACTCGGCGGACACGGAGGACGCGCAGGACGCCGAGGCCGTGAAGGACGGCGCCGACTCCGCGAAGAAGGGCTGACGCCGCCGGCCGCACGTACGCCGCCGAGGGCGCCCGGGACCTCCCCGGGCGCCCTTCGGCGCATGCCGGGCCGTAACCGGGGGGCTCAGAACAGGGTCGGCCGCCGGGCCAGCGACAGGGTGCGCCGGGCCGTCGCCACCACCGCCGCGTCGATGAACCGCCCGTCCGGCAGCGCCTGCGCGCCCGGCTGGACCGTGGCCGCCTTGACGATCGTCTCCGCCTCCTCCAGCTCCCGCTCGGTGGGCAGGTACGCCCGCTCGATGATCGGCAGCTG
Organism: Streptomyces hyderabadensis; assembly: GCF_020404845.1. GTDB lineage: Bacteria > Actinomycetota > Actinomycetes > Streptomycetales > Streptomycetaceae > Streptomyces > Streptomyces hyderabadensis. Next base: position 87,558 of record NZ_JAIOJZ010000001.1, on the reverse strand, counting down.
GCGGGGGTGGATCGCGGCCCGGCCCAGGAAGCCCAGGGCGCGGCCGTGCGCGCAGGACGCCGCCAGACCCTCCAGGTCACGGGTGTCCGGATGCACCGTCTGCGACGGCGGCGCGAGCCCCGCCGCCCGGGCGGCCACGACCACCCGCGAGCGCGACCAGTCCAGTCCGGCGTCCCCGCGCACACCCAGGTCGGCCCGCAGGTCCGCCTCGCCGAGGGCGATCCCGCGCAGCGCCGGGTGGGCGGCGGCGATCCGGTACGCCCGCTCCACCCCCAGGGCCGTCTCCAGCAGCGCGTACAGCGGCGGCCCGCCGGTGCTCTCGGCGACCTCGGCGACCTGCTCCGGAGCCGTCACCTTGGGCAGCCGCAGCCCGGACAGCCCCGGCAGCGCGGCCAGCGCCGCCAGGTCCGCGGCGGCGAGCGGACCGTCCAGGGCGTTGACCCGGACGTGCACCGGCACCGGCTGCGGCTCGGTGAGCAGCTCGGCCGTGGCGTCGCGGGCGTACCCCTTGCGGTCGTCGGCGACCGCGTCCTCCAGGTCGACCACCACCACGTCGGCCCCGGCGGCCAGCGCCTTGGCCACCACCCGGGGCCGGTCCCCGGGGGCGTACAACCAGGTCAGCGGGGGTGCGGTCAGCGACACGGCCAGGGGTGCGGTCATACGACGCCCTCCTCACGCAGCTCCTTCACGTCCGCCGGGGTGAGCCCCAGCCCGGTCAGCACCTCCTCGGTGTCGGCGCCGTGCGGACGGCCCGCCCAGCGGATCGCGCCCGGGGTGGCGGAGAGCCGGAAGAGCACGTTCTGCATGCGCAGCGGGCCCAGCTCGGGATCGTCGACGGTGGTCACGGTGTCGAGGGCCTGGTACTGCGGATCGCTCATCACGTCCCGCACGTCCTGGACCGGCGCGACGGCCGCCTCGGCCTTCTCGAACGCGGCGAGCACGTCGGCGCGGGTGTGCCGGGCGATCCAGTCGCCGACCGCCGCGTCCAGCACGTCGGCGTGCCGGGCCCGGTCGGCGCCCGTCGCGAACCAGGGCTCGTCGATCAGCTCCGGGCGGCCCACCAGCCGCATCACCCGCTCGGCGACCGACTGCGCCGAGGTGGAGACGGCGACCCAGGTGCCGTCGGCGGTGCGGTAGGTGTTGCGCGGGGCGTTGTTCTGCGAGCGGTTGCCGGTGCGCGGCTGGACATGGCCGAGCTGGTCGTACCAGAGGGGCTGCGGGCCGAGCACGGTCAGGATCGGTTCGATGATCGCCATGTCGACGACCTGGCCCTCACCGGTGCGCTCCCGGGCGGCCAGCGCGGTCATCACGGCGTACGCCGTCGCCAGTGCCGCGATCGAGTCGGCGAGGCCGAACGGCGGCAGCGTCGGCGGCGCGTCGGGCTCGCCGGTCATCGCGGCGAAACCGCTCATGGCCTCGGCGAGGGTGCCGAAGCCGGGACGGCGCGCGTAGGGGCCGAACTGGCCGAAGCCGGTGACCCGGGTCAGCACCAGGCGCGGGTTGACGGCGGACAGCTCGTCCCAGCCCAGGTCCCACTTCTCCAGGGTGCCCGGCCGGAAGTTCTCCACGACGACGTCGGCGGTGGCGGCGAGCCTGAGCAGGGTGGTGCGCCCGGCGGGCTTCGACAGGTCCAGGGTGATCGTGCGCTTGTTGCGGCCCAGCAGCTTCCACCACAGGCCCACCCCGTCCTTCGAGGGGCCGTGCCCCCGGGACGGGTCGGGCCGGGTGGGGTGCTCGACCTTGATCACCTCGGCGCCGAAGTCGCCGAGCATGGTGGCGGCGAGCGGTCCCGCGAAGAGCGTGGCGAGGTCGAGGACGCGCAGGCCGGTCAGGGGAGCGGAGACGGAGGGCGGGGCGGCGGGCTCGGGCATGGGCGGGTGGCCTCCCGGTGGGTGAGGTGGGCGAGGGTGTCGAAGCCGGTGCCGTCGAAGTCGCCGACGGAGGTGGCCAGGCGGTTCTTCAGCGGGGCCGTCCAGTGCGCGGGCAGCGCGGCGGGGGAACCGGCGAGCAGTCCGGCGACGCCGCCGACGGTGGCGCCGTTGGAGTCGGTGTCCCAGCCGCCCGACACGACACGCGAGACGGAGCCCGTGAAGTCGCCGTCCGCGTGGGTGAGCGCGGCGGCGATCAGGGCGGTGTTGGGAACGGCGTGCACCCAGTGGTGGGCGGGGGAGTGGACGGCGTGCAGCGCGTCCACGACGGTGTCGAAGTCGGCGTGCGCGCCCGCGAGCCGCACGGCGTGACGGACGGCCCGGGCGAGGCGGGAGCCGGACGGCACGACCGCGAGGCCGGTGCGCAGACAGGCGTGCACGTCGGCGGCGCCGGTCGCGGCGTCGGCGACGACGGCCGCCGCGAACATCGCCGCGTGGACGCCGACCGCGGTGTGGGTGAGGACCGCGTCGCGGTGCGCCTGCCCGGCGGCGGCGCCCGGGTCGCCCGGGTTGGTCCAGCCGTGCACGTCGGCGCGGATCAGGGCGCCGATCCACTCGCGGAACGGGTTGCGGTGGCGGGCGGTGTCCGGGGGCTCCATGCCGGTCAGGAGGTTGCGGTAGGCGAGGCGTTCGGCGGTGAAGGTGCGGCCGGCCGGGAGTTCGTCGAGCCAGACCCGCGCCACGTCGGCCGTGCCGAAGCCCCTGCCGTGGCGCTGGAGGAGCTTCAGGCCCAGGAGCGGGTAGTTGAGGTCGTCGTCCTCCGGCATGCCGTCGATGTTCTCGGCCAGGGAGGTGGGCGCGGAGCGACGGTTCCAGGGGTACGCGGTGAGCAGTTCGCCGGGTACACCCCGGGCGGTGAAGTACCTGGTCGGAGGCCAGTTGCCGGCCGCCCGGCCGAGGAGGCGGATGCCGGTCAGGGGCAGCTTCTCGACGGGCTTGCCCAGGAGGCACCCGACGGCGCGGCCGAGCCAGGCGGCCTCCAGCCGGGCGGGGGACACGGAGACGGCGGGGCGCGGGGACGGCCAGTCGGGGCACAGCGCCCTGATCCGGTCGAGTGCCGTCGGTTCGGCGTCCGCCAACGGGCTGGGCAGACGGGCCAGTTCGTCCAGGAGATCCCCGGCCAGGGCGCGGAGGCGGGGGGATGCGGGCCGTGCGGAGGCGCCCGCCCGGGACGGGGCCTCGTCGCCGCCCGCCGCCCGCCAGCGGGCCGCGACCGCCGCTGCGTCGCGGCCGTCCAGCCGTGCCTGGCGCAGCTCGTGGCCGACCAGGTCCTCGGGCTGGACCCAGGTCAGGCGGAGCATCCCGTGCCCCCGATCGCGGCGAACGCCTCCTCGTGGGCGCGACGGCGCCGCACGTCACGCGCGAAGACCTCCCGCGCCACCCCGGTGAGCGTCGCCGCCGGTGCCCACAGGTCCAGGCGGCTCGCCTCCGCGACGGTCTTCGCCCAGTCCTCCGGCACCGGCGATCCCAGCGCCCCCGCCAACGCGCCCGCCATCGTGGCGATGGAGTCGCAGTCGCGGCCGTAGTTGACCGCGCCGAGGACCGCGTGCCGGAAGTCGCCGCCGGAGACGAGCAGCATGCCGAGGGCGACGGGCAGCTCCTCGATCGCGTGCAGGCGCGAGGGGCGGCGGGCACCGAGCGAGGGCGCGCGGTAGTCGGGGCCCACCGTGTCGTACGGGGCCACCGCCGCGCGCAGCGGTGCCAGCGCCGACTCGAACTCCGAGTGGCGTGCGGCCACTTCGCAGACGGCCTCGATCGCGTCCCGGGTGCCGTCCTTGGCCAGGGACAGCGCGGCCGCCACCACCGACTGGGGGGTCGCGCCCGGCACGCAGGCCGCGGCCACCGCCGCCGCGAGGACACCGGCCGCCTCCCGGCCGTAGGAGGACTGGTGCGCGCCCGCGACGTCCAGGGCCTCGGCGTAGGCGGCCGCGGGGTTCGCCGCGTTGACCAGGCCGACCGGGGCCATGTACATCGCGGCACCGCAGTTGACGATGTTTCCGGTGCCGGCCTCGCGCGGGTCCACATGGCCGTAGTGGAGCCGCGCGACCAGCCACTTCTCGGCGAGGAAGACCCGCTGGAGGGGAAGCGCCTCGGCCTCCAGCTCCGGGATCCAGCGCGGGTGCGTGATCAGGTCCGGGACCAGGTGCTCGGCGACGGCGTAGGCGTCGAGGTGGTCGCGGACCGTGCCGTAGACCCGGACCAGCGCATGGGTCATCAGGGTGTCGTCGGTGACGTGTCCGTCGCCCTTGTGGTACGGGGCGAGGGGACGGGCGGTGCGCCAGGCGTCGCCGTTCCAGGGGCCGACGACACCGTGCACGCGGCCGCCGTGGCGTTCGAGGATCTGCTCGGGGGAGTACCCCTCGACCGGGCCGCCGAGCGCGTCGCCGACCGCCGCGCCGACCAGGGCGCCGGTGACGCGTTCGTCGAGGGATGCGGTGGTGGTCCGGGGCGGGGGAGCCGGGGTGCGGTGCGGGGACGTCATGGTGTGGTGCCTCGTCCTTCCGGTGGGGAGGGTCGCGTGGCGTGCAGGAGACCGGCGAGTTCGACCAGGTCGGTGCCGGTGAGCCGGGGCAGTACGCAGCCGGGCAGGGTGCGGCAGGCGTCCCGCCAGGACGCGGGGACCGACGTGCCGCCGCCGAGCGCGCCGGTGAGGGCGCCGGCCAGCGCGGGGGCGGAGTCGGCGACCCTGGACAGACAGGCCGCCGCCGGTACCGCCTCCGCGAGGCGGCCGCGGGCGGCGGTGGCCAGGGCGAGGGCGACCGGGACGGTCTCGGCGGCGGCGATGCCGTAGCTGTAGACGTGGTCGACGATCCGGTGCTCCAGGAGCGGGACCAGGGCGAAGGTGCTCTCGGCGTCCGCCGCGAGGGCCAGCGCCTGGCGGGCGTTGCGGCCGATCTCCGTCGCCGGGGGGAGTTCGGCGAGCGCCGCCGTCACACAGGCGTCCACGTCGGCGCCGTCGAGGGCGCTGGCCAGTGCCGCCGCCATGGCCCGGGCGCCGTGCACGCCGTCGCCGTCCTGGGTGTAGCGGGCGTCGAACTCGGCGAGGTCGGCGGCGGGGCGCGGGGCGCCCGGGTGGACGACGGCGAGGACGCAGGCGCGTACGCAGGCGGCGTCGTCGAAGTAGTGCGGGTTGTCGTGGCCGGTGGCGGGCGGGCGCAGTCCGGCGGCGAGGTTGCCGAGCCCGGCCCGCACCGAGACGCGGGCGCGCAGCGGCAGCACCGCGGACTCGACCTCGGGGGCGCGGTCGGCCGCCGCGGCGACCTCGCTGGCGACGGAGTTCCAGGTCAGGTCGATCGCGGCCCGCATCCGGCGGTCCCGGCTCAGGTCCCCCAGCACGCTGTCGTCCCCGGCCCGCAGCACGGCCTCGGCCGCGAACGCCGCCCACTCGGCGTCGTCGGAGGGGCCGAGGCGCAGCGGCTCCGGGGGCTGGTTCAGCGCGATGGGGACGGGGAGGGTGGTGGTGGCGTTCTGCTCGGCGAAGGTGTCCAGCTCGCGGGTGAGCCGGCGCGTCCACTCCGGCATCCGGGCGGCCCGGTGCCGGGCGGCCGGCCAGCCGGCGGCGTCCCCGGCGGCGAGCCCCAGCAGCAGCCCTTCGATGCGGTCCAGCAGGGGCTCCGCTCGGGACACCGTCCCCGGCTCGCCACCCGGCCGCTGTCCGCTGCCCCCGGGTGAGTGCCTCTCCGGTCCCCCGGGCCCCTCGACGTACGCAGTGACACCGGTCGCCCCGACCCCGGCCCGGGCCCTGCTCACGGCCCCACCGCCGCTGCCGCGCGGGTGCCGGGGGCGGGGTGCCCGGCCCCGGGAGCGGGAGGTCCTGCCTCCGGGACCGGCGTGTGCCCCGGGTCCGGCGGAGCCTCGTGGGCCGTGCGGGTCAGCAGGTCCGCCACCTCCAGGACGTGGTGGCCGGCCATCGACGGGAGGCAGCTGCCGCGGGCCGGGCCGATGGCGTCGGCCCAGTCGGACGGGATGGCCCGCACGCCCCGGGTCGCGCCCGCCAGGGCGCCGGCCACCGCGGCCGTGGTGTCGGCGTCGCGGCCCATGTTGACGGCCGTGAGCACGGAGTCGGTGAAGTCGCCGTCGGCCGCCGCGTACGCGCCGAAGGCGAGGGCGACGGCCTCGGGGGCCAGGTCGGTCCACGGGTAGCCGCCGATGACCACCGCGGAGCGCACCGCGCGTTCGCCCCGGTGGGCCGCCGTCAGCGCGCGGCGCAGACAGCGTGCCGTCCAGGAGTCGTCCGGGACGACGGCCAGGGCGGAGGCCACCACCGCGACGGTCGACGCCCCGGCCATCGCCGCCGCGACGCCCGCCGCCACCGCCTGGCCGCCGTAGATGCCCTCGCCCTCGTGGCTGACCGAGCCGTCGATCGCCGCCAGCCGGGCCGCCTCGGCGGGCCGGCCGGCCGCGAACACGCCGTGCGGCGCGGCCCGCATCGCCAGTCCGTCGCTCCAGGCGTGCCGGTGCTGGGCGGAGATCGGGGCGGCCAGACCCCGGCGCAGGTTCTCCAGGGTGCCGCGCTCGCTGAAGCCCGCGCCCCGGAAGGGGCCCTCCTCCCGGTCCGCGATCCACTCGTGCCAGGCCGCCTCCACATGGGCCTGGGTGAGCCCGGCGCCGTGGCGGGCCAGCAGCAGGCCCGAGAAGATCGCGTACTCCGTGTCGTCCGTACCGGCGGGCCGGTCCGCCACGTACCCCGTGATGCGGCCCCAGCGGGCGCGGATCTCCGAGGGCTTCATGTTCTCGGCCGGGGCCCCGAGGGCGTCCCCGACGGCCAGTCCGAGCAGTGCGCCCCGGGCCCGGTCGCGGAGCCCGACGGCGTCCTGCGGCGCGGGGACCGGCGGAATGCAGGCGGTGGATGCCATGCGGCCTCTCCTCTCCCTCCGCCCATGTGTCCCCGGTGCGGTGTGCACCGCAGCCGAACCGGGGGCAGCGTCACCCGGTCGACATATGAGCGAGCATGATCACGAATGAGTGCGGAGAGGTAAAACCGCAGGTAAGCCCAGCCTTTCCTTGCTGGCGGGACGGAAATGATCGGCGTAGATTGGGTGTTGTTAAAAAGTGGATTGAGTCCAAACTAGCTCCCCCGGGGGGACCCTCATGGCCATCATCGAAACCGAGGCGCCGCTGCACGAGGCGCACCGCGACAACCACACCCACCGCGACGTGAACGGCGGCTGGCTGCGCCCCGCGGTCTTCGGCGCGATGGACGGACTGGTCTCCAACCTCGCCCTGATGACCGGTGTGGCCGGCGGTACGGCGAGCCAGCAGACCGTGGTGATCAGCGGGCTCGCCGGGCTGGCCGCCGGTGCCTTCTCCATGGCCGCGGGCGAGTACACCTCCGTCGCCTCCCAGCGTGAGCTGGTCGAGGCCGAGCTGGACGTGGAGCGGCGCGAGCTGCGCAAGCACCCGGCGGACGAGGAGGCGGAGCTGGCCGCGCTCTACGAGGCGCGCGGCGTCGAGCCGGACCTCGCCCGCGAGGTGGCCCGCCAGCTGTCCAGCGACCCCGAGCAGGCGCTGGAGATACACGCGCGCGAGGAGCTGGGCATCGACCCCTCCGACCTGCCCTCCCCGACGGTCGCGGCCGTGTCCTCGTTCGGGTCGTTCGCGCTGGGCGCGCTGCTCCCCGTCCTGCCGTTCCTGCTCGGCGCCAGTGCGCTGTGGCCCGCCGTGCTGCTCGCGCTGGCCGGGCTGTTCCTGTGCGGCGCGGTGGTCGCCAAGGTCACGGCCCGCAGCTGGTGGTACAGCGGGCTGCGGCAGCTCGCCCTCGGCGGCGCGGCGGCCGGTGTGACGTATCTCCTGGGCAGCCTGTTCGGAACGGCCGTAGGATAGCCCGGCTCGAACTTATGCGGTGGGACGCATAAGTAGCCGTTACTCGCTGGTTTCGAGTGCGTAATCTCCGGGCATGAGCCGTAAGCGCTGTGGGCAATGAAGCCTGCCGTGCACTCGTGGAGTGGGCGACGACGCCCCCTCCGCCCCCTCGGACCGACGGACATCGATCTGTCCGCCCCGGTCTCCATAGCTTCCACCGCGGGCGCGGTACCCCCGCCGCACCCCGTCGGTGTCCGCATGCTGGAACGGATTGTCCCGTTTACCGAGAACCAATCCATCATGTAACCTGCACCAAATTTTGCACCCACCGCAGAGGGCCAACGTCGTCCCTCGGCACCTGCACATGCCAGATGACGACGACGGGAGAGCCGATGCGTACGCCGCGCCAGCCGTCCCAGCACTCCGAGAGTGGCCAGAACTGGTCCTTCATGGATGCTCGCCCTGCTGCCCAGGGTATGTACGACCCCCGCAACGAACACGACGCGTGCGGCGTCGGTTTCGTCGCCACCCTCACCGGCGAGGCCTCCCACACCCTGGTCGACCAGGCACTCACCGTGCTGCGCAACCTGGAACACCGCGGCGCCACCGGCTCCGAGCCCGACTCGGGCGACGGCGCGGGACTCCTCTCCCAGGTGCCCGACGCGTTCTTCCGCGAGGTGGCCGGATTCGAGCTGCCCGAGGCCGGGGCGTACGCCGTCGGCATCGCCTTCCTGCCGGTCGACGGCACCGAGGACGCCGTCTCGCGCATCGAGACGATCGCCCACGAGGAGGGCCTGACCGTCCTCGGCTGGCGCGAGGTCCCGGTCGCCCCGCAGATGCTGGGTGCCACCGCGCGCTCCACGATGCCGGTCTTCCGCCAGATCTTCGTGACCGACGGCGCCTCGCGGGGCATCGCCCTGGACCGGCACGCCTTCGCGCTGCGCAAGCGCGCCGAGCGCGAGGCCGGTGTCTACTTCCCGTCGCTGTCCGCGCGGACCATCGTCTACAAGGGCATGCTGACCACCGGCCAGCTGGAGCCGTTCTTCCCGGACCTGTCCGACCGCCGCTTCGCCTCCGCGATCGCGCTGGTGCACTCCCGGTTCTCCACCAACACCTTCCCGAGCTGGCCGCTCGCCCACCCGTACCGCTTCGTCGCGCACAACGGCGAGATCAACACGGTCAAGGGCAACCGCAACTGGATGCGCGCCCGCGAGTCCCAGCTGGCCTCGGACCTGTTCGGCTCCTCCGCGGACCTGGAGCGGATCTTCCCGATCTGTACCCCGGACGCCTCCGACTCCGCATCCTTCGACGAGGTCCTGGAGCTGCTCCACCTCGGCGGGCGCTCGCTGCCGCACTCCGTGCTGATGATGATCCCGGAGGCGTGGGAGAACCACGACTCCATGCAGCCGGACCGGCGCGCCTTCTACCAGTACCACTCCACGATGATGGAGCCCTGGGACGGCCCCGCCTGCGTCACCTTCACCGACGGCACCCAGGTCGGCGCCGTGCTCGACCGCAACGGTCTGCGCCCCGGCCGCTACTGGGTCACCGACGACGGCCTGGTCGTGCTCGGCTCCGAGGTCGGCGTCCTCGACATCGACCCCGCCAAGGTCGTCCGCAAGGGCCGCCTCCAGCCCGGCCGCATGTTCCTCGTGGACACCGCCGAGCACCGCATCATCGAGGACGACGAGATCAAGGCCCAGCTCGCCGCCGAGCAGCCGTACGGCGAGTGGATGGAAGCCGGCGAGATCGAGCTGTCCGACCTGCCCGAGCGCGAGCACATCGTGCACACCCACGCCTCGGTCACCCGCCGCCAGCAGACCTTCGGCTACACCGAGGAGGAGCTGCGGGTCATCCTCGCGCCGATGGCCAAGGCCGGCGCCGAGCCGATCGGCTCCATGGGCACCGACTCGCCCATCGCCGCGCTCTCCGACCGCCCCCGGCTGCTCTTCGACTACTTCACCCAGCTCTTCGCGCAGGTCACCAACCCGCCGCTGGACGCCATCCGCGAGGAACTGGTCACCTCGCTGCGCTCCTCGCTGGGCCCCCAGGGCAACCTGCTCGACCCGACGGCCGCCTCCTGCCGCAGCGTCCTGCTGCCCTTCCCGGTCATCGACAACGACGAGCTGGCCAAGCTCATCCACATCAACGCCGACGGCGACATGCCCGGCTTCAAGGCCGCCACCCTCTCCGGTCTCTACCGGGTGCACGGCGGCGGCGACGCGCTGGCCGCGCGCATCGAGGAGATCTGCGCCGAGGCCGACGCCGCCATCGAGAACGGCGCCCGGCTCATCGTCCTGTCCGACCGCCACTCCGACGCCGAGCACGCGCCGATCCCCTCGCTGCTGCTCACCGCCGCCGTCCACCACCACCTCATCCGCACCAAGCAGCGCACCGAGGTGGGCCTGCTGGTCGAGGCCGGCGACGTTCGCGAGGTCCACCACGTCGCCCTGCTCATCGGCTTCGGCGCCGCCGCGGTCAACCCGTACCTGGCGATGGAGTCCGTCGAGGACCTGGTCCGGGCGGGCACCTTCCTGCCCGGCATGGAGGCCGAGCAGGCCATCCGCAACCTGATCTACGCCCTCGGCAAGGGCGTCCTGAAGGTCATGTCCAAGATGGGCATCTCCACCGTCGCCTCCTACCGCGGCGCCCAGGTCTTCGAGGCCGTCGGTCTGGACGAGGCCTTCGTCGCCAAGTACTTCAACGGCACCGCCACCAAGATCGGCGGCGTCGGCATCGACGTCGTCGCCAAGGAGGTCGCCGCCCGCCACGCCAAGGCGTACCCGGCCAGCGGCATCGCGCCGGCCCACCGCGCGCTGGAGATCGGCGGCGAGTACCAGTGGCGCCGCGAGGGCGAGCCGCACCTGTTCGACCCGGAGACGGTCTTCCGCCTCCAGCACTCCACCCGCTCCGGCACGTACGAGATCTTCAAGAAGTACACCGAGCGCGTCAACGAGCAGTCCGAGCGGCTGATGACGCTGCGCGGCCTGTTCGGCTTCAAGTCGGACCGGCAGCCGGTCCCGCTCGACGAGGTCGAGCCGGTCTCCGAGATCGTCAAGCGCTTCTCCACCGGCGCCATGTCGTACGGCTCCATCTCCCGGGAGGCGCACGAGACCCTCGCGATCGCCATGAACCAGCTGGGCGGCAAGTCCAACACCGGTGAGGGCGGCGAGGACCCGGAGCGCCTGTACGACCCGGCGCGCCGGTCCAGCATCAAGCAGGTCGCCTCCGGCCGCTTCGGCGTCACCTCCGAGTACCTGGTCAACGCCGACGACATCCAGATCAAGATGGCCCAGGGCGCCAAGCCCGGCGAGGGCGGCCAGCTGCCCGGCCACAAGGTGTACCCCTGGGTCGCCAAGACCCGGCACTCCACCCCCGGTGTCGGTCTGATCTCCCCGCCGCCGCACCACGACATCTACTCCATCGAGGACCTGGCCCAGCTGATCCACGACCTGAAGAACGCGAACCCGCAGGCGCGGATCCACGTCAAGCTGGTCTCCGAGGTCGGCGTCGGCACGGTCGCGGCGGGCGTGTCCAAGGCGCACGCGGACGTGGTGCTCATCTCCGGCCACGACGGCGGCACCGGAGCCTCCCCGCTCACGTCGCTCAAGCACGCGGGCGGCCCCTGGGAGCTGGGCCTCGCCGAGACGCAGCAGACCCTGCTGCTCAACGGCCTGCGCGACCGGATCGTCGTGCAGACCGACGGCCAGCTCAAGACCGGCCGCGACGTCGTCGTCGCCGCGCTGCTCGGCGCCGAGGAGTTCGGCTTCGCCACCGCGCCGCTCGTCGTGTCCGGCTGCGTCATGATGCGCGTCTGCCACCTGGACACCTGCCCGGTCGGCATCGCCACCCAGAACCCGGTGCTGCGCGAGCGGTTCTCCGGCAAGGCCGAGTACGTCGTCAACTTCTTCAAGTTCATCGCCGAGGAGGTCCGCGAGATCCTCGCCGAGCTGGGCTTCCGCTCCATCGAGGAGGCCGTCGGCCACGCCGAGAACCTCGACGTGACCCGCGCGGTCGACCACTGGAAGGCGCAGGGCCTGAACCTGGAGCCGCTGTTCCACGTGCCGGCGCTGGCCGAGGGCGCGGTGCGCCACCAGGCCGTCGGCCAGGACCACGGCCTGGAGAAGGCGCTCGACAACCAGCTCATCAAGCTGGCCGCCGACGCGCTGGCCGCCCCGGACGCCAGCCAGGCCGCCCCGGTGCGCGCCCAGGTCGCCATCCGCAACATCAACCGCACGGTCGGCACCATGCTCGGCCACGAGGTGACCAAGAAGTTCGGCGGCGCGGGCCTGCCCGACGACACCGTCGACATCACCTTCACCGGTTCCGCCGGCCAGTCCTTCGGCGCCTTCGTCCCGCGCGGCATCACGCTGCGCCTGGAGGGCGACGCCAACGACTACGTCGGCAAGGGCCTGTCCGGCGGCCGGATCGTCGTCCGCCCCGACCGGGGCGCCGACCACCTCGCCGAGTACTCCACCATCGCCGGCAACACCATCGGCTACGGCGCCACCGGCGGCGAGATGTTCCTGCGCGGCAAGGTCGGCGAGCGCTTCTGCGTCCGCAACTCCGGCGCGCTGGTCGTCTCCGAGGGCGTCGGCGACCACGGCTGCGAGTACATGACCGGCGGCCACGCGGTCGTCCTCGGCGAGACCGGACGCAACTTCGCGGCCGGCATGTCCGGCGGCATCGCCTACGTCGTCGACCTCGACCGCGACAACGTCAACGTCGGCAACGTCGAAGCGATCCAGGCCCTGGACGACGCCGACAAGGACTGGCTGCACGACGTGGTGCGCCGCCACGCCGAGGAGACCGGGTCCACGGTCGCGGGCAAGCTGCTCGCCGACTGGCCCGCCGCCGTGGAGCGCTTCAGCAAGATCATCCCCAGTACGTACCAGGCAGTGCTCGCCGCCAAGGACGCCGCCGAGCGAGCCGGTCTCTCCGAGACCGAGACCACCGAGAAGATGATGGAGGCGGCGACCAATGGCTGATCCCAAGGGCTTTCTGAACCACGGACGCGAGGTCGCCAGGACCCGCCCCGTCGAGGAGCGCGTCAAGGACTGGAACGAGGTCTACGTCCCCGGCTCCCTGCTGCCGATCATCAGCAAGCAGGCCAGCCGCTGCATGGACTGCGGCATCCCGTTCTGCCACAACGGCTGCCCGCTCGGGAACCTGATCCCCGAGTGGAACGACTACGCCTACCGCGAGGACTGGTCGGCGGCGTCCGAGCGCCTGCACGCCACCAACAACTTCCCGGAGTTCACCGGCCGCCTGTGCCCGGCCCCGTGCGAGTCGGCGTGCGTGCTCGGCATCAACCAGCCGCCGGTCACCATCAAGAACGTCGAGGTCTCCATCATCGACAAGGCGTGGGAGACCGGGGACGTCGCCCCGCGCATCCCCGAGCGCCTGTCCGGCAAGACCGTCGCCGTCATCGGCTCGGGCCCGGCGGGCCTCGCCGCCGCCCAGCAGCTCACCCGGGCCGGTCACACCGTCGCCGTCTACGAGCGCGCGGACCGCATCGGAGGCCTCCTGCGCTACGGCATCCCCGAGTTCAAGATGGAGAAGCGGCACATCAACCGCCGCATAGAGCAGATGCGCGCGGAGGGCACCCGCTTCCGCACCGGCGTCGAGATCGGCCGCGACCTCAAGGCGACCGACCTGAAGAAGCGCTACGACGCCGTCGTCATCGCCGCCGGCTCCACCACCGCCCGCGACCTGCCGGTCCCCGGCCGGGAACTCAAGGGCATCCACCAGGCGATGGAGTACCTGCCCCTGGCCAACAAGGTCCAGGAGGGCGACTACGTCACCGCCCCCATCACCGCCGAGGGCAAGCACGTCGTCGTCATCGGCGGCGGCGACACCGGCGCCGACTGCGTGGGCACCGCCCACCGGCAGGGCGCCGCCTCCGTCACCCAGCTGGAGATCATGCCCCGGCCGGGCGAGGAGCGGAACCCGGTCACCCAGCCCTGGCCGACCTTCCCCATGCTCTACAAGGTCACCAGCGCCCACGAGGAGGGCGGCGAGCGGGTCTACGCCGTCTCCACCACCCACTTCGAGGGCGACGAGGACGGCAACGTCCAGTGGCTGCACATGAGCGAGGTCGAGTTCATCGACGGCAAGCTCACCCCGAAGCCGGGCACCGAGCGCAAGATCCCGGCCCAGCTGGTCACCCTCGCCATGGGCTTCACCGGCACCGACAAGGAGAACGGCCTCGTCGACCAGTTCGGCCTGGCGCTCGACGAACGGGGTAACATCGCCCGGGACGCCGACTTCCAGACCAACGTGCCGGGTGTGTTCGTCGCCGGTGACGCCGGCCGCGGCCAGTCGCTCATCGTCTGGGCGATCGCCGAGGGCCGCTCGGCAGCGCGCGGCGCCGACCGCTTCCTGACCGGGGCCAGCGACCTGCCGGCCCCGATCCGCCCGACCGACCGCGCCCTCGCGGTCTGACGGACGGAACAACCGTCCTCAGGGACGGACAACCGTCCTGACGGACGGAACAACCGAAGAACGTCCCGCACAAAGGCGTGCGGAACACTGATGGCGCCTGCCCCGTCCCCGACCGGACCAAGGGCAGGCGCTGTCGCATGCTCAGGACACCCGGTAGGTGTCCCCGTACATCTCCCACACCAGCGGCGTCGCCAGCTCCATGTTCCCGGCCGCGAGGAACCGGCGCTGGGCCGTGTCGACGCGGGAGGTGTCGATGCCCGGGCGCTTGGCCTCCATGGCCTGCTTCCGGACGTCCAGGAAGGTCTCCAGGTAGGCCTTCTCGGAGCCGCCCTCCCCCGGCGTCCTCGCCTTCGCCATGGCCCGCTCGCGCAGCCCGTAGAAGCCCTCGGCGTCCGTGTCGGGGCCGTGGAAGACCATCGCGTCGTAGTACACGAACTGGCCCAGCGTGCCCAGGCCGTCCAGCTTGGCCAGGCGCACCGCCGGTTCGAAGTAGACCCGGTCGCGCTCCTCCTCCTGCGCCTCGCGGAACGCCGGGACCTCGGCCTCCGCCCGCCAGGCCGCCGTGAAGCCCGGGTCCAGGCCCTCGTGGGAGTCGCTGCCGTCCACCTCGCGCAGGGCGGGCAGGTACTGGGCCAGCCCGTTGTCCGGATGGTCCTCGGTGTAGCGCTCGACCAGCATGAGCAGGTCGTGGGTGCCGGTGCAGAAGCCGACGATGCCCGCGGTGTACCCGTCGCCGTCCCCGACGTCCTCGATACTGCCGTAGGCGGTGCGCCACTTCGTGGTCGAGTTCTCGGCGCTGGACACCAGCTGCTGGGCCAGCTCCTTCTTCGCCGGTGCGGCCAGGCCCGGCGGCAGGTCGGCGACGAGCGCGTCGTCCGCCTCCCGCTCCTGCTCGGCCCGGGCCTTGGCGTCGTCGCGGGCCGACCGGGCACCGGCCGAGGACGACGCGGAGGACGACGCGGACGCGGTGGCCGCGCCGTCCGCGGAGTCGTCCGGCACGGCGAGGTACACGCCCGCGGCGATCACGGGAAGGGCCCCGAGGAGCAGCACTCCGGCACGTTTCACAGGAAGACACCTCTCATAGGGGAACACTTCCGCCCGTCAGTTCCGACACCCTCAGCGCCGCCGCCACCGCCAGCAGCACCAGCAGCCCGGCCCCCGCACCGGCCTGCACCGCCACCCGGCACCCGTCCCGGGGCGCGTACCCGAACGCCAGGGCCAGCGCGCCGCCCGCCAGCAGGCCGCCGACATGCCCCTGCCACGAGGTGAACCAGGCGGACACCACCAGCCACAGCAGCAGCCCGGCCATGACGCGGTTGACCCGCCCCATGCGGGCATCCAGCCGCCGGTGCAGCACGTAGTACCCGGCCCCCACCCCGAAGACCGCGCCGGACGCGCCGACCGAGACCTGCCCGGGGTCGGCGAGGACCAGCTCCAGGACCGAACCGCCGAGCGCCGACAGCAGGTAGAGCAGGGCGAACCGGACCCGGCCGAGCATCAGCTCCACCACCCGCCCCAACTGCCACAGCACGACCATGTTCACCGTGATGTGCAGGATCCCGAAAGCGCCCTCGAAGGGCGACCGGTGCAGGAACGCACTGGTGAGCATCCGTTCCCACTCGCCCCCGGCGACCCCCTCCACCCGCAGCGGGCCGAGGACGAAGACCGCCCCGTCCCCGGGGTACGCGGTGCCGTCGGGACCGACCAGCCGCGAACCGACCATGGCGAACCGGTCCACGATCCCGGGCCGCACCACCTCCGCCAGGTACGCGAGCACGGTGAGCGCGAACAGCACGTACGTCACCACCGGCGTCGTCGACATCCGGCCCCCGGCCAGGGTCCGGGCCCGCCGGACCGGCCGTGCCCCCTGCTCCGCGCACTCCGGGCACTGGTGGCCGACGGGCGCCGCACGCATGCAGTCCGGGCAGACGTACCGCTCGCAGCGGGTGCAGCGGACCTGGCACGCCACCGCGGGATGGCGGTAGCAAGTGGTGGCGGTGGACTCGGAATCCACGAGGCCGGCTCCTCGGGGGACGGACGGACGTGAGCCGGTGGGGACGGCGGCGAACAAAATAACGAATGCCGGTGGACCGGCCGGTCGGCGGGGTGCGCCGTGCCGTAACCTCGGCACCCGGATGCCGCGAGGCAGCAGCGACGGGGGGAGTCCGCATGGCCGCGATCAGTCTCACCAAGGTGCAGGAGAGCGCACCGGCGCTGGTCGATCTGTACAAGACCGCCGGTGTGTCGCTCACCAAGCACGGCATGGACGGGACCAGGGCCGCGGTCTACCTCGTCGTCGACTACTCCGGCTCCATGAAGCCGTACTACAAGGACGGCAGCGTCCAGGCACTCGCCGACCGGGTGCTGAGCCTGTCCGCCCACCTCGACGACGACGGCACCGTGCCGGTGGTGTTCTTCTCCACCGACGTCGACGCGGTCACCGAGATCGCGCTCGCCGACCACCAGGGCCGTATCGAGCGGATCGTGGCCGGCCTCGGACACATGGGCAAGACCAGCTACCACCTGGCCATGGACGCCGTCATCGACCACTACCTGGACAGCGGCACACACCACCCCGCCCTGGTCGTCTTCCAGACCGACGGCGGCCCGATCAACCGGCTCGCCGCCGAACGCTATCTGTGCAAGGCGGCACCGCTGCCGCTGTTCTGGCAGTTCGTCGGCTTCGGCGATCCCGGCAGCCGCCAGTTCGAGTACCTGCGCAAGCTCGACGACCTCGCGGTGCCCGGCAAGCGGGTCGTCGACAACGCCGGGTTCTTCCACGCGGGCCGCGACCCGCGCAAGGTGACCGACGCCGAACTGTACGACCGGCTCGTGGGCGAGTTCCCCCGGTGGCTGGCGGCCGCACGCGCCCAGGGGATCGTGCGGCCCTCCTGAACCCGGCGGTCAGTGCCTGAGGGAGAAGCCCAGCACCACCCGTGCGGACACCTCCACCGCCCCCGGAGCCAGCGCGCCGGAGGGGCCGCCGCCCGCGGCGGCACGGAACGCGGCGACGGGCTCGGACTCCACGTCCTGGATGTGCAGCACCGGACCCAGCCGCGCGTCCGCCGCCTCCGCGTACACCTGCGCCTTGCGGCGGGCCGCGGCCACCGCCCTGCGCCGTGCCTCGTCGAGCAGCGACTCCTTGTCGCGCACGTCGAACTCCACACCGTCGATCCGGTGCGCCCCCGCGTCGACCACCTCCGCGACCAGCCGCTCCAGGCCGTCCAGCGCCCCGGTCTCCACCGCGTACGAGGCCTGGCAGCGGTAGCCGAGCAGCGTCCGGTCACCGCCGTGCCCGCCGTACTCCGAGCTGAGGCCCAGCCGGGAGCCGGAGACGGCGGCGTCCGGCACGCCGTGCCGCCGCAGCACCTCCCGCAGCCGGGCCACCGCCTCACCGGCCTGCTGGAAGGCCTGCTCCGGCGACGCTGCCAGCACGTCCACCGCCGGCCGCAGCCGCGCCAGTGACGGCTCGGCCCGCACCGTGCCCGAGCCGAACACGCTGATGCCCCAGGGTTCTTCGATGGCCTGTGTCATAGAGGAATTGAAGCAGCGCCCCCGCGCCCAGCGCGCCCGCTCACGTGTCGCACTCCAGCACCGTCCGGCACAGCCCGCACCGCGCCCGGACCCGCCCGCGCACCGGCACCCTGATCCGCTGGTGGCAGGTCGGGCAGGGGAACGACACCCGCAGCTGCCCCGGCGGCTGCGCGGAGAACGAGTACCGGTCGCCGCCCGCCGCCCCGACGGCGTGCGGGTCCTGCGCATGGCGGCGGTCCCGGGCGTAGCGGCGGCGGCCCGCCCAGCCCGCCCCGGTCAGCGGCGGCTGCTGCTCGTCCCGGCGGGCCCGCGCCAGACCCTTGCCGTACGCCGTGTAGGCCTGCGGACTGGTGAACCACACCGACGGGTCCTCGCCGAACAGCAGCGCCCGCTTGGCCAGCACGTAACCGAACTCCTCCGGCGTCAGATACCCCAGCTTCTGCGAGGACGCCGCGTCCTCCCGGTAGGCGTCGAGCAGCAGCCAGCCGGCCCCCAGGTACGTCGTCGCCGTGTCGGTGAGGATCTCGTTGTCCCGGGTGGAGGGGAACGACAGGTCCAGGCGGTGCAGGTACACGTGCATCACCTCGTGCGCGAGGGCCGCGCCGATGTCCCGGCGATGCGTGCGGAAGCGGTCGTTCAGCTCGATGAAGTACTCCGGGCCCGCCGTGAGTTCCACGTTCGCCGCATGGGTCATCTCGCGGAAGGAGACGATCATGCGGGCGTCGGGCAGCCGGTAGTGCCGCACCAGCTCGTGCGCCACCCGCTGCGTGCCCAGGTACAGGTCGTCCGTGTCGCAGAACGCCACGTCCACCGGGGCCACACTCGCCGAGAAGGTCCGGACGGTGTCGTACGACAGCCGCCGGTACAGCGCCGTGACCGCCTCCCGCACCGTCTCCAGATGCGGGAACCCGTGCTCGACCGGTCCGCCGTTCGCCACGCCCTACCCCCAAGACGCCTGAACCTGCTCCCTGAGTCCTGCTCTCCACTGTAGGAGCCGCACCAGGACGGTGGAGCCGCACGGGACCGTACGGCGTTCAGCGCCTGAGACGGGTCTGCGACAGCCGGGCCGGCGCCCGTAGGGTGTGCGCCCATGACCACCAGCAACACCGGTACCGGTGCCGTCGAACCCGCCGCCCGCGAGGAGCTGGCCCGGCTGCGGGACAGCATCGACAACATCGACGCGGCCGTCGTCCACATGCTCGCCGAGCGCTTCAAGTGCACCCAGCAGGTCGGCCACCTCAAGGCCCGCCACCGGCTGCCGCCCGCCGACCCCGACCGCGAGGCCCGGCAGATCGCCCGGCTGCGCGCCCTCGCCGAAAGCGCCAAGCTGGACCCGGCGTTCGCCGAGAAGTTCCTCAACTTCATCGTCGCCGAGGTGATCCACCACCACGAACGCATCGCCGAGAGCAACGGCGGCGGCGCGGCGCCGGCCGCCGACTGACACCGCGTGCGCCCCCGCCCACGGGGGCGCACGCCGGGGGAGCCCGGCGACCGCCGCGACGGAGCGGACATACCGCACGTACCGAACCGCCTCTGTGCCCTGCCCACCGCATCAGGCAGCATGTCGTGCATGTCCGTACTGACGCGCGACGAAGCGCAGACCCGTGCCCGGCTCCTCGACGTCCACCACTACGCGATCGACCTCGATCTGACCCGTGGGGACGAGACCTTCGACTCCCGCACCGCCATCCGGTTCACCGTCCGCGGCGACCAGGGCAGCGCGGACACCTTCGTCGAGGTCAAGCCCGCACAACTGCGCTCCGTCACCCTGGACGGACAGCCCCTGGACCCCACCGCCCTCGACGAGAACCGGCTGGCGCTGAAGGACCTCGCCCCCGGCGAGCACGAACTGCGCGTCGAAGCCGCCATGCGCTACTCCCGCACCGGCGAGGGCATGCACCGCTTCACCGACCCCGCCGACGGCGAGACCTACGTCTACACCCAGCTCTTCCTCGACGACGTCCAGCGGGTCTACGCCGCCTTCGACCAGCCCGACCTCAAGGCCGTCTTCGACCTCACCGTGACCGCCCCCGAGGGCTGGACCGTCCTCGCCAACGGCGTCACCGAGGACACCGGCGACGGCCGCTGGAAGGCCGCCACCACCCCGCGGATCTCCACCTACCTCGTCGCCGTCGCCGCCGGCCCCTGGCACTCCGTGCGCACCGAACACCGCGGCCTGCCCTTCGGCATCCACTGCCGCCGCTCGCTCGCCCCGCACCTGGACACCGACGCCGACGAACTCTTCGAGGTCACCCGCGCCTGCTTCGACCGCTACCACGAGAAGTTCGACGAGCCCTACCCCTTCGACTCCTACGACCAGGCCTTCGTCCCCGAGTTCAACGCCGGCGCCATGGAGAACCCCGGCCTGGTCACCTTCCGCGACGAATTCGTCTTCCGGTCCGCCGTCACCGACACCCAGCGGCAGACCCGCGCCATGGTCATCGCCCACGAGATGGCCCACATGTGGTTCGGCGACCTCGTCACCCTGCGCTGGTGGGACGACATCTGGCTGAACGAGTCCTTCGCCGAGTACATGGGCTACCAGACCACCGCCGAAGCCACCCGCTTCACCGACACCTGGACCGACTTCGGCGTCACCCGCAAGGCCTGGGGCTACGACGCCGACCAGCGCCCCTCCACCCACCCCGTCGCCCCCGAGGACGTCCGCGACACCGCCTCCGCCCTCCTCAACTTCGACGGCATCTCCTACGCCAAGGGCGCCTCCGCCCTGCGCCAGCTCGTCGCCTGGCTCGGCGAGAAGGACTTCCTGGCCGGCATCAACATCCACTTCGAGCGGCACAAGTTCGCCAACGCCTCCCTCGCCGACTTCATCGACTCCCTGGCCGCCGCCACCGACCGCGACGTCCACGCCTGGGCCGACGCCTGGCTGCGCACCACCGGCGTCGACACCCTCACCGCGAGCGTCACCGGCGACAACGGCAGCCGCGCCCTCACCGTCCACCGCACCGGCGAGCGCCCCCACCGCATCGCCGTCGGCCTCTACGACCAGGACCCGGGCGAGGAAGGCCGCCTCACCCCCCGCGAACGCCTCGACATCGACGTCCCCCAGGCCGAACCCCGGCCCATCGGCAAGCTCCCCGCCCTCGTCGTGCTCAACGACGGCGACCTGAGCTACGCCAAGATCCGCTTCGACGACGACTCCTTCCGCACCCTGCGCACGAGCCTGTCCGGCCTGCCCGACCCGCTCACCCGGGCCGTCGTCTGGAACGCCCTGCGCGACGCCGTCCGCGACGGCGACCTCCCCGCCACCACCTACCTCGACATCGCCCGCGCCCACCTCCCCCACGAGACCGACCTCGCGCTCGTCGACGGCGTCCTCGCCTTCGCCTCCGGACAGGTCGCCGACCGCTACGTCACCCCCCAGCAGCGGCCCGCCGCGCTGAGCACCCTCGCCGAGCTGTGCCGCGACCTCATCCGCCGCACCGAGGACGGCGACCACCCCGGGCTGCGCCTGATCGCCGTACGCCACCGCATCGCGACGGCCGCCCACCCCGACACCATCGCCGCCTGGCTCGCCGACGGCACCGTGCCCGGCGGCCCCGAACTCGACCCCGAGCTGCGCTGGCGCATCCTCAACCGGCTCGCCGTGCTCGGCGCCACCGACGAGGACGCCATCGCCGCCGAACTGGCGAACGACCCCAGCGCCACCGGCCAGGAGGGCGCCGCCCGCTGCCGCGCCGCACTGCCCGACGCCGCGGCCAAGTCCCGCGCCTGGGACACCATGTTCGCCACCGACGACCTCTCCAACTACCTGTTCACCGCCACCGCCCAGGGCTTCTGGCAGCCCGAACAGGCCGACCTCGTACGCGAGTACGTCCCGCGCTACTACACCGAGGCCGTCGCGCTCGCCGCCCGCCGCGGCCCCGCCATCGCCGACGCCGCCGGACGCTGGGCCTTCCCCGCCCACGCCGTCGACGCCGACACCCTCCGGCTCGGCCAGGAGTGCCTCACCGACGCCGACCCGATCCCCGCCCTGCGCCGCAAGCTCACCGACCAGCTCGACGACCTGGCACGCGCCCTGCGGGTACGGGAGGCGGGCACGGCCTGACCCACCCGACGCGGCCGGTCCGCCCCCGAGGCGGGAAGACCGGCCGCGTTCCCCGGCCGACGGCCGCCGGGATCCCCCTTTCGGGTTGTGATCACTGAGCTGTCCGGGCGAACCCGCCCCTGCGCGTGGAAGCTGGAACCCCAGCCCCCGTGCCCCAAGGACAGCTCATGGGCATGCCGCCCCTCGCCTCGGGCCCGCACGGCACCGACGCCCTGCGGCCCCTGCTCGACACCGTGCTCGACGCCCTGCACGCCGGCACCGCCCGACGCGGCGGCCCGCTGCCCGCCGGCGGCCCCGGTGCCGTCGCCGCCCGGATGGCCGAAGCGGCCGGCGACCTCCTGCCCGAGCGCGGCGACCCCGAGGCGCTGCGCGTCCTGGTCACCGCGCTCGCCGAAGGCGCCGCCGACCCCGCCCACCCCCTGTGCGCCGCCCACCTGCACACCCCGCCGCTCGCCGTCGCGGCCGCCGCCGACCTCGCCGCGAGCGTCCTCAACCCCTCCCTCGACTCCTGGGACCAGGCACCCGCCGCCTCCGCCCTGGAAGCCCTCGTCACCCGCACCCTCGCCCGCGAGACCGGCGCCACCGACGCCGTCGTCACCACCGGCGGCACCGAATCCAACCAGCTCGCCGTCCTGCTCGCCCGCGAGACACACGGCGCCGGCCTCAGACTGGTCCACGGCGCGGGCGCCCACCACTCGCTGCCCCGCGCCGCCTGGCTGCTCGGCCTGCCCGAACCCGTCGTCGTCCCCGCCCCCGCCGGCACCCTCGACCCCGCCGCCCTCGACGAAGCCCTCACCCAGATCCCCGGACCGCACCTGGTCGCCGCCACCGCGGGCACCACCGACGCCGGGCTCATCGACCCGCTGCCCGAGATCGCCGACCGCTGCGCCGCCCACGGCGCCCGCCTCCACATCGACGCCGCCTACGGAGCGGGCCTCCTGTTCAGCGAACGGCACCGGGCCCGGCTGGCGGGACTGGAAGCCGCCGACACCGTCGCCCTGGACCTGCACAAGCTCGGCTGGCAGCCGATCCCCGCCGGGCTCCTCACCGTCACCGACACCGACGACCTGACCGCCCTGCACCACCGCGCCGACTACCTCAACGCCGACGACGACACCGACGCCGGACTCCCCGACCTCCTCGGACGCTCCCCGCGCACCAGCCGCCGCCCCGACATCCTGAAGACCGCCGTCACCCTCAAGACCCTGGGCCGCACCGGACTGGGCGCCCTCGCCGACGCCGTCTGCACCCTCGCCGCAGAGTTCGCCGACCTGGTCGAGACCCACCCCGGCTTCGAACTGCACGCCCCGCCCACCATCAGCACGGTCCTGTTCCGGCCCGCGCGCGCGACGGACGACCACGTCGCCGCCGCCCGCCGGACGCTGCTCAGCACCGGCCGCGCCGTCCTCGGCCGGGCCCGCGCCGACGGCCGGCTCTGGCTCAAGGCGACCCTCCTCAACCCCCACACCCGCCCCGACGACCTCGCCGCACTCCTGACCCTCGTGGAAGGACACGTCCCGCGATGAACACCCCGGCACACCACACCCCCGACACCCCCCGCGACCTCGTCGGCGTCGGCATCGGCCCCTTCAACCTCTCCCTGGCCGCCCTCGCCGACCCCCTCACCGGCCTCGACGCCGTCTTCTACGAACAGCGCCCCGACTTCCGCTGGCACCCCGGCCTGCTCATCGACGGCGCACGCGTCCAGGTGCCCTTCCTCGCCGACCTCGTCACCCTCGTCGACCCCGCCAGCCCCTGGACCTTCCTCAACCACCTCAGGGCCAGAGAACGCCTCTTCCCCTTCTACTTCGCCGAACGCTTCCACATCGAACGCGCCGAATACGACGCCTACTGCCGCTGGGTCGCCGAGAACCTGCCCGCGCTCCGCTTCCACCACCAGGTCGACGCCGTGCGCTGGAACCCCGAACGCGACCTCTTCGAGGTCGACTACACCCAGCTGGACACCGACGGAGAGGCCGAAGCGCTCGGCCGGACCTACACCAGGAACGTCGTCCTCGGCATCGGCACCCAACCGCACGTCCCCGACCCGCTCAGACCCCTCGCCGAGGACCCCACCGTCCCCGTCGTCCACGCCGCCGACTACCTCCGCCACCGCGACACACTCCTGGCCGCCGGACACATCACCGTCATCGGCACCGGACAGTCCGGCGCGGAAATCTTCCTGGACCTGCTCCGCCACCGCCCCGCAGGCCGCGAACGGCTGCACTGGCTCGGCCGCACCCAAGCCCTCGCACCCATGGAGTACTCCAAGCTCGGCCTGGAGCACTTCACCCCCGACTACACCCGCTACTTCCACGGCCTGGCCGAACCGGTCCGCGACCGCCTCGTCGCCGCCCAGTGGCAACTCCACAAAGGCATCGACGCCGACACCACCGCCGCCATCCACGACGAGCTGTACCGGCGCACCCTCGACGGCGGCTGGCCCGACACCACCCTCACCCCCGGCGTCCACGTCCGCACCGCCGGACGCATCGCCGCCACCCAGGTCGAACTCCACCTGGAACACGAACAGCAGAAGACCCGCTCCCGCCTCACCACCGACGCCGTCGTCCTCGCCACCGGCCACCGCGAACGCCCCCTCGGCCGCCTCCTCGCCGGTCTCGACCCCTACATGCGGCGCGACAGCCGCGAACGCCCCCGCGTCGACGACCGCCACCGCCTCGTCCTCGACCCGTCCGTCACCGGCGCCGTCTACGTCCAGAACGCCGAGACGCACACCCACGGCGTCGGCACACCCGACCTCGGCCTCGCCGCCTGGCGCAGCGCCACCATCCTCAACGACCTCACCGGACGCGAGCCCTACCCGCTGCCCGCCCGCACCGCCTTCACCACCTTCGGCCTGGAAGGCGGCCGGCCCCAGATCCCGTCAGCGCGCCACCACCGGGAACTCACCCCCCTGGCGGACGGAATCTGAGGCCGCCCCCGATGCCCCCGATCAGAACACCGGCTCGCCGTCGCGGGTCAGCGCCCAGTCCACGGACGCGAAGTCCTTCGGATCCAGCACGCCCTTCGCCGTCGCCCACTCCGCGATCCGGGTACGGATCTCCGTCGACTCCGACCACAGCTCCCTGGCCGACGCCACGTGCGGGAACGCGCCGCCGCCGTTGGCCCGGTAGTTGTTCACCGCCAGCACGAACTGCTGCGCGTCGTCCAGCGGGGCACCGCCGAAGGCGAGGTTCCTGATCCGCGAACCGGCCGGCTGCGCGATGTCGATCTCGTACGTCAGCCCCGACACGTAGTCGTAGTTGTAGTCCGGACGGCCGTTCGCGTTGGTCAGCTTCTCCACGTCCACCGGCGCACCGGCCGCCGTCCGCACGTAGTACTCCGCCGAGTACTCCAGGTACGCCCGCACCTGCGCGCCCGTCAGCAGCTTCGCCACCAGCGTGTTGTCGTACACGTACAGGCTCGACAGATCCCGGATCGTCACATCGCCGGCCGGGATCTCCGAAGTCCGCGAGAACGGCGACGCCTGCGCCAGGACCGGCAGCGTGGCGTACTCCGTGCCCGCCAGCGCCTCCTTGACCACGTCCTCCTGCACCTTGGTGATCAGGTCGATGATCGGCGCGTCCTTGTACCGCGCCTCGACCGTCGTCAGCGTCTCGGTGGCGGTGCCGACCACCTGGTTGACATACGCCACCACCTTCGCGTGCTCGTCCGCCAGCAGCTTCGTGATCCGCGGGTCGTCCTCGACCGCGTTCGAGTTGCGCAGCGACGCCCTCACCGACTCGACGTGCCAGCGACCCCGCTCGAAGACCAGCTCGAAGTCGAACAGGGTCAGCCGCTCGGCATAGCACAGCGGCTCCGACAGCACGACCGTCTTCCCGGTCTCCTCGTTGACGACCTTCAGCTCCGCGATCTCCTCGTGCGCGTGCCCCACCAGGATCGCGTCGATGCCCGGCACCTGCCGCGCCACGTTCGCCGCCGCGTTCTCGACGTAGGGGACCTGGTCACCGTACGAGGACGTGCCCGACGAACCCGAGTGCGCCGAGACCACCACCACGTCCGCGCCCATCGAACGCAGCTTCGGCACCCACTTGGCCGCCTGCTCCTCAAGACCCGGGAAAGCCAGCTTCCCCTGCACGTACGCCTTGTCCCAGATCGCGATGCCCGGATTGGTCAGCCCCAGCACCGCCACCTTCACCGGCGGCGCGCCCTTCACCCGGAAGGTCTTCATGAAATACGGCGGAAAGGCCGGCTTCAGCGTCTTCGCGTCCACCGCGTTCGCCCCGAGCAGCGGGAAGTCGCACTGCTCCTCGAACCGGCGCAGCGTCTCGATGCCGTAGTTGAACTCGTGGTTGCCGAGCGCCACCGCGTCGTAGCCGATGGCGTTCATCGCCTGCGCCATCGGGTGCACCGGACCGCCCTCGGCGGTGATCGGGTCCACCTTCGCGTAGTAGTACGTCAGCGGCGTGCCCTGGATGGTGTCGCCCGCGTCCAGCAGCAGCGTGTTGCCGCGGCCCTTCTCCTCGCGCACCTGGTTCACCAGGGTGGAGATCCGGCCGAGACCCTGGGCGTTGCCCGCCGCGTCGGTGTACTCGGCGTCCTTGAAGTAGTCCCAGTTGAAGACGTGCCCGTGCAGATCGGTGGTGCCGAGCACGGTCAGCGCGTACCGCTTGGACCCGCGGCCGCCCCGGTGTGCGGGGGCCGCGGCCTCGGCCGCCGGAGCAGCCGCCGCACCGGCCAGGGCGACCCCCGCCCCCGTCACGGCGGACCTGCTCAGAAACGTACGGCGGTTCAACGGCATGACTGACTCTCCTCGGTGACCGTGCAGATATGCAGGCGGGCAGACAGTGGCAACGCGCGTAGATTCTGTCCTGAACATGCCTTCTGTCAAGGGGTGGCGAACCGACCGAATGCTCATCGGAGCGGCGGCGCGCACAATTCAACACTTGTCAATATCCCTTTACTCAAAGGTTGTTGAGTGGTCATGCGTGGCCAATTCGCTACCCGGCAGTAAGCCCTAGGCTCGACCCATGCGCCGAGCAAAGATCGTCTGTACTCTTGGGCCCGCCACCGACTCGTACGACCAGATCAAAGAGCTGGTCGACGCCGGTATGGACATCGCCCGCTTCAACTTCAGCCACGGCACCCACGCCGAACACGAAGAGCGCTACCGGCGGGTCCGCAAGGCGTCCGACGAGACCGGCCGCAGCGTCGGCACCCTCGCCGACCTTCAGGGCCCGAAGATCCGCCTCGGCCACTTCGGCGAAGGCCCCGTACTCCTTGAACGCGGCGACACCTTCACCATCACCGTCGAAGAAGGCATCGAAGGCGACCGCCACACCTGCGGCACCACCTACGCCGGCCTCGCCGAGGACGTCACCCCCGGCGAACGCGTCCTCGTCGACGACGGCAAGGTCTGCCTGGAAGTCACCGGCGTCGACGGACCCCGCGTGCACACCCGGGTCATCGAAGGCGGCATGGTCTCCGACCACAAGGGCCTCAACCTCCCCGGCGTCGCCGTCTCCGTGCCCGCCCTGTCGAAAAAAGACGAGGACGACCTGCGCTGGGCACTGCGCAACGGCTTCGACGTCGTCGCACTCTCCTTCGTACGCAGCGGACGAGACGTCCTCGACGTCCACCGCATCATGGACGAGGAAGGCCGCCGCCTCCCCGTCATCGCCAAGGTCGAAAAACCACAGGCCGTCGAGAACATCGAAGACATCGTCGCCGCCTTCGACGGCATCATGGTCGCCCGCGGCGACCTCGGCGTCGAGATGCCCCTGGAACAAGTGCCGATCGTCCAGAAGCGCGCCATCAAACTGGCCAAGCGCAACGCCAAACCGGTCATCGTCGCCACCCAGATGCTCGACTCGATGATCGACAACGCCCGCCCCACCCGCGCGGAGGCCTCCGACGTCGCCAACGCGGTCATCGACGGCACCGACGCCGTGATGCTCTCCGGCGAGACCAGCGTCGGCAAGCACGCCACCGACACGGTCCGCACCATGGCCCGGATCGTCGAAGCCGCCGAAGAGGACATCCTCGCCAAGGGCCTGCCCCCGCTGACCGAACGCAACAAGCCCCGCACCCAGGGCGGCGCAGTCGCCCGCGCGGCCGCCGAGATCGGCGACTTCCTCGGCGCCAAGTTCCTCGTCGCCTTCACCCAGTCCGGCGACACCGTCCGCCGCCTGTCCCGCTACCGCTCGCCCATCCCGCTGCTCGCCTTCACCCCGGAACCGGCGACCCGCTCCCAGCTCAGCCTGACCTGGGGCGTGGAGACCTTCCTCGGCCCCCACGTGGACTCCACCGACGCGATGGTCGACCAGGTGGACGAACTGCTCACCCGGTACGGGCGCTGCGAGAAGGGCGACGTCGTGGTCATCACGGCCGGCTCCCCGCCGGGCGTCTCCGGCACGACGAACCTGGTGCGCGTCCACCACATCGGCGAGGACGACAGCCCCAGGTAGTCAGTACTTGGGCCCGACGTGGGCATCCATGAGGGCCACGGAGGCTCTGCGGGCCACGGAGATGTTGTACGGGTTTCCGTGACGCGTGCAGTGCGTCCACTCGACGCCGAGCTTGTCGAGGGTGTCCGTGAACAGGCGGCGGATGTCGGCCGAGACGTTGGTGAAGAAGTACCGGGGATACTCGTAGCGCTTGCGTTCGCCGCCGACGAGCCGCGTGGTCCAGTTGGTGACCCGGCAGCCGTCGGAGTGGATAAGACCCCGGACGAACTCCCAGGGGTGAGCGTCGGTGATCGTCTGTTGCCAGGGTTCCAACGCGATCTTGCGCTGGTGCTTCATGCCGGGCCCGTGTTGAGGAAACATGCAGCACCAGTGCTTGGTGT
This sequence comes from Streptomyces hyderabadensis, assembly GCF_020404845.1. GTDB lineage: Bacteria > Actinomycetota > Actinomycetes > Streptomycetales > Streptomycetaceae > Streptomyces > Streptomyces hyderabadensis. The sequence continues at coordinate 58,970 of NZ_JAIOJZ010000001.1, read as the reverse complement.
AGGACTTCACCTCGACGCATCCGAGTTTGTGCCGCCGGCTGACACTGGGCAACGGCATAACCCGTCGCATGGCCCTTTCGGCCTCAGCGATCAGGCCGATCTGTGTGGCGTTGCAGAAGATGGACAGATGGTGCTGGCCGGGCTTAGAGACGATGTGTCCGTCGCCGAGGTAGAGACCGAGCAGATAGGCGTACGCAACCTCGTCGAACTGGCGGCTCGTGCATCGGGGGCAGTCGGTCGGTTGTTCATACGCGACACCGCGGGCTTTGCGGTCCTCGCTGCGCCACCAGCCCACGGTCCCGCGCGGGACATTGAGCTGGGTGGCAACTACGCGGTTGGGAATTCCCTGGTTCATGAGTGCCACAGCGTGTGCGCGGATCGAAAGACTGTGCTGTTCCATGTGGCCACAGTGGCTTGTTCGTCGCGGCTTCACGCGAAGAAAGTGCTGGGACCACGCGAACGTGATCCTCCACTTACATAGCCCTACCTTCAAAGTGAAGGAAAAGTGCCCCGGGTGGGATTCGAACCCACGCTGTCGGTGGTTTGAGCACCGTGTCTCTACCGCTGGACTACCGGGGCTTCCTGTAAAACAGAGGTTGACGGTCACCCGCCGTGCCCCCACCATATCGCAGCTAGGTACGCTCTTGTCAGCAGTACCGCCTGCCCCGGAACAAGGAGCGCCCACGTGACCGCCCCCGAGTCGCCCCAGCCCGCTGACGTGACCGACGACGACCAGTCGCACGTTCCTCCGCTGACGACCCGTGTCGTCATCGCCGAGGACGAGGCGCTCATCCGGCTGGACCTCAAAGAGATGCTGGAGGAAGAGGGGTACTCCGTCGTCGGTGAGGCCGGTGACGGCGAGCAGGCCGTGGAGCTGGCCCGCGAGCACCGGCCCGACCTGGTGATCCTGGACGTCAAGATGCCCAAGCTCGACGGCATCTCCGCGGCCGAGAAGATCGCGGAGGAGTCCATCGCGCCGGTGCTGATGCTGACCGCGTTCTCGCAGCGGGATCTGGTGGAGCGGGCCCGGGACGCCGGGGCGATGGCGTACCTGGTGAAGCCGTTCAGCAAGAGCGACGTCGTGCCGGCGATCGAGATGGCGGTGTCGCGGTTCACGGAGCTGAAGGCGCTGGAGAAGGAGGTCGCGGACCTCAGCCAGCGGCTGGAGACCCGCAAGCTGGTGGACCGGGCCAAGTCGGTTCTTCAGACGGAGTACGGGCTGACCGAGCCGGCCGCCTTCCGGTGGATCCAGAAGACTTCGATGGACCGGCGGATGTCGATGCAGCAGGTGGCCGAGGCGGTCATCCAGGATGCCGAGGAGAAGAAGGCGTCCAAGGGCTGAGCCCTCGATGTCCTCGATGTCCTCGGCGTACGAGTGAGGCCCGCGTCCCCGGGTGGGGCGCGGGCCTCAGCCGTACGGCGGGCCGGGGGCGTCAGTCCTCGCCGAGGTAGGCCTTGCGGACCGATTCGTCGTGGAGGAGGTCCTGGCCGCTGCCGGACAGGACGATGTTGCCGACCTCCATGACGTGGCCGTGGTCGGCCAGGGACAGGGCGGCCTGGGCGTTCTGCTCGACGAGCAGGATGGTGGTGCCCTGGGACTTCAGTTCGGCGATCGTCGCCATGATCTTCTGCATCATGATCGGTGAGAGGCCCATGGAGGGTTCGTCGAGCATGAGCAGCTTGGGCTGGGACATCAGGGCGCGGCCCATGGCGAGCATCTGCTGCTCGCCGCCGGACAGGGTGCCCGCGGCCTGTTTGCGGCGCTCGCCGAGGATGGGGAAGAGGTCGTAGGCGCGCTGGATGTCCTTCTCGATGCCGGGCCGGTCGCTGCGCAGGAAGGCGCCGAGGCGCAGGTTGTCCTCGATCGTCATGCGCGGGAAGATGTGCCGCCCTTCGGGGGAGTGGGCGAGCCCGAGGGAGACGATCTGGTGCGCGGGGATCTTCTTGAGCGATTTGCCGGCGAATCTGATCTGGCCGCCGACCGGTTTGAGCAGCCCGGACAGGGTGCGCAGGGTGGTGGTTTTGCCGGCGCCGTTGGTGCCGATGAGGGTGACGACCTCGCCGGCGTCGACTTTGAAGGAGATGCCTTTGACGGCTTCGATCTTGCCGTAGGCGACGCGGAGGTCCTCGACCTCGAGGAGTGCGGTCATCGGTCGTTCTCCTTGCCGGCCGCGGTGTCCGTGGTGGTGTCGGCCTCCGAGGTCTCCGAGGTCTCCGGGGTCTCCGGGGTCTCCGAGGCTTGCGCTGCCTCGGCGGCCTCCACCTCGGCCGCCTCCGCGGCGCCGGGGTCGTTCTCCAGGGGTTCACCGAGGTAGGCGGCGACCACGCGTTCGTCGCCCTGCACCGTGGCGCTGTCGCCCTCGACGAGTTTTTCGCCCTGGACGAGTACGGCGACGCGGTCGCAGAGGTTGAAGATGAACCGCATGTCGTGCTCGATGACGAGGACGGCGATGCCCTTGTCGCGGATGGCGAAGACCAACTCCTCGGTGGCCCGCGTCTCCTGGGGGTTCATGCCGGCCGTCGGTTCGTCCAGGAGGAGCAGGCCGGGCTCGCTGGCGAGTGCGCGGGCGATCTCCAGCTTGCGCTGCTCGCCGTAGGGCAGGTTGCGGGCGAGGTGGTCGGCCTTGTGGGCGAGGCCCACGAACTCCAGGAGTTCGGTGGCGCGTTCGCGGGAGGCCTTTTCCGCGCGGTGGAAGCCGGGGCCGCGCAGTACGGCCGACCAGAAGCCCTCCTTGGTCCGTGTGTGGCGGCCGACGAGGACGTTTTCCAGGACGGTCATGTTGCCGAACAGGCGGATGTTCTGGAAGGTGCGGGCGATGCCGGCGGCGGTGACTTTGAAGGACTTGGCGGGCAGGACCTGGCCCTTGTAGCGGACCTCGCCCTCGGTGGGGATGTAGAGGCCGGTGAGGCAGTTGAAGAAGGTGGTCTTGCCGGCGCCGTTGGGGCCGATCAGGCCGACGATCTCGCCGCTGTTGACGGTGAGGTCGACGCCGTTGACGGCGGTCAGTCCGCCGAAGCGCATGGTGACACCGCGTGCGTCGAGGATGGTGGTGCCGGGGGCCGGGGCGCCCGGTGCGGTGTCCTTGGTGGTGGTGTCGGTGGTCATGGTGGTCAGGCCCCTGTCTTGCTCAGGACTGCGGGCGCTTCGGCCTCTTCGTGGAACTCCAGCTTGCGGCGCCGGTTGGCGATGAGGCCCTCGGGGCGGAAGCGCATCAGCAGGACGAGCGCGAGCCCGAAGGCGAGGAGCTGGTAGTCGTCGAGGAACTGGAGCTTGTTGGGGATGAGGAACAGCAGCGCCGCACCGATGAGCGGGCCGGCGATGGTGCCCATGCCGCCGAGTACGACGGCGGCGAGCAGGAAGGCCGAGTTGGGCGGGGTGGTGCCGGCGAAGAGGTACTGCTCGGGGGTGACGGTGTAGGTGACGTGTGCCTGGACGGTGCCGGCGAGTCCGGCCAGGGAGGCGCCGACGGCGAAGGCGATGAGCTTGACGCGGAAGCCGTTGATGCCCATGGCGAGCGCGGCGGTCTCGTCCTCGCGGATGGCGACCCAGGCGCGGCCGATGCGGGAGTCGCCGCTGCGCCGGAAGACGAGGACGACGACGGCGGTGATGATGAGCATCAGCAGGAAGTAGTTGGCGAACCGGCCGAGGGTGAAGCCGCCGATGTCGTGTGCGACCCCGAGGTCGAAGCCGAGGATCTTGAGGTCGGGGATGGACGAGATGCCGTTGGAGCCGTTGGTGACGTCCGGGCCGGAGGTGCCGTCCAGGTTGTTGGCGGTGATCCGGAAGATCTCACCGAAGCCGAGTGTCACGATGGCGAGGTAGTCGCCGCGCAGCCGCAGCGTGGGTGCGCCGATCAGGACGCCGAAGACCAGGGAGGCGGCGGCGCCGACCAGGACGGCGGCCCAGAAGGGCAGGTGCAGGTCGAAGGGGGAGCTGGGGGAGCCGGAGACCATGGCGGCGGCGTAGGCGCCGACGCCGAGGAAGGCGACGTAGCCGAGGTCGAGCAGGCCGGCGAGGCCGACGACGATGTTGAGTCCGAGTGCGACGGTGGCGAAGATCAGGATGTAGACGCCGAGGGTGGCGTACTGGTCGTCGGACTGGGTGAAGGGGAAGCAGGCTGCCGCGATGAAGCCGCCGCAGACGGTGATGTTCTGGTGCCGTGCGGTGATCTCGGTGGCGTGGGCGATCAGTCCGGAGCGGTGGAGCGCGGCGAAGCCGAAGCCGGCGACGATCAGGAAGCCGATGAACAGTTCGTCGTACTCGGTGCCGATGCCGTAGGTGAAGACGAGCAGGGCCACGGCGAGGATCGCGACGATGACGAGGATCTCGACGTAGGAGGGCAGCGTGCGTACGGGCCGGGGTTCTTTGGAGGCGAAGGCCGCGCGGACGGTCTGCCAGTTCTGTGAGCTGGTGTGCTTGAACTGGTCCCAGCCGGTGTCGTCGGGGTCGAAGGGGTCGGGCTCGGGGCGTTCGAAGGGCAGTGCGAGGGCGCCCAGGAAGGCGATCAGGGTGACGGCCGCGGCGATGTAGCCGCCGGGTTCGAGGTTGACGACGCCGCCGAGCTTGGTGCTGATCGCGACGACCGTGTACCAGGTGGTGGCGAAGGCGGCGAGTGCGGCGAACTTGAGCGCGGCGTCGGCGCCGGCCGGTACGAGCCAGCGGAGTCCCTTGACGCCGTAGGAGGCGAGGCCGAAGAGGGCGGTGAGGGCGCCGGCGATCAGTACCAGGACCTGGAGGCCGCCGGGGTAGCCGTAGACGGTGAGGTCGCCGGGGAATTCGGCGGTCCAGGTCCAGGCGAGGAAGGTGGAGACGACGGTGAGGACGCCGCCGCCGGTGGCGAGTGCGCGGCCGAGGCCGGCGGGTATGCCGATGAGGCCGGGGGCGTCGCCGGGGGCGGGGGTGCCGGTGTTCTCCGGCGCGGTGGTCTGTGTGGTCATCGGTGTCACGCCCTGTCCGCAACGCGTTCGCCGAGCAGGCCCTGCGGCCTGAACAACAGCACGAGGATGAGGAGGATGAAGGCCCAGACGTCCGCCCAGGACTGGCTGCCGAACTTGTCCAGGCCGGGGATGTCGGCGATGTAGGCGGTGGCCAGGGTCTCGGCGACGCCGAGGACGACTCCGCCGATCATGGCGCCGTAGATGTTGCCGATGCCGCCGAGGACTGCCGCGGTGAAGGCCTTGAGACCGAGGATGAAGCCCATCTTGAACTCGATCTGGCCGTACTTGAGGCCGTAGGCGACGCCTCCGACGGCGGCGAAGACGGCGCCGAGTGCGAAGGCGATCACGATGATGCGGTCGGTGTTGACGCCCATGAGCTTGGCGGTGTCGGGGTCCTGGGCGGTGGCCTGCATGCCGCGTCCGGTGCGGGTGCGCATGACGAAGTAGCCGAGGAGGGCCATGCTGACCGGGGCGGCGATCAGCAGGAAGATGTCGCCGGTCTGGATGGTGACGTCGCCGAGGTGGAAGGGTCCGCCGTCGATCTGCGGGAAGGGGCGCGCGGACTTGGCGTCGGGGTACCAGGCCCATACCGCCTGCTGCAGGGCGAGGGAGAGGCCGATCGCGGTGATCAGGGGCGCGAGCCGGGGGGCGCCGCGCAGGGGTCGGTAGGCGAACCGTTCCGCCCCGACGGCGACGATGACCGAGACGATCACGGCGCCGAGCAGCATCAGGGGCAGCGCGATCAGCATGGAGGTGCCGTCGGGCAGGATGTACATGTAGACCGTGAGTGCCCCGAAGGCGCCGGTCATGAAGATCTCGCCGTGGGCGAAGTTGATGAGCTGGACGATGCCGTAGACCATTGTGTAGCCGATGGCGACGAGCCCGTACATGGATCCCAGTAGCAGGCCGTTGACCAGCTGCTGCGGCAGTTCGTTCACCGCATGTCCTCCGAGACATTCGGACGTTCGACGGATATGGCCGGATGCGAGTCCGCGCGGGGCGCTTGTGGAACAGCGCCCCGCGCGGCTCGTGGGCTGTGGTGCGGGGTCGGTCAGCCGGTGTAGGTACCGGACTTGACGGCCTTGAAGGTTCCGCCCTCGACGGAGTAGACGGTGAGCTGCTTGTTGGTGGCGTCACCGAACTCGTCGAAGGAGACCTTGCCGGTCACACCGTCGAAGGAGACGTTCTGCATGGCCTCGGTGACCTTGGCGCGGGCGTCGTCGGGGAGCTTCCCGCCGTTGTCCGCGACGACCTTCTTGACGGCCTCGATGATCGCCCAGGCGGAGTCGTAGGAGTAGCCGCCGTAGGCCGCGTAGTCCTCCTTGTAGCCTTCCGTCTTGTAGTCGGCCACGAACTTCTTGGCCGAGGGGAGGGTCTCGACGGGCGCACCGACGGAGGTGGCGAGGTCGCCGTTGGAGGCGGCGCCGGCCAGCTTGATGAAGGTGTCGTCCTTGATGCCGTCGCCGCCGACGAGCGGGATCTTGGCGCCGGCTTCCTTGATCTGCTTGCTGAGCGGGCCGGCCTGCGGGTATTCACCGCCGTAGTAGACGACGTCGGCGCCGGAGTTCTTCACCTTGGTGGCGACCGAGGAGAAGTCCTTGGTGTCCGGGTTGATGTGCTCGGTGCCGACCACCTGGCCGCCGAGCTTCTTGAACTCCTCGGTGAAGGTGCCGGCCAGGCCCGCGCCGTAGGTCTTCTTGTCGTCGATGACGAAGACCTTCTTCTTCTTGGCGTCGTTGTAGACGTACTGCGCGGCGAACGGGCCCTGGATGGCGTCCGTGGTCGCGGTGCGGAAGTACGACTTGTACTGGCGGACCTTCTTGTTCCGCCAGTCGGGGCCCTGGGTCAGGGAGGGGCCGGTGTTGGCCGGGGAGACCTCGACCAGTTTGGCGGTGTCGAAGACCTTCTGCATGGACTCGCCGACCGACGAGTTCAGCGGGCCGACGACGCCGAGGACGTCCTTGTTGGCGACGAAGCTGCTGGCGTTCTGCTGGCCGACGGAGGGCTGGCCCTGGTCGTCGAGTGCCTCGACCTTGAAGGTGATGCCGTCGACGGTCTTTTCCTTGTTGGCCGTCTTGGCCGCGAGGTCGGCCGAGTTCTTGATGCCGAGGCCGAGCGCGGACAGGTCGCCGGTCAGCGGGGCGTCGACGCCGATGACGACGGTGGTGCCACCGCCGCCGTTGCCGGAGTCGGATCCGCCGTCGTCGTCGCGCGAGCCGCAGGCGGTGAGGGTGAGCGCTCCCGCCGCCAGAGCGGCGGTGATGGCGATGAGCGAACGTTGACGCACGATCAGTCCTTTCCCTGGCACGGCCGCTTCCCCGTGGAGGCGGTCGAGTCGAGCGCGGGGCCGAAATGACAATCCGACGGCGCGGTGACTGGCCGTGACTCTAAGCGTGTGTGGGGAAGGTGGAGGAGGGTCTGACTGAGGCTGTGACTCTCTTGTTATGACACCGGGTATTGCAGAGCGGTACTCGGTGGGAAGAAGGGCTGAATTCAGGCCGATTCGCCCTGTCCGCATGATGAGAACCCGCAGGACGAACGGCACGGGTTCAGGCGTCTGGGGCGTTTTGGTGATTACCTTGAATCGTTGCTGCAGGCGACCTGGAGGGCCCGGGAGAGGTCCTGCGCATAGCGCGCCCCCAGGATGAAACTGTGGGCTTCTATTGCGCGCGCATTACGCAGCGTTACATCCAGGAAAGGGAGTCCGGGATTCCGGGGCGCTTTTTCACATTCCGTCACCCGTAGTGTGACAATGATCTTGCGGGTGGAATGCGATTTTGTCTGGAAAGGTGCCGCGGGGGAGGAGGTCACCGACAGGCCGTCGTAGGGCTGGGTCAGCCGCGTCACCGTGACGGGCGGTCCCGACCGCACGCTCAGCAGCACCGTGAAGCTGTAGGCGCCGGACGTGGCCCCGGGCGAGCCGGTCGCGGGGGCCCCGTAGACGAGGTCGACCGCCTGGGACGGGTAGGGAGGCGCGGGAGCGGGCCGCGGCTGCGGCCGGCTCGCGTACAGGTAGCCGCCGCCCGCCAGGACGACGAGGGCGGCGGCGGAGGCCAGGAGCGTGCGGCGGTGGCGCTCGCAGTACCGGGCGAGGCGTCCGCGCGGCCGGGGCGGCGGCGCCTTGCGGACGCGGGTGTCCGCACCCGGCTCGACCGGACCGATGCCGGTCACGACTGCCACGGGCCGCGGCTCGGACCGCCGTCGCGGTATCCGTCGGTGCACTCCTGGCGCACCCGGCGGTCGGTCAACTCCCCGGCCGCCCGGGCGCCCTGGTCCCGCTGCGCGGCCCGCGCCTCGGCCACGACCTCGCGCAGGATGTCGTACTGCCGGTTGGACAGCCCCATCGACTGATAGTCGCCGTAGGGCTCCGTGCCGTCCAGCATCTCGCGCGCCCAGTAACCGACGGCGCTCACGCACAACTCGGCGCCGGACAGAGGCTGTCGGGACGCGGGCGACGCGGCCGACGCCGAGGCGCCGCGTGCGGAACCGCCCGCTCCGTCACCGGAGTTGCCGCAGCCGACGGCCACCACCATCGTCGCCAGCGCCAGCGCCGTCCGTCCCCGCCGTAGTGCCCCTCCCCGTCCCATGCCCCGACGCTAGGACGCGGGACGACCGCAGGCAATGGAGCGGTCACGGGTGCCGCGGGCCGGCACCCGCGGGCACCGCACCGCACAAGCGCCCGGCGCGGGGGCTCAGCCCGCCGTGGCCGCCGGGGCACCGTCGCCCGGGTTCACGTCGCGCAGCAGGCAGGTCAGCCGGGCCGTGCACACCCGGCGGTCCTGCTCGTCGCTGATCACGACCTCGTACGTCGCCGTCGAGCGACCCCGGTGCACGGGCGTGGCCACCCCGGTGACCAGGCCGGAGCGGACCCCGCGGTGATGGGTGCAGTTCAGGTCGACACCGACAGCGATCTTGGAGGAACCGCCGTGCAGCATCGAGCCGACCGACCCGAGCGTCTCGGCCAGCACGGCCGAGGCGCCGCCGTGCAGCAGCCCGTACGGCTGGGTGTTGCCCTCCACCGGCATGGTGCCGACGACCCGGTCCGCGGACGCCTCGACGATGTGGACCCCCATGCGGGTCCCCAGGTGCCCGGCGGAGAACAGCGCGGGCAGGTCCACGCCGAGCGCGGCGTACTCGTCGATGACCTCCTGCGGGAACTGCACCTGCTGCTGCTCGCCCATGGGCCGGCTCCGTTTCTTCCATCCGTCTGCGGGTCCGCCGGCCGGCTGCTCGGGGCGCCGGCCGGCCGCTTCGCTGAGCGAACGCTCAGTCGGTCGCCGATTGTTCCAGACGGACGACCACGGACTTGCTGGCCGGGGTGTTGCTGGTGTCCGCGGTGGCGTCCAGCGGCACCAGGACGTTGGTCTCCGGGTAGTACGCCGCCGCGCAGCCCCGGGCCGTCGGATAGTGCACGACGCGGAAACCGGCCGCCCGCCGCTCCACGCCGTCGCGCCACTCGCTCACCAGGTCGACGTACGCGCCGTCCGCGACGTCCAGCCTCCGGGCGTCCTCCGGGTTGACCAGGACGACGCGGCGGCCGTTCCTGATGCCCCGGTAACGGTCGTCCAGGCCGTAGATCGTGGTGTTGTACTGGTCGTGCGAGCGCAGCGTCTGCAGCAGCAGCCGCCCCTCGGGCAGCTCGGGGAACTCGACCGGAGCGGCGGTGAAGTTGGCCTTCCCGGTGGCCGTCGGGAAGCGGCGCTCGTCGCGCGGGGCGTGCGGCAGGGCGAAGCCCCCGGGGCGGGCCACGCGCGCGTTGAAGTCCTCGAAGCCCGGCACGACCCGCCCGATGCGGTCCCGGATCGTCGCGTAGTCCTTCTCGAACTCCTCCCACGGTGTGCGGCTCGCCTCGCCCAGCACCCGGCGCGCCAGGCGGCACACGATCGCGGGCTCGGACAGCAGCTGCCCGCTCGCGGGCTCCAGCCGCCCGCGCGAGGCGTGCACCATGCCCATGGAGTCCTCCACGGTGACGAACTGCTCGCCGCCGCTCTGCAGATCGCGCTCGGTGCGGCCCAGCGTCGGCAGGATCAGCGCCCGCGCGCCCGTGACCGCGTGCGAGCGGTTCAGCTTCGTCGACACGTGCACGGTGAGCCGGGCCCGGCGCATCGCGGCCTCGGTGACCTCCGTGTCGGGGGAGGCGGAGACGAAGTTGCCGCCCATGGCGAAGAAGACCTTCGCCTCGCCGTCGCGCAGCGCGCGGATGGCCCGCACGACGTCGTAGCCGTGCGCGCGCGGCGGGGCGAAGCCGAACTCCTTCTCCAGCGCGTCCAGGAACGCGGGCGCGGGCCGCTCGAAGATGCCCATCGTGCGGTCGCCCTGCACGTTGGAGTGACCGCGCACCGGGCACACGCCCGCGCCGGGGCGGCCGATGTTGCCGCGCAGCAGGAGGAAGTTCACCACCTCGCGGATCGTGGGCACCGAGTGCTTGTGCTGGGTCAGGCCCATCGCCCAGCACACGATGGTGCGCTCCGAGGCGAGCACCATGCGCAGCGCTTCTTCGATCTCCGCGCGCGTGAGCCCCGTCGCCGCCAGCGTCTCGTCCCAGTCGGCGGCGCGGGCGGCCGCGGCGAACTCCTCGTAGCCGTGCGTGTGTTCCTCGACGAAGGCCTCGTCGACCGCGCCCTCGGTGTCCAGGATCAGCTTGTTGAGGAGCCGGAACAGCGCCTGGTCGCCACCGAGGCGGATCTGCAGGAACAGGTCGGTGAGGGAGGCGCCCGCGGTGAGCCCCTTGGGGGTCTGTGGGTTCTTGAAGCGCTCCAGACCGGCCTCGGGCAGCGGATTCACGCTGATGATCTTCGCGCCGTTCGCCTTGGCCTTCTCCAGAGCCGAGAGCATCCGCGGGTGATTCGTGCCCGGGTTCTGGCCCGCCACGATGATCAGGTCGGACTTGTACAGGTCCTCCAGCAGGACGCTGCCCTTGCCGACGCCGATGGTCTCGGACAGCGCCGAGCCGGACGACTCGTGGCACATGTTGGAGCAGTCCGGCAGGTTGTTGGTGCCCAGCTCGCGCGCGAAGAGCTGGTAGAGGAACGCCGCCTCGTTGCTGGTGCGCCCCGAGGTGTAGAAGACCGCCTCGTCGGGCGAGTCCAGTGCGGCGATCTCCTCCGCGACGATGTCGAAGGCGCGCTCCCAGGTCACCGGCTCGTAGTGCTCGCCGCCCTCCGGGAGGTACACCGGGTGCGTCAGCCGGCCCTGCTGGCCGAGCCAGTAACCGCTGCGGGTGGCGAGGTCGGCCACGGAGTGCGCGGCGAAGAACTCCGGGGTGACCCGGCGCAGGGTGGCCTCCTCGGCCACGGCCTTCGCACCGTTCTCGCAGAACTCCGCCGTGTGCCGGTGGTCGCCCTCCGGCCAGGCGCAGCCCGGGCAGTCGAAGCCGTCCTTCTGATTGACGCGCAGGAGCGTCAGCGCCGTCCGCTTCACCCCCATCTGCCGCTGCGCGACCCGCAGGGTGTGGCCGATCGCCGGGATGCCCGCCGCCGCGTGCTGGGGCCCCGAGACCCGCGGCGCGTCCTGAACCGGATCACCCTTGGGCGGCTTGGTCGCCATCGCGCGCTCCTTCGCTTACGCGTTGTGAGGTACGTCTCCGATCCTCGCACGCCCCGCCGACACCGAGGCCGTCCGGGCGGGGCGGAGATGGTGAGCAATGCTTGCGGAACCTGAGGTGCCGCGGTCGCGCACACGGCGCGGGACGGTGCGGGGAGACCACGGGACGGCGAGGCCGGGGCCGACTGTCAGTGCCACGTGGCAGGATCGGTGTCGTGGCGAAGACAGCATCGAAGAAGACCGACAGCACCTCCGGCGGCCGACCGCGGCTGATGCTCATGGACGGGCACTCGCTGGCGTACCGCGCGTTCTTCGCGCTGCCCGCGGAGAACTTCACGACCGCGACCGGCCAGCCGACCAACGCGATCTACGGTTTCGCGTCGATGCTGGCCAACACCCTGCGTGACGAGGCGCCCACGCACTTCGCGGTGGCGTTCGACGTCTCCCGCAAGACCTGGCGCTCGGAGGAGTTCACCGAGTACAAGGCGAACCGCTCCAAGACCCCGGACGAGTTCAAGGGGCAGGTGGAGCTGATCGGCGAGCTGCTCGACTCCATGCACGTACCCCGCTTCGCCGTCGAGGGCTTCGAGGCCGACGACGTCATCGCCACCCTCGCCACCCAGGCCGAGGCCGAGGGCTTCGACGTGCTGATCGTCACCGGCGACCGGGACTCCTTCCAGCTGGTCAGCGAGCACACCACGGTCCTGTATCCGACCAAGGGCGTCTCCGAGCTGACCCGCTTCACCCCGGAGAAGGTCTTCGAGAAGTACGGGCTGACCCCCGCCCAGTACCCCGACTTCGCCGCGCTGCGCGGCGACCCGTCCGACAACCTGCCCGGCATCCCGGGCGTCGGCGAGAAGACCGCCGCGAAGTGGATCAACCAGTTCGGGTCCTTCGCGGAGCTGGTCGAGCGCGTCGACGAGGTCAAGGGCAAGGCCGGGCAGAACCTGCGCGACCACCTGGAGTCCGTGAAGCTCAACCGCCGGCTCACCGAGCTGGAGCGCCGGGTCGAGCTGCCGAGGACGGTCGCCGACCTGGAGCGGACGGCCTACGACCGCAAGGGCGTCGCGGTGATCCTGGACACCCTGGAGATCCGCAACCCCTCCCTGCGCGAGCGGCTCTACGCCGTCGACCCGGGCGCCGAGGAGGCCGAGGCCACCCCGGTGGTCGCGGACGGCGTGGAGCTGGACGGCACCGTGCTGGGCACGGGCGAGCTGGCCGGCTGGCTCGCCGAGCACGGCGCGCAGCCGCTCGGCGTGGCCACGGTCGACACCTGGGCGCTGGGCACCGGATCGGTGACCGAGGTCGCGCTCGCCGCGTCCGACGGGAAGGCCGCCTGGTTCGACCCGACGGAGATCGACGAGGCCGACGAGACGGCGTTCAGGGCCTGGCTGTCCGACCCGGACCGGCCGAAGGTCTTCCACAACGCCAAGGGCGCGATGCGGGTCTTCGCCGAGCACGGCTGGAGCGTCGCCGGCGTGGGCATGGACACCGCGCTGGCCGCCTACCTGGTCAAGCCCGGCCGCCGCTCCTTCGACCTGGACGCGCTGTCCCTGGAGTACCTGCACCGGGAGCTGGCCCCCGCCGCCGCGGCCGACGGACAGCTCGCCTTCGGCACGGACGAGGGCGCCGAGGCCGAGGCGCTGATGGTGCAGGCCCGCGCCGTCCTCGACCTGGGCGAGACCTTCGAGAGCCGCCTGGCCGACGTCGGCGCCGCCGACCTGCTGCGCGACATGGAGCTGCCCACCTCCGCGCTGCTCGCCCGCATGGAGCGGCACGGCATCGCCGCCGACCGGGAGCACCTCCAGGCCATGGAGCAGATGTTCGCGGGCGCCGTCCAGCAAGCGGTGAAGGAGGCGCACGCGGCGGCCGGACGAGAGTTCAACCTTGGCTCGCCCAAGCAGCTCCAGGAAGTCCTCTTCGGCGAGCTGAACCTGCCCAAGACCAAGAAGACCAAGACCGGCTACACGACCGACGCCGACGCCCTGGCCTGGCTCGCGGCGCAGACGGACAACGAACTGCCGGTGATCATGCTCCGCCACCGCGAGCAGGCCAAGCTGCGCGTCACGGTGGAGGGCCTGATCAAGACCATTGCCGCGGACGGGCGCATCCACACCACGTTCAACCAGACCGTCGCCGCGACCGGCCGCCTCTCCTCCACCGACCCGAACCTGCAGAACATCCCGGTCCGCACCGACGAGGGCCGGGCGATCCGCCGCGGGTTCGTGGTCGGCGAGGGCTTCGAGTCCCTGATGACGGCCGACTACAGCCAGATCGAGCTGCGGGTGATGGCCCACCTCTCCGAGGACGCGGGCCTGACCGAGGCGTTCACGTCCGGCGAGGACCTGCACACCACCGCGGCCGCCCAGGTCTTCTCCGTCGAGCAGTCCGCCGTGGACGCCGAGATGCGCCGCAAGATCAAGGCCATGTCCTACGGCCTGGCGTACGGGCTGTCCGCCTTCGGCCTCTCCCAGCAGCTGAACATCGAGGCGGCCGAGGCACGCGGCCTGATGGACGCCTACTTCGAGCGTTTCGGCGGCGTACGGGACTATCTGCGCCGGGTCGTCGACGAGGCACGGGCCACGGGGTACACGGCGACCCTCTTCGGCCGCCGCCGCTATCTGCCCGACCTCAACAGCGACAACCGGCAGCGCCGCGAGGCGGCCGAGCGGATGGCCCTGAACGCGCCGATCCAGGGCACCGCGGCCGACATCGTCAAGATCGCCATGCTCAACGTGGACAAGGCGCTGCGCGAGGCCGGCCTCAAGTCCCGCATGCTCCTCCAGGTGCACGACGAAATCGTCCTGGAGATCGCCCCGGGCGAGCGCGCCGCGGCGGAGGAGCTGGTCCGCCGCGAAATGGCCAACGCGGTGCAGCTCAGGGTCCCCCTGGGCGTCTCGGTGGGCGCGGGCCCGGACTGGGAATCGGCAGCACACTAGCCGCGCCCGCCGCGCCGCCCCCGGCCGCCGCTGTGCGCAGCCGTGCTGCCGCCGCTGCGGGCAGTCGTGCCGCTGGGGGTGGGGGTACCTGGACACTCTTCCGGCGCTGGTGGGCGGCCCCCGGGGCCACCCGCCCGCCCGTCCCGTCACTCCGGTGGCCCCCGAGGAAACGCCCCGCCCCCGCTCTCCCGTGAGGATGCGGGCATGGGTATACGCATGCTCCACCACCGGACGACACCGGCACGGGCACGGGCACGCACCGACGGACCCGCCCGCGTGCCACTCCTCCCGGTCCCGGTCTTCGCACCGGGCGCAAGTACCGGCCGCACCCCCGCCACCCTCACGACGGTGCTGCGCCGCACCGCGACGGGCCTGAGCCGCCCACTGGCCCGCCGCGCCCCCGCGACCGCCGCCACCACCCCGCACGAGACACCCGCCTGGCGGCTGTGGGCCGACCTGGCCCGCGGCTACCTCGCGCTGGCCCTCACCCTGCTGCCGCGCCCCCGGCCCGCCCACACCTTCACCGTGTTCGTCGCGACCGCCGACACCCTCGGTGCGCGACCCGGCGGCCCGGCCCGCTACTGACCACGACCCCCGGACCGCAGGCCGGCCGCGCGACCAGGGGGAACGGCAACAGAACTCCGCATATGACCAACTGGTGAATATCGGGCAGGAACGGGTGCCCGTGCAAAGGAAGTTGTCGTAGGGTCGCCTGCGGCACCGTACTGGTCGAACAGACGAGCACGGCGCCCGGAGGATCGCGGTGCAACCGTCTGCGCCGGTCGATCGTCACAACAGGGCGGGCACGGCAGGTACAACGGGCGCGTACGACAGCAGAAGACGGCCGGGACGGACGCGCGGGCGTCCACGGGAGGGGTTCACTCTATGGCGGCGCATTTCGACAGGAGGCTCCGCAAGGCGGCGGTCACCACCACCGTGGCGGCGGTCGCGGTCGCGGCCCTGTCCGCGTCCCAGGCCCCCGACGTGACGGCCGACGCCAACGGCAGACAGACCACCGCCGACAACGTGCCGACGTCCGACACGCCCTCCGAGGAGAGCGCCACGGGCAACTCGCCCTACTACACCGACCTGCCGCCCCTCAACAGCCCCAACCCCGCCCCGACCACGGGCACCCCGTCCTCCCGGGACTCGTCCGAGACCGGCATCCCCGCCACCGTCCTCGACGCCTACAAGAAGGCCGAGTCGGAGCTGCGCCGGGCCAAGCCCGGCTGCAACCTGCCGTGGCAACTGCTGGCCGCCATCGGCAAGGTGGAGTCCGGTCAGGCCCGCGGCGGCCGTGTCGACGCGGCCGGCACCACCATCGGCCGCATCATCGGCCCGCAGCTCGACGGCAACGGCTTCGCGCTCATCAAGGACACCGACAACGGCGTCTACGACGGCAACAGCAGCTACGACAACGCCGTCGGCCCCATGCAGTTCATCCCGTCCACCTGGGCCTGGGCGGGCCGCGACGGCAACGGCGACGGCAAGGAAGACCCCAACAACGTCTACGACGCCGCGCTCGCCGCCGGCCACTACCTGTGCCGCAACGGCTGGGACCTGTCCGACCGGGCCGACCTGAAGAGCGCGATCCTCAGCTACAACAACTCGCAAACCTACCTGTACACGGTCCTGTCGTGGCTGGAGCACTACCGCAAGGGCACCCACGAGATCCCGGACGGCACCGGCAGCCTCCCGGTCGGCCGCAGCGACGACCCCGGCGCCGGTGCCGACCCCTCGCCGGGCGCGAGCACCGGGTCGCAAACTCCCGGCGGGGCGACGCCGAGCCCGTCCCAGAGCGCGAGCAAGCCACCGTCGTCGGGCACGCCCACCGATCCCGGCGGGCCGAGCACCACCCCCTCCACGCCGCCCAAGGACCCGACACCGCCGACCGAGACCCCCACGCCCGCCCCCACCCCCACCGACACGGTTCACCACCTGGAGAACGCCGGCACCACGGGGCTCACCGCGAGCGCGGGCGACACGTTCGCCAAGAGGATCAGCGCCCGCGCCGAGACCAAGGCCGGGAAGGCCGTCGGCAAGGTGCGCATCCGCTTCACCGTCCTGGGCGACACGGACGCCGCCTTCACCGGCGGCGACAAGGTCGCCGCGGTCACCACCGACGCCTCCGGCGTGGCCGTCGCGCCCGCGCTGGTGGCGGGTGAGCAGACCGGCGGGTTCACCGTCCGCGCCACCGTGATCGGCCGTACCGTCCCGGGCCTCGACTACCGGGCGACCGTCACCGAGCGCGCCGCCGACACCCTCACCAGCACCGGTGCGACGGAGCTGACGTGCACGCCGGGCGGCGAGTTCGCCGACCCGGTCGCGGTGAAGGCCACCCTCAAGGGCGCCGTCGCGGACCAGGTCGCCGTGACCGCGACCCTCATCAAGTCCAAGGACGACCCGACCGAGAGCGACAAGGGCCCCTACTTCAAGGACGCCGACGGGACCGCCGTCCGTACGCTGACCGGCCGGAAGACCGACGCCAAGGGTCTGCTGGAGCTGCCGAAGCTGTACGCCGACGACGCCGAGGGCACGTACATCCTCCGGCTCACCACACCGGGCGGCGCCAAGCTCGACATCACCCTGAACGTGGCCAAGGCGGCCGAGCCGACACCGGACCCGTCGACCGGGGAGTCGACGGCACCGGCGGCGTAGCCACCGTCCCGCCCGGCGGGGCGCTCCCCGCCCCGCCGGGAGCCGGTCACCTGCCGAGCCGGGCCTTCGTGTACCGCGTCGGCTCCGCCGTGGCCGGGTCCTCGGGCCACGGATGCTTCGGATACCGGCCGCGCAGCTCCGCCCGTACGCCCTTGTAGCCGTCCTGCCAGAACGAGGCCAGGTCGGCGGTGACCGCGGCGGGGCGGCCGGCGGGGGAGAGCAGGTGCACGAGGAGCGGCACCCCGGCGACCTCGGGTGACCGCTGGAGCCCGAACATCTCCTGCAACTTCACGGCCAGGACGGGCTGCTCGGGGTCGCCGTAGTCGATCCGGATCCTGGACCCGCTGGGGACGAGGATCCGCTCGGGGGCCAGCTCGTCGAGCCGCGCCGCTTCCCCACAGGCCCAGGGCAGCAGCCGCGCCAGCGCCTGCCCGGCGTCGATCCGCCCCAGGTCGGCGCGGAGCCGGGCCCGGCCCAGCTCGGGCTCCAGCCACTCGTCCGCGCGCGCGAGCAGGGCGTCGTCGGTGACGTCCGGCCAGGGCTCACCGAGGTGCCGGCGCAGGAACGCGAGCCGCTTGCGCAGCAGCTCGGCGTCGGCCCACCGGCCCAGCAGCCCCAGCCCCTCCCGCCGCAGCCCCTCCAGCAACGCGGCCCGTACGAGGGCGGGGTCGGCGTCGGTGAGGGCCCGCACCGCCAGTTCCACCGCCCCGAGCCGTTCGACCCGCCGGGCCACCACGTCGCCGTCGGCCCAGTGCACCTCGTCCCGCTCCGTCAGCAGCGCCCGGGCCGCGAGCCGGGCGGTCTCCTCGTCGACGGCCGCGCCGAGCTGCACGCGCGCGTGCCCCCTGCCCACGGGCCGGTCCGCCACGGCGACCGCGATCCAGGGTGCCCCGCGCAGCGCGGACGCCTCCGGCAGCTCCGCCCGGGTGCCGGACACCATCAGGTACGAACCGCCGTCCTTCCTGGCCACCCGCTCGGGAAACGCCAGCGCGGCCACCAGCCCGGCGAGGGCGTCGTCACCGGCCGACTGCCCCCGCCCGCCGTCCCCGCCCGCCACCGCGTCCCGCAGCCGCCGCACCTCGGCCCGCCACCGCGCCCCGTACGCGTCCCCGCCCCGCCGAGCCGCCCGCAGCACGGACACGAGGTCGTCCCCGTACTCCCGCGGCGCCTCCTCGCTCAACAGCCCCACCACCTCGGCCACCACATCGCCCCCGCGGCCCCCCACCCGGGACGCGCCGGTCCCGGGCCCGCCGCTCCCGGACCCGGCCCCGGAGCCGCCCGCGGGTGCCGGGGCGGCCCGGGGCGGGACGGCCGCGCTCAGCTCCGTCGCGTCCAGGAGCGCACGGCCCAGCCGGGGGTGCAGGCCGAGGCGGGCCAGCCGTACGCCTCGCTCCGTGGCCCGGCCGGCCGGGTCCACCGCGCCGACCGCCGCCAGCACCGACCGGGCCGCCGCCATCGCCCCGCCCGGCGGCGGATCGAGCAGCGCCAGGCCGGACGCGTCCGGATCGCCCCAGCAGGCCGCCTGCAACGCGAACGCCGTCAGGTCGGCCAGCTTGATCTCCGGCGCCGGGAACCGCGGCAGACGGGCGTCCTCCGCCTCCGCCCAGCAGCGGTACACCACTCCCGGCGCCTCACGGCCGGCCCGGCCCGCCCGCTGCCGCGCCGCCGCCCGTGAGGCCCGTACCGTCGTCAGCGCGCTCAGCCCGCGCGCGTGGTCCACCCGCGGCTCCCGCGCCAGACCCGCGTCCACCACCACCCGCACGCCCGGGACCGTCAGCGACGACTCGGCCACCGCGGTCGCCAGCACCACCCTGCGCCGCGCCCCGGGCGCCAGCACCGCGTCCTGCACGGCCGCGGGCGCCCGACCGTGCACCTGGAGCACGTCCACGTCCCCGAGCGCCCCCAGCTGCCCGGCGACGCGGGAGATCTCCCCGACGCCCGGCAGGAAACACAGCACGTCCCCGTCCCGCTCGGCCAGCGCCCGCCGCACCACCGAGGCCACGTGGGCGAGC
This sequence comes from Streptomyces hyderabadensis, assembly GCF_020404845.1. Lineage (GTDB taxonomy): Bacteria > Actinomycetota > Actinomycetes > Streptomycetales > Streptomycetaceae > Streptomyces > Streptomyces hyderabadensis. The sequence continues at coordinate 39,880 of NZ_JAIOJZ010000001.1, read as the reverse complement.
AGCGCCGGGTCCACCCGCATCCCGTGCGGCGGCCGCACCGGCCGTACCGGTGGCGCCCACACGACCTCGACGGGGTACGACACGCCCCGCGCCTCGACGACCGGCGCGTCGCCCAGCAGCCGGGACCAGCCCTCCGCGTCCGTCGTCGCCGACGCGGCCACCAGCCGCAGCTCGGGACGCAGCGCCTGCCGCACGTCCCACAGGAACGCCGCCGACGTGTCCGCGTCCAGATGCCGCTCGTGGCACTCGTCCAGCACCACCGCGTCGACGCCCGTCAGCTCCTGGTCCCGCTGGAGCCGCTGCAGCAGTACACCGGTCGTGACGACCTCCACGCGCGTGCGGTGCCCGACCACCCGCTCGCCGCGCACGGTGTACCCGACGCGCTCGCCCGGCTTCTCGCCCAGCAGCCACGCCATCCGCCGGGCCGCCGCCCGCGCCGCGATCCGCCGCGGCTCGGCCACGACCACGCGCCGCGCGGGAGCCTCCTGCCCGTCCAGCAGCCCGGCCAGCGCCAGCGGCACCAGCGTCGTCTTGCCGGTGCCGGGCGGCGCCACCAGCACCGCCGTGCCGTGCCCCTCCAGGGCGTCGTGCAGCGCGGGCAGGGCACCGCGCACGGGCAGCGCGTCCAGGGCGTCGTAACGGATCACGCCCCCAGTGTCGTACGTCCGCGAAACCGCCCTCCACGCGCGCGTGGCCGCGACGCTCCGGTACGGCTCAGTCGCGCTCGCAGACGAAGATCGCCGTCCCCGGGATCAGGTGCCCGCGCAGCGGCGACCAGCCGCCCCACTCCGAGGTGTTCCAGTCCGGCCACTCCGGCTCCACCAGGTCCACCAGCCGGAACCCGGACGTCACCACGTCCCGCACCCGGTCGCCGAGCGTCCTGTGGTGCTCCACGTACACCGCGAGGCCCTCGTCGTCCTGCTCGACGTACGGCGTCCGGTCGAAGTACGAGGCGGACACCGACAGCCCCTCGGGGCCCGGCTCGTCCGGGAACGCCCAGCGCAGCGGGTGCGTCACCGAGAAGACGAAGCGGCCGCCGGGACGCAGCACCCGGCGCACCTCCCGCAGCACCAGCCGCGGGTCGGCGACGAACGGCAGCGCCCCGTACGCCGAGCACGCCAGGTCGAAGCTGCCGTCCGCGAAGGGCAGGACGGCCGCGTCGGCACACACCAGGGGGAACGAGCCGCCGATGCGCAGGGCGTGCTGCAGCTGGCGGTGGGAGAGGTCCAGGGCGACCGGACGGGCCCCCTGCGCGGTCAGCCAGCGCGAACACTGGGCGGCGCCGGCGCCGATCTCCAGGACGTCCTTGCCCTTCAGCTCCTCCGGCGGGCCGAGCAGCTCCGCCTCCACCTCGTCCAGACCCTCGGGACACCACACGAAGCGGTCGTCGCCGAGGAACGTGCCGTGCTCGGTCTGGTACTCGTCCGCGTTCCGGTCCCACCAGCCGCGGTTGGCGCGGGAACTCTCCGTGACACCTGCGGCACGCCGGGTCGCCTCCGGCTCGGACGCTTCGACTCCCTCTTGGATGACCGGCTCCCTCGTACTAGTCTGCGGGCTCTTCCGTGCCGCCCGCCCCGCGTGTCGCGCCAGGGTGACCAGGGGGCCGCGTGGCCTCGGGGGACGGCTCTTGTGCCGGGTATGCGACGATCCGCCCCGGGTGTGCGGCTTCGCGCATTGACCCTGCCCGGCTGCCCCCGTATGCTACAAGTTGCGCTGCGGGCCTGCGCACCTCAGACGTAGCAGGTCGCGCTCGCATCTGTTGTATGTCCCCTCGGTTCTCGAGGCGTCACCAGCGATTTTCGGTGACGCTTACTTGGCTGTCCGGCTTCTGCAGAGCGAAACGGGCTCCCGGCGTAAGCAGTACCTACGACTTCAATGTCCGTACCGGAGCCCTTTCCCACATGACGAGCAGCACCGAGACCACCGCCACCACCCCGCAGGTTGCGGTCAACGACATCGGTAACGAGGAAGCCTTCCTCGCCGCGATCGACGAGACGATCAAGTACTTCAACGACGGCGACATCGTCGACGGCGTCATCGTGAAGGTCGACCGGGACGAGGTCCTGCTCGACATCGGTTACAAGACCGAAGGTGTCATCCCGAGCCGCGAGCTCTCGATCAAGCACGACGTCGACCCCAACGAGGTCGTCGCCGTCGGTGACGAGATCGAGGCCCTCGTCCTCCAGAAGGAGGACAAGGAAGGCCGCCTGATCCTCTCGAAGAAGCGCGCCCAGTACGAGCGTGCCTGGGGCACCATCGAGAAGATCAAGGAAGAGGACGGCATCGTCACCGGTACCGTCATCGAGGTCGTCAAGGGTGGTCTCATCCTCGACATCGGCCTCCGCGGCTTCCTCCCGGCCTCCCTGGTCGAGATGCGCCGCGTCCGCGACCTCCAGCCCTACGTGGGCAAGGAGCTCGAGGCGAAGATCATCGAGCTGGACAAGAACCGCAACAACGTGGTCCTGTCCCGCCGTGCCTGGCTGGAGCAGACCCAGTCCGAGGTCCGCCAGACCTTCCTCACCACCCTCCAGAAGGGTCAGGTGCGGTCCGGCGTCGTCTCCTCGATCGTCAACTTCGGTGCCTTCGTGGACCTGGGTGGCGTCGACGGTCTGGTCCACGTCTCCGAGCTGTCCTGGAAGCACATCGACCACCCGTCCGAGGTCGTCGAGGTCGGCCAGGAGGTCACCGTCGAGGTCCTCGACGTCGACATGGACCGCGAGCGCGTCTCCCTGTCGCTGAAGGCGACCCAGGAAGACCCGTGGCAGCAGTTCGCCCGCACCCACCAGATCGGCCAGGTCGTGCCCGGCAAGGTCACGAAGCTGGTGCCGTTCGGTGCGTTCGTCCGCGTGGACGAGGGCATCGAGGGTCTGGTCCACATCTCCGAGCTGGCCGAGCGCCACGTGGAGATCCCGGAGCAGGTCGTCCAGGTCAACGACGAGATCTTCGTCAAGGTCATCGACATCGACCTCGAGCGCCGCCGCATCAGCCTCTCGCTGAAGCAGGCCAACGAGGCCTTCGGTGCCGACCCGTCGGCGGTCGAGTTCGACCCGACCCTGTACGGCATGGCCGCGTCCTACGACGACCAGGGCAACTACATCTACCCCGAGGGCTTCGACCCCGAGACCAACGACTGGCTCGAGGGCTACGAGACCCAGCGCGAGGCCTGGGAGACCCAGTACGCCGAGGCGCAGCAGCGCTTCGAGCAGCACCAGGCGCAGGTCATCAAGTCCCGCGAGGCGGACGAGAAGGCCGCTGCCGAGGGTGGCGACACCGCGGGCACGGCCCAGGCCGCGTCCGGTGGCGGTGGCGGCGGTTCCTACTCCTCCGAGGGCGGCGACAACTCCGGCGCCCTGGCGTCGGACGAGGCGCTGGCCGCGCTGCGCGAGAAGCTCGCCGGCGGCCAGAGCTGAAGCTCTGCACACACCGGCCGTTGACCCTCAGCGGTTGACGTACAGCGGTTGACCGAGGGGCCGCACCTTCCGAGGTGCGGCCCCTTCGGTGTGTCTCCCCGGGAATGCCCCACCCCGCAAGGGCGTTGTGACATGTGAACACGAGGAGGGGAGCGGTCACTGTGCTTGATCCGCAGGATTTGTACGCCTGGGAGCCGAAGGGCCTTGCCGTCGTCGACATGGCACTCGCCCAGGAGTCGGCCGGACTGGTCATGCTGTACCACTTCGACGGATACATCGACGCCGGGGAGACCGGCGACCAGATCGTCGACCAGGTGCTCGACGCGCTGCCCCACCAGGTCGTCGCCCGCTTCGACCACGACCGGCTCGTGGACTACCGCGCGCGCCGGCCGCTGCTGACCTTCAAGCGGGACACCTGGACGGACTACGAGGAGCCCACCATCGAGGTGCGGCTCGTCCAGGACGCCACCGGGGCCCCCTTCCTGCTTCTGTCGGGCCCCGAGCCGGACGTCGAGTGGGAGCGCTTCGCCGCCGCCGTACGGCAGATCGTGGAGCGGCTCGGCGTCCGCCTCTCGGTGAGCTTCCACGGCATCCCGATGGGCGTGCCGCACACCCGCCCCGTCGGCATCACCCCGCACGGCACCCGCACCGACCTGGTGCCCGGCCACCGCAGCCCCTTCGAGGAGGCGCAGGTCCCCGGCAGCGCGGAGGCGCTGGTCGAGTACCGGCTCGCGCAGGCCGGCCACGACGTGCTCGGTGTCGCCGCGCACGTCCCGCACTACATCGCCCGCTCCGCCTATCCGGACGCGGCGCTGACCGTCCTGGAGGCGATCACCGCGGCGACCGGACTGGTCCTGCCCGGCATCGCGCACAGCCTGCGCACGGACGCCCACCGCACCCAGACGGAGATCGACCGGCAGATCCAGGAGGGCGACGAGGAGCTCACCGCCCTCGTCCAGGGCCTGGAGCACCAGTACGACGCGGCCGCCGGTGCCGAGACCCGGGGCAACATGCTCGCCGAGCCCGTCGAGATTCCCTCGGCGGACGAGATCGGCCGCGAGTTCGAACGGTTCCTCGCCGAGCGGGAGGGCGACAACTGACGGCGTGAGCGGCACCCCCTAAGCTTCCGCCCATGCTGAAAGTAGGCTTGACCGGCGGGATCGGCGCGGGCAAGAGCGAGGTGTCCCGGCTCCTCGTCGAACACGGCGCCGTACTGATCGACGCCGACCGGATCGCGCGCGAGGTCGTCGCCCCCGGCACACCGGGACTCGCCGCGGTCGTGGCGGCCTTCGGCGAGGACGTCCTCACCGAGGACGGCGCTCTGGACCGGCCGAAACTGGGCGCGATCGTGTTCGCCGACCCGGAGAAGCTGGCCGTCCTGAACGGCATCGTGCACCCCCTGGTCGGTGAGCGCTCCCGCGCCCTGGAAGAGGCCGCCGCCGAGGACGCCGTCGTCGTCCACGACGTCCCCCTGCTCACGGAGAACGGCCTGGCGCCGCTGTACGACCTCGTGGTCGTCGTGGACGCCGACCCGGCCACCCAGCTCGACCGGCTGGTGCGGCTGCGCGGCATGACCGAGCAGGACGCCCGGGCCCGCATGGCCGCCCAGGCGACGCGCGAGCAGCGCCGGCAGATCGCGGACGTGGTCGTGGACAACGACGTACCGCTGGAGGAGCTGCGGCGGCGCGTCAAGGAGGTCTGGGACGAACTGGTGCGCAGGGCGCACACGGAATAGCGGATCCGGCGCGTGCGTTGATCCGTCCCAGCGAGGGAAGGACTCTGCCGTGCCCGAGACAAGCGGTCCGACCGGACGTACTCCGGAGACGGACGTCATCGACTTCCGTGCCGCCGAGCAACTGCTCGCGGCGCGGGACCCGCGCGGCGCGGTGAAACTGCTCGACGGCGTCATCGGCGCCCATCCCGAGAACACCGCGGCCCGGCTGCTGCGGGCGCGTGCCTTCTTCGCGGCGGCGCAGCTGCGACCGGCCGAGCTGGAGTTCACGATCGTCCTGGAGCGCGAGCCGGACAACGCCTTCGCGCACTTCGCCCTCGCCCGCACCTACGAACGCCGGGGCTGCCCGGACCAGGCCAGGCGCCACTTCCGGCTGGCGGCGGCGCTCGATCCGAACCCGGAGTACCTGCAGCAGGCGCGCTTCGACTCCTGACCGTCGGCTCCCGGCGGGCTTCCGGTCGGCTCCGCCGGCCCGGGCACCGGGGTCAGCGTCTCGGCGGCGGGTACGGCGGGATGCTGCGGCCCGGCTGGTAGTGCGGGCCCTGGCGGATGTGCCGGAGGATCACGGTGAGGTCGACCGTGATGACCAGCCACAGCACACCGCAGGCGAGCGCCCAGCCGAACCGCCCGGTGAGCGCGAAGGCGGCCGTGCCGAAGACGGCCCAGACCAGCCCCCACAGACTCAGCCAGAACCGCGCCCGCAGGGCACTGCGCGCGGTGGCCGGTTCACTGCCCGTACGCATCGGATCATCACTCCTGTGCTCCTGTATCGAACGTACTGCGACGGGCCGCGCGCGGCGAAGCGAGTCGCACCGCCGGACCGGTCGCCTCCCTGGAACGGGCGCGTTCACTCGGTCGGGTGAACCCGTGCGAAGGGGGAACGGCTGTGCGGGCGCGGGCCGTTGGACTGGCATGGAGCTGAGAATGCGAGAGGGACACCAGGGGACAGGACCCGGAGCCATCACCCCGGACGGCTGCGCGGTCGAGCTCTATGCGCGGCTGCCCGCCGGAGCCGAGCCGGACATCGTCGCCGCCGCCGTGCCGGAGGGCGCGCGGATACTGGAGCTGGGCAGCGGCGTGGGGCGGATGACCCACCCGCTGCTGGAGCGGGGGTACGCGGTCACCGCGGTGGACGAGTCCGCCGAGATGCTGGAGCGCGTGCGCGGGGCGCGCACGATATGCAGCCCGATCGAGGACCTCGACCTCGGCGAGCGCTTCGACGCGGTGATGCTGGCGTCGTTCCTCGTGCACACCGGGGACGTGGAGGTGCGGCGTGGCCTGCTGCGCACGTGTGCCAGGCACGTCGAGGAGGACGGCTGCGTCCTGATCCAGCGGGAAGGGGCGGACTACCACACGAACCTGCCGCGTGAGCGGGTGGATCCCAGCGGCTTCACCGTCCGGATCCTGTCGGCGGACCCGGTGGGTGACGGCGTCAACGCGGTCCGGGCGGAGTACGAGTTCCCGGACGCCGTGTGGACCCAGACCTTCCGGGCCCGCCCGCTGACCCGGGAGCAGTTCGAGGAGGCGCTGGGGGAGGCGGGACTGGCGGTGGACCGGTATCTCACCGAGGACGGGACGTGGGTGAGGGCCGTGCCCGTGCGGCAGGGGTAGCGGCCTGCCGCGGCGGTACCGGCCGGCGCGGGCATCTTCGTGGCGGCAGGGGCCCGGTCCGGCGATGAGTTTCGCGGCGGCGAGCGGTCTGTATCCCCGACATCAGCACGGACCGCCCAGCTCAGGAGACCGCCATGCCCGAAACCACCGCGTCCCCCGCCCCCGCCGTGCCGGCCGTGCCCGCCCGCGGGCGTGGCCTCCGCCGTGTCGCCCTGCGCGCGGTGCAGGTGCTCCTCGCCCTGTTCTTCGCCCTGGCGAGCGCCCTGCCCAAGCTGATCGGTCACTCCTCGGCGGCCGACACCTTCGCCGAGATGGGCTGGGGCGACGCCGGCATGTACGCGATCGGCGTCCTGGAGCTGGCGGGAGCGGTCGCCCTGGTCGTCCCGGTGCTCCAGTCGGTGGCGGCGACGGCGCTGAGCGCGCTGATGGTGGGCGCGTTCGTCGTCCAGCTCACCTATTTCGACGGTGAGAACGCGGCGACGCCGCTCGTGCTGCTGGTGCTGCTCGTCGTCATCGCTCGGGCCCGGCGCGGCCACAACGAGGAGCTGCGCCGGCTGGTGGGCGACCGGGTCCGGCGCGGCTGATCGAATGTCGCCCCGCCCGCGGCCAGCTCAGGGCCTGGTCCCGGCGTCCCTGCGGGAGCTGCTCAGGCCCTGCAGCCCGCGCAGCCGGTCCATCTCGCGGCGGTCCCGCTTGGTCGGGCGCCCGGCGCCCCGGTCGCGGATCCCGGCCGGGGCGACGGCCTCGCGGGGCGGGGGCGGCGGGGAGTTGTCGACGTAGCACTGGACGGCGACCGGCGCACCGACGCGCTTGCGGATCAGCCGCTTCACGACGACGATCCGTTCCCGGCCCTCCTGCCGCAGCCGCACCTCGTCGCCGACGCGGAGCGAGTGGGCGGGCTTCACCCGCTCGCCGTTCACCCTGACATGGCCGCCGCGGCAGGCGGTCGCGCCCAGGGAGCGGGTCTTGATCAGGCGGACGGCCCAGATCCAGCTGTCCACGCGGACGCTCTCGCCGTTCTTTGGCCCGGCCGCCTCGGCGGCGGCGATCGCCGCCGCCGTCTTCGGGTCCGGTGCCCCGGCCGCGGCAGCGGGGCCGTCCTGCGGGGCGGCCGCCCGGCCGCTCCCGCCCTCGTCATGCTCGGAAGCCATGGTCCGACCCTAACCGCCCGGCCCGGCGGAGCGGACCGCAATTTCGGTGGCCTGCCGACCCCGCCGACGGGCCGCACCGAGCCCCGGGAAGCCCCGCGCGTCCCGCACACGCCTGCCGGGGTCCTACGGTGGACGCATGGACACCGGTGGCCTCTGCGTACTCGACGAGCGCATCGCGGGATGCCGGGCCTGCCCGAGGCTGGTCGAGTGGCGGGAGGAGGTCGCCCGCACCAAGCGGGCCGCCTTCGCCGACTGGACGTACTGGGGCAGGCCGGTGCCCGGCTTCGGCCCGCCGGACGCCCGGCTGCTGATCGTCGGGCTGGCCCCCGCGGCCCACGGCGGCAACCGCACCGGGCGGATGTTCACCGGCGACCGCTCCGGAGACGTCCTGTACCGGGCGCTGTACGACGTCGGCCTCGCCTCGCAGCCCACCGCGGTCAGCGTGGACGACGGCATGGAGCTGTACGGCGTGCGCATCACCTCGCCGGTGCACTGCGCACCGCCCGCCAACAAGCCCACCCCGGCCGAACGGGACACCTGCCGTTCCTGGCTCGTCCAGGAGCTGGGGCTGCTGCGGCCGACGCTGCGGGCGGTGGTGGTCCTCGGTGCCTTCGGCTGGCAGGCCGCGCTGCCCGCGTTCGCCGCGGCGGGCTGGACCGTGCCCCGTCCCCGTCCGGCCTTCGCCCACGGCGGGCAGGTGACCCTGGACGCCGCCGACGGGCCGGGCCTGCACCTGTTCGGCTGCTTCCACGTCAGCCAGCGCAACACCTTCACCGGCCGGCTCACCCCCGAGATGCTGCGCGACGTGCTGCGCACGGCGGCGGACACGGCGGGGCTGCCCACCCGCAGGCCCGCCCCGTAAAAGGGGATGAGTGTGCCGCGCCGACGCGGCTACGGTGCTCCGATGGGCCTGTATCCGGAGACCGAACCGTACGACCACGGCATGCTCGACGTCGGCGACGGCAACCACGTGTACTGGGAAACCTGCGGAAACCCGCACGGCAAGCCCGCGCTGGTGCTGCACGGCGGACCCGGCAGCCGGGCCAGTCCGGGCCTGAGGCGCTACTTCGACCCCGCCGCCTACCGGATCGTCCTCCTCGACCAGCGGGGCGCCGGGCGGTCACGGCCCCGCGCGAGCGAACCCGGCACCGACATGAGCGTCAACACGACCGCCCACGTCATGGCGGACCTGGAGCGGCTGCGCGTCCACCTGGGCATCGAGCGCTGGCTGGTGTGGGGCGTGTCGTGGGGCTCCGTCCTGGGCCTGCGCTACGCGCAGACGCACCCCGGAGTGGTGACCGAGCTGGTGCTGACCGGGGTCGCCACCGGGTCCAACGCCGAAGTGGCCCTCCTGACCCGCGGGCTGGGACACGTCTTCCCGGAGGCGCACGAGCGGTTCCTCGCCGAGCTGCCCCCGCAGGAACGCGACGGCAACCTGGCCGCCGCCTACAACCGCCTGCTGGAGTCGCCGGACGCCGCGGTGCGCGAGCGGGCCGCGCGGGCCTGGACCGACTGGGAGACGGCGACGATCCCGGCACCGCCCGGCTCGGTCGCCCGGTTCCAGGACCCGGAGTTCCGCATGGGCTTCGCCCGTACCGTCACCCACTACTGGGGCAACGACCACTTCCTCGGCGACGGCAACGACGCGGGCGTGGTCCTCAGGGACGCGCACCTGCTGAAGGGCATCCCCGGCACCCTGGTCCAGGGCAGCCTCGACTTCGGCAACCTGCTCGGCATCGTCTGGCGGCTCCACCACGCATGGCCGGACAGCGAGCTGGTGATCGTGGACGAGGCCGGGCACGACGCCGGGACAACGGGCGACGAGGCCCTGCTGGCCGCGACGGACAAGTACGCGCGTGTATGACGCCGGTGGGTCAAGGACTCACGGCCGGCCGCCGTCCGGCACGGCCGCGGTCGCGGTGATCTCCACCAGCTGTCCCGGGTAGCCGAGGCAGCTCACCCCGAGCAGGGTCGAGGAGTGCGGACCGGCGCTGAGCCCGGAGGCCTCGACGACCTCCCAGACGGCGGACAGCGCGGCGGTCTCGGCGCTCACCACGTACACGTCGGTCGACAGCACGTGCTCCAGCCCGCTCCCGACGGCACGCAGCTGCTCGGTGAGGTTCGCGATCACCTGCTCGGCCTGCCGGACCGGATCGCCCTCGCCGACCAGCTTCCCCTCCGCGTCGAGCGGGACGGAACCGGCGAGGAACGCGAGCCTGGTCCCGGCCTCCACGACCGAGGCGTGGGAGTAGACGGGCGGCGGGAAGAGACCGGGCACGGTGAGGCGCTGGATCACGGGGACTCCTGGAGGACGGACGGGCTGCCTCCTGATCGTCCGTTCTCCGCCCGCCCGGCGCACCCGAATTTCGTTCGCGGCCCGCACCCCGGCCGCCTAGGCTCCCCGGAGTCGGCCACACCCGTCCGCCCGCACGTCAGGAGCCCGCACCCGTGCCCACACCCACCCTCACGGACCAGGCCTTCCTCGACACCACGGCCGACCGGCTCGCCGCCCTGCCCGCGGTCCGTGCGGTCACCCTCGGCGGATCCCGGGCGCGGGGCACGCACCGGCCGGACAGCGACTGGGACCTGGCGGTCTACTACCGGGGCGCCTTCGACCCGGCGGACCTGCGGGCCGTCGGCTGGCCGGGCGAGGTCTCGGAGATCGGCGCCTGGGGCGGCGGAGTGTTCAACGGGGGCGCCTGGCTGACGATCGACGAACGCCGGGTCGACGTGCACTACCGCGATCTCGACACGGTCGAGCACGAGGTGACGGAGGCGGAGGCGGGCCGCTTCGGCGTGCAGCCGCTGATGTTCCACCTGGCGGGCATCCCGACCTACCTCGTGGTCGCCGAGCTGGCGATCAACCGGGTGCTGCGCGGCGAGCTGCCCCGCCCCGCCTATCCGGAAGCCCTGCGCACCACCGCGCCCGAACGCTGGTACGGCGCGGCCACCGCCACCCTCGCCTACGCCGAGGCCGGTCACGCCCCCAAGGGCGCCCTCACCCAGGTCGCCGGCGCCCTCGCCCTGGCCACGACCCAGACGGCGCACGCGGTGCTGGCGGCCCGGGGGGAGTGGGTCACCAACGAGAAGGGCCTGGTCGAACGGGCCGGGCTGAGCGGGATCGACGCGCTGCTCGCCGGCCTGACGCCGGAGCCGCCGGCCCTGGCGGACTCGGTGACGCGCGCCGGGGCACTGCTGCACGACGCCATCGAGGCCGCCCGCCGCTGAGTGCGCCACGGGCGCCGTGGTGCGCCTGGTGCGCCTGGCGCGCCGTGCCGTGCCGCTCAACGGCCTTCACCTGCCCGAAACAGGCCCGTCTCCGCCCCTTCGAAAACCCGTCGTACGCTTGACAGCGCACCGCACCGCATTGCACCGCACCGCACCACCAGCCCGGCCACCGTCGCCCGAAGGCTCACCACCGCCCTCGACCGGACGACAGGAGCCCCGCACCCCGTGTTCCGCACCGCCGCCCGCACGCTCCCGCCCTGGCTCGGCCACGCCCTGAACGCGCAGCGCGGACCTGTGCCCTGGAACGCGATGGTCCGGGGCGCGCTGGCCGGCGGGCCGCTGCTGATCGTGGCCCTGGCCGCCGGGCGGGCCTCCCTCGGGGTCCTCGCCGCGATCGCCGCGATGCTGGCCGGCATCAACGACCGGCCGGGCAGCCGCCGTGCCGCCGTGCGCCGGATCGGCGTACCGGCGCTCGCGGGCGCGGCCGGCCTGCTCGTCGGGACGTACGCCGGGCAGCATCTCCCAGCCGTGGCGCTGACCCTGGTGCTGACCGGGCTCGGGCTGGTCGCCGGAGGGGTCAGCGCCGTCGGGCCGGTGGCGTCCGGGGCGGGGACGCAGCTGCTGGTCACCGCGGCCGTGGGCGCCGGGATGCCGCTGCCCGACCCCGGATGGCAGCGCGTGCTCGCCTTCCTCGCCGGCGCAGGATGGCTGCTCCTGCTGCGGCTGCTCCTGCCCACGCCCACCTCGCGCACCGGCGAACTCCGTCTCGACTTCCGCTTCGACGGGGAACGGGCCGCCGTCGCCGACGTCTACGAGGCCGTCGCCGCACTGCTCGAAGCCGTCGGCACACAGCACGCGGTGGCCCGCCGGGCCGCGCTCACCGCAGCCCTGGACCACGCGCAGGACGCGCTCGCCGGACCCCGGCTGCGGCGCCGTGCCGCCACCGCGGCCGAGCGCCGGCTGCACGCCCAGTACGCCGCCGCGCTGCCCCTCGGCGAGGCCGCGACCGCGCTCGCGTGGGCGGAGCGGACGGTGCCCGCGCGGGCCGCCGAGGGGCCCCGGCGGCTCGCGGCCGCCGTCCGCGGCAACACCCACGCCGGGCCGCTGCCCGCGCCCGGCCGGACCGATCCCGCCCTGCGCGCCCTGGACGACGCCGTCCTGCACGCGGCGGCGGCCTTCGACCGGGGCAGGGGTCCCGACCTGCACGTGCGGAGGCGATCGCCCCGCTCCGTGGCGCGCGCCGTGCTCGGCCCGGGCGGGCGGGAGTACGGGCTGCGGGTCGGGCTGTGCTTCGGCGCCAGTGCCGCCGTCGCCCAGGCACTGCACCACGGTCACTGGTACGGCTCCCACCAGCACTGGTACTGGCTGCCCGCCACCGCCGTCTTCCTGGTCAAGCCCGACCTCGGTCCGCTGGTGTCCCGGGTGCTGTGCCGGGCGGCCGGGACGGTGCTCGGGGCGCTGCTGTTCGCCGCCTTCGCGGCCGTGCTGCCGCGGCCGGAGGGACTCGTCGCCCTGGTCGCCGTCTGCGGGGCGCTGGTGCCGGTCGCCGCGCGGCACTTCGCCGCCCAGACCACCGTCGTCACCGTCCTCGTCCTCGCGCTGGTCATGGTCGGCGGCGAACCGCCCGCCTCCGCGGGCCGGATCGGGGAGACGCTGCTGGCCTGCGCGATCGTGCTGGTGGCCGGGCACCTGCCGATGCCGGGGCAGTGGGGCGCCGGCGTCCGGGCGGGCATCGACGCCGCCGACGCCGCCGCACACGCCTACCTCACGCACGTACTGGGCGAGTCCGACGACCGGGCCACACGGTGGACGCTGCGCCGGGAGGCGTACCGCACGCTCGCCGAGGCCCGCGCCGCGATCGCCCGCGCCGCCGCCGAACTGCCCGCCGTCGCCCGGCACTCCGAGGGCACCGACGAGGTGGCCGCCGTTCTCGAACGGCTCGTCGACACCACCACCGCGTGCGCCGTGCACCTCGACGACACCGGGCGGCTGACCGCCCACCACACCGAACGGCTCGCCGCCCTGCGGGACGAACTCGCCGAGCGGCGCGGGCGCGTGGGCCGGCCCCGTACGTTGGCGTGATGACGCCTTCCTCCGCCCCGCCCCCGTCTTCCGCAGGGCCCGCAGAGCCCGCCGGACCTCCCGAGCCGGCAGCGCCCCGCGAGCCCGCCGATCTCGTCATCACCGGCTGCACCGTCCTCGTGCACGACGACCGCGAGCGGATCGGCTTCGAGCCGGACGCGGCCGTCGTCGTACGCGACGGGGTCGTCGAGTCCGTGACCACCGCCGCCGCCGCGGCGGCCGTGCCCGCCGCCGACCGCATCGACGCACGCGGCCAGGTCGCCCTGCCCGGCCTGATCAACTGCCACACGCACGCGCCGATGGCCGCCCTGCGCGGGCTCGCCGAGGACCTGCCCACCGAGGAGTGGTTCAACGACGTCGTCTGGCCCGTCGAGTCCAACCTCACCGTGCGGGACGTGACCCTGGGTGCCCGGCTGGCCTGCGCCGAGATGATCCGGGCGGGGGTGACGACCTTCGCGGACAGCTACTTCCACATGGACGCCGTGGCCGCCGTCGTCGACCGGTGCGGGATGCGGGCGCAGCTGGGGCAGGCGTACTTCTCCTCGCAGGGGTCCGAAGGCAGGGAGGCGTCCCTGGAGTTCGCGCTGCGCCGCCGGGACGGCGCCGGCGGCCGGATCACCACCGCCCTCGCCCCGCACGCCCCCTACACGGTGACCGAAGCCGACCTCGCCGCGACCGCGGAACTCGCCCGCGAGCACGGCCTGCCGGTGCACCTGCACGCCGCCGAGAACCGCGAACAGACCGACGCCAGCCTCGCCCGGCACGGGGTCACCCCCATCGAGGTCCTGGCCCGCACCGGCGTCCTCGACACCGACGTGCTCATCGCCCACGGCACCGGCATCACCGAGGGCGACCTGCCGCTGCTCGCACGCGCGGACGGCCGTACCGCGGTGGCGACCGCGCCCCGCGGCTACCTCAAGTTCGCCTGGCCGGACACCACGCCCGTGCGCGCGCTGCGCGAGGCCGGCGTCCCCGTGGGCCTCGCCACGGACGGTGCCGCGTCCAACAACTCCCTGGACGTGTGGGAGTCGATGGCGCTCACGTCCCTGATCCAGAAGTCCGCCGAGGGCGACCCGCGCTGGCTGACCTCCCGCCAGGCCCTCCACCACGCCACCGTGCAGAGCGCCCAGGCGGTCGGGCTCGGGGACGCGGTGGGCCGCATCGCCCCGGGGCGGCGGGCGGACCTGATCCTCGTCGACCTCACCGGACCGCACACCCAGCCCGTGCACGACCTCGCCGCCACCCTGGTGCACAGCGCGCGCGCCGCCGACGTGCGCACGACGATCGTGGACGGACGCGTCCTCATGCGGGACCGGGAACTGCTCACCCTGGACGTGCCCGCGGTGGTGCGGGAGCTGGGGGAGCGGCTGCCCGCCCTGACCGACCGCGGGCACGGCCGGCGCATCCAGCGGTACGACACCTGAAACGCCTGGTCAGGCGCATACCGAAAAGAATCTTGCCGGGCAGCGATGAGTTCCGCTCCGCCCTTCGGTCACCAACTGGACGGCCCCGCCCGCCGCGGACCGTCGGCCGTCGGACCGAAGCACGACGCATGTCGCACAGGAGGCTGGAGCCATGTCGCTGCCCGAGATCGTCACCCGCGCGGACTGGCGCGCGGCGCGCGAGGCCTTACTGGCCAAGGAGAAGGCGGCCACCCGCGCGCGTGACGCCCTCAACGCCGAGCGGCGCGGGCTGCCGATGGTGGAGGTCGACAAGGAGTACGTGTTCGAGGGCGGTGACGGCAAGGCCACCCTGCTCGACCTCTTCGAGGGCCGCGAGCAGCTCGTCGTCTACCACTTCATGTTCGCGCCCGAGTGGGACGCCGGCTGCCGCAGCTGCTCGGCGTTCCTGGACCAGATCGGGCATCTCGCGCACCTCAGGGCCCGCGGCACGTCGTTCGCGGCCGTCTCCCGGGCGCCGTATCCGAGGATCCTGCCGTTCAAGGCGCGGATGGGCTGGACGCTGCCCTGGTACTCGTCCTACGTCAGCGACTTCAACACCGACTTCGAGGTGACCCTGGAGCACGAGGGCGAGCTGGTGGAGCGGCCGGGGCTCAGCTGCTTCCTGCGGGATGGCGACCGGGTCTTCCACACCTACTCGACGTACGAGCGCGGCCTGGACGGGCTCGGCTCGACCACCAGCCTCCTCGACCTGACCGCGCTCGGCCGGCGGGAGGCGTGGGAGAAACCCGAGGGGCGCGCGTCGGCTCTCGGTGCGCCCGCGGGCAGTGGGAGAGTGCGTTATCACGACGAGTACGAGGACTGAGACGCTCGGTCACGGAAACGTCCGAACGGCCGAGACCCCGCTCACACTTTGCGGTGAACGGGTGTCAACTACGTCTCAGTACCATCACCAGGCGAGGCGTTCGCTCCATGGTTGGCGTTTAACTCTACGAGTACAGCGCTACATGGAGGTGCGGAGTGAACGGGCGAACGGTGCTCGAACGCTTTCCCGCCGGCGGACCGCGGGGATCCTGGCCGGCGGAGGAGTTCGCCCAGGCGCGGCGTCTTGAGGGTCTGCCCGCCGAGGTCGTGATGGACCTCGCCACGGACATGTTCCTGGTCGTCGTGCGCGGCGGCGAGGCAGCGGGCGACGCGGCGGCCTGACCTGCCGCGCCCGCGCCGGTGCGCCGGCTCCTACGCGCTGACCGTCCGCGACCAGGTGGGCGTCGTGTCCGTCAGCCGGCACAGGGCCAGATACAGCGGGATGGGCGGCGTGTAGGGAACCGTGCCGTCCGAGCGGTGGATGAGCGCGGGCAGGTGCGCGGCGCCGGGGACGACCGCACCGGTGGCGTAGCGCGCGGGCGCGGGCCATTCCAGGGCGTAGTCGGAGTCGGACGGAACGATCCACCACCAGTGCGTCTCGTCCGCGTAGATGCATCCGACGCGCGGCAGCCGGGGCAGCACCTGCTGGCCGAGCCGGGCGGGCACCGCCACCGCGTCGCAGCCCAGCGGCGCCGTCATGCCGTCCGGCACGGGCAGTCTCAGAGGTGTCCCGGCGGTGTGCCGTCCGCGCTGGAGGCGGACCATCGTGTCCAGACCGAGCGGTCGGACGCCGGACGCAGCCCTCATAGCCATGCGGTCCCCGTTCCGCGGAGTGTCTCCCGGTCCTTGCGGCTCTCTCCGGTCCCCCGGGCGCCCCGTGCCCGCCGGTCCTCGCCGCGGCGGGACTCGGCCTCGACCTCGCCGTCGTCCCCGCCGTCGTCCGCCGGACCGGGTTTCGGCCGGGCGCCCCAGCCCAGGTCGTCGTGGGGCTCCAGGGGGTCCTGCGGTCCCTCGGCCCGGCGCGGCAGCTCGGCCCAGACCAGCAGACCGGGGCCGTGCTCGTGGGCGCCCCAGGCGTCGCACAGGGCGTCGACGAGGAGCAGGCCCCTGCCGTGCTCGTCCTCGGGCTGCTGATCGGCCGAGGGGTGGGGCTGGCCCGGGGCGCAGCCCTCGTCGCGCACGGCTATCCGGACCAGGTCGTCCACGTCGTGCAGCTCGCAGACTATGTGTCTGCTCGCCGTGTGCACGATCGCGTTGGTCACCAGCTCGGAGACCACCAGGGCCGCCGTGTCGCAGGTGTCCTCGCACACCGCCCAGCCGCTCAGCCGGGCCCGGGTCAGGCGTCTGGCCTGTGAGGGAGAGCCCGGATGGGCGGCCAGCTCGAAACGGAACCGGCGCTCGGCGGCGGAGGCTCCCGAGGAGCCGGCTCCCATGGCGGCACCGAGGCCCAGGGAGCCCGCGGTGGCGTCTGTTCCTAAGGGCGCGGACGGAAT
Organism: Streptomyces hyderabadensis; assembly: GCF_020404845.1. Lineage (GTDB taxonomy): Bacteria > Actinomycetota > Actinomycetes > Streptomycetales > Streptomycetaceae > Streptomyces > Streptomyces hyderabadensis. The sequence goes on along the minus strand of NZ_JAIOJZ010000001.1, from coordinate 22,909 downwards.
CACGCTTGCCACTATCGCCCCGCCGTGAACACTTGGCAAGTGTCACTCTGAAAAATGCAGAGTGCTGTGTGACGTTCTGGACGGCCGTGGCACACTGCTCGCAACAGCACGTCGAGCGGCGCCACTTCAGGTCGTCGAAGGCCTCCCCGGGTTTTCGAACAGACCTTCGAATGGCGCCGCCGGGCTGTCCGCACCAGGACGCTCCGGGGCTCGCCGAGGCTGTCCGTACAGGGGAACAGGGACGCAAGGACTCTTTCGGGACTCTTCAGGAGGTGGGCGGTGAGCGAGCCGCGGTCCGCGCCGACGGTCGGCCAGGTCGTACTCGGCCGGCGCCTGCTGGACCTGCGGGAACGTGCCGGCCTCAAGCGCGAGGAAGCCGCCCGCATCCTGCGCGTCGCCCCCGCCACGGTCCGCCGCATGGAGATGGCCGAGGTCGCCCTCAAGATCCCGTACCTCCAGCTGCTGCTGAAGGCCTACGGCGTCAGCGACGAGGAGGCCGACGCCTTCGTCCGGCTGGCCGAGGACGCCAACAAGCCGGGGTGGTGGCAGCGCTTCCACGACATCCTCCCCGGCTGGTTCTCGCTGTACGTCAGCCTGGAAGGCGCGGCGTCCCTGATCCGCGCCTACGAGCCCCACTTCGTCCCCGGAGTGCTGCAGACCGAGGACTACGCGCGCGGGGTGCTGCGCTCGGGCGCCATCGGGCAGACCCGCCCCGACGACATCGAGCGCCACGTCGACCTGCGCATGCAACGCCAGGAACTGCTCACCCGTAAGGACGCACCCCGGCTGTGGGTCGTGATGGACGAAACCGCGCTGCGCCGCCCCGTCGGGGGGCCGGAGGTGATGCGCGCCCAGATCGACCGGCTGCTCGAGGCCACGAAGCTGCCCAACGTGACGCTGCAGATCGCCCCGTTCTCCAGCGGGCCGCACCCCGGCACGTACGGGCCCTTCGTGCTGTTCCGATTCGCCATGCCGGAACTCCCGGACATGGTCTACAGCGAGTACCTGACCGGCGCCGTCTACCTCGACGCGCGTGCCGAGGTGGCGACCCACCTCGAGGTCATGGACCGCATGGCGGCGCAGGCCGCCACGGCACATCGCACGAAGGAGATCCTCCGGGATCTCCGCAAGGAGCTGTGAATGAACCGCATCAAACCCCAGCGTCCGCCACTGACCCGCGGCGCGCGGATCTACAACGGCATGCCCGCCCGCGACCTGGGCAGCGAGGGCTGGCACAAGCCGTGGAGCGGAGGCAACGGAGGCAACTGCCTGGAGGCGATGAAGCTCGCCGACGGGCGGATCGCGGTGCGCCAGTCCACCGACCCGGACGGGCCGGCGCTCATCTACACGACGGCCGAGATGACGGCCTTCATCCAGGGGGCGAAGGCGGGAGAGGCGGACTTCCTTCTGTCCTGAAACCGTCCTGGAACACATGTCCGTTTGATTGTTGATTTTAAGCTGTTTGGCACTGAGTTGGTCACCCATCGCGACGAGGACTCAACACCTGGGAGTGCGTCATGACCGGGCAGCACAGCACCGCCGGGATCGACACGAGCAAGCCGCACCCCGCGCGGATGTACGACTGGTATCTCGGCGGAAAGGACAACTACCCGGTCGACGAGGCGATGGGCCGGCAGATGCTCGCCCTCGACCCGAGGGTGCCGGTGATGGCGCGGGTCAACCGCGCCTTCATGCACCGTGCCACCCGCTGGCTGGCGGGCCAGGGCATCCGGCAGTTCCTGGACGTCGGCACCGGGATACCGACCGAGCCCAACCTGCACCAGGTCGCCCAGGAGACCGCGCCCGACGCCCGCGTCGTCTACTGCGACAACGACCCCATCGTGCTGGCCCACGCCGCCGCCCTGCTGCGTGGCACGCCCGAGGGGGAGACCGAGTACCTCCAGGCCGACGTCCGGGACCCGGACGCCGTCCTGGAGGGGGCGGGAAAGATCCTGGACTTCGACCGGCCCGTCGCGCTGTCGCTGGTCGCGCTGCTGCACTTCGTCCCGGACGAGGACGGGGCGCACGACCTGGTCCGCCGGCTGCTGGACGCGCTGCCGTCCGGCAGCCATCTGGTGATGACCCACGCGACGGCCGACTTCACCCCCGAGGAGTCGCGGGCGGCCACCGAGAAGCTCCGCGCCGCCGGGGTCACCCTGGCCCTGCGTTCGCGCGAGGAGTTCGCCCGCTTCTTCACCGGCCTCGACCTGGTGGAGCCCGGAATCGCGGTGCCGCACCTGTGGCACCCCGAACTGGGCGATCCGGTCGCCGGCCAGGACGACGGGATCATCCCCGGGTACGGGGCGGTGGCCCGCAAGCCGTGACGGGTCGGGCGGCCTCCCCGCGCGTGGTCGGGCGGGAACGACCGGGCCGCCCCGCGCGCAGAAGGACTCAGACGAGGGCCAGCACGTACGCCATCGCCGCGGCGGCGGAGGCAACCGCACGGACGTGGTTCCAGGCCGTCCACTCGCGCACGTACGCGGGCCAGCGGTCGGCCGCCTCCGCGGAGCCGGGCTCCAGCCGGAGCAGCGCGTCGTTGCGCGGCACGTTGGCCGCCACGGTGACGCCGAACGACCCGGCCAGGTACAGCCCGCTGCCCAGCAGCAGCTCCACCGCCGAATCCTCCGGCCACAGCACCAGCGTGACCACGGCGGTCACCGCGGCCAGCAGCGCCGTCCCGAGGAACACGGACATGAAGGCCGGTCTCACCGCTGCCTTGTTGATCGCGTTCATCGCGGCGACCCCCTGCGCGGGCGGCAGCGCGGCTAGCCCCCGCATGACGAAGGTGGAGAACGCGCAGAAGACACCGGCCGTCAGACCGGTCCCGAGCACGCCCAGCACCACCAGCACGACGTACGGTCCGTCACTCATGTCCGTCAACTCCCACCCGTCCGGTCAGCTCCCACCCGTTCGACGGCTCCGACTCGCTTCGGCTCCCAGCCGTCGATCACCCAAGTCAACCCCCGCACCGACACGGTGACCATGGCCGAGCGCCCCGGGTCCATGCGCGAGCGTCCAGGCGGGCGGGGGCGGCGACCGACCGACGGGGCGACCGTCGTGACGGCCGGTGCGGGAGCTGACGCATCATGGGCGGGTGCGACTGGAAGCGATCACCTGGGACCGGCTCGGCGACCGGCTCGCCGAGCGACTGCTCGACCTGAAGCCCACCGACGGCAGTGCCTGGACGCGCGTCGCCCTCGACGGCGCCCCGGCCGCCCGCCCCGGCGACCTCGCCGAACGGCTCGGTGAGGCATTGCGCGTCCGCGGCCGCCCTTCGCTCGCCGTCGGGACGGAGGGCTTCCTGCGGCCCGCCTCGCTCCGCCTGGAGTACGGACACCGGGACGCCGAGTCCTACTACAGCGGCTGGTACGACACCGGCGCCCTGTGGCGCGAGGTCTTCGACCCCCTCGGCCCCGGCGGCGACGGGCGGGTCCTGCCCGACCTGTGGGACCCGGTCACCGACCGGGCCACCCGCAGCGCCTACGTCCGGCTCCCTCCCGGCGGCGTGCTGCTGCTCCACGGCCCCTTCCTGCTCCGGCACTGGTTCCCCCTCGATCTGAGTGTCCATCTCGTCCTCACCCCCGGCGCCCTGCGCCGCCGCACCCCCGAGGCCGAGCAGTGGACCCTGCCCGCCTTCGAGCGCTACGACGAGGAGACCGACCCGTCGGGCACCGCCGACGTCCTGGTGCGCGCCGACGACCCACGGCATCCCGCCTGGAGCGGCTGACCCCTCAGAGCCAGCCGTTGCGCCTGAAACCCCGGTGCAGCGCCAGGCAGCCGACGGCCATCACGCCCATGACCAGGCCGTAGCCGTAGCGCCAGCCCAGCTCCGGCATGTGGTCGAAGTTCATGCCGTACACCCCGCAGACCATCGTGGGGAGGGCGATGATCGCGGCCCAGGCCGTGATCTTCCGCATGTCCTCGTTCTGCGCGACGGTCACTCGGGCGAGGTGGGCCTGGAGGATGGAGTTGAGGAGTTCGTCGAAGGCCGCGATCTGCTCGGTGGCCCGCAGCAGATGGTCGGCGACGTCGCGGAAGTACGCCTGTATCTCCGGGTCGACCACCCGGAACGGCCGCGTGGCCAGCTCCTCCAGCGGCCGGCCGAGCGGCACCACGGCCCGCCGCAGCTCCAGGAGTTCGCGCTTGAGCTGGTAGATGCGGCCGGGGTCGACCCGCGCGCCGTTCTCCGCGAACACCTCCGTCTCGACGTGGTCGACGTCCTCCTGGACCGACTCGATGACGCTCAGGAAGTCGTCCACCACATGGTCCGCGATCGCGTGCAGCACCGCCGACGGCCCCTTGGCGAGCTGTGCGGGATCGGACTCCAGCCCTTCCCGCAACGGTCCCAGCGAGCCGTGCCGCCCGTGCCGCACGGTGATCACGAAGTCGTGCCCGGCGAACACCATGATCTCGCCGGTGCTCACCACCTCGCTGGTGGCCGTGAGTTCCTCGTGCTCCACGTAGCAGACCGTCTTGAACACGGCGAAGAGCGTCTCTCCGTACCGCTCCACCTTGGGTCGCTGGTGCGCCTCGATCGCGTCCTCGACCGCCAGCGGATGCAGCTCGAACAGCTCCGCGATCCCCGCGAACTCCTGGTCCGTCGGCTCGTGCAGACCGAGCCAGACGAAACCCGCCCCGCGCCCGCGCATCCGCGTCACCGCCTCGACCGGATCGCCGCTCTCGGGCAGGCGGACACCGTCCCGGTAGGTCACGCAGTTCACCACCGAGGAACCCAGCGGGGAACGGGCGGGGTGGCTCAGGTCCACCCGCGGCCGTCGGCGGGTCAGCCGTGCCATCTTCCGGAGGCCGCCGACCCTGTCCAGCCCCGTGACCTTGCGCAGATTCCCTGCCATGGTCATCCCGAATCTCCTCGCGTGGGTCCCCTCGCGCCGTGCTTCCCGCGCCTTGGCAGGCCAGTTTGCCAGGTCGGCGGGCACGGCGAACGAGCCTGTGGAAAGCGGAGATTCCGCTTGGTTCCCGCCTGTGGACGGATCGCTCGGGGTCTCGCACACGTCCCCGTCCCGACCGCACCGGGCCCCGGAGGAGGCCCTCGTGCCGGAGCGTCGTCCCCTTCGGACAAGCGGGACGACTGGGATGATCGGGGCATGACGCGAACCGACGGATACCTCCTCGACAACGCCCGGTCCGAGGCGGCGGAGCGCTTCGACGCCTTCGCCACGCTCTTCGACCCCACGACGTTCCGGCACCTCGGCGCACTCGGTGTCGGTCCCGGCTGGCGCTGCTGGGAGGTCGGGGCCGGAGGCACCTCCGTGGTGTCCTGGCTGGCCAAGCGGGTCGGACCGACCGGCAAGGTCCTCGCGACGGACATCGACACCGCACGGGTCGCCCCGGCCGGCCGGCCGCCGGTCGAGGTGCGGGTGCACGACGTGGGCGCGGAGGAGCCGCCGGGGGAGGGCTTCGACCTGGTGCACGCACGGCTCGTCCTGGTCCATGTCCCCGACCGGGACCGGGCGTTGCGGTCGATGATCCAGGCCTTGCGCCCCGGTGGCCGCCTCCTGGTCGAGGACGCCGACCCGGCGCTCCAGCCCCTGCTCTGCCCCGACGAGCACGGCCCCGAGCAGCAGCTGGCGAACCGGCTCCGGCACGGCTTCCGCCAACTGCTGGCCCAGCGCGGCGCCGACCTCTCCTACGGCCGACGGCTGCCCCGGCTGCTCCGGGAGGCCGGGCTGCGCCGAGTGGAGGCCGACGCCTACTTCCCGGTCACCTCGCCCGCGTGCGCCGCCCTGGAGTCCGCGACGGTACGACAGATCCGCGACCAGCTGGTCGCCGCCGGGGTCGCCACCCACGACGACATCGACCGCCACCTCGCGAACGTCGCGTCCGGCGGCATGGACCTGGCGACCGCGCCGATGGTCTCGGCGTGGGGGCGCAAGGGGTGATCTCCCTCCAAAGGGGTGACCCCCGGACCGCTACCCGTCGGCCGGCCGCCGACAGGCAGCCCGGGGCGGTCTCCCGCCCACCCGCTCGACCGCCCGCGCGCCCGCCCGGCATCCGGCGGCCGCCGCATCCCTCGCCTCCGCGCCCGTGAGCAGCGCGGCGAGGAACGCGCCGGTGAAGGCGTCACCGGCCCCCGTGCTGTCCCGAGGCGACGCCGGGACCGCGGCGACCCGTGCGCTCACGGCACCGGACCGGGCCACCAGGGCCCCTTCCGCCCCCTGCTTGACGATCACCAGCGGAACATGCCGGCTGAGCTTCGCGGCCGCGTCCGCCGGGTCGGGCAGGCCGGTGAGCAGACACGCCTCGTCACGACTGGGCAGCAGCACGTCCACGCCCTCGACGAGACCGAGGAAACGGTCGACGCCCAGCGCGGTGAGGAACCCGGCCGACGCCGGGTCCAGGCTGACCGGCACTCCTCGCGCGCGGGCCGCCGACAGGGCGACCGACACCAGGGCGCGGCTCGGCTCCGAGAACACCAGATAGCCCGAGAGGTGCAGTCGGCCCACGCCGTCGAGCAGCGTGTCCGACCAGTCGTCCGGCCCGATCCGCAGCGACGCCCCGCTGTCCGTGAGGAACGTCCGCTCGGCCGCGTCGGCGGTGTCGACCAGGCAGATCACCGTCCCCGTCGGCGCCGCCGCGTCGACCACGAGGAGCGGCCGCACCCCGCACGCCGCCAGCTCCCGTGCGTGCCACGCGGACGCGTCGGTGCCCACCCGGCCCAGCAGCCGCACGTCCCCGCACCCGGTGTGCGCCGCCCAGCAGGCCACGTTGGCACCCGCCCCGCCGGGCAGCCGCCGCACCGAGGCGGCGGTGTCGGTACCGGGCGCCAGCGGTCCCCGGTGCCGGGCGACGACGTCCGTGACCACGTCCCCGACGACCAGCAGCGCGCCGCCCGGCGTACCGCCCGTCCCGGTCACGCCCCGGTCCAGGCCGCGGCGATGCGGGCCGCCAGCCGCACGTTCCCCCGCACGGCCGCCAGGTTGGCGCTCATCGAGGCGCCGTCGGTGAGCCGTACCAGGCGTTCCAGGAGGAACGGCGTGACGGCCTGGCCCGTGATCCCCTCCGTCTCACAGGCCCGCAGCGCCTCGGCGAGCACGCGCGCGTGGAGCACCGGATCGAGCTGCTCCTGCTCGGGCACGGGGTTGGCGACCACGAGCGCGGACCGCGGGCCGTCCAGCGCGTCCTGCGCCCGCATGACCGCCGCCACCTGCTCCGGGTCGTCCAGCCGCCAGTCCACCGGATGTCCCGAGTCGGACAGGTAGAAGCCGGGGAAGCGGTCCGTCCCGTACCCGGCGACCGCGACCCCCAGCGTCTCCAGCCGTTGCAGGGTCGCGGGGACGTCCAGGATGGACTTCACGCCCGCGCAGACCACCGTGATCCGGGTGCGGGCCAGCAGGCCCAGGTCGGCCGACTCGTCCTGCGTCACCGTCCACTCCCGGTGGACGCCGCCCAGCCCTCCGGTCGCGAACACCCGGACGCCCGCCAGCGCCGCCAGCAGGGCGGTAGCCGACACGGTGGTCGCCCCGCTCGCGCCGGAGGCCACCGCGAGCGGCAGGTCCCGGTGCCCCAGCTTGCGGATGCCGTCCTCGTTGGCGACCCGCTCCAGCTGCTCCTTGTCCAGGCCGACGTGCGGCCGTCCGTCGAGCACGGCGATCGTCGCGGGTATGGCGCCCTCCCGCCGCACCGCCTCCTCCAGCTCCCGCGCCACGAGCAGGTTGCGCGGGCGCGGCAAGCCGTGCGCGATGATCGTGGACTCCAGCGCCACCACGGGACGGCGGGCCTCCAACGCCTCCCGTACCTCTTCCGACACCACCAGCGTCACGTGTCCGCCTCCTGTCGAAGGTCTGACTCGGCTACGGTCTCCCTCATCCCTGGCGGGCGGGGGACCGCGCCAAACCCCGCCGGGGCCGGAAGACACCTGCCGGAAGGCACCCCTTGCGGCCGCCGGGACCGGCCACGAGCCTGGGAGCCATGACGGACAACACCACACGTCTCGACCACGTCGTCCTCTGGGTGCGCGACCCGGTCGCCGCGGCCGGCTTCTACGAGAAGAACCTGGGCTTCGAACCCCTGCGCGTCACCGAGTACGCCGCCGGGACCGTGAGCTTCCCCTCCGTACGTCTCAACGACGAGACCATCCTCGACCTCGCACCGCACACCATGGCGGACCGCATGCGCATGCTCCCCGGCGCCGACGCCAGTGCCGGGCACCCCGTCAACCACATCTGCGTGTCCCTGCCCCCGGACGACTTCGACGCCCTGCGCGCACGCCTGCAGGAGCAGTCCATCCCCGTCTCGGACCTCTCCCACGACTCCTACGGCGCCCGCGGCATGGCGAGGCGGAGCTTCTACTTCGGCGACCCGGACGGCAACATCATCGAGGCCCGGCACTACGAGTGACCACCACGGGCGACGCCCGCCCGGCCGGTGCCGCCGGTCAGAACAACGGCTCGGGCAGCACACCCTCCAGCGCGAGCAGCCGCCGCTTGGTGCCCACGCCGCCGCCGAACCCGCCGATGCCGCCGTCGCTCTCCACGACCCGGTGGCACGGCACGACGACCGGCAGCGGATTGGCCCCCATGGCCATGCCCACCGCCTGGGCGGCGCCCGGCTGCCCCACCCGGCGGGCCAGGTCGCCGTAGCCGACGACCTGGCCGTAGCGGACGCCGGACGCCAGCTCGCGCAGCACCTGCCGGTTGAAGCCCGAGATCAGCGACCAGTCCAACGGCACGTCGAAGTCGCGCCTGTGGCCCGCGAAGTAGGCCTCCACCTGGCGTATCGCCTCGGCCAGCAGCGGGGAGCCGGGCGCCTCGACGGGCTCCGTGCCCAGCCGGGCCGCGAGCCGTTCGAGCGCCCGGTCGCGGGTGGCGCCGGTCGCGTGGAACACGACGTTGACCAGACCCTCGCGGGTGGCGGCCAGCAGCAGCGGACCGATGCCGGTCCCGACGACGGTCCACACGACCTGCTGTTCGTACTGCCCAGGGCTGTCCATGCGCCCACGGTACGGCCCGCCACTGACAACGCCGGTCAGTCCACGGCGTCCCGCACCACGTCGGGTTTGTTGGTGATGATGCCGTCGACCTCGTACCCGGCCACCCGGCGCGCGGTGTCCGCGTCGTCCACCGTCCAGGTCAGGACCTCCAGCGGCCTGCCGTGCGGCCCGGTGAACGCGTGGACCGCGGACACGTAGCTCATGGAGAGCGAGCCGTACGACGGGTTGATCTGGTCGGCGAACTCCGCGTACGCCGGCAGCTCCGAGACCGCCGGGGTGCCGAGGAACCCGGTCTTGACGGCGGGCTTGAGGTCGTGGACCGTCCGGATGCTGTCGGCGTCGAAGCTCTGCACGACCAGCCGCCCGGCCACGTGCCGCCGGTCCAGCCAGCCCTCGTTGGCGAGGACCTTGAGCGTCTGCCGCTCGATGCCCGGGTACAGCCCGGGGCTCTTCAGCTCCAGCAGCAGCTTCTGGTGGTTGCGCTCCACCCGCTCCACGTACTGCTCCAGCGTCGGCACCCGCGCGCCCGCGTACTCGGACCCGAACCAGCTGCCCGCGTCCAGCCGCGCGATCTCGGCGGCCGTGAAGTCCTTCACCTTCCAGGGCGACCGGTCCGGGAAGACCTCCTCCACGTCGGTCGTACGGGCCAGGCTCTCGTCGTGGAGGACGACGAGTTCGCCGTCCCGGGTGCGCTGGACGTCGTTCTCCACCCAGCGGATGCCCAGCTCGGCCGCCCGGTCGACGGCGGCCAGCGTGTTCTCCGGCGCGTACCCGGAAGCGCCCCGGTGGGCGACGACCGTGGGCCCGTCCCCGCCCGCCTGGTCGGCCCGGGCGTGCGAGAGGGGAGCCGTGAGGGCGACTCCAAGAAGGGCGGTGGTCGTGACGGCTACTGCGCGCACGTGCATGCGTACTCCTCGCGTCGAACGATCACGGACAGCACCACTGTGACATCAGAGAGTCAACAAAAGAGGGGTGCGGAGTGGCCACAGGCTGAATGGAGTTGCTCAACTACGCTCACGGGGGCGGCACAACTGGGGTGAGACCGTGATTCTTTGCCGGAGAATCGTTCGACCATTCCGGTGGAAGTCATACTCTCTGCTCTCGACCCTGATCGTCCGCGCGGTCCTGGGAGGGGCGCAGATCAGGAGAATCCGGGACATCACCGGGGCGTAAGAAGGCGGAAGGGCAGCCGCACATGCAAGGCACGGTCCACGGATTCGGCTACGGACTCGTCACACCGCTGGCGGCCTACCTCATGGCGTGCCTCGGCGGCGCCCTCGGTCTGCGCTGCACCGCCAGGGCCATGCTCGTCACCCGTTCCTGGCGTCCCGGGTGGCTCGCCCTCGGCTCGGCGGCGATCGGCTCCGGCATCTGGACCATGCACTTCGTCGCGATGATGGGCTTCACGATCGAACACACGCCGATCCGCTACGACTGGCTGATGACCTTCGCCAGCCTGGCCGTCGCCATCCTCATGGTGGGGGTCGGGATCTTCATCGTCGGCTACCGGGGAGCGACCGGGACGGCCCTGTTCACCGGAGGCACCATCACCGGCCTGGGCATCGCGTCCATGCACTACCTGGGAATGGCCGGGATGCATCTGGACGGGCAGCTGACGTACAACACCCTCACCGTCGCCGGGTCCGTCGTCATAGCCATGGCCGCCGCCACCGCCGCCCTGTGGGCGGCCGGACAGGTCCGGGGCTTCCTGTGGAGCGTGGGCGCGGCCCTGATCATGGGACTCGCCGTCACCGGCATGCACTACACGGGGATGGCCGCAGTCGAGGTCCACGTCAGCGGCACGGCCGAGCCCGCCGCCGGCGGATCGCCCGCCGAACTGCTCGCCCCCATGCTGATCGGTCCCCTCGCCTTCCTCCTCCTGGCCGGCGCCGTCGTGGTGCTCGACCCGCTGATGGTGACGGGGAAGCCCGCCGCGGCCCCCGTCGAGCGGAAGCCGGGCATCCCCGCCCACACCGACGGCGTGCGCACGATCCGCCGCACGGCACGCCACCCCGTGCGCCGCACCCGCCGCCCCCTGGTCCACCGGCGCCCCCGCACCCCGCAGAACCGCTGACCGGGACCCGTTGTCAGTGCGGGGTCGTACGGTGGAACCCATGCGGCCCGTTTCCCAGATCGAACGCACGGTGGCGCCCTTCGAGGTCGTCAGCCCCTACCAGCCGAGCGGCGACCAGCCGACGGCCATCGCCGAGCTGGCCCGGCGCGTCCAGGCAGGCGAGAAGGACGTCGTCCTGCTCGGCGCGACCGGCACCGGCAAGTCCGCCACCACCGCGTGGATGATCGAGAAGCTCCAGCGCCCCACCCTGGTGATGGCGCCGAACAAGACCCTGGCCGCCCAGCTGGCCAACGAGTTCCGCGAGCTGCTGCCCAACAACGCCGTCGAGTACTTCGTCTCGTACTACGACTACTACCAGCCCGAGGCCTACGTCCCCCAGTCGGACACCTACATCGAGAAGGACTCCTCGATCAACGAGGAGGTGGAGCGGCTGCGCCACTCCGCCACCAACTCGCTGCTCACCCGCCGTGACGTCGTCGTGGTCGCCTCCGTGTCCTGCATCTACGGCCTCGGCACCCCGCAGGAGTACGTCGACCGCATGGTCCCGCTGCGGGTCGGCGAGGAGCACGACCGGGACGAGCTGCTGCGCCGCTTCGTCGACATCCAGTACACGCGCAACGACATGGCCTTCGCCCGCGGTACCTTCCGGGTGCGCGGCGACACCATCGAGATCTTCCCGGTCTACGAGGAGCTGGCCGTCCGCATCGAGATGTTCGGCGACGAGATCGAGGCCCTGTCCACGCTCCACCCGGTCACCGGCGAGATCATCAGCGACGACCAGCAGCTGTACGTCTTCCCGGCCTCCCACTACGTCGCTGGCCCCGAGCGCCTGGAGCGGGCGGTCAACGACATCGAGAAGGAGCTGGCCGAGCGCCTGACCGAGCTGGAGAAGCAGGGCAAGCTCCTGGAGGCCCAGCGGCTGCGCATGCGCACCACGTACGACATCGAGATGCTCCGCCAGATCGGCTCCTGCTCCGGGGTGGAGAACTACTCGATGCACTTCGACGGCCGCTCGCCCGGCTCTCCGCCGAACACCCTGCTGGACTACTTCCCGGACGACTTCCTGCTCGTCATCGACGAGTCGCACGTCACCGTCCCGCAGATCGGCGCCATGTACGAGGGCGACGCGTCCCGCAAGCGGACCCTGGTCGACCACGGCTTCCGGCTGCCCTCCGCGCTGGACAACCGCCCGCTGAAGTGGGAGGAGTTCCAGGAGCGCATCGGTCAGACGGTCTACCTGTCGGCGACCCCGGGCGCCTACGAGCTGTCCCGCTCGGACGGCGCCGTCGAGCAGATCATCCGTCCCACCGGCCTGGTCGACCCGGAGGTGGTCGTCAAGCCCACCGAAGGCCAGATCGACGACCTGGTGCACGAGATCCGCAAGCGGACCGAGAAGGACGAGCGGGTCCTGGTCACCACCCTCACCAAGAAGATGGCCGAGGACCTCACCGACTACTTCGTGGAACTCGGCATCCAGGTCCGCTACCTGCACAGCGACGTCGACACGCTGCGCCGCGTCGAGCTGCTGCGCGAGCTGCGCGCCGGCGAGTACGACGTCCTGGTCGGCATCAACCTGCTGCGTGAGGGCCTGGACCTGCCCGAGGTGTCCCTGGTGGCGATCCTCGACGCCGACAAGGAGGGCTTCCTGCGCTCCGGCACCTCCCTGATCCAGACCATCGGGCGCGCGGCGCGCAACGTCTCCGGCCAGGTCCACATGTACGCGGACAAGATCACGCCGGCGATGGAGAAGGCCATCGACGAGACCAACCGCCGACGCGAGAAGCAGGTCGCGTTCAACAAGGCGAACGGCATCGACCCGCAGCCGCTCCGCAAGAAGATCAACGACATCGTGGCGCAGATCGCCCGCGAGGACGTCGACACCGAGCAGCTCCTGGGCTCGGGCTACCGCCAGGCGAAGGAGGGCAAGGGCGCCAAGGCTCCGGTGCCCGCGCTGGGCGGCCAGGCGACGGGCGGAGCCAAGGCGGCCAAGGGCCGGGCCAAGGAGACGGCGGTGACCGACCGTCCCGCGGCGGAGCTGGCCGAGCAGATCGAGGACCTCACCACCCGGATGCGGGCCGCCGCGGCCGACCTCCAGTTCGAGATCGCGGCCCGGCTGCGCGACGAGGTCTCCGAGATGAAGAAGGAACTGCGCCAGATGAAGGAGGCGGGCCTGGCCTGACGGCCCGGTCGGGCACGCGCTGTGTTGCAAGACCGACACAAAGCACGGACCGGGGTGGGTCACTGTCAGTGCCCCTGCGTAGGGTTCTGGTCAACCGCGGGCACCGCGGCAACAGGGGACAGTTCGAGAGGGGATCAGCGCGTGACCGTCAACATGACCAAGGGTCAGGCCATCAGTCTGCAGAAGAGCGACGGCGGCAGCCTGACGTCGGTGCGCATGGGTCTCGGCTGGCAGGCGGCTCCCCGGCGCGGCCTGTTCGGTTCGCGCACCCGGGAGATCGACCTGGACGCCTCCGCGGTCCTCTTCGCGGACAAGCAGCCGGTCGACGTCGTCTTCTTCCGCCACCTGGTGAGCGACGACGGCTCGGTGCGCCACACCGGGGACAACCTCGTCGGCGGTGTCGGCCAGGGCGGCGACGACGAGGCGATCCTCGTCGACCTGCAGCGCGTCCCGGTCCACATCGACCAGATCGTCTTCACGGTGAACTCCTTCACCGGCCAGACCTTCCAGGAAGTGCAGAACGCCTTCTGCCGTCTGGTCGACGAGACCAACGGCCAGGAGCTGGCCCGCTACACGCTGGCCGGCGGCGGGGCCTTCACGGCCCAGATCATGGCCAAGGTGAACCGCTCCGGCCAGGGCTGGGCGATGACCGCCATCGGCACCCCGGCCAACGGCCGCACCTTCCAGGACCTCATGCCGGCGATCCTGCCGGTCCTGTAGGCGGCAGGCCTGGAGCTGCGGTGGTCCGGCCGCAGCCGTCCGACACGAACCGGCCGGTCCCGTTCGCGGGACCGGCCAGGCCCGCATGACGTCTCGCGGGTGACACACGATCGACACAGGGGGAAGGCGATGACGGCCGAGCTGACGCGGGGACAGAACCACCCGCTGCCCCGGGCCCGTCTCGAGATCCGGGTCTCGGCCGGCACGCCGGTCGTGGCCGGGGCCACGCTCGGCGACGAGAACGGCACGATCCACGGCGTCGAACGGGTGGTCCACCCGGGCGCGCCCACCCTTCCGGGCCTGGAGGTCTCCCGGCAGGCCGCCGCCGATCACCGCCTCGCGGTGGACCTGGACGCCGTGCCGGATGCGGTGCACCGCGTCAGTGTGCTGCTCGCCCTGCCCATCGGCGGGAGAGGCCCGGCCCGGTTCGGGGCCGTCGCCGCCCCCTTCGTCGCCGTCACGGATCTCGACGGCGACGAGGTCGCCAGCTACACCATCACCGGCCTGGAGGCCGAGTCCGCCGTCGTCGCCCTGGAGCTCTACCGGCGCCAGGGCGCCTGGAAGGTCCGCGCCGTCGGCCAGGGCTACGCGGGCGGTCTCGCCGAGCTGCTCGCCGACCAGAAGCTGCCCGAGGCCCACCAGCTCGCGGCGAGCATCCACGAGGCGGTGGCGAGCGGGCTGGCCCGTTCGATACCCGCCCCGCCCGCCGCCGCCCCGGCACACCGTCCGGACCACGGCACCCCGCCCCCGACCGGCCCCGGTACGCCCGTACCGCCGGCGTCGTCTCCGTACGACCCCCAGGGTGCTTCCGCTCCCGGCCCGCAGACGCCCGGGGCGCCGGGGCGACACGGGGCGCAGCAGCCGTACCCGGGCGGGCCGGGGGAGTCCGCCACCACCGGCCAGCCGGCCGCGCCCGCCGGCGGCCCGATCGACTACAGCCACCCCCGCCGGCAGAACACGGCACCGCCCCCGCCCCCGCCGGCCGCGCCCCCGGCCGAACCCGGTCAGCCGGCCCGGCCCGTCGCCGGCGACGCCACCGGCTGGTCCATGGAGGAGCGGCTCTACAACCAGGTGTGGGGCATGTTCGAGGACCTCGCCCGCACCACGGCCGCCTACCGCAGCGCCGTCGACTTCGCCGACTCCCGCATGGAGAAGGAACTCGACCAGGTCCTGGCCGACCCGCGCAGCCGGATCGGCGGGCAGGGGGACGCCGCCCGCGAGGGGGCGCGCGCCCGGCACGGCCAGTTGGTGGCCCAGGCCCGGGAGGTGCTGGACCGGGACGTCGCCCAGCTCGTCGCAGAGGCGGAGGTCGTCGAACCCGCGCTGCCGGCGGCCTTCGCCCGCTGGGACAACCCGGTCTGGCACGCCTACCGCGTCCCGATGGAGATCCCGATGGCCCTCAGGCTGGGCGATCTCCATCTGCCGGAGGCCGACCGCATCCGCATCCCGATGCTGATGCGGCTGCCGCTGGAGCGTGGCCTGTGGATCGACAGCGGGCGCTCCGCCTCGCTCGACGGTTCGTTCGCCGACTCCCACGAGATGCGGCGCCTGGGCCTGGAGACGGCCGTCGCCCACGCCGCCCGGCTGCTCGCCGTCTATCCGGCGGGCGAGTTCACCGTGCACGTCATCGACCCGGCCGGATCCGGGGCGCAGGCACTGGCGCCGCTGGTGCAGAGCGGGGTGCTCGCCGCGCCGCCCGCCCAGGGCGCCGCGGGGACGGCGGACGTACTGGCCCGTCTCACCCAGCGCGTCGACCTGGTCCAGATGGCCTTGCGCGGAGGCGCCCCGGACGCGCTCCCGCCCGGTCTCGACACCTCGCAGCAACTGCTGATCGTCAACGACTTCCCGCACGGTTTCGACGACCGGGCCGTCAACCAGCTGCGCTACCTCGCCGACGAGGGGCCGGCCGTCGGCGTCCACCTGATGATGGTCGCCGACCGCGAGGAGTCCGCCGGGTTCGGGCCGCTGCTCGATCCGCTGTGGCGCTCGCTGCTCCGGCTGACGCCGGTGGCCGACGACCACCTCGCCGACCCGTGGGTCGGGCATGCCTGGACGTACGAGCCCTCGCTGGTGCCGCCCGGCAGCCAGGTGCTCCAGCAGGTGCTCGCGCAGGTCGCCGCCGCCCGCCGTTCGTGGGGTCGGTGACCGCTCCCGAGCTGGGCTTTTGAGCTTAATTTGCAAATCTCTTTACCATCCCTTGGGGATTGGGGTACTGTCGTCCGTACGGAGGGGAGTACTCCCTGTCTGTGCGGCGTACCCGTCAATACGGATCAGGCCAGATCCCGGGGCGTCGGCCCGTGGTTCCAGACGCATCGCGCGTCCCAGGTTCCCGGGTGGAAGAGACCTCCGGCAGCGACGACGCTGACATCTGCCGTGTGACGTACTGCCGGAGGCGTAGTGGAAGTTTCGGTGACCCTGTGGGTCCTGACCATCGTGGGCCTTGCCGCCCTCATCGCGGTCGATTTCTTCATCGGCCGCAAACCGCACGACGTGTCGATCAAGGAAGCCGGCATCTGGACCGGCGTCTGGATCGCCTTGGCGGGCCTCTTCGGGCTCGGCCTGCTCTTCTTCGGCGGCGGTGAGCCCGCCGGCGAGTTCTTCGCTGGCTTCATCACCGAGAAGTCGCTGAGCGTGGACAACCTCTTCGTCTTCGTCCTGATCATGGCGAAGTTCGCGGTGCCCTCGCAGTACCAGCAGCGGGTCCTGCTCATCGGTGTCCTCATAGCCCTGATCCTCAGGGCCGTCTTCATCGCCGCGGGCGCGGCGATCCTCGCCAGCTTCGCCTGGGTCTTCTACATCTTCGGTGCCTTCCTCATCTACACCGCCTGGAAGCTCATCCAGGAGGCCCGGGCCGACGAGGAGGACGAGGAGTTCGAGGAGAACAAGCTCCTCAAGGCCGCCGAGCGACGCTTCGGTGTCGCCGACCGGTACCACGGCACCAAGCTGTGGATCGAGGAGAACGGCAAGCAGATCATGACCCCGATGCTGGTCGTGATGCTCGCCATCGGCACCACCGACGTGCTCTTCGCGCTCGACTCCATCCCGGCGATCTTCGGCCTGACGCAGGACCCGTACATCGTGTTCACGGCCAACGCCTTCGCCCTGATGGGTCTGCGCCAGCTGTACTTCCTCATCGGCGGCCTGCTGAAGAAGCTGGTCCACCTGTCCTACGGCCTGTCCGTGATCCTGGGCTTCATCGGCGTCAAGCTGGTGCTGCACGCCCTGCACGAGTCCGGCGTCCACGTCCCCGAGATCAGCATTCCGGTCTCGCTCGGCGTGATCTGCTCCGTCCTGATCGTCACCACGATCACCAGCCTCCGTGCCTCGAAGAAGCAGGCCGAGGCCGAGGCGGAGACGGCGGCCGCCGGGAGCGGCGAGGCGTCGAAGGACAGCGTCGAGGCCTGATCCACCCGGGTCCGGGAGCGGCGAACGGCAAAGCCGTTCTCCGCTCCCGGCCTGCTCGTCGGGCCGGTCCACGCCCCTGCAGGGAGGCGTCCACCTGATGCTGTTCGCGGCGTACCTGGAACTGGCCGTCAACCCGTAGCCCGGGACCGGGGCGTCCGCGCACCGTGATAGACCGGGGACCGAGCGGCGGCCGCG
Source organism: Streptomyces hyderabadensis (assembly GCF_020404845.1). Lineage (GTDB taxonomy): Bacteria > Actinomycetota > Actinomycetes > Streptomycetales > Streptomycetaceae > Streptomyces > Streptomyces hyderabadensis. The sequence continues at coordinate 5,386 of NZ_JAIOJZ010000001.1, read as the reverse complement.
CAGGGGCCGCAGCACCCCCTCACGGACCGGAGGAACCGTGCCCCGCACCCTGGCCAACGCACCGATCATGATCCTGAACGGGCCCAACCTGAATCTGCTCGGCCAGCGCCAGCCGGAGATCTACGGCTCCGACACCCTCGCCGACGTCGAAGCGCTGTGCGTGAAGGCGGCGGCCGCGCACGGCGGCACGGTGGACTTCCGGCAGTCCAACCACGAGGGCGAACTGGTGGACTGGATCCACGAGGCCCGGCTGCACCACTGCGGCATCGTGATCAACCCCGCCGCCTACTCGCACACGTCCGTCGCGATCCTCGACGCGCTCAACACCTGCGACGGGCTGCCGGTGGTGGAGGTCCACATCTCCAACATCCACCAGCGTGAGCCGTTCCGGCACCACTCCTACGTCTCGCAGCGCGCCGACGGGGTCGTCGCGGGGTGCGGTGTGCAGGGATACGTCTTCGGGGTGGAGCGGATCGCGGCCCTGGCCGGGGCGGGCTCGGCCAGGACCTGAGGCGCCGGGGCCGCCGGCCGGGGGCGGGGGTCGGGAGGCCGGCGGCCCGTGCCGCGCAGGAGCCGTCGTTCCTGTGCGGGGCTGCCACCAGTCGACCGCGCCGCACCCTCGCGCGGGGAGCGCGCGCGGACCGCGGGTGTGTGCGAACGCTTCACACGGGGCGCGCACCCGGGCGCGAGGGCGCGGACACGTGCCGGACGCGCCCGCCCTGGAAGCTCCCGCGCCTCACCAGCCGCGCGCCCGCCACTCCGGCAGGTGCGGCCGCTCCGCGCCGAGCGTCGTGTCGTTGCCGTGGCCGGGGTAGACCCACGTCTCGTCCGGGAGCGGGTCGAAGACCTTGGTCTCCACGTCATGGATGAGGCTCGCGAAGGCGTCCGGGTCCTTGAAGGTGTTCCCCACGCCGCCCGGGAACAGGCAGTCCCCGGTGAACACGTGCGGATGCCCGTGCGGGTCGTCGTAGACCAGGACGATGGAGCCCGGTGTGTGGCCGACGATGTGGCGCGCGGTGAGCTCCACCCGGCCCACCCGGATCGTGTCGCCGTCGTCGACCAGGACGTCGGTCGGCACCGGGATGCCCTCGGCGTCGTGCCGGCCGGCGTGGGTACGGGCGCCGGTGGCCGCGACGACCTCGGCGAGCGCCTGCCAGTGGTCGCCGTGCCGGTGGGTGGTGACGACGGACGCGATGCCGTCGTCACCGATCGTGCCGAGCAGGGTGTGCGCGTCGTTGGCGGCGTCGATCAGCAGTTGCTCGTCGGTGGCCCGGCAGCGCAGCAGATAGGCGTTGTTGTCCATCGGGCCGACCGCGACCTTGGTGATCATCAGGTCCTTGAGCTCGTGCACGTCGGCGGGTCCGCCGACCGTCACCTCTCCGCTGTACGTCATGACGGCCAGCCTAGCGCCGGGAGGCCGCCCGCAGGCTGCCGCCTAGAGGGGAGGCAGGACCGGCAGCGCACCGCCCTCCACCGTGAGCGCCGAGCCCGCACGACGCCCGGCGAGCCAGCCGAGCAGATCGGCCGGGGGACCGGTGACGGTCACCTCGGCGGCCGCCGCCTCCCGCCCCGTGCGCCACGCGCGCGTGCCGTCGGTGAGCCGGGTCGGCGGCACCTCGGGGTGACCGGTGAACCGGGCGGCGAGGAAGTCGGTCTCCCGCTCGGTGAACTCCGCCGGGAGGTCCTCCAGCTCGTAGCCGATGCCCAGGTCCACGTGGTGCAGCGCCACCTCGGCCCAACGCCGGAACGGCACCCTGGAGGCCGAGTCGGTGATCCCGTTGCGCAGCTCCACGGTCCGCGACCAGTCCGCGGGGACGGCCGCCGTGTCCTGGAACCGGGCCGCGCTCTCGCGCACGTCCGCGAGCTGGACGTCGAGCGGGCGCGGGGCGTCCCGCTCGATGTCGGCGTCCCGGGCCTCGCCGGAGACGTACATCGGGCGTCCTTCGAGGACGTTCACGAGGGCGTCGGCGTTGCGGGCGAGGTGGGCGAGGACATGGCCACGACTCCAGCCGGGCAGCCGTGACGACTCCGTCACGGACGCGTTGTCCAGTTTCCCGACCGCGGTGAGGAGCCGCTCGGTAGCGTCACGTACAGACTCCAGGTCATGAGCGTGATCAATCATGCTGCTGACCTTAGACCGGACCACACCTTCGGGTGAAGGTTGTGCACGGCCCCCGTAATTCGAATGCACGTGCTATATGGTCGTAAGCGGCGTCGGGCATGCTGGGAAGTCGGGGTTTGTTGACAACCGGTGAATCCGACCGGCGTTGTCAGTGGCTCCCCCTAGTCTGAGAAAGACGGGGGCCCCGCCCCTGTCACTTCTCTCAAGAAAGGTGCGGACCGGCGTGGCCGACCGTCTCATCGTCCGTGGCGCGCGCGAGCACAACCTGAAGAACGTCTCGCTCGACCTGCCTCGTGACTCGCTCATCGTCTTCACGGGCCTGTCCGGGTCGGGCAAGTCCTCCCTGGCCTTCGACACCATCTTCGCCGAGGGCCAGCGGCGCTACGTGGAGTCGCTCTCCTCCTACGCCCGGCAGTTCCTCGGCCAGATGGACAAGCCGGACGTCGACTTCATCGAGGGCCTCTCCCCGGCGGTCTCCATCGACCAGAAGTCGACCTCGCGCAACCCGCGTTCCACGGTCGGCACCATCACCGAGGTCTACGACTACCTGCGCCTGCTCTTCGCCCGCATCGGCAAGCCGCACTGTCCCGAGTGCGGCCGGCCGATCTCGCGCCAGTCGCCGCAGGCCATCGTGGACAAGGTCCTGGAGCTGCCGGAGGGCAGCCGCTTCCAGGTGCTGTCGCCGCTGGTGCGCGAGCGCAAGGGCGAGTTCGTCGACCTCTTCGCCGACCTCCAGACCAAGGGCTACTCCCGCGCGCGGGTGGACGGCGAGACCGTCCAGCTGTCCAACCCGCCCACACTGAAGAAGCAGGAGAAGCACACCATCGAGGTGGTCGTCGACCGCCTCACCGTGAAGGACTCCGCCAAGCGGCGCCTGACCGACTCCGTGGAGACCGCGCTCGGCCTGTCCGGCGGCATGGTCGTGCTCGACTTCGTCGACCTCCCCGAGGACGACCCCGAGCGCGAGCGGATGTACTCCGAGCACCTGTACTGCCCGTACGACGACCTGTCCTTCGAGGAGCTGGAGCCCCGCTCCTTCTCCTTCAACTCGCCCTTCGGCGCCTGCCCCGACTGCTCCGGCATCGGCACGCGCATGGAGGTCGACCCGGAGCTGATCGTCCCCGACGAGGACAAGTCCCTCGACGAGGGCGCCATCCACCCCTGGTCGCACGGGCACACCAAGGACTACTTCGGCCGCCTGATCGGCGCCCTCGCGGACGCGCTCGGGTTCCGTACGGACATCCCCTTCGCGGGCCTTCCGCAGCGTGCCCGCAAGGCCCTGCTGTACGGCCACAAGACCCAGGTCGAGGTCCGCTACCGCAACCGGTACGGCCGCGAGCGCCGGTACACCACGGCCTTCGAGGGCGCGATCCCCTTCGTCAAGCGCCGGCACAGCGAGGCGGAGAGCGACGCCAGCCGCGAGCGCTTCGAGGGCTACATGCGCGAGGTGCCCTGCCCCACCTGCGAGGGCACCCGCCTGAAGCCCCTCGTCCTCGCGGTCACCGTCATGGGCAAGTCGATCGCCGAGGTCTCGGCGATGTCCATCAGCGACTGCGCGGACTTCCTGGGCGAGCTGACGCTCAACGCCCGTGACAAGAAGATCGCCGAGCGGGTCCTGAAGGAGGTCAACGAGCGGCTGCGGTTCCTGGTCGACGTCGGCCTGGACTACCTCTCGCTGAACCGCGCGGCGGGCACCCTCTCCGGCGGCGAGGCCCAGCGCATCCGGCTGGCCACCCAGATCGGCTCCGGACTCGTCGGCGTGCTGTACGTCCTCGACGAGCCGTCCATCGGCCTGCACCAGCGCGACAACCACCGGCTGATCGAGACCCTGGTCCGGCTCCGGGACATGGGCAACACCCTCATCGTCGTCGAGCACGACGAGGACACCATCAAGGTCGCCGACTGGATCGTCGACATCGGCCCCGGCGCCGGTGAGCACGGCGGCAAGGTGGTGCACAGCGGCTCCCTGAAGGAGCTGCTCGACAACGCCGAGTCGCAGACCGGGCTGTACCTGTCCGGGCGGAAGGCCATCCCGCTGCCCGACATCCGGCGCCCGCAGGACCCCTCCCGGCGGCTCACCGTGCACGGCGCCCGGGAGAACAACCTCCAGGACATCGACGTGTCCTTCCCGCTGGGCGTGTTCACGGCCGTCACCGGCGTCTCGGGTTCCGGCAAGTCGACGCTGGTCAACGACATCCTCTACACCCACCTGGCCCGCGAGCTGAACGGCGCGCGGAACGTCCCGGGCAGGCACACGCGCGTGGACGGCGACGACCTCGTCGACAAGGTCGTCCACGTCGACCAGTCGCCCATCGGCCGCACCCCGCGGTCGAACCCGGCGACGTACACCGGCGTCTTCGACCACATCCGCAAGCTGTTCGCCGAGACGACGGAGGCGAAGGTCCGCGGCTACCTGCCCGGGCGCTTCTCTTTCAACGTCAAGGGCGGCCGCTGCGAGAACTGCGCGGGCGACGGCACGATCAAGATCGAGATGAACTTCCTCCCGGACGTCTACGTCCCGTGCGAGGTCTGCCACGGCGCCCGGTACAACCGGGAGACCCTGGAGGTCCACTACAAGGGCAAGTCCATCGCCGACGTGCTGAACATGCCGATCGAGGAGGCGACCGACTTCTTCGAGGCGGTGCCCGCGATCTCCCGGCACATGAAGACCCTGAAGGACGTGGGCCTCGGCTACGTCCGGCTCGGCCAGTCCGCCACCACCCTGTCCGGCGGTGAGGCCCAGCGCGTCAAGCTCGCCAGCGAGCTGCAGCGCCGCTCCACCGGGCGCACGGTCTACGTCCTGGACGAGCCGACCACCGGTCTGCACTTCGAGGACATCAGCAAGCTGCTGACGGTCCTCGGCGGCCTGGTCGACAAGGGCAACACGGTCATCGTCATCGAGCACAACCTCGACGTGATCAAGACCGCCGACTGGGTCGTCGACATGGGCCCCGAGGGCGGTGCCGGCGGTGGACTGGTGGTCGCCGAGGGCACCCCCGAGCAGGTCGCGGGCGTCCCCGCCAGCCACACCGGCAAGTTCCTGCGGGACGTCCTGGGCGCCGACCGGGTCAGCGACGCGCCGTCGGTGACCCGGCCGCGCAAGGCGGCGAAGACGGTGGCGACCAAGGCCACCGCCAAGAAGACCGCCACGAAGACGGTCACCGGCACGGCCGCCAAGAAGGCGACCGCCGCCAAGACGGCCAAGACGGCGGCCAAGAAGGCCGCCAAGCCCGCCGCGAAGAAGACCACGCGGACGAGCAAGGC